>JAUICG010000008.1 GCA_030427485.1 Gammaproteobacteria bacterium
GAGTTCGTCTCGGAGCCCCGCCAAAGCGTGGACGGGTGAATTGCTAGCGCACGTAGCCCGCAATTGTAATGAAATGACAGGCCGAGCCCACCAGCACGAAGAAATGCCAGATCCCGTGCGCGTGGCTCAGTCGTTCCAGTTTGTCGAGCACATAGAAAACAATACCCACGGTGTAGATGAGTCCGCCGGCAACCAACCACAGAAACCCCGCTTCCGGCAGGCCGGCTTTCAGGCCGGCCAGGTCCAACGAGCAGGCCCAGCCCATACCGAGATAGATAACGAGCTGGCAAATCTTCACCGCCCGCCCGGACAGCAGAATTTCGGAAAGCGTGCCGATAACCGCGAGTATCCATACCACACCGAGGATGATCGAGCCGCTTGGGCTCTGGACGCTGAGCAGCATCAATGGAGTGTAGGTGCCGGCGATCAGCAGGTAGATGGAAATATGGTCGAACAGCTTGAAGACCCGCTTCACGCCCGGTGTCTCGAAGCTGTGATACAGGGTCGACATTGCGTACAGCAGGACCAGGGTAAACCCGAATACGCTGAAGCCGATTATCATACGCGGCTCGCCGCTCTGGATGCTGAGTGTCAGCAGCACGCCCAGAGCCACCAGCGAGAAGACTGTGCCGACCAGATGGCTGATGCTATTGAGTTTTTCGCCGTAGTACACTTGTGCCAGATTTCCCGATGAAGATCCACTCCAGGAGCGATGATCAGTGTGCCAACCGACATGGTGCTCATGCTGCCGGCCGGGTGAGCTTGCATGGTAAACAGTGAGTCGGCGAACAGGAAGCCTTACTTCGGCCTTATGCCGGCGAGGCGCTGGAAGGCGGCATGCCAGGTAATCGCGGCAGCGGCCTGCGCCTGCCTGATGCTGGCGTGCACCTCACCCGGCACCGTGGTGGTATCGGCGCCGGAACCGGCGCCCCGGGACGAGCGAGGTGCGCAGCGCACGGTGGCGTTGCTGGGGGGCAGCGGCATGGTGGGCGGTTATCTGTTGCGAGAGGCCCTGGCGCGGGGCTACGCGGTGCGGGCGTTGGCGCGTACGCCGGCCAGCCTCGATGCGTATGCCAGCCGCATCACCATTGTGCCCGGCGATGCGCGCGACCCGGACGCTGTCGCCACGCTGCTGCGCGGCAGCGACCTTGTGATCAGCGCGCTGGGCCCGGTGAAAAGCGATGGCGAGGCGGCGCTCACCATCAACACGACAGCGACCGGGAATGTGTTGCAGGCGATGCGCGACGCCGGGATATCGCGGTATACGGTTGTCTCGGGTGCCGGTGTCGTGATGCCCGGCGACCGACGCGACCTGCTGGGTTGGTGGATTCGCGCACTGGCCCGGGTGGGTCTGTCGGACGCCCTGCGGGACAAGCAGGCTGAATACGGCCTGCTCGCCGCCAGCGACGTCGACTGGATGCTGGTGCGCTGCCCGTTGATAGATGACCAGGAGTTTCTCCGCGTGCCATTGGTTTCGACGCAGACTCCCCCCGCGTTTCGCGTGCGTGCTGGCGAAGTGGCACGGTTTATACTCTCCCAGGACGAATCGCTTCAATTCGTACGCGAAGGCCCATTCCTTGGCAGTCGCTGAACCACTACCGCCCCTGTCGTGAACTGGTTGGCCGCCGGGATATGACATAGACTGGCCGTCTGCTGTTCCCGGTAAGCTGTCCTGCCATGCTCAATGTTCTACGCTGGATGTTCCTTTGCCTCATTGCGTTCCTGTTGCTGTCGGGGACCGCGCTGGCGGGCGTGTTCCTGTACGCGCTGGAGGACGAGCCGCTGGTGCCGCGCTCCGCCCCCGCCAACCATTCGACAGTGGCGGACGGCAAGGCCTTTGTGAAACGCATCAAGCTGGAAGTGGAAACTGCCGGTGAAGACGGCGCCACGCTGGCCGTTAGCGAGGAGGAACTTGATCGCCTGGCGCAGATTGCCTCCCACACGTTCAAATGGCTGGATACGGACTTCGATATAGACGGCTCGGTGGTCGACGCCCGGGCCAGTGTGCAGGTGCCGGCGAATCCCGTCGGCGGCTATCTCAACCTGGGTGCGCGGATGCGCTCCTCTACCGACGGCGTCCGCATCGATCGACTGTTCATGGGCCCACTGAGTTGCTCCGGCCGCTGGTTGCTGCCGCTGGCGGCGAAACTCGCCGACCTCGTGATGCTCGAGGAGCGCGCCAGCAAGATCCTGGCGGGTGTAAATGCTGTCGATATCGATGGCGATTCGGTGTTTCTCACGGTCTCGCCGCCGCCCGATATGAAAGCGCAGCTCAAGCAGGCGGTGCGGACCCTGCAGGCCTACCGGCTTCCCCTGGGGGAGGCCCGGCGCGTTAGCCATTACTACGACCTGCTGGTCGCGGTGGCCGCTCGCGGCAATGGGCGCAGCCAGTCCCTGAGCGAATACCTCACGCCGGTGATCGCTGCCGCGGCAACACGCAGTGTGCGGGGATCGGCGGTGGCGGAGAATCGTGCGGTAATCTGGGCCCTGGCCATTTTTTTCAGCAATGGGGGCTTTGAAGCCCTGGTCGGACAACTTGTCTCCAGCGAGCGTTCACTGGTACGTTCGCCCTATGATGTTACCCTGGCCGCACGCCAGGATCTTATGGCGCACTTCCTCAGTTCGGCGGCGATCGCGCTGGCCAGCCAACAGGGCATCAGTATTGCCGCGGGCGAGTTCAAGGAACTGCTGGATTCCGGTTCCGGCGGCAGCGGTTTCAGTTTTGCCGATCTTGCCGCCGACCGCGCGGGCGTGCAGTTTGTCGCGCGTGCCACCGCCGGCGAGACCGAGGCCAGGCAGTTGCAGGAGCAATTGCTGGCAAATGCCGGGGAGGCGGGGTTCTTCCCGGACGTGTCAGGCCTGGTTGAAGGCCTGAGCGACGAACAGTTTCGCCAGCGCTACGGCGAGGTTGATTCCCCGCGGTATCTGCAACAGATCGAGCTGATTGACCTGCGGATTGGCCGCGCACCGATTTATCACAACACCCGCGAGGGTTCCGCGCGGTGAGCAATAGCGCGTCAACCGGGCAAACGGAAAAGTCGTTATGACCCTGTCAGAGTCCTGCCGGCTGCGCGGGGCATGAGCAAACCGCATGCGCTTGTGGCGGGGTCACTCTGTGCGGTTTTTTGGCAGGGCGGCGACAGCGGAGCCGCCGACGACCAGGAATGCGCCGAGGATACTCAGCCAGTCCAGCGGCTCGAAGGGAATGCCCGCTTCGGTCCACCGGTTCAGGCCGAAGGTGAACAGCAGAGTCAGCAGCGGCGCCAGCGGGAGGATTGCGCTGACGCGTGAGGATTCCCAGTAGCTCATCGCCAGGCCAAAGCTGCCGTAGGCGATGACGGTATTGACGCCGCAAAAAAACAGCAGCGCCAGGTCGGCGGCGCCGAGCGCCATGATTTGCCGCGGTTCGGCCAGCGGCCAGAATACCAGCGTGCCCGCCAGGCAGATCAGCAGCAGAATGTCCTTGGCGTGGTGCTCCGTTTGCAGCTGTTTTTGCGCCAGGCCGTAGACGGACCAGGCGACAGCGGCGGCGAAAATCAGCGCGACGCCGTTGATGTAGCTGTCGCTGGTGAGCACGATATCCGAGAGGCGCTGGTGGAAGAACAGCAGCATACCGGTAATGAGGCCGACTATGCCAACCCACTGCAGGCGCAGGAAACGCTCCTTGAAAACTACAATGCTACCCAGCAGGAACAGCAGCGGTGCCACCTGGATCAGAATTTGCACGGCGCCCGGGTTGATATGATCCAGCCCCCAGATATAGAACAGGTAGTTGCTGAGCAGACCGCCTATCGCGACCAGGCAGAGGACGCGTTGCCCGCCCCACAGTAACTGCCGCAGGGCCTTGCCCCGGCGGCGCCCGTACCACAGCAGCGCGATCAGCGCGGAGATCGAAAAGCGGTACCAGCTGATGGTGATCGGGTCCATCACCGCGAGCACGGCTTTCAGGGCCAGCGGCAACAAGCCCCACATCAGCACGGTCAGCAGGGAAAAACCGAGGCCAAGTTTCCAGTTCGTAATCAATGCAATGACCCGTTGTCAGGTATTGCGGCCCCGAAAGTCCGCCGCGCAATTGTAGTCGTTTTTTCCGGGTGTTAGATACAGTGGAGTCGCGTTCCGGATTACGGCGGGACCGCGTCCGTCAATCCGCCTTGCGGCTCACGATGGCCAGCCACGGCTGCTCCTCGCGCGGCGCCCCCTCGGGTCGGTAGTAGTGCTCGATGACCTGGAAACCCGCGGCGTGCAGGTAGCGCTGCGACGCCGCGAACTCCATGAAGTGACCGTAGCGCTGTCCCGACCACCCCTCGGCATCGCCACGCGGGTTGGAGGTGAAGAGAATGCCGCCGCTGCGCAGCGCGCTGTGCAGTTCGCGCAGGACCCGGGGCAGCTCCCCGCTCGGGACATGAAACAGCGACGCATTGGCGAAGACGCCGTCAAATGATCCGGGCGCGAGATCCAGGCTGAGGAAAGACTGGTGCAGCACCGGGCAGCCGCTGTTGGCCCTGGCCATTTCGCTGAATGCCCGGCTGCCGTCAAGTCCCACGGGGCGGTGCCCCAGCGATTTGAAATAGCGGAGATCGCGTCCCGGACCGCAGCCAAAATCGAGGATATCGAGCTGCCGCCCGGCGGTGAACTGGTCCAGGAATTTCCGGTAGTTCTGCGAGACATCGTGGTCTTTCGTGCCCTGCCAGAACGACTGCGCATTGTCGTTGTAGTGGCCGAGGGTGATGCGCTCGATATCGACCAGTGACGTATCGCCAGACTTCTTCGCCATCGCTTCAGCTATCCAGGGTGCGCCGCACCGCTTTAGCGGGCGCGATCTCGAACAGGCTTACCTCGCCACGGCTGCCCAGGCGCATCACGGGGCCCCAGGTGCCGGTGCCGGGCGAGACATACAAGCGCGTCTGGTTGTGGCGAAAGAGCCCTACGCGCTGTTCGAAAACCCTGCCCACGACCAGGTTGAACGGTACGACCTGTCCGTTGTGCGTGTGTCCGGAAATCATCAGGTCGACTCCGGCCGCGGCCGCGGCGGGCAAACCGCGAGGGCGGTGGTAGAGCAGTAATACGAAGCGCCCGTGATCAATACCGATGCCGGCCAGTTCGCGCTCCACCTGCAGCGGGTGTTCGCTGTCGTCGATGCCGATCAACTGAACCGGGCCGTGCACGGCGGTTTGTGAGCGCAGCACGGTCACGCCCAGGTTCGCCAGACGGCGCAGGATCTCATCCAGGTCTTCGTACCGCTCATGGTTGCCGAGGCTGAAATAGATCGGTACCCGGCAGCTGCCGAGCGCCGACAATGTGTCCTCAGCGACGCCCGGCGCATCGATAAAATCACCTGTGATACACAAGAACTCGATGTCCAGCGCGTTGACCTCGCGCATCACGCGTCCGAGAAACTCCGCGCTGCGCGAGCCTATATGAACATCGGTGATCTGCGCGAAACGCAATGGCGCGGTGAGTTTCGGGCTTTTGAGCCGGACGGTCACCACCGAGGGCGAGTAGGCGTTCACGACACTGTAGGCTATCAAAGCCAGGGTTACAGCGATCAGTATCCACGCCGCGTCGGGAGGCGCAATCCACCCCAGGCCGACCGGAATTTCAGCCACCAGCAGCAGGCACAACAGCAGCGGACTGATCCCCAGCCACAAGTCAGCGGCGCGCCGCAGCCAGAAGACCAGGCCATAGTTCGCGTGGCGCAGGTAGAGCCTGACGACAATCTGGCTGAAAAACAGGGGAACAAAGATCACCGTTGTCGTCCAGGTATCCAGGCCCAGCCAATAACACAGCCGCAGCACCGGGTAGGCGAACAGTGGAATTTGCAGCAGCAGTGCAATCAGCAGGAATTGCGTTCGTCGTCTCATGGGCGAAGCATACCGCCTCGGCGGCCGGTTCCAAAGCAGCCGGTGCATTGTGCCCTCAGTCTCCCTCCGTCAAATTTCACCCTGAAACACACCGCGCCGGAGTTGGACTGGCTAAAAATTTGGGGAATAGTGTTACCATGGGGCTCTATTACCGGACCATTGCCAGCCAGGAAGCACTATGAAAGTCCACCTACCGAAACCCGCCCTCGCCATGCTGCTGGCAACTGTCGCCGCCAGTGCTTGCACCTGGGTGAACCCGATAGCGGGCGCCAGCGCGGTCACCCTGGTGAAACCATCGCATGTAGTGAATTGCCAGTCGATTGGCACCACGACGTCGCAGGTCGCCAACAAAATCGGCTTCGTCAACAGGAGTGATGACAAGGTCACGGAAGAACTACTCACGCTGGCGAAGAATTCCGCTGTTGAAATGGGCGGCGACACGCTGGTGCTGGAAGGCGAACCCAGTGATGGCAGCCAGAAATACCGGGTCTACAAATGCCAGTAAGACCGCGGCTGCCTGCCTGCGGTCAATTGACGGCGGGTTTCTCTGCCCAGTTAATCGCCCTGAGATCGAGCACGACAAACGCATACAGCGTGGGCACCAGGATCAGGGTGCCGAATGTCGCCACCACCAGGCCGCCGATCTGCGCATAGCACAGGCCCTGCCACAGCGGGCCGCCGTGAATGGCCAGCGGGATCAGCGCCAGCGTCGTGGCGCCGATGGTAATCAGTATCGGGCGCAGCCGCATCACGCCGGCATCGCGCAGCGCATCCCGGAAGGGTATGCCGGCTTCGCGGCGTTCCTCGATGTAGTCGAACAACACGATGATATGGCTGACGATCACGCCGATCAGGCTGACGATGCCCAGAAAGGCCATGAAGCCGAAAGGCGCACCGGCGATATAGAGTGCCGTCAGCGCGCCCGCCATGCCGAAGGGTACCGCGGCCAACACCAGCAGCGGCTTGATGAGGTTGCGAAACTGGATCACCAGTGCGAGGAAAATGGCGCCGGCGGAGATCGCCATGATCTGTATCAGCTGGTGAAAGCCGTTGACCGCGTTGGCCTGGCTGCCGGATATCTCCAGCAGGTAGCCATCGGGCAATGATGCCGCGAGGGCGTCGAGTTCAGCCTGGGCGTCCTTCATGATGTCGGCTGCGAGAAACCCCTCGGCGGGATAACTGAATACCGTGATCGTGCGGAACTGTTCCAGGCGGCGAATGCGCTGAGTTTCGAACGCGTACCCGGTGGACGCCACTTCCAGCAGCGGCACCTTGTTGCCGTCTGTCATGGAGTACACGTAGAGGCTGCCCAGGTCGGACAGTCGGGCGCGCTGGTCGAGGCGCAATCGGGCCACGATCGGCGTTTGTTTGTCACCTTCCCGCAGCGTACCCACCTGGGTGCCGTTGATACCCGTGGAGGAGGAAATGGCGATATCCTCGTTCGTGATGCCGGCCAGGTTGGCGCGATCATTGTCGATGTCGAGGTTCATCACCAGGCTGGTTTCGCCCCAGTCATCGCGGGTGCTGCGCGCTGCCGTCGAGCGGGCGATAATCTCCTTTACCTGTCGCGCATAGTCGCGCAGCCGCTCGATGTCGGCCTGCTCGGCGATGCTGCCGGTAGTGATTCGCCCGGATACCCGCACCGCCACGGGATAATCCACGGGTGTCGTCTGCAGTTGCTTGACGTCGATGTCGGCGCCCGGAATCTGGCTGCTGAGCGCCCGTTGCAGCCGCGGCGCCAGTACCGGGGTCAGGTCCTTGTCGGTTAGCCTGACGATGAGTTGGGCGTAGTTGCTCTGCCGCTGCTCCGGTGTGATAGTGAACCAGAAGCGCGGTGCGCTGCCACCAACGGTGGTGGTGATGGAGCTCAGCACCTCGCTGGCGTCGGCGAACCCCGCGTCCCGTGCGTAAGCCTCGACTTCCTGCCTGACAACGGCTTCAACCTCGGAGGACACCTGGTTGGTGGCCTCAATGCTCGCATTGTTTTTCAGCCAGACATCGATGGTGGACAGGTACTGTACATCGTCCGGGAAGAAGGCGTTCTTCAGCTGCGTTTTCACCCCGAGTCCCGCAACCAGTAGCAGCAGCGCGCCGAGCAGGACTTTCTTGCGGTGCTCAATCGCTACGCCGACCAGGCGATAGTAGCTGCCGCTGAAGCCGCGGCTGCGGCGCTCTTCCAGGCTCGGTTCCGCCCTGTGCGATGGTCGCAATACAAGATTGCCGAGAAAGGGGATGAACGTCATGGAAACGATGCGCGACGCAATCAGCGCGCAGGCCATCACAATGGGCAGGCTGAACAGGAAATCGCCCTGGTTGCCGGATAGCAGCAGAAAAGGCAGGTAGGCGACGACATTGGTCAGCGTGGCGAAGAAGATGGCCTTGGCCAGCAGCGTAGGCCCCAGCCACGCGGCCAGCTCGGCCGGTCGCCCGGCGCCCAGTTGGCGTTTAATGGCGTCGCCGGCCACCACCGGGTCATCCACCAGCAGGCCGAGCGCGATAATCAGCGCGGCAATGGATACCTGCTGCAGGTCGATCCCCAGCAGGGAAATAAACCCGAATGTCATCGCCAGGGTCAGCGGAATCGATACCATCAGCAGCAGCGCCGAGCGCCATTCCCAGAATCCGATCAGTGCGATGAGTACGACCAGCGCGATGGCCTCGTACAGTGCCGCCATGAAGAGATCGATATTCTCCGCCACCTGCTCGGGCTGGTCGGAAATGCGCTCTATAATCAGGTCGTCCGGCAGGTTAGGCCGCACGCGCGCGAGGGTGGCATCGATGGCCGCTCCCAACTCCGCAATCTGCTCGCGGTTGTGCATCTGCACGGCGAGCGCGACGGTGCGATGGCGTTGCCACTGGCCGCTGGCATCCGGCGCGGAGTAGAAAGAGAGCAACTGGGGCGGACTCTGGTAACTGCGCCGGATATTCACCAGCTCGCGCAGGTACAACGGAGTATCGTCGGCCGCTTCCGTGATTATCACGCCGCCGATCTCCCGCTCGCTGGTAAACGACCCCGACGGATTCAGTACCACGTCCATGTCCTCAACCTGCATCACGCCGCCCGGTACCGTGGTGTTGCGCTGGCTGATAACCTGCCCGATACGGGAGGGCAGAATACCGTAGGCCGCCAACTGTTCCTGCGAGTAACTCAGCTCGATCTGCTGATTCAGCACGCCGGAACGCAGTACGCGTGAAACCTCGGGTATGGTCTGCAGATTGCCGGACAGCGCGCTGGAATAGTCATCGAGCTGCCGGTAGCTGTACTTGTCGCCAGCCACTGCCGCGAGTCGCCGGGTTGTCTGGGCAGGGTCGCGAACCACCATTGGCAGCCAGGCGTCGGGATAAAAGCGGCTCGCGCCCATACGCTGTTCCAGGAAGTCCGCGGTGGACTTCAGCAGGGTTGCATCGTCCGCCGTGGTAGTGAAATCCAGCCCGATAAACCCGGCGCCGCGCAGAAATGCAAAGTCGCTGCCCAGTCCGGCTTCGCGCAGCCATGCGGTGAACAGTTCGATTGCAGCGTCCATCACACTCGTATCGATATCCAGCGGGGCCGCCACCACCAGCGTCGCGCGCTGGGAAGGCGCGGGCTTGTTGTCTCGCACCTGGGTGATCGCCTCGGCGATCTTGCTGCCCCGCAGTTCAATCTCAACGGCATCGGCGCGGGGGCTGGCAACTGCCAGCATCACCGCGGCGGTATCGCCGAATGCGCTGTTGATCGAAATGGGCCCGGCGCCCTGCGGCAGGTCGGCGTTGATGCTGTCGAGCGCAAGGCCGATCTGGTTGAAGGCGACGTCGCGGTCAGTGCCCGGCGCCAACTGTACCCGCACCATGGAGACACTGGGCAGGGTCAGCGAGTCAATCGCGTAGCTCCTGTCATTGGGTTGGTTCAGGTACTGGCTCTCGGCGATTTTCTGCTCCACCTGTCGGGTGACCAGTTCCTCGATCTCCATCGCGTCGTGGCCGGGCCAGGGTGTCGAGACCAGCGCGATGCGCACCGGAATGTCCGGGTCCTTGCTCTTGGGCATGGCCTGGTAGCCGTAGTAGCCCCAGATCAATACCATGATCAACAGCGCCCAGGACACGTGCGGGTTCTGTACGCAATAGCGCGCGAGATTGGGGCTGTCTTGCGCGCGCTGGATTTTTTCCTCGAGTGACGGCATCCCGGCAGCGCTCAGGGCACGATATTGACGACTTGATTATCGCTGACCTGCGCCGCGCCCGTTACGATCACCGGTTCGCCGACGGCCAGTCCATCGGTAATCGCAATGCGATTGCCCAGTATCTGCCCGGTGCTTACCGGCCGCAGCCGGGCAGTGGTCTTGCCGCCCGTCGTCTGCGCAACGAACACTGCGAAACCGCCGCCCTTGTCCTGCACGATCGCGCTCAGCGGTACCACGGTCAGCGTGATGTCGGCCAGCAGGGATTTATCGACTTGCAGCGAGGCGACCATGCCCGCGCGCAGGGCGCCGTCGCCGTTGTCGACCCGGACGGACACCTCGAAGACCCGGGTGCGCTGGTCCGCCGCGGGAGCGACCTCGGTCACCACCCCGGTGAACTCGCGGTTTGGCAGGGAGTCGGTGTGTATGTTCAACTCGCTACCCAGCTTGACCCTGGCAAGCATGATGTCCGGGATGCCGAATACCACTTTCACCACGCTGGTGTTGGCGATTACAAAGCCCACCGTGCCGGCGCGTACCAGTGTGCCGAGTTCGATATTACGTTGCTGTACGGTGCCGTCCCGGGGTGCGACGAGGGCGGTTTCCGACAACTTGAGCTGTGCCTCGTCGAGTTGCGCACGGGCGCCGTCGACCGCCGCCAACGCGGTCTCGTATTCCTTGCGGGCCGCATCGTAGTCCGGCCCGGTGATACTGTTAGTCTTGTTGAGCGCGTCGGCGCGCTTGAAGTCCTGTTCGCCTTTCACCAGTGCCGCTTTTGCTTTATCCAGATTAGCCCGGGCCTTGGCCACCTGGTCCCGGTACTGCTCATCCTTGACGCGCGCCAGCACGTCACCGGCCCGCACAGTGTCACCGGGTTGCAACAGGCGTTCGGCCTCGGCAACGCCGGGTACCCGCATTATCTCGTCGATATAACCGTCGGTGCGAAAGGCCAGGTCGACCTGTGTTTCGGGAATCACCTGGGCGGAATAGGCCAGTTTGCTGTCGTCCGCCAGCGCTTGCGCCTGCTCGACGCGAACCGGCGTCACGATGGCCGGCGGCGGATTGTTGTCGCAGGCCGTCAGGAATACTGAAGCGAATATCACCAGAATATGGAAAAAAGGCACCTAGAGCTCCCCGATGGCGCGTTCGAATTCAGCCTGCGCTTTCCAGACGGACAACACCGCGCGATTGTATTCATTGTTTGCCATGTCCATGTTTTTTTCCGCATCCAGTACATTCTGCAACAGCGTGCTGTTTTGTCGGTACTGGTTGGTGAGTACCCGCAGCTTTTCGCGCGCGGCGGCCTGCGAAAGCTCGGCGACGTCCAGCGATTGATCGGCCTCGGAAATGGCGCGGACGCTGCGCTGCACGTCTATGGCGACGCGATCCTCCACCTGCCTGGCATTGTTGGTTGCGGCGCGAATCTCGCTGCTTTTACTTGCCAGCTCGTTTTTCTTGCGGCCCCAGTCGTAGATTTCCCACCTGGCATGCAGGCCGACATAGGCATCGGTGTCGGGTATCAACGTATTGTCGTAGAGCCTGGTATAGCGAACGCTGAGGTCGACATCGGGCAGGTACTCTGCCTTCTTGATGTCATAGCCCAGTTCCGCATCCCTGATCTTGAGTTGTGACTCCCGAACGTCCGGACGCTGCTCAAGTGCGGTCGCAATGGCATCCTCGGGATCACGCGGGAAAATCGTCTCGCGAGGCAGTTCCAGCACCTCGAAGGGCGTGTCCAGCGGGCGGGACAACAGGCTGTTCATTCTCTCTTTCAGTGTGGCCAGCCTCGCCCGCTGGCTGTCGGCCTGCAACTGCCGGCGCGCCAGTCTCGCTTGTGTTTCCAGCAGTTCGTACTCGAACGCGATATCCTGTGCGACGTAATTGGCAACCAGTTCGGTCAGGGACTGGTAGAAAACAATGGCCTCGCGGCTGACAGCGAGGTCATTGCGGGTCTGCAGGATCTCGAAATAGCTTTGCTTTACCACCAGCGCGAGATCCTGTTCTGTCAGGCGCACCAGTTCGCCGGCCATATCCTCTTTCACTTCACCCTGGTCGACGCTGAGTCCCAGCCGGTACTGTTGTGACAGCGGCTGGGTGACGCCCGCGGACCAGATCCTGGTGGTGCCGTCGGCGCTGTCGATGGTAATGTCCTGTGCGGGCACCTCGCCAATCGCGGGATACGTTCCCCACACGCCCTGGTCAAAAGTGTAACTCTGGTCCTCGAGGGTGTGGGATACGCCGCCGCGTATATCCATCCGCGGGTAGCGTGTGGTGCGCAGCGCCGCGACATCGTCGCCGGCTGCCGCAAGTTGCAACTTTGAATTCACGATTGCGGTATTGTTCGCGAGAGCCAGGCGCAGGGCCTCTTCAAGGCTGAGCGTCTCGGCGCGGCCCGGCCCGGCGTACAGGGCTATTATCAATAGTAGCGGGACGGGGAAATGAGTCATGCACGATCTCCTGCCCTTCTTTGTATTCTTCGCGCTGGACGATAGCAAACTATGCCCGGCTAATGAACCGGCATTATACTGCTAACAGGAATTACGCATACAAAAAAGCCGGGTTGAGCGTTCCAACCCGGCTATTCGTTGTGGCCTTATGCCTTAATTGCGCACAGAAATATCCATCAGCTTGCTTAGATTGCCCAGCGCTTTCTGCCTTTCGATGGTGCCGTAGCCGATATCGCTGGCACTCAAAGAGCCGCCCGGCTGAAACGGGTAGTTGGGAATCGTGGCGAAGAAATCTTTCACAAAGCCCTGCGCGGGTACCATCAACCACATATTGTCGGCGTACCAGCGCACGTACAAACCGGAGTTGCGTGAGGCACTCTCGAACGGGTCCGCGCGCAGGTTGGTGATGACCGGCCAGGCCGGCGTTTCCCTGAACGCTTCATTGATCGCGCCTTTCTCCGTGGCGAACGAGATCTTCCAGTCATCCACGCGAATCGCGTTCAGCATGCCGCTGGCTGCGAAATACATGATCTCCCTGCGCGGGCCCTTGTCGGTCTTGCCCTGGAAAAAGGGCAGGAAGTTATAGCCGTCGAGGTGAACGCGAAACTTCTTGCCGTTGGCCTGGTAGCCGTCTTCCGACGCCAGTTGTTCTTTCACATCGGGCACGCCGGCGGCGGCCAGTAAGGTCGGCATCCAGTCTTCCTGGCTCATGGTCGTGTTAACCAGCGTGCCGGGTTTGATCGTACCGGGCCAGCGGACCATTTGCGGCACCCTCATGCCGCCTTCCCAGGTGGTACCCTTTTCGCCGTGGTAGGGCGTCGTGCCGCCGTCAGGCCAGGTGAACTTCTCCGCCCCGTTGTCGGTAGAGAAAATTACGATCGTATTGTCTTCCACGCCCAGCGTTTTCAGTTCTTCGAGAAAGCTGCCGACCATGTCGTCGAGTTCAACCATGCCGTCGGGGTAGAGGCCGATGCCGGTAATGCCGCGGTATTTTTCCTGCAATCGCGTCCAGACATGCATGCGGGTGAAGTTCATCCACACGAAAAAAGGTTTGTCAGCGTCAACTGCGGAGGCCATGAATTTCTTGGCGGCACTGCCGAACTCGGAATCGACGGTCTCCATACGCTTTCTGGTCAGCGGCCCGGTGTCCTCGATTTTGCCGTCCGCATAGGAGTGAATGACGCCGCGCGGTCCGAACTTTTTGTGGAACTCGGGATCTTTCGGGTAGTAATAGGTTTCCGGCTCTTCCTCCGCATTCAGGTGGTAGAGGTTGCCAAAGAATTCATCAAAGCCGTGATTGGTGGGCAGGTGTTTGTCCTGGTCGCCCAGGTGGTTCTTGCCAAACTGCCCCGACATGTAGCCCTGGTCTTTCAACAGGTCGGCGATAGTGGGCGCCCAGTCGGGAATGCCCTGGTCGCTGCCCGGCATGCCGATGGTCAGCAGGCCGGTGCGGAAGGGCTGTTGGCCCAGGATAAATGAGGCGCGTCCCGCGGTGCAGGATTGCTGTGCGTACATATCGGTGAACAGCGCGCCCTCGTTGGCGATCGAGTCGATGTTCGGTGTCTGGTAGCCCATACCGCCGCGATTGTAGGCGCTGCTGTTCCAGACGCCGATATCATCGCCCCACAGTACAAGAATATTGGGTTTGTCCGCGGCCACGGCCGATGTGCTGAGCGCAAGCCATGACACCACCAGTGACCAGATGGTCACTCTTACCTTTACTGACATAAATGTCTCCCGTCTGAAAAATGTCGATGCGTCGATGCAATGGGCATCGCGTTTGAGTCTAGCAAAAAAACAGGATATCACCAGAATCGTGACAGTTTGATAGTGTCTCGGCTTGGTATTTGACTATATGAGCCCGACCGCAACACTGCCCATCGCGCGAACCTAAAAACGCTGCAGCCTCGGCTTGAGCAGGATTGGCCCGACCAGTGTCGTCAGCAGCACCACGAGCACCAGCGCGGAGTACATCTGCGCGTCGAAGACGTGGTGGCCGAATGCAAACGCGGCGAACACCAGGCCTACCTCGCCGCGCGGGATCATGCCAAAACCGATACCCAACCGGTCGAAGCCGGGGCCGCGAACCGCGTAGCCGGCAACGCCCTTGGACAGGATTGCCACCAGCGTGAGCACGGCTATCACCAGCAGCATTGCGGGGTCCATCAGCGTCTGCAGTTGCACCTGGGCGCCGATGCTGACGAAAAAAATGGTGATCAGGATATCGCTAATGGGCTTGATCAGTTCTTCCAATCGGTGTTTTTGCAGCGCCTCGCCGAGGTGAAAGTCCACGTCATCCAGCACCAGACCGGCGACAAAGGCGCCGATCAGCGGCGCCAACCCGGCGAAGTGGGCCAGTTGTGCAAATGACAGCGCGAGGCAGAACGCGAAGCCGGTCCAGACGCTGGAGTGCTTGTTCAGGGACACGATATGTACGACGCCGGGCATCAGTTTCTGCCCGATCAGTAACGCACCGACAAAAAACAGCAGGGCTTTTGCGACAATCCACAGCAGGCTGAGCAGCGAAAGCTCACCGCTGACAATCACGCTGGCGAGTACGGCCAGCAGCAGAATGCCCAGTACGTCGTCGATGACCGCCGCGCCGAGGATAACCTGGGCCGAACGGGTATTGACCAGGCCATTGTCTCCCAACAGTTTGGCGGTGATGCCCACCGAGGTGGCGGCCAGCATTGCGCCAACGAACCAACCCTCGATACCGGTGCCAAACCCCAGCACGGCCCCGGCGGCCAGGCCG
This sequence comes from Gammaproteobacteria bacterium, assembly GCA_030427485.1. GTDB lineage: Bacteria > Pseudomonadota > Gammaproteobacteria > Pseudomonadales > Halieaceae > Marimicrobium. Next base: position 15,221 of record JAUICG010000008.1, read on the forward strand.
AGTACAATGGGCAGCGCCACACCCGTCGTCGCCACCGCCAGCGCATTGCGGCCCACCCTGAGCAATGCGCGCATATCCGATTCCAGGCCGACAATGAACAGCAGCAAAATCAGGGCCAATTCCGTGGAGTAGACCATAAACTCGCTGGAGCGGAGCAGGTTGCTGAGATCGAACTCGATCCCGATCAGCCCCAGGTTGCCCAGCAGTATGCCTGCGTAGATTTCCCCGAGTATCTCCGCCATGCCCAAACGCTCGAAGATGGAGCCGCAGATGTCGGCCAGGGTAATCATCAGGATCAGCAGGAGGCTGGTGCGGGAGAAAGTTTCGCTGACGCCATTGGCGAGCGCGACGGCCGGCAGCAGGATTGCGGCAATCGCCAGCCAGGTAACACTTCTTGATCTTTTTGTTCTTCTCGCCACTCTGTTCGTCATCGCTCAGCCGGGGGCCGCAGTTCTCCCGTCTCGGGAGCACGCCATGCTGCGACATCCCTTTATACCATGCCAGCCTGCATCAACGGAGCCCTGGCTGTGCTAATGTGCCTGTATGGCCCCCGGCGCAACCTGGAGAAAACTATGATTACAATTCATCACCTTGGCGTTTCGCAATCAGATCGCATTGTCTGGTTGATGGAAGAACTGGAGCTGCCCTACAAACTGAAGTGGTATGACCGGGGAGAGGACTTCCTGGCGCCGCCCGAATTGCGCGCAGTGCACCCGGCCGGCACCGCCCCCATTATCGAGGACGGCGACCTCGTGATGGCGGAATCCACCGCGATCGTGGAGTATATTTCCCAGCGCCACGGCGGCGGCCGCCTGTCGGTCACGCCGGAAGACCCGGATTATCCGCACTACCTGTTCTGGATGCAGTTCAACAACAACCTGCAATCGGTCCTTTTTATTAAAATCGCCTTCCAGTCCGCTGGCGCCGCGCCGGCCGACGACAACCCGATGATGGCCACCACGCAGCGCCGCGAGGAGGGCATCTATCGCGCGCTGGAACAGCGCCTGGGTGAATCGGACTATCTCGGCGGCGCGCAGTTCAGCTGCGCGGACATCATGTCGATGTTCAACCTGACCTCACTTGCGATGTTGGGCGCGCGGGCCATCGACGACACGCTGCCTAACACCCGGGCGTATGTGGAGCGGGTGTCGGCCCGGCCCGCTTACCAGAAGGCGATGTCGATTGCCGGGCCTGCCGCGACGCGGCCCGCGGACTGAAGAGCACCCGGGCCTGGCCAGGCGTTGACGAAGCGTGGGGCGGGCGTTACTATAAAAAATAGTTATGACTAATATATTGTTGAGCAAAGGCATTCACAGCATGAAATACACGCGAATGTGTCTCCTCCTCCTTGTTGCAGCGTTGGCGACGGGCTGCGACGGACCCTCGTCATCCCACTCATCACAGTTGGAGGCAGCAAGCCGGCAGCTGTTGCCGGAGGACCCGGGTATCGCCGCTATCTATGGCCGCAGTTGCCGCAGCTGTCACACCGTCGCCGCCACGGGTGCGCCGCTCACCGGGGATGCGTCTGCCTGGGGGCCGCGTATGGACAAGGGCATGGATGTGATGTTGGACAGTGTGATCAACGGCTTCGGCGGCATGCCGCCGTTTGGCCTGTGCATGGATTGCGATGCGCAGCAGTTTGAAGCCCTGATCCGGTTTATGGCCACTCCGGCAGGTACACCATGATCAATCGCCGCAATCTGCTCGGCGCCATGGTGGCTGCCGCAGTGGGCAGCAAGACGCTGCCCTTACGCGCGCTGGACGCCGCGCAAAACGGCAAATCCCGGGTCATTCCCTGGCGCAACTGGTCCGGATCCCAACAGTGCGTGCCCGCGGCGCGCAGCGCGCCCGCGACGGTCGCCGAATTGCAGGAACTCATCGCCTCGGCGAACGGCACGGTGCGGGCGGTCGGGGCGGGGCACTCGTTCACACCGCTGGTGCCGACTGATGGCACCATCGTCTCCCTCTCCCGCCTGAGCGGGCTGGTCAATCACGACCCGCAGACACTGCAGGCCACCTTGTGGGCAGGCAGTCGCCTCGGGGACATCGGCCGGCCGCTGGAAGACGCGGGTCAGGCGTTGATCAATATGCCCGATATCGACGAGCAGACGCTGGCCGGGTGCCTGGCCACGGCGACCCACGGCACAGGGACCGGCATTGGTTGCATGCCGACTTTTATCGAGGCCTTGCAATTGGTTAACGCCCGCGGCGACCTGGTGGACTGCGACGCGAATAAAAACCCCGAGCTGTTCCAGGCCGCGAAAGTGTCCCTGGGTACGCTGGGTGTGATCACGCAGGTCAGGCTGCAGAACATGGCCCCGTACCGCTTGCGCAGGGAGACGGTATGGCGTGAGTTCGATGAAATCCTGGAAATAGCAGATACCATGGCCGACCAGCACCGCAATTTTGAGTTTTTCTATATACCGTTTTCCGGCATGGGTTTTACCGATACGCATGACCTGACCGATGAACCCCTGGGCTCGACCGAGAAGATTGACAGCAATGATTCCGTGCAGGACCTGAAACTGGCCCGTGACTGGCTGGAGGGCTCGCCGGGGCTGCGCGAGTTGATTCTCAGCACTGTGGTGAAAACCCTCAAAGATGAGGTCACGGTCGAAAGTTCCTGGAAGAACTATACCAGTGAACGCAATGTCCGCTTCAACGAGATGGAGTACCACCTGCCGCGAGAACACGGCCTGCAGGCGATGCGGGAGATTCGCAGCGTACTGGAAACACAGCACCCGGAAGTGTTCTTCCCCATCGAGGTCCGCTATATCAAGGGTGACGATATCTGGCTCAGCCCTTTCCATCAGCGCGATACCTGCTCGATAGCGGTGCACCGCTATTTTGAAGACGACTACAAGCCGTATTTCAGGAGCGTCGAGCCAATTTTCAGGAAGTACAACGGCCGTCCGCACTGGGGCAAGCTCAACACCCTGCAGCGGGCGGATTTCCGTAAACTCTATCCGCGTTGGGATGATTTCAACGAGGTGCGCAAAACGGTCGACCCGGGTGGGCGGTTCCTCAACCCCTACCTGGCCGGATTGTTCGGCTAAACATTACGGGGTCCGGATATGAAGCGTCGTACACTCATTCTGGGCGGGGTGGCCGGGACACTGGGCCTGGGCGCCCTGTTGCGCCCCCGTGACCGGGGGCGGGATCACTCCGCGTATTTCACCGAACTTGGCACCGCACTGGACCAGGCCGGGCAGGCCAAGCCGACACTGGTCGTGGACCGGCAACTGCTACAAGCCAATATCGAGACGCTGATGTCGCATATCAATGGCCGCTTTGCGTACCGCGTGGTGGCGAAATCGCTGCCATCGCTGCCACTGCTGGAAACCGTGATGCGCGCCTCGGGCAGCGACCGCCTGATGCTTTTTCACCAGCCCTTCATCAACCAGGTGGCGGTGCGCTTCCCGCAAGCGGATATCCTGCTGGGCAAGCCGATGCCGGCGGCTGCCGCGTTGAATTTCTACCGGCAGTTTCCGGGGGGCGCTTTTGATCCGCAGCGCCAGCTTCGCTGGTTGCTGGATACATCACAGCGCGTTGCGCAATACGCGGCGCTGGCGAATAGCCTCGGGCAGACGATGCAGGTGTGTATCGAACTGGATGTTGGCCTGCATCGCGGTGGCGTGAGTAACGACGAGCAACTGCTGGCTATGCTGGAGCAGATTCAGTTATCGCCCCACCTGCAGTTCTGTGGCCTCATGGGTTACGAGCCGCATATTGTGAAAATGCCGGTAGGCGACCCCATCGATTACCGGGATGACGCCGTGGCCTTGTACCGTCATTACGTGGACGTCGCCCGCAACTATCTCGGCGCGGCCTGGCCGCAGGATGCTGTCCTGAATGCGGGTGGCAGCCCAACCTACCAGCTGTACGACAAGGGCGAATTTCCATTCAACGAATTGGCGGCCGGGTCCTGCCTGGTCAAACCCACGGATTTTGACATACCGACGCTGGCCGACCACAAAGCCGCAGCCTATATCGCCACCCCGGTGCTCAAGACGATGGATTCACTGGAAATACCCGGTATCAACCTGGGTGGCCTGCAATCCGCATGGGATCCCAACCGGGCCCGCACGTTCTTTACCTACGGCGGCTACTGGAAAGCGAAACCCGAATCACCACAGGGCCTGCTCAATAATGGCTTGTACGGACGCTCCACCAATCAGGAAATGCTGAACGGCTCGCGCAGTATCACGCTGCAACCGGACGACTGGGTGTTCCTGCGGCCCACGCAGAGCGAATTTGTGTTTCTGCAGTTCGGCGATATCGCTGTCTACGACAATGGCGGAATCACCGACTTCTGGCCGGTGTTTACCGAGTCACCGCGCTACGCGCCGCGCGCGGCGGCAGAGGTCGGCTGAAGGGTAACACCAACTTCAGCACGGCATAGTTACCGCAAGGCTGCCCGGGTATGCGAGAATTCCCGCGGTAGGGTTTTAGCGCTCTGGGGATTGGAGGTAGCGAATGTTGACCATTACTTGCGCCTTTCTACTCGGTGTCACCGGCTGGACCCTGCTGGAATATGTTCTGCACCGCTTCGTCTTTCACGCATCCAGTATCCGGGGCCCCGGCGCGAGGGAACACCGCCGCCATCACGCCCAGGTGGACTATTTCGCGCCCGCCTGGCAGAAGGGTCTGGCGGCTGTCGCCGCCATAGCGTTGATATTGCCGCTGGCAATAGGCCTGGCGGGGGTGCAACCGGGTGCGGCCTTCACGCTCGGTTTTGTCGTGATGTACATACTGTACGAGGTATTGCATCGGCGCGTGCATACGCACCCGCCGCGCAGTCGCTATGGCCGCTGGCGCCGCAAGAACCATTTCGCGCACCACTTCACGGATCCGCGTCTCGCCCAGGGCGTGACCACGCCTGTCTGGGATGCGGTCTTCGGCACGCGGCTAGCGGTCGACCAGGTGCGGGTGCCGCGCCGCCTGGCGATGCGCTGGCTGGTGGATCAGCACGGCGAAATCCACCCGGCCTACGCGGCGGACTATCGGCTGGTCGGCTCGCGCAGGCGCGATGATGACACCCGGCGCGAGGACCTCGAGGCGTCGCTGGCCAATGAAAAACCGCGCAGTTAGCGATGCACGGGTGAACCGCGCAATGCGTTCAGCCGTATGGTCATTGGACACCTTCGACGCTGTTCCGCTAAAGTCGCAGCATTTTCAGTTACACCCCAGGTATGAGCGAAATGTGTGCAATGACCAGCCTGAACTATGTGACGGCCGCTGAGGCGGTACAGAATATACAGTCCGGTGAGCGAGTGTTTCTGCACAGTGCGGCGGCCACCCCGCAGTTGCTGGTGGACGCGATGACCGCGCGTGGGGAAGAACTGCGCTCGGTGGAACTGGTAAGTATTCACACCGAGGGCACCGCCCCTTACCTGGACCCGCGCTACGACGGTGTGTTCCACCTCAATACGTTTTTTGTCGGTGCGAATACCCGCGAGGCGGTAAACAACGGCATGGCCAGCTATGTACCGGTATTCCTCAGCGAAATCCCCCAGTTGTTCCGTTCCGGCAAGATGCCACTGGATGTGGCGATGGTACAGGTGAGTCCCCCGGACAAGCACGGCTACTGCTCTGTCGGTGTTTCCGTGGATATTACCAACGCCGCGATCGAGACCGCCAGGCACGTTATCGCCCAGGTGAATGCGAATATGCCGAGGGTGCACGGCAACGGCATTATCCACGTGTCCGCGATAGATGCGCTCGTCCAGTGCGATCAGCCGATCTTCGAATTAGCGCCGCCGGCACCCACGGCAACGGACGAGAAAATCGGCGGCTTCATTGCCGGCCTGGTGGAAGATGGCGCGACCCTGCAAACCGGCATTGGCGGCGTGCCGGATGCGGCGCTGCGCGCACTGCGCGGGCATCGGAATCTCGGCATGCACAGCGAGATGTTTTCCGATGGTGTGATGGAACTGGTGGCATGCGGCGCGCTGAACGGTCGCAACAAGGCGCGGCAGTGGGGAAAGATCGTGAGCGGGTTCTGCATTGGCTCCAGGGCCCTGTACGATTTTGTCGACGACAACCCGATGATCGAAATGCGCGATATTTCCTACGTTAACGATACCTCGGTGATTCGCACCAATCCAAAGGTGACGGCAATCAACAGCGCGCTGGAAGTCGATATCACCGGGCAGGTGTGCGCCGACTCGCTCGGCAGCCGGCAGTACTCGGGCGTCGGCGGACAGGTTGATTTCATCCGCGGCGCCGCGCTCTCTGAGGGGGGTAAGCCCATAATAGCGCTCAATTCGGTGACGAGTCGGGGGCAGTCCAGGATCGTGACCCAACTCAAGCCGGGTGCCAGCGTGACTACCAGCAGGGCGCATGTGCACTACGTGGTTACCGAGTACGGAGTCGCCTATCTGTACGGCAAAAACCTGCGCCAGCGGGCCTCGGCCCTGATAGCGATTGCTCACCCGGATCATCGCGAGCAGTTGGAGAAGGATGCCTTTGCCCTTTTTCATCGACACTAGTGTAATCGCGGCCGGAATTTGGTGCTCTCATTACGTTTTTTAACAGTTCGTGTGCTGTCTTTTGATATAAGATGCGTCCGGTTGTTGCAGGGAGTGACGGCGTTCACCGTATCGCCCGAGAGATTTTGAATGCTTAACAGACTGAAAAAGCTGGTTGTACCGCTGGGGATTGTCACTGCGGCCATTGCCCTGGCAGTGGTAATGGTGAACTCTCGCGAACAGCTTCAGCCCGGCGCTGCCGCGCAAGCCCTGCCGCACGTGCAGGCAGTGGAAGTGACATTAGCTGATGTACCCATTTCTGTCGTGGCCCATGGGAATGTCACTTCCCGCTACGAGTTGGAACTGGCGAGCGAGGTGACGGGAAGAATAGTGTGGGTGGCGCCAGACTTTCAGCCCGGCGAAATAGTTGCCGCGGGCAGCGTATTGCTGCGGGTCGATCCGGTCAATTACCAGCTTGCCCTGGCGCAGGCGAAAGCGGCGCTGGCCACCGCCAATATGGCGCTGGCGGATGCCACGGCGCTGAAGCGCAAGGCGGCGATAGGCGAGGCGGAACTGAATATCGAGGCTGCGCACCAGAATGTCATCAAGGCAGAGCAGGACCTGGCCTACACGGAGATCAAGGCGCCTTTCAATGCGGTGATCGACAGGCAACTGGTGGAGTTCGGGCAGTTCATCAGCATGGGCCAGCCGGTGGCGAGGTTACTCAGCAGCGATACGGCAGAAGTCACGCTGCCGGTGACGTCTGCCGAGGCGGGATTTCTCGAGTCGTCATTGGGTACCCCTGTCGTGCTCAGCGCCCGGATAGGCGAGCGGGAGCAACGGTGGCAGGCGACGTTGTCGCGGATTGAGGCGCGTGTCGACCAGGCCTCGCGGGTGATTCCGGTCATCGCGGAGGTCGCCTCGCCTTACGACACCACGGTTCACGAGCACAGGTTACCGCTAGGCTTGTTTGTTACCGCGACACTCCCGGGGCGGCCGGTGAGTTCCGCGGTGCGACTGCCGGATTCGGTAGTACACGGCGGTGATTCGGTGTTCGTGGTGACGGGAGACAGCCTGCACCGGAAGCGGGTGAATGTGATCCATCGGGAAGACGGGTCGGTGGTGATTAATGACGGGCTGGAAACCGGTGACCGGGTGGTCTCCACGCGCCTGGACATGATGTTTGAAGGGATGAAAGTCGAGCTGAGCGATGGCTGAGTCGCGCTACGCCAATGAGAAGGGTCCGATCGGCTGGATGGCCTCCAACCCGATTGCGGCCAACCTGCTGCTGTTGATTGTACTGGTTGCTGGCCTGATCGCGGTGAAAGATATCCGCAAGGAAGTCTTCCCGAGTTTCCCCACCGAGACGTTCACCGTGACAGTGCCTTATCCGGGCAGCTCTCCGGAAGAAATAGAGCAGGGTATTCTGCTCAAGGTCGAGGAAGCACTGCGCGATATTATCGGTATCAAGGAAATACGCAGCACCGCGATGGAAGGCATGGGCGTCGTCACGGTGCAAATGGAAGCCGGTAGTGATATCGCCAAGGCGCTCAACCAGGCCAAGGTCCGGGTGGACGGTATACCCGCGTTTCCGCTGGATGCGGAGGAGCCGATAGTTGAAGAGGTCACCAGCCGTGGTGACGCGATGCGCGTCAGTGTCTACGGCAATCTTGACGAGGTCGGCTTGAAACAGCTGGCGGAACAGGTCCGTGAGGAGATTCTCGACCTGGAGGGCATCAGCGAGATTCGCGTTCTCGGTGAGCGCAGTTATGAAGTGTCCATCGAAGTCTCCACCGAGGCGATGAGGCGCTATGGGCTCGATTTTGATCAGGTAGTGGCCGCCGTCAAGAGTCGCTCGAGGGATTTGCCGGGCGGCAGCATGCGCACCGACCAGGGCTCGATCAAGTTACGCTCGGTATCCCAGGCCTATACCGGCGAGGATTTTGCGTCATTGAATCTGCTTACCCGCTCAGACGGCACGTCGATCAAGCTCGGGGAGGTAGCCACGGTGGTCGACGGTTTCGAGGACCAGCCGGTCTTGAGCACGCTCAATGGTCGTCGCGCCATCACCCTGATTATCGACAGGGTCGGCAACCAGGATGTGCTGCAGATAACCGATCAGTTGCGCGGCTATGTTGCAGACAAGCAGGCCAGCCTCGCCGATGGGGTTTTCATCGTCGGCTGGATAGATGAGAGCAATATTCTGCGCGGCCGTATCGACCTGATGCTGCGCAACGCCGCCCAGGGCGCGATACTGGTGGTCATCGCGCTCGCCCTGTTCCTCGATCTCAGGCTGGCGCTTTGGGTGATAGTGGGCGTGCCCTTTGCGATATTGGCTACTCTGGCCACGATTCACTTTGCCGGCCTGCCTGTGTCGATCAATATCATGTCGGTCTTCGCGTTCATACTTGTGCTGGGTATCCTGGTCGACGACGGGATCGTGACGGCCGAGAGTGCCTACGCGTACCTGCAGGCCGAGCGCCAGGGGCTGGCCAGCGTACTGCGCGGCGTGCGCAGGGTTTCGACGGCGACGGTATTCGGCGCCCTGACCACAATGATCGCCTTTGGTCCAACCATGTTGTTGACCGAGGGGTTTGCGCGCGTGGGTACGCATATGGGTCCGGTGGTTGTCCTCTGTATTTTCTTTTCCCTGATCGAGACCAAGTTGATTCTGCCAGCGCATTTGCGCCACCTTCGCGTGGACCGCACAGCGTCCAGCGGTTTGCGCGGCGCGATAGAGCGCTTCCAGGGTCGCTTTGCGAGTGCGCTGAGTAATTTTGCCGCCGGTCCCTACCGGCGCTTTCTCCTGTTTTGCCTGCAGCACCGCTACACCACGATAGCGGTGTTCATTGCCATGCTCATTGTCTCGACGGCTCTGATTCCCTCCGGCCTGGTCAGGTTTGTGTTTTTCCCGAATGTGCCTTCGGACCAGATTTTCGTCTACCTGGAAATGCCGCAGGGTGCGTCCTGGAAAAAAACCCACGAGTATGCGCTGCGAATAGAAGCGGCGGCGCGGCGGATGAATGAGCGCTACCTCGACGAGGTGGGTACCTCGGTTGACGTGATCAGGGAACTGTTGGTGATATCGGAGAGCGACACCAGTGCCAGGTTGGATATCGATCTGGTACCCAGTGAAGAGCGCACTGTCAGCTCCGTGCAACTGGCGCAGTGGTTGCGCGAGGAGCTCGGCAGCTTCGAAGGCATCCGCTCGCTCTATATTGACGCGGTGGCAGGGCCCCCGGGCGCTGCGCTCGAGCTGCAGTTGGTGGGCCAGGACCTGGAAGCCCTGCGTCGCGCCGCCGAGGATGTGAAACGCGCACTCGGCAGGATGCGGGGAGTGCAGGATATCGGTGACAGCTTTAATTCCGGCGGTCGCGAGCTGAATATCCGTGTTACCGCCGAGGGTGAAGCGTTGGGACTGGGAGACGTGGATCTCGCCCGGCAGGTGCGCCAGGCCTTCTTCGGTGCAGAGGTGCAGCGCGTCCAGCGCGGGCGCAACGAGGTACGGGTCTATGTGCGGTTGCCCGCTGATGATCGCAGCCGGATCGACAGCCTCAACGCGCTGTGGATACGCCTGCCGGACGGGCGCACGGTGCCGTTCTCCGTGGTGGGCACTGCGCACGAAACAACCGGCCTGAGCAACATAGATCGTATAGACCGCAAGCGGGTCGTCAGGGTGGAGGCCGATATCAACAAGATGGTGGTCGAGCCCAGTGAAGTGAGCGATTTGCTCCAGACACAGGTATTGCCTGAGTTGCTGGCGAAGTATCCCGGTATCGATTTCGATTTTGGCGGCGAGACAGAAGCGCAGGAGGAAACATCGTCGGTGTTGCTCTACGGCCTTGTCATTGTGTTGTTGATGATCTTTGGGGCTCTGGCGATACCGCTTAAGAGCTATATTGAGCCCCTGTTGATCATGTCCGTAATCCCCTTTGGTATTATCGGCGCGATCCTCGGGCACCTGGTACTGGGCAAGGATGTCAGCATGCTGTCGGTCATAGGTATCATCGGCCTGGTGGGTGTTGTGGTCAACGACAGCCTGGTGATGGTGGATTTCATCAATCACCACATCGATGAGGGTCACGATTGGCGGTCCGCGGTGGTTGAAGCGGGCCCACAACGCTTTCGCGCGGTGATTCTCACCTCGGTCACCACGTTCCTCGGTCTGCTGCCGATACAGATGGAGACGTCTATCCAGTCCGAGTTCGTAAAGCCGATGGCGATATCGATCGCGTTTGGCGTGCTGTTTGCAACGGTGGTGACGCTGATTCTTGTCCCCGTGGTCTACTATGTGGCCAACGATGTGGCGGAGCGGCTGAAGGCGATCTGGTCGGGGGCCGCTCAGTCGAATCCCTAGGGCATGGCGTAGCGACGCGAGTCAGTTTCGCTGGAAGAGCACCACTGCCTCGCTGTGACCGGTGTGTGGAAACATGTCGACTGCCGCTGCCCTGGATATGCGGAAACCGGCATCGAGCAAGATCCGCGCGTCTCGCAGCATCGTCGCCGGGTGGCAGGAGACGTACAGCAGGCGACTCGTACCGGTCTTTGCCAGTGCTTCGCACACCGCCTTCGCGCCCGCTCGCGGCGGATCCAGGATGGCGACATCCGCATCGGGCAATCGCACTTCGTCCGTAATGAGATTGAGCGTGGTCGCGTGCACGTTGCCGATGCCGTTGCGCGCGGCATTGGCCCGCACGCGCGATGTCATGCTGCTGTCACTTTCAAATGTGTGGACGGATTTCGCCTTGCGCGCCAGCGGTAAACTGAAATTACCCACGCCGGCAAACAGGTCGAGGGCGTGTTCATCGCAGCCTGGGCGCAGCCAGTCCAGGGCCCGTGCCACCAGTGCCGTATTGACGGCCCACTGCGTCTGGGTAAAGTCGCCGGGCAGGTAAGTCAACCGCAGTGCCGGCGTGGGCGACGAGCCCGCATTGGTGTGCCCCTCGGGTAACAGACAGAGCTCGCCCTCGGACTTGAGCTCCTGCCAGCGTTTCGGGTCGTCGTCATCCGTGTCATCGAACTGCCCGTCACCACGCGGCTTGTTCACTTTATACAAACGCACGCGCAGGGCGACTACCGGGTATTGCATCACCGCCTCACCCAGGGCTGCCAGGTTCTTCGCGCCGGGATGTGCGGTAAAGTAGAAACACAGGCCAATCCGGTTGTCGCTGTCGGCATCGATCTCCACTTCCCGCAGGCCCTGCAAACCGGGCACGCTGCGCAAGCGGTGCGGCAAGGCCTGCAACATGGTGTTAAGCGCCGGGTTCGCCACCAGACACTGCGTTATGTTTACCGCCTCGCGGGAGCGGTGCTGGCGAAGACCCAGCAGAAAGCCCTGTCGGGCATCGCGTGTGGCCAGCAGGCGCAGCCGGTGCCGGAAGCCGTCGGCCCTGCCGAGAATTGGGGGGTCGAGTTCACCGGGAAAAACCGGTCGCAGCAGTGCCTGCAGCATTGCCTGCTTGTGTTGCTGCTGCGCTCCCGTCGACCAGTGTTGCAGGCTGCAGCCACCACAATTGCCGAAAACGGGGCACTGCGGCTGTACGCGGTCTGCACAGGGCGCTGTATCGGCAACCCTTGCTGTCATCAATGCCTCGTCAAAGCCTTTCCTGACCGCCGTGCACTGCGCCCTCACCTGTTCCCCCGCCAGCGCGCCAGTCACAAACACGATCTTGCCGTTGCGACGGGCAACACCGCGGCCCTCCTGGCTCATCCGCTCGATGGTCAGTGTATCCTCGCCCCATAAACCGGGCGGCGTTCGCTTGCCGGGCGCCCGGCGGGAAGGTCTGCGAGGTGTCGGCGGCCGGGCCATGCACTGTCTGCTCAGGCCAGCTGAACGAGCAGCGATTCGCCGCTGAATTCTATGACATCCCCGGCGACAATCTTTCTGCGCTTGCGGGTTTCGACCGCGCCATTGACGCGTACCCGTCCATCGGCGATCAGCAGTTTGGCTTCGCCGCCTGTTGTTACCATGCCCTCAAACTTCAGTATTTTGAAGAGTTCGACGGGCTGCCTGGTGATCGCTACCGTTCGCATGGCGGGTTCCGGGATAATCAGCACGCAGTGTAGCTGGAAATCCGCTGCCAATCATCGGGGAACTTTACTTGATCTGCTCGGCACTCTGGTCTTAACTACAGGAGTCATCAGGCGGGCGCCCGTTGGCAGCCGGATTGTTGTTTGGCCTTTATCTACTGGCACAGGAAGAAAAAAATGAAAATGTTAAGGAGTGTGGCCCTTGGTTTTGCGCTGGCGCTGTTTGTGCCGGTGCTGGCAATCGCGCAGATGGACTTTCTGAAGAACAGCACACCTGAAGAGCGGGCCACAAAGCTCACCGACATGATGAAGAGTGAGCTCTCGCTGGATGAGAAAACCACTGCGGCTGTGGCTGATATCAATCTCAAATACGCGAAAGAGGCCCAGACTCTGATGGATTCCAGCGGCACGCAGTTTGGAAAGATCATGACTTTCAGGAAGAATGAGGAGGCCAAGGATGCCGAACTTAAAGAAGTCTTGAGTCCCGGGCAGTACAGCCAGTACGAGGAGAAAAAGTCGGAGATGCGCGAGGCCGTGAAGCAGAAGCTCGAGGCGAGACAGCAGTCTGGCCAATAATACTGATTCCTGGAGAGAGGCACTATGAGTTTGAGAAAGTCCGATGTCATTTCGGTAACGTCCTTATCACTGTTGCTGGCGGTAGCGCCCGCATTCGCACAGAAAGCCGGGCAATCCGTGAAGATCAGCACTGGAATCGTTGATAGCGTCCAGCGCGTGACGCTGCAATCGGAGGCGGGCACAGGTGCACTGATCGGAGGTGCGCTGGGTCTGTTGTCGGCCGGCGGCAAATCGAGCAGCAAGAAGGCGCGCAACACGATCATTGGCGCCGGGGCCGGCGGGGCGCTTGCCAGCGCTTCCCAGGGCAGTCGCGATGGTGTGGCTTATACCATCCTGACTACGGACGGCAACTCGATTCGCGTTGTTACCGACCAGACGGAAATTCTCAAGGGCGACTGCGTGATCGTCGAGGAGAGCGGCAGTACCACCAATGTTCGCCGTGTCACGCCCACCGCTTGCGATGCGGCTTCCGCCAGGGCGCGCGAAGAGCTGATGGGCAGTTTCCAGACGGAAGCTAACGAGTGCCACAATGCCAAGCAACAACTGGTGGAGGCGACAACAGCTGACGAGGTGGATCTTGCGCGTCGCAAGATGGAAATCCTTTGCAGTGACTGATTTCCGCTGTCCGGGCAGTGGGAAGTGGTAAAAAGTCGACAATTCCCCAGAAAAGTAGCCAGTTACTGTCCCTATTTGTCGTAAACTGGAGCGGCCAAGAGGATAAGCAAGGGATGTAACGGGGTGAAGGTTTTACTTCGGTCGGGGGTGGCGGCTGCGCTGTTGTTCGCGATGTCCGCTGGTGCGGACACGGGCAGCGTGGTGTTGTTGGCGCACGGCACGGTGCTGTCGAGCGCATCGTCGACAGCGCAAGCCGAGCCGGAAAAGCCGGCGATGAAGATTTTCAAGTATACCAACAAGGCGGGCGTGCGTTCGTACTCTGACAGGGCCCCCACGGGCATCAGTTACGAGATCATGCAGTTGTCCTGCTATGCCTGTAACGTCAAATCCACGCTGGACTGGAACAGGATTCCGCTGTACCTGAACGCCTATGAGGACACCATCAACGCTGCCGCCAGAAAGTACCGGGTAGATCCGGCATTGGTGCGCGCCGTGATTCACGCGGAGTCGGCGTTTCGTCCCGGCGCGATATCGAAGAAGGGCGCTCTTGGCCTGATGCAATTAATGCCGGCCACCGCGCGTGATATGGATGTCGCCGACGCAATGGAGCCCCAGGACAATATATTTGGCGGAGTTCGCTATCTGGCCTGGCTGCTGGAGCAGCACAATGGCAATACAACGCTGGCCACGGCCGCCTATAATGCCGGGCCTGGCGCGGTGGAGCGCCATCGGGGCATCCCTCCCTACGAGGAAACCCGGACCTACGTGAAGCGAGTGAAACTGCTGCATGAACGTTACAAGTCGGCGGCAAGCAAGACATTTTCCGGACAGTGGATTTCGCAGGCTGACAAATACTAGCGCAGCGGGCCGGGCCTTCACGCTGTCCGGTTTACACGCTGCCCTATCGCCGCTCCCTCTCCAGCCACTGTTCCAGCTTTTCCTCACCCAGTGGGTGGTCGCCCGGGCGCAGGCGTAAGCTGTCACGTATTTCCTCCTCGGCATCGGGATTGAGCCAGAGATTGAGAAGAAACACGATGAACATCGCGACGATAGCGCCCGTTCCCGCCAGCAGCATGTCCTTTTGCGCATCCCAGACGTCGCCCTGTGTCCCCAGGAAGGCCAGCCCCAACTCCGGCGCGACCTGCGCCGCGGCTTTCCACTCGATGATCTCGTAGATGGCCGAGATGGAGAAGGTGATATCCACCGGGAAAAAGTAGGCCCAGAATCCCCGCAGTTGCGCGAGGCGGACCAGCACTTCACGCACCGGATAAGCCAGCAGTAAACCAAAACAGAAATGCACCAGCCGATCGTACATATTGCGCTCGGCTCCCATCCAGTCCTGCAGGACCTCGCCAAAGGGCACCTCGGCATAGGTATAGTGAGACCCTATGACGTGCAGGCACATAAACAGCGTGATTAGCCCATAGGATATGTCGGACAGCCTGAAAACCCGTGCCGTTACCAGCAGTACCGGTACCCAGAAAAAAATCAGGTAGTTTTCCAGCAGCCAGTCATCCGGATGAAGCGGCTTCCACGCCGCCCATGCCCAGGTGGCAAGAAAAATGAACAGGAGGGAGAGCCTGAATCCGTAGCCTTGTTTGGATGCCATACCTTCACTCGGGTTCTGTGGCGTTTCCGGGATGGGACAGTATATCCGAGTGCGACCAAGTCTGTTTGGCAGCGGGCGCTGACAGCATATATGATGCGGATACCCGGCGGGACGGGTAGTCGCAGTAGCCAGGCTCGATGTGGGTGACGGGATGAACTGAATGGACAACGATGGACAAGTCAGCACGGAGTTTGTAGAGGCCAACGGCCTGACGTTTGAAGTCGACAAATGCGGCAGCGGCGACACTTTGGCCCTTTGCCTGCACGGCTTCCCCGAACTCAACTTTTCCTGGCGCTATCAACTGCCGATGTTGGCGGAGGCTGGTTATGAGGCGTGGGCGCCGAATATGCGGGGCTACGGCGCCAGTTCCCGACCGCTGGGGGTTGCCAGTTACCACATCGACCGCTTAATGGATGACGTCGCCGGCCTCATTGACGCATCGGGCAAAGAGTCGGTGGTACTGATTGCTCATGACTGGGGTGCGATCATCGCCTGGCAGTTCGCAATGGAAAAACGGCGAAAGCTGGAGAAGCTGGTAATCTGTAATGTGCCGCATCCGGGTCCCCTGCAGAAAGCGCTGCGCAAGGGCTTCGCGCAGATCCGGAAGTCCTGGTATGTGCTGTTTTTCCAGATTCCCCGTCTGCCGGAGTTTCTGCTGGGCCTGGGCGGGGCGCGGGCCATAGGGAAAATGATCGTGAACAGCAGTGAAAACCCCTCGATGTTTCCGCCCGAGGTCATCGATGTATTTCGTCGCAATGCGAGGCGTCCCGGCGCGTTGACCGCGATGCTCAATTATTACCGGGCGATGCTGCGGGGAAGGAGGGCGGTAGCCGCCAGGGGCATGCCGGTAATAGACGTGCCGACGTTGATGATCTGGGGGGAGGAGGACATTGCCCTGACCCGGGAATCCACCTACGGCACCGGGGAGTATGTCAGTGATTTCAGGATACGCTATCTGCCAGGGGTGTCACATTGGGTGAACCAGGAAGCCCCGGAGCCTGTCAATGCGATGATCAGGGCTTTTCTGGCGAATCTTCCCGTGCCGTACCTGGAGTGGCGGATGCACCTGGTGGAGTCTCGTGATTGAATCGCCTTCAGCACCCTCCATCGAAGTCCGTGCGTTGAGCAAACGCTTCGCTGACGATGCGCGCGCGGTCATAGATGATTTGTCGTTCTCGGTGCCAGCGCAGCACAGCCTCTGCCTGCTTGGTCCGTCGGGCTGTGGCAAGACAACGCTTTTGCGCCTGCTGATGGGACTTGAGCAACCCAGCGGCGGAGAGATTCGCATACACCCTGAACTCGCGCAGCACATGAGCTATGTTTTCCAGGAGCCGCGCCTGGTGCCCTGGCGCACCTGTCTGGAGAATGTGCTGCTGCCGCTGGAACTGACAGGGCGCAACGACGAGGCGTCGCGCGCGAATGCCCTCGACCTGTTGCAACAACTCGGACTGCAGGAGCGGCTCCAACATTTCCCGAGCGAACTCAGTGGTGGTATGCAGATGCGCGTGGCACTGGCGCGGGCCCTGGTGACCCGGGCGAGGATTGTCTTGCTGGATGAACCGTTCGCGGCACTCGACGAACGCACGCGCTTTCGTATGCAGGACTTACTGCTGGCGTTGAAGTCACGCCTGCAGTTGCAGTACGTGTTCGTAACGCATTCCATAGCGGAGGCCGTGTACCTTGGTGACCGGATTCTGCTGCTGGACGGCTCCGGTCGCGCAAGGGACTGGCGCGAAGTTGATTTCCCCGACAGAAGCCAGCAGCTGAAACTGTCGCCCTCCTTCAATGCGCTTGTACAAACGTATTCCCAGCTTTTTGGCGAGATGGAAGACAGCAGCGCAATCTCCAATGGCGGCGAGGTGCAGCGTTGATTGCCCGGTGCCGGGCATGGATGGCGGACAAATCGCCAGCCTGGATCTTCCTGGCGGTGGTGCTGTCGGTGTGGGAGGCGGTCGTGGCGAAGGAATGGGTGGCCTCGTATCTGCTGCCCTCCCCGACACAAATTTTGCAGACCACGCTGGAGATGTGGCCGGAGATCTACGCCGCCACGTTGAGTACCGCGAATTCCATAGCCTGGGGTCTGGGATGGAGTGCTGTTAGCGGCGTTGCGCTGGCGTTAGTATTTTTTGCAATTCCGATGGTCCGCAGGGCGGTGCTACCTTTTTGCATTTTCTTCCAGACCGTACCCATAATCTCTATCGCTCCACTGCTGGTTATCTGGTTCGGTTTCGGTCAGCCGACTGTGCGGGCATCGGCCTTTATCGTGTCGCTTTTTCCAATTCTCGCCAATACGCTGACGGGTCTGCAGGAAACCGACCCCCATCTCAAGGAGCTGTTCCGGCTGTATCGGCCTTCGCCCTGGCAGTTGGTTTTCAAATTGCAGATACCGTCGGCGATTCCCTATATCCTGACGGGAATAAAAATCTCCGCCGGGCTCGCAGTGATTGGCGCTATCGTCGGTGAGTTTATCGCTGGCGGCGGCCTGGGCAGCCTGATTGATGCGGCGCGTACCCAGCAACGCGTCGACCTGGTGTTCAGCGGTGTGGTGATGTCCAGTGCGCTGGCCCTGCTGCTGGTGTTTATCATTGAGCTCGCCAGCCGGATATTGCTGCGGGGCAGACCCTACCTGAGGAAAATGTAATGCGCAGACTGTTTGTATTTCTGTTCGCCGCTTTGTTGAGCTGCCAGCTGCCGGCGCAATCAGCCGCCGTGGGGAAGCCATTGGTGCTGGCGCTGAACTGGAAAGCTGAACCACAGTTTGGCGGCTTCTACGCCGCGGAGATCGGGGGCTATTATGCGGACAACGGCCTGGACGTCCACATACAGGAGGGCGGCTCGGGAACGCCGACCATACAAATGCTGTTGGCGGGCAGGGTCGACTATGCCATCGTCTCGGCGGATGAGGTTGTGATTGCGCGGGCACGGGGTGCTGCTGACATTGTCGCACTGTTCGCCACCTACCAGATTAATCCGCAGGGTGTGATGACGCACGCCGAGCGCGGATTTGGATCGATTGCGGAAGTGATGCAGAGCGAAGGAGTCCTGCTGTGGCAGGCCGGGCTGCCCTACGCACAGTACCTGAGGAAGAAGTACGCACCCATGACCGTGGTAACCGCACCCTATCTGGGCGGCATCGGGAATTTCCAGAACGACCCGATGGTGTCACAGCAGTGTTTCGTTACCAGCGAGCCACTGACCGCAGCGGCGGCTGGCATAAAAGTGAAGACCTTCCTGGTCGCGGACAGTGGTTACAATCCCTACACGGCCGTGTTGGTTACCCGGCGTCAACGCTGGGAGGAATCCCCGGCCGAGGTGAAAGCCATGGTGGCCGCGGTACGCAGCGGCTGGAATGATTACCTGCTGGACCCGGGGGAGGCCAACGCGACAATGCTGGCGCTCAATCGGGCAATGTCCGCCGAGACCTTTGCGCAAAGCGCGCGGGCGCAGCGTCCCCTGATCAAAACCGAGTCGACCGAACGCCTCGGCGAAATGACGCAGGATCGCTGGCAGACACTGGCCGATCAGTTACATGAAATCCAGGTGGTGCGCGAGCCCGTTGCCGTCAGCGATGTCCTCGTCGACTTGTAGGGCTTAACTGCGCCTCAGGTTTTCGAGGTGGGTGAGCGTCTGTCGTGCGGCGCGCTCCCAGGTGTACTGTTGCGACTTCGCCAGGGCGTTCAATGACAGGCGGGCGCGCAGTGCGGAATCCTCGACGAGGTCCACGATGGCCGCGCAAATGGCCGCCGTGTCGAATGGGTCGAAGTAGATGCCGGCATCACCGACGACTTCCGGCAGCGAGCCCCTGTTACTGGCCAGTACCGGCGCCGAGCAGGCCATCGCCTCGACAGCGGGCAGTCCGAAACCCTCCGAGAATGACGGCATGGCAGCAGCCAGAGCGTCACTGTACAGCGCGATGAGATCCTCGTCGGAGACGTACCCGGAAAAATGCACCCGGCCGCGCAATGTCGGGTTGGACATCACTTTGTCGCTCAGGGAATCGTAGTTGGACAGAAAGCCACCGCCCTTGAAATCGCCGATGAGCGCCAGGTGCAGACTGCCGATACGTCCGCTTTCAATGGCCTTCTCGAAGCCGTCCAGCAAGCCGTGCAGGTTCTTGTGCGGTGCCAGCCCCCCGACATAAACAATGACGGGGGCATCCGCAGGCAGCGATGCTCGCCGGCGCGCGGCGCGTATCCGGTCCCGGTCGCGGGTCTGCCTGAACCGGGGGGTTGGCGCGGCGCCTGCAACATCGATTCTGTCGGCGGGCACCCCCATGTATTCCACTATCTCTTTCTTTGCGGCCTGCGAGACCGTCAGGATGCGGCTGCTTCCCCAGAGGGCGAGCTTGACTTTCAGTGCCCAGAACAGGCGATTCTTCCATTTCGGGAATATCAGCTTCGGGTAGTGCTCGGCGATGGCGTCGTGTACGGTTACCATGCTCAGGAGTCCGCGCGGTACCGGATACCAGGAGTACACAGCGGGGAAAAACATGATATCCAGGTCAGTCGCGGCAACCGCCCGGTACAAGTTGTATATGTCGATAAGCGACCGCCGGCTGTCCGCCACAGCCGCCTCCGTGGTTGGCCGCGAAGACTCGACGTCCACCACGCTTACATTGTTCAGCGCCGCCGGCGCTGTCAGCGGTTGGTCGACGAAGAGATAGTAATGGTGTTCTGCCTCCAGTTGGAACAGCGCGCCGAGTAATTCACGGGTAAACCGACCGAACCCGCGATTGTTCCACCAGCAGGTAGCGTCAATGCCGATATTCACGCGGCACGATCTCGCAGAAGCGTCGAGGCTGGCTCAAAGGCATATCCGGGTCATTTCCTAGCGGTAGATCCTGAGTGTCTTATAGGCCTCTCCGGACACCAGCGGGATGTCCTCAACCGTCACAGTATCGCCTGAGACAGAGGCCGTACCGGACAGCGCGCCGTCATCCCAGGACCACTTCAGGGTTTCGCCATCGCGCAGCGTAAAATTCCGCGCGCGTCTCGGTGTTACGCTGACGGTGATGCGCTCGGGTTGATCGGGGATGCCCTTGCCGAGATCTATGCGCCGCATGTACTTCAGGGGAAAGACGATCTGCGTGCTCTCATCGACAATACTGGCGTGGTCCCAGGTAATCCCCATATTGTAGTGGCCGCGTGGAAATTTCCCCTGCTTTATTCGATCCGCCGCCGACAGGGGATAGTTGCCGGTGGAGCGGGTGATGGCGGGATGGGCGCGATCCAGGGTTACGTCCTGTTCGGGACTTTCGAATATCGCCATATTCGGCAGTTTGACGCCGTCCTCGTAGTACGAATGCCCTGCTTTCACCCAACCGAATGCACCGCCAATCCTGTGCTCTTCCACCAGGTTCACAAACAACAACTGTGTGCTTGCCCCCCTGAGCCCGGCGCTGAACTGATCGTTGGTGCTGAAGGCGTGCCGGTAGTGCATGCCTCTTACGATCGGGTCGGATCGCACCTGGATTTCGAAATCGATGCTGTCCCAAAGCGCACTGTTTGCGGGGTTGTCCGGCGGAAATGTGTTGTACTGTGCCGGGTCCCTGCGGGCGATTTGCCGCGGCATGATGACGCCGGACAATGCCGAGGAGTAGGCAATTGACGACCGCCACGGGGCGGGCAGTATCATCGTTTGCACCACGGCGCCAGCGCCTCCCATCGAGGGGCCGCCCAACACGATGCCGCGTTTACTCACATCGATGTTGTAGCGCTCGGTCACGAATTGCAGCGCGGCCGCTATCCGGCGCCCGGGATACGGGGTGCCGTCACTGCCGAATGTCCACCACTCTCGCCACTTCTGGCTGTAGGCCTCGGCATCCTGAGTGCGCACCTCGATATCGCCGAGGGATGAGGGACCGAATACCCGCATGCTGCCCTCGCCGCCGCCTGAGCCATGCATCATCACATAAATCCTCGGATCGGCGGGCAGTGGGTCCTTGCGCGAATAGGCCCACTTGAAATCCACACCGTGGGGGTCGTAATAATCACTGGAGTCGATATCCATCGCGCCCGCATAGAATTTCCACCAGTTGCCCTGCTCTGTGGGTTCCAGGGGTGCCGTGATCAGCTCTGGAGCGGGGCCGGGATTTGCGGCTGCGCGCAGTTCCGGGGCGGTGATCATCAGGCCGCACAGCAGTGACAGCCCATAACAAAACTGCAATAACGCGGGTTTCTGCAAGGTCCCATCCCATTCGCTTGGTGGTGTACCGGATCTGGCGTCAGGCCGGTGTCTGAAGCATAGCAGTACAGGCTGGATTGCAGAAGCGGTTGGCCACGTCAGTGTGATTCCTTCTATAATGCAGCGTACATCGAGTGCAGATGACAGAGGAGATACTGTGGATTTCAGAAACTGGACGAAGTTTTGTGCGCGCGCGGCTGTTTCGATACTCGTTCTCGTGGCCCTTCATCCATCGACGCTCGCCGCGGCCGACTACGTCGCAAAGACAGCGAAGAATGTGGACATCAGTACCGATGACCTCGGTTCCATGCTGTTACCGCTGACCAGGTCGGAACTCGAAGTGGAGGCAGCGGCCTGGCAGAACGTGCTGTCGCGCAAGGCTGCGCAAGTGAGCAAACTTGAAATCCGTAACAGGGATTCCCTGCCGGGCGCTCAAAGCAGCGAGCAGGGAACGGGCACCGATAATGTAAACGACGGCTCGGGCGATGCATCCGCAGCAGCCACGTCAGGCAAGGCAGTGGTAGCGGGCAGCACCGAACTGGAGAAAGAAATGGCGGAGCTGAGGGTCGAACAGAGTGCTATCGCCAAGCGCTACGGACTCGTACTGGATGCCCTGGAGAGAAAAGGCGGAGACGTAACGGACCAGCGGCTTTATCTGGATGCCGTGTCAGCCATCACGCCGAATATCGACGATACCAGCGCCTTACTCCTGGCTGCGCAGGAATGGCTGAAATCCGAGGATGGCGGAAAATTGTTCCTGATCAACCTGCTGAAGTTCGTGGCCGCGATTGTCCTGGTGATAATTATTGCGCGGACGTTGGGTCGTTTCATCGACCGGCTGGTCGCCCGGCAGCCGGTGTCGAAGTTGCTGGAGAACTTTATAAGAATCGCTGTACGCCGCACTGTGCTGGCGATTGGTTTTATCGCCTGTTTGCCGATTATCGGGATCAATGTCGGCCCGGTACTGGCCCTGATCGGCGCCGCGGGCCTGGTCATCGGCCTGGCGTTGCAGGGTACGCTCAGCAATTTCGCCAGCGGCCTGCTGATTCTGATTTACCGCCCCTACGATATCGGCGATGCGATTACTGTCAGTGGCGTCAGCGGAAGTGTCAGTGGGATGAACCTGTTGTCCACCACTATCAAAACCTTCGACAACCAGTTGATTACCATACCCAACAACAATGTCTGGAATGGCACGATCATCAACATCACCGGTAGCGACACACGTCGCGTCGACATGGTGTTCGGTATTGGCTACGGCGACGATTTTGCCAGGGCCCAGGAAATTCTGCTGTCAATCCTTTCGGATCATCCGCTGGTGCTTGAGTCGCCCGAACCCGTGATTCGCCTGCACGAACTGGGGGATTCATCGGTGAACCTGATCTGCCGTCCGTGGACCAAAACGGCGGACTACTGGACGGTACACTGGGATGTGATGGAATCCGTGAAACGCGAGTTCGACAAACAGGGCATCTCCATTCCATTCCCGCAGAGAGATGTTCACCTGTATCCCGCCGCTGAAGGCTCCGGCGCAGGCGACAGGGAAGCATAGCGATACGGCAATAGCCCATGGGCGGCGACGAGGAAGTTCGTGAACAGAAGCGCATGGGCACCACCATGCAGGCGCTTGCGTGGCTGGTGCTGCTCGCCCTTGGGGTCGCCTATTTCAGCGACTTCCTGGACAGGCAGTACAATCCCAATCAATCCCTGCAGACCGGCTATAGCGAGGGCGGGGTCCGCGAGGTGGTACTGCAGCGCAACAAATTCGGTCACTACGTCGCCAGCGGAGAGATCAACGGACAGGCGGTGACTTTCATGCTGGACACGGGTGCAACCGGAGTCGCCATTCCCTCCCCGGTGGCCTCCCGACTGGGCTTGCGGCGGGGCGCCGCTTTCCCGACCCAGACAGCAAATGGCATGTCGACCAGTTATGCGGCAACTCTCGACAGCATCGGCGTGGGCGGCATCGAACTGTATGATGTACCCGCCGCTATTTCCCCGGGATTGCAGACAGAGGAAGTCCTACTGGGTATGTCCTTTCTCAAGCATATTGAATTCACCCAGCGTGGCGATACATTGATCCTGCGGCAGATTCCCTGATCGCAAGGCCTGGCTTTTCCCGCAAACTGGAGCAAACCCCCGCGAGCGGATATGCTGTAGCGCACTGTCGCGAGCAACGGGTGTGTTATGCAATATCGAAAGCTGGGAAATTGCGGGCTCAAACTGTCCGAGTTGTCGTTTGGTTCATGGGTTACTTTCAACAAACAGGTCGATGCCCGACTCGCCCAGAGAATGTTTGGACTCTGCTTCGATGCGGGCGTGAACTTTTTCGACAATGCCGAGGGCTACGAGGCCGGCGAATCCGAAAAAGTGATGGGCGCGGCACTCAAGGCGCTTGCACGGCCGAGAGACAGCTATTGTGTCTCGTCCAAGGTGTTCTTCGGTGCGACCCCCAGGCCGATGCCGACGCAAATGGGGCTTGGCAGAAAGCATATTACCGAAGCCTGTCACCAGGCGATGCAGCGCCTGAAAGTCGATTACCTGGATTTGTACTTCTGTCACCGGCCGGACCCCGATACGCCCATCGGCGAGACGGTGTGGGCCATGCACAACCTGGTAGCGCAGGGAAAAGTACTCTACTGGGGCACTTCAGAATGGCCCGCGCACCTGATCATCGAGGCTTTCGAGTTTGCCGAAAAAAATCACCTGGTCCCGCCAACCATGGAGCAACCGCAGTACAATCTGCTGGACAGGGAGCGCTTCGAAGTGGAGTATGCTCCGCTGTTCGACAGGTACGGCATCGGCACCACCGTCTGGTCCCCGCTGGCGTCCGGCGCACTGACCGGCAAGTACCTGAACGGGATCCCGGCTGGTTCCAGGGCGTCCCTCGAGGGCTATGAGTGGCTGAAGAAACACATGGTGGAATCCGATCGCGGCCAGGCGCGGATGAACGTTGTCGCCAGCCTGTTGCCGGTCGCCGAGGAACTGGGCACGAGCCTTTCGAGGCTGGCCATTGCCTGGTGCCTGCTGAATCCCAACGTGTCCACGGTCATTCTCGGTGCCTCCAGTGTCGAGCAGCTGGCGGACAACCTGGAGGCGGCTGGTGTGTTGCCGCTGCTCACAGAAGCCGTGCAGGAAAACCTTGCTGCGTTGAGCCCGGGTGCTGGTGAATGATGCGATACCTGCCGGGATTGTTGCTCATTGCGCTGGCGTCCGTTGGTATTACCCTTGTCCTGGTCAGCCGCCCGCAGCCTGCGCCGGAGCATCCTCCTGCGCCGATATCCAGTGCGGTGCTCGACCGGCTACCCGCACGGCGTGCGGGCCAGGTACTTATCTATGGCGCTTACGGGTTTACCGGTGCCGGTATCGCCAGGCTGGCATCGGAGTACGGTATCACCCCTGTCCTGGCGGGGCGCAACGAGTCAAAGCTCAGGCCCCTGGCCGAGGAACTCGGTTACGACTACGTGGTGCTGTCGCTGGAGAACAATCATGACAACCTGGTAAAAGTGCTCAGCCGCTTCGAAATTGTGCTGCACATCGCCGGGCCCTACACCTTCACCGCCGGTCCCATGCTCAACGCCGCCGTGGAGTCGGGTACCCACTACCTGGACCTGACCGGCGAGAACCATGTCATCCAGCAACAACTGGATCGCGACGAGGAGTTCCGGCGCGCCGATATCATGGTCATGCCGGCGGTGGGCTATGATGTCGTGCCGACGGATTGCCTCAATGTCTACGTGGCCGCGAAAATTCGCAGGCCCACGCAGCTGACGGTTGTCCTCGACGGCAGCTTTACCGATGCGGCGGGTGCGCAGGCCAGCCGCGGCACCATGAAATCGGCACTGGAGATGTTGGGTCGTCCGCTCCTGAAGCGCGAGAACGGAGCGATGGTGCCAATGGGGACGCCCAGGCTCATGCATCGCTCTGAAGCGGGCCGCGAGCAGACGCTATTGCAGATTCCCTGGGCCGATATGATGACCAGTTATGTGAGTACCGGTATTCCGAATATCGAGGTGTTCCAGGTGCAGGAAGGCGAGTTGCCGGAATGGCTGTTGCGGGTGGCGCAGAACGAAGCGGGTCGCCGCATACTGTCTTGGCTGATCGATAATTTCGCACCCGAAGGGCCGCCTCCCGGCGCACAGGAACAGCGGCAGACGCGAATCGTATCCACCGTCAGCAACGATGCCGGCGCCACCGCGTCCGCCGCGCTGATAACCCCTGAAGCCTACCTGTTGACCTTTCACAGCACGCTGATAGTCGCCCGCCGGGTCATTGACGGCCATTGGGAGCCGGGCTTCCAGACCGTCGGCAAGGTCTACGGCCCTGACCTCGTGCTGGAAGTGCCCGGTGTGAGTCGCGCTGATCTGTAGATGCAGAAGATATATTTGTTGCCTCAGTCAAACAGCGATGCCCAGTTGATTCCGTTGATGTGTCCGCCGCCATCCACGTACAGGGTGTTCCCCGTCATGTAGCGAGCTTCGGTGCTGGCGAGAAACAGGGCAACGCCGGAGATGTCTTCATAGGGGTCGCCCATATAACCCATCGGTATCTGCTTGTTGACGCGTTCGGCCATCCGGGGGGCGAATTCCTGCATTGCGCGGAAGGCCGCGGTAACCGCGCCGGGACAAATCGCGTTTACTGTGATGCCGTAGGGCGCCCACTCGCGCGCCGCGCTGCGGGTCAGTGCGCGCAGGGCCTCCTTGGCGACGTTGTAGTCGGCGGTCTGCGGGTGGGCATTCACACCGTTGAGTGAACACAAGTTGATGATGCGCCCGAAACCGCGTTCTTTCATTGCGTGGAAGGCAGCGTTCATCGCCCAGCGCGCGGCGAAGAACCCGCCGTCCAGCTGGCGCTGAAACTCTTCATCGGATTTCTGCTCTAGCGGAGACAATGCGGCGGGAGGAACGGCGTTGTTGACCAGCACGTCAACGGCGCCGAACCGCTCCAGCGTGTCGCTCACCAGTGCTTCGACCTCGGCTTTCTTCGTAACGTCGCAATGGCGATACTCGACACGGGTATTTGATGCGCGCAATTCCGTGGCCAGCGCCTCCCCCGCGTCGTCATTGATATCCGCAATCATCACGCGGTAGCCCGCCCCGGAAAACCGGGTGGCAAACGCCTTGCCGAGGCCATCCGCGGCCCCGGTTATCACTGTGACCTGATCCATCTTCCTCTCCCGGATAACGCACTGTACCCAGAGTAGCAGCCGGGCCCCACTCCAGGCCAGATGGGAAAGCGGTTTTCGTGCAGTGCCTGGACAATGGACCGGGCATTTAGCTTAGCGTGACGGCAGCTGCTCCTCGTTGTACGACACTTCACGGTACCAGTCGGTCATATCGTCATACATCTCACCCTTGAGGATATGCATGGGGGCACGATGGTAGATCTTGATGTCGTGGAAAGGATCGGTGAGGATTTTGATAGCCCATACCAGGCCGGATTGAAAACCCATCAGGTGAAAAAGCTGCACCGTGCGGAAGACGACCGCGCCTATGCCGGTGAACAGCCACAGTATCGCTGTGTTATAGATCAGGCCCCTGTCGATCTGCTGGTCGCCCAGCAGGCCGAAGAAGTCAGGGATAAACCACAGCACAATGGGTACCGCGACCCAGATCGACAACAGTATGACTTTGCGCCGCAGATTGTAACCGACCTTGACGCTTTCCTTGTACTCGTGCGTGACATCGTTGACTGTGTCGTACGTCCTGGGTTCAAAGAAAAAGTGCCCGACCTGCCGCAGGACCATGGCCAGCAGCCATCCAACCATCACGGCGGCTACAGGATCGACAAAGATCAGGTAGTAGCTTGTGACGAAACAGCTGGCACTCAGCAGATGCAGGAGCTGGTTGACGCGATTGTGGTGGTAGTAGCGGTGGTCGTCCCAGCGCTGGCGGTGCAGTTCTTCGAGAAAGGTCATGTCGTCACCTCGTTCATGGGTTGTGGTTCCAGGGAGTCTTCCACTGCGTTCGCCGCGGTAGGGGCAGACAGGATTGCTTGCCCCATCCGGACGCGTTCGCCGGTGCGGATATCGTCGCAGAAGCTGTACTCCGGTGTGGCAAACAGGATGATCGTGGAGCCGTGCCGGAAATAACCGAGTTCATCGCCTTTTCCAAACGTCTCGTCGCAGCTGATCCTCTGTGGGCCCTTGTAGTGCATATCCAACAGGCTCTCGAGCCAGTGCAGGCGGATGCTGGCGACCAGTATCGCCGCCACCGCTACCAGACACACGGAATGTTGCGGGTGGCCCGAATCGAGATTCATCACCGCTCTTTCATTCTTGCAATACAGTTTCTCAATCCGTTGCAGCGCAATCGGATTGACGTTCCAGGTGTCACCGGAGATGTAAGTCACCTGCTGTACACGGCAGTCCAGTGGGGCGTGAAAGCGGTGGTACATACTGCTTTTCAGCCGCAGGGTGATGTACTTGCCGTTCCGGTATCTCTCGCGAATATCCCGATCGGGTATCAGATCTTCCAGATAGTAGGGAAAGCCCTTGGCCTGGAATACCGTCGTACCAACGATGTCGCCACACTCACCGACGATCGCGTCGCAGGGGCTGACAACCATGTCCGCGCGGGGATCGACTGTGCGCGCACCGGGGCGCAGGGAACGCGTGAAGCAGGCCTGCAAGCTGGCGTATTCCTGCTGCGGCGCCTCACTCAGGTCCAGGTCATCTGCGAACATCTGCCAGATTCGTATCAACACGCGGGTGAGGCGGGGATCTTCGATGCTGCTCAGCCAACCCATGAATTGTGTCGCAAGTCGACGCGGTATGCGGTTGGTCAGCAGAAAATTGAGCTGCGCATTTCTCGACAGTGTGTGAACCAGGTTGGTCATGGTTTAGGCAACCGAACGGTGCTCCCGGACGCACTGCGGTGCAGGCAGGCCCAGGTTGTCCAGATACTCGGTCATAATGCGGTCAGCGCTGTAGTGGGCCGCTCGCGCCAGTGCGGCTGTGCGCATAGCCTTGCGCCTGTCCGGCCAGCCGTAGTGAGCGACAATCCGGGCCGCCATCTCCCTCGGGTCGCCAACCAGGTAGCCGCTTACGTCCTGTTCTATGATGTCCCTTGGACCCTTGCAGTCATACGCGATCGCCGGCATGCCGTGTGCGAAGGCTTCCAGAAGGACATTGCCGAAAGTGTCGAAACGTGAGGGAAAGACGAACAGATCCAGTCCGGCGTATAGAGAAGCCAGCATCTGCTTGTCAATCCAGCCCATGAACCTGGCATCGGGCAGCAGTGCCCTGAGCTCGCCCTCCGCCGGTCCGCTGCCGGCGATTACCAGTTTCAGGTCGGGAAGCGACTTCCTCGCCCGCGCGATGATGTCGGGGAGATCCATGATGCCTTTCTCCGCGCTCAGTCGGCAGGCAATGAACAGAACCGGCGTGTCGTCGTCCGCGTCCTCGAACAGGTCGGACTTCCTGATGGGTTCCACGCGCGTATTCACCTGCGGTGCATGGTGCGCGGTAAGGAACACCTTGTCACTGTCCAGCTGCATCTCAAAGCCGGTCAACCAGTCGCGGTGTTCCCTGTTGAGGACAAAAACGCCGTCAAACTGGCTGT
The DNA here is from genome assembly GCA_030427485.1 of Gammaproteobacteria bacterium. GTDB lineage: Bacteria > Pseudomonadota > Gammaproteobacteria > Pseudomonadales > Halieaceae > Marimicrobium. The sequence continues at coordinate 44,266 of JAUICG010000008.1, forward strand.
ACAACAGACGCAGAATGCGTCTCACCCGGTCGCGTTCGTGCTGTGTGGCCTGCGTGGTGCACTTGATGTACTCGATCCAGTCGGTGTGCATGAAAAAGAAACAGGGCACGTTGAACATGTGCTTGAGGAACAGGGCAACTGCGACCATCGGTCCTTCGGTAGAGCAGATAACCCGGTCGTAACCGCCGTCGTAGAAGATGCGGGATATTTCCAGCAGGTCGGGAATGCGCAGCTGCTGGCCGCCGGACTCCGGCAGGGTGAATGCAGCCAGCGGTCGCGTCACGTGCAGGTGCGGTTCCGGATCTGCAGTTTCGTGGCATACCAGCATGTCGATGGCGAGGTCGTTGCCCTGGATCTGTCGCAGTTTGCCGGTCAGGGAGTTGGATACCCCGTTTTTGTCAAACAGCGTGTCGGAAAGATGCAGTGCACGGTGTTCATGAAGATTGCGACCGAGATCCGCCGCAAAACTGTTGAGAAACTCGCGGTTCTGGTAAAGCACTCGCGTACTGGCGAGGTTGGCGCCTGCCAGTACCGCGGCGATCATGGTCGGGAACATCAGCTTGTCCACGAGGTCGCCGATACAGCGGTCGGTCACCTGTGTGTGCTTGCTGGGCGTGCCCAGTAGCCACGCTGTCACCTGGCTGGGAACCTCAAACTTCCGCGTCAACTCCTCGGTGGAGAATGCACCGGGCTCGGCCAGCTTCTCAGCCAGTTTCGAATCCTGGACACGCTGTATGATGACCTTGTTGATCTCGGTGAAAAGGTCCGCGATTGCCTGGTTCACCGTCTGGGTGAATTCCTCGCCGGAACCCCGTGCCCGACTGTCAGCTATGCGCTCCAGGTAGGATATGCAGAAGCGGTACTTCTTCGAGATCTTCCAACGCAACATCTTGTTGGGTTTCTTGCCCTGCAGGGCATCGTGAATGAACTCAAAAAACTTGCGCGAGTGCTTGTGTTTTTGCAGCTCCAGCAGAACATTGCTGAGGGCGAAGCAGGCCAGCTTGTCGCTGGCTTCCCCGCGATGCAGCAGTATGCGCAGTAATCCGGGATCTTCGATATTCGAGGCGATTTGCGCGAAATAATCCAGCAGCGCGATATTCAGCTTCTGGTTTTCGGCGAGGTGTCCGAACGGCACCATGTTCCCTGCGCGAATCGCCTCCAGCGCGAGCGTGGATGCCGGCGTCTCTCGCAGACGTTGCTCGAGGTTGGGCACCAGTAACTGTGTGCCGCACTGGCCTGCAAAGATGCCCATGTGATCGTCCGAGCCACCGGCCAGCGATTTGGGCGTCTCGGGATCCACGCCGAAATCGCGCGGGTTCAGTTTGTGTTTCCTGGCATAGTCCCGGATTTTCTCCGGCGTGAGACTCTGTACCCAGTTCAGTGTGAGTGTGGACTGCCACAGGTCGCGCTGGCCGTTGAGTACTTCAAAGCGCTGGAACATCACGGCGAGTTTCTCGAACAACTCGAGGTTTATCCTGTCGTTGCGCGTGTAGAAGTACAAGGGGTGAGGCAGTATCACGGGAATGTCGTGCGCCGCGGCGTAACGCAGGAAATCGTATACATTCTGCCGCTTCTCACACAGCACCTGTTCCTGCTCCGCAGAGAAGCCGTAGGTCAGTACATGAAGGTACAGGTTGGCCTCCGGAAAGTAGCAGGTGAATTCCGCACCGACCAGCACATCAAATCCCTTGTCCAGCAGCGTCCAGCAAGAGCGGGCGTTGTTGTGGTTGGTAACGGTGAGCACGTCACTGCCGTTATCGCGAAGGCATTTCACCAGCTTGCCGGTTTTCAACCAGGTCTCCGGCAGACCCAGGATGCGCCCCCATAGTTCGTCAGGGGTATCGCTGTTGTGATCGTGGCAGTGCAGGTCAATACGCAGTGTGTCCTCGACAGGGAACCGTCCCGCCTCGCGCTGCAGATACGCGTTGAATTCCCCGGCGACGGACTTCCTGAAATCTCCCGGCCGACAGGTCCCTGGTCCAGTCTCCATTTTCATGGCGTTACCTCCCCTGCGTTTGCGGGCTGGCCGCCCGGTTGACGTCCTTTCAGTTTGCACAGTAGCGGAAATCGGGCCTGAAGCATCTCCAGTACAAGCTGTCGCTGAATGGCTTTCGCGGTCAGTTCTTCGGCTCGCCACCACCAGCCGTCGGTGGACATGCGCTGCGCCGCATTCACAAAGCGGCTGGTAACCTCTTCGAAGTCTGCCTCGGTGAAGTTGAGGCTCATAATCATCCGGCCACTGCCCACCCAGCTCAGCTCCAGACCCTGGTCGCGCAGGTAGAACTGGAACATCCAGTTATAGCGGCTTGGCGTGAGGTACAACACAGTGCAGATTGAATGGAGATTGACGACCTTGACGGGCAGGTCCGCAGATCGCAACCGGAAATTCAATTGCGCAATCCGCGCGTCCCAGACGGCTTCAGCGTCTGCATACATCTGCTGGTAGTACGGCTGTTCCACGCGCCTCAGGAACACGTTCATCGCAGCCAGTACATAGGGGTGCGAGTTGAATGTGCCGCGCGCGAACGAGATATTGGCGGGCTGGTCCGGCTTGTAGCGTTGCATCAGCTCCCGGCGGCCGCACAGAACGCCGACGGGCAGTCCCCCGCCCAGGGTCTTGCCGTACGTCACCATGTCGGCCTGAATACCGAAATAGTCCTGTGCGCCGCGGTAGCCGAGTCGAAAACCGGTGAAGACCTCGTCGAAGATCAGTACGATGCCCCGCCGCGTGCAGACCTTGCGCACGGCCTGCAACCAGTCGGTGTATTGAACGCGATTGAAGGCGGCGGCGCGTTTGCTGTTGACGAGGCTGGCGTCGCCCGCGGCATCAGCGTTGGGGTGCAACGCCTGCAGCGGATTGATCAGGACGCAGGCGATATCCGTGCGCGTATCGAGGACCTTGAGCGTGTTTTCGCTCAGGTCCGAGAGTGTATAGACATCATCGACATTGCGTTGGTTGCCGACACCCGGCTGTACCCCGTCCCACCAGCCGTGGTAGGCGCCGCACAGGCGCACGAGGTGTGATCTGCCGGTGTGGTAACGCGCCAGTCGAACGGCCTGCATGACCGCCTCGGTTCCCGACATATGGAAGGACACTTCGTCCAGGCCGGCCAGCCGTGTGATCCTGGTGACGTTGTCGCGTACCACCGGATGATAGGCGCCGAGCACGGGGCCCAGTCGGCGAACCAGTGCCGCACCCTCGTCGATACACGCCTTGTAGAAATCGTAGCCGAACACGTTGACGCCGTACGAGCCGGTGAGGTCGTAGCGCCAGTTCCCGTCTAGATCCCGCACGCGCACATCGGCGGATTCCTCAACCACGGAGGCCTGCCGCAATGAGCCCGGGAGTTGGTCCCGGTAGGGAAACGGTACGCGGTAAGCGCCGGTAAAGCTTACGTCGGAGATGGCGCCGTCCAGCGAGGCAGCGTAGGCCAGCGATTCTGGCGATCGCGCCGCTGCCGCCTGCGCGAGTCTTGAGAGTCCCGCGCGGCGGCGCTCCGAAATCTGGGCTGGCGCGCCGTCACTGTTGAAGTAGCTCTCCTGGTCAAAGCTGTAGTTCGCGACCTGGCGCGCAATCCGGCGGGACCATTTGGCATGTCCGCGAAGTGAAGGGTGCTTGGCCCGTGAGAGCCGGAGTCGTATATGGGCCTTGTAGAGTAACGTCCCGGTAGCACAGGCCGCCAAAACTGAAACAACCGTTGTCTGCAACATAACTTCCCTGGTGCAAGCACCTTTCGTCGAGACGACCGGTGCCTGTTGGTTTCAACAACTCTACAAGGAGAGCATTTCAGTTCGGTGAAGTTTATGCGACATTCTTGTTGCAGCGCATGCATGCGCGGGGATTAACGTGGGTCCAGCAGACCTTCCGGTGCCGGCTCGGCAAACTGACATGCGGGAGTGGCGTTCAGCAGTGCCCTTTCGGTGGTTCGCGATGCAGCCACCTGTTGCTCCGCGGTCGAATCCGGTGAACTGTTGGCGATGATTTCGTCGAAGCCGCCCCTGCCCATGGATGTGGGTGCGAACTCAACGCCCACCGAGGCGGCTCGCGCATTATCGACAGCGGTGTTGGCGGTGGTGTCCCGGAAAAAACCGGCAGCGGCATTTTCCGGGGTCGATCCGTTGCGTGGGTTGGCCGCGATGCCGCCGGATCGATAGCCGGGCCTGTCTATTTCAACGAGATCCGAACCCCAGTTGCCGTGCATGTCGCCGGACACCACGATGTTATTGTACACGCGCTGCGCAGCGGCATTATCTCCGCGCAGGAATTCAAACAGCTGCTGACGTTCTTCGGGATAGTCTGCCCAGCGCGTCAGGTCACTGGTGATCCAGGTCTGGTTGATCAGCAGTCGCCAGCGCTTCCCCTGTTGCTGGGACGCCAGCATTGCTTCCGTCAGCCATTCATACTGTGGTCTGGAGAATAAACTGTTGCCTGCCTCGAGGTGCGTGTTGTCGGCAACCACCCCGGGGCGTTCCCTTGACGGCAGGTAAAGCTGCGTGTCTACACAGAATATATCCGCCATCGGTCCGTAATCCAGCTTGCGGTAGATTTTCAGGGGGTCTGCCGGCAGAGGATAGCTGCCGTCCTCCACCAGTACAAATTCGCCGCTGCCGTCGGCGCGCACGGGACGTGTCGGCGTCCACTCGTAGAATGCCCGTGTGGTGTCATTCAGCGTGGTGGTCTGTACGCTGGCATCGACGCTGCTGTCATCCAGTTCATTGCCGAAATTGACAGAGATATCGTGATTATCCCAGACGATAGTCCACGGGTGCTGTTGGTGTGCGCGCAGCAAATTGGGGTCGGAACGGTACAGCGCATAGCGACGCCTGACTTCCTCGAGGTTGAGCCAGTCCCGGTAATCGACATAGTTGATATCGTCGATGTCGCGTCGAGCACGTACGGTCTCATCCTCGTCGACAAACTCGTAAATGTAATCGCCGCAGTGTGCGACCAGGTCAATGTCGTTGCGGTTCGCCAGGTGCCCGTAGCCGCTCCAGTGGGACGACCAGTAGCTGGAGCAGGCCACCACGGCGATACGCACGGCGCTGACATCCCGGTCAGGCGCGGTGCGCGTCCGTCCGATGATTGAGGTCAGTCCGCCCAGCGCGCTGAACTGGTAGTAGTAGGTCGTAGCGGGTGCCAGACCGACGACATCCACCTTGACCGTCCAGTCGTGGTCGGGCAGCGCATCCTGCGTGCCGCTCGCGACAATGTTCACCATGTCGGGATCGGTTGCCACCTGCCATTTTACCGGCAGGGCCGGCGCGGAGCTTTCTTCCTCGGTGACCCGGGTCCAGATGATGACGCGATCGTGGAGCGGGTCCCCACTGGCGACACCGTGCGCGAAAGGCAGTTCGGTCACGATCGGAAAATCGAAGTTTGCCGAGGGCATCGGTCGCGGCGGTATTGCGGTCGCCTGTGACGCCGGCCCGCTATCACTGCTGTCAGAACAGTTCGACAGGGCCGGCGCCAGGCTAATGGCCCCGATTCCCTTCAGGAATGTGCGGCGGCTGGGGGGCATGGCGGATCTCCTTTAGCGGACAGGATAACGGCGAGGTATTACGATTGCGTGACTGTTGCGCTGTCACAGCCCTTGCACAGTCACTGTCTTTACATACCGGGGATTGTCCTATTTGGAAGCGGAGTGTTCAGCCGATCCCCATCGCGACGGGCAGGAAAACCAGTGCCATGCTGAACCACGCACCTATACTGAAGTAGGGGGTGAGCCACATTGCATCGTCCCGCCACCTGTCCCAGCTGTGGCTCATTTCGCGACGTCCCCAGGCGTCCCTGGCGCCCTGGGAGAGGCTCAGGTATTGCTGGCCGCTGTCCTTGCCGGTGCGGAACCGCCGCAGGTACAACGGGATGTCGATGGCGATAACGTAAGTGACAAATGCCAGTGAACCCAGTGCTCCGGCGATGGCGAGGAAGTGAATAATCCCGTTGGTATCCATCGCGATTATCGCGAGCAGTGCGGCCATCCAGGAAAATCCGGCCGCCCACAGCAGTGATTCCACGGCCTGGGTGACGTGATTGAGCGTCAGGATGCTGTGCCAGCAGAATGCCTGTGCCACTATCGTGCAGAGAGTGATCACCCAGGCCGCATGCTGGACCCAGGGCAGGCCGGCATAAATACCCAATTGATGAACCAGCAGGCCGAGTTGCAGCCCGAAGCAGATCTCAGCGACGGTAGCGGCGGTGCGGCCGAGGAAGATATTGGACAGGGTAGAGTCCACCAGCACAAGGCGCTCGAGATCGACACGGGGGAACAGGGAGCGGTAGGCGCATACGAAGACATAGACGCCGGACAGGGCAATCTGGATGGCGTAGTACGGATCGGAAGCTGACGGCGTAAAGTACCAGATGCCGAGCCAGGCACAGATGTTTGTTACGCCGAGCACACATAATGCGCGCCGCCAGGTCAATGCCCCCGGTCCGGTCGAAAGCTTGGATTCCATGGTTTTCTTACAAAATTAAGGTGTTTTTATGAAGGTTGCATGAAGAAGTCTAGAAGCGCCCCCCGCGTTTGACAAGCCGCATTTTGCATCACGCGTAGCAGTGACTCCGAAAGATGCGTGAAACGATCGGAGTGATCGACCACGTAATCGTGAATCGCACTAATGGTATGCCCCCCGGGCCGCGCTGTACAGCCGCGATCACAAAGCCGTCACAGAGTATAATCAGACCTCCAAACGCTGCATCTGGTGAATTATGAAGCCCTCCGTGATTTTGACGAGCGCGACGTTGGTCGGATTGTTGCTCATTAACCTGCCTGTACCGACAGCGGGCGCGCAGAACCTGCTTCCTGGTTCGCCGCCGGCAGATGAGGCGGCGCCCGAGGTGGCGGTCGAGCCGACCAGCCTCGAAGCGATTGCGCAGCGTGGCGCGGCGCTGGCAGGCGAGCGCGATGCGTTGGCCACGGAGCTCCAGCACTCCGGAGTGGAAACGACCTCGCTGGCCGGCAAGCACCTGCTCCGGTCGCAGGAAAAGCTTGCGGAGATAGAGCGGCTGCTGGATGCGCAGGCGGGCCTGGCGCGGGCGCTGGCCGCGCCGGCGGAATCCCCGGACGCGGAGCTGCCGGACGACGAGCCGTCGGTCTTCATGCTGAATGTTCTGTATGAGCAGCAGGCGGCCGCTGAATCAGCGCTGGTCGAAAAGCGCCGCAACCTGGAAGCCGCCAGGGAGCAGTTGGAAACCCTGGAGGCACGCAGTCGGGAGGCCGGAGCCAGGCTGGAGAAGTCGACCGCGGAAGAAAAGGCGCGCAATCAACGCGCCGCCCGCTCGGCAGCGCTGGCGGTGCGGGTACAAGCCGAGCAGGTGAATCTCGCCACCCTGGAACTGCAGACCGCCCAGGCTCAGCGGGAGCGGGGTGACAGTCTGGAGGCGAGAATAGCCGCGATACGCGACAGCCTGGCCAGTGGTGACGTCGAGGCCGGCGGCGCCCTGACGGCGGTGATGGAGCGTGAGAGCGCGGTGCAACGGGAGCGAAACGACGCCGAGCGGGAGCTGGCGACAGCGGAGTTGCGCCTGGCCGCGGAAAAAACGCGATACGCGGCGGACCCCGGGTCCTCGGCAGAGAGGCTGGCCGTGGTGGAAGCCTTGACGGCATACCGGGACGCACTGGCTAAACATATTTCGGTCGCCAATTTTGAGCTGGAACGGCTGGGGTCGCTGCGTGATATCTGGGCGCACTGGGAGTCCCTGTTACGCGCGGATTACTCCTCCGATGACCTGGCTTCCTGGCAGGAACTTGCCGACAACCAGCTCAGTGACCTGAGGCAGACCGAGGCCGTGCGCCAGGCCCAGGTCGCCGACCTGCGGATACGCCTCGCCGGACTGGCGTCCCGGATCAGCCAGCTACCAGCGGAGTCCCAGGCGCGTGCCCCGCTGCGGGAGGCGGAAGCCGCGCTGAACAAGGTCTACACCGAACTGCTTGCCGCGGACCGTATGCTGGCGGCGGACCGGCGTATGACCGAGCGCTTTGCCGCGGAAATCGATACCGTAACCGGTAACCTCAGCTTCCTGGAGCATCTTTCTCGGGTGTTGCAAAAAGCCCGCGGCTTCTGGAACTTCGAGATTACCACAATCGACGACGCGCCCTTTACCGTTGGCTCACTCACCATGGGGCTGCTACTGTTCGCCGCCGGCTTGTGGGCGTCGCGCATGGGAGCGCGGTTTGTCGGGCATTTCTCCGCGAGCCGGCTGAAGCTCGACGCGGGCGCGGTCCAGGCCATGCACACGCTCTCTTTTTACTTCCTGCTGATTGGCTTCACGCTGCTCGCGCTGCGGGCGGTGCACTTCCCGCTCACCGCATTTACCTTTCTCGGCGGCGCACTGGCGATCGGTGTTGGTTTCGGCAGCCAGAATGTAATGAACAATTTTATCAGCGGGTTGATACTGATGCTGGAGCGCCCGGTACGCGCCCAGGACGTGGTGGAGGTGGACGGCAGCCACGGCGTCATCCAGCGCATAGGCCCCCGCAGTACGCATATTCGCTCCACCGATGGCCGGCATATCGTCGTTCCCAACAGTTTTTTCCTGGAGAGCAATGTCGTTAACTGGACCTTGTCCGACGATCTGATGCGCACCAAGGTGAGTGTGGGGGTTTGTTATGGCTCGCCCACCCGGCTGGTGAAGCAATTGATTGAGGAGGTCACTGCGGCAGAACCGCTGGTGCTGAACCAACCGGCGCCCAAAGTGATCTTTGATGCGTTTGGCGATAACTCGCTCAACTTCGACGTTTACTTCTGGGTGGAGGCCCGCTCCCCGATGGCTGTAAACGAGGTACAAAGCCGCATCCGCTTCGCGATCGACGATGTATTTCGCGAGCACAACCTGGTGATTGCCTTTCCCCAGCGCGATGTGCACCTCGACGCCGTCGCGCCGCTGGAGGTGCGCCTGGTGGACGGGACAGAAAAAGCCGGGAACGGGGCTGCACCGCCCTCCGGCTATTCGGCCAAATCTCCAGACGAGTAAGGTTGCTGCTGGTACCACCTCGTCCCACATGGATCAACTCGCGCGGAATAGCGCGCGCTTCTTCCAACATTGTGCCGACGCCGCGTACTCTTGCGAAAGGACCTCGCATTGACGCGACCGGCCGCGCATTGAATACTTGCGTTGATCACTTTGAACAGGCCACGTGAGAGAGCACGTTTGAGCGAACCCGTTTCATCGCCAGATCCGGCACCCTCCGAGACCCTGTCGCGCGAGCGTCCGGCACAGTTGCTGACCCATATTCGGGGCCTCTACCTTATCTCCGGCGTATGCGGCCTGGTGGATGCGGTCTGTTTCCTGTCGCTGGGAGAGGTTTTTGCGGAAATGATGACCGGCAACCTGCTGCTTATCATGTTCTATGTCGGTACCGGCCAGCCATTGAGCGCCTACGCCGCGAATGCGATGGCAGTCCTCGTCTTCCTGCTCGGGGCGATAGTTGCCGGCAGGATCGTGCGCGGTCCCCATGGCCATAACCGGTTCGGCTTCCTGGTCGAATGGTGCTTGCTCGCCGTCGCTTTCGGCCTGAGCCTGACCCTCCCGCTGGAGACATCGACGCTCGCGCGCTTCGTGCTGATCTGCACGCTTGCCTTCGCGATGGGGATGCAGAATGCATTGATTCGCCGGCACGGTGTGCCGGACCTGGCCACCAATGTAATGACATTGACGCTTACCGCGCTGGTGGCGGATTCGACACTGGCGGGAGGAGAAAATGAGCGCTGGCGAAGGCGCTTCGCATCCATCACCGTTTTTGCACTGGGCGCACTGCTGGGTGCGCTGCTGACAACACGGATAGACCCGTGGGCGTCCCTGTTGGCGGCCCTGCTATTGTTTACCCTCGCGCTACCCGGCCTGACCCGCCCGGCCGTGGCTGTTGCACGGGACCAGTCATCCGCCGGTTGACCGTGCCGCTCGCCATACCCGCGCGGTTTCTGCTAAGTTAGAGAAAGCTATTATAATAATTCCGGAGCACGGTCATGCCTAAAACACCAGTTTTATCCCTGTTGCGGTCGCTCGGCCTGCTGGCCCTGGTGACTCTCCTTCCCGCCTGTAGCGACAGCAACAACAGCAGCGGCGGCGGGACAGAGGAGCCTGTCGACCCGCCGGTAGGTCCGCCATCGACGGTATCGGCGCGTATGGCTACCCCGGCAGATCTCCTGTCCGGACCGCTGGCCCGCGGCACCGTGGGCGACTACGTGCTGGAGAACGAACACCTGAGGGTCATTATCCAGAAAGCCGGCAGGCAGTGGCTCAGTATCGGCACGTTTGGCGGCAATATTATTGATGTCAGTCGCAAGGATGCAACAGGTGCGATGCTGCCTGATCATCTCGAAGAATTTGTGATCGGCCTGAACATCGAGAACACGCCCAATTATACGGATGTGCGCATTGAAAATGACGGCAGCGACGGCGAGGCTGCCGTCATCTGCGCCTCCGGCCCGGATGACCTGCTCGAGTTGGCCAATGCCAGCTCCGCGATCCGTGACTTCGGTGCGAGATTGCCGTCCAGTGCGGATGACCGTGACCTGCCGGTGGAGATCGAAACCTGCTACACAGTGGAGCCCGGGGTTCGCTACGTCACCTTGCACACCACGTTCAGCAACCAGGGTACGGAGGATATTCCGATTTATCTCACGGAGTACATGAACGGTTCGGGACAGGTCGGGTTTTTCCAGCCCTATGCGGGTTTTGGCGAACCGCTGTTCACACCCTCCTGCCCGGAGGAGACCTATGTCCCCTGTTCCGCGGTGACCGGCGGGATGTGCGACCAGTGCAATGTGGCGGCTTACGCCGGCGTTGATGGCGGCGCGGGTGTCTCTTACGGGTTGATACACGGTGAGCAGGGCTCGTCCAGCTTTTCCACCGTCGGTATCAATATCGTCGTTTACGGTGATGCCGCACTGAGCCTGATCCTGGGTATTGTCCCGCCGAACTACCTGCTGCCCGCGCAGGGTGAGTTGGTACTGGATCGTTATTTTGCGGTGGGCGATGGCACCGTTTCCAGTATCGTGGATATTCGCAACGGGATTTTTGGCGTAGACGCGGTCGAAGTCAGCGGTACGGTCAGCAGCGCGGGGCAACCGCTGGACGGGGCGCAGGTTGCGGTGTATCAGCGTCTGGCAGGCGAACAAAACCCGATGACCCGTTTCATGGTGAACCACAGCACGACCGACGCGTCGGGTGCCTACAGCCTCAAATTGCCTCCTGGCGACTACGAGATCAGGGCGAACATGGAGGGTTATCGCTTCCCCGAGGGCGACCCCGGAAGCCTCACGGTGGCTGCCGAGCCGGTGACATGGGATTTCGAAATGCCGCAATCGGGCTATATAGAGGTGACAGTCATCGATGAGACGGGCCCCGGCCCGGCAAAAATACAACTGGTCGGCTTTGATCCCAGCCCGCCGTTGACCAATATTGTCAGCGGCAATGAGGCGGGGGTGTTCGGTGATTACAAGGCGGATGCGCTGCCGTTCGGCATCGCGCAAGCGGCTTTCATCGATCGCAATGGCGCCAGCGAAAGAATTACTGTCGAACCCGGTGATTACCAGGTGGTTGTCTCCCGTGGGCCGCGCTACTCGGTGTACAGGGAAAGTGTGACTATTGTCCCCGGCCAGGTGACAACAGTGCAGGCGGAAATCGTCAAACTGCTGGACACCAGCGGTTTCGTACACAGCGATTTCCATGTGCACTCGATCGACAGCCCGGATGCGGAAGTGACGCGCGAAGAGCGGGTCGCGGTCATGCTGGCGGAGGGCATGGACTTTTTCACTCCCTCGGACCACGGCGTGCGCGCTGACTTCAGGCCGACAATCAAAGCCATGGGCGTGGAAGACCTGATCGGCGTGGCCGCCAGCAGCGAAACCACTACCTTCGACTACGGGCATTTCAACAGTTGGCCGGTATGGGTCGACCCGGACAGCATCAGCGGCGGCAGCTTCGACTGGGCCGGTGCCGCGCCGGTGGGGATGGATTTTCCCTCCTATGGGAACTACAACCTGCCGCCGGTGGATATCATCGACGGATTGCACGCTGATCCGATGGATAACCTCGTGCAGATCAATCATATCGGTTCGCATTTTGGCGCCGGCGGACTGGCCATCGATACCGGCCTGACCCCGCCGCAGTCCGGCGCCAACCTGGCGTTCAAGCGGCTGGACCCCTCTATCCCCAATGCCTTTGATGACGGCTTCGATGCGCTGGAGGTGTGGATTGGCACCAACGGCCGTGGCGGTATCCTGAACGAGTTTCTCGGCGCCAATGCGGGTGACTGGTTCAATCTCATCAATCAGGACATCGTGCGTATTGGTGTTGCCGACTCCGATACCCACGACCGCAGGTTCACCCAGGTCTCGGCGCGCACGCTGGTCGCGAGCGCGACCGATTTTCCGCCCGACCTGACCACGGGCGCGGAAACACTTGCCGCCAATGTGCTGGCCGGCAAAGCGATTGGCACCAATGCGCCGTTTTTGCTGTTGCAGGCGGACGGCGTGTTCGGCGCCCAGGCGCGGCATGCCGGATTGACACTAGAGGAAAGCAACCGCCTGCCGGCTGATGCTGGCAGCGACGTCACAATCACCGCGACGGTCAGTACGCCGGCCTGGGCGCCTGTCGATGCGGTGGAATTCTATATCAATAACCAGCCGGAGTTGACCAGCGCGCCGGGCGCGGCCGCTCGTTATGGTATTTGCCCGAACGTTCGGGTCAGTGCGGGTGATACCGCCTGGGAAGCCGTGGAGGTTGAGGTTGACCCGGCCGTGCAGGGCGGGACGCGCACCGATATTTCTGTGACCGTGGTGCTGGAGGGCTTAACCGAAGATACCTGGGTGGTAGCCATGGCAAGGGGTACAGACGGAGTCTCGGAACCGCTTTTCCCGGTGCTGCCGGCGAGCCTGGAACGCAGCGGTAATGTCACGCTGGCCGACCTGACCGACGGTAATCTCGGCGAGGGCGGTACGCCCGCTTTCGCGTTCACCAATCCGGTGTTTATCGATGTGGGCGGAGACGGTTGGAGCGCGCCGGGTGTGATGACCGCGAACTGCACAATGCCAGTGTCCAGCCGGCAGTGACCGCGCCAGAGCCGTCAACCATGGCCGATACCGTGCAAGCGGATAGCACCGTCGAGGAACTGCGCCCCATCCGGGTGGGGGTGCGTGAAACCTTTCGCCTGGTGCGCAAGAGCTACACCTATCCCTTGCAACACGCGCAGGAATTGCAGGCGCGCTATGGCAATGCGGTCATGCAGAAAATGGCGCGCAGAACCTTTGTACACCTGTTCGGCGCCGACGCACATCGCCTTGCGCTGGTAAACGAGGGCCAGGTGTTTTCCAACAAGAAAGCCTGGGACCAGATCATCGGCCGCATTTTTCCGAACGGCCTGATGTTGCGCGATGGCGACGATCACCGCTATCACCGCCGTCTCATGCAGGTGGGGTTCAAAAGTGGCGCGATGCAGCGTTATATGCTCGAAATGGCGCCGCAAGTGCGGCGTGCGGTAGCGGCCTGGCCGCTATCACCGGGGCAGCCGCTGCTCGCATTTCCGACCTTCAAGCAAATGACACTGGACCTCGCGGCCACCATATTCCTGGGTATGGACCTGGGCGATCAGGCGACCCGGCTCAACCGTGCTTTCGAGATCACGGTAGCGGCCTCCATGCCCAAAATCCCACTGGCCATTCCCGGCAGCATCCTGTGGCGGGGTATCCGCGCGCGGGAGTACATGTGCCGGTATTTTCGCGCACAGCTACCGGAAAAACGCGAAGGTGCCGGCACCGACATGTTTTCACTGCTGTGCAGGGCTACCGACGAGGACGGCAACCGCTACACAGACCAGGAAGTGATCGACCATATGAACTTCCTGATGATGGCAGCGCACGATACAACCACCAGCACACTGACCAGTATGACCTATGCGCTGGCGAAGTATCCCGAGTGGCAGCAGCGCCTGGTCGGCGAGGTTGAAGGACTGGCTGTCGAACAACTGCGTTATGAGGATCTCGACCGCATGGTGTTGACGGAATACGTCATGAAAGAGGCGCTGCGCATGTACCCCCCGCTATCGACGCTGCCCAAGTACAGTACGGCGCCCTTCGAGTTCGAGGGGCTGCGCATCCCCGCCGGCGCCATAGTGATAACGTACCCCATACATACACACTATATGGAAGACTACTGGTCCGAGCCCGGCCGCTTTGACCCGATGCGGTTCAGTGATGAACGCGCCGAGCACAAGCGCGATCCTTATTGCTGGGTGCCTTTCAGCGGCGGTGCGCACATGTGTATCGGCCTGCATTTTGCCGTCATGCAGATAAAACTGGTGATGTTCGAGATGCTGCGGCACTACCGCTGGTCTCTGCCCGCGGGGTATGCTATGCCGGTACAGCAATCGCCGATTTCCAAACCCCGCGATGGCTTGCCGGTGTATTTTTCGCCCCGCAACTGACCTTTTTCACGTAAATGACAGGATTTACCGATGTCCAGACGCAGTATGAATGATGACCCCCGTATCGATCCGCGTATCAAGGCCCTGATGGGCTCGATGGTGATGCCAGAGGGGACCGATGTCGCCAGCCGCGAGGAGATGCTGGCGCGCGTCAACACGCCGGAATCGCGGCAGATGGCCGAAGCCTTGAAAGGGTTCATGGAGTTGTGCGACACCGAGGAAATCGCGCCCTCCGACGGTTTGGAAACGAGCACCCTGACATTTACATCCGAACCGGACGGTAACAGCATCAATGTGCAGTTGATTCGTCCCCGGTCGGAGGAGCCGCTGCCCTGTGTCTACTACATTCACGGCGGCGGTATGCAGGCCATGTCCTGTTACGACGGCAACTACCGCGCCTGGGGCAAGATTATCGCCGCCCGCGGCGTGGCGGTCGCAATGGTCGACTTTCGCAACGCCCTGACGCCGTCATCGGCGCCGGAGGTGGCGCCTTATCCGGCCGGACTGAATGACTGCGTGTCAGGGGTGAAGTGGCTGGCGAGCCAGGCGCAGGCGCTGGGTCTCGACGCCTCTCGTATCATCATCGCCGGGGAAAGCGGGGGCGGCAATCTGACGCTGGCCACGGGGATGCGTTTGCTGCGCGAGGGCAGGCTGCACCTGGTACAGGGCCTTTACGCATTGTGCCCGTATATCTCCGGCAGTTGGCCTCGTGAGGAATATCCCTCCTCAGTGGAGAACAACGGCCTGTTGCTGGACCTGCACAACAACAATGGCGCGATGGCTTATGGCATCGAGGAGTTGGAGAAACGCAATCCCCTGGCCTGGCCCGGGTTTGCCACTGATGACGATGTGGCGGGCCTGCCGCCCACCGTGATCAGCGTCAACGAGTGCGATCCCTTGCGCGATGAGGGCATCAGTTTCTACCGCCTGCTGTTAAAAAACGGTGTTGCCGCGCGTTGTCGCCAGGTGATGGGGACGATTCATGGTACCGAGATTTTCCCGATGTGTTGTCCGGATATCAGCCGCGACACGGCGCGCGATCTCGCAGCCTTCTGCCGTGGTGATTGACCGATCCGGGCGTTCGATCTAGTATCAGGCGATGAATAATAATATCGCATGGATGGTTCTTTGCAGTTGCCTGCTTGTTGCAACGGCTTGCTCCAACGGAAACAATTCGAACAACCTCGCGCAGGGTGAAACCAACGTTGCGCCGCCCAACGAGGAGGTTCCGCCAACCGAGGAGCCGCCCATAGAGGAGCCCCCCGCACCGCCGCTGGACTGCGATCCGCTCACTCCCGGCTACTGCGGCTTCCCCTATCCGAACAATTACTGGACCGAGGCGGACCCCGCCACCGTCACCGGTCTGCGTCTGGCGCTGCCGCAGGTCATCATGCCCACCACGGTGGCGGGAAAGCAATCCACTACCGGCGCGTTCAACGAGATGGACGGTTTCTCTCCCGGCATCGCGGCCATGACCCATTTGCCCGGCGCGACAGTCACTGGCCTGGCGACGCCCGATACGATAGCGGGCTCCCTGCTGCCGCAGTCAGCCACGGTCATTATCAATGCCGATACCGGGGAGCGGCTGGCACACTGGGTGGACCTCGACGAGTACGTGGTCCAGGCGAAGCTGCGCGCCGATGATGGAGAGCGGCTCCCGGGTTTTGAGATCGACCGGGATATCGACGAATTGCGCGAGGAGCAGGCGTTGATGCTGCGCCCGGCGATCCGGCCGGAGGATGCGACGCGCTACATCGTGGCCATTCGCAATGTGGTCGATGCTGACGGCATGGCCATAGAGCCCTCGCCGGGTTTCCTGGCGCTGCGCGATGAACTGCCGTCGGATGACCCGATTATCGAATCGCGCCGCGCTCACTTCGAGGAGATTTTTGCGACACTCGAAGCGCAGGGAATTGCGCGGGCCGATCTGCAGATCGCCTGGGACTACACCACGGCCAGCCGGGAAAATAACACGCGGGCGATGGTGCATATCCGCGACGATGCGCTGGCCGGTTCGCCCCGGGGAGTCCCGTACACGATCGAACTCAAGAATGAAGACCTGATCCCCGAGATGGCCTGTCGCCTGGAAGTGACCTTTGACATGCCCCTGTACCTGACCAAGGGTGAAACCGGGGGGCTCCTCAATCTCGGCGAGGACGGGCTGCCGCAACAGAACGGCACCTTCGAGTACGCTGCGGCGCTGGTCATCCCGATGAGCGCGCAGACCGAGGCCGCACCGCTGGTTGCATTTGGCCACGGCCAGTTGGGGGCCAAGGAACAGGTGCTGGGCTTTCAGCCGATTGCCGCCGGGCAGAATTTTGCCGCGTTCGGACTCGATTTCAAGGGCTTTGCGTCTGATGATGTGGTGACCGTGCTAGGCGCGCTGACGGGTGACCTGGCCACGTTCCGCGCGGTACCGGAGCGTCTGCACCAGGGCATTCTGAATTTCCTGATGGCGATGCGCACACTCTCCGTTGCCGCGGACGGCGGCCCGTCAACGCCGTTGAACGAGGCGCTGAACACGCACTGTGGCGGCGCGGCGATAGACGGTTCACGGCGCTACTATTTCGGCGGCAGCCAGGGCGGCATACTGGGGGCCGTGTTGATGGCCGTCACTACTGATGTCGAAAGGGGGCTGCTGGCGGTGCCGGGCCAGTCGTACAACCTGTTGCTCAATCGCAGCGTCAATTTCGATCCCTACGCCAGGCCGCTGTACGCATTGTATAACTGGAACGCCCTCCACATGCAGATGAATCTGGCGCTGGTACAGGGCCTGTGGGACCGCGCCGAACCGACGGGTTATTCCAAATACATCCGCAGTAATCTGTTGCCGGGTACACCTGCGCATGAAGTGTTGATTCAGGTCTCCAAGGCCGACCACCAGGTCACCAACCTGGGTGCGCATATCATGGCGCGAACGATCGGCGGCGTGGTGAACCTCGCGCCGTTGATCCGCGACGTATGGGGGCTTGAGACCGTCAGCGGAGCCCATACGGGGTCGGCGATGCTGGAGGTGGATTTTGGCAACCCCGACCCACCGCTCACCAATATCCCGCACTGGGATGACACGCAGCGCGACCCCCACGGCCGGGCCACTGAACTGCGCAATATCGGTGATAGCCTTGGCCGGTTCTACGCCACGGGTGTCGCCGAAAACCTGTGCAACGGGCCGTGCGACGCGGACGATATCCTGTAAGTTCGTGTCAAGTCGAATAATGAGACATGTGTCTCCAGTCTGGCTGCTTTTTCTTTGGCGATTGCCGCGAAATTGATGTTTCATAGTAAAGTGTCAAGCGTCTGCCCGTTTTCGCAATAGCCGGACGCGCTTTGCAACCCTGTAAAAGGGGGTTTACGAAAATGAGATTTCGCAGAGTATTCTGCTTCACCATTGGCCTGGAAATTTTCCTGCTGGGCGTGAATGCCCGTGGCAGTTACGTCGTTGAGGCCGAGGGCGCGGCGGTAAACGCCGGATCATTGGCCTCCGGCGCCGACTTTGACTTTGTCGCGCATGACTTTGGCATGGAGGCCAAAGACGCTATCCGGATGTCACTCGATAAGCTGGGAAGCGCCGGTACTCTGCAGGGCAATCTGCTGTCATCCGCGCCAGGCGAAGACTATTCCGACTACGACAGTGATTACGCGCCCCGCGCTGCAACCGGCCCGGCAGCCAGTACAGCCGGTGGCGCGAGTAACGCCCTGCTGACCACCGCGAGCGATTCACTGCCTGAGGGTATGCAGGGCTTCTCACCGATTGATATCAATACGATTTTCTGGATTCTCGGCCCCTCGGAGTCTGCTTCTTTCAGCCAGGTGATGGCCGCCCGCTTCGGTTTTTACGGGGGGCGATAATGTTCGGGCGGTCGGTCGGAGAGAGTGTGTGAGCACGCGTACCGGCTGACACGGCGCAGTTGATTTTTTAACAGGATGCACAGGTAAAACACGATAAAAACTTTAATCGATACACGCACCGGCTACTCGCGGTCACGAAGAGTAAGGCGCAGGCGACGAAAGAAAAAAGTCAGCCCCGGTTTGCGGCGCATGCTGGTCGGCTCGGGAATTTTCCTGGGTCTGGCCGCCCTGGCGTTCACAATTTTTGTCCTGCGGCCGGAACCGAGTGTCGCGGATCGCGTCGACCAGGCGCTGGCCTTTAAAGCGCAGGGTGACATGGAGTCAGCCATCGTTGAACTGGAAGCGTCGCTGCTGCAGGATCCCAACAGCATCGATGTACGCTGGCTGCTGTCCGAACTCTACCTGGAACAACGCAACGGGGCGGATGCGCTCGGGCAGTTGAAGCGGGCGCAGGAACTGGGTGTCAGCGGGCGCGATTTCAATGATCGCTGGATCAGTGCGCTGCTGATGGATCGGCAGTACGACAAGGCGCTGGCGCGGCTGGCGTTTATGGCGCCGACCGCGGAGGATTCCACGGTACTGATACTGCGCGGGCGGGCGCGCCTCGGCCTCGGCCGCTTTGAGGATGCGCGCGAGGCGTTCCTGGAAGCGCAGCGCATTACCCCGGACAACCCGGATGCGCAGATAGGCCTGGCGATCGCCGCGTTCGGCCTCGATAACGTCGAGGAGGCGCAGCGCCTGGTGGAGGCGGGACTGGAACAGGATCCGCAAAATTATCTCGGTTGGATGCTGAAGGGCGAGATCGCGATGTCGCTGTTCAACGCCGCTGGCGCCCAGCAGGCGTTTGAGCAGGCGCTGCGCACCGTCGAGGGAGATTTGCCGGCGCAATTGGCGGTAGTGCAATCCCTGCTGGTGCAGCAGAAATTTGAACAGGCCAGCGCCGACCTCGGTGCACTGCTGGAAAAATATCCAAGGGATCCGGGCCTGTTGTTGCTTTCCGCACAGAATGAATTGTCGGGCAACAACAATATCGACGCGGCCGAGGCGGCGTTGGCGCTCGCCCTGAGCCGCGCCCCCGACGACACCTCCTGCCTGTTGCTGATGGGTTGGGTGATGCTGATGAAAGGCGATCTCGAGAGCGCCCTGGAGAACCTCAACGCCCACCAGGTATTGCTGCCCGCAGACCCCGCCGGGGCGAAATTACTGGCATTCGTGCTCGTTCGCCGGGGCGAACTGCTGCGGGGTCTGGAAGTATTGCAGCGGGCGGTGGACAAGTCGCCGGAGGACATCGAACTGGTCACCTTGCTGGGCAACACCTACCTGCAGGCGGGTGAGCAGGAAAAGGCCAACATCTATTTTAGTCGAGCCGTCGCAATGGCGCCGAATGCCGCTGCCACCCGTACACGGTGGGCGACCAGTCTGCTGGCGACCGGGGATACGCGCGATGCGCTGCTGCAGCTGGAGGCGGCGGTTGCCGCCGATCCGGATTATGCGCGCGCGGAATTTCTCCTTGCGCGACTTTACTATCAACTGGGCGACTACAAAAAAACGCTGGCGACCGCCGCCAGTCTGTCAGAAAAGTATCCGCAGGATTCACGGCCCGCGGTACTGATGGCTGCGCTTGGCGAAGTCGGGGGAGACCGTGAAAGCGCCCTGGCGTATTACCAGAGAAGCCTTGAATTGAACCCCGACAATATCCTCGGCAAGTACAATCTCGCGCGCATCTCCCTGCTGGCCGGCGATGTTGAAACGGCGCGTGAACGATTCCACTCCGTGTTGCTCGCGCGGCCCGGGCATCTGCCGACTGTAGTCGCACTGGCAACGATCGCGCTGGATTTCGGCCGCCCGGAAGAGGCGCTCGCGCTGCTGGAGCAGGCGCGTGAACATAATGCAAACACACTGCCGTTCCTGCTCGAGCTGGCGCAGATGTACGGCCGTATGGGGCGTGATGCCGACGCCCTGCAGACGGCACAGGAAGCGGCCGTGCTGGCGCCCTACGACCCGGATGCCAGGCTGGTTCTCGGTCGCGCACAATTGCGCGCGGGCCAGACGGATGCCGCTCGGGAGACGCTGAGAAGTCTTGTGATGCAGGCGCCGGAGTCCGCTGACGCCCACTTCGAACTGGCGAAATTGCGATTGCGGGAGAAGGAGCCGCGAAGCGCGCAGGCGGCGCTGGAAAAAGCATTGGCTCTGGCGCCTGATCGCGTCGAGTTCAATGTCCTCCAGGCGCAAATGTCGCTGGCACAGGGCGACCATGACGCGGCCCTGGCGATCGCACAGGCTATTCAGGAGGCGCATCCGGACAGCGCCGAAGGCTTTATGCTGGCCGGTGAAATCATGATGTCGCAGCAGCAGCCGCAGGCGGCGCTCGCTGCCTATGAAACGGCGGTTGCCAACAGCGCGGCGCGCGCCCCGATGATAAAACTGCAGGCGGCGCACCGATACATGGGGAATAATGCCAGGGCCGATGTCATTTTGCGCAACTGGCTGAGCGCGCACGCCGAGGATGTGTCCGTCAGGATAATGCTCGCAACCTCCATGATGCAGGCGGGAGAACTCGAACTGGCTGAACGCGAGTACATCCAGGCACTGAAGTACCAGCCGGACAATGCCATCCTGCACAATAACCTGGCCTGGTTATACAGCCAGAAAGGGGATTCGCGGGCGCACGATCACGCCAAACGCGCGCTCGAACTACTGCCGGACAATCCCAATGTACTCGATACCTACGGCTGGATCCTGGCGCAGGGAGAAAGCCCTCACCAGGGTTTGTCGCTGTTGGAAAAAGCCATTGAACGAGCGCCCGGCGACCCCCTGATTCGCTACCACCTGGCCGGCACGCTGGCGCTTATCGGGCAGCCCTACCAGGCCCGCCGTGAGCTTGAAACTATTCTGGAATCCAATCAGACCGTGGTCGACACGCAGATTCTTGAACAGGCCATCAGGGACCTGCAGGAAACGACCGCCGGCTCAGAAGGCTAACGCTTCTCCACGGCTGCTGTCCCGATACGCACTATGCCCGCCCTGAATTGCCGTCGCCATACCGCGACATGGTGCTATGATTAGGCGGCGAACCGCACATACCCTGCCGGCACGGCCGCTGCGCCCCGCCGGGACCCGGGCCGTACCCGCCAGTGAAAATAACAGGAGATAGCACCATGTACGACATCGTGATTCGAAATGGACTGTTGATAGACGGTAGCGGCGCGCCCGGACGTGTGAGTGACGTCGGAATCAGCGCGGGACGCATTACCGCCGTGGGCCGGGACCTGGAGGGCGCTGGCGCCCGTGAAATCGATGCCACGGGCCTTTTGGTGACGCCGGGCTGGGTGGACATCCACACGCACTACGACGGACAGGTATCCTGGGACCCGATGCTGACCCCGTCGAGCTGGAATGGCGTGACGACGGTGGTGATGGGCAATTGCGGTGTCGGCTTCGCCCCGGTTGTTCCCGGTAAGGAAGACTATTTGATCCAGCTCATGGAGGGGGTGGAGGATATCCCCGGTTCTGCGCTCGCAGAGGGCATCCAGTGGGATTGGGAAACGTTTCCACAGTATCTGGATGCGATAGAAAAACTGCCGCACGCGATCGATTTCGGCGCACAGGTGCCCCACGGCTCTGTGCGCACTTACGTGATGGGCGAGCGCGGCGCGCGAAATGAAAAGGCCTCCGCGGAAGAGGTCGAGGCGATGGCGGCAATCGTCCGTGAAGGACTGCAGGCCGGCGCGCTGGGATTTTCCACCACGCGCACAATTCTGCACCGCGCGAAAGATGGCGAACTGGCGCCCGGTACCACAGCCGACCGCGAGGAGGTGATCGGTATCGGCCGCGTGCTCGGCGAAGTCGGTTTCGGTGTTTTCGAGGTGGCCAGCGACCTGGCGCCGGAGGAGGAGGAACTGGCGTGGATGCGCCAGATAGGCCGGGAAACCGGTCGACCGGTGACGTTTGCCTGCCTGCAGAGCAGCGCAGACCCCGGGCAGTGGCAGCGTTTGCTGGCGGCGGTGGATGAGGACCGTGCAGCCGGCGGTACCCTGACGCCGCAGGTCGCACAGCGCCCGGCCGGCGTGTTGTTCAGCCTGGAGAGTTCGGGTCACCCGTTCTTTCTGCACGCGGGCTACCAGAAAGTCGCGCACCTGCCGTTGGCGGAGCGTGCGGCGGCGCTGCGCGACCCGGCGCTGCGCAGGGAGATCATCGCTAACCCTCCCGACCTGGCCGGTTTGCCTGAGGTCTTTACTGCGACGCTCACTGCATGGGACAAGATGTTTCCGCTGGGAGATCCCGTTGACTACGAACCGGCCCCGGAGAAAAGCGTGCGCGCGCAAGCCAGGGTCGCCGGCTGTAGCGAAGCCGAGTTCGCCTACGACACGATGCTTGCGAATGAGGGCAGGGGGATTCTTTACATGCCGCTGCTCGGCTACGCCAATGGCGATTTCGAGGCGCTGCGTGAGATGATGTTGCACCCGCACGCGGTGTTCGGCCTGTCCGATGGCGGTGCGCACTGCGGGTTGATCTGCGATGCCAGTATGCCCAGCTACCTGCTGACCTACTGGGCGCGCGATCGCAATCGTGGCGAGCGCATCCCGATCGAACAACTGGTGCACAACCAGACGCAGCGCACGGCGAATTTTTATGGCCTGAATGATCGCGGCCTGATCGCTCCCGGAATGAAGGCCGATATCAATGTGATCGACTACGACAGGCTCACGCTCCATCCGCCGGAAATGGTATACGACCTGCCGGCCGGCGCGCGGCGCCTGGTGCAGCGTGTCGATGGTTACAGGGTGACGATCTGCAGCGGTGAAGTGATCCGGGAGGATGGACGCGATACCGGAGCGATGCCGGGCAAACTGGTGCGCGGTCCGCAGCCGCAACCGGAGCTGCATGCGCGGCAGGTGGCCTGATGGCGCGTCTCAGTAAGCTCAGTCGCTCCATCGAGGGCAGTGTCGCCATTATCACCGGCGCCGCCAGCGGCATGGGGCGCGCGACCGCGCACCTGTTCGCCGATGAGGGCGCACGGCTGGCGATTATCGATATCAATGCCGGTGCGCTGGAGTCGGTGGCCGCGGAAGTCGAGAGTGTCGGCGCCGAGGTCCTGGCGCTGACCGTGGACCTGGCCGATCGCGAGGCCGTGGAGGCGGCTGTTGCGCAGGTCGCCGGACATTTCGGGGGTATCGACATCCTGGTCAATAATGCCGGTTTTGCACTGCTGGCGGAGGTGGATGCCGACGACTACCCCAACGCCTGGGATACCTCGCTGGCGGTGATGGCGACGGCCCAGGCCTGGGCCATACGCGCCGCCTTGCCATTTCTGCGCAAGTCACCCCACCCGAGAATCGTGAATGTGGCCTCCACGGAAGCGCACGGCGCGACGCGCTATAACAGCGCCTATGTCGTGGCCAAACACGCCTCCCTGGGCCTGACCCGCGCGATGGCGGTCGATCTCGGCAAGGAGGGCATCACTGTCAACTGTGTATGCCCCGGCCCGGTGCGCACCGGCATCACCGATGCGATTCCGGAGGAGGCCAAGCAGACCTTCGCCAACCGTCGCACCGCGCTGCGGCGCTATGCCGAACCGGAAGAGGTCGCCCATGCGACGCTGAGCCTGGTACTGCCTGCCTCGGGTTTTATTACTGGCGCCACGCTGCTGGTCGATGGCGGCGTCACCATCCGCAACGCCTGAGCGCCGCTGCCGCATTACAGCTAGCGGTTGCGCCCCAGTTTCTCGTGCGCATCCACCCATTCGTTCCTGCCGGTTTCCGGGTCGCGTTTCTGCGACGCGCCCAGCGATAGTTCGCCGGCGACCACCAGCGCCGCGGCGATTTCAATCAGCTTGTACGCCTTGCCCTGTCCATAGCAGCCCATCAGTTCCAGGCATTCGCGCTGGGTGGCGAGATTGGTGCCGCCTCCGTAGGAAGCCATGATCAGCGCCGGGAAAGTGATGGAGTAGTACAGGTCACCGCTTTTGGTGATGTAGTGGTACACGGAGCACTGGTTGGCCTCGCCGATGTTGGCCATGTCCTGCCCGGTCGCCATGAACAGCGCAGCCAGCCCATTGGCCGGGTGCGCGGCATTGTTGGAGGCGCCCACCAGGAAAGTGGCGAGATTGGCCACGCCGAAACCGAAATGCATCTGTTCCGGGGTAATGCGCAGCACGTCCTGCAACACCTGTCGCGGGATGGTCAGTTCGGCGGTGACGCGACGTCCGCGGCCCTTCAGGGAATTGACATAGGAGGTCCGCTTCTCGGTATCCATGCCGCCGGAGAGCATATAGCCACGCAAACCCGGATACTGCGCCTTGATCCATTCGCAGGCGACGTAGGTGGCCTTGCCGGTCATGTTCTGCCCGGCGGCGTCGCCCGTGCTGTAGTCGAACCGGGTGTAGACGATGCCGTGCACGATGTACTGTTCGATTTCCAGCAGTTTGCCCACGGAGGTCGTCGACTCCGCCTGTGCCTTGATCGCGTCAAAGTTTGCGCTGAGCCATTGGCCGAAGTCCCGCGCCTCGCGGGCATTGCGGAAGATGAACGCGGGGGCGCGCTGCATCGACTCGCCCATCACTGTCGTCATGATGCCGCCGCTTTCGCGTATCACCCGCATACCCCGGTTGTAACTGGCGACCAGCGTACCCTCGACCGTGGCCATCGGGACATAGAACTCGCCCTTGGCATGCTCGCCGTTGACCAGCAGCGGGCCGGCGACGCCGATGGGTACCTGCGCCACGCCGAAGAGATGCTCGCAGTTCCCGGACATGGTGTCCGGGTCGAAGGAGAATGCCTTCGTATGCTTGAGGCTGGTGCCGGATTTTTCCTCGAGGAATTGCTGGCGCTGGCTGATGATGTCGCTGCTGTAATCGTTGTCGTTGCTGCGGGGAATTTTTGAACTCATGGTGGCGCTCCTTTAAACTGGACAGTGTCAAGATTTGCGTGGTACGATACGCCGGAATTTGGACAGTGTCAAGATCAGTGGCTGGAAGTCAATCATGGCAAGCGCGCGCAGCAATCAGAGGAAGGGCTATCATCACGGCGACCTGAAAGCCGCACTACTGGACGAGACCGCGCGGATTCTGCGCGATGAGGGGGAGGATGCCCTCTCGCTGCGGCGTCTGGCAGCCAATATCGGCGTGTCGCGTACCGCGCCCTACCACCATTTCAAGGACAAGCAAAATTTGCTGGGCGCGGTGGCCGAGGAGGGGTTTGTCCGCTTCAACCGGGCGATGCAAAAGGCGCTGGAACAAGGGCGGGGCAGGGGCGGTGAACAGGCTACGCGGGATTATGTGGCGGCCTATGTGAGTTTTGCTGTGAGTAACAGCGAATACTATGATCTGATGTACGGCAGCAAGCTCTGGCGTTCCGCAAGTCTTACTGCAACGCTGTTGTCATCCGCCCGCGGCACGCTGCGGGCGGAAGTGGAACGCATACAGCAGTTGCAGGCGCGCGGCCTCGTCGCCGGAACGCTCGATCCATTGCGCTTTACACAGGTTTCCTGGGGTATGCTGCACGGCATCAGTCGCCTGCTGATTGACGGTGTGTACACGGACACGGCTTCCGTGGCGCCAATTTGCGAAACCGCTGCGGCGATGCTGTGGCAGCAACTGAAGAGGTAGGAAACGCTATGGCCGAGCTTGAAGTCGACCTGTATTTTTCTTTTCGCAGCCCCTGGTCCTATTACGGTGTCTCGCAGATGTACGACCTGCAGCAGGCGTATGGGCTGCGGGTAAACCTGCTGGTGGTCAATCCGATCTATATCCGCTACAACGACTTCTTCGACAAGGCGCATGAAAAGTGGCGCCCCTATTTCCTGACGGACCTGCTGCGCTATTCCGAGTACCGGGGACTGCCCATCGGAATGCCCCGACCGGATCCGATCAATGAAAACCTCCCGGCCGACGACCCCGGCCATCTCGTCCACACATTGAGCCCTCTCGGCCTCGCCGCCTGTGCCGCCGGGCGCGGTATGGAGTTCGCGCGGGAAGTATCCGCCGTCGTCTGGGACGGCCGGGTCGACGGCTGGGACCAGGGCGATCACCTGGCGCTGGCAGCGCAGCGCGCCGGGCTGGAACTGCACGCGCTGCAACAGTGGGTGGACGCCAACGCCGATCGTTGGCCAGGGCAGTTGCTGGCCAATGATCGCGCCCTTGAAGAGCATCACTGGGGGGTGCCCACGATGGTTTTCCAGGGCGAGCCCTTTTTCGGCCAGGACAAAATAGAGTTACTGCTGTGGCGCATGCAGCAGAAAGGTTTGCAGAAACGTAACCATTCAAACAGCCACTGATTCAGTTGGTGGAGCACCCGGTGCCAGCGGTGGGCGATTTGCAGAGACAGGGTAAACGAATGAACATCGTGTTCGACCTCGACGGCACACTTATCGACAGCGCGCCGGACATCCAGTCAGTGGCCTCGACGATTCTCAACCGGCACGGGAAGGAGGGTTTGACGCTGCAGGAAACCCGGCAGTTCATCGGCGAGGGAGCTGCGGTATTCGTCAGTCGCATGATGCGGGCGCGCGGTATCGATGAGACGCCACAGCGCCATGCAGCCGTGCTGGCGGACTTTATCGGGGAGTACGAGTTCGCGGTCGACAAGGCCGTGTTTTATCCCGGCGCTTACGATACGTTGTTGGCCCTGAAAGCCGCGGGTTACGGACTGGGGCTGTGTACCAACAAACCCGAGTTGCCGGCGCGTGCGGTGCTGCGCCACATGGCGATGGAGTCCATCTTTGACGCGGTGATGGCAGGCGGCATGATCGCCAGTCGCAAACCGGAGCCCGCGATGCTGTTGCAGACGATCCGGGCGCTCGGTGGTGGTGCCACACTGTATGTCGGTGACAGTGAGATCGACGCTGAAACGGCGCATCGCGCGGCTGTCCCGTTTGTGCTGTTCTCCGCCGGCTATCGCAAAACACCGGTCAGCGAGATGCACCACGACTGGCAGTTCGACAACTATAGTGCGCTGGGGGATATCGTTGAAACGTTCCGCCTCGAGCATGTCTAGCCGCTGCGGGTATTGCGATAGCGCCTCTGTTAACTGGCGCTATACTGTGGTTCAACGATAAGAACAACGGAGTTTCCCGCATGAGTTTTTCACTACGACTGTCGAGCATCCTGCTCACGCTGCTGGCGCTTTCGGCCTGCGCCGAGGTGGAACTGGGCTGCGCCGCGGCTGGCGGGGTCACCCCGATCTGCGGCGTGCAGATGCCGGAGGACCTGGCGCCACTGCCCGCTGGCGGCGGCATACTGGTCGCGGAGTATGGCAATGCCGGGCAGTTGTCCGGTGCGCTCAAGTGGATTCAGCCCGGGGCCGGTAGCGGGTTTGTCACCCTCGTCGATGACGACACGATCACCAGGGGAGCGGGCCGGCAGGACTGGGGAGACGCGGATTGCGCCGCGCCGGACAGGCTCTCGCCGCATGGCATTCACCTGTCGCGGCGGGGCGCCTCGCTGCAGCTGCTGGTGGTTAATCACGGCCGCCGGGAGCAGGTGCTGTTTTATCAGGTGCGGCCATCCGCCGACCGCGATAGCGCTCCCACCCTGTCCTGGCGCGGTTGTGTAACCTTCCCCGAATACGCCGTACTCAACGATGTTGCCGCGCTGCCCGACGGCGGCTTTGCGGTAACGCATATGTACCGCCGGGAGGCCGAATTGCTGGCACAGGTCAAGTCCATGCTGGGGATGAACGACGGGCATGTGTGGCGCTGGAGTCCGGGCTCCGCGCCCCGGGTAATGGCCGGCACCGAGGCAAAAATGCCGAACGGGATCGAGGTCGCCGTGGACGGCGAGACCATCTGGGTAAACAACTACATTGAAGGGGAACTGCGGCAGTATGATGTCGCCACGGAACAGCTGCTGGCGACCATCGACGTTCCCAATATTGACAACTCCGCCTGGCTCGGCGATGGGCGTCTGCTGCTCGCTTCCCACCTCTCGCCGCTTACTATGGCGCCCTGTTTTGGCCTGACGCAGGGGAGTTGCGGCTCGCCTTATGAACTGGTGGCGGTGGATACCGCCACGGGCGCCAGCGAAGTTATCTTCCGCGCCGAGAGGGGCGGGCCGTTTGGCCCGGCCACCGTTGCTGTGGAGTACCAGGGCAAACTCTACGCCGGTTCTTTTTCGGGTGACCGTATGGCGGAAATTGCGCGGTAGGGCATCCGCCGGGATAATCTGTATAGTTAGCTCCGAAAACTCCAGGCAACCAGATCACGGGAATCACCGATTATGACCGAAACCACAGCGTACGAACCGCCAGCAGTCTGGCAATGGGATCCGGACAACGGGCAGGCCTTTGCCAATATCAACCGGCCGACCGCCGGCGCCCAGCACGACAAGCCCCTGCAGGTAGGCAAGCACCCCCTGCAACTCTATTCCCTGGCCACGCCCAACGGTGTCAAGGTCACCATTATGCTGGAGGAGTTATTGGCCCGGGGACATACCGGCGCCGAGTACGATGCCTGGCTGGTGAATATCGGCGATGGCTCGCAGTTCGGCAGTGGCTTCGTCAGCGCGAATCCCAATTCCAAGATACCCGCGCTGATGGATCACAGCACCCCGCAGCCGACTCGCGTCTTTGAATCCGGCGCCATCCTGTTATATCTCGCAGAGAAGTTTGGCGAATTTGTGCCGACAAACCCTTCGGAGCGTGCCGAGTGCCTGTCGTGGCTGTTCTGGCAGATGGGCGCGACCCCACTGCTGGGCGGCGGTTTCGGACATTTCTACGCCTATGCGCCGGTCAAGATCAAGTACGCCATTGACCGTTACGCGCTGGAGGCGAAGCGGCAACTGGATCTGCTGGACAAAAACCTGGCCCAACGGCAGTACATCTGCGGCGACGAATACACCATCGCCGATATGGCGATCTGGCCGTGGTATGGCGGCGTGGTGCGCAACCTGGTCTACAATGCGGCCGAGTTCCTGCAGACGCACCAGTACACCCACCTGATTCGCTGGATTGAGGAACTGGGGGAAAGGCCCGCCGTGCAGCGCGGAACGATGGTGAACAAGCCTTTTGGCGACAAGTCACGACAACTGCTGGAACGGCACGACGCCAGCGATTTCGAGTTGCGTACGCAGGATATTCTCGATCCCGACCCGGAGCCGGCCTGAGGAACTTCGTGTCTTCGCCCCGGTCCTATAACGTACCGGGCAAAGGCTCACCCAGGTTCGTCGGGGGCTGGCAGGTGTACTTTGGCGCCACTTGGCGTAGAGTAGCGCTCCATAACATAAGATCGCAGTGTCATTACCCTCGCAAAGGAGTTTGTCATGTCAGGACTCACCTTGTTTCGCCGCAACCCGGGCGCCAGGCTGTTACTGGTTCCCGGACTCGTGCTCGCCCTGTTTGTGGCGGGTTGTTCAAATGGCTCAAACAACTCCAACAATTCGGGGAGTACCGTGGAGCCGCCGGTGGAACCCCCCGTGGAACCGCCGGTAGAACCCCCGGTGGAACCCCCGACGCTGGCCGACCGCGCTTACTATGTCCTGCCGCCGGGCAACTTTGGCGGCTTCCCGAACACCACTGTCAATTCATTCGACCAGCTTCCGTTGTATGACGGTCTGACGCCGCTGCGCGGCAATGTCACTGATGACGATATTGAAAGACTGTTCCTGCCGGAGAACTTCCAGCCTGTCGGCGAAACCACCGAGGAAGCCACGGGGCGTCCGGGCACCACCATCCTTTACGATGAGTTCGGCGTCGCGCACATTAGCGGTGAAACCCGCGATGACCTGTCCTTTGGCGCCGGCTGGGTGACAGCGCGCGACCGGAATCTGCTCGTGTCGCTGGGGCGCGGGCCGGCTCGAGTCGCGGTCGCGGATGTTCCCGGGATCAACGCATTCGGACTGGTGACCAGTGCGCAGACTTTCATCCCCAGCGCGGCAACCGAACAGTTGGTCACCGACCAGGTGGACCTGATTATTGCGGAATACGGTGATCTTGGTCGTGAAATCATCGCCGATGCAGAGGCGTATGCCGCCGGTTACAACGCCTATCTGGAAACACTGGGCGACAATCCCAATCCGGTCACGGTCAACGATGTCATAGCCACCACTGCCTTCATCGGTTCGATCTTCGGTGCAGGTGGCGGCGCCGAGGCGCAGAATGCCGAATTTCTCTCCACGCTGATAGACAACCTCGGGGACGGCCCCGGACAGATGGCATGGGAGGACGTGATGCTGTTCAACGACCCGGAGGCGCCCACCACGATCAGTGCCCGCTTTGACTACGGCCCGATGACGGGTGGTGCGGTCACCGGCTCGGCGGTGATAGACGCGGGCTCTATCATTTCGCTGGACCCGCGCGCACCGGTGATGCCTCTGGCGTTCGATACCAGTGTTCCGCTGGCCACGGATCCCGATCCCCTGCAACTGGTAGAGTACTTCTCGACCACACTGGCCCGGGCTTTTGGCGCCGGTGATTCTGTGTTGGTTGCGGCGGCGGAAGCGCCGATCAAGCGCCGGGCGTCCAATTTCCTGATCGTGGACGCCGAGCAGTCCGTCAATGACACCAATCTCGCCGTCATGGGACCGCAACTGGGCTACTACTATCCCGAGATCGTGATGCAGATACACCTCAGCGGTCCGGGCGTCGAGGCGCACGGCGCCGCCGTGCCGGGGCTCGCGATGTATCTGCTGCTCGGGCGCACCGAAAACTACGCCTGGAGCCTTACCTCGGCCAGCCAGGATGTGCGCGATGTCTTTGTCGAGCAACTCTGTAACCCGGACGAATCCGCACCCAGCCGCGATTCGGACCACTACATGTACAACGGCGAGTGCATCCCCTTCGAGATGTTCGAGGCAGGAACGCTGAACGGTGTCCCGCTGCGTTACCCGGTGTCGGTCCACGGGCCGATGATCGGTACGGCCACCTCCGATGGTGTGCCGGTCGCGCTGACGCGTAAGCGTTCGACCTTCGGCCGCGACGGTTTGAACCTGGCTGCCCTCAAGCTGATGACGGAGGGAGCGGCGAGTACGCCGGAGAAGTTCTGGGAGTCCGCCAACAACTTCGGCTTTACATTCAACTGGGGCTACATGTCGCGCGACGATATCGCGTATTTCGCGTCCGGCTACCTCCCGGTGCGCGCCCCTGGCCTGGATCGCCGGTTGCCCACATGGGGGACAGGCGACTACGAATGGCAGGGTTTCCTGACCCAGGCTGAACACCCGCACGCGGCAGGGGGGCCCGCGGGGCGGCTGCTCAACTGGAACAACCAGTCGGCGCCCGGCTTCATGCACGGCGATGATGAACCCTATGGTTCGGTGCATCGGGTCGAACTGTTTGACCAGTTTCCCGACAAGGTCGACCTGGCGGGTGTGGTCGGGGTAATGAACCGATCCGCCACGGAAGATGTGCTCTCACCGGTATGGCCCGTGTTCAGTGAGGTGCTGCGCGGTTCCGAAGCGCCCACCCCGCTGGCTGGCCAGGTCGTCGATATTCTCGACGACTGGGTGGCAATGGACGCACCCCGACTCGATGCGGATGACGACGGACTGTACGAGGAGGCCGGCGCAACTATCATGGATGCACTGTTCAAACCCCTGGTCGAAGCGGTGATGGAGCCGGTCTTCGGCGCGTCCCTCAGTGCGCTTGATCGCAGGGTCGGCCTTCGCGGCACCAACGGCGCGAGTCTGGCTGACAAGGATCTGCGCACCTTGCTGGGCAAGGACGTGGAGGGGGAGTTCAACCTGCGCTATTGCGGCGAAGGGGACCTGGAAGTGTGCAGGGAATCATTGTGGCAGGTGGTTGACGAGGTTGCCCAGCAACTGGCAGTGGACCGTGGAGATGACCCGACCACCTGGTTGCGTGAAGGCGCGCGAACCAGCTTCCAGCCCGGCCTGATTCCCGATACGTTCCGCACCACCAACCGGCCGACCTTCCAGCAGGTGCTGGAGTTTATTCCGCCCGCCGGGGGCTGATTCGCGTCAGCCCCATTCCTGCGCCTGTCGTTTGACAGGCGCGGCGACACCTGCTGGCGCCGCACATTGTGAAATATTCATGAACCCTCCAAATACGTGGCGTTTTAGGGTATAGTGCGCACACTTTTTCGCCGTCTGCGTCCCGCAGCCGTGAGAAAACACCGTCAAACCCTATCGGCTCCACCCTCTGAATTGAAACCTCACAGGACAGACTGAATGCTTACAGCACAAAAACTGGAAAAGATTATTGAATTGGAAGACAACCTTCGTGCGCAGTACCAGGCTCAACTGGATGCCAAATCCGCCGAGATCGAGCAACTTGTCAAGCAGCACGAAGAACAGCAGGAAACCATTGCCAAACAACTGGCGCAGCTGACTACACAGTCGGCCGATACTTCCGCGATGAAGCGCGTCGAACAGCTCAATCGCGAATTGCACAATCGCTGCGACAATTTGTCCGCCGAGGTGGATGCCCAGAAAAAACGTATCAGGGAATTGCAGAAAAACCTTGCGGAAGAGCGCGCGGAAGTGAAGTCCCTGAAGCAGTACGATGCCGCGGCATTGAAGAAGAACCTCGATGCCAACAAGAAGAAACTGGCGGAAAAGACCGCGGCGAATGCCCTGATGCAGAAAAACCTGAACAAATCCAAGGGTGAAAACGCCGAGTTGCAAGCCAGGGTCAAGGAACTGGAAGCCAGGCTCGCGGAACTCGAGCCCGCCGGGAACGAGGAAGAAACCGAGGCCGCAGCCGCCTAGGCATGCAGGTTTTGCAAGGTCCCCTGTGTCGGCTGCCCGCGGCCGCCACTGGACCCGGTTCGCTATACCCG
The DNA here is from genome assembly GCA_030427485.1 of Gammaproteobacteria bacterium. Classification (GTDB taxonomy): domain Bacteria; phylum Pseudomonadota; class Gammaproteobacteria; order Pseudomonadales; family Halieaceae; genus Marimicrobium. The sequence goes on from JAUICG010000008.1 coordinate 77,271, forward strand.
GGATAGTCCCCGGGTTGCTTGCCCGGCTTCTCCGGTTATTCGCAGGAAATCCACCCGTCATGACCCAATCCATCTCCCGGCTGCTGGCGGAAGAACTCGCCGTTGATGAAAAACAGGTCATCGCGGCAGTGGCCCTGCTTGATGAGGGCGCCACCGTGCCGTTTATCTCGCGCTACCGGAAAGAGGTGACGGGCGGTCTCGATGACACCCAGATGCGGCTATTGGAGGAGCGCCTGCGCTACCTGCGTGAATTGGAAGAACGTCGCGCGACCATTTTGGCCAGTATTTCCGAGCAGGGCAAACTGACGCCGGCGCTGGAGGCGGATGTCTGTTCAGCGCAGACCAAGAGTCGACTGGAAGACCTCTACCTGCCCTTCAAGCCAAAACGTCGAACCAGGGCAATGATTGCACGTGAGGCCGGGCTCGAACCGCTGGCGGACCGGCTGTTCCTCGACCCGGACCTCGACCCCCACAGTGCCGCTGGCGGCTACCTCAATGCGGACGCGGGTGTCGCGGATACGAAAGCCGCCCTGGATGGGGCAAAGCAGATCCTGATGGAGCGTTTTGCGGAAGATGCCGATCTGCTGGCCCGCCTGCGCGAATTCCTGCTGGCCGATAGCCTGTTGGCGGCGCGGCTTGTACCCGGCAAAGCGCAGGAAGGCGCGAAGTTCAGTGATTACTTCGAGCATACCGAGCCCCTTAAAAGCGTGCCGTCGCACCGCGCCCTGGCTATGTTTCGCGGCCGCGGCGAGGGGGTGCTGGCGCTGGATTTGCGTATGTCGGCCGAGGAGACGCCGCTGCATGCACACCCCTGTGAAGCGATGATCGCCGCGCACTGGAAAATACAGGATAGGGGCCGCAGGGCGGATGCCTGGCTGGCAGAGGTGGTGCGCTGGACATGGCGCGTCAAGCTGCTGACGCACCTGCAGTCCGATCTGCTCACCCAGTTACGCGAGCGCGCCGAGTCGGAGGCGATTGCTGTGTTCGCCAGCAACCTCAAGGATTTGTTGCTGGCAGCGCCGGCCGGCCCGAGGGCCACCATCGGCCTGGATCCCGGACTGCGCACCGGCGTGAAACTGGCGGTAGTGGACGCGACCGGTAAAGTGCTGGATCACGGTGCTATATTCCCCACCCCGCCACAGAACAAAACCCGGGAGGCGGCTGAGTTACTGTTGTCGATGATCGACAGGTACGACATCGAGTTAATCGGTATCGGCAATGGAACCGGTAGCCGGGAGACGGATCGTTTCGTGGCCGACCTGCTCGCCGCGCACCCCGAACTGAACGTTCGCAGGGTGATAGTGAATGAAGCAGGCGCCTCCGTTTACTCGGCCTCCGAGTTCGCAGCGCGAGAATTCCCCGATCTAGATGTCACGGTTCGTGGCGCGGTGTCCATCGCCAGGCGCTTGCAGGATCCGCTGGCCGAACTGGTGAAGATCGATCCGAAATCCATCGGTGTGGGTCAGTACCAACACGATGTCAGCCAGCTGCAACTGGGTCGCCAGCTCAATGCCGTGGTGGAGGACTGTGTTAACGCCGTTGGTGTCGACCTGAATACCGCCTCCGCCCCCCTGCTCACCCGCGTGTCGGGATTGAGTCAGCGTATCGCCGACAATATCGTCGCGCTGCGCGACGCACAGGGCAGGTTCACCGATCGCCAATCGCTGCTGCGGGTGAGTGGGATGGGAGAGAAAACGTACCAGCAGGCGGCGGGTTTTTTGCGTGTGATGGGCGGCGACAATCCGCTGGATGCCTCCGCCGTGCACCCGGAATCCTACGGCGTGGTGGAACGCATCGCGGCCTCCAGCCAACGGGAAGTGCGCAGCCTGATTGGCGACAGTGCATTTCTGCGTACGGTTCAAGCCGATGACTACGTCACTGAAGCCATCGGTTTGCCTACCGTAACCGATATTCTTCGGGAACTGGATAAACCGGGCCGCGATCCGCGACCGGAGTTCAGGACCGCCAGGCTGCAGGAAGGCATTGAAAAAATCACCGACCTGCAGGTGGATATGATCCTGGAGGGGACCGTCACCAATGTCACCAGCTTTGGGGCCTTTGTGGATGTCGGAGTGCACCAGGACGGGCTGGTGCACATTTCGGCGATGTCGGAAAAATTCATCAAGGATCCGCGCGAAGCGGCCAGGGCTGGTGATATTGTCAAGGTGAAGGTGATGGAGGTCGATGTGCCGCGCCAGCGCATCGCGCTGAGCATGCGCCTGACGGACAGCGCGAGTGATCGTCGACCCGAGGGCGGCAAGCAGCGCCCGCAGGCAGCAAAGACAAAATCCCGGCGGGGTGGCGGCAGCGGTCAACAGGCGGTGCGCGAGCGGGAAAAAGCCCCCCAGGGAGCGCTGGCAGCCGCTTTCGCCAGGGCCGGGAAAAAAACCTGAGAAAACGCGCAGCGGCGCGGACCCGGGCGGATGCCGGCGCCATCCCGCAGTGACTTCTTATCACCTGCGTGACACGGTATCGTATCCGGCCTATGACCGAAGCCCGCGACACACCCGGACGCAAAATCATCCACATCGATATGGATGCGTTCTTTGCCAGCGTGGAGCAGCGTGACGATCCCGCGCTGCGCGGCAAACCGGTAGCAGTGGGCGGCTCTGCGCGCCGCGGCGTGGTGGCCGCGGCGAGCTACGAGGCCCGCGCATACGGCGTACGCTCCGCGATGCCCTCCGTGACTGCGGCGCGACGCTGCCCCGCGCTGCAGTTCGTGCCGCCGCGCTTTGAAGTGTACCGCGCCGTGTCACAACAGATCCGGCAGATATTTTCCCGCTACAGCGATCTCATCGAGCCGCTGTCCCTCGACGAAGCCTACCTCGACGTCACCCGGGACAAGCGACAGGTCGGCAGCGCGATCGGAACGGCGCAATTAATCCGCTCGGCGATCCGCGAGGAGACCGGACTCACTGCCAGTGCCGGTGTGAGCTATAACAAATTCCTCGCGAAGATAGCCTCTGACCAGAACAAGCCCGATGGTATTTTCGTCATCCGCCCGCACCAAGGCGCCGAATTTGTCGCCGCGCTGCCGGTGCGCCGCTTCTACGGCGTGGGGCCGAAGACCGCCGAGCGAATGGCAGGGCTGGGGATTCGACTGGGCGCGGACTTGCGCGCGAAGACCATGGATTTCATGGTCGAGCACTTCGGCAAATCGGCAGAATACCTCTACCACGCGGCCCGCGGTGTGGATAACCGGCAGGTCAGGCCCGATCGTATCCGCAAGTCCGTTGGCCGGGAACGGACCTACAGCGAAGACCTGTATTCCGACAGTGCCCTGTTCGAAGCGTTGGAGCATATCGTTGACAGTACCTGGGCGCGCATTGAGAAAAATGGCGTGGTGGGGCGCACGGTTACGCTGAAGGTCAAATACGCCGACTTCCGGCAGATCACGCGCAGCCAATCCCTCGACGCTCCTGTCGCTGACAAGGCGCAGTTCGCCGCGATGGGCAGGGAGATGCTGGCGCAAGTACTGCCTGTTGCGACCGGCGTCCGCCTGCTGGGACTCACCTTATCGGGGCTGGCGGACGCGGATTCGCCGCAGGCGGGCGAACCGGAGGAGCAGATGATCCGCGAGCAGCGGGTTTTCGATTTCTGAGCCCGGGCCTGTCCCAACCCGTTCAGCGACGGACGGGCTGCGCCGACGCTGCGGGTGCGGCTAGCCGCAACAGTTTCTGCGCATTCCCGCGCAACAGTGCAGCGCGTTTCGCGGGTTCAGACTCGGTAATGATCAGTAGTTTCGCCAGGCTGGCGGCGAGGTGGTAGAAGGGCCAGTCGGTGCCGAACAGCATGCGCTCACCACCGGTGCGCCGGAGCATCGTGTCCAGGGTGGTGACTCCCTGGCCGTGCGTATCCAGCCATGCGTTGTCGTAGCGCAGCGCCAGCGGGAGTGCCTCGGCGACATCGCGTGCGCCGGAATGGCCGAGCACGAACTGCAGCCGGGGGTAGGTTTGCAGCGCCGCTTCGTAGTGGCGCGGCAGCGCGTAGCGGTGCGTCGACTCGGGTTCTATCCCGGCGCGGCCGCAGTGAAAGAATACAATCAATCCCAGCCGTTCACACTCGGCGTACAACTCCATCATTGCATCGGAGTCAGGGTACGCGCGCTGCATCGTGGGATGGAACTTGATGATGCGGGCCCCGGCCGCGGCGAAGTTGCCGAGGCGCGTGAAACGCGCCGGGTCCTGCGGGTGTACCGAGCACCCCGGTATCAGGCGCTCCCCGGCACCGGCGCTATCGATGGCCTCAATCCAGCGCTCTGTCAGGTCGTCGCCAAAGGGCAGGTCAAACGCAATCGGCAGGATACTGGCTCGCTCCACGTTGCAGGCGTCCATTTCGCGCAAGAGGTTGGGGATGGTCTGCGTGGCGGCCGCCCTGCTGCCCCACAGGCCCTGGGCCGCGGATCCCCACCACAGCTCGTCGAGGGCCTCGTCACTGAAATTCCGGTTGATGTAGACATCCAGATCCAGGTCGCAGCCGGGATCGCCGGCATCGCAGTCCAGCAGGTGGATCACACGCTCAGTGCGCTGCTGCAGGTCCACTTCCGGCGCCAGTAATAATGACATCCCCAGGTGGCAGTGCATGTCGATAGCCCTGGGCAGGTCGAGGTCGGCGATGCGCAGTTCACCGTTGGTATCGAGCTCGAACCAGGGCAGCTCAGCGAGACCGCGATACCCTTTGAAGCGCAGCGGGCCAAAGGGCCCCAGCCCTGTCTGTGCGCCCTCCCGGAGGCGTTGTTGCGCCAGCCGGTCTATATCCGCAGCGGTATAGCGGCCACCGGGCTGCTCGCTGTCGCACGCGGGCAGACAGGCAGCGGCGGCTGAGAGTGCCGCCAGTTGCAGGAATCTACGGCGCTGGTAACAGGCGGGCATCGCTGGCGGTCTCCGGGCGTACAGCGTTGTGAAGACGGGCTGATTGATTTATTTTGTCCGCAGTATAGAACAGAAATGCCGCAAAGGGGCTCTCACGGCGATTTCTCGGGTGAGATTGGTGTCACCGGACACCATCTTCGATTAGCATACGCACCGGTTTTCTCGCCGAGCCGGTCAGCCGCGGGATCATAACGTCGCTGATGGCCCCGCTGCCGGTGAGAAAAAGGGGGGGACGCGGGTTCACACTGGGGCACCACCTATGCATGCACCACCACATGGCGCTTCCACCGCCTATCTGGGTCATTGCCTGGTTACCGGGGCGGCGGGTTTTGTCGGCAGGCACCTGGTCAAGGAGCTATTGCGACGCGGACTGCGTGTGCGCGCGCTGGTGCGCGAATCACCGCTGGCATTGCAGCATGACAGACTGGAGTGCGTAAGCGGCGATATTCGCAGTGCCGAGCAGATGCTCAAGGCCTGCAGAGGCGTCGATACGGTATTTCACACCGCGGCGATGATTGCGACGCTGGGTGGCAGTGCTGTTACAGCGTCGTATCGTGATACAGCCTACGCCATCAACGTTACCGGAACGAAGAATATCATCCAGGCTTGCCAGGCGCAGGGTGTGCGGCGGCTGGTGTATACCAGTTCCGTCGATACCTGCTTCAACGGTCAGGAGGACCTGCACATGGATGAACACACCGCTTATGCCACGCGCTTCAGCAGTGTCTACCAGGAAACCAAGATTCCCGCCGAGCAGGCGGTTCTGGAGGCCAACACACCGAGCGGCCTGCTGACCTGCGCGTTGCGCCCGGATGGTATCTGGGGATCCGGCGGCCTGATGCTGGATATTCTCATCGAGAAACTGAAAGCCGGGCTTATGGTCACGCGCATCGGCGGGATGGGCGGCATTCACGATCACGTGCACGTCGACAACCTGGTAAGCGCGCACTTGTTGGCCGCGGCGGCACTGGTGCCGGGAAGCCCGGTCTGTGGCAAGGCCTATTTTGTCTCGGACGGTGTGCCGGCCCGCATGTTCCATTTCGTCCGGCCCTTCTTTGAGGGTATGGGTTACCAGGTTCCCCGGTACAGCATTCCCCTGTCGCCGCTGATGCTGCTGATGAGAGCCTGGCAATGGCTGCATTTCAAGACGGGCATCCGCGCGCCCATGTTCACGCCGCACGAATTGAGCAAGCTCACCGTTTCCACCGTGGTTTCCAGCGCCGCGGCCGCGCGCGATTTTGGCTACCGACCGGTAAAGACAGTCGGCGATGGCATGAGCGAGGCGGTAGCCTACTATCGCGCAATGGAGCGGAGTTAGCATGTCTGGACGCGGGTACTGACATATAATGCCGCGAAAGTGCATAATCCGGACTGTCCGGCTACTGAAACTGCCTATAATCCAGTGTGTCTGTTATGAAAGCCCGTTTTTGTCTTGTCGCAGCCCTGTTGGGCGCGCTATCGCTGTGGGGTTGTAGTGGCGGCGGTGGCAATGCTGCCAGCGATGATGCCATCACGACACCGGAGCCCCCACTCCCTCCCCAGCCTCCGGTAGAGCCCCGCGATGACAGCGTAACCATCGATCCCGGGAACTACGTACTGTTTGAAAGTGGTCAGGTCAGGCCGCTGGCATTTTCCAGCGACGGTGCCCGGATTTTTGTCGCCAACACGCCGGCGGGCCGGCTGGACGTTATCGGCTTCAGCGACGGACAACTGCAACTCGTCGATAGCGTCAGCGTGGGCCTTGAACCGGTGGCGCTCGCCGCCCGGGACGACAGCGAAGTATGGGTCGTAAACCACCTGTCAGACTCTGTCAGCATCGTCGATGTCGGCACGCTGCCGCATGTGCGGCGGACGCTGTTGGTCGGCGATGAGCCCAGGGATATCGTGTTTGCCGGCAGCGAGCGCAATCTGGCGTTTATTACCGCCGCCTACCGCGGCCAGAATCATCCCGCGTTCGATGCCGAAGACCTGACCCGGCCGGGGCTCGGCAGGGCGGACGTCTGGGTGTACGACGCCGACAACCTCCAGGGCGACGATGTGAACGGCGGGCCGTTGACGATCCTGAACCTGTTTACAGATTCCCTGCGCGCGCTGGCGGCGTTGCCGGACGGCTCGCGGGTGTATGCCGCGTCGTTTGCCTCGGGCAACAAAACCACCACGGTGGACGCGACTGTCGCCGGCTGGAGGAAACCGCAGCCGCGGCGCAACAAGGATGGTATCCAGGCGCCCTCGACCGGACTGATTGTCAGGGAAACGGACGGACGCTGGCTGGATGAGGAGGGTTCCGACTGGAGTGCGCAGGTCAACTTCAAGCTGCCCGATTACGACGTATTCGAAATCGATGCCAGCGCTCCAATGCCCGCATTGCGCAGGCAGGTGTCGGGCGTGGGCACCGGCTTGTTCAATATGGTGGTCAATGCCGCGCGCGGCGAGTTGTACGTCAGCAACCTGGAGTCGCGCAACGAGGTGCGTTTCGAAGGCCCGGGGCTGAGCGCCAGCACGGTGCGCGGCCATATTGCGGATACCCGCATCAGCGTGGTGAGAAATAGTGGCGTGAGCCATGTCGACGTGAACCGGCATGTCGACTTCAGTCGTCCCGAGGGCGCCGAGGTGCCCGCGGCAGAAGCGCAGAAGAGCTTGAGCCAGATCACCGCGATGGCCCTCAGCGGCGATGGCAATACCCTGTATGCCGCCGCTTTCGGCTCCAACAAGATAGCCTTCATCGACACGGCCTCGCTCAGCCAGGCGGCTTTCAGGCCCGATGCCGCGGACCATTTGCTACTCCCCGGTGGTGGGCCCAGCGGACTTGCGCTGTCGCCCGATGGCAGGTGGCTTGCGGTCTACACGCGCTTCGACAACGCGCTCTCGGTGATTGACACCCTGGAGCGGCGTATTGTCACGACGCTCGCGCTGTACAATCCGGAGCCGGAAGCCGTCGTCGACGGCCGCAGGTTCCTCTACGACGCCAGCCTGACCTCCGCCAATGGCGTCAACGCCTGCTCGAGCTGTCACTGGTTTGCCGACAACGATGCCCTGGCCTGGGATCTGGGCAATCCCGATGCCAGTATGCAGAACAATCCGAATCCCTTTGTCGGCAACAGTCCTGTCATGACCACACAGTTTCACCCGATGAAGGGGCCCATGACGACGCAGACCCTGCGTGGAATAGTGGATAGCGGGCCACAACACTGGCGTGGCGACAGGACGGGAGAGAACCTGGCAGTGGTCGGCGGCGAGCGAGAGAGTGTCGCCGCTGCCGCCTTCAAGGAGTTCAACCCGGCGTTCGTGGGGCTGGTAGGCAGGGCGCAAGAGTTGTCGGAAGAGCAGATGCAGCAGTTTACGGATTTTGCGATGGCGCTGACTCCACCGCCCAACCCGATACGCAACCTGGACAACAGTTTGACGCAGCAGCAACAGGCCGGTCGGGATATCTATTTCGACATTGACGGTATTACCGGGATAGGCAGTTGCAACCACTGCCACGAACTCGACCCGGCGCAAAAGAAGTTCGGCAGCGGCGGTAAAATGTCCTTTGAGGGCGGGCGCATAGCCGAGGACTTCAAGGTGCCGCATTTGCGCAATGCCTATACCAAGGTGGGGATGTTCGGCGGTTCCAGTCCCAACCGCCCCACGCCTCCATCCCCGGATCCGGATCCCTGTGAGCCCGAATGCGTCGACCCCGGAGACTGCGAGGTCAACATTCCGGAACTGACCACCGACCCCTGCTTTCAGCCCTGCCAGGAACCGGGTGAATGCGAAGTCCTGCAGCTCGATGAAGACACCATGGGAGACCAGGTGCGCGGCTTCGGGTATTTACACGATGGGGCGATAGACACGCTGGACACGTTCTTCAGGGATCCCGTGTTCAATTTTCCGGCACCTGTGGCGGAGAACCGCGCCAACGTCATCCGCTTTACGATGGTCATGGACAGCAACATGGCCCCGATCGTGGGCCAGCAGGTGACCCTGCGCGGCGACAGCGCGTGGACATTCGATCGGCTGACCCTGCTGGAAGAGATTGCCCAGGCGAACTCGCCGCGCCCGCAGTGCCGGTTATATGGCGCCGGGGTCATCGACGGTGAGCGCAAAGTGTTGCGCATGACGGCCCCCGGCCGTTATGAAGACCTTCAGGGTATTGCCTACACCGGCGCGGAACTGCGGGCGTCCGCCAGGACGGCCGGTCAGGAACTGACCTTTACCTGTTATCCGCCGGGCTGAACAACGCGGGCCCGCGACGCGCGCGGATCAATCGGCGCAGGGAGGCGCGCCGCAGTGTGTTTATGCGCTATGATTCCCGCGCGAAATTTTTCTACCAGTGCGATGGAGTACTCCGACAATGAGTGAACTGATCTACCAGTCTTCCAAACCGATGTTCGTCCACAACCTGAAAAACCTGTCCGCGATGCTGAAGAAGGCTGCCCGCGATGCCAGGGCTCGCGGGATCGAACCCTCGGTGTTGTTGAACTCGCGACTGTCGCCGGACATGTTCCCGCTGGTGCGGCAGGTGCAGATTGCAACCGATCATGCCAAGGGCTGCTGTGCCCGGCTGGCCGGTGTCGAAAGTCCGGTATTCGCCGATAATGAGACTACGTTTGCGGAGCTCGAAGCACGGATAAAACGCACGCTGAAATTCCTCGCGGGATTGAAAGTCAGTCAGTTCGCTGGCGCCGAGACGCGGGACATCGTGCTGCAGTTGCCGATCGGCAAGTTGAGCTTCACCGGAGCCGACTACCTGAACGGCTGGGCGCTACCGAACTTCTATTTCCACTATTGCGCCGCCTACAATATCTTGCGCCACAACGGTGTCGGGCTGGGCAAGGGCGATTACCTGGGCGTGGTGCCGGGTGCCAGAATGACCGGCAAGATCGCCAGGATGATGGGCGCGAAACCGGCCGGCGGGACAAAGAAGAAGCGTTGAGACCGCTGCGCGTCCGGGCATATCCGCCGGCATGCACAGTGCGCTGGGAAGCGTGTTTGAGTTACTGGACCGCACCCTGTGCGACTATCAGGATCTCTGGCTGCCCCAGCCGTTCACCTGCGGTGAGCTGCCCTGGTGTGGTACTCACGGGCAGCTGAGGGCCGCATTACTCGCGCTTGATGAGCGGGAATTCCTGCAACTGCACAACTGTCCGGAGCGACGCCTGCGCTGGTTTCGGGAGCGGGAGCCCGACTTGTGCGCGGCACTGTACGCCTATGAGCCCGCGCTGTCGGGGTCTGTCCGCGCCCTGGAGGTGGACAGCTTTGACAACCTGCACATACCCGGTCGCAAGTGGCAGCAGATACTGGCTTTTGCCGGCGCGCTGCCGCACCGGGAATTACCCCACGTGGACTGGTGCGCGGGCAAGGGGCACCTGAGTCGTATCGTACAGCGCAACCAGCGACAGATGGTGCACTGCCTCGAATGGGACGCCTCCCTGGTGGCAATGGGTGAAGCGTTGGCCAAACGGCAGGGCCGGAATATCACGTATCACCATCACAACGTGCTGCAGCCACTGCCCGCCGAGTGTGCAGAGACTGCCCGGGTGCATATCGGTTTGCATGCCTGCGGCGACTTGCACCAGCGACTATTGCACCATGTTGTCAGGTCCGGGGCGACGGCAGTGGCGCTGTCCCCGTGTTGTTATCACAAGACTTCTGCGGACCTGTATCTGCCGTTGTCCGGCGCTGCCCGGAAAACCCGGCTACGCCTGACGCGATCCGCCCTGCATCTTGCAGTGCAGGGTGCGGCGACGGCCCGCCGTGGTGAGCGACAGTTGCGGGAGCGGGAGCGCTTGTGGCGGCTGGGATTCGACGCGTTGCAGCGCGATTTACGCGGGCGTGATGACTACCTCAATGTGCCTTCGTGCAAGCGTGAACTACTGCGCCAGGGTTTCCCCGAGTTTTGTCAATGGGCGGCCCGCCGCAGACAGCTTGCCCTGCCTGACCGAATACCCTATGAGCACTACCTGCGACTGGGAAGCGCGCGGCACCGCGACATCGTGCGCCTGGAGCTGCTGCGGCAGCTGTTTACCCGGCCCCTGGAGTTGTGGCTGGTGCTGGATTGCGCCCTGTATCTTGAAGAGCAGGGGTATCGAGTAGGTGTCACGCAGTTTTGCGAGCGCGCTGTCAGCCCGCGCAACCTGCTGATACAGGCAGAGCGCGAGTAGCATCAAACCCGTGTACCCCGGGGTGATCGCCGCCCGGCGCCAGCGCGTAAATATTTGTGGCGTTAATCGGGTATACTCGGGTGGGACAACACGTACCATTGAGGTGATTCCTGGTGAACGGTTGGATCAATCCTCCCCGCGCATCTTTCTGCGCGCGCAATCCCCTGCGCATTCTCTGGTCTGTCGCCGCATTGCTGCTGGCTGCCGATACGCTGGCCAGCGCCGGCGGGCGCAGCGGCTTTTCCGGCGACCCCTCTACCAATGGCGGTGCAAATTGCAGTGTTTGTCATGCGCCCGACGGCGCCAGTCCCGCCGCGGTGGGGATAGTGGGGCCATCGACCATGAACGCCGGTGCGACGAAAGCTTTTTACACCTTGATGATGGGAGGCCCGGCGCACTCTGGAGGTGTCAATATCTCCGCGCAGGACAGCGTGGGAGAGCTGGCACCGTTCGCAAGCGATCTGCAACTGATGCATGGTGAGCTAACGCATACCGGGCCGAAGGACTTCGACAACGGCATGCTGGTGTTCGGCTTTCTCTATACGGCGCCGAACTACGATGCCGATGTCACCCTGCATGCGGCGGGCAACTCCGCCAACGGCGGTCTCGACCTGTCCGGTGACGGCATCGCCACCACCGCATTCAATATCACGGTCGTCAACGGTTTCGAGGAACCGCCGCCCCCTGTCCCCGCACCGCTCAGTGCGCTGACCGCGACGGAGTTCGCAAGCGGGCTCACCCACCCGATAGCGATCGAGAATGCCGGGGATGCGCGTCTTTTCGTGGCTGAGCGCGCCGGGCGGATTCGCGTACTCGAGGGCGATGGTTCGCTTGTGTCGACACCCTTTCTCGATATCTCGTCGCAGGTTGACGACACGGCCAGCGAGATGGGCCTGCTCGGCCTGGCTTTTCATCCGGACTACGCCGCTAACGGCTACTTCTATGTCTACTATACCCGTGATCCCGGGCCCGGCCTCGACCGCTCCAGGGTGTCGCGCTTTACCGTCAGCAGCGCTGACCCGAATGTCGCCGACCCGGGCAGCGAAGTGGTGCTGCTGGAGTTTGAGCAGCCCTACTCCAACCACAATGGCGGTGACCTGCACTTCGGACCGTCCGGCTTTCTGCATATCGCTGTTGGCGACGGCGGCAGCGGCGGCGACCCGCTGGACAACAGCCAGACCACCACGACGCTATTGGGCAAGATGTTGCGGATCGATGTCGACACCCCGGCCGCAGCGGGCACCGGGCCGGACTGTGACATGTCGCCGCACACCAACTACAGTATCCCGCCGGGGAATGCGTTCGGTGACGGCGTCGGTGGTGCCGGCTGCGATGAGATTTTCGTGCTCGGTGTGCGCAATCCCTGGCGATTTGCGTTTGACAGCCTGACCGGCGGTATGTGGATAGCGGACGTGGGGCAGCGCGATTTTGAGGAGATCAACTATCTCCCCCCGGGAAACAGCGGGGGTATCAATCTCGGCTGGCGCTGTTTCGAGGGTGACGCGCCTTACAACCCGGGCGGCTGCAACCGGGTCTACCTGCCCCCGGTGCACACGTATTCGCACGCCACCGCCGGTTGCTCGGTCACCGGCGGACGGGTGTATCGCGGTGCGCGTTCCCCGCATCTCCAGGGGCAGTATTTTTTTACCGATTTCTGCCAGGGCAGCATCCGCTCACTGAGTGGCCCGCCCGACAACCCCACCGCAGGTATCGCGCTACCGCAAGGTGAACTGGCGGCCATTTCGACCTTTGGTGAAGACATTGACGGGGAATTGTACGTGGCGGAACTGCGTACCGGCACTATCTATCGCCTCACTTCGATATTCCCACCGGGGTGCTGAAAGCGCCTTCCCGGGATGCGCGGGTCGGGTATACTGCCCGCTCATCTTCAGGGAGCAAAAGCATGAGTCGCAGCGATCAAGCGCACTGTCGAATCGAAGGAACCGTGGCGCCCGGGTTCGAATCAGTCAGGGAGCTCTATGAGTACAAAATGCGTACGCTGGCCGAAAAGAGTACGCAACTTTGTGTTTACTACGGCGGGGCAAAAGTTGTCGACCTGTGGGGATCGGTGACCGGTGAGGCGGATTTTACCGCCGACTCGCTGGTGAATGTGTTCAGCAGCGGTAAAAGCCTGGAGGCCATCGCGATCGCCGCGCTGGTTGACAAGGGGCTGATAGACTACAACGCCAGGATAACCGAGTACTGGCCGGAATTCGGCGGCAATGGCAAGGGGGAGCTCACGGTTGCCGAACTGATGCGGCACGAGGCGGGTCTGCCCGCGTTCGACAGGCCTCTGGATCCCCAGGACCTGCTCACCGAAAACATCAAACAGAACAGGGTGGGCCAACTTATCGAGGGTCACGCGCAATCGTTCCGCCGGGGCGAGGGGAACCGACGGGAATACCATGCCGTCACCCGCGGCTGGATTGTGAACGAACTATTCCGCCGCGTGGATCCGGCGGGCCGCACCATCGGTGAATTCCTGCGGGAAGATATCAGCCAGCCGCTGCAGGCCGATGCGATTATCGGGGTGAAACGGGAAGAACTTCCGCGGGTCAAAAAAGTGGCGCCGCTGGGCTTCTGGTTCCAGCTCCGGCAAAGCCTGATACCCAAATTCCTGAAACGGAAGATGGAACTCAATATTTTCCAGGTACTCGCGAAGATCCTGCGGCTCATCCCCGCGGTGAGAAAATCCACGGTGCGCAAGGCACCTCCGCCCTACAGGGGAATGAAGAAAATCGCGTATTTCAGTGAGCCGGCTATAGCGATGGGTGAGACTCCTTCGGCGAATACCAACGCCAATGCCCGGGGCCTGGCGAAAATTGCCGCGATGATGGCGGCCGGTGGCAAGTGGGAAGGTAGAGAGTACCTGGGTGACGCTGCCTGGAAAGCTGTGCACGCCGAGCCGCTGGCGGGGGACATGGCGTTTGTCACCACGAGTTTTACCCAGGGCGGCGTCGCGCTGTTTGCCCGGACCGATAAGGCAAGCCGCCGCATTGAAAAAGCGCTCAACGATGGCAGAGAGGGTTTCTATGGCTGGCTGGGCCTGGGCGGGTCGATTTTCCAATGGCATCCCGAATGGCAGATCGGCTTCGGCTATGTGCCGACATCTCTGCACGTTCTGGACATGGTCAACGAGAGGGGTAAATCCTACCAGGCCGAGGTGCTTCGCTGTGTGGCAAATATTCGAAACAGCACGGCGGCCTAGCTGCCCGGTGTGACTCGCAGCGCGCCGGGAGATTCATCCGCCAGCTACCTCGGCAAAGCCAGCACGAACAGCGCATTACCCGGCCCTGCCTGGTAGCGACCGTCGACGCCCTGGAAAGTACTGTAACCGGAGTTGATCAGCAGGCCGTCGCCCGCCACGACAACGCCGACCGAATCGATGGTGCCGCCATTCCCCTCCACGCCATTCACATCCTCAAAGGCAATCGCGGTGTCCAGCGACCATAATTCCGAGCCGTCGCGTGTATCGAATGCGCGGACGACGCCGTCCAGCGAGCCGGCGAATAACAGGTCGTTGCTGACAGCGAGCGATGCCGAGACGAGCGAGGGCGTTACCAGCCCCTCAAACATGTGTGTGGGATGCGCCTCCCACTCGATCGCCCCGCTCGCAAGATTGAGCGCGTAGATTCCCGGCCTGGCGCCCGCAACGAGGTCGGCCAGGCCACCGCTGGCCTTGTCGATCGTGAAGTCCGTGGCGGCCGCGTACACGCGCCGCTCGTCTACCGCCATGCCCCAGTGAATACCGCCGAGCGTGGAACCCCGGCTCACCTTGTTGGACCAGTTGAGTGCGCCGGTATCCGCCTGGATCGAGTACACCACGCCACCCTTGTCGCCGGCGATCAGGGTGTTACCGTCCTTGAGGAGAATCGGCGCCGCGCCGAAATCGAAGTCGTGGCCCGCGGGATCCGGGCAGCGCAGCGAGTTTACAATGCCGCAGTTGCCGTTCCAGGTATCGTTCTCTCTCGCCTGGAATACCCAGTTCACGGCACCGCTATCCATATCCAGCGAGATGATGGCGTCGGACGTGCTCGTCGCGGGCTCGGTATAGTTCTGGCCAGTACCGATAAAGATCGCGTTTCGCCGGGTATCCAGCGTTGGCGTCGCCCATACCGGTGCGCCATTGGGGCCGATACGTTCGCCCGGCAGTACCACCGCGTGCGCGTCCTCTGTCGTATGGAATTGCCACAGGACTTCCCCGGTCTGTGCATCGAGGGAAACCAGCATGCCATGGCTGCTGCAGCACGCGCCGGGGAGCAGGGTGGTAGCGAGTACCTCCTTGCTGGAGACAGGCACAAACAGCTTGCCCGCGTGATGCTGCATGCCTCCGGTAACGAAATGGAGGTGGGGGATGGTGCCCGCGAATGTCTGCCAGATGGGCTCGCCGCTGGCGGCGTCCACTGCATAGACGATACCGTTGAAGTCCGCCACGTAAAGCCTGGCGGGCGATGCTTCGTCGGACTCCACAAACAGTATCGAGGCGGAGCGAAAATTACCGCCGTTTCCGGCTGCGGTGAAGGTCCAGTAGCGGCAGCCCGACAGCCTGTTGATAGCGTGCAACTGCTTGCCAGCCGTCATGAAGATAGCCTGTGCGGTCACCGCGGGCGCGCCGCGCTTTTCATTCACAGACTCCTGCGCATGGCGGAAATTCACCGCAAGGGTATCGACATTGCCCGAGTCCACCAGGGAAGGTTGGTTGCGGGTATTGGAATGGTTGTAACCGAAGCCGTTTACGATAAGCGGCGCAGCCACATCGACGGCGTCCTCGCACGAGCCACCCCTTGGCTGGGGCGGAGACACATAGGATTGAAACGGCAGCGACGGCCTGTCGTTCGCTTCCTGTGTCTCGTTGCGGTTATCGCTGCAGGCCGAAAGAAATAGCAGGACAAGGATCAGGAATACGGCGGTGCGCATGGTCATTTGCTGCATTTTGTGAAAATATAACGATAACATCCGGGTGTACAAAGACCAATAATTCACCGCCAACAGCGGATACTTCGCCAGCACATGGCGTTGAGCCCGATTCGCGCAGGTACTCACCATGACAATCCAGGATCTTGGCAGCATAGGGGAACTGTTGGCGGCTATTGCCACGATCGTCACGCTCATATATCTGGCCACACAGGTGCGCCAGAACACGCGAGCCCTGAAGTCGGCGACATTCCAGAACATCAGCGGTGAAATGGGCAGAAATGTTGAACCCATCCTGAACAATGCGGATCTCGCGGCATTGATGGTGAAAGGTAATATTGACCCGACCAGCCTCACCGAGGAGGAGGCATTGCGCTTTTCTTCGATGCTGACGGCTTCACTCAGGCGACTGGAAGCCGTCTTCGTGCAGCATCAACTGGGTTCCATAGACAGCGCGCTAAAGGAGGGCTTCGAGTTGTCGCTGATTTCGATCCTGCAGATGCCCTTTGCGTCGCACTGGTGGAGTACGGCTAAAACAGTATTCTATCCACCTTTTGCCGCGCACCTGGATCGAAGGCTGGCGGCCGGGGAAATTCCGCGCGATCACCCCAGCATCCTGCTGGCCGTCAGCAAGGATCAAACGCGGTAAGGCCGCCCTACAAAGTAAATAAGGACATCACTAACCATGCTATCCAACACCCGGTTCCTGCTGCTGGCGTTTATCTGCTTTCTTGGCATTGGCGCGCAGGCGAGCACCAATGTCGCTGGGCCGCCGACGGATGGAAGCCCGGTAGTGGTCGATATCGGCTTTCTGCTCAGCAATATCAATGCGATTTATGAGGAGGAGGAAACCTTCGACTTTGAAGGTGTGCTCAGCATGCACTGGCGGGATTCAAGGCTGGCTTTTGACCCGGCTGAGACGGGCTACGATGAACTCTACTACCAGGGTGACTTCCAGTTTAATGAAGTTTTCAATGGCTGGTGGCCGCAGATAATCCTGGCCAATGAAGCGGGACGTTTTGACCGTGAGGGCGTGATGTTGCGCGTGACGCCAGCGGGTGATGTCTACTACACCGAGGAGATCGACGCCATTGCAAAATCGTATCTGGAGCTTGCGCGCTATCCTTTTGACCGGCAGCAACTGGTTGCCATCTTCGAGGTGCTGGGGCTGAACAAGGACCAGGTGACAATGCGGCCGGATCCGGCGACCAGTGGCATATGGAACGATGTCCATCACCAGGTGCGCGTGCCGCAGTGGCGAGAGCCGGTACTGTCGACATCCATAGTCGAGTACACCCCCGCCTACCTGGACGGCAGCGACATCCACCTGGAAGCCTTCAGGGTACAGATCGATATCGAGCGCGACTACTGGTATACCCTGAGGCTTGTCGCGCTGCCGGTGATGGTGTTTGTGATGATGTCGTGGTCAGTTTTCTGGATGGAGCGGTCCTCGCTGGGTGACCGCATGGATATATCTTTTATCGGGATTCTGACGGTCGTCGCCTACCAGATCATGTCCAGTGAGAGCCTGCCGAAAATATCCTATGTCACGGTTCTGATGTCGTTCATGATTATCAGTTTCCTGATGATGTGTGCCAGTATCGTGATCAACCTGAGAGTCGCCGCGCTGGATAACAGTAGTCGCCAGATGCAGGGCGACCGCGTGGACCGGCTGTGCCGCGTATTTTTCCCGCTCAGCTATGTCCTGATTACAAGCCTCGTCGGCGGCTACATCTATCTGCGGGGCTAGTGCGCCATCAATATCATGTTGATGGAGTAGCGGGTCCGCGTCCGTCAGGGAGCGGCATTGTCCTTGAGACACAGGCCGCCCAGCCACCATTTGGGTGTGCAGTCGTAACTCAGCCGGCCCCTGTCGCCGTGCTGGAAATCCAGTACTCGCTCGATCTGCTTGTCAGGCGGCATGCCCGGAGCCGCTTCCGGCTGCAGCTCCGCCAGCGGTATCGGGTAGCTCGCCCAGTCCTTTGGCGCGCGCCACCCGGGCGGGGGCATCAATTGGCTGCGTGTCCCGTTGATCGGGTAGAGCGCACGCCAGTCGTGGATCATGCCCGCGAGTTCGTGTACCACGTCCGGGTACGACTGGGCCAGGTTGTTGTACTCAAACGGATCATCCTGAATTCTGAACAGGTAGTTCGTCACCGTCGTCTCGAGTTGATCCTGCTCGATCTCCTGCACCAGCTTCCATTCATCGTTGAATGCCGTGAGGTTGAAGTGACCGTAGATCGGTGTCTCCGACGCGAAGTACACCAGCTCCTGCCGCGGCATCGCTGCGCCGTCGGCGATGGCCGGCCACAGACTGATCCCGTCGAAGCGCCGCTCATTCAGGGGCGGTATGCCGGCGGCTTCGGCCAGTGTCGGGAAGACATCCATCGCAGTCATGATCTCGGTCATTTTCTCTCCCGCCGGGATATGGCCCGGCCAGCGTATGACCGACACCACGCGGATGCCGCCTTCAAACGTTTCGCCTTTGCCGCCGCGCAATGGCGCGTTGTCGGCGCCGCCAACCGAATAGGCGGCGCCACCGTTGTCGCTGAAAAACAGCACAATAGTGTTATCGGTCAGCTGCTCCTGGTCCAGGGTGTCGAGTACCCGGGCAATTGCCTGGTCCATCCCGTCCACCACCGCGGCGTACATCGGCCGCGCGCTGTCCCGCATCATCAGTTTGGCCATGCGCCGGGTGTCATCGGTCTGCCTGGCGCGGGCGGGTGCGAGATCCGTGTTGATGTTCCTGTATTTATCCTGGAGTTCCTGTGGTGCATCCAGCGGTGTGTGGGGTGCGATGAAGGGCATATAGATGAAAAAGGGTTTGTTCCTGTCGCGCTCGCGGATATAGCGCGACACCTCTGCGGCCAGCAGGAACGATTCGTAGCCCTGGTCATCGATGGAAACGCCGTTGCGCTGGAAGTCCCTGCCTCCCTGGTTGGCAAACGGCGGATAGAAGCCGACTTCCGTGTGCAGGTGTCCGTAGAAATGTTCGAAGCCGCGGTTGTTGGGGTGATAGGTCATCTGGGCGTGCCCCAGGTGCCACTTGCCCACCATCGCCGTCTGGTATCCGGCGGCCAGGAACGTTTCGGGCAGGAAATGTTCGTCGGGATGAATCCCGTTGGTGTCCCAGGGAAGAATCACGCCGTAGGCGACACCGAGGCGGATCGGGTCGCGGCCGGTCATCAGGGCCGCGCGCGTCGGTGAGCAGATCGGCGTGGTGTAGAAGCGATTCAGCTCCATGCCTTCGGCCGCTAGGCGGTCGAGCGCCGGCGTGTCGATATCGCCGCCGTGGAAGCCGACATCGTTCCAGCCGAGATCGTCGGCCACGATCACGATGACATTCGGGGGTGCGCTGTCGGCGATTCCCAAACTGCTGGACAGTAGCAGCGACAGCGCCAGCATCCTTGCGCTGCGGTTCCGGTCTCTGCTCATAACCACCTCCTGCCTTCTTTGCCGTTATTGTTGCCGGTACGCGGGCGATTGCTGCCCAATCCGTTCCGGGTCGGGCCTGAGCGGCCGTTCCAGTGCCTTCAGTAGAGCGCCGTCGCGCTGGTAGGGATCGCTTTTGAACTCGACCGTGCCGTCGTCCCGCACTTCCACAGTCCAGTACACCAGGTAAATCGGCATGGGCTGGCGCAGCGAGACCCGTTTGGTTTTCTGTTCACCTATCACTCTGGCAATTGCCGCCTGGTCCCAGGCCGGGTCGTCCAGCAGCAACTCGGCGAGTTCCATGATCTCTTCCACCCGGATACAGCCCGAGCTGAAAGTGCGCTCGCTGCGGCTGAACAGGTCTTTGCTGGGGGTGTCGTGCAGGTACACCATGTGCTCATTGGGGAACATCACCTTCAGCCGACCGAGTGAATTGTTGGGCCCCGGCCGCTGGCGGAGCAGGTAAGGAAAGCCCTGCTGCGGATAAAGCTGCCAGTTGACGGATGCCGGGTCCACCACTTTCCCGTCCCGGGTCAGCACCTGCATATTCTTGGTCTGCAGGTAGCCGGGATCGCGTTTGATCGCGGGCAGAGTATCCTTCTTAAGTATAGTGGGTGGAACGGTCCAGGTCGGGTTGAATTCGATGTAGGTGATGCGGTCGCGAAAAGTCGGGGTACTGCGGTAGGGACGTCCCACCTGTGCGCGGCTGCGGAGCAGGCGCTGGCCATCGCGGAACAATGAGACTTCAAATCCCGCAATGTCAACGATTACCGCCGTCGCGGGTATATCCTGTAGTACGCGAGATCGTTCCAGGTTGACGCGGATCTGGCCGATGCGTCGCTGCACCGGCACATTCAGCGCGGCCAGCGTCTTTTTGCCGACCACACCGTCGGCATCCAGGTGGTGGCGTTTTTGAAAGCGTATCGTTGCCTGCTCTAGGATATCGTCAAATACGGTGGATTCGGGGCTCGCGTGGGCAGGTAAATCCCCTTCGACCAGCAGGCGGCGGCGCAGCTGGATCACCCGTAATCCGCTATCACCCGGATGCAGGGTGGGGCCGGGATCGACGGTCGTCCAGCCACCGGCCGCTTCAATGCTACGGTACTTCGCCAATGCGCCCACAAGTTGCCGGTACATCGGGCTGGTGGGCTTCAGTTGCTCCAGCCCGGACAGGATGCCGCCGTTGCTGACGACGTCCGCTGCCCACTGCACCGGATCTATCTGCGGCAGTTTGCGGTCGAAATTCCACGAGGAGACGTAGTCCCTGGGGTCGACCTTGCCGAAAGCATAGTGGTAGGTGAGGCGCACCAGGGCGTCCGTTAACAGCAGGTCGCGCGAAGCGCTATCGAGCGCAAGTGTTCCGTCGAGGAGGGCCTGTACCTGGCGTTGATGGTAGTCATCGGGGTTCATGCCCTCGCGCTCGGCTTCGTAAATGGCGGCGGAGAGTTCGTTCAGTGCGATGGGCTTGGTCCAGGCCGGTTCGTAGTGCTTGCCGGCATAGAACGATTGGGTAACCGGAAGGTCATACACGGTCTCGCCGGCGATAACCACCTGGCCCTGCGCAGCGAGCTGTTGCAACAGGGATTGCATTGGCCCCCCGGCCAGCCCCCGCTGCGGCAGGAGCGAGAGGGCGCAGAGGCACAACACACAGGCCAGCCTGATATCCAGGCTATATCGGTGGTATGGAGTGTTGATTACCGTTGCCCCTTCAAGGTTGCCACTTTAAGAACAGTCCCTGCCCTGCCATTGGATTGTATATGGCGCGGGAGAATATCGCACCCTCAGGCTTCCCGCGTTGCCGCAGGCTGCTCCCCAAGCGTGCTTCTGATTGTGCTTTGACGCTTCCGGGCTGCAGGTTTTACACTTCACCGCTGTAGTGAAAACAGAAGCTGTTTGCTGTCCACGGCCAACGGATGGCTGGTCAGTCGGGGCCCACGCTATGGAACATTTCCACATCTTCACGGCCGGTTTGACTGCCGTGATCCTGTTTATCTTCGGGCTGCAGAATTTTTCCAGGGAAGTTGAAGCGCTGGCCGGCGAGAAATTCCGCAAGGCGCTGGCCAAAGCAACGAATATCCCGATCGTCGGCCTGCTCATCGGGGCGGCCGTGACCGCCGTCATCCAGTCCAGTTCCGCCACCTCGGTGATCGCCATCGGACTGGTTAACGCCGGTGTGCTGTCTTTTAAAAACAGTATCGGGATCATATTCGGGTCCAATATCGGGACCACGGTGACAGCGCAGCTGGTGGCCTTCAAGTTGACAGCGTTTGCGCCCGTCCTGATTGTTGCCGGTTTTTTCCTGTCCCTGCTCCACTCGCGGTATTCCATTTTTGGCAAGTCCATCTTTTATTTTGGTTTTGTTTTCTTTTCCCTGAACCTGATCTCGTCTTCACTGCAGCCGCTGCAGAACGACCCGGTGCTGATAGGCTATCTCACGCAACCTCAAAATCCGCTGTACGCGATACTGCTGGGTTGCCTGTTTACGGCTCTGGTGCAGTCGAGTTCGGTGACTACCGGGCTGGCCATCATATTTACCCAGCAGGGATTGATGGGTGTTGAAAACGCAATCCCGCTGATTATGGGAGCCAATATCGGTACCTCCGCGACGGCGTTGATCGCCATATTCAATATGGATATTGCAGCGAAGAAGACCGCGCTCAGCCACCTGTTGTTCAATGTCGGCGGCGTGCTCGTATTCCTGCCCCTGTTCCTGTTGTTCAAATCCAGTATCGATGGTCTGGGTACCAGCCCCGCCATAGTGCTCGCCAATTTCCATATGGCGTTCAATGTATTGACCGGCGTGCTGTTCATCGTATTCATCAACCCGTTTGCACGGTTCATAGACATTTTGCTTGGCCAGGGAAAAATGGATTTCGAGCGGCTGGCTATCCCGGTCGTCGGACGGGAAGACAGCTACGAGACGACCAAAGCTGCGCTGGACAGGAATATTGTGCCGCTGCTGGAGTTTCTGCAGGAAAACTACAATCTTGTCACCCTCTCTGTGGAATCCAACTATCGCAATGTGTACGACGCTTCATCCAAACGTATTGACTACCTGCACTTTATCCACGATGAGTACCTGGGTTATTTCTCCAATGTTGTGACCACGGTGACCGATGTACGCCAGTCCAGGGAGATGCTGAAAGTGATCACCCTGTACGATTATCTTTTCCAGGTTCACGATTCCATTGAGGACCTTTTCACCACGAAGAAGGTGATCGACAAACACTACATCGAACTGGGCAGCGATCTGATTCTGATCGTGAGGAAGCTGTCCAGTGAGACGCTGGAGTTGTTCGACGAAATCAGTACGGCCCTGCTGGAAAATCGTCCTCCCGACATTTCCTCCCGGGTGCGCGAACTGCGCGAGGCGTTGGATGACGCCAATCGGGACCTGCTGAAACTGTTGGCGAAATCAGAGCGCGAGGACGCGGGAGTCCTGTCGAATTTCGTGACCTTCTCGCGCCGACTGACAGACAAACTGGTGAATTTCGCTAGGCTGGCGGTCGCCGATGGCATCGTCGGCGAATCTCAGGCCGAGACTGTCGAGTCCGCGCAGACCTGAGGACTGGTCTGGATGATTCATTGCGCGGCCGCAAGGCCCTGCAGTTTCGACAACGCCGCGGGCGGCGCGGTGCAAGGTCCCCGCGCCTACTCAAATGTCTGTTGGTAAAAATTCCCATGGAAACCATACGGGACATGATGCTCCAGCGGGATGACCGCCAGTTCCCGCTGCATGTCCACGGCGTCGGTGAGCACGATCTCACTCTTCCTGCGCGCATGGTTGTAGACGATCGATATCAGGTAGCCGTCGTCTTCCGCCGCGCCCGCACTGGCGGGAATGAATTTCGGCTCCGAGGAAAAGCGGCCCTCGCCAAAATCGTGTACCCGGAGTTCCCCGGTGAGGTGATCGACTTTTTGGAAGGCGTTAAAGCTGTAGGGAGTGCCGTTCTCGATGATGGTGGCCAGCCATGTATAGCGGTTGTCACGCCCTGTCAAATGTGGATTCCAGGCCGGAAACTCCCCCGCTATCGCGCCTGCTATCAGTTGCCTGTCGGCAGCGCCGGTCGCGAGGTTCATGGTAAACCGGGTAAAACGCGCGCCGTTGGCCAGAAACTGGAAATCGTCGCCACGCTCCGCGAAAACATCGGACAGTCCGCCCATCACATCCATATTGTCCACGCACAGCGCGTCGACAGAGAGCTCGTCGCCCTGCTCGCGGGCATTGCCCAGGTGAAAACCGAAGAAGCCGGGAAACTCGAATTCCCTGACCACCCTGGCCGTTGCCAACTCGAGTACGACGACCCTGGTGTTCTCGCCGGTATCGAACTCGATGGACTCGAAAATGCTGCGCAGGCCCAGCAGGAATTTGAACGGGGTACGCAGGAATGCCGGACACAGGATGAAAACCGCATAGCGGCCTGCAATCGCGAAATCATGGCACATCGCGTAGTCACCCACATAACGGGATGTGTTCGCGACCATCGCACCGGCCGGATCGACCCGGTATAAATGTAGTTTGGGTTTCGGTATGCCAAACAGGCCAAAGTTATACAGGTCTCCCGTCTGTGGATCGACCCGCGGATGGGCGCTGAAGGGCTGCATCGATGACAGGCGGCCCCCGTAGTCGTACTCGCCTATCGTCTGCAGCGTGGCCGGGGACAGTTCCCACGGCTTGCCGCCTTCCCACAGCGCCAACAGCTTTTCCCCGTGCAATACGACGCTGGTATTGGCGGCGTTGCCCGGTGCACGAAACATATTCTTGAGTGGGCCGCCGGGAATCCGGGTGCCGACACCGCGATAGCGTATTGCCTGTGCCGCTGTTTCTTTGACATACTTTGGCGTGCGCACATATCGATTCTTGTAGTGCGCCCGCCCGCCCCTGATCGTCACCGCGCTGATCATGCCGTCGCCATCGAACCAGTGGCCGTACTGCTGGTTGCCTATCCTGTTGCGCCCGGGGCAGTTGTAGAACAGCGTGCCTTCGAGAGTTGAAGGTATAGCGCCGATGATCCGCTCTGCGTCGATCCAGTAAGACAGCTCCTCGAACAGGGTTTCGTAGCCCGGCAACTCGCAGCCGGGCAGTATGCGGGGCTTGTGTGGTAATTCCTGCTTGAGTGCGATGTTCATTGTGTGCCCCCGGGTATGTGCCTGGCCAGCCGTTAGAACGGGATATCGCTGTCGTCGAAATCACCGCCACTGTAGTCGCCGGGCGCAGATGAAGGGCCGCTGGTATCGCGAACGCTCTCCGCGCCGGGGCTCGTGATCTTCCAGCCCTGCAGGTTGTTGAAGTATCTGCCGTTGTACTCGCGACCCCTGATGTCGAACGTCACGGTGACTTCCTGTCCTGGCTGCAGGTTGTCGAGCAGACTGACCTTGTCCTGGACAAACTCCAGGTTGATTTCCTGCGGGTAGCGACCATCTTCTACGATGACCACCATCTCCCGTTTGGTGAAACCGCTATCAAAGGTTTTCGCCTCCTGGATAAGCTTTATTTTTCCAGTCAGTTCGTATGCCACCGTGTTCTCCTGTTCATCGCAAGCGGAAGGCGCTGCCGGTGCGTCAAGTTTATCCCATATCCCGGTTGTGTAGCGATGCCGGCTGGTGTTTCCTGATCAGCCTGGCCCCGAAAAACAGGACCAGTAGGGCGATAGCGGCGATAACGAAGAGGAACCACACGAACTCTTCTATCAACGCGACGCCCGTTGTGGCCGCAGCCAGCGCCAACCCGATTACCGCCATGCGCCAGTTGCTGTAGACGCCGAACAGATAGGTGCCGAGTGCCAGCACCAGGCCGTTGGTCAGCCCGATGTCCGCATTCGCCATGCGCCCTGTGACGACGAAGTAATGCACCACCTGGATGGCGAGGAATACGCCGAGCCAGTGCAGCACGATGGTGATGGCGCTTGGAAGGTGGCCGATACTGTGGCCGGCATGAATCCGGTCCGAGGCAAATGCGGTGACGGCAAAAAGCGGAACCAGCAGGTTCCAGTAGGCGCGAGTGCCCGCCGCGGAGATATCCGAGGAGGCGATGGCGAAAAAGGCGAGGACCAATAGCGTCATACCCACGATGGCCTCGACCAGGTGTTGCCGGGAGAAGGTGCTGCCGCCCTTTGCTTCAGTGTCTTCCATCTTGAATGTCTCCTGGCCGTGGTACGCCGGTTGTAGTCAACTGTCGTCCGTTACAGCGCTCCATGACGCGTCGGGATCGAACGTATTGATGCGGTCGGCTTCCGACCGGGTCTCGTCGCCGAGGTCCTTCTGGTACACGACGCCATCCTGATTGACGATGAAGGTCATCACCCCGCTGACACCATACTCCGCGGGCCACGCGATAACGGCGAATCCTCCGGTCATCAATCCGTCCGCGAAATACTCGCGAGCGCCGCCTTCGGCATTGCTGCCCTGTCGATAGAGCAGGCGGTACAGGTAGCCGTGATACGGCACACGATCAGCACCCCGCCGATAGCCCTCCGTGGCGGCGTTCGCGACAAACTCCCCGGCCGGACTCTGCGCTTCGCCTGCGGCGGCCGGCCAGTACAGGCCGTTGTGCATCCCCTCGTCGCTGATCAGTTTCAGCGCATAGATGCCTGCGGGGTCGCCGTCGTGGCCCTCGGCGGCGTATTCGAGCTGGGCGTCGACCAGGCCGTAGCAGACTGCGATGGCGCCGAGTTCGTTCGAGCCGATGCGGCGATAGACGATTTCCCGCGCACCTTCCTCGCCGTCGAGATACCAGCGCCCGTCGCGCTCCACCAGCGGTATGGCGAACGGCCAGTCCTCTTCTCCAATAACCAGGGTGCGCTGCCCGCCCTCGCCGGTGAGAGAATGCTTTTGCTGGTAGCGGGTGAGAAAGGTGTTTCGATCCGACCTGTCCTGCACGTCATCGCCCGAGGAGAGAATGTCCTCCGCGCCGGGCCCCAGGAGTGCGGCGAGCGTCGCGGTGTCGCGCTGCTGCAGCGCGCTTATCATCGCGTCGACCGCGGCCTCCGGACTTGCAAAAGACAGCTGCTCGCCGTCCGCCGGCGTTCCCGCAAGTACCAGTGGCGCGCAAATAATGAAAAGCGCGACAATGCAGCGGGAAGCCAATATCCGGAATGAGTTTTTCATGGTGGGTCTCCTGGCGGAACTATCTTTTCAATTTGCGCTGCAGCTTTCCGTGGGACCCGGACGCGCGTTGCTGCATACTCTGCCGTCCGCGCAAACTGGCGGCCCGATCGTGGCTGCCCCTGTTGGAGCCCGATAGCGCGCTCGATCTTGCGAGGCCGCCGCCGCGATTGGCGAAGGGCTTCTGTTGTGCTGTCTCCCTGGGTATCGCGTGGCCGCGGTCCGCCAGGCTCGACGCGGGCCGATTGACAGATGGTTTGGCGCCGGCGTAAGAGCCCTGTATTTTGGGTTTCTCACGCTGCGTATCCACACCCGGGGGCCTGGTCGCTGCAATCCCTTTCCCGGCACCCTGCGCGCCGCCTTGCCTGGCGCCGGCGTAGGTGCCCTGAATCTTCGGCAAACTGCGCTGCGCTGCGCCCGGCTCCCCGTTGGCGCCTCCTCGCTGAACATCTGCAAAACGTCCGGCCGGTGACGGCGCCGAGCGCCTGGGCCCTTTGGCCGCCTGTGCATTCAAACTGCCCAACTCGGGGCGATCGCGGCGCGCCTCGCTGATCGGGCTTCTCTCGCTGCCGTTCCGGCGATTTTTCCAGTAGTTGTTGTCCTGGTTGATGATCACGGTGTTGTTGTTGAAATTGCCGTTACCCCGGTTGTAGCCGTGCGAGGGATAGAAGCCGTCGCCGTAGCGCGGCCGGTAGGGGTAGGGAGGGTAGTAGGGCGGCGGCCTGCCCCAGTAACCGCCGCCGTAGTAGTAATCCTCGTCATCGTCGTCAAAAATTTCGTTGATCAGCATGCCCGCGCCGAAGGCCAGCAGGCCGGTCGCCACCATGTCACCGGTGGTGTAGCCCTCGTCCTGCGTCACGGTTGTGGTGGTCGTGGTCGTCGCGGGCGGCGGTGCGTAGACCGCGACCGGGTCGTACTGCGGCACGTAGACGATTTCTTTATCGGGTGGCGTAATGGTCACCACTTGCTGGTTGTCCTGGGTGACTGTCTCCACCTCGAGCTTGTCGGAGCTCGTCAGGTTGCCCACGTCCTGCGCCTGCACGCGCAGGCGCTGCACCGCGTCCAGTACACCCGCCTGGTCATCGACATAGGCCTGCCCGAGCTCCGACGTCCAGTCGAGGTCCTGGCACATCATGTCGACAACCTGGGGAAACTGTATCAGTGCGCGGATCGGCGGCGTAAATCCGGCCTGCCGGGCGGCCTCGTCGAGATCCTCATTCTCCAGTGAGGTGTGCTGTAGCAGCCAGTTGCCCGAGTCCAGGACTTCCTGCGGATTGGTGGATGCGACCAGTACCTGGGCGAGGACGACATCAGGGTAGAGCGCGATGGGCGCGAGCAGGTTCTCCAATGCCTCGGGTTGCCACGCCGCGTCGCTTGGCGGCAGGGCGGGAATGGCTTCGACCTGCGGCGCAGCGCTTTGCTCAGCCGCCGGAGCCGACGCGCCACCGGGGTCCTGTGCAGCGGCCGACGGGTCCTTGTCGCCACATCCCGCCAGCGTGGTGCAGATGGCCGCCGTGATGGCGAACCGGCGCAGGTACCGGGCGTGGGGGCGGATCAGGACAGCGTGGCGCATGGCGTGCTCCTCGGATTCGTCGTGACTTGTCCGCGCTGGTCTGGCGTTTTCTCACGGGTGGCCGGCCCCGGCCGACAGGGCGCCAGCGTGAACGCAACTCACCGCGACGTTGACTTTGCCGTCACAGGTTATGCATCTTCACGCTGTCTGTCTATACTGGGGCTGTCGGCTGCGCCGATCCTTGCGGGCAGTTCGGGTGATGATTTGCTGATCGGCTTCCCGAAACCATAGATGGCGCCAGCCGACAGGATGGCAAGCGTGGCAAACACAATCGCATGTGAAATCATGATCAAACCTCCTCTAATGTTTGGTTTGAGCGATGAGTAAACCAAGTAGTTTTAGAATTGGCATACTAAACCGCGGGCCCCGCCCCTTGCCCGGGTATCTGGCCGGCAAGCTTAATCCTTTAAAATCAATTATTTAGAGAGTTTATGCGGCGCCGGGCCAGTGTGAATAATGCCACTTTGTCGTGACGCCCGAAGTGGGTTGGGGCGTGCGTCGGTAGCGACACAGGCCCGAACTTTGGACGAGTGAGACGCTTTATGCGAGCGATGGTACTTGAAGCGCAGCGCGCACGGCTGCAAGCCCGTGAAGTCGAGGTTCCGGTGCCGCGCGCCAGTGAGCTATTGCTGAAGGTGAAAGCCTGCGGCATCTGCCGCACCGATCTGCACGTGGTAGACGGAGATCTCACGCAGCCCCGTCTGCCGCTGATACCCGGCCACCAGATCATCGGGGAAATCATCAGCATGGGGGCTGACGTGCGGGGTTTTGTTCCCGGGCAGCGGGTGGGCGTGCCCTGGCTGGGCGGCAGTTGCGGCCGCTGCTGGTACTGCGGCCACGGAAAGGAAAACCTTTGCGACGACGCGCGCTATACCGGTTACCAGATCAACGGTGGCTTTGCCGAGTACACCGTCGCCGATGCGGCTTACTGCTTTTCAATCCCCGGGCAGTACCGCGATCAGCAGGCGGCGCCCCTGCTGTGCGCCGGCCTGATTGGCTATCGCGCCTATCGCATGCTGGAGACCTGTGAAACGATCGGGCTCTACGGTTTCGGCGCGGCGGCGCACATCCTGATACAGGTGGCGCGGTACCGCGGCCAGTCAGTCTGCGCCTTCACCCGCGAGGGAGACTCCGAAGCACAGGCGTTCGCGCGGCAGTTGGGCGCCTGCTGGGCGGGCGGGTCGGGACAGTCCGCGCCCGTTGCGCTGGACGGCGCCATTATTTTCGCGCCGGCCGGGGAACTGGTTCCAGCGGCGCTGCGCGCGGTGCGCAAGGGGGGGCAGGTGGTCTGCGCGGGCATCCATATGTCTGACATTCCCGCCTTCCCCTACGACATTTTGTGGGGTGAGCGCTCACTGTGTTCAGTGGCCAACCTGACCCGCAGGGACGGGGAAGAGTTTCTGCCATTGGCGGCACAGATACCCGTGGAGACCACGGTGACCACCTACCCGCTGCAGCAGGCCAACGAAGCACTGGACGATTTGCGCCACGGGCGTTTCAGTGGCGCGGCGGTACTGGTGCCCTGAGCGGTCAACCGGGGCTGCGCGCTTAAAACACCAGTCCGCTGAGAAACAGGAAGGCCATAACGGCATCGATAACAATACCCGGCAGCGAATGTTGAAAACTCGTTTTGTCCACAAACATCGAGTAAAAGCGCGCCAGCAAACCGACGCTCCAGGCCGCGCCCAGCGTCATGTAGATCAGCGGCTCCTGCAGCGCCAGCGCCATGATGCCGCTGCCGAGGTGCAGGCCTCCGAATACCACCCTGGCTTCCGACATCGCCATGGGGCTTCCCAACTCGATCTGCTGGTTTGCCGTGATCATGCGCGGTTTGAAGAAACCGACGAGTCCGAACATCACGGTCAGTATCGCCGCTATGCGCGGTAACCACTCCGCCAGCATTTCCATTAACGCAGTCTCCGGTATGTCAAAAGCCATAGCCTAGCAACTCTCCGTGAAGAAATCATCGCGTATACCGTTGCCGGGAGTGCGCGATTTCGCGGGACCTTGTATAGTTCCCGGCACCGAAATTGCGGGGACTCGGCTACAGTATGTCGGCCACACACAGTAACGCCGTCGCTGCCCGAAGCAGCCAGGAGATAACAGGCCCGCTCACCGATATAGCAACGACCATCTCTGAAGTTGGCGGCAAGCATATCCCCGCGGACCTGCGTTGGGACGCGTTGCTGTTGACCCTGCTGATCGCCGTGTTCATCTGGTGGGTGCGCGACGGCCACGGCTCCAGGGGGGCGGACGGCCGGGAGCGAAAGGCGGGCCTGCTGCAGTTTCTTGTACCCCGTGATATCTATAGCCACCCCTCGGCACGCGTGGACGTGTATCTCTACGTCCTGGAGCGTCTGCTGCATCCGCTGTGGGCCGTCACCCTGCTGGCCACGGTCGGGCCGGCCGTCGAACGCAGTGTGGTCAGCGCACTGCTATGGTGTTTCGGAGCCAGCCCCGCGCTGGAGACCAACTATGCCTGGATGCTGTTGTACAGCCTGGTGCTGTTGCTGGGCTATGACTTCGTGTTTTTCCTGACGCATTTCACGATGCACAAGGTGCCGGCTCTGTGGTCGCTGCATAAAGTTCACCATTCCGCTGAGGTGCTGACGCCGCTTACCCGTTACCGGGAGCATTTCCTGGTCGGGCCCGTCTGGGCCGGGGGGAGTGCCGTGAGCTATGGTTTTGTCGCCGGTATATTCGCCTACCTGTTCAACGGCGGGCTGCTGGAGGCAACGCTTCTGAACATCGGTTTTTTTGCACTGCTCTTTGGCTTCAACGGCTCGTTCAGGCACTACCACGTACAATTCAACTATCCGCGCTGGCTGGCCCTGTGGCTGCAGAGCCCGGCGATGCACCATATCCACCACAGTTACCTGCCGCAGCACTGGGACAAGAATTTTGCCGCGGTCACCAGTATCTGGGATCGCCTGTTCGGTACGCTCTACCTGCCGCAGAAGGACGAGTACACCCCCTGGGGAATCGGTCCGGAAACACAGGGCGAAAACCGGACATTCTGGCAAAACACTATCGGCCCGTTTCGCGACTGGTATGCGCTGGTGAAAAGGCGGTGAGCGCGCCTCCCCGGGTTCGCGCGCTAGTCCCTGCGGTGATCCAGCAACCAGTTGACGAAAGCGTCGAGTCCCTCGGTGACCCAGGGACCCGGGATGTGCGGCCCGTTGTTCATCGTCCAGAACTCGACTTCCGTGCCGTCCAGGCAACCGGGCCAGGAGGTACGCGATGTTTCCGCGCCGGCGATACTGGCAACCAGGTCGAAATCGGCAAGTGTCATCGGGCTGTTCGTGTCGCAGCCGGCAAGCATCGCATAGCGTTCAGCGACCGCCGGCGCGCTGAGGTAGGCGCCCTCGAATCCCTGGTAGAAGACCGTGTCATCGGCATCGCCGTGCACGGTCAGTACGCTGACCCTCTCGGCAGCGGGCTGGCATCTTTCCAGGTCCACGAAGGTGGAGCCGGCCAGGTTTACCAGTGAAGTCACCAGGTGGGAGGCCTCGCAGGCCATGGTCAGGGACATGAAACCGCCGCTGGAGTGGCCAATAAGGCCAATGCGCCCGGCATCGATGCTGTAGGTGGCAGCGGCCTCCTCGATCAGTCCGGTCAGGTAGCCGACATCACTGGAGACGGGGTTTTCCCCCTCCTCGTTGTCGCAGCAGGCGGGCGCAAAGCGCCACTGCTTACGGCCACCGATAGACAGTCCGTCAGGATAGACCAGGATAAACTGGTGACTGTCCACTCGCGGGAGTAGTCCCAGGTAGGCGGACTGAATAAGGCCATCGGCGCCGCGGCCGTGCAGTACCATTACCAGTGGATACCGGCTGTTGTAGTCGTAGTCGGAGGGGATCTGCACCATCGCGGGACGCTCGCCGCCAAGTACCAGTGGGGGATTGGACACACAGGTACCGCTGTCTGCGCACCCCTGCAAGCGGTACGGCGCGTCCGTGATGGTGATGTTGCCATCGCTGCCATCACTGCAGGCGACAAGTGCAAGTCCGGTGGCGAGTGCGGCGAGTGTATTGCGTAGTTGTGTGATCACGGTGATGCCCGTCTGAAACGCAGGATTGGCCAGCATTTTGCCTCCCGGGGGTGCAACTTGGCAAGCTGGCGCTGCCGCCGGTAGTGCGTCAGTTTGAAATTGGTCTGTACGAGCCCGGGTGGCATTGTTGCGGCCGGGACACGCCAAAAAGCGCACGTCCTTGTGCAGGCTCGCGTGGCGACGTCCTGTCGCCACACGGCCCCGGCCGCAACAACGCCACCCGGGCTCTCGACTATCACCAAATTTCAAACTGACGCACTACACTGCCGCTCCCTGGCATGTTGCTTATTCCACTGCCCAGGCGCCGTTTTCATTGACAATTACTGCAGATCACTTACTTTGGGTGTCCAGTGTTTTGTGATCGCCATGCGAGCCCCGGGCTGGAAATTCGATGGAATTGACCGTGACCTATGATCTGCGTGCGCCTGACTTCGGGGCAAGTCGGGGCGCACTTTATGCCGCCGCGCTGGACCAGGCGGCATGGGCGGACGACCTGGGCTTCGATGTGGTCGGCCTCGGCGAGCACCACAGCGCCGCCGACGGTTACAACCCCTCGTCGCTGGTGATCGCCAGCGCGATGGCGGCGCGGACCCGGTCTATCACTCTGCGCACATCCGTATTGCTGGCGCCGCTGTACGACCCGGTGAAGCTGGCCGAGGATGCCGCGGTCACGCAGATCCTGTCCGGCGGCCGCCTGGTACTCGGTATCGGCGCCGGTTATCGCCCGGCCGAGTTCGAAACCTTCGGCCGCAAACTCGAAGACCGTTGGCGCGTGATGGGAGAAATTTGCGAATTTCTGCGCCTTGCCTGGACGGGCGAGGAGTTTGACTGGCAGGGCAGGCGCTGCCTTGTCACCCCGACACCGGAACCTTTTGCCCCGCCCATCCTGCTGGGCGGAAGTTCGTCCGCCGCGGCCCGCCGCGCCGCCCGTATTGCCGATGGCTGGTTTCCGCCGCTGGACCCCGCGCTGTGGCAGCCGTACAGGGAGGCATGCATTGCGCTGGGGAAAGCCGATCCCGGGACGTATCCTCGACACGGGCCGATTTTCCTGTGGGTGACCCGCGAACCCGAGCGGGCCTGGCGGCAACTCATACCGCATATACTGCACCAGTTGCAGTCGTATAGTGACTGGACCACGGAGGCGTTCGGCAGACCCGCAGGTCCCTATGCCGGAAAGGTCACGGCGGAAACGGTTCGCAACAGCCCGGCGTATCAGGTGTTGACACCCGCGCAAACCCTGGAGCTGGCGTCTGGTCTGGGTGATCACAGCGTGTTCTATCTCAACCCGCTGTTGGCCGGGATCGATCCCGCGCTGTCCTGGCAGATGTTGAGCCTCTACGAGCGGGAGGTTCACCCCTATATAAGAAGCGCGGCGGCAAGCGGTGCGGTCGCGGCAACAGGCATTGAATGCTGAGGATTGCTCATGCAACAGAGATTACAGCGCGCCAAAGAACTGCTCCCATCGATTATTATCACCGTGCTGAGCATGATCCAGGCGCTGGCCCTCGAGTTGTACTGGACCAAGATGCAGAGCTCCGAGTTTCTCTGGCTCGGGGGGTGGGACGCGATAGCAGGCTGGATACAGCTCGGTGTGATGCTGCTGGGTATCATCCAGATCTGGCTGATGTATGTCAGCACGATATTGCGATTCAGCTGGTTTCCCTCGATGCAGGATACCGTGACACCTTTTGCGATAGGATTGCTCGAATTCGGCATGGTTGACCTGATGGGCCCGGATGAACTCGGCGTGTGGTTTTTCCTGCTGGCTATGATATTCGCCGTCTCAACCTGGGCGTCCCACACGATCTTCCGTCAGGCGCGCCGCGACCCGGAGAATCACTATTTTTTCGAGAATATCCCCACCGCGGGTTGGCGTGACTTCAGGAGTGCGTTTATCGTCATCGGGATACTGTTGGCAATTGCCGCGGTGCTGTGGATTCGCGGCGGCACCGGCATTCTGGCGACAGCAGGACTGCTGTTCGCGGCGGCCGCGATCATTCGCCAGTTGTATATCTCCCACCGGTACTGGATGCATTCACTGGTGGGCCAGGGAGGCGACTGAACTACGCCAGGTCGACACGCGCCCTGTGCAGCGGTGACTCCAGTTCCCAACTGATGCCAAAGGAATTCAGGTCTTTGCTGATGCCAACCGCCGACTGGGTGATGCCAAAGGGGTCATCCACCGTCAGCGTACCGGGGCCATAGCTGGACAGTCGAGGTACGACGCTCTCCCAGCCCTGCCGATTGCCGCTGGATTTTTCCGCGAGCATTGCCGCGTGCCAGGCGACCACATCGCACTCGAGATTGACCGTCTCCGGCAGCGCCCGGTCGTGGGCGGGAATGCTTGCCAGTTGCGCCGCGAGAATCGAGCGCAGTGCAGGGGAGTCCTGCAATCCGTATTCCTCTTGCAGGTAGCGCCCCACCTCTTCCATGACCAGGTACCAGCTGACGGGCGGCGCCATCAGGGACGATACATAGTGTGTGAGTATGTACAGCATGGGCCATTGATTGTTTTCCGCGGAATCCAGCATCAGTTTGTGGTAGAACTCCATCTCATTGGCAGAGGTCTCCTGCCGCACAAACCTGGTGATGGTGCGCAAAACACCAAAATTTTCGAATAGCGTATACGCCTGTTTCAGCTTGTCCATCGTCGCCAGGTCGGCTTCCGTGTAGGTGGCGGTGGAGGCCAGTACAGCTTGCTTTCCAGGCGCAACCGGGATCAAGGTCTTGATCTGGTGCTTCTCCAGATACGAGGGTTCATTCATCGGGCTGTTGACGAGCAGCGTGGTGAGATTGACGCGGGTCGCGAGCTCGCGATCAATGCACTGCTGCAGGTCGTTACGGAAGGACTGCAGGGTGGAGCCTGGAAGCCCCATCATCAGTTCTATGGTGAGCGGCAGCCCGGAATTGCGCATTTCAACGGCCAGCGCGTCGTATTTCTCTGTCTTGATATTGGCCCGGTTGATGACCTCCAGGGTGTGCTCATCCATCGACTGCAGCGACAGGGTTCCCAGTGTCAGGATGTTGCCCTCGGCGAGAACGTCGATGATATCCTTCAGGTACTTTACGGAATTCTTCGCAAAGTTGCCGCCAAAGCCACGGGGATATCCGGTGGCGAGTTTGAGCTGGGCGGCCTTGCGGGCGATATCGACATCGCGCGGGAAAATGCCGAAGTTGGCGTCGGCAAGGGTTATCGTGGCCACCTCCGTTGTCGCCGCCCACTCCAGCTCCGCCATCACCCGGTCAATATCGAAGTTTCTGATTTTACTGGCGGTAGCCGAGCCCCAGTCGCAGAACGTGCAGCCGTAGGGACAGCCGCGATTGGTTTCCATGATAAGAAAGAGGTCGTCGAGGCCATAGTAATTATCGAACAGGCCGGTGAGATAGGCGGATGGCAGTATGCTCAGGTCTGCTATTCGCCCCTGCTTCTCGTTGCGCACGATGCCTGTGGACGTGCGATAGGTGACGCCGGAAATGCCCTCCAGCACGCTGAGGTCGGGCTGCGGGTTGCCGATGACCTCGCGCAGTTTCGATAAAACTTCAGCGCAACTGACTTCGCCTTCGCCCTGGATAGTGACGTCAATGTGCGGGTGATTCTCGAAGTGGCGATGCTGGTCCTCCTTGTACTTGGGTGTGTCCGGGCCGCCGTGGATGGTGATGCTGTCCGGGCTCAACGCCTTTATGCGGGCGGAGGCTTCCACCGCCTGCGCGTGCGACCAGAGATAGTTTGAGAAAAGGTAGATCGCGGGTTCGCTGGTGAAGCCTGGCAGCCGCTCCTCGTCCCAGATCCAATCGGTGCGGAAGTTGTAGAATTCCTCCAGCGCTCCCTCTTCGTGCACCTTGGCGTACGCGATGATCGAGCCGAGCGCTAATGGCGGGCTGAGGTCAAAGGCGACGGGGATGACTTTTACCCGGTGTTTGCCGGTGCGCAGTTCGCGCTCGCGCTCGGTCTCATCCTGCACCCTGGCATGGCGACGAAACATCTCCCGTGCCAGGTCGCTTGAATTGCCTGACAGCACGACCCCGAACAGTTCAGCCCCGGAACGGTTTTTTCGTTGCGTGAGCGGCGCGATGTACCGGTGGGTTATAAACGGTTTCAGCATGTCGAGAAACTGTGCCCTGTCCAGCGCGCGATCGCCGCAGGCTTCCTGGTGTGCCTTAAGTGCCGGCTCAATGCCGTGATGGGAGGCAAGTTGGCTCAGCGCGAGCATCTCTATGGCGCTTATAGCCGGCAGCGAGATACCGTTGTGCGAGATTGTCACGAACCTGCCATCGTGGAGAAAAAACGCGCACGGCGTGAGCAGCTTTACCGGCCCGTCCGGGATGGGTTCGTCGACAGGTGTATGCGCCTGTGGCCCCGGTGCCGGCAGCAGGGCTCGCTGCGCGGGATTTGACGGATCAATCGCGTCAAAGCGTTTTTGCCGGTTTAACTTTTTCGCCAGGGTCGTGCAGCGCTCGCGCTCAGCGACCGTGAGCTGCGAGTTGTTCAGGAACTTTGGCAGGCCCTCACGCATGTTCGCAATGCGACCCTTGCTGAAATCCTGTAACAATTCCAGGTCCGCCAGATTGAGTTCTATGGGCGGGGCGCCGATGGCCTGCCATACCCGTATCCGGGCGTCGGCTCCAATAACCACCTGGAGTGTGACATTGGGGAAAAGCACGGATTTTACCGCCTTGGCATCCATTGATACTTACCTCGAATAGCGGGGCTACAGCAATTGCAGTAGTCGTCACCTGTCTTTGCGCTGAATTTTCCGCGAGCTCAGGCCATTATCACCTCACTCTAGCCGAATACTCATGCCATTTGGCATTTTTTGCAATCCTTGGCGCGGGAATTGCGGCGTTAATGAGAAGTGGTCCCGCAAATTGCGGTTGACGGCTATCGGGATTAATCGCGGTGGACTGGCGGGCAGGGCAGTGGCGGGTCATTATCCATGTGTAATGTAGGGGCAAACGGCTTCAATCGGGATACCGTACTTTGCCTGTCACTATGTTGCACACGGTTTTCTTTCGATCTGGACGGTTGCGTGGGCCACATTGAAATGTTGGACCAGTCGTGCATTTACCGCCTCCCGTTGCTCGTCGGGATCCGCGGATTCCCCGATGCGCGCATGTAAGGTGACCAGGTGACGTTCCTGGGTGAGGGACCAGATGTGAATGTGATGCACGTCCTCCAGGGACGGGATTTGCTGCAGCAGGTCGGCCCGTATAGCGGCGGGATTGAGCCCTTGCGGCGCGCCTTCCATCAGGATATGGCCAGATTGCCTGGTAATCATCCAGGCTGAGCGCAGTATCAGCAGTGCCACCGCTACGGACAGCAACGGGTCCACGGGTGTCCACCCGGTCCAGATAATAATCACAGCGGCGACAATGGCGGCCACTGAGCCCAGTAAATCGCCCGCCACGTGCACGGCCGCGCCGCGTATATTGAGGTTTTCGCTGGACCCGGTGTGCAGCAACCAGAAGGCGAAGCAGTTGACCAGCAGGCCGCCGACGGCAATCCAGAGCATGATGCCACCCAATACCTCAACCGGTTTGTTCAGACGGTGCAGCGCCTCTACAATGATCCACGCTACCAGGGCGATCATCGCAATGCCATTGACGAACGCCGCCAGCACCTCGCCGCGATGGTAACCGTAGGAGCGGCTGCTGTCGGCCGGTCGTCGCGACAAGCGGAACGCCAACCACGCCAGCGCCAGTGCCGCGGTGTCGGTGGCCATGTGACCCGCGTCGGCGATCAGCGCGAGCGAGCCTGATATCAGTCCGCCAATGATCTCCACGGCCATGAAACCACCGGTGAGGAGCATCGCGAGAAAGATACGCCGCTCGTTATCGTTGCTGACTGTCGGCGCGTGCGAGTGATCCCCCTGGCCATGCGGGTGCGAATGGTCATGCGGATGGTCATCGGGATTGGTTCGGGACATACACTGCCTGCTCGATTGGACTGCCGAAGGAGCGCTCTCCGGTCTGTATTCGCGGTGACCGCCCCGGTGTTGCGCTGGCTAGGGAGGGGAACTGGCAGCCTGCCTCGCGCCCAGTTCGTTGTCGATCATCAGCAGGCCATAGCCGTCATCCTTGACCAGCTTCAATTTGGAAATAATGCCGCCAAGGGTCGCTTCTTCCTCAACCTGTTCGTTCACAAACCACTGCAGGAGATTGTAGGTGGCGTGGTCTTTTTCCTTCAGCGCGTGGTCGCTGAGATCATTGAGACCGGAGGTCATCGATTGCTCATGCGACAGGGAGGCATTGAACACGTCCAGGAGCTTGCCGAAATCGCTGGGTGGGCTGGGCACTTCACCGAGAACGACTTGCACGCCCTGTTCCACAAGGTAATTGTAAATCCGCGTCGCGTGGTTGTGTTCCTCTTCATACTGTAGTTTGAACCACTTGGCGGCGCCGTTGAACTCGAGGTGGCTGCAGTAGGCCGACATGGCGAGGTACAGGTAGGCGGAAGAAAATTCACGGTTCAATTGACCCAGGAGGGCCTGTTCCATCGTGCTGGATATCATGGCGTGTCCTTGCTGATGCGGATGACGCCATTCTAACGAATTCCGGGCGGAAGTCATTATCGCCGGCGGCAAGCGCTCAAAACGCGCTGTCCTCGAACGGTGCCGCCGGATGGCAAGGGGTCAGTCAGAAACTGTAGCTGACTGTCAAACCGTACTCTCGGCCCGGGTAATACCGGCCGCCGAAAGGCTGTGGCAGACCCGGGTCGCCATCGGTTCGTATGGAAGGGTCGATGTTCAGGTCCTCGTTGGCCAGGTTCTTGCCCCACAGGCGAATATTGACACCATCCGATGAGTGCAGGCCGAACGTCAGCCCCAGCAGGCTCTTGGCGTCGGAGAACGCGTCGGTTTCGGTGGTGTAGTTGGGAACCGACTGCCAGGACCAGTTGACGCGACCGGAAAGTGCCCAGGTCGTGGACAGTGGGCGGGTATATCCCAGCTGGAAATTCGAATTCCATTGCGGCAGGGAGTTCAGCGGTTTGTCGCTCGCCGGGCACAGCAACTGGTCCGGCGACGTCTCTTCGCCCGGTGGACAGAAGCGGAACAGCCACTCGTCTATACGGGCATCGAAGTAGGTTCCGCGAAACCCGACATCCCAGTGTTCTGCCAGCAGATAGATGATTTCAAATTCGATACCACGGGTATTGACGTTGTCGGCGTTGGCCAGTTGTGCCGAGAACAGGGAGTTGAGATCGCCGATCGGTGTTTTCAGCGCGGTGATATCGAGCGGCTGGATAGTCTGGTGGTCCTTGAACTCCTGGTAGAATACATCAACGCTGTAGCTCATGCGTCCCTCCAGTGCCGAACCCTTGAGGCCAACCTCAAAGGCCGTCGATGTCTCCTCGTCAAAGGCCAGCATTTCACTGCCCGCCGCCGCAATTTCCGGAAAAACGGGCGCCAGCGCCAGCAGTCCGGGCACCAGGTTATTGAATCCACCCTGCTTGTAGGCGTTGTCGATGGCCAGGTAGGCCGTCATGTGTTCATTGAAGTAGTGCTGCAGCTTGAAGCTCCACGAGAGGTGGTCATAGCTGACGTCGTCATCTACCACGGAATTGAAGGCCAGGAACGCAAAATTGCTTTTGGTCCAGATGTCGTTCTTGTCGTATCGGGCGCCGAGGGTCAAATCCCATTGCGGTGCCAGGTGGAAGGTGAAGTTCGCATAGGCCGCGTTGATATCTCCCGCACCCTCGGCGGGGCCGAACAAATTCACGCCGGTGAGCGTGACATCGAAATGTCCGTCGATATCCCGATTGCCGTAGTAAAGGCCCGCAATATAGTCAAACGTCTCCCCGGCGCCTGAGAAGCGCAGCTCCGCGGAGGTGGTTTCCCAGTCGAGTCGAATCTCGAACTGGCTGGTTCTGCCCGGGTAGGGCTCGCGGTTTTCCAGCTGGTAGGTATCGAGTTCCTGGTAGGAGGTGAGAAATTCGATATTCACGGACTCCCGCGCCCATATCTAGTGCGCGTTGGTTTCCCGTATTTCCGAATGCGCGCTGGAGAGAAAGTCGCCGTAGTAGTGGCGATCATCGAAGCGGTTGTCGATGGCGGGAATCGGATTGGCTCCGCCAGTACCCGGAACGATGCCCTCGACGTTGAAATCCACCGGCTGGTCGTCCAGGTCCTGGTAGCCGAGCTTCCAGTGCAGTTCCATCTCGTCATTCATCAGCCAAACCAGCCGCGAGCGCAGCGCCTTGTGCTCTTTCCCGCCGGTGCCATTTTCACCCGACACGGGGTTTTTCACTTCCAGGTAGCCGTCTGAATCGGCATAGGCGCCGGCGAGCCTGAGGCCTACTTTCTCAGTCACCAGCGGTAGATTGACCGCGCCGCGCACGTCCACGGTATCCAGGTTCGAGGCATGCTGCAGGCCATACGATCCTTCAACGTAGCCTTCGAGTTGCCGGGCGTTGGGTGCCCTCGTGGTGATATTGTAGGCACCCCCGGGCGCGTTCTGCCCGTAGAGCGTACCTTGCGGCCCGCGCAATAACTCGATCCGCTCGATATCCACCAGTGTCGAGAAGACGGCGCCCACCGAACTCTGCGCGAAATCGTCAACAAAAACCGCGACGCTCTGCGGTGAAGTCAGCGCAAAAAACGCCGGACCCACGCCCCGCAGACGAATCGCGGCCGCCTGCACACCGGGGAAGAAGTTTACACCGGGTGTCAGTTGCGCCGTCTCGGTGAAATCGAAGACGCTCAATTCGGTAATTTCCTCGCCGCTGACCACGGCGATGGAAATGGGTACATCCTGCAGGGATTCGGAGCGTTTCTGTGCGGTGACAACAACTTCTTCCAGTTGCCTTGCATGTGCCGGGGAGGGCAGGGCGCCACAGAGCACCAGGGCGAGCACTGCGCCTTTACGAGCAGCGTGCGCCGGCTTGCACCGGTGAGAGCGTGCCGGCCGCGAGAACGGGTTTTCCAAGGTATATCCGCACCTGTTATTGTTGTTGGCGCAACGACAATCATGGCTGTCGCGGCAGTGTCGGCAGCGCTGCCTGATGTCCCGGTTACCTTAGCGCATTACACCGGACAATGACCAGCCCCTCCGCTACCGCCTGTTGCGGTACTGTCGCGGCGTGCAACCGATAAGGCGCTTGAATGTCCGACTGAAATAGGGCGCGTCCACATAGCCGACATGGTCGGCGATACCGGAGATGGGCGTGTGGGTGGCGCGCAGGAGTTGCGCCGCTGTCATCATGCGTTTTTCATCGCGCCATTCCAGTACGGTCAGGCCTGTCTGTTCCTTGAACATGTGCGCCAGCCGGGACGAGGAAATATTGGCCGCCGCCGCGACCTCGTCCAGAGTGAACACGCGATCGTAGTTCTCCTCGATAAACGTTTGTGCCCTGCTGATGCGTGAATCTATGCCGACATGGGACTGCGCCGGCAGCTGGTTCCGCGACCGCAGAATCAGTTGCTCGAGCAAGTTGTGCTCGAGCTCGAGTTTCATCGGTGACGGGCTCAGAAAGCAGTGGTTCAGTTGCGCGAGATTTTGTTCAATCTCAGCCCGCGCAGTGTCGGCAAAAGCCAGGTAGCCGATATGTGGGCCGACCCGGGGCCAGGCCAGCCATTCCCGCCAAGCCGCCTGTGCCTGGAAGGTAATCCAGTAATGGCCCCAGGTGTCTGCCTGTGGCGCGCGGTAATAGCTGAAAACGGCGCCCGGTTCAAACGCCGCCATGTGTCCCGCCCGCATGGGCAGTTTGCGAACACCGGTATCGAGTACGCCCTCGCCTTCAAGCGTGTAGAGGATAATCCAGCCGGGGATGCCCTCGGTCTGGTCGGCCACCAGGTCGAAGGGGCTGCCCGCAATGCGTCGTGCGTACCCCATCGTAACCGGCTGCACCCACAGCAGCAGCGGCCCGAGGCTCTCGACGAAGCGGTCGATAAACTGCTGCGCCTGTGTATCGCTGCGAAACCCGGGCGGTTCCAGGCAGGGTAGAAACTCTTCAACCAGTGCTCGCGACCCGTGCTGCCGTTGCAGATTGGCCTGCACCTGCCTGGACAGCTCGATGAAGCTGTCGGCCTCCCGGTCGGAGCGGTTACCCGAAAAATGGTGCGCCAGCTGGCGCAGCTGCCGGTTACTGATGTCGCGCCCGGCGACGATCAACAGCAAACAGTGGGCGACATCAGTGACATTCACTCATTATGACCAGATTATTCAAATTAATAGCAGTATATTGCTAATATTTTCTGTCAGACAACTGAATAATTCAATCCTTCTCGGACCTGTTGCAACTCGGTAGATACGGTAGGAGTTTTTCAATGCTGATAAAAGGCGGAATATTGGTCGACGGCACCGGTGCGGACAGTGTTCCCGGTGATCTCCGTGTGGAAGGGGGAAGGATCGCGGCCCTCGGTGCGGACCTGGAGCCTGCGCCCGGGGAGGAAGTGGTCGATGCGAGCGGCTGTTATGTTACTCCGGGGTTGATAGAGAGCCACACCCACTTTGACGGTGTTATGTGGTGGCAGCCGGACCTCGACCCCCTGCCCGGATGTGGTGTGACGACTATCGTGATGGGTAACTGCGGTTTTGCGCTCGCGCCGACGCATGAAGACCCTGAAGTTCGTGCGGAGGTGGTGAAGATATTCTCCTTTTTCGAGGATATTCCCGAGCCGCCGTTTTACAGTAACCTGCCCTGGAACTGGCGCAAGTGGTCGGAGTACAAGCAGTCGATGGTCGAGAATTGCGCGGTGCCGGCCAACTACTGCACCTTCGTTGGACATATCGCGCTGCGCCTGGCCGTGATGGGTATGGATGCCTGGGAGCGCGCGGCCACCGCGGACGAGATCCAGCAGATCGCGGCCCATCTCGAGGATGCACTGGCTGCCGGCGCCCTGGGGCTGTCGACCAATTTCCTCGATCACGACGGCTCCGACCGCCCGATACCGACGATGCTGGCCGACGATGACGAGTTGATCGCGCTGTTCAAAGTGATGGAGCGATACCCGGGCGCGACCGTGCAGGTGGTGATTGACACCCTGATGCGCTTCACCGGCGGTGACACGATGGAACGTATTGCGCGGTTAACGGAAGGTTTGAAGATTCGCGTGCAGTGGGCCGGTGTGCCCACGCTGAAATGGCAGAAGGATTATGGCCTGCAGCAACCGTTCGTCGAGTTGCACGAACGCTTTGCGCAGGAAGGGCGGGATTTCTGGACCGGATTCGCTCACGTGCCCATCACCGTGACCGCCAGTATCCGCCAGTCGCTGCTGTTCGCGCAGTCAAACGAGTATGTCTGGCACGAAGTGGTGACGGCAGAATCCGATGAAGAGAAGCTGGCTCTGTTGGCCGATGCAGAATGGCGCGCACGCGCACGCCACTCCTGGGACAACGAATCGCTTGAAACGTCCTTCTTTCGGGCGCCTGCACAGATGATGCTCGACAATTCGGAGAATGAAGCGGGCCCCATGGGTATCACCCTCGGTGACTACGCGTCTGAACTCGGCGTCCACCCGTCGGATGCGCTGGCGCAGTGGTTCATCAATAATGGCTTGTCCTCCACCGTGACCATGCCGCCCTGGGACAAGGACGACGAAATGGTCGTCAGGTTGATTCGCGACCCGTTAAGCGTCGGTAATATCAACGATAGCGGCGCGCATGGGCAGCTGTTTTGCGGCAGCGGCGATAACATGCTGCTCTACACCGATTATGTCCGTGCGGGCAAGGTTACGATGGAGGAGGCGGTGCACTGCCAGACCGGCAAGCTGGCGCAGCACTTCGGTTTTCATGATCGCGGCGAGTTGGCAGTGGGCAAGCGAGCCGATATCGCGGTATTTGCGCTGGACGAGATAGAGCGACGGGATAAATACAAGATCAGCGACGTGCCCGACGGTAAAGGTGGTTACACGTGGCGCTGGACGCGTGACCCGGCGCCGATGCGCCTGACTCTGGTGAACGGCGTACCGACCTTCGCCGGGGGGGCGGCGACCGGCGCAATGCCCGGGGAGTTCATCAGGCCGCTGTAAGCTGGTCGCGCGTAAGCGGGGGCGCTATACCCGGCGCGGGGCTGATCAGTTGCTCGCCGCGGTGGTGTTGCGGATTTCGTACCTGGCGTCCTCCTCACTTATTGGCAGCAGGTCAATAAGATACTTCGCGCTCATTTCGCCCAGTGGCATTTTCTCGATGTCGTATTCCACTCGCAGCTTCAGGAACACGGGCTCACCGCGGCTGACCTGGATGGTTTGTTCGATATCGCGCTCGGCCCAGCCGCTGGAAGCGGTCGTCAAACCGGTCACCGTGACCTTGTGTGCGCCAGGCGGGAGCTCGGTCACCAGGTACTGATCGTACTTGAGTACGCCGATGCTCTGCCCGTCGACAAGAATGTCCGGATAATCGAATTTCAGCGGCTTCATCAGACCGGGAGAAGTGGCCGCGGGCCGGTAGATATAGAAGACGCCATTGTCGGGATTACTTGCCACGGTGGGAGTGAAATGGCCTAC
This sequence comes from Gammaproteobacteria bacterium, assembly GCA_030427485.1. Taxonomy (GTDB): domain Bacteria; phylum Pseudomonadota; class Gammaproteobacteria; order Pseudomonadales; family Halieaceae; genus Marimicrobium. The sequence goes on from JAUICG010000008.1 coordinate 121,802, forward strand.
CGTTTGCGCACACGCGCCCAGCAGCAGTATCAATAGCCCACTCGCCAGAGTGATCTGCAGCTTTAGTACTTTATTCATTGAAAGCTCCAACAAGTGTGCGTTGTGAAAGGTTGACAATGCCGCGTTCAAGAACAGATAGTTTGCAGATGTTCCACCCGGTTCTCAAGCGGTGTATGGTCACCGGGCTGGGCGAAAACCTGAAGACAATCCGGCCAGGAGAAGCCCTCTATGCATAAGTCGAACATACCTCTCACCCTGGTCGTTTGTTTGTGGCTGGTCGCCGCCGGGTGCTCTGATACGAGCGACAACAATGCCGGCGCCGTGCTCCAGTCGTTCAGCTACGATGAGCCCGGCCCCTATGCCGTCGGCAATCGTACGATACAGGTCATGAACGCCAGTGAGGGCAGGCAATTGAATGTCGAACTCTGGTATCCCGCTGCGAGCGCGCCGGCCACGCAATCCATTGCGGACTTCGCCATCGGCGACGTAGAGCGGGAAGAACTGCTCACGCTGCTCGGCACGGCGCCCGAGCAGTGTACGCGCCGTGATACCTCTTCTGCCGCGGGAGCGCAACCTGTGGCCGCGCCGGTGAATTTGCCCCTGGTGATTTTTTCTCACTGCTTTGAATGTACACGCTATTCCTCCTTTTCGCTTGCCGAACGCCTGGCCAGTCACGGTATAGCGGTGGCGGCCCCGGATCATGCGCGCAACACCCTGTTCGATTCAGGCGCGATGCTGAATGTGGAGTTCCTGGCGACACGGGCCAGCGATGTTTCCGCGGTGTTGGATGAACTCCTGGCAGTAAACTCGCGAGCGCTGCCGGAAAACCTGCAGGGGCGGTTTGACGTGAACCGGGTCGCAGTTGCCGGGCACAGTTACGGTGCCGTGACGGCGGGCAAGATTCTCCAGGATGACGCGCGCTTCAAAGCCGGCATGATTATCGCAGCGCCTGTCGAAAGCCCTGTTTTCCCGGGTGTTAGTGTCGCCAATATCGCGGAACCCCTGCTCTTCATGATTGCGCAGGAGGACAACAGCATCGGCAGCATTGGCAACGCGGTGATGCGCGCGAACTACGAGGCCGCCGCCGCGCCTGCCTGGAAGCTCGAGATCGTCGATGCGGGCCACTGGTCTTTTTCTGACATAGCGGGCATCGTGCCGGCATTCAATGCGGGATGTGGCGAAGGCGAGCGGCAGACCGTTCCCGGTGAGTCATTCAGCTACATCGATAATGCGCTGGCGCGGAATATTACCGCGACCGCCGGGATGCTTTTTTTTGCAGCCCAATTACTGGGCGACCAGGACGCCGCCGAGGCCCTGGGTGTCTCCACGCACCCGGATATCGTCGATGTGCAGTCGAAGTGAACATGCCGGTATAGCGGGACCGTGCACGCACAGCGTGCCTGACATTGTCGCAAGCCTGTTCATGTAACAATTTCCATTTTGCGAAATTAACTCTCGCCGGGCTTTATGGCAGTATGCTGCATGCCCGTTGGCGTTTGCTTCGGGCGACAAGAAAAATACCGGGGACGTCACTGTGAATATCTTCTGGACATCGGTTTCCGCGCTGCTGGGTGCGGGTATCTTGCTGAGTGCGTGCAGCGGAAACAGCGGAAACAATCCGGGGGTGGACCGCGCTGACACAGCTAACAACGCGCCTATTGCCCGGGCCGGCAGCGATGCGCAAATTCTCGTCGACCACAAGATCAAACTCGATGGCAGTCGCTCTTCGGACCCGGACGGCGATACCCTGGACTTTTCCTGGACCATTGTTGCCCGGCCGGCGGAGAGTACAGCCGCCCTGTCCGGTGAGCGCTCGGCACAACCAGTCTTCTCGCCGGACCGTGTGGGAACCTACCAGTTTCAGCTGGAGGTGCACGATGGCCAGGTCGGCAGCGGCGATGCCTCGACGCAGGCAGCCGAAAAAGCAGGGGGAGACGCCGGTTCCGGGCCTGCAGGGCAGGGCAATCAGGATCATATTGTCGTGGTGGAGGCAGTAGCGGCCGGTGGGCCCTGTTGTCTGGAAAACCAGTTCCAGATCAACACGGGCACCTGCCCCAATACGCCGTCCGTGCGCTGGCAGAACATTGCCAGTTGCGCTGCCGGCCCGGCCGGCGTGGTCAATATTGCCAGCGGTGAGCAATGCCAGTACGCCTATATCGACGAGACCAACAAGGGTTTCGCGCTCGGCGCCCTGACTATTGGCGACGGTGGCCGCGTCGTGTTCCTGGACAAGGGCCAGAACCTCACTGCTGAGCGCATCCAGGTGGCTGGCGGCAGCGATAGCGCCGATCTGCTGCCGAAGGGCCAGCTCGTAATGGGCAGCCCGCAGTGCCCGATCAGCGGTCCGGGCGCGCCGCTGACCCTGGAATTTACCGGTGACAGGCCTGCGGACGGAAGTGCGGCTGCGCTCGACGGCAAGGGGATTTTTCTTGGCAAGGACGGTGAGTTGCTGATGCATGGCGCCAGGGGCGTCGTCGACGCCGACCCCACGGACAGCAGTGGCAGCCAGAGTTGGACCTATCTCGCCGTTCCCGCTGGCCCGTCCGGCTACTCGGCCGCCAACGGCGTGGCGGCCCCTGTACCAGAGACCGCCCCGGACACCACGCTGACGCTGGCGCGAGTCGTCGACTGGCGGGCTGGTGACTGGATTATCGTAACGGGCACGGGTTTCGCGTCTGACCAAACCGAATTCGTTCAGATCGACAGTATTGACCATAGCGCCGGTGTGAGTGTCATCAGCCTGCGATCGGCGACGCCGCTGCTGCACTATCACTACGGGAGCCTGGCGCCCAGCACCGGGACGCTGGACGCCGGGACCGGGAACTGCAACGGTGTGGTTCCCGAGGGTGACGCAAAACTTGTCGGCCTGCCGGCTAGCTTTTGCGATGGGCCGGAACGTAACTACGGGGTCGACGAGCGCGCCGTGGTCGGCCTGATCAGCCGCGGCATTAAACTCACCAGCGATGCGCCCGCTTCTGGCAGCGCAGCCCACTACGGCGGACAGATTAAAATTCTGCCGGGTTACGACACAGCCGATATCGTGGGCGTGGAAATCGAGAAGTTCGGGCAGGACGTGACCAATGCGCCCCCCGGGGTGAGTGATGTGCAGTTGATGAGCGCCTACCCGATTCACTTTCACATGGCGGGAGACGTGAGTACCGATACCCGGGTCAGCAGTAACAGCATTCACCACAGCTACAACAAGTGCGTCACCGTTCATATGAGCAACAACGCGACCATCGAGCACAATGTGTGTGCCCGCGCCATCGGCCATAGTTTCTACCTGGAAGAGGGCAATGAAACCGGCAATACCTTCAAGTTCAACCTGGCCGCGGGCGCAATGGCCACGCAGTTCGCCCCCGCCACCAATGCCGGTGAATTCTGGAAGGGAGATTATCTGGCGGACACCATCAATTACAATGGCACGAACGTTGCGACAACGACCAATGGCGGCACACCGGTGCCCGTGCCCGCGGGTTCCGACAACTTCGTGAATTTCAATAAAGTCGAGGCCACCAATCCCACGGGTTTCTGGATTTCCAGCCCCGGAAACGCCTTTGACAGCAACCTCGTTGCCGGTTGCCAGTTGCAGGGCAGGGGTTTCTGGGTACTGCCGGAAACTGCCGAAGTCCTGCATACCCCTATCACCCGCTTCACCAACAACCGCGTGCACAGCTGCTACAACGGCCTGGATACCGCCGCCGACCTGGGCTCCATAGGCCAGAATTACACGCCCTACCAGGACGGCGAGAATGTACTGGCCGTGTTTGATTCGATGACCGCGAGCCGCAATCGCAATCGCGGCATCTGGTTGCGTCCGAACTGGTATCACGTCAGCAATGCGCGCCTGGCCACCAACCGCGACAGCGTATCGCTGGTATCGGCAGGCGGTGCCGAAGGCTCCCCTCCGGGCGAGTGGTCCCTGCTGTCAGATTCAGTGATCGTGGGCGTGTCGAATAATAACCCCGAGCGCTTCGGGCCCTGCCCCAGGCAAGGAGCGGACGGCACCTGCTACGGCATGGGCAGCGATGGCGGAAACGGGATTCCGTCCCCGGCCTGGAACTTCGCGGGGTTCATGTTCTACGATGGCCCGGCTCGGCTGGAAAACAACCGGTTTGTCAATTTCCTGGTTGACCCGTCCGCACTGCTCACTACGGCGGACAGCGCCTATATGAAGGGCTATACCAGCAATGCGCCGGGACAGACCCTGCAGCCGTATGAGGGCGATGCCGCGATGGGCTGGTTCCAGTCGAACGTGAATAACTACCCCCCGACCCAGTACAGCCTGGCCAGCATTTTTGAGAATGTAGACCTGCGCCACCAGGTCTACACCGAGGAGGTGAACCTGTCGCTATTCGTAGACGGCGACAAGAACACGGTGATCCTCGACAGGGATGGCACGCTGTCGGGTTATAAAGTGGTCGATGATAACGGCGCGGAAGTACCCGGCAAGTTCCCCATTTCCCTGAACAACCTCGCGTTCAACGGCTCTCCGTACTCAGTGGATGAATGCCTGGCCACCGGCGGTCAGGACCAGAAAATAGAGAATCGCGCGTCCGCGCTGATGAGCCCGCAGAGCTATGCCACTTTCGAGCTCACCGCCTGGAATCCCACCTTTAGCATTACCGGGCCCGACGCGGTGGACAACCTGGTGAAAAAAGCGCCGATTACCTTCATCAAGGACGCCCGGGACTATGTCGGCTCGACCAGCCGCTATGCGCCCGCCGACAGCCACTATTCCATGACGCTGGTGGGACGCAACAACACCCAGGTACGCGAGCCAAAACTGATGAGCGGGATGGGCTACACGCTGCATTCCACGCAGCAGTGTACCGAGGTCGGCGCGAAAACGGTCGATGGCCAGGGGGTGCCGTTGATAGCGCCGCCGGCGGCATTCCCGCGTTACGTCTCGATGGGCTTTACCGATGCCACCTCATCTACGGACCTCGATGCCAACGGCAACTGGAAGCGGCCGGTCAGAGTGCGGATCGGTTTGTGCTACAGGACCGAAAAAGGCCCCGACGTGTCCACGCTCAATCCCGCCGATTTCTTTGAGGTGAAAAAAGGACGTAAAAGTTATGGCGGTCCGACCGGGCCGACCGACCCGAACTGGAAGCAGGTCCCGGGTTGCAACAATTTCGCATTCACTGATCCCGGCAATTTTGATACCGCCGGCGGCACCGACCCCCGCAAGATACAAACCGGCTGTCCGGGTACGCTGGACGCCGCCGAGGACCCGGTAAAAACCCTCAGCCAGGCGCCGGGTTGGGAGGACTTTACCGCTGCGACCAACAACGATGACTATTACTGGTGGGACGGCGAAAAAGGCATGCTGTTCCTGTACGTGGAGCAAAATGAACCCAACTTGTCCGGCGGCACCCCGCTGGCGACTTGCGGTCCCGATGGTGCGGGTGGTCCGGCCTGTCAGTTCGCCGGGGATTTCTATCCCTGCCCGGAAGCAGGCTGCGTGTTGTATACCGTGCGCGCGGTTGACGGCGGCGCATCGCCAATCGGGTATGCGCCGACCAAGGTCGGCAATGACTACGGCGCGACCAGCTGCGATGATGTCTACAGCGCAGGCAGTGGCAGGGACTACTCCCAGACCTACCCGCCGAACGATACCGTGGACTGGACGCCGCACAAACTGGCACGGATGGACGGCAGTGTCCTCGACAGCACAGACATCACGGCAGTCACCGACAATGAAGGCAGCTTTTTCTGCACTACCACGCCAACCCCGCCGGCGCCCACCTGTGCGGTCCCGGCGCCCAATGCGCGCTGTACGAACAACTTTCCGCACAATGTCCCGGTGGTGGCGGCCAGCTGTGCGATCAACGCGCCGGCGCAGAACTGAGGCGAACCGGGCTCAGGGAATACGCTGGTAAGTATTGTCGAGATCGTCCGTGATCACCTCGGCGATGCCATTTACGGTGGGAAGCGCGGAATCCTCACTGAGCAGGTCCACGTGGAAAGACCAGCCGTCCGGCAGCGCCAGTCGCTGCCCCAGTCGCTGCAGGTCAACCAACTGCTGGTTCGCGTCCACGCCCCGGGTGAAGGACTGCATGCGGTAGCGTATGCCCTGCGGATTCTGCAATTCATACACCTGTCGGCCGGCAGCATAGTGAAACACCGTGTCGCGACTCACCCGATTGATCTGGTAGGCGGCCTCACCGATGTCCGTGTCCGTGGCGAGTTCCACACTGGCTGCCAGCCGCATGGGTATGCCTCCGAAGTTTTCGATCACCGGCAGGACTGGTAGAGTCGTACTCTGGATGCCATCGAGCACCCAGAAACGAACCCCGTTCAGCGCGGCGGCATCGGCGCCAAAATCGCTGGCGATCTGCTGCGCATTCAGCCCGTCCCACGCATCCTGTGGACAATTGTTCAGGAGCATCGAGTTATACACGTCGGCGCGCAGTCCCTGTTGTTCCTCGAAGACCAACAGTACCTCGCAATAACGGTAGTTGAACAGCGGACCGGTCTGTGGCGCGGGCAACACCGTCCCCGGGACCTCGCTGGCGTACACCAGCGTGTTTTCAACGCCAGCCGCTTTGTACACCAGGGCCTCGTCAGCGGTGGGATTGAGCGCGAAAGCATTGAGAAAGGCATCGCGGCTGGCATAGCGCACGATCGCCGCCTGTTCCCAGGCGATTTCCTCGTCAGTCAACACGACGGCTACCGGCATCAGAATCTCGGGTAGTGAGTTGTAGCGCAGCAGGGTGGGAAGGATCGTGTTGCCGTAGATCTGGTTGGCTTCCGCTCCGCTCAGGTCGGTGTCGCGACCGTCCGGAAAGTTGGCCCGTTGATAAAAATCGATCAGATTCACCATCCAGAACGGGCCGGGTGCGTCGCTGACCACCATGTCAATCAGCACATCGCTATCGCTGCCAAATTCGGCGCCGTCGCCCGTTTCGGGCGTGTTGGCGGACAGCAGGGCGAGTGCCTCGTCGCGATCGAGGTTCTGCAGCGCCGGATCAAAATAGCTGCCGCCGGGTTTCAAGGGCAATGGGCTCTGTTCCCCGAGCACCCAGACGTGGTCATCGCTGGCGGCGGCCAGGGAATTCATCAGGTCGGTGAATGCCGGTGTATCGATCGCGCTGAGCATTACCACCGCGCCGGGAAACTCGATCACGCGGACCCGCGTGAGGGAGCGATGGCCGATAAACCGGGCGAACACCTCGCTGCGGAACCGTTCAGTCGCGCCGATGCTCTCCCAGAGCGCCGCGGCCTGTTCCTCATAGCGGGCGAAGGCTTCCGTGTCCGTGACCGAGATGAGTTGTACCAGCGTTACCGGCCCGCCGGAGTCGGGGTAGTCCAGCAGGCCCTGCATGCCTGACTCGGTGAAGCTGGGCTCAAGTGCTCCGAACCGCGCCAGCAATCGCTGGGCTTCGCTGCTGTTACCGGAACTGTCCCCGCCGTCGCTGCAGCCGCTCGACAGGATCAGGCACAGGAGTAACAGAATCCAGGCGCTATATTGCTTCATAATCACCACAGCCAGGTAACTGGAGGGTTGATGATACCAAGGCTGGTGGGCATGTAACCACCTGGCCATTGCGGGTCGCCGGTCAGTTCCGCAAAAAAAAGGCCCCGCAGCGGGGCCTTTCCAAGCGCTGGACTGCCGTCGTCAGAAGCGATACTTGGCGCGGATACCGCCGTGGCGCTTGATCGCGAGCGTGGTGGTGTACAGGTTCTGGAATTGTTGCTGGAAGTTGACGAAGCCAACGGCACTGGTCAATTCGTCCTCGTCTGTGACATTGTTGACGTAACCGATGATTTCCCACTTCTCGGTAATCCAGCCGAGTTGCAGGTCGATCGTGGTCATCGACGGAATTGTTGCCCAGCCGAGGTCGTCTGCGATCATATCATCGCGGTAAATGACGTCGGTGCGCGCGTACAGGTCGGCCGCGTCAATTGGCAGGTTGTACTGCAGCGATACAATCCCCGAGTGCTCCGGCGTGCGTGGCAGGTCCTCACCGCTCAGGTCCACAATAGAGGCGCCGTCGGAGCGGGTCCGCACGAAGCCGTCGTACTCGGCGTGGATATAGCTGTAACTCCAGTCGAGGCGCAGTTGTTCGGTGATCAGCACCGTATTTGACAGTTCCAGTCCGTAGGATTCGGCATCGCCGATATTGTCGACATACGGTACCGGCGGGTTGCCGTCCATCGCCGGCTGGTTGGCGCTGGCCTGCTTGTCCTTGTTCTTGTTGTAGTAAATAGCGCCGTTAAACAGGATACGGTCTTCCCACCACTGGCCTTTCCAGCCCAATTCATAGGTGGTCAGCTTTTCCTGGTCGTATACCACGTTCTCGGACGCCAGCAGTGATTCGAAGTTAAAGCCGCCGGGTTTGGTTCCCTGCGCTATCGAGCCGTAGAACATGTGGTCGTCGTTGTAGTTCCAGGTCAATGAACCGCGTGGGTTGAAGGCGTCGAAGTTTTCGCTGCCTTTCACCTCTCTCGGTCCGCTGTAAATCGGTTCGCCGGTGGCCGAGTTGGCGCACAGTTTGCCGTTCGGCGATATCGGGCCCGGACACGGGCCGCCGGTATAGGGCGTGGACGCATAGATTACGCCGGGTTTGTCGTCCTCGAACATCGGTGTGACGAAGGTTTGATCGATGACCTCGTACTCTATGTTGACGTCTTCCTGCTGGAAGCGTGCTGACAGGTTCAGTTGCCAGTCCTCGGCAAACCGCCAGTTCATCGCGGCGTAGATACCGAACGCCTTGCTTTCACGTTGGGCGTGGCGGGGCATGGTACCGGTTAGCAGCACATCCTCGACGAGACTGTCGCTCATCGGGAAAAAGGCATCGGGATCGGAAACGTCTATCCACTGCGCGGTAGTGAGCCTGGAAGTCGTGGTCCGATTGTTGCGATTGATCGCAGCATTTGAGCGCTGGTAATCCTTCTGGGTGTAATCCTCGTAGTAGTACTCGCCGCCCACCATCCAGTCGATATCGTCACCGGTTTTGAAGCTTGCGCGAAGGTCCTGGAAATACACTTCGCGTGTGTTCTCCGCGTCATACACGTAATTAAACGGGTTCTCCTCATTTACCCAGGGGAAGCTGAGCTCGGCCAGGGACGGAATCGGTGTGTCGGCAACAGGTGGGGCCGGCAGGCTGGTCCGGGTTTCCTGGGCATCCAGGTCATAGCTGTTGTCCGCGTCGTGGTGCGTGTAGGCGGTGTTTGAGAAAACGGTGACCCGGTCGGTTTCCCACTCCGTCTGGAGGTTGGTGGTGAAGATTTTGTTGGAAACGCCGTCAGTACCCTGTGTGGACAGGTGGATATCATTGTCATCGCCGCTGAGCTCGCCGATAGAGGTCGGGGATTGCGCGAAGGGGATCAGGTCACAAACGCCCTGGGTACGTTGCTCGTCGCCATCTACAATGCGGGTACAGGCATTCAGTTCCCCGAGTGCGACGGGGCTTTCACCGATCTTCTGATCGGCATAGTCGACACGTGCCAGGAAATTGAGTGAGTCTGTCGCGTCCCACTCCAATGCCAGGGCGGCGGCCGTGGTTCTCTCGTCGCCGAGGTTTTGCCCGGTAATCGGGTGGTCGTACTGGCCATCCTCGTCCTTGTGAGCGAGATTCGCGCGATAGCGCAAGCTCTCTGAAATCGGGCCCGTTACCGATACGTTGCCCTTCACAAGGTCATCGGTGCCGGCGTCTGCTCCCACCTGGGCTTCAAAGGTATCCGAGGGGCGACGAGTGATGTAGTTGATGGCGCCTGCAAAGGCGTTGCGGCCGAAGAGCGCACTTTGCGGCCCCCTGACTATTTCCACCTGTTCGAGGTCATACAGGTCCAGGGAGATGAGCTGGCCGGCGCCGGTGCCGATCAGGGCGTCGCTGGTCTGGTCAACGCCGTCCACCAGGATAGCCACGTTGGAGCGTCCGGACAGTGTGGTTACACCCCGGATATCAGGCCGTACGTCATCGGCGCCGATGCCCTGCGTCAGCGTCATACCGGGGTTGTACTTGATCACATCCTCGGTGTTGGTGATTCCCAGCCGATCGATTTCCGTCTGGTTGAACACATTAATGGACATCGGAATATCCTGCACATTCTCCTGCAGTTTCCGGGCGACCACCACGACTTCTTCCAGTCGCACATCCTGGGCGGCAGTGAAGCCGGTATACGCGGCGCAGGCAGCAGTAATAGCGGCGGCCAGGCGCGTTCTGCGCCGGCGGTATCGAGTATTGGTCATGGTTCAGGCTCTCCCCGGAGCAAGCGAAACTAATGGTCAGTATTGCAGATTTATTAAGAACTGATATTAAGCCCAGTAAGCAGAGAAATAATGACAATTATCAAATTCGACCTGATCCATTCGCTGGCGACCTGCGTATGGACTGGTTAGACTATAAGGTCGACACAAGTTTGTGGGGGGTATCGGGTCATGCTGACAAATCTCTGGTATGTAGCGGAGTGGTCCGACAAGGTAAAGGACAAGCCTGTGCGGGCGCGGCTGCTCGGGCAGAATTTCGTGCTGTTCCGGGGCCGTGATGGCAAGGTCAACTGCCTGAGCGACATCTGTATCCACCGCGGTGGCGCCCTGTCCAACGGATGGACCACCGAGCGCGACTGTGTGGCCTGCCCCTATCACGGCTGGGAGTTCGATCCCGAAGGCAAGGTGCAGTTCATCCCCAGCCGGGGCGAGGGCGCCGAGGCGCCGGAGCGCGCCCGCATAGATGCCTACCCCACCCATGAACGCTACGGCATGATCTGGGTGTTCATGGGCGACCTGCCCGAGGCTGAACGCTACCCGATTCCGCCCTTCCCCGAGTATGACGACCGGGACAACTGGCGGCCCATCTACACTGAATTTACCTGGAATGCGGATGCCAGCCGGGTGGTGGAGAACGGTATCGATATCGCCCATACCTCTTTCGTGCATCCCGGTTTCGGTTACCGGGAAATGGCGGACAAGAACCACGTGGTGAAGATCGAGCGTACGGAGCACTCGGGCACCTCATCCTGCGTGCTCTACCCGCCGCCGATGCAGGGCAATGCCGGGCTGATGCGCTTCGCACGCCGCGACAAGGCGGAAACGCATGTCCATCCGTCCTTTTTCCTGTCGGGTCACACCGTGCGCCTGCATATTCAGGTGAATTCGTGGATGGAGATGATCATCTTTGATGCCAACACGCCGGTGGATGAGCACACCACCCGCTCGTTTGTCGTGCAGGTGCGCAACTTCTTCAAGTGGGGCATGTTCGACAAAGGCTCGGTCAAGCGAACGCAGAAAGTGTTCAGGGAGGACGCCGAAATTGTCGAGGCCCTGTCTCCCCACTACCTGCCGCAAACCCTGGAAACCGAAGTCTCCGTCGAGCAGGACAAGTTCATGGGCGCCTGGCGCAAGGTTTTGCGCACGCACGTCGAGGACAAGGGCTGGAAGATAGACACCGATGCAATGAAGGCATACCAGGGCAAAAAGGTATTCACCATCCCCTCTCCGCAGCGGCGCGCCAATCCGGAACTGCGCTGGGCGCTGGACACTGTGCCGCTAATACCCGCCGTACGACCGCCGTTGAAACCCGTGTCTGAAGAAGCGAGCGCCTAGCCGCCCCGGTATATCGTTGACGCGGCCGCGCCCACGGCGGGCCGCTCAATCCTGTCACCCACATTTTTTTCCTCCAGAGTGAACCGGTTCCGGGCGGCGCCCGTATACAGGGTGAAATCAATTACAGGAGGATTTCAACATGACAACTTTTCGTTTACTCATCGCCGCCCCCGTTTTGTCCTCTTTGCTGGCCTTGTTCAGCGCCACCGCCAGCGCTGTTGAGCCTGCCAAACCGGCGGCGCAGGGTGATGCATCGCTGGTCGTGTACCGCGTTGACGAATCCGTCCGCACCGACCGTTTGCGTATTGCGGTGCGAGTAGGCAACGAACGACTGGGGCGCCTGCAGAGCGAAGATTCGGTGACAGTCACGCGCCCCGCCGGCACCTACCTTGTCAGCACGGGCATCGCCGGGGCCGAGACGCTTGAGATCGATCTAAAGCCGGGGCAGGTGCACTATGTGCGCATCGATCCGAGGGAGCGTACCCAGCATCTTAGGGTGGCGGTCGTCGAGGTCGAGGAGCAGGTTGCACGTATCGAGCGGTCCGATATGGATTCAGCTATCTAGTTTATCCAGGTCTATCTGTCCACCTGTGCCCGGTATCTTGCCGGGCTTTTTTTGTCCCGGAGTTGTAGGCGGGAAAGGTTTCGTCGTACTTCGTTCAGTAGCCTGTTGTCTCCGACGGTTGCGGTGCGGCGAAAGCCATTTCAGTCGCTCCACGTAATTCGCTTTGTGAAATGGCTTTCGCCGCACCGCAACCTCGATCTAATAACCTATGAGCTAAACATAGTCTCGAAGCGCCTTGGTGTGTACGCGCGACGGGATATCCCCTTAACGATGCAGGCGCATCGCTGGATTTAGGGTTTGCCGGGGCGGGAGTGGTTTTCACCAAGCGAATTACGTGGAGCGACTGAAAACCACTCCCGCCCCGGCGAACCCTGGCTACGAAGTACGGACCCGGATCCTAAAAAACACAGCAGCTAGACTGCTTCCCATCTCTTCGCAGATAAAGCGCCCAGAACATGTTCCAGCGAAAAATCTAGCTGACATCCGTGTTCCAGCCTAAAAGACATAATGTTATTATAATATAACAAATATCCGGCCCACCCCCGCCGGGCCACCAGATTGCGGAGGAATACACATGAGTAACTTGCCACGGCCCCTGGAAGGCCTGCGTGTGGTGGAACTGGGTCAGCTGCTGGCGGGGCCGTTCACCGGAACCCTGCTGTCCTACTTCGGCGCGGAAGTCATCAAGGTTGAGCCGCCGGGGGGCGACCCGATTCGCAAGTGGCGTATCGTGCGCGGGGATACTTCCCTGTGGTATTACAGCCTGGGCCGCAACAAGAAAAGCGTCACCCTGGACCTGCGGTCGCAGAAGGGCCGGGCATTGGCGCGGCAGCTGCTGGACACTGCCGACGTGGTGGTGGAGAACTTCCGTCCGGGCCTGATGGAGAGTTGGGGACTGGGCCCCGAGGATATGAAAAAAACCAACCCGGGGCTGATTTACACGCGTATTTCCGGCTACGGGCAAACAGGACCCTATGCCGACAAACCGGGTTATGCCTCGGTGACCGAGGGTTTCGGTGGCTTTCGCTATATCAACGGTGAGCCGGGCCAGCCGCCCGTGCGTCCGAATATCAGTATGGGGGACACCCTGGCGGCAATCCACGCAGCGCTCGGCATCGCGCTGGCGATCATCCAGCGTGCGCGGCCACCGGCCGACGGCGGCGGCGTGGGCCAGGTGGTGGACGTGGCGCTGTATGAGTCGGTATTCAGCCTGATGGAAGGGATGGTGCCCGAGTTCGATGGGGCGGGCGTGATTCGCGAGCCGTCGGGCACCACGGTAACGGGTATCGTACCGACGAATACCTACGCCTGCAGCGATGGCAAGCACGTGATCATTGGCGGCAACGGCGACTCCATCTTCAAGCGCCTGATGGTGGCGGCGGGTCACCCGGAGATGGCGGAGAACCCGGAACTGGCGGACAACACCGGACGGGTGAAGCACGAGCCCGAAATCGACAGGGCGCTGGCCGACTGGTGCGCAAAAAACACCTCGGGGTTTATCATCGAAACCCTCGAAGAGGCCCGGGTACCCGTGGGCCCGATCTACAGCGTGGAAGACATGCTGGCCGATGAGCACTACCAGGCGCGCGGTATGTTCGAGTCGGTGGAGATCGATGGAGAGGCGCTGAAAATCCCGGCGATCCTGCCAAAGCTGTCGGTTACTCCGGGGCGTACCGACTATCCGGGACAGCCGGTGGGCAGTCACAACGAGGAGGTGTTGAAAGGGATTCTCGGACTCGGCGACGAGGAGATTGCCGCGCTGGCCGGCGAGGGTGTCATCGCCGGTTAGGGCGGCGACCGATCAGGCCAGGGCGCGGCCCTTTTCCAGCTGCAGGCGCCGCCAGCGGTCTGCGCGGCCGCCGGTCGCGGTGCCGGTGAGTTCACCGGCCAGTTGCCCGGCGAGCATCAGCTTTTCCAGGTCGATTCCGGTGTCGAAGCCCATCTGGTGAAGCATCATCACAAGGTCTTCGGTAGCCACGTTGCCGGTCGCGCCCGGGGCGAAGGGGCAGCCGCCAAGGCCGCCCACCGCGGCGTCAAAGTGCCGAATACCCGTCTGCAGTGCGGCAAACGCATTGGCCACGCCCATCGCGCGGGTGTCGTGGAAGTGGCAGGCGAGCCTGTCGGCGCCGTGTTCCGCGACCAGGCCGGACATCAGCTCCGCGACAGCCATGGGGTTGGCCGCGCCGATGGTGTCGGCGATCAGCAGGCGGCTGGCGCCCTGGTCCAGGAACTGTCGTGCCATTGCCGCAACCTGCGCCGGGTCGGTCTTTCCCTCGAAGGGGCATTCCCAGGCCACTGCGATGCAGGCGATCATTTCGATTCCCTCATCGTTGGCGCGCTCGATCACCTCCCCGGCCGCGGCCATGGAGTCGGCGATCGATGAGCGGACATTCTTCTGGTTCATCGTCTCCGTGGCGCAGACGAACACTTCCAGTACCTTCGCGCCCGCGTCCCGGGCCTGTTCGTAGTACTTCATGGTCGGCGCCAGCGCCGAGTAGCGCACCCTGTCCGTTGCCGGCAGGTGACTGAAGATTTCGCGGGTGCCCGCCATCGCGGGTACCGCTTTCTCGGACACGAAACTGCCCGCCTCGATGGCGGTCACGCCCGCATCGACCAGTGCCTGTATCAATTGCAGGCGCTGCTGCGGGCTCAGGATGGTGGCCTGGTTCTGCAGGCCGTCCCTGGGGCCGACATCGTTGATGTATACCGCGTTGTCCATGCAGTGCCTTACATATAATCCGGGCGCTTCATCGGTCCCACCGATTTCGAACGCACCGGCAGTACGAATTCGGGCGGTTCGGTGTTGGGGAAGCCCTCGCCCCAGTTGACCGGATCACCTTTCAGTTCCACGCTGGCGTTGTCGGTGTACCAGTCGACCAGTTGTCCGTCACAGCGCAGTAGCCATACGGTACCCTCGTCGCCGGCGGCGAAGTCACCGTGGCGGACGCCCCGGGGGCGGAAAAAGTACTGTCCCTTCACCATCTCCCCGAAATTGTAGTCGAAAGTGCCATCCAGGCAGTAGGCTTCCTCGAAACACGGATGGTGCGCCAGCGGATGCTCGCGCCAGCCCGGCTTGGCCTTGATCAGCCGTGTGTAGAAGCCGGTCTCGATGTCGTGGTACAGCATCTTGATAAACAGGCCGGGCACCGGCGTGCCGCCGCGCTCGAAATCCATCGGGCTGCCGTGTTCCGGGTCTGTCACGTCGTACCAGTCCTGGCTGTCGGAGCTGCAGACGGTAAGTTGGTCGAAGTCCCTGGCCTCGGGGCCGTTGCTGTCCGCCGGGGTGAAGCTCCAGTCGCCGTATTCCCTGAACAGCAGGATGAGGGTGCCGGCCTTGACGCTGATCGCGGGGGTAAGTATGCCCTTGGGGGCAGCCCAGTAATCCCCGGAGTTGAGGCGCTGCTCGCCGAGCTGCATTTCGCCTTGCAGTATGAACCACTCGGTAAAGGCGGCGTGCAGCCCCGCGGGGCGCGACCAGTCTGTCAGGAACTCGACCCGCAGGGACGCCGAACCGTCTTCTTCATCGTAGCTCAGGTTCTGTTGGCGGGCCTCGCCGCTGGCGTGGCTGAATTCTGCGACGTGCCAGATCAGGTCTTTTTCATCGACCAGTTCAACGTGGGGTCTCATGGTGTTAGCTCCCTGTCTTGTTGGAATTGAAACCAGTGACAGCCATCCTACAAAAACCAACATATAAATAAAAATTAATTTTTTTCTACCTTTATATAGATAATAATCTATATTATGAGATGATTTGGAGACATAGTGCATCAGCTGGTAGTGGCCCAGTTTGAAATTTGGCGAGAATCGAGAGTCTGAGGGGCAGGGTGGCGGTCGGGACACGCCAAAAAGCGCACATCCATGTGCAGGCTCGGGTGGCGACGTCCTGTCGCCACACGGTCCCGACCGCCACCCTGCCCCTCAGGCTAGTGCAGCGAGATTTCAAACTGGGCCACTACCCAACAGCGAGTTTATCGATGAATGGCCGTACGCCTGTAGAAGCCCATGACTGACGCTCTCAATGCCCGCCTGCTGGCACGGCTGGGAACCCTGCGCCAGCTGGAGATTTTCCTGAAGGTGGCGGAGGTCGGCGGTATCGCCCAGGCGGCGCAGCAATTGCACCTGTCGCAGCCCAGTGTGTCGATCCAGGTGCGCAAGCTCGCCGAGGCGGTGGGCCTGCCGCTGTACGAGGTGATCGGGCGGCAACTGACCCTGACCGAAGCCGGCCGGCGCGTACAGGCGTCGGGTCGTGAACTGGTGGAGCTGCTGGATCGACTTGACGCCAGGCTCGGTGAGCTCAAGGGTTTACAAGCGGGGAGGCTCCGGCTGGCGGTGGACTCGAGCGCGAAGTACTTCCTGCCGCAGTTGCTGGGGCCCTTTCTGCAACGCTATCCGGGTGTCGAACTCGATTTCGTCGAGGGCAAGCGCAGCGAGTTGCTCGGTCGAATCAAGGACAACCGCGACGACCTGTATATTTTCAATCACGTACCCCGGCAACTGGATATCACCCATCATCCTTTCCTGCCGAATCCCCTGGTGGTGGTGGCGCGCAAGGACTGCCCGCTGGCGACACGGCCGCGGCTGGCATGGAAAGACCTGGCGGGCGAGCGCATCATTCTGCGCGACGCCGGTTCCGGATCCCGCCTGGCGCTCGACGAGCACCTCGCCAGCAACGGCCTGCAGGTAGAGCGGCCGCTGGTAATGGCGAGTTCGGAAGCGATCAAGCTGTCGGTCATGGCAAATATGGGTATCGGCATACTGTCCGCCTACGCGCTGGTCTACGCCGATGCGGACGGTCTGGTGCAGCTTCCGGTCAGCGGCTTCCCGGTGACCACCCAGTGGCATGTGATCCATCTCAGGGAAAAACAGTTGTCGCCCGTGGCGGCCCGTTTTTTGCAGTTCATGCTGGAGGAGGGCAGGACGCACCTGCCAATGAGTCGCATAGAAGCCCGCCTGCGACAGGCGCAGGGACAATAAGGTATAATGCTATACTTATATAACATTTAATCCGGCGCAGACTGTGGCGGGCTGCCGGGTGGAACTTGAACGGGCGGAATTGGAACTCTATGGCGGCGACGCTGTTTGAAAAACTGTGGCGGGAACACCTGGTTGAATCGTCGGGCGATGGCGAAGACCTGATCTATATTGACCGTATCTTTCTGCACGAGCGCACCGGCTCGATAGCCCTCTCCAGCCTGCAGGCCGATGGGCGCAAGGTGTTTTGCCCCGAACACGTATTCTGCGTGATGGACCATATCGTGGATACCTACCCCGATCGCACCGACAACACCACCATGCCCAGCGGTCGTGACTTTATCGTCGCCACGCGCGAGGGGGCCAGGCAGGCGGGCCTGACGCTGTTTGATCTCGACGACCCGCGACAGGGTATCGTGCATGTGGTGTCGCCGGAACAGGGTATCGTGCAGCCGGGCCTGACCCTGGTGTGCCCGGACAGCCATACCTGCACTCAGGGCGCGCTGGGTGCCCTGGCCTGGGGGATCGGCTCCAGCGAGGCGGAGCACGCGCTGGTGACGAAGACGCTGCGGGTAAAGCGGCCGCGCACGATGCGGGTCCGCTTCGAGGGACAACTCGCGCCCGGTGTGAGTGCCAAGGACATGATCCTCCACCTGATCGGACGCTACGGCGCCGCCGGAGCCGCTGGCTACGCGGTCGAATTCGCCGGTTCCGCCGTAGACGGGCTCGGCATCGAGGGGCGCATGACCCTGTGCAACATGGCGGTGGAGTTCTCCGCGTTCACCGGACTGGTTGCCCCCGACGAAAAAACGATTGAATACCTGCGCGGCCGCCCCTTCGCGCCAGGCGGCGAGCACTGGGCGCGCGCCGAAGCATACTGGCGCACGCTGGTGAGCGACCCCGATGCGGTCTTCGACAGGGAACTGTTGGTGGATTGCAGCACACTGGAGCCGCAGGTGACCTGGGGCACCAGTCCGCAGCACAGCGTGGCGATTACCGAAAGCGTCCCAAGTCCGCGCGACGATGCCGGCCGGCCGGAACTGGAGCGGGCGCTGGCATACATCGGGCTGGCCGAAGGCGCACGCCTGGAGGGCACTGCGATCGACTGCGCGTTCATCGGCTCCTGCACCAACGCGCGCATTACTGACCTAAGACTGGCAGCTGAAATACTACGCGGCAGAAAAGTCGCGGCAGGGGTGCGAGCCATTTGTGTGCCGGGCTCGATGCGGGTGAAAGCACAGGCGGAAGTGGAAGGCCTGGACAAGGTGTTCACCGATGCGGGGTTCGAGTGGCGTGCATCCGGGTGTTCCATGTGCTTCTACGCCGGGGGCGAGCACTTCGGAGAGCGGCAGCGGGTGATCAGCACCACCAACCGCAATTTCGAATCGCGGCAGGGGCCGCAGACCCGCACTCATCTCGCCAGCCCCGCCACCGTCGCGGCCTCGGCCATCGCCGGCGCGATCGCCGACCCGCGAAAGCACCTGCAGCGGAGCATAACCTGATGGAAAAATTCGAGCGACACCGCGGCGTGGCCGCGCCGATTCTGCGCCCCAATGTGGATACCGACGCCATTATCCCCTCGCGTGAAATGAAGCGCGTGTCCAAACTGGGGCTGGGCGAGGGGCTGTTCGCCGGCTGGCGCTACCGCGAAATCGGAGGGCGCGCGGTAAACCCCGACTTTGTGCTGAACCAGCCGGCCTATGCGAATACCAGCATCCTGCTGTCCGGCCCCAACTTCGGTTGCGGTTCGTCGCGCGAGCACGCCGTCTGGGCGCTGAAGGAATTCGGTATTCGCGCGGTCATTGCACCGGGCTTCGGCGCGATTTTCGCGAACAACTGTATCCGTAACGGCCTGCTGCCGCTGGTGCTGGCCGAACAGGATATCGCCGCCGTGGCTGCATGGGTGGCGCAGGCGCCGCAAGATCACCAGCTTCTGATTGACCTGCCCGGACAGGACGTGGAAGCGGACGGTGTACGTTACTCCTTCGAGATAGAGGCCGGCGCCAAACGCATGCTGGTGGAGGGGCTCGATGCGATAGCGCTGACGCAAACCCACTGGCCGCTTATCGAGCGGTTTCATGCCGGGCGAAAAGAGAAGTATCCCTGGGTGTACTGATGTTGCTCTCTTTGCTTGGGCGCTGATTGAAGTCTTGGCATGTTGCGGCATGCCGTCGGGTGGGTCACTTGATGGTCGACGGGCTCGTAACCCGGCAGGCTTTTCAGTCGCTCCACGTGATTCGCTTGGTGAAAAGCCTGCCGGGTCACGAGCCCTCCATCTCAACGCTTCGGCTGGCTGGATCGTTTCGCCAAAAGTATGGAAATAACGCTTGACGAGTTTCGCGATAGAGATGGACGATACGAACTGAGGGTGCGGGTCGTTATGTGTTTCTCACCAAGCGAATCACGTGGAGCGACTGAGAAACACATAACGACCCGCACCCGTCTGACAACGCACCGCCCCATCGACCACACGTTTACCCGGACACGATAATTCCACCCGCCACCAGTTTCTCCAGCCGCTCACCGGAAATACCCAACCGCGCCAGGTAGTCAAGCCCGCCCTGCCCGGGCCGGGGCAACTGCCGGTATACGCCCGTTTTTTCGCCGTCGAATTCCACCGGCAGCGCGGGCAGCCTGATGGTCTCGCCGTTGTCGAGTTCTATGTCCAGCAGGCCGCCCGCCTGCATATGCGGATCGTCGACCAGGTCGATGGGTTTGTTGATGGGTGCGAAGGGCAGGCCGGCGCGGTCCAGGCGCGCGGTCAGTTCTTCAATGCCCATGGTGTCGAACAGCGCCTGAATCACCGGAATGATCGTGTCGCGGCGCAGCACGCGGGCGTTGTTTCCCGCCAGTGATTCGTCCGCCGCCCACTCGTCGAAACCGAACTCCTCGCAGAAGCGCTGCCACAGGCTGTCGCTGACCACGCCGACGAACACGCGGCCCCCGTCCTTGCAGGTGAATATATCGTAGACCGACCAGGCGCTGCGCCTGACGCTCATCGGGGGCGGTTCCTCGCCGAGCACCCCCTGCTGGGCGATATGCTGCCCCACCATGAACGCGGTGGTCTCGAACAGGGAACTGGTGACGTGGCGTCCGGCGCCGCTGCTGTGGCGTTCCTGCAAGGCCGCGAGGATGCCGATCACGCCGAACATGCCGCCGGTGATATCGATGACCGAGCTGCCCGCCCGCATCGGCCTGTCGGGCAGGCCTGTCATGTAGGCGAGGCCACCCATCATCTGCGCGACCTCGTCGAGGGCGGTGCGATGTTCGTAGGGGCCGCTGAGGAAGCCTTTCAGCGAGCAATAGATCAGCGCCGGGTTGTCGCGACTGAGCTGCTCGTAACCGAGGCCCAGTTTGTCCATCGCCCCCGGGCGGAAATTCTCGATCATGATATCGCAGCGGTTGACCATGTCCCGCGCCAGCGCCAGTCCGTCGCCGGATTTGAGGTCCAGGCACAGGCTGGACTTGTTGCGGTTGTACATCGCGAAATAGCCACCGCCCGACCCTTTCAGGCGCCGGGTATTGTCGCCCTGCAGCGGCTCTACCTTGATGACATCGGCGCCGAGGTCCGCCAGGATCAGGCCCACCGTCGGCCCCATCACCATATGGGTGAATTCGATGACCTTGATTCCTTGCAGCGGCCGGACTGGTCCCGCCGCGCCTGATGATGCTTTGGCCCCGGATGTCATATTGAGTCCCCTGATGCGCAACTCGGATTAAATGATAGTATGATATAACATTATATCTTATTGTCGGGGGCCGCGTCTGCCACCCGGCAACAGCAGCGTTCAGGAGTTCGATACCGTGTCGACAATCGATATTGAAATCAGTGAAGTGGGCCCGCGTGACGGGCTGCAGAGCATTGACCCGATCATGCCGACTGCGGCAAAGAAACGCTGGATCACCGCGTTGGCGGCGGCGGGCATCCCCGAGATCGAGGTCGGTTCCTTCGTACCGGCAAAAGTACTGCCGCAACTGGCAGACACGGCGGAGCTGGTGACGCATGCACGGCAGATCGAGGGCCTGTCCGTGGCCGTGCTGGTGCCCAACCTGCGCGGGGCCCGGGATGCGCTCGCCGTCCGTCCGCACAAGCTCACCGTGCCGCTGTCTGTCAGTGAGACACACAGCCTGAAGAACCTGAAGCGCACCCACGCGCAGGTTCTCGAGGAGGTGCGGGGGATTCGCGCGGCAATCGATGCGATGCCCGCTGCGCAGCGCCCCAGGCTGGAGGGCTCCCTGTCCACCGCGTTCGGTTGTACGCTGGAAGGTGAGGTACCGTTGGGCAAGGTGCTGGAGATGGCTGAGAAACTCGCGGAAGCCGGTTGCGACGAGGTGGGCCTGTCCGATACCACCGGCTTTGCGAGCCCGGTGCAGGTGCGCGGGTACACGCGGGAGATTCACCGGCTACTGGGTGCCGAAATGCTGACCGGCATCCACCTGCACAACACCCGCGGCCAGGGCCTGGCCAACGTGATGGCCGCGCTCGACGCCGGCCTGACCACCGTCGATGCCTCCATGGGCGGGATCGGCGGCTGCCCGTTTGCCCCGGGCGCCAGCGGCAATATCGTCACCGAGGATCTCGTATTCCTGCTGGAGAGCATGGGGCTGAAGACCGGTGTGAACTTCGAGCGGCTGATGGCGGCGCGCGAGGTGCTGGCGCAGGCCCTGCCGGGCGTGGCGTTATACGGCTTCACCCCCGAGGCGGGACTGCCCAAAGGTTTTCGCCCGGCGACCGATCAGTCCGGCAATTGAAAGCGCTTTCCCGCAGCGCTGCGCAGAAACCAGAGGATCAATCCGCCGCACAGTACAGCCAGGCCGAGTTCCGCCGCGGGAATATTCAGCACCTCGGGAATCAGCTCCGGACTGCCCCAGTAACAGAACAGGATACCGAGTAGATAGACCGCCACCACCAGCCAGCGGCTGACGCGGCCCAGGCCCACGCCGTGCATCTGCGTGACGACCAGCAGCCCGAAAAAGCCGAACAGGAACATGCGCCACACCCCTGACTCCTGCGTCATGTAGGCCACCACCGCCCCGTGCAGCAGGACGAATACCTCGAGCAGCAACGTCCACCAGCGATTGGTGTGAAACCGCGTGAAGAACAGGCTGCCCTGCAGCAGAATCATCAGCGTGTAGAACGTACCCAGCAGGTGACCCATATTGTCTTCAATGGGATGGAACCAGAACGTGTAGACAATCGCCCAGGAGAAATAATAGCCGTGGTAGCGCCTGAGAAAGCGGCCGGGCTCTTCCAGCCATCCCACCTTCTTCCCGAACAGCAGCCCCCTGCGGTTGTTCTCCATGATCAGGATGAACACCAGCATGAAAATCACCGAGAACTGGGAAGACCATACCGACACGTCCTGCGCCAGGCCGTCATAGGTCCAGCGCGTCTGGAAAATGTGCAGCGCGACGAACGCGGCATTGATCGCCAGCGCCCAGCGATTGATGCGGTGCAATCCCCGCGTGTAGCCCGGACGCTCGCGCTGGGCCGCCGCGATCAGCCACCACATGCTCACCTGGTGCGCAGCGTAAAAAGACCAGGCGACAAAGCGCGTGAAGAAATCCGGCTCGGGGAGTTTCCAGTAATACCAGCTCGCACCCTGGTCCGGCAGGAACATGCCCGCCGAACTGTAAGGCCCCAGTCCCACGATCACCGCCATGATCAGCAGGCAGGCCCCTATGCCGAGCGCGTGATACCGCGTCACGAATACTCTCCCTGGGTTGTTCTACGTCCAGTTGTGGCTGTAGGCGTTTGCGAAGCCTGTAAATCATTTTTCACCAAGCGAATTACGTGGAGCGACTGAAAAATGATTTACAGGCTTCGCAAACGCCGGACCCGCAGATTAATGGAAATCCTTTCCTGTTGTTTCCTTGATACCCCGCATCACCCAGATTGGATCACCGCCGCATCAGGTGGGCGAAGCCGCCAGTGGTATCAGCCAGGCCGTCCCCATCCAGCACCGCCCGCGCGCCCTCACTATCCCTCAGGTAGCTATCAAGAAAGGCGGTAGTCGCAACATGCACCATGGTCAATGCATCCTCCTGCGGCGGCTGCTCCCGGTCAGTCCGGCAAATCAGGTTCCCCAGGTAGTGATCAGCCCCCTCCACCACCAGTGCGTACTTGCCGCCGGGCCTCGCCGTTTCAAACGACATCAGGTGCATGCGCCAGTCCGGCCAGAAGGTCGGTTGAGAGTCCCAGGTGCCGGTGGTGACCAGGGTCGGGGCGGCCAGCCCCAGCCAGCTGTCCGCCGTGATCTCGTCGAACATCGGGCCGGGAGGAGACAGCGCGACAATCGCGTCGACCCGATCATCCAGCGCGTCCAGGTATGCCCCGGTATCGGGGTCCAGCGCCGCGGCGCCGCCGAACTGCTGCGCACTGAAGGCGCCGAAAGAGTGACCCGCCAGCGCGATATGCCCCGGATCGACCTTGCCCTCGAGTTCGCTCGCCGCGCCTGCGAGGCCGGGCAGTGCCTCCAGCAGGCGGTTCAGGTCGTCGACCCGCGCCTGGATCAGGCCCAGGTTGCCATAGCGCAGGCTGTTGAAAATGCCTTTCGCCATACCGCAGCAGTCCAGGTGATCGGGCGCGATGACCACGTAGCCGTGGGATACCCAGTGTTCAATCAGGCGGTCATAACTGTGCCGATCGGACCAGTTGCCGTGCGAAAACAGAATCACCGGGAACGGCCCGCCGTCGGTGGGGTAGAGGATATCCAGCGACAGCGCGCGTCGATCCCCGGCAGCGGCCAGCTCGAAATCCGCGATTTTCGAAACCTGATGCGGGCCCGGCCCGGCGCCGTACAGCGTCGCGATCACCGCGGGGTCCGTCTGCAACGGGGCGGCCGGGGGCAGTTCCGGCTCCTTCGAACAGGCGCCGAGCAGCGCCAGCAGAAGCAGCGACAGCAGGGTGGTGCGGTACCTCATGGCAGTTGCTCCAGGAAGGTTTGTGCATCGGTCGCGGAGCGCCCGGGTATCTCCAGAGGAATCACGTGGCCTACGCCGGGGTAGATCACAGTGTCGACCGAGGCGGCGTTGGTCAGTTGCTCGCGGTAAAGATCGGCGTGGGCGACTGGCAGTTGCGGGTTCTCTTCCCCCCACATAATCAGCGTCGGCGCACTGATGAGTTGCAGTTCCGCGCTGATGTCAGAGGGCTCCCAGGTGCTCATGCGCTCAAATTCGGCCCAGCGGTTGCCTTCACCGCGGTACATGCGGTGTATCTCGTGGACCAGTTCGTCGCTGATCGTGGCGGGGTCTGCTACCGCCGCTGCGAGAAAGGGTTTGAACAGGCCTTCTGGCAGCAGATAGAACAGGTACCCCGCCCAGCCCGGCATGCCGCGTTCCATATGGGGGTTGGCCGGCCTCGGCATTCCCGGGGTGTTGATAAGGACGAGTCCGCGCACCCGGTCGGGGTGAGTCGCGGCGAAGTGCCTGGCCACCGCTCCGCCCGTGGAGGAGCCGACGAGTGCGGCGGTCTCGATGCCGAGGTGGTCGAGCAGCGCCGTCAGCAGTTGCACGCCGCGCGCATAGGAGTAATCGCCGGACGGGTCCGCGCCGGTGAGCCCGTGGCTGGTCAGGTCGTAGCGGATGACCGTAAAGTGTTTTTCCAGTTGCTCGGTCCAGGCCTGCCACTGGCGCATGGTGTAGAAGTGCGAGTGTAGCAGTACCACGGGCGGCCCTTCGCCGCTCACCCGGTAGGCCAGGTTGACGCCGTCGACTTCCAGGCGCCGCAGGTCGTCTCCGCCGTACTCCCGCTCCAGTTCCGCCATCGGAATATCCCGGTTGCTCCACCACAGAAAGGCGATGCCCAGAAGCAGGAGCAGAACGAGTGCCAGCAACCCCCGCATGGCCCAACGCAATACCTTCAGCATGGTCTAGTGATCACCCTTGTAGCGCTCGGCGACGCCGAGCAAATCGGGTGCGCCGAGCAGTTGATTGATGCGCGAGATGTCGAGCATTGCGGGCTGTTGATCGACGGTACTTCCCTGTGCGGCGATGGTGCGCAGCAGCGCCTGCATCACCGGCACTATCGCGTGCAGCAGGGCGACGGGAAACAGCGCGACGCGAAAGCCCGCGGCTTCGACCTCGGCCGCCGTGGAGATGGGGCTGTTGCCGCCCTCCAGCAGGTTGTACACCAGCGGCGTGCGCCGACCAAAGCGTTCGCCGATGCGGTTGATCTGCTCCCTGGTGCCCGGGGCCTCGATGAACAGCGCGTCGGCACCCGCCTCCAGATAGCGCTCGCCACGCTCCATCGCGTCTTCCAGGCCATTGATGGCCAGTGCGTCCGTGCGGGCAATCACCACGGTGCGTTCGTCCGCGCGCGCATCCACCACGGCGTGTATCTTGCCCACCATCTCGCCGGCGGGAATCACGCCCTTGCCGGCCATGTGGCCGCACCGCTTGGGAAAGGTCTGGTCCTCCATCTGCACGGCGGAGGCGCCGGCCCGTTCGAACTCGCGCAGCGTGCGCTGCGCATTGAGCGCGTTGCCAAATCCGGTATCCATATCCACGACCAGCGGAATATCCACGCGTTCGCGCATGGCCGCCACGGTAGAGGCGACTTCACTGGCGGTCACCAGGCCCATGTCGGGCCTGCCGTAGCGGGAGAAGGCGATGCCGGCGCCGGATACGAACGCGCAGTCGAAACCCGCCTGCTCCACCAGTAATGCCGAGAGGGCGTCATACACGCCCGGGGCCTTGACCACAGTCGGCAGCGCCAGGCGCTGCCGCAGCCGTGCGTTGTGCTTCTCGCCAGTATCATTCATCGAGCGTGAGATCCATCTGGTACTGGAAACGGTCGGGGTGGTAGTAGACCTGCAGGAAATCCGTGAGTTGCTCCTGTCCCCGCACGGTACGGAATGAGTGCCGCACCAGGCTCAACAGCGGCGCGCCCACTTTCGTATCCAGGGCGTCAGCCAGTTGCGCGGTGGCGGCGGTAGCGCTGATGGTCTGGGTGACACGGCTGATTTTCAGGCCCTGTTTGCGGAAGATGGCCAGGCGCGGTGACTTCTGGAAATCGCGCTTGCCCACGGGCTTCTTGAGACCGGCGGTCCAACTCATGTAGTAACCAAAGGGTTGGCCTTCCCTGTAGCGCACCCGTTCCAGTTGCAGCACCTTGTCATTGCCGCCGGTGCCGAGCTCCTCGCGAATATGGGCGGGGGGCACCTGCATGCGGCACTTCAGCACTTTGACGTCCGAGTGGCGGGCCATGCTCTCGATTTCCTGCAGCATGCCCACCAGAGGCGCCTGTACGGGCCTGGGTGAGTACTCGTAGGTGACGTGCGTGCCCTTGCCGCGGCGGCGCTCGACCAACTCTTCCGCCGCCAGTTCATCCATCGCGCGCTTCGCCGTGATGCGCGATACGCCGAAGGTTTCCGCCAGCTGTTGTTCGGTGGGCATCTGAGCGCCGTTTTCGATGGTGCCGTCGAGGATCGCGCCTTTCAGCAGGCTGTAGAGCTTGAAGTACAGGGGCGTCGGCGTGTCGCGCTCCAGGGCGCGCAGCGCGGCGTCACTAAACAGATCGGCAATCGCGTTCATCAGAGTTCCTCAGTCCTGTTGTTCCCGCCAGCTTGTGCAGATGCTGCCGGCATGAGCGGACCACACGCCGTCCAGGCCGCTGATATACGCCAGCGCTTGTTCCAGTACGCCAATGCGGTGCGGTTGGCCCATCAGCCAGGGATGGATATTCAGTGCCAGGATACGCCCGCAGCCGCTGGACCGCGCCTCCGCGAGCAGAAAGTCCGCGGCATCGCACACCTGCTCCAGCCACGATTGCTCCGAGTGCAAATTGTTCACCAGGATAAAGTAGTCTTCCAGTTCGTTGGACAGCGGCATCGCGATCAGCGGCCCGTTGCCGGTGCGAAACTCGAAGGGCATGTCGTCGTTCACCCAGTCACAGAAATACTCGATGCCGTTTGCGGCCAGCAGTTCCGGCGTTCGCTCGCTTTCGTTGCGCGCCGGACTGAGCCAGCCCCGGACCGCCTGGCCGCTGAGTTCGCGCAGCCGGCCGACGGCCCGTGCCACCAGTTCACCTTCCTCGCGCTCGTCCATGCCGCCGTAGTGCAGGCTATCCATGTTCCAGCCGTGGCAGAGTATTTCATCGCCGCGCGCGACGATGCGGTCCAGCAGGTAGGGTATGCGCTCCGCCAGTTCGGTGCTGAAGGCGAAACTGGCCCTGATCTTAAATTTGTCAAACGCGTTCAGCAGGCGGTAGATACCGACCCGGTTACCGTAGTCGCGCAGCGAATAATGGCGCAGATCCGGGTAGGGCATGGTCATGCCGCCGGGTACCCCAAAGGGCTTGCCGCGCTGGTTCAACGGGAAAAACTGCAGCCCGACATTGATCCAGAGCGCCAGGGATTTTCCGTCCGGCCAGTGTACCGGCCTGCGCTGTGACAACAGACTCCAGTCATAGCGCTCGTGGTCCATGCCATAGCGGCGCCGGGGATACTCGAGGTGCTCCCTGTCCAGCGTCATGCTCCCGCCTCCCGTGCCGCGATATCCCTCAGACTTGCGTCGTAGTGCCGCTCGATGAAGTGTTGCGCAATCTCGCGCCCCGTGGTCACCCATACGTCGGCGTGTCCGGTTATGTACTCCAGCGCTTCCTCGAAGGCCTTCAGACGGTGGGGGCAGCTCACCTGGTAGTTGTGGGTGGGAATGCACATTACCGTGCCCGAATCAGCGCCTTCGGCGTACAGGCGGTCGAAATTATCTTTCAGCATCTGCCCGTAGCGCCGCGGTTCCACGCGGTTGACCACGTAGGCAATGGTATCGTTCATTTCCAGCGAGTAGGGAATGGACACAAAGCGCTTGTCGCTGCGCAGCCGGATCGGGGTCGGCTGGTCGTCGTGAAACAGATCGCAGGTATAGAAGCCGCCGTTGTCGCCGAACAGTTCGGTGCCCACCTCGGCAAACAGGTCCAGCGTCAGTTCGGAGTGCGACAGCGCCGGCGCCAGGTAGCCCGCACACTGTTGGCCGGTATGCCGGTGGATGCTTGCCATCGCATCGCGAATCATGTCCCGCTCCTGCTCTTCCGACATGCCGTAGGTGTAGCGCGTGTTGTAGATGCCGTGGCTGAAAAACTCCCAGTTGCGTTCCGCGCACATCGCGATGAGTTCCGGGTGGTGGTCGCACAGCGCGGTGGACAGGGATACCGAGCCGCGTACGCCGTAGCGATCCAGTACCTCCATTTGCCTGACATGGCCCACGCGGTTGCCGTAGTCGCGGATGCTGTATCCCTGGGTGGCCGGATAAGGCTGCGGCCACGCTTTGCGGTGGGGATTCGTCGGCGGGTTCAGCTCGTAGAACTCAATATTCGGGGCCACCCAGAAGGCGATTCGCGCGCCGCCGGGCCACTCGATTCGCGGTCGGCCCTCGTAGGGCCAGTAGTCGTAGAAATCCGGGTCGCTTTTCATTGTCGCCCGCTCACCTTTTCGCGCTGCTGTTGTCCCAGCCAGTCGAGGACCTCCTCCACCTCCACCACATCGGCGTATTTCAACGACAGGTCTGTGAGATTGGCGAAATGGTAGCTCTCGTGCTTGTCGGCCACGCACTGCTCGGGAACGATGGTGCGATAGCCGCGGGACAGGCTTTCCACCGCCGTCGCGCGAATACAACCGGAGGTGGAGCCGCCCGTCAGCACTACCGTGTCGACCCGGTGCCACACCAGCAGGGATTGCAGCTGCGTCTCGAAAAAAGCCGAGGGCATCTTCTTCAGGTAGATCACGTCGCGTTGCCGGTCGATGTCGAGGCGGTCGTCGAACTCCGAGCGTTCGGAATTGAACTTGATATTCTGCAGGGAGTCCGGCGTATCGGTGCGCGTACCCCAGATGCCGGCATCCTCGCCCGAGTCCATATAGGCAACGTGTGTCCACACCACCGGCCAGTCGAGTGCGCGAAAGCAGCTGGCGAGTTGGTTCACGTAGTCGAGTTGCCGCGGGTCGGTTTCGTACGCCGTGGTGAACAGGTCGGTGCGCGTGTAGGCCTTCTGCAGGTCGATATTTACCAGTACGGCCTTGCTTCCGAAGCCGAAGCGCTTGCGCGCGGGATTGTTTTTCACATCCTGGTAAATTTGCCGTGCGGTCTTGTCGCTGCTCTCCATTCACCGTTCTCCTGCTGGGTATTCTTCAAAAGATATAATATTATGTCTTTAAGGTATATAGTCGTTGTCCTGTTGCGACCGACCCATCACTGGAGAGCACCTTGAAACTGTACAGTCTTGATCATTCACCCTATGCAACGCGTGTGCGCATGCAAATACGGCGCGCCCGGATGCCGGTGGCTGTCGAGTCGCCTCCGGTATCGTTGCGTACACCGGAGTTCGCGGCCCGCTATCCGTACGGGAAGATTCCCGTATTGCAACTGGATGACGGCTCCCACCTGTCGGATTCCTGGGTGATCCTGGAGTATCTTGAAAGCTGCTTTGCGCAGAGCGGACTGCTGCCGGAAGGCGCGCTGCAGCGCGCCGCGATGCAGACCCTGGCGCGTTGCGCCGATACCTGCCTGGGGCCCGGCGCCGTGTTCCCGATGTTCGCCGCGGCGGCCAAACGGGACAACGCCGCCGCGCTGCTGGAAGGCATGGGCGAGGAACTGGCGCGACTGGAGCGCGTGCTGGCTGCGCAAGGCGACGCGACAGCGCGTTCCCTGCACCTGGGCGACCTGGCGCTGGCGCCGCACCTGTCCTACCTGTTACTGCTGGCGCCACTGTTCGGCGCGGAGGACGCCCTGTCCGGTCATGCCGCGGTGTCCGCGTGGTGGCGATGGGTGAATGCCGATACCGCTGTGGCCGCGGAACTGGCCGTGATGCAGCAGGCCGCAGCGGCTTTCTTCAGGCGTTGAGCCGGATTCTCCGGGATTAGGCAACCTTCAGGGTGGTGGCACTTCAATCCGCCAGGGCCAGTTCTTCGATTGTTGCCATGTCGCGAATTTCGATGGTGTGCGCCGAAAAGACGTCGATCAGGCCCTCCTGCTTTAACTTGGAGAATGCCCGGCTGACAGTTTCAATCGTCAGCCCCAGGTAGTCGGCGATATCCTGCCTGGTCATAATCAACTCGACACAGTGGCAACGCTGCGGTGGCAGCCGGTCCGACAGTTGCTTGAGCAGGAAACAGACCCGCTCGTGGGCCTTCTTCTGGCCCAGTGCGAACACCTGGTCGAACGCGTGGGCGAGAATGTTGCCGCCGATGCGCCGCACGTTGTCCTTCAGTTGCGGCAGCTCGTCCTGCAGTGTGACGAAGGCTTTCAGGGGTATCTCGCAGACGGTTGATTTCGCCAGCGCCGATACGGTGAAGTCGTAGTGTTCGTTGTGGGTAATCCCGATGTAGTTGCCGGGGTGCATGAAGGCCATCACCTGCCGCCGCCCGGTGGACGAGGAGCGCTCCATCATCAGCATACCGGACTCCAGCACGTAGACAGACTTTGCCGGCGTGTGCTGCAGGAACAGGTATTCGCCGGGCGTAAGGGTTCGCTGGCCGGTCAGGGCATTGAGCCGAGCCACTGCCGCGGCGTCGAGGCCGTTGTATATCGTGGGAAGCTGTTGCCGTGTGTTGGTGGGCTGAGTCGTCAAGGTCGTTACCAGCGGGTTGGCCTATCCGCATGGTAATGATTTCAGCAGGAACTGACTAGCCCGGGAGGTTGTCGGGCATCGAATACGGCGGAAAACCGGCCCTACCCTCCCGCCTGTCCGGCCCGACAGGCGCCTAGTCGATATAACTGGCCGCCAGCACGTTTTCGCCCGGCTCGAAACGCAGCACCCCGAAGGTCGTGTATTCCTCCCTCGAGGATCGAATGAACTGCCAGGCGCAGACCATGGTGTAATCGGCGTCCACCATGGTTTCGCGGGACCACATCTTGTGCGCCTTGCCGTACTCGTGTCGGGTGCTGTAGAGGTAGCGCCCATAGGATTTGCCATTGCCGTAGAGGTCCGGGCCGTGGAACTGGTGGCTGCCGCCGTTGCGGGTGCGCATCGCCGTCCACTTGAGGTTGTTCACGCCCTCGATCTCGATGGTCTGCTCCGAGTGCAGCAGGTTTATAGGCCGGTGATGGATGGTGACCTTATTGTGGCCGACGAACTGCTGGTTGGCGTCATACACCTCGAACTCGCCGCTGAACACGCCGGCGTGCTTGACGGGCAGGTTGAAGGGCGTGCGGCCCTCGCGCTTTTCCTTTTCTATCCACTCGCTGACTTTTTTCTGTGTGGCGGGATTGCTGTCATGGTCCTGGGTCACAACGTACAGGCCGTTGAATACGCCGACGACGGTGTCCGCCTCAAAGAGCTGCGAGGAGTAGACCTGTATGCCCAGTTCGGGCACCACGTGGTTGACCGTACGCAGGTCCACGTTCCAGCCGGGCGAGTAGTAGCGGGAATCAACCAGCAGGCCGTAGGGGCGACCGGAACCGATGAAGTCCGGCCCGGTATAGATGCGGTCCTGGTCGGAGTCGATGACGCCGAACTCCATGCGCGAGCCGATCTCGAAACGGTCCGTCAGCGGGCCGGTGGCATCGAATTTTGTTTCCATCCAGTAGGTGGTGCGGCCGTCCTTGAACTCGCTGGCGCGGTTCACCTTGTTGGTGCCCACGTGCGTGCCGTCGTGTTCAAACAGGGAGGGGCAGCCGTGCCACTCGCCCTCGATAGCCTGCTGCCAGTTACTGGGTTTTTTGTCTTCTGACATGGGGTTTCCTTTATCCGCTCATTAATCGGTTGTGTGCCGTATGGTGGCGACTCAATGATGGATGATCTTTGCTAAATATCAATTCCTGGGCGCAACTCGCCACGGGCGATCAGGGGGTGCCCGCTGCTCAGGGTCATCCGGAAACGGTCCAGCATCGCGGCGTCGCCGCCTACATAGCCGCCGGTGAAATCACCGACCAGGCGCAACAGCAACTCGCGAATGGCGACGTCCGGCTGCGTGGTCTCCATATCGATAAACGGCCTGCCTGTACTGTCATCGGCGGGATGGGCCATGGAGAAATGATTGGCGCCCTCGATCAGGACCAGTGCGCAATCCGCGCGATTCCCCGCCATGGCCTCGTCGAATGTGCGCTCCACACGCTCGGTCGGCGACGATTCGCCGTCGCCGTAGCGTCCGGCGCTGCCGGCGATGCAGCCGTCCCGGGTGCCGCCCATTAGCAGCGTGGGCAGTTCCGTCGGCGTGGCAAAAAAACTGTCCACAGGGTGGCCCAGCGCGGCAGCCGCGGCGGTGTGTGCGCCATAACTGAAAGTGGCGCGGATGCCCGGGAACCAGTCCGGCCTGGCGTTCAGCAATGCAGCGGTGCCCCCGGCGGAGTGGCCGCCGAGCGCGATGCGCTCGAGGTCGAGGCACCCTGCCAGCACGCCGCTCTTGTTCATGGCCGCGAGGTCGTCGAGGATCGGTCCTATGGCTGTCGCGCTGGGTGTCGCGCCGTAGTTCTCGGGTAACAGCGCGGGTATCGCCAGCCCCGGTGTCAGGCTGATATAGCCTGGCATCTCCTCTGCCACCAGGGTGAACGTGACTGTCACCGCGCCCCGCTCGGCGAGGCCTTTGGCCAGCCAGCCATAGCATTCGGGCCCGACGTTGATGCCGGGGAGCAGGATGACCACGGGGAACGGCGCAAGGGCGCTGTCCGCGGGAATCACGCCGGAGTTGCGCTCCTCGGCGGTGCCGCCATAGACGGCCGGGTAGTACACCTTCAGTGATGCGCGGTCGTAAGGCGGCTCCGCGCCGGGAATGGCGATCGCCCTGTAAACAGCCCTGGTGGTCATTGCCGCCCGCTCCCCCGATAGTTTTTTTGCGTGTTGGCCAGCGCCATGCTGCCACGGCAATGCGCAGAAAAATTGATAAAAATCAGTTTGCCGCATACGTCTTCAGAGAATAATAAATTTCGTAGGCGCGTCCTGGAAGCAGACGTCCATGAATTTTTGCGGGGAAAACGTGTGTTAATCAATCTATGGTATGTGGCCGAGTGGTCCGACAAGGTAGGCACCGAGCCGGTTCGGGTCAAGATGCTGGGTCAGCAACTGGTGCTGTTCCGCGACGGGGCCGGCAAGGTGCACTGCCTGGCGGACACCTGCCTGCATCGCGGCGGCTCACTCAGCAAAGGCTGGATAACCAACGGTAATGTGACCTGTCCCTACCACGGCTGGCAGTACAACGGTGAGGGCCGCTGCGTGCTCATCCCTTCTGAAATGGAAGAGGATTCGAAAATTCCCGACAAGGCGCGGGTCGACAGTTACCCTACCGAAGAGCGCTACGGCATGGTCTGGGTATTCATGGGCGATTTGCCGGAAGCCGAGCGCTTCCCCATTCCGCCATTTCCCGAATTTGGCGACCCGAACTGGCGCGATGTGCGCTCGGAATGGATATGGGAGGCCGATGCGGCCAGGGTGCTGGAAAATGGCATCGACATCGCCCACGCCTCTTTCGTGCACCCGATGTTCGGTTACAACCACACGGCGCGGCGCAACAAGATCATCAAACTGGAGCGTCACGATGGCTGGGCGACCTCCACCAACGAAATGTATCCGCCGGCGCTGAAAGGCGGACTGCGTCGCTTCATTCGCAAGGACCAGGCAAAAACCCATGTGCACCCGACCTTCTACATGGCGGGCAATACCATCCGTATGCACATAGAGGCCAATCCGAAGATGCATATCATCATGTTTGACGCCAACACGCCGGTGGATGAGCACACCACCAAAACGTTTGCGATACAGGTACGCAACTTTTTCCGCTCACGGCTGTTCGACAGGGGGTCGTTGAAGCGGCTGGAAAAGGTGCTGCGTGAGGATACCGCCATCGTCGAGGAGACGCGGCCGTTCTACCTCGCGGAAAACCTGAATGAAGAAGTGTCGGTCAAGTCCGATCGCTTCATGAGCACCTACCGGAAGATGCGCCGCGACCTGATCGAACAACGGGGCTGGCAGATCGACAGCGATGAAGTGGAGAAATACCGCGGCAAGCGCCTGTTTGCGATTCCCTCGGCCGCGCGGAAAAAATCGCGGGAGGAGGGCGTGGAGTTGTTGCTGCAGGAAATTCCGCTGAAGCCGCCGGTGCGCCAGCGGGCGCCGGCCGTCGGTGTTGAACCGGCCTGAGCAAGCCGCGGCGCGCCCGGCGCCGGAAAACTCAGGTCCCGTCCGGTCGCGGCAGGGTGCGGGTACCGCCCCACAGAGTGGCCACCATTGCCTCGGCGTTATCCTTGCCAAACAGCCTCTCGCCGAGATTGTTGGCCGGGTCGCGTTCGCAGATGGTGCGGCGGATGCGCTCATCGCGCGCGGCGATGCCGGCCCTGTCCGCGACGGCTGTCGCTTCGGCTTCGTCCAGCCACTGGAGCCAGCGGTCCAGGCGGCTCATTGCAATACCTTTCACCTTCTCGATCACGTCGTCGCTTGAAGTCGCCGTATAGCCGACCGCGGTGGGCGTCATCGCGATGCGGGTGTAGAGGTCGCGGCTGATGAAAGGGTTGAACCGCTCGTCGGCCTGCAGGTCCAGGAACTCCTCGTTCACCTCGGTATAGTAGCGGTCCGCGTATTCCGGATTGGCGATAAGATCCACCCTGGGCAGGTAATCCATGTACATGAACAGGTCCGGTACCGTGCCCAGCGCGAAGCCGAAGTTCGGGACAAGGGATTGCGGCCCGAGGCTGACCGTAATGTGCATATTGGTGAAAGTGGACTCCGGAGAACCGATGTAGGAGTGCACATACCAGTCCACCTCTGGGCCGGAGTAGGTCTTCAGCGAGCCCTCGGAGCGCTGCTCGGCCACGCTGATGTCGCGGTAGTCCGCGAAGCGCTCGCTGCAGGGGTCCAGGGTCAGTTCGAAGCGCGCCTGGATCTTCGCGTCCATATCCGCGAGGATCGCCCACAACTTGTTGAATACCTCGCGGTTGTTGACGTCCGGCGACTGTTCCACCAGGTCGATGATGGGGGTGAGTATGCGCTCGCTCATGGGTAATACCTTCGTGGGTGGCTGACTGTCGCCCGCTGGGCGGCGACTATAGCGGTCTATCTTAGGGCGACACCTTCCCGCCGCGTTTGACTAATGTCAATCGCAGGTGATTCCCCGCCACCACAGTAGCATCCGGGTCCGACGGGCTCCCGGGCTCAACCGTCTTTCGCCAGGTGCTGCCAGATGGGCGAGCTGAACGGGACCTCGTGTACCGGGCCGTCCTGGCCGCGCGGGTCCAGTGCGTGGCGGCTGTCGCAGGTGGGCAGCAGGCGTGTGCCCCTCGCTGTCAGGGTGCGATTGGCCACTCCGTCGCGATACAGCACGGTGTGCCTCACACGCTCGCCGGGCGCGGTCAGCATGATGAAGTCGGGCTCCATGTAGACGTCCGTCGCCGCCCCCAGTTTGCGCGCGTTGAAGGTCAGGATGCCGGGGCCTCCGGACATGCCGATGTTCTCGTAGGCGCCCGGCCCCAGCGGATCGAATACCAGCAGGTTATCGCGCAGGCGGCCGGTGAAGGTCTTGGCGGACGGCTCCCGCCCGCGCAGGTGTACGTTGGTCAGGGAGAAATGTTCACCGTCGAAGTCGATGTACACCAGGTTGTCGAAGGGCCCCGGCCCCGGACTGCCGCTGCCCGCCGCGGTATCGTCGTCCAGGGGCGTGCCGTCGAGATTGTACAGCTCGATATGATCGTGCCAGGTACCGCGCAGCTGCAGCAGGTTGTAGCCGACGGAGCCGATGGAAAAAACAGGATAGGGACTGGTCATATGACTAATGTTATATCAATATAACAACCTGTGTCAGCAGCGATTTCAAACTAAACCACTACGCGCGCGAGGGTAGCGGTTCATGGGTAAATACACTAACGGAGCCAACGATGAAGACAGTAGTAATAACCGGCAGTACACGGGGTATCGGGCGGGGCCTTGCCGAGAACTTTCTCGCGCGTGGTTGCCAGGTGGTTGTCAACGGGCGCAGCCAGGGCGCGGTGGATGCCGTGCTGGGCGAGCTGAACGCCGGGGACAAGGCGGCGGGTTTCGCCTGCGACATCGCCGATGCCGCGCAGCTACAGGGCCTCTGGGACGCTGCGCAGCAGCGCTTCTCCCGGGTGGATGTATGGATTAACAACGCGGGTATCAGCGCACCGCGCAAAAACCTGGCCGATACCGATATCGCCGATATCGAAAACGTGGTGCGGGTCAACCTGTGCGGGATGTTGCTGGCCAACCGGGTCGTCCTGCGGGGCATGCGCGCACAGGGCGGCGGCCAGATCTGGAACATGGAAGGCTTTGGCAGCGGCGGGCAGACGCAGCCGGGCATGGCGGTCTACGGCTCGACCAAGCGGGCGATCAACTACCTGACCAGGGCCTTGCAGAAAGAGCTGGGTGACTCCGGGGTACAGGTATGCACCCTGAGCCCGGGCATTGTGGTGACCGACCTGCTCGTCGGTGACTACGACACCAGTTCTCCCGAGTGGCAGAAGAGCAAGAAGATCTTCAACATACTCGGCGACACGGTGGAGACGGTTACCCCTTTCCTGGTTGACGGTATTCTGAAAACCAACAAGAGTGGCGCGAAGGTCGCCTGGCTGACTGGCGGCAAGGCGTTCGGCCGGTTCATGACCGCGGGCTTCAAAAAGCGCGATCTGTTCGCGGATGTCGAGGGTGCCTAGCTTCCCGGGCTGCACCCGATTCCTGCGAGTGAATAGTCCGCTGTTTCACCGGCAGCTATCGACGAAGGCTACAAACTCCGGACTGAAGCGATGTTTGGATTTCTCCCAATACTGTTGGCCCCCGGGCTGACGGAACGTGCTTTTTATGAAACCCGATGGCACTCTCGGGTGGCGCGGATGCTGGCTGAATATCGCCTGCCAGCCAAAGAACAACTGGTCGTGTAGCATTCTGAAGCGCAGGCGATCATCGGCGTCCAGCGAGTCGTAGTCGGCCAATCCGCGACGGTACAGGGAGGCGACATCCTTGTTTTCGATCAGTAAACTGCGCCACCGATCGGCGTCCTCCTGTGTTCCCCTGGTCTCGGAAAGCTGCAACAGGCTTGTATTCTGGCGAATCTGCAGCGCCAGATAGATCAATGTGATGAGCGTTGCGATCGCCGCCAGAAATTCGCCGAGGTTGCCCAGTTCTTCAATCGTCATTGTGATCTCCAGCCATGCCTGGCCTGCTACACGAATACAGTAAGCGCATATCAGCTTGTCTCACCCCGGCAGCAAGTTAATGACCGGCGCGCTATCGCCGTCCTGCGGCGCACTGAAGCTTGCAATCGTTTCGGCGTCGATCATCCCTGTTGAATATTCGCGGAGGACACCATAAAGGTCGGGTTCATTGCATCTATCGCCGGTACTTCCAGTCTGCCTTTCTCGATTACCTCGCGAACCCGCCACGATGTTGCTGAAGCGAAGGCGATCATCGGGCGCAAGACTCTGTAGATCGAACAGTCCGCATCGATAGACACGCGCATTATCGGCATCGTTGGCAATATTCTGGAATGCATCGGAAAAACCCGCCACTGCAGAGCGATGGGTTTCCCAGCTGGCGATGGCGTTTGACTGGCGAATCTGGACAGCGAGGTAGCCGAGTGTAACAACAACACCCATTGCACTGAGGATTTCACCGACGGCACCGATCGCTTCCCAATTCATTATTATTTCCGCTGGCGAGGGAGGCATTACGATAGCATGCGATGGCACCCGGGGGAAAATGGTTGAAAGCGACTCCAGGCATGCATTGACGGTTTTCTGCGCGCTTGCTTCAATGTTTGCCTGCGTTGCGTCGCCTTACTGAACAAGAGGGAAACAGTCATGGAGTTTGCCCGACAATATGGTAGCTGGGCCCTGGTTGCCGGCGCCTCCGACGGCGTGGGTGCGGCCTTCGCGGAGGGCTTCGCCGCGCGCGGGCTCAACGTCGTGCTGCTGGCCCGGCGCCAGGCGCTTCTCGACGAAGTAGCCGCCGGCATCCGGACCCGCCATGGCGTGGAGACGCGCGCGCTCGCCCTCGACCTCTCTGCGCCGGATGCGGCGGCCCGGGTGACGACTGCCGTTGCCGACCTGGAGGTTGGTTGCCTGGTCTACTGCGCCGGTGCCGAGAACGATCTCCGCCACTTCCTGGACGCGCCGCTGGAACATGCCGAATCCATGCTGCACCGCAACTGCACCGTGCCGATGCAGCTCTGCCACCATCTCGCCCGTCCGATGGTTGAGCGCGGTCGCGGCGGCATTGTGCTGATCGGCTCGGGGGCGGGCTTTGTCGGGGCGCCCAACATGGTGGCCTATGGCGCGACCAAGGCGTTTGACATGGTCTTCGCCGAGGCATTGTGGACCGAGCTCAAACCGCGGGGTGTCGATGTGCTCGGTCTGATTCTCGGCGAGACCGACACGCCCGCCCTGCGGCGCCTCAAGGTGGAACGCGGCCAACATGGCAGCGTCGACGAACCGGTACGCGCTGCGGACAGTCCGGAAGACGTCGTCGAGGACGCCTTCGCCCACCTGGCGAAAGGCCCGACGCGGCTGGCCAACCGACAGCTGCGCTGGGGCAGCCGGCTGTTCTCACTGGTTTCCCGCAACGTCGGGGTACAGATGATGACGAAAGCCAGCGAACGCAGCATGGGCGTGGATCATTGATCCGGAGGCCCCGCTCGCAGGCGGTACAGCGGTTCGGCCGGTACCGCAAGTCGAAGCCCCGGCCCGGTGGTTGATCGAGGCTGGGCTCAGGCCGCGTGAGCCGCGGTATCAGGGGCGCGCCGCAACACCAGCGCCCACAGCAACACCGCAAACGAAATCAACCCGAAGAAGACAAAGGGCCCGGATTTCAGCCAGTGGTCGAACAGGTAGCCGCCCACCACGCTGGCGATCAGAATCCCGATCGCCCCGGTCAGTGTGAACACGCCCACCACCGAGCCGCGCAGCCGATCGGGCGCGTGTTCCGCAATTAGCACCCCGCTGGTGATGATACAGCCGACCTCCGCCATGCCGATCAGGATCAGCGCGATAATCGCGCCCATGGAAAAAGGGTTCTCGACAAAAAAGGTGCTGCTGTAGCCGACAGCGCTGATGGTCAGCGTGATCGCCAGCGCGGAGATGCGGTTGATACGGTCCGCCAGGATGCCGAACACCGGCGCGCTCAATAGCGATGCGCCATAGGAGATCGCCACCACGGCGCCGCCTTTCGCTAACGCATCCGCAGCCGTCATACCCAGTTCAGAGGTGCCGTAAAGGGTCGCCC
This sequence comes from Gammaproteobacteria bacterium, assembly GCA_030427485.1. GTDB lineage: Bacteria > Pseudomonadota > Gammaproteobacteria > Pseudomonadales > Halieaceae > Marimicrobium. The sequence continues at coordinate 161,042 of JAUICG010000008.1, forward strand.
ACAGGGTAAAGAACGTGCCCACCACGGCGAGGTTGCCCCGGGCGACGAAGGATGCCGCATAGGCCAGCGCGATCACCGGCCGGCGAGCTTCCACCAGACCCTCCTGCAGTTGGCGCAGTATCGGTATGCGTTCCTCGTGCTGGTGCGTCACGCCTTTGCGTAGCCCGAAGAACATCAGTAGCGCGAGCGCCGCGGTGACGCCTGCCATGATGCTGTAGGTGGCGAAGGCCGCAGCCTCGGCGTCCATGCCGCCCGCTTTGAACATGGCTGGCAATTTCAGCAGGAACAGCGCGGCGGTCATCGCGCCGAGACCGTTCATGATGCCGAGTAGTCCGGTCGCCTTGCCGCGGCTCGCGTTGGCCACGTAGTCCGCCATCAGGGTGATCATCATCGTGCTTATCGAGGCGATCCCGGCTGAATACACCACGCGCGCCAACAGCAGGCCGCTGACTTCCCTGGCTACGCCGTACAGGCAAATGCCCGCCGCGGCGAGCAGGAAACCGATGGCCGTGACGAAGCGGCGGCCGACCCTGTCAGACAGGGAACCCCAGAAGCCCACGGTCAGGATGATGACGATCTCACCCCAGAAGTTCAGGTTGCCGCTGACCACGCCCTGCCGTGAGGGATCCAGCTTCAACACCTCTCCCAACAGGAAGGGCTGCGTCTGCGGCACGAAAGTGGCCAGCATGATCGCGGCGTAGCAGCACAGGTAGAAGGTCAGCATATTGCCGGTGACCGTGCCCTGGTGCAGGCGGATACTGAGGAAGGTCCGTTCGCCGGAGATGGAGTGTTGGTCGCTCATAGTTGTTCCAGTGTTATGTCGTTTTGCCTGATTACGAAAGCCAGCCGCCGATGGATCACCGTTGTGCCGTTCACCCGAACAGGTGAATACCGAGCGCGGCGCTGGTGAAGAGACCGGCCCAGATCAGCCACACGAAGGGGCGACAACGGGCGATGCAGCGCGCCATTGTCGCATTGGCCGCCGCATTGTCGGCGCCCGCCTCGTCGCCGCCGCTCACCAGCTGCACGAAAGCCGGTACGAAGGGCTTCAGGTTGATCCTGATGGCGATGCCGCAGCACACCAGCAGGGCGAAAATCGCCACTTTGGCCTGCGCCCACTGCGCACCCTGGCCCGAGAGGGCGAGCATCGCCACCCAGCCGAGCAGCACTGTCACCACCGCGATCCGAAAGTACAGGTCCAACTGCGTCAGTCTGCGGGTGAAAGCCTTGCCCTCGTTGAGGTACAGCACCAGTACCACGGCAAACCAGTAGGCGCCGACCAGCCACGCGGCGGCGACTATCGCGGGCGAGACCGGGAGTGCGCCGGATACACTGGCCAGGTGAATACCCAGCGGGAGAATAGCAGGCATGGCCAGTTTCGGTCCCATGTCGCAGGCCAGCATGATTTTCAGCGCGACCTGCCGCGACTGGGCGGACAGTTTGTCGTTCACCACCTGCCGGCTGGCGATAAACGTTCCCAGGTCACCTCCCAGCCAGTAGACGAAGGCGATCAGGTGGGCGTATTTCAGAAGCAGGTAGCTGCTCATCGCGATGTGTGTCCCGGACTGTTGGCGTGCTGTGCGTGGGCTATTATAGCCCCGGTGCCCGCGCCTCTTTTGATATTTATCATGCCGCCCGCCGGGTGCGCTGTTTAAGCTGGCGGCTGCTCACAGCGGGATCAAAACACCTCATGACCAGTGCTGATACGATACGCGTCGCCGTCGCCCAGTTCCACGTGGGTGCGAACATCGCCACCAACCTGGAGCGCTGCCTGTTCTGGCTGGACCAGGCGGCCAGTTGCAGTCCGGATGTGGTGGTCCTGCCGGAATTCTGCAACCACCTGTCCTGGTACGACGACAAGCGGCACTGCTTCGATGTCTCGGTGGCCCTGGACGGCCCCTTCCTGGCGGCCATCGCGAAGAAGGCGAAGGCGCTGGCCTGCCATGTGGTGGTGAACTGTACCGTGCAGCGCGCGAATGGCAGCGCCACCGGTTCGAGCCTGCTGTACGGCCCCGATGGCGGTTTGCTGGCG
>JAUICG010000009.1 GCA_030427485.1 Gammaproteobacteria bacterium
CTATCAAGGCGACCCGCATCATCATAGAAGTTGGTAGTGACGCCGGTGGAGTCAATCATTTGTTCCAGCTTGTCTCTGGCATCGTAGTTGAAATCCACGCTGGCGTTGGGGTAGGTGATGGTGTCGGGTTTGCCGGAGTCTGTGTAGGTAAACTCGGTGACCCGGCTTTTTCGGTCCGTGGCCTTCTTCAGTTGTCCAGCCGCCGTGTATTCGTAGCTGCTGTCTTCACCCTTTGGATCGGTTCTGCCGGTCACCAACCCACGGTCATCATAGATAAACTGGGTATTGGCCGTCTCCTGATCCACAAGGCTTTCCATATTGCCGCGATCATCGTAAGTCCAATCGATATTGGGGTGGCTCCCGGTTTGTGCGGTATCAGGATATCCTTTAGTGTCGTAGGTGTAGTTCGTTGTGGTCAGCAGAGGGTCTGTCACTGACCTGACAAGCCCATTGGTGAAGTAAGTCGTCGTTACGGTGTTGTTGTAGTGGTCTTTTCGCGTAGTCACATGATTTCGGGCATTGTAGGTAAATTTAACATTATGATCTAACGGGTCTTTGATCTGCACCAGGCGGTGATTTGCATCGTACGTGGACCTGGTCTTCTTGTCATTGTCGTTGATCTGCTCCTTGAGATTGTTATCGCCATCATAAACAAAGGTGGATGTATTGCCCCGGGGGTCGGTTTGCGCGACCAAATGGCCCTGACCGTCATAGGCCATGCGCACCGTATTACCCAGGGCATCCTCTATCGTCACCTTGCGACCGTCAACATCAAAATGGTAGGTCGTGCGATTCCCTAGCGCATCCTCTTCCGAGGACAGAAACCCGGCGTAGTGCATTTTGTAGATTTCCGTGCCCGTATCTCTCGGAACTTTCTGTTCAATAACCCGGTCAAAGTCGTTGTAGGTATTGTCCACAATTTTCACGTCAACGGGATTAGTGACTGTCAACAGTCTTTGAAACTCATCGTACTCATATGCCCAATCACCACCTTCCAGGCCATTGACAGTGACCAGATTTCCGTCGGTTTGGCCATAACTCACAGAGTGTCCGGTACTATCAGATGCCTGAGTGAGTTCATCATTTACATACCCCAAAGTCAGTACGCGTGTGAAGGCATCCGTCACCGTCTCCACCCGGCCATTGCCCGCGAGGCTAGCCGCCCGACATCGCTCCGAGTACCACGAAGGGTTCCGCGCCGGTGGCCACGGCCTCCGGCAGTAACGCGTCCGGCGCGGCGTTCGACAGGTCTTCCCCGCAGGCGAAGAAGCGCAGGTAGGCGCGGCGTTTACCGCTGCTGCGGTCGCGGGTGGTGCCGCGCAGCGTCGGGTACTCGCGCTCCAGCGCATCGAGGACCGCGCGTTGGGTCGCCGGCTGCGCCACGTCGAGAAAAACACGGCCGCTGATGCTGGCCAGTTCACGCAGTGGCGCGGGTAGAATCACTTCGATCATGACAGGGTCTGGGCCTCGATCGAGAGCACTGCGGGAAAATGTTTGGCGATGGCCTTCCACGAATCGCCGCCATCCGCCGACGCATAGACCTGCCCGCCGGTCGTGCCGAAATAAACACCGCAGGGATCGATACTGTCCACCGCCATCGCATCGCGAAGCACGTTTACATAGCAGTGGCGCTGCGGCAAACCCCTGGTGAGGGGTTCCCAATCCCGGCCACCGCTGCGGCTGCGGTACACGCGCAGCCAGCCATTCGGCGGGTAGTGTTCGGAATCGCTTTTGATCGGCACCACGTAAAGGGTTTCGGGTTCGTGACTGTTCACGGCAATGGGGAAGCCGAAGTCACTGGGCAGGTTGCCGCTGATTTCACGCCAGGTGTCGCCGCCGTCATCGGAGCGCATCACGTCCCAGTGCTTTTGCATGAACAGCACATCCGGCCGGGACGGGTGTGCGGCGAGACGATGCACACAGTGGCCCACTTCCGCTTGCGGATTCGGGATTTGCTCCGAGTACAGGCCGCGGTTGATGGCCTGCCAGCTGACGCCGTGGTCGTCGCTGCGAAATGCGCCCGCGGCGGAAATTGCCACGGTGATGCGCTCCGGTTTCTGCGGGTGCAGCAAAATGGTATGCAAGCACATCCCGCCGGCGCCCGGCATCCAGTCCGGGCCGGAGGTGTGGCGGCGCAGGCCGTCGAATTCCCGCCAGTTCATGCCCCCGTCCGTCGACTGAAACAGCGCCGCGTCCTCGACCCCGGCGTAGACCGTATCCGGGTCCCCGGGGGAAGGTTCCAGGTGCCAGACGCGCTTGAATTCCCAGGGGCGCTGCGAACCGTCGTACCACTGGTGCGTGCCGGTTTCGCCGGAGTAGTTGAACTCGTTCCCCACCGGGTTCCAGGTGTTGCCGCCGTCATCCGAACGCTGTATGACCTGTCCAAACCAGTCGGTGACCTGTGAGGCGTAGAGACGGTTGGGGTCGGCCTGCGAACCGGCCATGTGGTAGATTTCCCAGCCACCAAACAGCGGCCCCTGGATCTTCCATTTGCTCCTGCTGGCATCCGCGTGAAGGATGAACGCACCCTTGCGAGTGCCAACCAGTAGACGTACGCTTGCCATCACAGACTCCGGACCGCCGAGCGGGATTGTATCGATGGAAACAGCAAGATAGTACATTGCCCGAGGGCCTGCCACAGAATTTCACCTCGCCCCGCAGAGGGTGGAAGGGAGCGTGCGGATGACTGAACTCTCCAGCGAAGAAATACAGCGCTACGGCCGCCACCTCGTCATGCCAGAGGTATCGCAGGCGGGGCAGCGACAGTTGAAGCGTGCCCGGGTGTTGTGTGTCGGTGCCGGGGGACTGGGCTCCCCGCTCGCGCTCTATCTTGCGGCGGCGGGTATCGGCACGCTCGGCCTGGTCGACTTCGACACGGTAGACCTGAGCAATATGCAGCGGCAGGTGCTCTACGGCAGTGATGATATCGGCAAACCCAAACTTGCGGCGGCCGTGCAGCGGCTGCGGCAACTCAATCCCCATACCCGGGTGGTGCCCCATGCGCTGCGCCTGGACGCCGGCAATGTGATGTCAGTCCTCGATCGTTACGACATCGTGGTCGACGGCAGTGATAATTTTGCCACGCGTTACCTGGTCAACGATGCTGCGGTGCTGGCCGGCAAGCCCGATGTGCACGCCAGCGTGTATCGCTTCGAGGGGCAGCTCAGTGTGTTCGATGCCGCGCGCGGGCCGTGCTACAACTGCCTGTTTTCCGAGCCGCCGCCCGCCGCCCTGGTGCCGTCCTGCGCGGAGGGCGGTGTGCTGGGTATGTTGCCGGGGATTCTCGGCTGTCTTCAGTCCCTGGAAGTGGTGAAGTTGATCCTGGGTATTGGCGAGCCGCTTGTCGGCCGCCTGCTGAGCTTCGACGGCCTGCGTGGGACTTTCCGGGAAATGCGGATAGACAAGGATCCTGCTTGCGCAGTGTGCGGGGCCAATGCCGCGTTGACCGCGCCGCGCCGGAATATCGCCGTGCAACCGGATACCTGCGTCGCGCCCGGCGACGACGAAGCGGCGGCCGGGATTTCTGTCATCTCCGTGGAGGAATTGGCTTTCCGCTTGCAAGGCGACCGGCGGGTGGCGCTGCTCGACGTGCGCGACCCCGCGGAAATCTCGATCGCCGGGATCGCCGGTGCGATCGCGATCCCGCTTGCCGAACTGGCCGCGCGCATCGGGGAACTCGATCCGGCCACCGCGTATGTCGTCACCTGCCATCGCGGTGGTCGCGGGCTGCGAGCGTGCGCGCTGTTGCGCGAGGCCGGCTTCGAACAGGTGTGGAACCTGCAGGGCGGTGTCGATGCCTGGGCGCAGCGTATCGACCCGACGATGCCGCGCTACTGAGTCTCTGCTCTCGTCCTATTGCGCCTGCTCGGTAGTCTGTTGCTGCAATACCTGAATACGTTCAGATTCCGCCTTGATCATGGCCTGCAATTCGCCGATGTTTTCCTGCACCCGCGAGACCCCCAGTTGCGCACCCTCGGCCATCAGTTGCGGCATTGTGTGTACAACCTTCTGGCCCACCTCGCTGGCGTAGAATGCGTTGATCTGCTGCAACTCGTCCAGCGTGAACACATCTGCGTAGGCCTGCGCCATTTCCTGCTTCAGGCTGTCGTAACCCGTGTACTTGTTGAAAAACGCCTGCATCACGCCTTTATAGGGAGCAAGCGCAGGATTCTGCTGCAGTTGTACCTGGAGCATCTGGGACATCGATTGCTCCAGCGCGGCTTCCGTGCCCATGGTCTGTAGCAGAAGCTCCGCCTCTTTCAGCGATGCGTCATCGGCGACAGCCAGTGTCGCTGTGGTCAGGGTGGCCGCGAGTAGGGCGCTTTTCAACAGGTTCATGGCATTTCCTTATTCTGTGGTGGTCAGGCGTGACGGCAGGCGTGTGAGTGGCCGTGCCTCGCGGCAGGTTGCATTCCCGCCGCCACAGTCCGTTATACAGTATCGGTGCCGCTGCGTGAACTGAAAACTCGCAGCGCTTGTAGCATGGGGTCAACTATCCATGTGGCCACAAATCGCGAGACAATAATCCCTGTCATTCGATCCGCGTTGAAGATATGGTATAAGAGCACATTTTCACAATGTATAGCCCCTGCGCGAAACTGTTTTGAAACCCGGAAAACCATGGACAGCGTGATCATACTGGCCGCCTTCGGCTGCGGATTTGCCGCCCGGCAAATTGGACAACCGCCGCTGGTCGGCTATTTGGTCGCGGGGTTCGGACTGGGCCTGGCGGGATTCGAATCCTCGGCGCTCATCGAGTCCATCGCCAATATCGGCATTTCGCTGATGTTGTTCATTATCGGGCTGAAACTGGACCTGGGCAGCCTGTTGCGGCCCGAGATCTATCGCTCGACGTTTGAGAATCTGGCGAGTTTCGGGCTGGTGACCTTCGGGTTTCTCCTGGTTCTGGGTGTGCTGGGCCTGCCGCTGGTCGCGGATGTCAGTATGCAGCACGCCGCGCTGGTGGCGTTTGCCCTCAGTTTCAGTTCGACGGTATGCGCGGTCGCCATCCTCGAAGACCGCGGCGAGTTCCGCGTGCGCCACGGCCAGATTGCGGTGGGCATTCTCATTGTCCAGGACATCATCGCAGTGCTGTTCCTGACTGCTTCCACCGGCAAAATTCCCTCGCTGTGGGCGCTGCTATTGCCCCTGTTGTTTTTTGCGCGCCCGCTGGCCAGCTACGTGTTGCGGGCCAGCGGCCACGATGAGGTTCTGATACTGGCGGGCATCATCATCACGTTTGCGGGCAGCACCCTGTTTGAGCTGGTGGGGATGAAAGCCGATCTCGGGGCGCTGGTGATGGGTATGCTGGTCAGTGGCGACAGGAAAGCGGGCGAGCTGGCTAAATCGATGATCAGTTTCAAGGATATATTCCTGATCGGCTTCTTCCTGAATATCGGGCTTGCGGCGCACCCGACGCTGGGGATGCTGGGTATCGCACTGCTGCTGTGCCTGTTACTGCCGCTGAAGGGCATGCTGTTTTTCTTCCTGCTCGCGCGCTACAAACTGCGCGCCAGGACGGCCCTGCTGGCGTCTCTGGCGCTGACCCAGTTCAGCGAGTTCGGGCTGATCGTCGCCGCCCTCAGCGTCAAGGAGGGTTGGCTCAGCGAGGACTGGATGGCCATCCTGGCACTGGCGGTGGCGCTGTCTTTCGTGATGTCCACGCTGCTGAACAGCCGCTCGCACACCCTGTACAGCAGGTTCAAGCGGACACTGAAGCGATTTGAATCCCTGGCGTCTGCCGAAGACAGCCCGGAAAGTCCCGCCAGGAATGTGGAGGTGTTGATTATCGGTATGGGCCGGGTGGGTTCGGGCGCCTACGATACGATCGAATCCCAATACCATTTGCGGGTGTGCGGCGTGGATACCGACAAGAGCAAAATGAGCCAGCACAATGCGGCCGGCCGCCGCGTGATCTACGGTGACGCCGAGGATGCGGATTTCTGGGAGGGCTTGCAGGCGACAGATTACAAGCTGGTGATGTTCACGATGCCGTCGCTGTCGGAAATGGTGGATGCCGTGCAGCAACTGCGCAACTCGGGGTACGCCGGCAAGGTGGCGGCGGTCGCCAAATACGAGGATGAGAGAGTCAAGATGAGAGCCGCCGGCGCCGACGTGGTGTTCAACTATTACGCGGAAGCGGGCGCGGGTTTTGCCGAGCATGCGCTGTCCAACATGCTGGATATCCTGCCGGAGAAGCCCGCGAGCGCTGCGCATTGACCCGCCATCATCGCCAGGCGCGCCGCGCGGGAACCCGCCAGCGACATAGCATTGCCGCCAGCGCTTGGGCATAATGCCCGCTGGTTCAGACGCACAGGCCAGCAGCGCGCGATTGCATGTACTACCAATACTTCGGACTGACGGAAGCACCATTTTCCATTGCGGTTAACCCCCGCTACCTGTTCATGAGTGCGCGCCACCGGGATGCGCTGGCGCACCTGCTCTACGGGGTGGGTGCCGGCGGCGGCTTTATACTCCTCACCGGTGAGGTAGGGACGGGCAAGACCACTATCAACCGCTGCCTGCTGGAGCAGCTGCCGTCCGATACGGACGTGGCGATTATTCTCAATCCGGCGCTGAATGCGATGGAACTGCTGGCCAGCGTCTGCGACGAGCTGGGTATTGCCTACGATCACTACAATCACACCCTTAAATCGCTGACGGATAACCTGCACAGTTTTTTGTTGGAGAATCACAGCCGCGGTCGCAAAACCGTACTGCTCATCGACGAGGCACAGCACCTGGATTTTGACGTGCTGGAGCAGATTCGGCTGCTCACCAACCTGGAGACCAATAACGAGAAGCTGTTGCAGATTATCCTGATCGGGCAGCCCGAACTGGCGCAAATGCTGGCCCGCCCTGAACTGCGCCAATTGAACCAGCGCATTACGGCGCGCTACAACCTGGACCCGCTCAATCTTGACGAAACCAGCGCCTATATCCAGCACCGTTTGCAGGTGGCGGGCATGAGTCCGGAGCGTGTCGTGTTCACACCCGGCGTAGTGCGGGGAATCTTCAAGGCGACCCGGGGTATTCCGCGGGTGATCAATGTCCTCTGTGACCGCATGTTGCTCGGTGCCTACGGACGCAATACCTCGCAGGTGGACCACGCAATGCTGCAGGTGGCGATGCGCGAGGTGCTGGGTGAACAGGAAGCCGATACGCCGGTATGGCGGTGGCTGGCGATAGGCGTCGGGGTGCTGCTCCTGGTCTGGGCCGGTGGATGGCTGTTGGGCAAGTACAGCGGGACGCTGGAGACCGGTCCTGTGGCGGTGGTAGAGATGGCGGCAACGCCAGACACTGCCCCGGAGTCGGCAGCTGCGCCGGACGTTACGCCAGACACCGGCCTACCGCCGCTAGCCGTGGAGACACAACTCGCAGCCTCTGATCCGCCAGCGGTCCACGGGGAACAGGCGCTCCCTGAACCGGCCGCGGCCACCGATGCGCCGGCGCTGCCGGAGACCGTCGCTATTGCCGATGCGATGCTGGCGCCGAACGATAGCCTCGCCAGGCTGTGGGAGCTGAATTCCGATCAGCCAGTGCCGCCATTTCCCTGCCAGCTGGACGTGCAACACGGCCTGGCCTGCGTGGAAGGGGAGGTCTGGACCTGGGATGAACTGGCGGCGTTTAACAGGCCGATGTCGTTGGAGGCGATTACGCCCGAGCGATTTTCTGCCGAGGTATTGCTTCTCGGAATCGACGGTTCACGGGCCTGGGTGTGGACTGCGTCCGGCGTGGCCCAGGTGAGCCTGGCGGAGCTCGCGCCTTACTGGACAGGGCGTTATCGTTTCCTGTGGCGACCGCCGCAGGGTTTTGGCAAACCGCTGGTGATATGGGAGGAAAGTGCAGTTGTTACAGCAGTGGCGCAGCTTTTTGCGCAGCTGGACAGCCAGCCCAGGCCTCTGGCTGACCGGCATTTCAACCGCGCACTCGAACAGCGGGTGCGCCTGTTCCAGCAGCGCAACGCACTGGTCGACGACGGCGTGGTAGGGGTGCAGACTCTGCTCAAACTCAACGAACAATTGGGCGTGGATGTGACTGCGGCCGCGGCGCGACAGCAACTGCAGGCGGACTCGGCACAGCAGGTGATCGAATGAGCCGACGCCACCCGGTACCCATCCGAAAAGAGATTTGCCCGTGTCCTTGATCCTGGATGCCCTCAACCGCTCGCGGGCGGACAGCAATCCTGTCCCCGGACTGGCGACCTATCACCCGGTAGAACAGGTATCCGTCAACCGGCGCCAGTACCTGCTATGGGTGGCGCTGTCAGTTGCCGTGGTCATCATCGCCTGGCTTTTCCTGGAGCGCTACAGCGCGCCCAGGGGCCCGGCTGTCGAGATCGATGTCCGGGCGGCCGGTCACGCCACCGGTCCCGATGCGGTGAGCGCGCCCGCGGGCCCCTCCGATATACCCGAGCGCGGCGCGGCGGGTCAACAAATGCCAGTGGAAAGTGTGCAAGGCGCAGCGATAGTGGTGGAAACTGCCGACGCTGCGGCCGTCCGCCAGGAGGCGCCAGCTGCGCAGGCAGACACCGAAGTGGAAATGGCGCGGGCACCGGATGCAGTTCCCGACGCGGCGACCATCGGGGGGACGTACGCCGATACCCCCGTGTCCGCAAACGACTCACTGCCCGTGAGTGAGCCATCGGGAGGTGATGCCGTGGCGGAGCTCTACCGGAATCCGCCCAGGGATCCGGCGATTCCCAAACCGAAGCCGCGGCAGGCCGCCGCACCCGCTGCAGCGGGACAAGGCGGCGCGGACACCTCCCTGGATGTGGACCAGATGCTTCGCATGGCCCGCGAAGAAGTCAGGAACGCCGGCCTGGTGGATATCTCGGTGCCGTTTCTCAGCGAGTTGTCGCAGCAAATCAAGGACGGTATCCCCACTATCTACTATCTTCGCCACGACTATTCCAGTGATGCCTCACGCTCCACCGTGGTGTTGAACAGCAAGACCTTGAGCGTGGGCGACAGTGCGGCAGCGGGTATGAAGGTGGAGGAGATTCTGCCCGATTCGGTGGTGCTGAACTACCAGGGTACGCAGTTTCGGCTACGGGCGCTGAATAGCTGGATTAATCTGTAATTTTCCGATTTGCTTCTTTTCTATATGCTTCGTTGGCGGAAAGCGAGGCATGCACCTGTCATTGGGACACGCCAAAAAGCGCACATCCATGTGCAGGCGCGGCCGGCCAGGCTCGGGTGGCGACGTCCTGTCGCCACACGGTCCCAATGACAGGTGCATGCCCCGCTTTCCTGAAATCGAGGTATAAACAAGTGTTCGCTTGTCGCAAACACGGAATTTATTCCGCACAGCTTCAAATGCCCAGATAGTCCCGCGTGATGTCAAAAATCTGCGACTGCTGTAAAAAGGGCGGTATCCGTCCCACGCCTTCGCTATTGCTGAACAGCGGCACCGCCGCACCGGTGTGCTCCTCCATGATGAAGTTGTTGGTGGCGTAATTGATCGCCATGTGACCGCCCTCCGGCGTAATGACGCGGGCCAGTTTTCCGGGTGTGAAGACCGGGATGGGGAAACCCGCAAACAGGCTTTCATACGGGATTAGCTGCGCGGCCTGGGAGTGATCAGCTGTTACCATGATCAGTGTGTGCGGGTGAGTGCGGGCGAACTGCAGGGCGCTGTCCAGCGCCTCTTCGAGTTGCTCCAGTTCACCGATGGAGCCGCAGGGCTTGCGCTCGTGCGATTGCTTGTCGATAGAGGCGGACTCGATCATCAGGAAGAAGCCCCGGTCATTGGCGAGGCGCTGCAACGCGGCGTCGGTCATTTGTCGCAGCGTGGGCACGCCGCTGAAGGCCGGGTTGGGTTCGCATCTCATGGGCGGGGGCAGGGTAACGCTACCCAGGTAGGGATGCAGGTGATTCAGCCAGCTGCGTTCCGGAGTCTCCGCTTCCCGCCCGTCTTCGCCCTGCAGGCGCACCGGCAGGGTGCCCGGGGCGAACAAACCCAGCAGTTTTTTGTCCGTGGCGGCCTGCGCCAGTTCCCCGGCGCTGGTCACCACGGCAAAGCCGTTGCGCAGCGCGAGGTCCAGTGTGCTCACCGTCTCGCCTTCCGCGACCGGCGTAAAATGCTTGCCGCCGCCGCCGAGTATCACATCCACCCTCGATGCCGCGAGTTGTTCCGCAATCGAGCCCTTGCCGCCGGCCGCTTTCAGGTCGGCCCTGCATTCACCCAGGACGATATCGTGGGTGCGGACCTCCTCCATCGAAGCTGCATTCTCGCACAGGCGAAAGCTGATATGCGCGGCGAAGGCGGCTGGCGTGGCATCCGTCACGCTGGCCGTGGTGACAATCCCGGTACGCAAGCCTGCCGCCTCCGCCAGCTCGGCAATGGTGGTGAGATCCTGGTCCGAGCCGGCACTGGTGCTGATACGCCCGATACTGGTGATAACCCCGGTTGCCATGGTGCTCGCGGTGTTGGCGGAGTCCGCGACGTAGACCGGTTTGCCATCCACCTCGTCTTCCGTTGTCAGAATCTGAACCGCCGAGCGCAGGGGCATGCGATCCAGCAGCAACTGCCCGGCCGCCCCGCCGAGGTAGTTGCGCGCTATGGTAATCTGCTGCTCGTCCATGCCGTCGCCGATAATCAGGATCACCTGGCGGGGCTGCGGCGTCTCCGGGACATGCGGGCCGGGCGGGCGCGTGGCGTCCCCGGCCATTGCCGCCATTGCCGCGGTGGCGGACAGCAGGCTGGCCAGCAGGGCGCACGTCCTGTAGATCATAGTGATAATCCGTAGCGCTGGTAATAAAAAGGTCTATTGATAACATGTCAACCTTGGCGATGCACGTGAAAATCCGGTCGGGAAGAGGTCCGGTTTGAAATTTGCCCTAACGGGGCTGTTAACCTTTGCACTCCAGTGTGGCAGGATGCGGGTTCCGCCGCGCAGAGTGGCGGGAGAAACAGCATTTGAGTCCCCGGCAGTTGATAATTAAAAAATCAGCGGGGCGCTATAACCGTGAGGAAATAACATGAAGATGTTGACCGCTATCATCAAGCCATTCAAGCTTGACGACGTCCGGGATGCGCTGCATCAGATCGGTATCATGGGCATGACCGTGGAAGAGGTGAAAGGCTATGGCCGCCAGAAGGGCCACACCGAACTCTACCGCGGCGCGGAGTACCTGGTTGAATTCCAGCCCAAGGTGAAAATACAGATCGGCATACCCGACCACCAGATCGACGCTGCGATCGAGGTGATCTGCAAGGCCGCCAGTACCGGGAAAATTGGCGATGGCAAAATATTTGTCACCCCGCTGGAGCAGAGCATTCGCATTCGCACGGGTGAAACGGGAGAGGAGGCGCTTTGAGTATGGCTTCCTTGAATAAGGCATTAGGGGTGAAGATACTTTCCCTGGTCGTGTTGCTGCTGGCCAGTACCGGCGCCAGCGCGGATGAACTGAGCGGTGCCGATACCGCCTGGATACTGACGTCCACTGCGCTCGTATTGTTCATGACGATACCGGGTCTGTCGCTGTTCTACGCCGGGCTTGTAAGGGTCAAGAACGTGCTGTCGGTATTGATGCAGTGTTTCGCCCTGACCTGCCTGATGTCGGTCCTGTGGTTTGCGGTGGGTTACACCATGGCCTTTGGCAGCGCAGGCGTGGAACAGGGCCCGTTTATCGGTGATTTCGGCAATGTCTTTTTCTCCGCGATCACCGTAGACACCATGAGTGGCTCGATTCCGACCAGTTTGTTTGCCATCTTCCAGATGACCTTCGCTATCATTACCCCCGCGTTGATCGTCGGCGCATTTGCCGAACGCATGCGATTTTCCGCCATGCTGATATTCTGTTCCATCTGGTTGCTGGTGGTTTACGCACCTGTTTGCCACTGGGTGTGGGGTGGCGGCTGGTTGGGCGCGATGGGGCTGCAGGACTTCGCCGGGGGGACCGTGGTGCATATCACGGCCGCGGTCGCGGCGCTGGTCGCGGCTCTGGTGCTGGGGCCGCGCAAAGGCTTTGGCACGGTGCCGATGCCGCCGCACAATCTCGCGATCACGGTGGCCGGCGCCGGCATGCTGTGGGTCGGCTGGTTCGGTTTCAACGCCGGTTCGGCACTGGGCGCGAACAATACAGCGGCGATGGCGATGGTGGTCACGCACCTGTCGGCCGCCTGCGGCGCACTGGCGTGGATGACAATGGAATGGGTGCGTCACGGCAAGCCGTCGGTTCTGGGTATTGTCACCGGCATGGTGGCGGGTCTCGGGACGATCACGCCGGCCTCCGGTTCGGTCGGGCCAGCCGCCGCGATTGTGATCGGGCTCAGTGCCGGCGTTATCTGTTACTTCGCCACCAACTTGCTGAAGATCAAGCTCAGGGTGGACGACAGCCTGGACGTGTTTCCCGTACACGGTGTCGGCGGCATGTTGGGGACGCTGCTGGCCGGCGTGTTCTGTTCCACGCAGCTTGGCATTTTCAGTGGCAATGGCTTTTCGGACGGCATCGACAGCATTGGCGGCCAGTTCGCGGTACAGGCGACCGGTGTTATCGCGACCCTTGTCTACACGGCGGTGATGAGCTACATCATTCTCAAGCTGGTCAACCTGATGGTCGGCCTGCGGGTCGATTCCGACGAGGAAAACCAGGGCCTCGATCTCGTGCTGCACGACGAACGCGGTTACGACCTGTAAGTCGGCGGTTGCAACTAAACCAGGCCACCGCGGGTGGCCTTTTTTGTGGGGGAGCAGTCCATCGTGAACTGGCAGCACCATCACGCCGTCATCAACGGTATCCAGACGCATTATGTGGAGCAGGGGCAGGGCATGCCGGTGGTGCTGTGCCACGGTTTTCCGCACCTGTGGTTCAGTTGGCACCGGCAAATCAGCGCGCTCGCCGCAGCCGGTTACCGGGTGATCGCGCCCGATATGCGCGGCATGGGGCAGACCGGTGCCCCGGCGGACCCGCATGCCTATGATATCGACCACATCACCGGTGACCTGCTTGGCCTGCTCGACCACATCGGTGTACAGCGGGCGGTATTTGCCGGACTCGATTTTGGCGCGTTTGCGATCTACGACCTGGCGCTGCGGCATCCCGAGCGCGTGACTGCGGTAATCGGACTGGAGAATCCCGCGGCGCCGCACAATCCCGACGAACCGCCGCTCAGCGAGTACCGGCGCATGGGCGAGCAACATTTTTTACATATCGAGTACTTTCGGGTGCCGCCGCGTGCGGATGAGGAACTGGCCGCCGAGCCGCGGCGATTCCTGCACAAGGTGTTTCATACACTCAGCGGCGCGGGTAACTACTTCGACGTGTTCAACCACCCGCCGGAAGCGTCCTATATTGAGGCCATGGCGGAACCGCCGCCGCTGCCCTGGCCGTGGTTGTCTGAACTGGAGCTGGAATTCTTTGTCAGCGAGTATAGCCGCAGCGGCTTCACCGGCGGTCTCAACTGGTACCGTTCATTCGATCTGAAGTGGGAGCAACGCAGGCCTTACGAGGGCGTGCAGAGCCAGGTTCCCGCTTATTTCCTGGGCAGCGAGCACGATGTCGATCTCGAGGGGTTTCACGGCGATGATCCGATAAGCCTGATGCGCGCGATCTTCCCGGATCTGCGCGCGGTGCGCATGATCGCCGGCGCGGGACACATGGTGCAGCTGGAAGCCTCCGACGAGGTCAATGCCATCCTGCTCGATTATCTCGAGGATATCCGGCGGCGAGACTAGCCGATACGCATTTGTTCGTAGCCTGCTTGTGCGAACCTGAGAGGCATTCGGGACCCCGGAGCGCCAAAAAGCGCGCGTCCCTGTGCAGGCGCGGCCGGCGGGGCTCGCGTGGCGACCGGTTCAGCTTATCTTCAGCTTCAGTCCCGCTTTCCCCAGAACCTGCTTTTCCGCTTTCAGCTCCCGTTCGGTAAGGGGGTGGTCGTCCAGCCAGCCCTCGGGGAATCCCAGGGTCAGGGAGCGCTCGTCCGCGGTGACGGAAAAGTCGGGCAGCTGCTCCAGTACTTCAACGTGCTTGAAGCAACTCGCCAGACGAATAATGGCCAGCATGTACAGTATGCGCGTCAGCTCGGCGTCGGCGATCTCGGCAAAAAAATCCGCTTTCAGCTTGCCCCGTTGTCCCAGCGCGAGTACCGCGAGCAACTCCTGCTCTTCCTGCGAGAAGCCGGGCAGGTCCGCGTTTCTCAGCACATAGGCGGAATGGCGATTGAAGTGCTTGTGCGCGATCGCCATGCCGATTTCGTGCGTACGGGTAAGCCAGCGTAACAGGTCCCAGTCGTACGGCGTCAATTGCCATCCCGCGCGCGTGGCCAGGTAAAACGTGCGCGCCCTGCGTTCGAGGATATCGGCCGTGTCGCTGTCCACCGCATAGCGTTGCATCAACGCGTTGACCGTGCGTTCTCGCACATCCTCATGGCTGAGTCGCCCCATCAGGTCGTAGATCACGCCCTCGCGGAGTGCTCCCCTGGAGGTGCGCATATGCGTAATGCCCAGTACGTCGAACAATGCGCTGGTGATCGCGACCCCCGGGAGGATGACATTGCGTCGTTGCGCAGCCAGGCCCTCCAACTGGATGTCTTCCACCGACTTGAACTTGAGCAGGCGCTTTTCCAGTGTCGCCAGGCCACTGCGGGAGATGCCGCCATCCGCCCAGCCGTTTTGCGCCAGAAGGGTCTCGATGGCCTGCAGGGTGCCGGAAGACCCCACGCATTCCTCCCAGCGATTTGCGCCGAAGCGATGCCGGATGGGGTAGATCTGCGCACGCGCTTCCTCGTACGTTCGTCGATACTTTCCCCGGCTGATTCGCCCGTCGGGAAAAAAGGTATTCGCATAGGAGACGCAGCCCATCTGCAGACTCTCCAGGAACTGTGGTTCGAAGCGCTGTCCGACGATGCATTCCGTGCTGCCGCCGCCGATGTCGATAACGAGACGCGACTGCGCGTCATCCGCCAGCGAATGGGCGACCCCGAGGTAGACCAGCCGCGCCTCTTCGCGGCCGTAGATGACATCCACCCGGGTGCCGAGAATGCGTTTTGCCGGTACCGTGAAGGCCCGTCGATTCTTTGCCAGTCGCAGCGCATGCGTGCCCACGACGCGGATACGCTCCGGACCCACGCTCTCCAGCAGTTGCGCGAAGCGGGACAGGCAATCGAGCCCGCGCTGGATCGCTGCTTCGTCGAGCAGGTCATCTTCCAGTCCGGCAGCGAGCTGCACCTTTTCCGCCAGCGCTTCCACCGGACGCATTTCGCCGTGCTCGATTTTTACGATGATGAGGTGAAACGAATTACTGCCGAGGTCTATGGCTGCAAGCTGGCTGCCCTCCGGCAGGGTATCCTGGTTTTCTGCTGTCAAAAGCTACTGATTCCGTATGGGGTTGGGCGCTGGGGCAATGGTAAAGCATTCGGTCTGTTCACGCACACCTAAGTCCGAAGTACCTAAGTCCGAAGTACGCCATTTTTGTGAAATGAATTGAACAACCCTGAGGAAGAGAGTATGACGAGTGTTTGCCGGTGAGACCGTGTGGCGACAGGACGTCGCCACCCGAGCCTGCACATGGATGTGCGCTTTTTGGCGCGGCCGGCGCTCCGGTGTCTCACCGGCAAACACTCGTCATACTCTCCGTTACGGAATGAGCATGAATTACAAACACATGATTAATCCTTTGGTTTTTTAAACTGGTCAACGAATAATTTGTTACGGTGCAGGCCTATACCAGATCGGGGACGTCCAGGCGCGTTCCTGGATTTGCCAGGGCAACGCGGGGTCGGTGCAGCTCGGCGGCCTCTCGGCCTCGGGTAGTGACAGGCAGTCGTAGCGGCTCCAGCGACAGCCGGGGTTCTCCAGTACGCGGGCGTAGTAGACCGCGGCGAGTTGCGGGTCGAAGTCCGGGTCCTGCCAGCTGGCACACAACTGCGAATAACCACGCCCCGAGACTTCACAGGTTTGCGGGTCTACGGAGGCTTCCCCCGCGGGCGCGCCCGCGATATCGAACACGGCCTGTTGCGTCCGCCCCTGGCGGTCGATCCAGCCCTTGACGATCTGGATACGTTGCAACAGGCCGCCGCCCTCGCGAGGGTCGCGGCTGGCCGAGGCGACAAACACCGGGCTGTGTCGCGTGTTTGCCGGTGCGGCGGGCAGGTCCGCGCCCATCGGTACGCCGTCGCGGTAGGCCGCCGCGAGGTACTCGCTGTTCTGGCAAAGGTCAAGGTCCAAATCCCAGCCGGCAAAAAAACGCGGTTCGATGCGCGGCCCGCTGGTGCCGAAGGTTTCACGCCGCCGCATGGCCGCAAACAGCGCACTGCGGCTGTTTTCGCTGGCGTATATCCCGGCGAGGCCGCCGGGGTTGAAGCGTACGGGCGAACCAGTGGCGATATCGCCGGGCACCTCGATCTTGCTGATCAGGCGGTCCTGCAGGTTGCGATCGTTGCCGTGGGAACCCTGGTAGCCTTTCTCGTTGACTGCGCCCGGCGCACCGATATGGGTATCGGTGGAGGCGAGGATGCCGAATTTGAACGGATTCACGCCCAGTGCCGCTTCCTCGGACAGCCCGGCGGTAAGCGCGTAGCGTACAAAGCTGTAGCGCGATACGCAGCCCTTGAGCATCATGCCGCCACTGCCGAATGCCTCACCGCAGTCCTCGATGACCTCGGCGGCGGGGCGCAGTTTTTCGAAATCGCAGAATTCATCGGTCCCTCCCAGTACGCTGGCAATGCCGTTGCGACATTCGGAGTCCCCCTTGATCTGCATGATTTCCGCCAGCGGTTCCAGCCGCGCGCGCAGCGCCGCCTGTTGCCGTTGTTGCTGCAGGGACAGGTCCCGATTGGTGTAGGGGTACCACATACGCCCGCTGCTCCAGTTGCTGTTGTGCGGAATGGCCAGCACGTCGCAGTGCGGGTTGCCGGAGATGCATGCTGTGTCCAGCCATTGCCACAACAGTTCAGGCGTGGGCGCATCCTTCGCGCTGAGCGCGGCCTGTGGCACCGTGCTCGTTTTAAATATGACGTTGCGGTGGAGGTTGGAGGCCTCTTCCGCCAGCGTGTACTCATAGGCGTGGAATGTGGTGAACTCACAGTCCGCGCTGCGATCGTGAAATGCCTCGGTGCTGCGCTGGTTCTCCTGCCATACAGCGATGGCCTTTTCACGGCACGACGAACCGTCTTCACCGCAGACGCGGGCAGAGCGGTCCTGGCCGAAGATCGCAAAACTGGCCAACCTTATCAGCGATTGCAATTTTGCTTCCGTCGGCGGGCGCACATCACCGCGATACAGTTTACAGACAAGGCTGTCATGGGCAGCCGTACCGGGCGTATAACAGAGCCGCGTCTCTCCCAGTGCTTCGGCGTGATCCGTCACTGCGGCGAAGTCCAGCGGCGCGCTGATCTGCAATTCCGGCGCCTGGTAATTCGCGGGATCACCGAGCAGGTGCATGGTCAGGGGCGCGCCGCGCGCGAACCGGTAGGCATCATCCACCGTGGTGGTTACACCAAACGAGGTCGCGTCATACGAGGCCGACGTGTGCACGTGCAAATCGCCGAACCACGCTTTGTTCTGGGGATACTGCTGCGCACAGGGTGGCGCAGCTTCATCCTCACTGTCCTGCAATGAGCGCACGGTGACGCTGTCCCAGCCTTCGAGCTGCGTGCTGGCGTGTCGTACCCGCTGGAATTCATAGCGCAGCCACAGCGCAGTGACAGTGGCTGTCACCAGTATGGCAAGCGTCGTGTAAAGTAAATATCTTATAAGTTTTCTCACGCGAATCACCGGGGGCACTGGCGAAATTAGTATGCTCCGCATCCTAACGCATGCCGGATACCATAGACAGCGTTGGCTGTGGCGCTTCGCAATGAATTTCTTCGCATTCTTATCTACCAGGGCGTTCCCTGTGTGTGTATTGAAATCGCGATGAATGCCCTATACTCGGGGTGAACCATCAGGAAGGAGATTGTGACATGAACAAGTCGATGTTGATTGGAACGGTATTCGGCGCCGGCCTTGCCACCGCTGCCGGCGGAATTGCCGGCTACAAGATGCTCAGCGGGCCAGAGTATGCGCAGGTCGTGGCCGTTACACCAGTGACGGAAAGCATCAAAACGCCGCGCGAGGAGTGCATCGACAAGGTGGTGACGAAGCAGGAACCGGTCAAGGACAAACACAAGATAGCGGGTACCGTGATCGGGGCTGTTGCCGGCGGCTTGCTTGGAGATGCTATCGGCGGCGGCGGTAAGAATACAGCGGCGAAAATCGCGGGTGCGGCAGCCGGCGGCTACGCAGGCAACAAGACACAGGAAAAGATGCAGGAAAACGATACCTACCAGACAACCGAGCGCTCGTGTAAAACAGTTTATGATGTCAGCGAGCACACGGTCGCATACGACGTGAAATACCGGATTGGTGATGTACCGGGCGAAGTGCGTATGGATCACGATCCGGGCGACACGATTTCGCTGCAGGACGGCAAGCTGATGCTTGCTCGCGGACCCGCGGCGTCGACTTCCCGGTAGCGGCGCGCGGGGCTATACGAGGTTGCCGGGATCCAGTAACTGTCGCAGCTTGTTGCGCGGCAGGTCGGTCATTTCCTGCGCCACCTCCAGGATGGGCCGCCCCTCGCTGTATGCGCGTTTTGCGATCTGGGCAGCCCTGGTGTAGCCGATCTCCCGGTTCAGCGCGGTGACCAGAATCGGGTTGCGCGACAGGTTCGCCTCGATACTCGCTTGATTGACAACGAAGTCCGCGATGCAATTCTCCGCCAGTGCGGTACAACAGTTGGCGAGCAGACCGATACTTTGCAGCAGGTTGTGCGCGATCAGCGGCAGCATTACGTTGAGCTGGAAGTTGCCGGATTGTCCCGCCAGGGTAATCGCGCTGTCGTTGCCGATTACCTGGGCGGCCGCCATCGCCACTGCCTCGGGGATGACCGGGTTGACCTTGCCAGGCATGATGCTGCTGCCGGGCTGCAGCGCTTTCAGGCTGATCTCGCCCAGCCCCGAGAGCGGGCCGCTGTTCATCCAGCGCAGGTCATTGGCGATTTTCATCAGTGCCGTCGCCAGCGACTTGAGCTGCCCGGAGAGCGCGACCGCGATGTCCTGGCTGGCGAGCGCGGCGAAGAAGTTTTCGGCCGGCACAAAGTTTACGCTGCACGTTTCGCTGAGGTAGGCGCAGAAGCGATGGGCGAACTGCGGGTTTGCGTTCACGCCGGTGCCCACTGCCGTCGCGCCCTGTGCAAGCTGGCGCAGTTGTACACGCGTGGCGTCAATACGCTGCCCGGCCTGTTCAAGTTGCGCGCGCCAGCCGGAGATCTCCTGCGCCAGGCTTATCGGCAGAGCATCCATCAGGTGCGTGCGCCCGGTCTTGATGCAGCCGGACAGTTCCTCCTCGCGCGTTGCAATCGCAGCGGCCAGGCGGTCCAGGGCTGGCAGCAGGTTATTGTGCAATGCCAGTTCGGCACTGACGTGGATCGCCGTGGGGATCACGTCGTTACTGCTCTGGCTGCAGTTCACGTGATCGTTGGGGTGCACGGTTTCTCCCAGTTGCGCACTGGCCAGCGCGGCAATGACTTCATTGGCATTCATATTCGTGCTTGTGCCAGAGCCGGTCTGGAACACGTCGACGGGGAATTGCTCTGCGTGCTGTCCGCGTGAAACTGAGAGTGCCGCCTCGCTGATGCTCGCCGCCATGGCGGGCTCCAACATGCCCAATTCGGCACTGGCGCGGGCAGCCGCGGATTTGATCAGGCCGAGCGCGGCGATAAACCCGGCCGGCATCGCAATGCCGCTGATTCGGAAATTGTCGATGGCCCGTTGCGTCTGCGCGCCGTACAGCGCCGCTGCGGGCACTTCCACTTTTCCCAGGCTGTCTGCTTCCGTTCGCGTCTCGTTCATGGCCGCTCCCGCTCAGGACTCGCCGGCAATCCGGTTGAGCACGTAGGTGAGCACGCCGCCGGCACGGTAGTACTCCACTTCCACCTGGGTGTCGAGCCGGGACTGCAGCTGTATTTCCCGCTGCTCCCCGGACGGGTAGTGAATGATGGCGCGCAGTGCCTGCTGCGGCGTGAGTTTGTCCTCCAGGCCGAGGATGTCAAAAGTCTCATCGCCCTGCAGCGACAGGGTCTTGCGTGTGTCGCCCGGCATGAACTGCAGCGGCAGTACGCCCATGCCGACGAGATTGGAACGGTGGATGCGCTCGAAGCTTTCCACGATGACGGCTTTCACCCCGAGCAACAAGGTGCCTTTGGCGGCCCAGTCGCGAC
This sequence comes from Gammaproteobacteria bacterium, assembly GCA_030427485.1. Lineage (GTDB taxonomy): Bacteria > Pseudomonadota > Gammaproteobacteria > Pseudomonadales > Halieaceae > Marimicrobium. The sequence goes on from JAUICG010000009.1 coordinate 20,205, forward strand.
TGGAACCGGTGCCGTATTCGCGGCCGGCGACGACAACGGTGCTCACCCCGCGGGACTGGTAGTCCATTGCGGCATCGTAGATAAACATCGGCTCGGCCTGGCCATTGAGCCGGGTGTAGCCGCCTTCTAATGCGGGTGTCATCTCGTTGCGGATACGAATATTGCCAAACGTGCCACGCATCATCACCTCGTGGTTACCGCGCCGCGAACCGTAGGAGTTGAAGTCGGCTTCAGCTACGCCGTGTTCGCCAAGGTACTGCGCGGCGGGGCTGTCGCCGGGAATCGCCCCGGCTGGAGAGATGTGATCCGTGGTGACCGAATCGCCGAGCATCGCCAGCATCGGCGCCCCGAGAATATCGTGCCGGTTGCCCTGGTATTGCGCTGCGAAGAAGGGTGGCAGCTGGATGTAGGTTGAATCCGATGTGAACGCGTAAGTGGCGCCGCCGCCGGTCTCTATGGATTGCCAGGCGCTGTCGCCATCGAATACCTCGCCGTACTGCTTCTGGAACATATCGGTGCTGACCGTTTGCACCACCGCGTCGATTTCGGCATTGCTCGGCCAGATATCCTTCAGGTACACCGGGGCGCCGCTCGGGTCCTCACCCAGCGGCTCGCTGCCGAGATCGATGCGCGTGGTGCCGGCGAGCGCATAGGCAACGACCAGTGGCGGCGAGGCCAGCCAGTTGGCTTTCACCAGAGGATGAATACGGCCTTCGAAGTTACGGTTGCCGGAGAGCACGGAGCAGGCGACGACATCATTATCGGCAATCGCGTTTTCCACTACATCGGGTAGCGGTCCGGAGTTGCCGATGCAGGTGGTACAGCCATAGCCCACCAGGTTGAAGCCCAAGGCGTCGAGGGAGGCCTGCAGGCCGGCTTTGACCAGGTAGTCGGTGACGACTTTCGATCCGGGCGCCAGTGATGATTTCACCCAGGGCTTGCGTTGCAGGCCGCGCGCCAGTGCTTTCTGTGCGAGCAATCCGGCGCCGATCATCACCGCGGGATTGGAGGTGTTTGTGCACGAGGTAATAGCAGCGATCACCACATCGCCGTGGCGCAGCGATCCGGCCATGCCGTCGAGCGGAAATGCGGTGTCCTGTTGGCCGCCCTTGCCATCGAGCGCTATGAACTGGTCGATGGCATCGCGCAGAGCCCGCACCGGTACCCGGTCCTGCGGACGTTTCGGTCCGGCCAGGTTGGGTTCCACCGTAGACATGTCCAGGTGCAGCGTCGCACAGAATGTCGGCGCGGTCGTGGTATTGTCGCGCCAGGTACCCTGCGCCCGGTGATAGGCCTCCACCAGCGCAACCGTGTCGTCGTCGCGCCCGGTCAGTTTCAGGTAGCGAATGGTCTGCGCATCGACCGGGAAGAAGCCGCAGGTGGCGCCGTACTCCGGCGCCATATTGGCGATGGTCGCGCGATCAGAGAGCGGCAACTGGTCGAGCCCGCTACCGTAGAACTCGACGAATTTACCGACCACGCCGTGCTTGCGCAGCATCTGCACAACCTGCAGTACGAGGTCGGTGGCAGTGATTCCCTCGCGTATTTTCCCGGTCAATTCGAAGCCGACGACATCGGGGATCAACATGGAGATGGGCTGCCCGAGCATCGCCGCCTCTGCTTCGATACCACCCACACCCCAGCCCAGCACGCCCAGGCCGTTGATCATGGTGGTATGACTGTCGGTGCCCACCAGTGTGTCCGGATAGGCCAGCGGTCCGTCGCCGGTTTCTTTCTGCCATACCACTTTCGCCAGGTACTCAAGGTTGACCTGGTGGCAAATGCCGGTGCCGGGGGGCACAACCCTGAAATCGTCAAATGCGCCCTGGCCCCATTTCAGGAACTGGTAGCGCTCATGGTTGCGCTGCATTTCCAGCGCGACGTTCTGTTCAAACGCCTGTTCGCTGGCGAACTTGTCGATACTCACCGAGTGATCGATCACCAGGTCGACCGGCGACAGTGGGTTGATTTTCTGTGGGTCGACGCCGCGTATTACCAGCGCATCGCGCATTGCAGCGAGGTCCACCACGGCGGGGACACCCGTGAAGTCCTGCATCAGGACACGGGAGGGGTGATAGGCAATTTCCTGGTCGACACCGCTGCCTGCGCTGGCCGCCAGTGCCTCGATATCCTTTCGCGTACAATTGACGCCGTCCTCGTGACGCAGCAGGTTCTCCAGCAGAATCTTGCTGCAGACCGGCAGTGTCCCCACGCTGCTGTGCGCTGCCAGTTCGCCGCCGTTGACAGCGAAGTAGCGATAACGCTTTCCGTTCACTTCGAGCGTGGATTGCGTACCAAAGGAGTTGTCCGATGATTTCATGTAAACGGCCCCGTGCTGAAACTAAAGGTCCGAGTATAGAGGATAAACCGGCTGCGCGCTCACGGCGCCTCCGCTGCGGGCTGTCGCTACAAGTGAAAGATATTGATTCCGTCCCTTACGCTGACCTTGCCGCGGTGTCCTATCGGCGCCTCTGTCATCAGCGTCTGCAACGTGGTCGCATCGTCGGGGGTGTTGGCCACGAGACGTTCGCCGGCGTCATTGCGGGCAATCACGATACCGCGCTTCGGCCCCTCGCGATCGAAGCCGACAGTAAACGTCTCGATGGTCGCATCACCGGAAGGATCAGAGGCCACTGTCATACGCGGCGCTGCGTCGATCTGCGCTTGCAGGGCGCTGTTGTCGGTGTCGCGCCACGCCGTCTGCGGAGCCTCGGTGGAATAGATGCCGAGGGAGTGCTTGGTGAGGTACAGGCCGTTTGCCGTGACCAGGCCGTGACCGCCGCTACCCCTGCGCAATGTATCCATCATCTGCGCGATCGCGTGCAGGGAGTAGTTGTTGCCGGGGCCGCCGAAGAAGGGCAGCCCGCCGGTCACCGTCACGCCGCGGTCATCCAGCGCTTGCAGCCCGATTTCGCGGCAGGCCACGTGCACCGCGCTCGGAAAGCAACTGTAAATATCGAAATGGGAGATCTCGTCCACCGTGATACCGGCCGCGGCGGACACGGATTTCCAAGCCAGGTTGATCGCGGGTGAGGCGTGCAGCGCGGGGCGCTCGCTGACGTACCAGATGTCGTTCAAATCGGCGCCGCCGTGCAGGTAGATCCAGCGGCTTTCTTCGATGCCGAGTTCGCGCGCTTTCGCCACGGTGGTCATCACCACGGCGGCCGCCATATCCACTTCCAGTATCGGGTTCATCGCGCGGGTATAGGGGTAACCTATATAGCGATTGCGTTTCTCGACGGTGCTGATCTGCTGCGCGGTTTGAAACTGCGGGCGCCAGGCGAGCGGGTTGTCGGCCGCGACCCGGCTCATGCGGCTGCAGAGTTCCGCGATATGCGCGATGTGCTCGTCCTCGCTTGCGCCGAGATGGTGACGCAGGCTGTTCTCGAACAGCGGGTAGGTATTGATGGGTTCGTAAAGGCCATGCGCCAGTTCGACGGCGGTGTGTCCCTCGCGCTCGTTACCTACCGTGGCGGGTGCGGTGCCGCCGTCAGCCCAGGCCGAGATATCCTCTCCCGTGCGCAGCACAGAGAACAGGGTGGCCAGCAACTCAGCGCCGGCCACCAATACCGCAGTGTGCTCGCCACGCGCCAGTTTGCCGGCGAAATGGTTGACCAGGTATTGCGGTGTATTGCCGCCGATGGTGCCCTGGTAAAGCGCCGGATCGGTGATTCCCAGGCGCGCCGCCAGTGCGGCGCCCGGATTGCGCGGAAACAGGGCGTCAACACCGGGCGTGGTGTCGGCGATGAAACGGATCATGCCCAGCGCATCGATCGCACCGCTTAGGCGCGCGCTGCCGACATCAGCGATGGCTTTTGAGCTGGCCGCGTGCAGCGCGTCCAGCGGGGTTCTGCCGGCATCGCTTTCGTGCCAGGTGTGTTGTCCGGCGCCGACGAGGATGGGGGTGTTGTCAGAAGTGGGCATGGCGGGTCTGTTCATCTCGATGGAAAGGAGGGAGACAACATAAACAGTCAGCGGGATGAAATCCAGCCCCAGTTGATTTGTCATGTAGACCCGAAGATGGGGTGCATTCAGAGATGCTTCCTTGACCCGGAGGACTGCACTGAGGTGTTTTAGCTGGTCTGCCCCGCCGGGACTGTGCGAGGCAAGGACGCCGAGCTCAAGCCCCCATGGATGGGTTTACGGCGTGTCCCGGCGGGGCAGACCAGCTAAAACGCCGGTGCCGGTGACTTAGGAAATCGCGATTAGGTACCCCGCTGTTCTAAATTCTCATCCGGGTTAAAAACATCCGTCCCCCATCAGTTAGTCCAGTTAGATAGAGAGACTTGACAGCATGCAGCGTTGCTTTTTGCTGAAAAAGCTCTATGTTGAACGCCACGCCCTGCCATTGTCACCACGCCGCGAAAGGAAACCAGAAGATGACCCCCCAGTTTGAAGGTCGCGCTCATCGCCTCGTCCTGCTGCTCTTCCTCGCATTGTCGCTGTACGCCAGTTACACGCTGGTCGCGCCTTTCCTGGAGCCGATCATCCTGGCTATCCTGATCGGCCTGCTCGCGTATCCCGCGCACCAGCGGCTCGAAAGCGCCTTGCGCGGGCGCAAGACGACGGCGTCCCTGCTCAGTTGCCTGATACTGTGGTTGATTTTCCTGATACCCACCATGGTGCTGCTGGTGGCGGTGCTCCGTCAGGGCATCCACTATTCGGTGCTGGTGAAGGAGTGGGCGACGCAGGAAAATGTTCAGCAGTTGATGTCGCTGCCCTGGGTGGTGGAGGTGCATTCGCGCCTGACCAGCATTTTACCCGAAGGTACCCTGCATCCTGAAAACATACGGGAGAAAGCATTGGCCGCGGCGGGTGTGATGGGCAAGCAATTTGCCGCCATATCAACCACCGTGGTGGGCAGTGTGACGCGCTCGGCGGTCAATGGTGTGCTGCTGCTCTTCGTGCTGTTCTTTGTATTGCGCGACCACGACAAGCTGATCGCGTTCATTCACCGTGCCCTGCCGCTGTCGCGCAGCGAGGAAGAGACCCTGTTCGCGGAGATCAAATCCGTCAGCAAATCGGCGCTGTTGGGGACGCTGGCAACGGCCGCGACCCAGGGTGTGGTGGGCGGCTTCGGGCTCTGGCTCGCCGGTTTTCCCGGTGTGTTCTGGGGCGCGGTGATGGCGTTTTCCTCGTTGATTCCGGTGGTGGGTACCGCCCTGGTCTGGCTGCCTGCAGCCCTGTTTCTGCTGGTGACAGGGGAGTGGGGCTGGGCGCTGTTCCTGGTGGTGTGGGGCGTTGTCGTGGTTGGGTCTGTCGATAACTTCCTGCGGCCGTTGCTGATGCAGGGCGCCAGCATGAATACTGTCGTGGTGTTTTTTTCGCTGATCGGCGGCTTACAGGTATTCGGGCTGATGGGACTGATCTACGGCCCGCTGATATTTTCCATTACCCTGGTGATGTTCAGGCTGTATGAGAACGCGTTTACCGAGTTCCTGGATTCCCAGGATGGTCGCTAGCCGGCATCGCTGTACAGTCGCCGCAGCAGCGGTTTGTCGACTTTGCCCGATGCGTTCAGCGGGAGCGCGTCGGTGCGAATCCAGCGCCTGGGGGTTTTGTAGCCGGCCAACAGGCCGCGGCAGTGCCGGACAAGGACTTCATCGCTGACTTCACCGCTGCAGCGCAGTACCGCGCAGGCGCTCTCGCCCCATTTCGGATCCGGCAGCCCGATCACGGCACAATCCGCGACAGCCGGGTGGCTGCGCAACACTTCCTCGACTTCCCGCGAGGCGATGTTTTCCCCGCCGCTGATAATCATGTCTTTCTTGCGATCGACAATGTACAGGTAGCCTGCCTCGTCGAAGCGGCCGATATCGCCGGTGTGCAACCAGCCTTCGGTGAGCGCCGCCTCCGTGGCGGCAGCGTCCTGCCAGTACCCTTGCATACACTGCTCGGCGCGCACCAGTATCTCCCCGGCCTCGCCAGCCGCGCAGGGTTCACCCTTGTCATTCACCAGCCTGAGTTGCGCTGTGGGTAGCGGCCGGCCTACGGAGAGCAGCAAGTCAGGGTGGCCGTGCGCCGCCTGACGGTGATCCTCCACGGTCAGGAAAGCCACACTGCCGGACAGTTCCGTCATACCGTAGCTCTGGCACAGGCCGACCCGGGTCTCGGCCAACAGCTTTTGCAGCAGGGTTTGTGGCATCGCGGATGCGCCGTAGCCAATAGTGCGCACTGAAGCCAGGTCGTCCGCCGAAAAATCGGCGTGATCGAGCAGCAGGCCGATCATGGTCGGCGCCAGCGACATCGTGGTGACCTGTAGTTCGCGGCAGCTCTTCAGTGTCTCGGCGGCATCGAAGGAGCGCGCCAGTACCACGGCCGCGCCGTGCTGGTGCTGCAGGATCACGTTGTGCGCGGCGACATGAAACAGCGGAAACGGATAGAAGTACCTGTCCGCGGGCTCGACCGGTCGCGCCAGGGCGGCGGAGCGCAGCCCCGCGATAAAGGAACGGTGCGTCAGCACCGCGCCTTTGGGTCGGCCGGTGGAGCCCGAGGTAAACAGTATCCAGGCGGGGTCGTCCGGTGCTGTGCGCGGCAGTGTCGCAGCGGGCGCGGCGGCGCGCCATTCAGGATATTCGCTGTCCAGCGCGATCACCTGTATGTCCGCGGGAAAGTCAGCGTGATCCAGCAGCGGGGCGAGCAGTGCGCGATCGCCAAACAATACGCCGGCGCCGGAGAAACGCAGCTGATAAAGCAATTCCGCCGGCGCAAGGCGGGCATTCAGTGGAACCAGTATTCTGCCGGCGGCCGGCACCGCGTACATCAACTCCATGAACTCCGGGCAGTTCCAGGCGAGCACGGCGACACGGTCGCCGGCGGCGCCAATAGCGGCGATGCCCGCGGCAGCGGCGGCACTGTTGCGGTGCAGTGCAGCGTAGGTGATGGCGGTCCCCTGCCACCACAGTGCGGTGCCCTGTGGCTGCGCGCCAGCCTGGCACTCGAGAATATGGTGCAGTTGCGTACAGCCGGAGTCAGTCATGCACCACAATCCTTGGTGTGCGCGCCGGCATGCGGGTGACGAGCTCATAGCCTATGGTGTTGGCGCATCGCGCGACCTCCGCCAGCGGCAGACCAGCGCCCCACAGCACCACCTCGCTGCCGAGTTCGACAGCGTCCAGCGCGGTCACGTCGACGGTCATCATGTCCATCGATATCCGGCCCGCCAATGCGGCGCGCTGACCGTTGACCAGAACCGGCGTACCGTTTGCCGCCTCCCTTGGATAACCGTCGCCGTAGCCGATGGCCACGGTTGCTATACGAGAAGCCCGTTGTGCCACCCAGGTGCCGCCATAGCCGACAGACTCTCCCACCGCGACGTCGCGCAGCGAAATCACCGCGGATGTCAACGTCATAACCGGTAGCAGGGTCTGCGTGTTAGGGTGATCCTGCATCATCGGTGAATTGCCGTACAGCATATAGCCAGGCCGCACCCAGTCATAGTGCGCCCCGGGCCACGCCAGCAGTCCCGCCGAATTGGCTGCGCTGCGCGGCCCGGTGACGGACAGGGCGTCGAAGATTGCCAGCTGTTGCGCCGTTTGCTGGCTGGCCACGTCGTCCGCCGATGCGAAGTGGGTGTAGGTGACTATTTCCCGGGCGGCGTTGTGTGACGCCTTCAGACGCTGGAAGAACGCGGGTGCGCGCAGGGCGCTGACGCCCATGCGATTCATGCCGGTATCAACCTTCAGCCAGCAGGTAAGCGGGGCGGGCAGACTGGCCGTTTCCAGCCACTGCAACTGGCGTTCATTTTCAATGGTGACCCACAGGTCCAGTTGTGCGGCAGTCTGCAGTTCGTGCGCCTCGAAGCAGCCCTCCAGCAGGAGGATGGGAGCGTCGATGCCCGCATAGCGCAATTCCAGCGCCTCCTCGATACAGGCGACGGCCAGCGCGTCCGCCTCGGCCTGCAGAGCGCCCGCTATCGCTACCGCCCCATGGCCATAGGCATTGGCTTTTACCACCGCCATCAGTCGCGAGCGCGGCGCCAACTGGCGAGCCACGCCCACATTGTGGCGCAGCGCGCGAAAATCCAACCGGGCCCGGCTCGGTCTTCCCATCAGAAGTCAAACTTGTGCGCACTGTACAGCGTTTGCGCCGCCAGCCACACATCACCGATCGAGCCGTCTCCCACCGGGCGCCCATCAATGGCGACAACCGGGACGATGTCCTTGCTGGAGCTGGACAGCCACACCTCGTCCGCCGCCCGCAATTCCTCCAGGGTCACTACTCGTTCCTGTACGGTGATGCTCCCGTCACGGCGCAGTATCTCCAGCAACAGCTGGCGGGTTATACCGGGAAGCTTTTGTTCATCCAGCAGCGGAGTGGCGACAACGCCATCTTTCACGATGAACACGTTGCAGGCCGCGGCCTCGGTCAGTTCCCCATGGCGGTTGTACAAGATGGTTTCATCCTGCCCGTGGGCATGTCCCTGCTGATAGTGAATGACATTACCGAGCAGCGATGTCGATTTGATGTTGCAGCGCTGCCAGCGCATATCCTCGGCCGTGGCCACGGAAAAAGGGCTGACCGCGTCCTTGTCCGGGACCGGTGCCGGGGGAATGTCATAGGCGAAAGCGAAAACCGTCGGCGAGATGCCCTCGGGATAGGCGTGGTGGCGTTTGCTGTCCGCGCCGCGACTGACGTGGAAGTATATGCCGAGATTGCCGCCACCGTTGCGGGCAGACAGTTGTTCGGCGATCTCGCGCCATTGGACGGGGTCGACGCGCAGCGGTATTTCGATCGCGTCCAGGCCGTTCTGCATGCGCGCCAGGTGCGCGGAAAAGCCGACCAGGGCGCCGTCGTAAGAGGGGATGACCTCGTAGATTCCGTCACCGAACAGGAAGCCGCGATCCATCGGGGAAATGCGCGCCTCGCTCATCGGCAGGTAATCGCCGTTAAGATAAACCGTACTCATGTTGGATACCCATTGTTGCTTCGCCGCCCCGCCACGGTGTCATAGCTACTGGCGCAGCGAGAAGCGCGTCAGTTGGCGCATCTGCTCTATAACGCGCAGTCCTTCCTCAACTGACAGGCCGTCCTCCGTCAGTGTGTTCGCGCCAGTCACGCCATCCACGCTGCCGCGCGCGGACAAATACTCCAGCAGCGTCACGTGACCGACATTCGCCAGCAAGTCGCGTCGTTCCCAGAAAGCCAGCAGGGCGATCAGGCCATACGCGCCCCAGTTGGAAACGTCCGCTACCAGCAGTTCATCGCAGCCGGTGACAGAGGGCCTGATATCTATAACTGCCAACGCGGCACCGATCTTGCCCATGCCTATTTCATTGCCGCCGTCACCGATCGCTATGGTAGGGCAATTGGCGCGGCTGATGAAGGGGTCGAACATTGTACACAGGGCGGAGATATCGTCACCGCGCATATTATAGTAGCGGCCGTCGGCGGCAAGTCCCGGACTCTCGATTGCGATCACGGCCTGTGGCTGTAGATCACCCAGATGTCCGTCCGCCTCGGCCTGTGCGGCGGGCAGGTCGCGCGCGTACAACTCCAGCACCTCGAAGTCTGCCCGCAGCGCCCCGGACAGGGGGTTGCCGCAGGCAATCACGGGGCGTGCCCCGAGCACTTCCAGCGTCCGGTACAGCGCCATGGCCCCGACGGGGCCGTCTGTTTCAAAAGTGCCGGCCACCGGGAAGCCGGTGCCGATGATGACGGTGCCGCGCAACCTGCGTAAGTGAGCAGCCGCGCGCAGCAGGTAGCCGGGCTGCAGGGCGTCACGCGCGCGCTGCATCTGCCGCGGGTTGCGCGCGACCAGCAGTTGCTCGATGGACGTGCTGACTTGCAGGTCGTTCAAGTTATACGTTCCCGCAGTGGGCGTTGCAGCAAAAATCGATGCGCCATAACCAACGCGCGCTGTGCTGTGTGCGCTGTAATCGGGGCGAAGTGCACGCTGCCTCCCGCCGCTATCTGGCTGAGGCGGGCGGTATCCAGGGACAGCGCGGTACCGATCTTGGGGTAGCCGCCGATGGTCTGGCGATCGTTCAGCAGTACAAGGGGCTGGCCGTCGGGAGGAATCTGGATGGCGCCGTGGCAGATGCCCTCGGACAGTACGCCCTTGATCAGGCAGTCGATCGGTGGGCCCTCGAGCCGGTAGCCCATGCGGTCGGAGCGCTCCGAGACCTCGAACGCGCCGCCAAAAAAGCGACGCTGCTCAACGCGGGTAAAATGCCGCTGCTGGTATCCCGGTATCACGCGCACGGTCAGCGTGTTCTGGTAGCGGGGCCTGTCGGGTTGCGGCAGGTACAGTCGTTGGCGTTCCCTGACAGTGTTGCAGGGCAACTCGTCGCCGACTCGCAGACGGTCGCCTCGCAGGCCGCCGATATGCTCCCTGACCACGGTGGCAGTGCTGCCGAAACTGGGTGTTATGTCAAACCCCTGCGCCACGCCCAGGTAAGCGCGGCAGCCGGATCGCGCAAAGCCGATATCCAGGATATCGCCGGCGGCGACGGGGTGAACCTCCCACAATGCCTTTTCCTCGCCGTTGATAGTCATCGGCATCCCGGCACCGGTCAGGCAGATGAAAGTGTCCACCTGCGCCGACAGCCGCAATCCGCCCACACTGATTTCAATGGCCGTGCTGTCGCCGGGGTTCTGCAGGAGTCGATTGCAATAGTGAAATGCCATGCCGTCGAGCGGGCCACCCGTGGTGAGGCCAAGGCGCTGTTGCCCGTATCGCCCGGTGTCCTGCAACAGGCTCAGGATTCCAGCTTGCAGCACGGTCATGCTCACGGCAGTTCTCCGCCCAGCGCCAGATACCGCGCGCGGTCGATCGGCTCGAAGCGCACCGTATCGCCGACCGCGACCGGCATGCGGGGTTCCGTATCCGGGCTGAACATCGGCACCGGGCAGCGACCGACCAGGTTCCAGCCGCCGGGCGACTCGCTGGGGTATACCGCCGTCTGTCGATCCGCGATGCCGACCGATCCGTGGGGGACCCGCGCTCGCGGCGTGGACAGGCGCGGCGCGGCGATGCGGATATCCACTTCGCCGAGGTAGGCAAAGCCCGGCGCGAAGCCAATGGCGTAGACCCGGTATTCAACAGCGCTGTGCAGGTCGATGACCTGGGTAGTCGTGAGTCCCGCGCGTGCGGCCAGCGGCGCCAGGTCGGCGCCGGTTTCGGTAGCGTAATACACCGGCAGCACCACGTGTTTGCCGCCTGCCGCTGTGATCGCGCCGGGGGATTCGGCGGCGCTGCGCACGCGGCGCGCAATATCCCGCCGCTCGCTGCGCAAGGGGTCGTAGAGCACCAGCACCGATGCGTAAGAGGGGACGATGTCAACCAGTTCATCGCCCAGCGCCTGCTCGATGGCGAAGGCGGCGGCCTGCACCCTTGCCAGTGTCCGGGGGTCCGCGCCATCGCCGAGATACAGCATCAGGGCGTCCTCGCCTGCGACGCGCAGCTTCACTGTGTGTCAACCGCCATGCAACAGCCCGCGAATAGCGGCGATAGCCGCCACGCCTTCGGGGTTGTCACCGTGTACGCACAGGGTGTCGAAAGAGAGCGGTAGAATACTGCCGCTGCGGGTAGTCACCGTACTGTCGCGTTGCAGTTGGGCGACCTGCGCCAGCATACGCTCGCGGTCCAGTACCGCACCCGCCTGATCGCGCGGCAACAGTCTGCCGTTGTCGTCGTAGCAGCGATCGGCGAAGGCTTCAAACAGCAGCGGTACGCCGAGGGCGTGTGCTTCAGCGCGGTGTGCGTCGGCGTTGGCCGTGGCCTGGAGCATCAGGCTCAGCGTTTGACCCGGCTCGCCATAGCTGGCCATCGCCTGCAGCAGGGCGGCGCGTACGGACTCGTGTGTCATCATGTCGTGGTACAGGGCGCCGTGCGGTTTGACGTAGGATATCCGCAGTCCCTGGCAGCGCGCCATGCCATCCAGCGCGGACACCTGGTAATGCAGGCTGGCAATGATTTCCTCGCGGCTGAGCGCCATGCTGCGGCGACCAAAACCGACAATATCCGGGTAGGCCGGATGCGCGCCGATCGCCACCGAATGCTGCGCCGCGAGTGCCAGCGTGCGCTGCATGGTCACCGGGTCTCCGGCGTGGAAGCCACAGGCGATACTCGCCTGGTCGATGTAGGGCATTACATTCGCATCCTGTCCCATGCCCCAACTGCCATAGCTTTCCCCGAGGTCGCAATTGAGCAGCATCGTAGTTCCCCGCAATTACAGTACAGACAACTGGCTGTTGCGCAGGTCGGTGACCAGCATGCAACCCGGGCTGTGGGTGATGGCCAGCGGCAGCCTGGCCTGTTGCAGCGCAAGTTGCGGCGTCACGCCGCAGGCCCAGAAAACCGGCAGTTCACCCGGCTCCACGCGCACGGCATCGCCGTAGTCCGGTTGCGACAGGTCGGCAATACCGATCTGCAGCGGGTCGCCCAGGTGTATCGGCGCGCCGTGTACCGAGGGAAAGCGCGAGCAGATCTGTATCGCGCGTATCGCGTCCGCGGGACGATACGGGCGCATGCTCACAACCATTTTGCCTGAGAATACACCGCTTGCATGGCAGTCAATGTTGGTGCGGTACATGGGCACGTTCCGTCCCTGCGAGAGGTTGCGCACTTCCAGTCCGTCCTCCAGCAGTGCTTCCTCGAACGAGAAGGAGCAACCGAGCGCAAAGGTCACGAAATCCCCGCGCCACAGCGCACTGATGTCGGAGACCTCCCCGGTCAATTCGCCCTCGCGAAACACCCGATACGCCGGCACGTCCACCCGTATATCGATGTCTCCCAGGGTAGGCAGTGTCGCGTCACCGGGTTCGCCCACCGCGATCAGCGGGCAGGGTTTCGGATTGCGCTGGCAAAACTGCATGAAATCGTGGGCGTGGTCGGCGGGGAGAATGACGATGTTGCACTGCACAAAACCCGGCGCGGCCCCCGACGTGTTGCCGGCATAAGCCCCGGCACGTATCTTCTTGCGCAGTTCACCCGGGGTTACTGTGCTGCTCATCGTCCTTCCTTCAGGGTTCGCGGCCTGGCCTGTGTCGAGAGTATCAAATATCGTACCGGCAGTGCAGATGCCAGTTTGTTTTTTAGCGGCATACTCCGGACGTTCCATCTGTCGGAGCATGAGTCACGTCCTCCTACACGCTGCAAGCACTACACTATGGAAAGGAAAATTGCCGGGCAGACCATAGTATTTGGCAAGGGTGCTCAAATCTGGATAATAGCGGCTCCACGGAATACGAAGCGAGCAGCATGCTAGACCAACTACTCAACGTGATCACACCCAGCCCGGCCGGAACGGACCGCTTTAGCGCGGCGAATATGCATCCCTCCGCGTTCAGGGTTTACGGCGGCCAGGTACTGGCGCAGAGCGTGAGCGCGGCGGTCGCCACCGTTGACGAGCAGCGAATTCTCCATTCGCAACACGCCTACTTTCTGCGGCCCGGGGATCCCGCGAAAGAGATCGTGCTGGAAGTCGAGCGCGCGCGGGACGGCCTCAGTTTCAGTTCCCGCCGGGTGGTGGCGCTGCAGGGAGGCAAGCCGATCCTGGTCAGTTCGATGTCATTCCAGATGCCGTCCACAGGCGACGATTACCAGCCGTCGATGCCGAACGTACCGCCGCCGGAGTCATTGCCCAGCGAGCGCCAGTTGAGCCTGGAAGCGGGAAACCTGGACGAGAGCTTCATGATCACCACCGGGGAAGACCTGGATATCCGGGTCGTCGAACCGGTGGACTGGGAGCATCCGGTGCCACGGGAGCCGGTGTTGCAGGCCTGGATGAAGACCACGGGCCCGGTGCCCGACGGCAGAGGCCTGCACCAGTCTTTGCTGGCGTACCTGTCGGACGCATTCCTGATCGATGTCTGCCTGATAGCCCACGGGCGCCACTTTGCCAGCGGCAATTTCCAGGTGGCGAGCCTGGATCACGCGTTGTGGTTTCACGAGGATTTCCGTGCTGACGAGTGGTTGTTGCACACCGTCGAAGCGGAGCGTATCGGCGGTGGCCGGGGCCTGGCGCGCGGGAATTTTTACAACCAGCAGGGGCGACTGGTGGCGACCACGATGCAGCAGGGTGTGATGCGGTTTCGTTGATCCCCTGTCACCTTTTGGTGGAAAATCCTGTACTATCGCTGCAGCCCATATAACAGCGAAGTGAGAAGACCATGCCCCATCCCAGCATTACCGCGCAGACGTACCCGCACAAGCCCGCCATCATAATGGGCGCTTCGGGCGAGATGGTGACCTACCGGCAACTGGACGAGCGCTCCAATCAGGGCGCGCAGTTGTTCCGTTCCCTGGGCCTGAAAACGGGCGACCACATCGGCATGATGCTGGAGAACAACCGCCAGTTCATGGAGATTGTCTGGGCGGCGCAGCGCTGTGGACTCGTTTTTACGCCCATCAGTACCCATCTCAAGAAAAACGAGACAGCGTATATCCTGCAGAATTGCGGCGCCAAACTGTTTATCGGCTCCCACCTGCTCTCTGAGGTGGCGGAGCAACTGTTGCAGGAAGACACGGGCGTCGAGCACTACTTCATGGTCGGCGGTATCAAACCCGGCTTTGAATCATGGGAAGAGGCCATTGATGCACAGCCCGATACAGCCATAGCGGATGAGAGCAACGGCGTGCCCATGCTGTACTCCTCCGGCACCACGGGGCAGCCCAAGGGGATTTTTGTCGCCGACTATGACAAGGATGTCAATGCGCCGCCCGGCGCCGCGCTGATTGGCGCGTTCTTTGGTTTCAGTGATGAATCCGTGTATCTCTCGCCTGCGCCGCTTTACCACGCGGCGCCCCTGCACTACAACATGATGGTGATTTACAACGGCGGCACGACGGTGATCATGGAAAAATTTGACCCGGAACTGGCGCTCAAACTGATCGAGGAGCACCGGGTAACACACAGTCAGTGGGTGCCGATAATGTTCAACCGCCTACTCAAGTTGCCGGAGGAGGTGCGCAACGCCTACGACGTCAGCTCCCTGCAGGTTGCGATTCACGCGGCGGCCCCCTGTCCCGTCGAGATCAAGGAGAGAATGATCGCGTGGTGGGGCGAAATCATCATGGAGTACTATGCCGCCAGCGAAGGCGTGGGGTTTACCCTGATCGATTCCGCGAACTGGCTGACGCACAAGGGTTCTGTCGGCCAGGCGTTGTTGGGCGAGTTGCATATAGTCGACGAGGAAGGCAATGAGTTGCCCGTCGGCGAGACCGGGACGGTGTACTTTGGCGGTGGGCAGGCGAAGTTCCATTACTACGATGAACCGGAAAAAACCGCCGATGCCTATAACGACAAGGGCTGGGCCACCACCGGCGACGTGGGTTACGTGGATGCCGAGGGCTATCTCTACCTGACTGATCGCAAAAATTTCACCATCATCAGTGGCGGCGTGAATATCTACCCGCAGGAAGTGGAAAATGTCCTCGCCAGCCATGACAAAGTAGCGGATGTGGCCGTGTTCGGTATCCCCAACGAGGAGTTTGGCGAGGAAGTGAAAGCGGTCGTCGAGCCGGTGAACTGGGCGGACGCGACAGACGAGACTGCCATTGAAATCATGGAGTGGTTGCGCGAGCGTATCTCCAAACTGAAGATGCCGCGCTCACTGGATTTTCACCCGAAACTGCCGCGGATGGACAACGGCAAGCTCTACAAGCGTCACCTGGTTGACGAGTACCGCAAGCAGGCGGAAAACGCGAAAAAAGAGTAACGCCGTTCAGGCCTTTATCGAATGCAGTAGCGTCCGGCATTCCGCTTCACTGATAAAGCGCGGCGATGGATAGGTTCCGCCTTCGGCGATCGCGGCGCTCACCAGTGCATCGATATCCTCTTCGCGAATCTTGTCGCTGGTGAGCGGGATGCCAATTTCCTTGTTCAATTCCCAGACCCGGTCGATCAATTTGCGGGCCAGGGCCTGCTTCGATTCGCTGCGCTCGCCCATGCCGCAGTAGACGGCGATATCTGACAGTTTGTCAGTGGCGTCCTCCTTCAGGAGTTCGAGTATGTGGGGCAGTACCATGGCATTGCCCAGCCCGTGCGGAATGCCGTACTTCGCACCGAGATTGTGGGAGATAGCGTGCACGTAACCCACCAGGGCATTGGTGATCGCCAGGCCGCCGTAGTGCGATGCCAGCGCCATCGATTCGCGTGCCTGCAGGTCGCTGCCGTCGCGACAGGCGGCGGCCAGGTTGTCGAAAATCAGTCGGCAGGCGGCAAGTCCGTAATAGTTGGTCTCGTCGGTTTCCCAGCGGCCGATGTAGGATTCGATCGCGTGCGTCAGTGCATCCATGCCGGTGGCGGCGGTGATATGCGCAGGCAGGCCGCGCATGATTTCGGGGTCGAGCGCGGCGGCTTTAGGAATCAGGCTGGGATCGACGACAGCGCCTTTTTCGTGTGTTTCGTTATTGGAAATCACCGCGATGAAGGTTGCCTCTGAACCGGTTCCGGCGGTCGTTGGTACCGCGTAGAAAGGTACCGCGGGCAGTTTGCACTTGTTGGCGCCGATGCAGGCGTCGGTTTTACAGCCGTTTGCCGCCCCCAGCGCAATTACCTTGGCTGCGTCGATGGATGAGCCCCCGCCGAAGGCCAGTACGGAGTCGCAGCCCTCCCGGTGATAGCAGTCGATGCCGTCGTCCACTAACTGTTCCGTCGGGTCCGGCAGGACACCGTCGTATATGGCGGTCTCGACACCGGCTTCCTGCAGCGCCTGGAGGGCGCCATCAAGCACGCCCAGTTCACGCAGCGGTTTGTCGGTGACCACCAGAATCCTGCGCAGACCGAAGCGAGCGATGGCCTGGCACAGTTGCCGAGTTGAACCAGGGCCGACGAATACCAGGGGCTTGGGCTGAGGCTTGGTGATAAAGCTTCCCATCAGGCCCTGGCGCAGGCGGAACCATACTTTCCTGTGGATGGCGGTCATGGCGAATCCTCCTGTTATGTACGGCATCGGTTTTCCGGTTCGCACGATAGCGCATATTGGGGAAAATTCCCAAGCGCTTTCGTTGTCGGTGGTATCGCGCGGGCGGTCTCGGGTATGCCCCGCAGCGACTGCCCGGCTCTTCGTCAGGGTGACGGGGCAGGGGAGGGGATCTCCCGGTTTCCTTCCGGCAGCGGTGTCGTTTTGTGTTTTCTGAACGGCAGGTAGAACACCGGGATTACGAACAGGGTGAACACCGTACCCACCAGCATGCCGGCGGTGATCATCAGGCCAATGCTGAAACGGCTGTTGGCGCCCGGCCCGGTGGCAATCACCAGGGGCCACACCCCCATGACAGTGGCAAACGTGGTCATCAGGATCGGGCGTAGTCGCAGCGAGGCGGCCTCCAGCACCGCCTCCTGCCGTGTCATACCGCGCAGTACCAGTTTGTTGGAGAATTCGACGATCAGGATACCGTGCTTGCTGATCAGGCCAATCAGGGTCAACAGTCCGATCTGTGTATAAATATTCAGCGTGGCAAAGCCCAACGCGATGGGCACGACAGCGCCGAAGATGGACAGGGGTACGCTGAGCAGCACCACAACGGGATCGCGGAAGCTGTTGAACTGGGCCGCCAGTACCAGGAAGATCAGCACCAGCGACAGGAAAAACAGGACGGGAAAGGACGAGGTCTCCTGCATGAATCGCTGCGAGGCGCCGGTATAGCCCGCCTTGAAGCCGTTTGGCGCAATTTCCTGCAACTTGTCACGCAGGAAATCAAGGCCGGTGCCCAGGCTGTTGGGCGGCATCATCATGCCCTGAATCGTCGTGCTGTTCAGCTGCTGGTACTGGGTAAGTTCATTGGGTTCGATAGTGGAGTCCAGCGAGATGAGTACGGACAGCGGCACCAGTTCATCGCTGGCAGTACGCACGTAATACTTTTCCAGCTCCGCCTTGGTGAGCCGGAATCCCCTGGCGGCCTGCGGTATTACCTTGTAGGAACGCCCCTCGAGGTTGAACCGGTTTACCTCGGTTTCTCCCAGCATTACGGAAAGTGTCTGTCCGATATCGCGCATGGAAATGCCCAGGCGGGAGGCGAGTTCCCGGTCTATGTTCACCTTGATTTCCGGGCGGTCGAACTCCAGCGACTGGGTGGCGAAAATAAACAGGCCCGACTCGGTAGCGGCCTGTACGAGCTGCTCTCCGACCCGTTGCACGTCCTTGTAATCCGCGGTGGAGGCCACCACAAAGCTGACCGGTAAGCCGGCGTCAAATCCCGGCAGCGGCGGTGTGCCGAAGGCGAACATTTCCATACCCGCGATGCGGCTGAGCTCCTGCTGGAATTCCGCCATTACTTCCTGCTGCGTGCGCTGTCGTTCTTCCCAGGGGTGCAGCGTGATACCGCCAAAATTCCGGTTGGGGAACATCACTTGCCAGGAGTGGCTGAATTCCGGGATTCGCTTCCATATCTTGACGACTTCGTTCAGGAAGTAATCGACATAGTCGAGGTTGGCGTAGCGCGGCGCGGTCCCCGTGACGTACACGCCGCCGGTATCTTCCTCGGGGGCCAGTTCCTCCTGTGCCAGGGAGAACAAGACCGGCAGGCTGGCGAGGATCACCGCCGCGAACAGGATGACGGCGCCGCGTTCGCGCAGGCAGATGGACAACATATTGCGGTAGTGCCTGTTCAGCCAGTCGAATCGCCGGTCCAACCAGGTGGCGAGCCTGCCCTGGTGCTCGCTGTCCTTGAGTACGCGCGAGCACATCATCGGGCTCAGCGTCAGCGCGACAATGCCGGATACCAGTACCGCGCCGGCCAGCGTCATCGCGAACTCGCTGAACAGGGCGCCAGTGAGGCCGCCGATAAAACTGATGGGGGCATAGACGGCGGCCAGCGTCAGCGTCATGACCACCACCGGAAGCGCGACCTCGCGGGCACCCACCAGCGCAGCCTCGCGCGGGGAAGCACCGAGCTCAATATGCCGGTGCACGTTTTCCACCACGACAATGGCGTCGTCCACGACCAGGCCGATGGCGATGATCATCGCCAGCAGGGTTAACAGGTTGAGTGAAAATCCCATCGCCAGGATCAGGAAGCCAACGCCGACCAGCGACAGCGGTATCGCCACGAGGGGAATCAGCATCACGCGGAACGAGCCGAGAAAAAGGTAAATCACCAGAATGACAATCAGGCTGGCCTGCAGCAGGGTAATGAGCACTTCCCTGAGGGCTTCATCGATAACGATACTGCCGTCCCAGTCCATGAACAATTCCATATCGGCCGGGAGCCGCTCGCGAATTCGGGGCACTGCCTCATGGACGACCCGCGATACGTCCAGGGGATTTGCGTCGGGTGTCTGGGTAATGGACAGGAACACCGCATCGCGCCCGCTGGACGCTGTTTTCATCTGCTTGGTTTCGGCGGATAGCTCGACGTCGGCGACGTCGCCCAGCCTGACCCGCTCTTCGCCGACCTGGCGCACGATCAGGTTTTCGAAGTCCTGCGGGCTTTTCATGTCGGTGCGGGCATCGACAGTCGCCATCACCAGGTTGCCCTCGGTCGCGCCTGAGGTTGATATGTAGTTATCGCGCTGGATCACTTCCGTCACGTCCGCTGCCGTGACGCCGAAAGCCGCCATGCGTACCGGGTCGAGCCACACGCGCATTGCCAGGAAACGGCCGAAAATCTTTACCTTGCCGACTCCCTTCAGTGTTGCCAGTTCGGGCTGGACCGTGCGCAGCAGGTAGTCGGTAATCTGGTAGGGGGTCATTTCCCGCGAATAGAACGCCATGTACATCATCGCGTCGCCGCCTGCGGCGGTGGTAACCACGGGTTCCTCGATGTCGGTGGGCAGGTCGCCGCGCGCCTCGTTCACCTTGGCGATCACCTCGGACAGCACATCACTGCTGTTTTCTCCGAGCCTTACGTAGACTTCGATTTCCGACATGCCGGGGTTGCTGGTCGATGTCATGTACTCGATGCCGCGTGCGCCGGCGATGCTCACCTGCAGCGGGGTGGTAACGAAACCCTGCACCGTACGCGCGCTGGCGCCCCGATAAAACGTCTCGACATAAATGACGCTGCGTTCCAGTTCAGGGAACTCCCGTACGTTCACACGCGTCAGGGCCGTGCCGCCGAGCAACAGCAGCAGGCTGCTGACGACAATGGCCAGCACGGGGCGTTGAATGAAATGATCGGTGAAAGCCATCGGCGCTAAAACTTCACACTGTCATCGATGACGACCCGCGCGTCGCGGTACAGCTTGTTCTGGCCCACGGTGACTACCCACTCGCTGCCGAGCAAGCCGCGCTCTATCGCGATCTGGCCATCGCGCGTTGCGCCGGTTTCAACCACTCTTGGCTGAGCGGTCGTCTTGCCCTTGCTCTGCAGCAACACGTAAACGGTATTGCCGTGCAGGGAATAGGTGACCGCGGTTTCCGGAACGGTGACCACGCGTTCCGGTTTGTCGAGGTCGATTACCAGGCGGGCGAACATGCCCGGCAGCAGTCCCTCGCTGTCCTGCAGCGTGGCGCGCAACATCAGGTTGCGGGTGCTGGTGTCCACTTTTGCGTCGATGGCGCTCAGCGTTGCCTGGAAGACCTTGTCCGGAAAGGCGGCGACATGCACCGCAATCGCCAGGCCAGGCCGCAGGCTGGGAAAGTAGCGGTCGGGCACCGAAAAATCGATCTCCAGCTCCGAGAGGTCCTGCAGGTTGGTGATAGCCGTGCCGGACTCGATATAGTCACCCACCTTGACCTTGATAATACCGGTGGTGCCGGCGAATGGCGCGACGATGCTCTTGTTGTCGAGTTGCGCATTGGTCTGCGCCAGTTGTGCGATGGCGCTGTCCAGGTCGGCCTGGGAGCGGTCGTACTGGCTTTGCGGGATGGACTGCTGCTTGAGCAGGCGGGCATCGCGCTCGTACAGTAAGCGCGCCAGTTTGAGGTTGGCTTCCTGTTGTTTGCGGCTGGCTTTTTCCACGCTGTCGTTAAGCGTCAGGATGAGCTGGCCCGCTGCCACTCTCTCACCGGATGCAACCGCGACCTTGATGACCTCGCCGCTGGTCTCGGCGCTAAGTTCCACGCCCCGGGCGGCGCGAATGGTGCCGACGGTTTCCAGTTCCGACGGCCAGATCGCCGATTGCGCGGTAGCGGCAGCAATTGTGATCGGCGGTGGCGTGAAGTTTGTACCGGCCAGCGTGGAAAACTTATTGTACAGGTAGCCTGCAATACCGCCGAAAATCAGCAATAGCAGAACGATGACGAATACGTATGCGCGCAATGCACGGCCCCTTTAGGCAGTCCCGGACAAGCCGCCATTCTAGGGGCTTTATGTCCACCGCGCACTACTATTGGGCGAAATGAACACAATTTCACCGTCGCGGCCTACTGGATGCGGGCAACAAATGCAAGAAACGAATGTACAGCAAGTGCTTTGAGTCATCTGGTATATGGCTTATCCTAGGGTTATCAGGCGACACGAGCCAGTAGCAACAGGAGGGCCCTCCCCTTGATAACCGCGCGTAAACTGAAGAAATTGCAGAAGCAAATGGACAGCGCCACGAGCTATGAAGCGTGGAGCGAGGCCGCGCAGCAGCACGATGAATTGACGGGTGAAAAGCGCTGGCGACAAATGGACCATACCCGTCAGTACGACTATGCGCAGATTCGCTTGCGGCTGGACAAACTGCGCAGTCTGCGCGCGCGCCACGATTACCAGGGGCTGTTGTTCACGCTGAACGAAGGCATTCACGGCAACATGGGTGGTATGGGGCGGCACAGCCTGTACAGCCGCGCAAAGTTCGGGACGAAACACCTTATTGAACAGTATATCGACGAGGTAGACGACTCCCTGCGATTTCTCGCCGAACTGGATGAGATCGACGTGCAGGAGAAACTCGATTTCTTCTATCGGGCGAATATCTGCTTTGGCCGCTCCGCCCTGATGCTCAGCGGCGGTGGCGTACTGGGTTTCTATCACCTCGGCGTGGTCAAGACCCTTCTCGACCAGGGCTTGCTGCCGCGGGTGATATCCGGCTCCAGCGCGGGCTCGCTGGTGGCGGGCACTCTCGGAACGCATACGGACAAGGAACTGCAGCGTTTCTACGATCCCGCGAATGTGCTTACCGAGGCCGAGCGTGAGGCCAGCGTTTTCTCTCGTATGTTTTTCGGCGCCAATGCCCAGATCGATGTCGGCGACCTGGAGAAACTGATCGCGCGCATGATCCCCGATATGACTTTCCAGGAAGCGTACGAAAAAACCGGGCGGCAGATCAGCATCTCGGTCGCGCCCGCGGAAATGCACCAGCGCTCCCGGCTGCTCAATGCCATCACGTCCCCCAATGTCTATGTTCGATCAGCCGTGATGGCCTCCTGCGCGGTGCCGGGCGTTTTCCCGCCCGTTATGCTGATGGCCAAGAACCAGCACGGTGAGCGCCAGCCCTACCTGCCTACTCGCAAGTGGGTCGACGGCTCCATCGCCGACGATCTCCCCGCCAAGCGTCTGCAGCGTCTCTACTCCACCAACCACTATATCGTGAGCATGGTCAACCCGGTTGCGATCCCCTTTCTCAAGCCCGATGGGAAACGCGGGGCGATGAGTGGCGCCCTCGGTGCGCTCGGTATCGGCATGGGGCGTGAACTGCTGAATTTCTATCGCGGCATGGTTCAGGATCGCAGTGACACGTGGCCGCGTTTCAATATGTTGATGAGCAGCATCCATGCACTGATGGACCAGGAGTACAGCGGTGATATCAATATCGTACCGAAATTCAGTTGGTACAACCCCGCCAAACTGCTGTCGCATTTGTCGGAGAAAGACCTGATTGCGCTGATGAATGGTGGCGAGCATTCCACCTATCCCGCGGTGGAGGCCATTCGCACCTGCACCAAGATCAGTCGCACGATGGAAGAGATACTACACCGCTTCGAGCAGGGTGACCTGCGCCCGGATGAATCCCGGTATCATCGTCCGCGCGCGTCGCGCCGCCGACCGCCACCGACGCGTGCCGACCGCGAAGCGCTGCGGGAACACCGGCTGCACTCCGGACAGGTGGCGAAAAGCTCAGCCGGCAAGTCGCCCGCGCCGCGCAAGAAGGGTTCGACGAAAAGGAAGTCATCGATCCAGCGCAAACCGAAGGTCTCAAGCAAGGCGCAGGATTCACGCAAGGTGGCCTGATCACCCCCGGTGATCGGGTCTCGGCAGGTACTGGCCCCGCGAGCAGGATTCCCTGGCAAAGGGGTGCGTAGCGCCCGTTTGGGAGGCGGTCCGCCTGCGCTGAATGCGCGTTGATTCACCCGGGCCCGGCCGTGTTGTCTGACGGCGTCGCAACGTGTCACTATTTTTTACGATTTTTCGCCAAAAAATATTTCGCCGTTTTCAAGTTATTGAATAATAAGAAAAATTAATATTGGCACGAATAATGCTTTGTTGTAGTCGGGATTTGAACTGTTTGCCTGGCAGCTCCGAAGCATGGGAATCCCACAGTCGATCATCCGGGTTTGGTGGTCGATCTTCGGGGAGAAGGCCGGGCATAGTATGGAGTGAAAGCTATGGCTAGTAAGTTATCGAAGATTGCACTGGGGGGCCTCGGTCTGGGCGCGATGAGTGCCGCCCAGGCGGCCGTTATCTCGCTTGATTTCGAGGGAATTGCGCCCTATCCAAACGGGAACAACGTGCTCATACAGGAGTACTACAACGGCGGAACGGCGTCGAACGGGAACAGCGGTACCAATTACGGGATCAGTTTCTCGGCCAACTCGCTGTTGATCTGTCTGAACTCCACGACAGTGACCTGCTCCAACACCTCGCGCGGTGGACTCGATCCCGGTTCCGATGAGGGCGGTTTGTTTTTCCTCTCCGGCGCCCAGTCCATCATGAATGTGGCGGCCGGCTTTGACACCGGCTTCTCGTTTAACTACGTGTCCCTGAGCCAACCGGGTTCGGTGTCGGTGTACGACGACCTGGACGGTACCGGTAACCTGCTGGCCACGCTGAATCTCAGCGCGAATGCCGGTTCATGTCCGGGCTACGGCGCCGGTTTCTGTCCGTTTTCACCGATCGGTGTCGGCTTCGCCGGTACGGCCAAGTCCGTCTCCTTCGCCGGTGTAGCCAACCAGATCGTGTTCGACGACATTACCTTCGGCTCGGTGACGCCCCCTGTTGATACGCCGGTTCCGGCAACGCTGGCGCTGTTTGGCCTCGGGCTGGCCGGCCTGGGATTGACCCGCCGCAAGAAAGCGTAAACAGACAGTCGCAGTGATATCATCAAACCCGCTTCGGCGGGTTTTTTGTTGCCCGTCCTTGTGCTTGCGCTATCATTTCACCTTTGCCGTCGACCCTGTTGCTGTGTTTCATCGTCGCGGAGGGTGCCGATTCGTTTATGTCCTGTGTTCATAGCTTTGCGCCCATTGCGAGCCCTGATGCCGAGCGCTTGATTCTCGGCTCCATGCCGGGGAGGGCGTCTTTGGCCGCGCAGCAATACTACGCCCATCCGCGCAATCACTTCTGGCATTTCATGTCCGTAGTCGCCGCGGTGTCGGAGTCGCTTTCCTATGCGGAGCGTTGCGCTGCGCTGGTCCGGCGCCGGATCGCCGTCTGGGATGTGTTGAAAGCGTGTACTCGAAGCAGCAGCCTCGATTCGGATATCGATGAATCGTCTATTGTCGCAAATGATTTCGAGGCGTTCCTGGACGCGCATCCAAAGATCGAGTACATCTATTTTAATGGCGCGAAAGCGGAAGCGATCTACATGCGCCATGTACAGCCGCAGTTGCCCGCTCACCAGGCCGTGATTGAAAAACTGCGCCTGCCCTCCACCAGCCCGGCAAACGCCGCCATTCCGCTGGCAGTGAAGCTGGAGCAGTGGCGGGCCGTCAGGTGTAGCGCGCAATAACCTGTTTGCCCAGCGCCATCAGGTGCACCTGGTCCGGCCCGTCGGCCTGGCGGCACCAGCGCGCGTAGTTGAACGCCTCCGCCATGCAGTAATCTTCCGTCAGTCCGCCGGCGCCGTGCATCTGCATGCAGCGGTCGATGACCGTTTGCGCCATCAGCGGTACCGAGGTTTTGCTGGCGGCGATCATGTCCAGCGCGCCCTTGGCGCCGACCTCGTCCATTTTCCTGCAGGTTTTCAGCACCAGCAGGCGAGCCATCTCTATCTCGGAAAAGCAGCGCGCGATATCCTCGCGCACGGATTGGTGCTGGCTCAGTGTACGGCCAAACGTGGTGCGCGAAGTAACGCGCCGGCAGGCCAGTTCCAGCGAGCGCTGTGCCGCACCGATCAGGCGCATACAGTGGTGGATGCGGCCGGGCCCCAGCCTGCCCTGGGCGATTTCAAAACCCCGTCCCGGACCGAGCAGCACGTTGTCCAGCGGCACACGCACATTGTCGAATACCATCTCGGCATGCCCGATGGGCGCATCGTCATAGCCCAGCGTGGTCAGCGGGCGTATCAACTTCAGCCCCGGGGTATCCTTGGGGACCAGCACCTGCGTCTGCTGCAGGTGCCGGTTGGGATTGTCGGGGTCCGACTTTCCCATCACGATAAAGATCCGCGTGCGCTCGTACAGTGCGCCGGTGATAAACCACTTGCGGCCGTTCAGCACCCATTCGTCGCCGTCCTGCACGATGCTCAGCTCGATATTGGTGGCGTCGGAGGAGGCAACCTGCGGTTCCGTCATCGCGTAGGAGGAGCGAATTTCGCCGGCCAGTAACGGCGTCAGCCACTGCGCCTGCTGGGCCGGTGTACCGTACTTCATGAACACTTCCATATTGCCAGTGTCCGGCGCATTGCAGTTGAATACCTCGGGTGACCACAACACGCGGCCCATGATCTCGGCCAGGGGCGCATAATCAAAGTTGCTCAGACCACCCTGTTCGCTGAACTCCGCCAGTGACGGTGGAATGAACAGGTTCCACAGTCCCGCCGCCTTCGCCCTGGCCTTGAGTTCATCCATGATGGGCAGGTAGCTGTAGCGATTGCTCGCCGCCTGCAATTGCATGGCGTATTCCTCTTCCCGCGGGTATATATGCTCATCCATGAACTGCGTGAGCGCCGCCTGGTACCTTAGAGAGTCTTCGCTGAATTCAAACACGGTGGTTTCCACGACAAGTTGGGAGAGAATCCGCACGGCGATAAAATCGCCATACGAAACTTACCTCTGGATGGGAGGACCGCAACAGCCGGTGCCACGGTAAACTCGGGCCCCAGCGGCATTCGAGCTAGATGCGTTCGATGATGATCGCCGGAGCCATTCCCCCCGCAGCGCACATCGTAATCAACCCGAACTGCTGGTCGCGGCGCTCCAGTTCATCCAGCACCGTACCGATCAGCAGTGCGCCGGTCGCTCCGATGGGATGGCCGAGCGCCATCGCGCCGCCGTTGACGTTGACCTTGTCGCGGTCGAGGTCCAGGTCGCGAATGAATTTCTCGGCGACCACCGCAAATGCCTCGTTGATCTCAAACAGGTCGATGTCCCCGACAGACAGCCCGGCTTTCGCCAGCACCTTGCGTGCCGCGGGCACCGGAGCGTTCAGCATCAGGGTAGGGCAGTCGCCCATATTGCACATCGCCTTGATCCGCGCGCGCGGCTTCATGCCGTGCGCCCTGGCGTAAGTGGGCGAGGCCAGCAGAATGGCGCCGGCACCGTCGACCACACCCGAGGAGTTGCCCGCATGGTGTACATGGGTAATGTCCAGCCCGGGGTATTTTTGCAGCAACATCGCGCGATAGGTGATGCCGCTGTCGTCCAGCGGGTAGTCGGCAACGGGGGCGAAGGAGGGCTGCAGTTCGGCCAGGCCTTCCAGTGTGGTCTGCGGACGTGGAAACTCCTCCTTCTCCAGGGCCAGCGTGCCGTCAACGGAATACACGGGTACCAGGCTTTTGTCGAAGTAACCTTTGTCAATCGCGTTGGCTGCGCGCTGCTGTGAGGTGTATGCCAGTGCATCCAGCGCCGTGCGCTCAATGCCCTCGATGCTGGCGATGGCGTCGGCGCAGACGCCCTGGTGCGGTTGCGGGTGCAACGCGCGCAACGCGAGGTTGCCGTTGTCGAGGAACATGCTCGGCATTGAACCTTCTTCGCTGTAGAGCGACATCATCTCTGCGCCGCCCCCGATCACCAGGTCCTCGGTGCCGGACATGATGCTCATCGCCGCCAGATTGACGGAGGTGATTCCCGAGCCGCAAAAACGGTCCAGCGTCATCCCGCTGGAACGTATGTCGTAGCCCGCTTCCAGGGCCGCCATGCGCGCGAGGTCGCCGCTTTGGCGGCCGCGCTGCGAACTGGTGCCGAAGATCACGTCGCCGACATCAGCCGTGTCCAGGCCATTGCGTTCGGCCAGTGCCTTGAGCACTGTCGCGCCCAGGTGCTGCGGGTGTTGCTCGGCGAGGGCGCCCTTGCCTTTTTTGCCAATGCCGCGCGGTGTGCGACAACCATCGATAATCCATGCTTCCGACATCGTCCTGCTCCTTATTTGCCTTTCCAGTTGGGTGCGCGTTTTTCGGCGAAAGCGATGGAGCCCTCCATGGCATCCTCACTGCCGAAAACAGGCATCACGATGTCCTGCTGTTTTTGCCACATGTCCTCGGTAGACCAGTCGGCCGATTCCTGGATAACCTGTTTGCTGATCGCGACGGCAAGGGGCCCGTTGGCGACAATTTTGGCAGCCAGGGCTCGGGCGGCTTCCAGTGCGGTACCGGATGCGACGACCTGGTTGACCAGCCCGATTTCGTAGGCGCGCTGCGCGGAGATAAAATCGCCGGTGATAGCCAGTTCCATCGCCAGGCGGGAGGGAATCTGTCGCGGCAGCCTGACCAGGCCGCCAGCCGCCGCCGCGAGGCCCCGTTTTACCTCCGGGATGCCGAACTTCGCATCGTCGGCGGTTACTATCAGGTCGCAGGAGATCGCCAGTTCAAGGCCGCCGGCCAGTGCGTAGCCCTCGATTGCCGCAATCAGCGGTTTGCGCGGCGTGGACTCTGTCAGGCCGGCAAAGCCGCGTCCTTCCACCATCGGCATCTCGCCGCTGACGAACGCTTTCAGGTCCATGCCCGCGCAGAACGTGCCGCCCGCGCCGGTGAGAATCGCCACATGGATACTGTCGTTGCCGTCCAGTTCATCCATCGCAGCGGCCACGCCGACCGCGACCGCCCTGTTGGCGGCATTCTTCGCTTCCGGACGGTTGAGGGTCACGGTCATTATGCCGTCGGTCACATCTACCAGTACTTCATTTGCCATGGTTTGGCTCCTTGTCAGTGAATAGAAATTACAGTGAATAGCAGTTATGCGGCGCGCCCGCGCCACGGGGTTGATTAGTCGGTCAGCGTCAGCGCCAGGCCGGCCAGCTGGTCTACCGCTTCGCCCTGGGTATCCGCCTCGGCGCTCGAGGCGGTGCCGATCTGTGCGCGTTTGACGATCCCCTGCAGGATTGCGGCAAGACGGAACAGTGAAAATACCAGGTAGAAGTTCCAGTTCTCGATGCCGTCGCGACCGGTGCGTGCGCAATATCTGGCGATGTAATCCTCATCGGAGGGAATGCCGAGCGCGGCGCGGTCGACGCCGGCCAGCCCTTTAACGCGGCCCTCGCGCGGCAACATCCAGGCCATGCACTGGTTGGCCAGGTCCGCCAGCGGGTGTCCCAGGGTGGACAGTTCCCAGTCCAGCAGCGCGATGACCCGCGGCTCCGTGGGGTGGAACATCATGTTGTCCAGCCGGTAATCGCCGTGTACGAGGCTGATCGTACCGTCATCCTCCGGCATGCGTTCGGCCAGCCAGGGCATCAGGGTTTCCATCGCGGCGATCTTGCGCGTTTCCGAGGCGCGGTACTGTTTACTCCAGCGGCCCAACTGGCGTTCGAAGTAGTTGCCGGGTTTGCCGTAGTCGGCGAGGCCCACCGCGTTCACGTCCACATTGTGCAGCGCGGCCATGGTCTGGTTCATCGCATCGTAGATGGCGGCGCGTTCGGTCTTGTCGGCAGCTTCCGGTACCAGCGGGTCCCACAGGATACGTCCTTCCTTGTATTCCATCACGTAGAACATGGAGCCGATCACGCTGTCGTCCTCGCACAGCACGTAAGTCAATGGCACCGGTACCTCGGTGTCGCGCAGCGCGGTGATGACGCGGAATTCCCTGTCCACGGCATGGGCGGATTTGAGCAGTTCGCCCGGTGGTTTGCGGCGCAGCACGAAATGCCGGCCATCGGCCGAGGTCAGCTTGAACGTCGGGTTGGACTGGCCGCCGGGGAACTTCTCGGCCTGTACCGGAGCCCGGAAACCCGGAATGTGTCGCTCAAGGTAGCCACCGAGGCTTTGCGTGTCGAGTGTTTGTGTCTTCATAGCCCTTATGCTTTGCAGTGCTGCGCCGGTTCTGGCCGTGCCAGAGTCTGTGCTGTGGGTGCCCGTGTAACAATGACAGGTCGCAACAAATAAATGTACCGAAAATTACACCCACTGGAAACTCGCGCCCGACAAGGCTATTATCAGCGCTGGCCATGCGAGGGCAGGTGCGCTGGAGGGGTTCGGTGCATCTGCAGATCATGCGCACGAGAGGGCAGTGAACATGCCGTGCCGTGGGCGGATTTGGAGCACTGACAAAATATGCATAATAACAAGCTGGGCGTGAGCTGGCGGAATGCCGTGGCCACCTTGATGGTGGGTGCAGCGCTGTGGGTTTCGGGATGCGGTACCCATGAAGTGCGGCCGTCACCGCAACAGGCGCAGTCACCGCCGCCTGCGGACAAGCTGCTGTTGGGCAACGACATCCTCTTCTCCGCACTCGGGCAGGTCGGTATTCCCTATCGCTACGGTGGCAGCAGCCCGGACAGCGGGTTTGACTGCAGTGGCCTGATTCAGTATGTCTATGCGGAAAGCGTCGATATCCAGTTGCCGCGAACCGTGGCTGACATGACCCTCATAGATGCGCCCACGATAGACGAAGACAAACTGAAAGCGGGCGACCTGGTAATTTTTGCAACGGGCTGGGGCAGTCGACCCAGCCATGCCGGCATCTATGTCGGCGACGGACGCTTCGTGCACGCCCCCAGCACAGGCGGCGTGGTGCGCATGGATTTGCTCAGCGCGGACTACTGGCAACGCAGTTACCTGGAAGCGAAAAGACCGTTGGCCGCGCTTGGCAGGTAAGGCGCCAGGCGCCGGTAGCCGGCACCCGCGCGCATGAGTTCCACCGGGAACTCCAGCGCCGCGGTCCAGCCCATCGGCAGTGCCCAGCGGCGGCAGGTCGCGCAGCGCACGGAAGACTTCATCGTACGCGCGGAGCGCATTTTTTCCCGTCGATTCGATCGTGTGCCGGTACTGTTCGATCTCAAGGGACGCGCGGCCGGTATGTTCAAGGTGATCGGCAAGCGGCGGCTGATTCGCTATAACCCGTGGATTTTCGCCAAGTATTACGAGGAAAACCTGCGTGATACGGTGCCGCACGAGGTCGCGCACTACATCGTGCACGAGGTCTATCCCAGGCGTTCCACCCGGCCGCACGGCGAGGCCTGGAAAAACCTGATGGCGCAATTCGGCGCCGACCCGGGAGTGACCTTTGATCGCGACCTCGACGGGGTGCCGCAGCGCAGCCAGCGGACGCACCGTTACTGGTGCGGCTGCCAGCTACACGAGGTATCCACCACCCGTCACAACCGGGTGCAGAGACGCAAAATGCGCTATCACTGCTGCTCCTGTGACGGTCTCCTGGTGTATACACCGCAGTATGAGCGCGATGTCTTGCGATGCGCCGGGGCGCCGCCGGACGACGTCGGTTAATCGTCGATCCCCAGTTCCACGCCGCTGAATTCATTGTCGCTGTCTTTCAGGTTTGCCTGCGCGACCACTGCCCGTTCCGGCGCCAGTCCCGCCTCGCTCACGAGGTAGAGCTTCACGGCGACCGCCCGCTCGCCCGCCAGCGCGATCATCTGCTCGTCAGAGATGCTGATACTCGCTTCCACGCTCTCGTACTGCTCACGCGGCGTGAGCTCAACGGCACCTGCATCCTGCGCTGGGAGGTCGGCATGCAGTGCTGCGATCTCCTCCTCCCACTGCGGGCTCTTGGCCTTGATGTCCTCTTCCGAGAGCCCGCGATCGAGTAATACCGTTTTCAGCGTACTGCGCTGCAGCCGCTCGCGATCGGCATCCTTGTTCAGGCGCCCGGTGATCACCAGCGACAATTGCGGTCGCTGCGCCAGCGCGGCGGCCAACTCGTCCAGTTTGCCTTTGCTGCGGTCGCTCAGGGTGGAGGAGCCCGATGAAAACGTAATGCGCTGCAGATCCTCCTCGGAGCTGACGAGGTTGGCCAGCAGCGAAAAGGGTGCGGTGATCGCCTTGGTCAGCAGGTTGACGATGGCATCGGTGATTACCCCGCTCAGGTCGAACCCGGGATTGTTGACGTCGCCTGTTACCGGCACCGCCATGTCAATCACACCGTTGGAGTCGGTGAGGATCGCCAGCGCGAGTTCCAGTGGCAGGTCCACGGCCTTGTCGCTGGCTATTTTTTCGCCCAGCTTCAGCTTCTCTACCCGGATCGAGTTGTCACCCTGCAAGTGATTGTCCCTGAGCGCGTAGTGCAGGTCCAGGTCGAGCAGCCCGCGGTCGATCACGTAGCCGGCGTAGGTGCCGGAGTAGGGGGAGAGCAGGGCCATATCGACGCCGTCAAACACCAGCCTGAGATCGAGATTGGTCGGATCGGCCAGGGGCGTGACCTCGCCGGAGAGCGTAACGGGCGCATAGCCGTCAACCGTGCCTTTGAGGTCTACGGTAGCGGCGGTAGCGGGATCGGAACTCAGGTTCAGCACCTCGCCCTGCAGGTCGCCTATGACGGTGCGAAACTGTATAGGCAGCGATTCGTCCATAAAATCGATTGAACTGTCGCTGATCTGGATGGTGGGCAGGCTGAAAGTCCAGGGTTTGTCGGCGGTGAGATCCTCGGCAATCTGCTGCGCCTCCTCGCCCACTTCCGCCTGCCAGATTTTCGACGCGTTGATCGAGCCATCCTCGTGGATGTGCAGGCGCCCGGTATAGGCGTCGATGGTCAATTGCTCCAGTACCACGCTGTGCTCGGTCATGTCCACGGCCAGCCCGTCGATACGCAGCAAGTCGAAGCCGGTGAGGCGGACCTCGACGCCTTCCCGACGGGCGGAGAAGTCCCGGATCCTGCCCTCCAGTGTGATGGTGGTGGGCGAGTAGTCCTGCAGCGCGACCTGTCCCTGCACAGCCACATTGCCGCCGGTAATCGTCGCCTTCAGTGCGCCGGGCAGGTTGGGAGTGAACCAGGTCAGCGGCAGGCCCTGCAGCGAGTAGTCGACGCTGCCGTTGCCGGGATCCAGCGCCAGCTTGCCGCTCACCTCGATGCCTGCCTGTTCATTGATCGACAGGCTCAGTGACATTTCGGTATCGCCGGACAGCGGCCAGTTCAGGTGCTTCAGCGAAGCCTCCAGGGGCTGGATATCCAGTACCTGCGGATCGGTGAACCCGGAACGCCAGCGCACGCGGCTGTTGCGCAACTGCGCGCTGTTCAGAGCCACGGTCCACGGTGGGCCGGCCGCGCTCTCGTCTTCGTCCTCTTTCGGGCCCGCGGGCAGGTTTACCGCGAACAATTCCTGCAGGGAGATCCGGGATTCCTCCATCCAGCCGGCCACGCTCACAGTATCGAGCACGACGGTGTCGAGGCTGACCTCCTGCGTACTGCTGTCAATGCTGATGTTGCCGATGTCCAGCATCTTGAGGCTGGCGTGGGTATCGGCCGGCTGGCCGGCTGTCTTGGGTGCGATATCCAGCGCGGAGAGTGCGACGTGGCCGTTGTCGACACGATAGCTGAGCGTGTCGCCCCAATTCAGCTGATAATCGGCCTCGAGCATTAGTTGGCCGTCCCTGAGCTCGAATGCCAGCCAGGGTTCGGCGTACGTCCACAGCCTGGGCAGGTTCAGTCCGGACAGCGAAACGCGCCCGGCGCTGTGCCCCAGCGGGACCGAGACGTCGCCCGTCCACTGCAGTTTGCCGCCGTCGGCCGCCTCGACTTCGACGCTGAACGGGCGGCCCTGTTCAAAGACCGTGGAGATGTTTTCTACCTGGATATGCAGCCCGTTCCAGCGACTGACGTAGGCCGGCTCCCGGGTCGCGTCGATGATCGCGATAGTCTCGGAGTGCAGGTCGAGATTGCGAATGGTCACGCCGGGCAGTGAGCCGTCCCCGTTCTCCGGGGGCGGCGGCTCAGGCGCCGGTTCGCTGCCGATCAGGTCGGAAAAATTGTACTCATCCTCGCCCAGTTGCGAGACCTCCACGTACAGGTCGCGGATGCTGACGGTGTCGAGTACCCAGCCGGGTTGCCACAGGCTCTCCAGCGACAGGTCCACGGAGGCCTCGCTGAAGCCCGCGAAGCGCTCACCGGTGCCGTCGCTCAACTGCGCCTCACTGATATCCAGGCTCAGCGTAAACGGATTGAGCAGCACCCAACCCGTCTGCAACTCCCGACCATAGGTATCCTGCAGGTACTTGTGCGGCAGTATGTTCAGTGCGGGTGATATCAGCAGCAGCGCAATCGCCAGGTAGACGATGTAGATGATTGCGACGGCGCGCAAAAAAGTTCGCACAACGGGGTCCTTGCGTATTTTCGGGTATCAGATTGAATATAGAGCAATTGGTGGTGAATGCCCACCGTGCGTACGTGGTGACTCAGCTTGATAATTGGAAGTACGAGCGTGAGAGGTAGCATTGCGGTCGGGACCGTGTGGCGACAGGACGTCGCCACCCGAGCCTGTACATGGATGTACGCTTTTTGGTGCGGCCGGCGCTCCGGTGTCCCGACCGCAATGCTACCTCTCAGGCGCTCGATGCGCACCCAATATCAAATTCGGATACCAACTTTGGGGCTACAGTCCCTTTCGATAGGTATACGGTGTAACGCCGGTCCAACCCTTGAAGGCGCGAATAAACGCGCTGGATTCGGAAAACCCCGCGCGGTAGGAAATCTCCTCGATGCTGAGGCCCTGCTTGCCGAGGAAGTGCAGGGCGGTGTCGCGGCGCACCTGGTTTTTGATGTCCTTGAAGGTGGTGCCCTCGGCGGCGAGGCGCCGTCTCAGTGTTTGCGGGTGCACTTCCAGAGTGCTGGCGACATCGTTGAGTTCCGGTATATCGCGCAACTGCCGGTGCACGAGGTTGCGAACCTGGGCGGTCCAACTGTTGGTCGTGTAGTCCTGGGTGAGCATGATCAGCGCCGGATGGCGCAGGAAATGCCGCAGTGAGGCTTCATTCTGGGTAATGCGTTTTTCCAGCGCGGCGCGCGACAGCAATAGTTGCGAGCAGGCTTTCTCGAACTCTATCGGGTTGCCGAGAAACATGCGGCGGTAGTCCAGCGGCGGCGCCAGCGGTTCCGATTCGAGGTGCACCACCTGGATGGGCAGGTGTTCCTGCACCAGCCAACTGGCGAAGCGGTGGCTGTTGAACAGGAGCAGTTCGTGCAGGTAGGAACTCGTCCCGATACCGTCGTCCTGCGCCCGCAGAACAATGCGCGCCACGTCCTCGTCTTCTTCCAGTACCGGATGCAGGCCCAACTCGAATAGCTGGTAGAACCGGCAGTAACGGCTGAGCGCCTGCCCCAGGGTTTCGCTGCCAATGACCGCATGGCACATCATCGACCAGCAGCCGACGGGCAGCGGCCGCTGGCCGTAACCCAGCGCCTCGTCATTCATCGCCTGCATGGTGCCGACCTGCAGGTCGGCAAAGCGCTCGATGGAAATGCGCGCGTTGCTCTCCAGCATCAGCCGTGGGGAAATGCGGTGCCTGCGCAACAGGCTGATCGGATCCAGCCCCCGCGCGACAACGTTTTTCAGTACGGCCCGGGCGAAATAGACTGATATCGACAGGTCGCGCATCTGTCCGTCAGGCGTTGCCGAATTGCGTGCTGAGGCGAATAGGCTGGTTGTCCACCGAGGCCACGCGATTACGGCCGCCGCGTTTGGCCAGGTGCATGGCCCGGTGCGCCTCCTGCGAGAGCTTGTCGAGATCGGTTTCCCCGAGCGAGGCCGCCACGCCCACACTGACGGTTACCGGGATACGCTGCTGGTTGACCACCAGCGGCCGTTCCGCGATATCCTGGCGGATGCGTTCAGCCAGCACACGGGCGCCGTCGAGGTCGGTATGCGGCAGGACCAGCAGAAATTCGTCGCCGCCGGTTCGGGCCACGACATCGCTGGCGCGCGACAGGCGTTGCAGGCACTGCGCCACCAGGCGGATAATCTGGTCGCCGGCATCATTGCCAAAGTTGCCGTTCAACTCCCTGAAATGATCGATGCCAACCATTACCGAGGCGGTTGGCAATTGTCCGCGAGAGGCTTCCGCCAGTGTCAGGTGCAGCGCATTCTCCAGCCCGCGGCGGTTGAGTAACTGGGTCAGCGGATCCTGGGTGGCGAGGTGGGACAGACTCCTCTGGTACTCGATCAGCATGCTGGCCATGAAGCCCATCGCAACCAGTGTGTAGGCCGAACTGTAGATGCCAAAAATAACGGCCTGCGCAAGGGCGAAGTCTCCCAGCACCCGCCACTGGTAGAGTGCGCCACAGACGCCGAATAACATCATCAGGCCGGCGGCACCGATGATGCCGTCGCCGACATTGCCTTTTCTCCAGCAGCGCCACGCGCTCAGCGCGCCTGCCGTGACGAAGAAAAACGCGGCGGTGACCATCTGCACGCCGAACATGTCGCGCGGCTTGAGAAAAAACACGCTCAGGCAGGCGAGCAGGCAGACCACGCCCAGTACCAGCCGCCCGCGGGTAAACCCCGCGCGCTGCCCGGCCGCCATGAACAGGATATAACTGTTCAGAATGGACGCCACCGAGGGGATGTCAATGGCCATCGGCATCGCCGAAGCCTGTTGCAGGGCGAAGGCGATCCAGCCCAGCAGCGCCGCCATAAAGTACACGGTATAGAGGCCGAGGCCCGGCGAGGGATTGCCGGCATCACTGAGGACGTATACCACCAGCATCTGCGCGAAGGTGATCACGAAGATCAGCCCGAAGTACATAATGACCCAGTTTTCGGGTTGAATCTGTTCCATAGCCTTTCCAGAAAATGCCGCTTCAGGCGGCTGTCATGTCCAGTCAATTTAATTGTCAGGACGGGTCATTGTTGGCCCAGTCGGCTGTCACCATACTGTTCGCCGATTATTTTTCAGCAATCAGGAGGTACGCCATGTTGCCACGAGCATTTACCGAAGAGCAGCAGATGTTCCGCGACGCCTATCGCAAGTTTCTCGCAGCGGAGATTGTGCCACATATGGAGGCATGGCGTGAGGCCGGAATTGTCGACCGCAGCGCATTTCGCAAGGCGGGCGAGCAGGGTTTTTTGATGATCTGGCCCGATGAGAAGTACGGCGGCATGGGCGACGACGATTTTCGTTTCGAACAGATCATTATCGAGGAGACCAATTACGCGCGAGCGGGCGACTGGTTCAATACGCTGCACAGCCGCCTGGTCGGTCCCTACCTGACGCGCTTTGGCAACGAGGAGCAGTGCCTGCGCCTGCTGCCCGCTTGCGTCAGCGGGGAGAGTGTCCTGGCGATCGCGATGACCGAACCGGATGCCGGCAGCGACCTGGCCGGCATGCGCTCCACCGCGGTGGAGAAGGACGATCACTGGGTGCTCAACGGGTCGAAAACCTTTATCTCCAATGGCATCAACGCCGATATCGTGATCGTGGCCGCCAAGACCGACCCGGACAACAACCCCCATCATATGACACTGTTCATCGTGGAGCGCGGTATGCAGGGCTTTGAGCGCGGCCGCAACCTGAAAAAGATGGGCATGAAGGCCCAGGATACAGCCGAGTTGTTTTTCAACGACGTCAAGGTGCCCAAGGCCAATGTGCTGGGGGAGCCGGGGCAGGGCTTCATCTACCTGATGAAAGGCCTGGCCGAGGAGCGCCTGCTCGGCGCCGTGGGCTATCTGTCTTCGGCGCAGCTGTCCTGGGACCTGACGCTGGACTATGTCAAGGAGCGCAAGGCCTTCGGCAAGACCGTGTCCGCTTTCCAGAACACCCAGTTCAGGCTGGCGGAGTTGCGCACCCAGCTGGATTTTGCCCAGGTGTATGTAGACCAGTGTGTCGCCGCCTTCAACGCCGACCAGCTCACCGCAGTGGATGCCGCGAAGGCCAAGCTGCACACCAGTGAGCTGCAGGTGGAGATGGCCAATCTCGGTGTGCAGCTGCACGGCGGCAATGGCTATATGGACGAATACCCCATTAGCAGGCAGTATACCGACGCGAAGATTTCTACTATCTACGCGGGTAGCTCCGAGGTAATGAAAATCATCATCAGCCGGGACTTCCTGAGCGAGGACTACACGCCGTTCAACAGCCGGAATTTTTAACTCACCACAGTAAACAACTGACCGTTAAGGAGAAATGTTATGGATCTGAAAGATAAAGTCGCCGTTATCACCGGTGGTGCATCCGGTTTGGGTCGCGCGACCGTGAAGCGTTTCGTCGCCAATGGTGCCAGGGTTGCGATTTTCGATATGAACGAGGAAAAGGCCAACCAGTTGGTCGAGGAATTCCCCGGCGAGGTGATTTTCTGCAGCGTTAACGTCACCGACGAGGCCTCTGTCGCCGCCGGTATCGCGGCGACCATGAAGGCGTTCGGCGGCATCCACATCTGTTGTAACTTTGCCGGTACCGGCAACGCGATGCGTACGATGGGTAAAAAGGGACCTTTTCCGCTGGATGAATTCAACCGCATCATCCAGATCAACCTGGTCGGCACGTTCAACGTGCTGCGCCTGTGCGCCGAGAAGATGGCGGACAACGAAGTGCTCAATGACGACGGCGGCCGCGGCGTGATTATCAACACGGCGTCTGTCGCTGCCTATGAAGGCCAGATCGGCCAGGCCGCGTACTCCGCCTCCAAGGGCGGTGTCGTGGGCATGACACTGCCGATCGCCCGCGACCTCGCCGTTCTGGGTATCCGGGTCAACACCATCGTACCGGGCCTGATCGCCACGCCGTTGATGATGGGCGGTGCCGAGGAAATGACGCCGGAAATCGCTGAATTCCTGCAGCCTCTGGCCAGCCAGGTGCTGTATCCCAAGCGTCTGGGCAAAGCTGATGAAATCGCCCAGCTGGCGCAACAGCTGGTGGAGAACGATTACATTAACGGCGAGTGCATCCGTATGGATGGCGGTATCCGCATGCAGCCGAAGTAAGCCCGCTCAGCGACTTATTTCCGAATGCGCGCCGGACCACGCCGGCGCCGCACAGTACAGGAATACAGGAGAAACCGAATGGGGCCATTGCACGGTTATACAGTGATCGAGCTCGCCGGTATCGGGCCGGCGCCGATGGGGGGCATGATGCTCGCTGATATGGGGGCCGAGGTGATCGTGATCGATCGCTCTGCCGGCGCCAGCGCGCTGGTGATGAAGGATGTCAGTTCCCGCGGCAAGAAATCGGTGGCCATCAACCTCAAGGACCCAGGCGGCCTGGAGACGCTGTTGCGCATGGTGGAGAACGCCGACGTACTGATCGACCCTTTCCGCCCGGGCGTGTGCGAAAAACTGGGTTTCGGGCCGGAGGTTTGCATGGCGCGCAATCCCAGGCTGGTGTTCGCGCGTATGACCGGGTGGGGCCAGGAGGGCCCGCTGGCGCACAGCGCCGGACACGATATCAACTATATCTCCATTACCGGCGCGCTGTATGCGATGGGCCACAAGCAGGATAAACCGGTCCCGCCCCTGAACCTGGTCGGGGATATGGGCGGCGGCGGCATGCTGCTGGTCAACGGTATCCTCGCCGCGCTGCTCGAGACATCGAACTCCGGCAAGGGACAGGTCATCGACGTGGCGATGGTGGACGGCGCCGCGCAACTCATGTGGATGTTCCACAGCTTCCAGGCGCTGGGTATGTGGGACGCCACGCAGCGAGAGTCCAATATGCTGGATGGGGGTGCGCATTACTATGGTACCTACGAGTGCGCTGATGGCGAGTATATTTCCATCGGCTCCATCGAGCCGCAGTTTTACGCACTGCTGATGCAACTGGCGGAACTGCCCGAGGCCGATTTTGGCGCGCAGAACGACCAGTCCGCCTGGCCGCAGATGAAGGAGAAACTGGCGGCGATATTCAAGCGGAAAACCCAGGCGCAGTGGTGCGACATCATGGAGGGCACTGACGTCTGCTTCGCGCCGGTACTCAATTTCATGGATGCGCCGCGGCACGCCGCCAATATCGCGCGCAAAACCTACATAGACGTGGATGGTGTCACGCAGCCCGCGCCGGCACCGCGCTTCAGTCGCACCCCCTCCGAGGTGCAGCACGGCGCGCATGAGGCCGGGCAGGATACCGATACCGTGCTGGCGGCGATGGGTTTTGCTGAACAGGAACTGGCGGACCTCAGGAAAGCCGGTTCAATACTATGACGATGGCATAGGGGAGTTGCGCCATGGCGAATTACGCGACAGTAAAGATCGAGCGGCACGGTCCGGTGGCAGTGGTCAGCCTGAACCGTCCGGACAAACTCAATAGTTTTGACGCGGCGCTGCGGCACGAGTTGCTGCCGGCGGTGCGCGAGGTCAATGACGACGACACCGTGCGCGTGGTTGTGCTGACCGGGGCGGGGCGCGCCTTCAGCGCGGGTGCCGATCTCGGCGACATGCCGGAGGATAAAACGAACTTCCGCGTGGAAGACCAGCTCAACGGCGAGTACAAGCCCATCCTGATGGAGATACTGGAGGCGCCCAAGCCGTGGATCAGTGCGATAAACGGGGCCTGCGCCGGTATCGGCAGTGCCTTCGGCATGGTCTGCGACCTGACGGTCATGGCCGATGATGCCTATATTTACCAGGCGTTTGCCGCCATCAGCCTGGTGCCGGACGGCGGGGCGACCTGGCACCTGGTACGTACCCTGGGCCGCAAGCGCGCCTACGAGGTCATTGTGACCGGCGAGAAGATCCGCGCGGACAAGTGCCTGGAGTGGGGGCTGTGTAACCGTGTCGTGCCCGCTGACCAGCTAGTGCAGGAAACGCTGGCCTGGGCGGAGGAGATCGCAGGCAAGGCGCCTTTGTCACTGCGCTACGCGAAACAGGCCCTCAACGCCGCGATCGAATCATCGGTGGCGGATACGATTTCCCACGAGGCCAAGTTGCAGCACATCTGCATCAACAGTGCGGACGCCCAGGAAGGTGTGGTGGCCTTTATGCAAAAACGCGCACCCGCCTGGCAGGGCCGCTGATCGATCGGGGGCCACTGTTCGCACCCTGCCTCAGCAGGGCGCTATTCCCGGCTGCTATCTGCGTTATAGTGTTGCGCTGACAGGTATTCGGAGTAATCCATGGACAACGACATCAGGCCGGAACTGCGGGCGCTGCGGGAGCGCATTGCGCTGACGCTGGACGATGCGCGCGACGGCGCGCGGGGTAAACGCCACGCCAGGGGTTATCGCACCGCGCGTGAAAATGTCGCCGACCTCGTCGACGCAGGCTCCTTCCAGGAGTACGGCCAATTGGCGGTCGCGGCGCAGCGCAACCGCCGCGACTACCAGGACCTGCAGACCAGTACCGCAGCCGACGGTATCATTACCGGAACCTGCACCATCAATGCCGGCCTCGTCGGTTCAGAGCACGCCCGGGCGGCGGTCATCGTCAACGATTACTCGGTGCTCGCCGGCACCCAGGGTTTCTTT
Organism: Gammaproteobacteria bacterium; assembly: GCA_030427485.1. Taxonomy (GTDB): domain Bacteria; phylum Pseudomonadota; class Gammaproteobacteria; order Pseudomonadales; family Halieaceae; genus Marimicrobium. Next base: position 60,732 of record JAUICG010000009.1, read on the forward strand.
CATCACCGCAAACTGGACCGGATCTGCGAACTGGCCCAGCAGCACGCGCTGCCGCTCGTGATGTATACCGAGGGCGGCGGTGGACGTCCGGGCGATACCGATGTCGCCGTCCAGATCGCGGGATTGAATATCCGGTCGTTCAGCACCTGGGCGTCGCTCAGTGGTGTGGTGCCACGGATCGCCGTCAACAACGGCTACTGCTTCGCCGGCAACGCGGCGTTGTTTGGTTGCGCCGACTTTTGTATCGCCACGCGCAGCTCGTGGATCGGCATGGCGGGGCCCGCAATGATCGAAGGGGGCGGCATGGGCAAGCACGAGCCCACGGCGATAGGCCCCATTGAAGTGCAGGAGAAAAACGGCGTGGTGGATATTGTCGCCGAGGACGAGGCGCAGGCCACCGCCATCGCGAAACAACTGCTGTCCTATTTCCAGGGCGCGGTGACGGACTGGCAGGCGGCGCCCCAGGAATCACTGCGCGAGGCCATCCCCCAGGACAGGCGCTGGGGTTACCCGGTTCGCCGCATTATCGAAACCCTGGCTGACAGCGGTTCGTTCCTGGAACTGCAGCGGATATACGGGCGCGGCATAGTCACCGGGTTCATCCGCCTCGAGGGCAGGCCCGTTGCGCTGATAGCGAATGACTGCCAGCAGCTGGGCGGGGCGGTCGATGCGGTCTCCTCCGAGAAAGCGGCGCGCTTCCTGCGCATCTGTGATGCCTTCTCCCTGCCGGTGCTGTCACTGACGGATACGCCGGGGTTCATGGTGGGTCCGGACAGCGAAGCGGAGGGCGCGGTGCGGCGCATGTCCTCGCTGTTCCTGGCCGGCTCGAAGTTACGCGTGCCCATCGTGACCATTTTCCTGCGCAAGGCCTATGGCCTGGGCGCGATGGCGATGACCGGGGGTACGTTTGTCGCACCGGTCTATGCCGCGGCCTGGCCGACCGGCGAGTTTGGCGGAATGGGGCTGGAGGGCGCCGTGCGCCTGGGCTTCAAAAAGGAGCTGGAAGCGGAGCCGGACCCCGCGGCGCGCGAACAGCTGTTCCAGCAGCTGGTCACGCGTATGTACGATGTCGGCAAGGCCTCGGAAGCGGCTTCGTACCTGGAACTGGACGCGGTTATCGACCCCGCCGACACGCGCGCCGTCGTGCTGCGTGCGCTGGGAGCCGTGAAACCCTGTGCCGGCCAGTAGCGGCGACAGCGTCACCGCGCCCTGCCTGCAGGCAGTGCTGCAGGTCGCTGCCGCGCTGGGCGTGGACAGCGCGAAGCTGTTGCGCGACGCGGGTATCAACAAAGACCTGCTGCGGGCGCCCGGTGAGCGAATACCGCTGGCGAAGTACCTGGACGTCTATCGCATGGCCGTGGAGCGCAGCGGTGACCCGGATATGGGGTTGTGCGTGGGACACGTGGTGTACTTCACCGGTATGAACCTGCATCTCTATATGACGACGATCTGCAGGAACCTGAAAGAGTATTTCAATGTCATTCCGAGCACGATACGGATTCGCGGCGATACCGGCCGCGTGCTGATCCGTTCACAGGGCGATTTTATCAGACTCGAGTGGCACCCGCTGAACGCGGCCTCGGCAGCGTGGCGCCCGCTGATCGACGAGATGCTGAAGTCGTCGGCTGAAATCGTCAACGCGATCTGCGCACTGCCCGTGCCTGTTCGCGCCGCGGAATTCGCCTATCCGGCGCCGGGTGATACACGCGCGCTGGCGCGCGCTTTCGGTTCCAACCTGAAATTTGGCTGCGAGGTCAGCTGCCTGTATTTTTCCCGCGAAGTCGTGCGCTATCCGCTGATTGACGTGGGCTTTGACCCGGCCGGCGACTTCTGGGCGGGGGCGCGTTCGGTGTTCGATGCGCCGGAGACCGTTGAGCCCTTTTTGCAGGATACGCGTCTTGCGATACGCCGGGCCCTGCCGGGCGGCGGCCTGACAATCGACAGTCTCGCCCGGGAGTTGGGCATCTCTCGCCGCACCCTGCAGCGGCGACTCAGTGCGCTCGGCTCGAGCTTCAAGAACATATTGCAGGATGTCCGCGAGGAGCAATCGCGGCGCTACCTCGACGATCCGCGACTCGCGGTGACCGAGATCGCGCTGCTGCTGGGCTACTCCGACCAGGCCTCCTTTTCCAATGCGTTCAAGGCCTGGTGTGGATGCGCGCCTACCGAGTACCGGCAGCGCGGGGCCGGTTGATACGCTGGCGGGCATTATTGCGAATAGCCATGTAAGTACTTCGATTTACCGGATATGAGGATTTGAGATGAAAAACTTGTTCAATGTGGAAGGCAAAGTGGCGGTGGTCACCGGCGGCTCGCGCGGCATCGGGGCGATGATCGCGCGGGGTTTTGTCGAGAACGGCGTCAAAACCTACATCACTGCGCGCAGGGAAGAGGAGTTGCGCGCCACCGAGCGGGAACTCTCCGCCCGCGGGCAGTGTATCGCGATCCCGGCGGATCTTTCGACCATGGCCGGTGTGAGCGAGTTTGCCGCCGCGATTCGAGCGGCCGAGGCGCAACTGCATATTCTGGTGAATAATGCAGGCGCCACCTGGGGCGCGGAAATCGACGAGTTTCCGGAAAGCGGCTGGGACAAGACCATGGATCTCAACGTCAAATCACTGTTTTTTTTGACGCAACAACTCCTGCCTGAATTGCGGGCCGCGGGCACCGACGAAGATCCGGCGCGCGTGATCAACATTGGCTCTATCAACGGTATCACCCACCCCCACATGAAGAACTATGCCTATTCCGCCAGCAAGGCGGCAGTGCACCAGTTGACCCGGCACCTGGGCGCGGACCTCGCGCCCGAGGGTGTTAACGTCAATGGCATCGCGCCGGGGTTTTTTCCGAGCAAAATGACGGCGCACATGCTGCCACACGAGGCTGAGATGTCGGCGGGTATTCCCCGTCGCCGTCTGGGCAACGCCGAAGATGCGGCGGGTACGGCCATCTACCTGTGTTCGCGCGCTTCCGCCTGGGTCACCGGCCAGACCATCGTGCTGGACGGCGGGATGGTGGCCAATGCCGGCTGAAGACGCCGCGGCGGTGCCTGCAGTGGCCGCGCTTTTCGTGGTGCATGACGCCAACCTGCAGCCCGCCGATATCGAGGCATTGGCAGCCCTCGCCAGTGTGACATTCCTGCCCTGGGCGCAGCGCGATACACCGCCGCGCAAGGCGCGAGTGCTGTTTTGTCTCGGTGACGAGATGATCCGCGAACTGGCGCTTACCGCGCTTGAATTGCAGTGGGAAGTCGGCGTGCTGCCGCATGCCGAGGCGCGGCAGGCGATGACAGCGCTTGGCGTGCGCGGCGAGTTGCCGCGGGTTTACCAGCACTATCTAACAGCCCCTGTGATAGAGGCGGACGCCCTTACCTGTAACGATGAACTGGTGTTCTCTTCAGTGGTGATAGGGCGTGTACTGGCATTGCGCCCCTACGATATCAATCGCCCGCAGAAGGCCTGGAATATGGTGACCGGTGCGCTCAGGGGACTGGGCAAGCTGAAACTGGCGCGCTACCAGCTCACCACGGGCAAGGACAAGGATATCAACCTCGCCGCACTGGGCATGGTGGTGATGGGACAAACGCAAAGTGCGCTGGTCGGCCAGTCGTTCACCCAGGACCTCGGTGTGGGTGATCGCCGCCTCTCAGTGCTGGCTCTGGCGCCGCGCAGCATTATCAGTTATCTGTGGTTTCTGCTGCGCCTGATGTGGCCGGCGAAGTTCAGCCTGTCGCAGTTGCCGCCATCGCTTGGCCTGATTCAGACCGATCGACTGCGCATTACCGCGCCGCGGGGCGTGGAGTATTTGCTGGACGGCAAACCGGTGCACACATCGCTGCTTGAGTTCAAACTGCTCGAAGGGCGTCTCCACTTGCTGCCCGGACCGGCCATGGTGCCACGCAGTGAGGTGCCGACGACGGTGTCCAAGGAAACCATCCGCCTTAACCATATCCCGCTGGAGAAGGACGCCGGGCCGCTGCTGGATCGGCCATTGCCATTGTTCAGTCATGCGACCGAGGACGAGTACCGCGATCTCTTCGTATCGCTGCGAGACAATGCCAGGATCTCACCCACCTACCAGGTGTTGATGGTGCTCAGCGTGTTGCTCGCACTCGCCGGCTTATATGCGAATTCAGCGCCGGTGATAATTGGCGCGATGATTCTCGCTCCGTTGATGGCGCCGATAGTCTCGCTGGCCATGGGCCTGGCCCGATCCGATACCGGGCTGATTCGTACCGCGCTGCGCACGCTGCTGCAGGGCGTTGTCCTCGGGCTGGCATGTGGCATCCTGATGGCGTGGTTGATGCCGCTGGATTTACCGACGCCGGAAATGAAAATGCGCATGGCCCCGACCTTGCTCGATCTCCTGGTGGCGGTTATTTCGGGTGTGGCATGCGCCTACGCGAATGCCAAGGAGGAGGTCGCGAAAAGCCTGGCGGGAGTGGCGATTGCCGTTGCCCTGGTCCCGCCGCTGAGCGTCGTGGGTATCGGGCTGGGCTGGGGAGACTGGCAGATGGCGGCCGGGGCGGCGCTATTGCTGGTCACCAACCTCGTGGGGATAGCGCTGGCCGCCAGTGTGACATTCCTGGTGCTGGGGTTTTCGCCGTTCAAACGGGCGCGGGCCGGTCTGGGCGTTTCCCTGCTGATGCTGCTGCTGATCAGTGTTCCGCTGTCCCTGTCATTTTCCCACCTCGTGGAGCGTCAACGCATCCTGGAGCGGATAGTGACGGGAGAAATACATTTGGCGGGTACGCGGGTACATGTGGATCACGCGGAAGTGACGCTGGATGATCCGCCGCTGGTGAGTCTGGTGCTGAGTTCCAGGGAACAACTCAACGCGGCGCAGGTCAATCAGCTGAAGTCGCTGGTCAGTGAGCAACTGGGGCAGCCGGTGCAGTTGGAAGTGCAATCCAATATTAAACTCTGATTGTCGGGACGCCTGTCCTTTGCCGATCGGAGCCAGGGATTCACAATGACGGGTAACGCGGGACACGGGCCGTATCGAGGGAGACCGGTCCGGTGCAGGCGCAAGAGCGGGTGGACGCAGAATGATATACACGAAACTGGACCATGGAGTCACCTGCATCGACGCGGGCTATGTCAGCGAGGGTATGGCCTGCTACTACCTGATGGAGGAGGGCGGTGAGTGCGCAGTACTGGAGACCGGTACCAGTCACAGTGCGGAGGCACTGTGGCGGCTGCTGCGGGAGCGCGGGATAGCGCGGGAGCAGGTGCGTTTTGTTATCCCCACGCATGTGCACCTGGACCACGCCGGCGGCGCCGGGGCGATGCTGGCGGGGCTGCCCGAGGCGCAGTTACTCATTCATCCGCGCGGCGCCCGTCATATGGCGGACCCCCGTCGCCTGGTCGACGCGGCCAGGGCGGTATACGGCGATGAACTTTTCCACGCGCTCTACGGCGAGGTGGTACCGGTAGAGGCCGGGCGTATACGCGAGTTGTCCGATGGCGAGACGGTGTCGCTGGCCGGCCGGCAACTCCAGTTTCGCCATACGCGGGGGCACGCGGAGCACCACCTGTGCATATGGGATGAGGCCAGCGGGGGGTGGTTCACTGGCGATATGTTTGGCGTGTCCTATCCCTGGTGCCGCTTTCCCGCAGCGGATTTTGTATTGCCGTCCACCACACCGAGCCAGTTTGACCCGGGCGCTTTTCTCGCATCCCTGCAACTGCTGGACAGCTATGCGCCGCGCAGGATGTTCCTGACGCATTACGGCGAGCTGGCGTACTCGCAGGCGAGCTCGCAACTGCTGGCGCGCCAGATCGAGGCCTATTGCGAACTCGCGACCAGCGACTCGTCTGATGCCGCCGGGTTGCAGCAGCGCCTGGGCGACTACACGCTGGCGCTGTTGCGGGAGTTCGATGTGCGCGCCGACGAAGCCGGGCTTCGCGACCGGCTGTCCTTCGACATGCAACTGAATGCCCAGGGTTTGCAACTGTGGCGGCAGCGCGCGGCGAACGGCTGAAGCGCGCGCTGTCGCGAAGGGTAACTGCCGCCCGTTGACCGGCTTCACCGCCCGATGCATTGCACCAGTTCAGCGCGCGCAGACCTGGGTGCGCTGATTTGGTGCGCGGATGGCCGTTCCGCAGTACCCTCGATCCGCGTTTCCCGCTTTCCCTGATCCGCCGAAGAAATACCCGCGTACAATACTTTGCGCCGCGTTGTGGGATGTGCTTTACTCAAGTGTCCGCTTAGCAACATGAGCTGCCTTGTCGATGTTTGCAGCCGGCAAGCCTGGAATTGCGAGTATACGCAAGCTCAACACTTATCAATTCAGTACTGGAGAAAATTATGCACAAACAAGCTGTTAGAAATTTGGTGATGGGCTTGTCCCTGGCGGCGCTGGCGGCGTGTGCCGGTGCGCCGTATACGCCTGTTGCGCAGCAGGGGGATCCCATTGATGTGAATGCGTACACCAAGCAGGTGGATACTTTCGTGGTGCTGCTGGACACGTCCGGTTCGATGAAGGAAGAAGCACAGGGGCGTCCGAACATGTACACGGCCGAGGACTGGACTGCCAGCTTTGGTAACGCGGTGCCGGCAATGAGTTTCAATTCAGCCATGGTGACGTTCGGCAAGGGCGCCACCGGCTCCTGCATCGGCTACGGCATAGCGTCGACGCTCTACGGCCCCGCTACATTCAACGCGGCGGATTTCAACAGTGCGCTGGGTACCATCAAGTGCGCGGCCAGTACGACACCGATAGCGGAGGCTATTGATTCCACGACGGAATTACTCGTCGAGGATACCGGTAAGATTGCGGTGATCATTGTCAGTGACTTCAACTGGGATGATCCCGATGCGGTGCAGGCCTCGCTCGCGACCCTCAAGTCACAGCACCCGGATATGGTCTGCGTGCACACCGTGAAAGTGGGCAATGACACCGCCCACGATGCAATCATCTCCAGCATCACAGGCGGCGCGGCCTGTGACAGCGCGGTGGCCGCCGGCGATGTTGCCTCCGGCCCGGCGCTGTCGACCTACGTCGCCGACACGCTGTTGGTACCCAAGGAACTGGAGTACACCAAGCACACGGTCTCGGCGGAGGTGTTGTTTGACTTCGACAAGTCCATTGTCAAGGAACAGGGCAAGGCGGAGTTGAGGAAACTCGGCGAGATCATTCGCAGCCAGGGCCTGTCCGTGGGTGACATCGATGTGGTCGGCCACACCGACAGTGTCGGCACCGATGCCTACAACCAGGCGCTTTCCATACGCCGCGCGGCCGCGGTGAAGGAAGTCCTCGTCGGCGCCGGCATTTCCGCGGGTATCATCGATGTGATCGGCATGGGAGAACGCGACCCCATCGCCAGCAACGAGACTGCGGCCGGACGCGCGCAGAACCGTCGCGTGGATGTGCTCGTGGGCGCGCAGAAGCCCAACCGCTAGGCATCAACTGCTGCTCTACTACCCGGTCCGGGTAGTAGAGCCACTCCCTCCCCAACCTGATTCTCTTCCGCCGCTGCATTATTGAATGCAGGCCGGGAATAGTTCACAGTACGCCCGTGAAAACTACGTCTGTCAAACTGCTTGCGCGACGCAACAGGGATATCGCCTATGACTTCGTCGGCTGACACAGAGTTCGTGGATGTGCTGATCGTGGGGGCCGGCCTGTCCGGTATCGGCAGCGCGCGACACCTGCAGAAGAACTGCCCCGATCGCAGCTTCGTGCTGTGGGAAAGCCGCGGGGCCCTCGGCGGTACCTGGGACCTGTTCCGCTATCCCGGCATTCGCTCGGACAGCGATATGTACACGCTGGGCTACTCGTTCAAGCCCTGGCTGGAGCGCAAGTCGCTCGCCGATGGCCCGTCCATCCTGCGTTACCTACAGGAGACCGCGACGGAGACCGGCGTCGACCGGCATATTCGATACCATCACAAAGTCACCGCAGCGAACTGGTCCTCGGAGTCCGCAACCTGGACAGTCTCTGCCGAGCGCACCGACACCGGGGAGTCGGTAGCGATGAGCTGCCGCTTCCTGCTGATGTGCAGCGGCTACTACGATTACGAGAACGGCTATACGCCGGCGTTCTCCGGCACCGGGGATTTCAAGGGGCGCATTGTCCACGCCCAGCACTGGCCGGAAGACCTGGATTATCGCGACAGGAATGTGGTGGTCATCGGCAGCGGCGCCACCGCGATCACGCTGGTACCTGAACTGGCCAGGGAAACCGCCCACACGATCATGCTGCAGCGATCGCCGACGTATATTGCGTCGGTGCCAGAGGAAGACAATACTGCTGTCCGCCTGCAGCGGTTCATGCCCGGCTCCTGGGTCTACCGTATTACGCGCTGGAAACGGGTGCTGTTCCAGATTTACGTCTACTGGTTTTCACGCTGGAAACCCGAAATGGTCAAGCGCTTCCTGCTGGGACAGGTGCGCGAGGCGCTCGGCAAGGATTACGATATCAAGACACACTTCACGCCCTCGTATAACCCCTGGGATCAACGGCTGTGCGCGATACCGGAAGGCGATATGTTCGACGCGATCCGCGAGCAGCGCGCCGAGGTGGTGACCGACCACATAGACAGGTTCACCGAAGCGGGCATACGCCTGCAATCCGGCCGCGAACTGGACGCGGATATAGTCGTGCTGGCGACGGGTCTGAACCTCAAATTCATGGGCGGCGCCCGGTTGACCGTCGACGGGCGGTCGATCGACCCGTCGCAGTTATTCGTCTACCGCGGCATGATGTTCGGCAATATTCCCAACCTCGCGCAGGTGTTCGGGTATACCAATGCCTCATGGACGCTGAAAAGCGACCTTACCGGCGACTACATCTGCCGCGTGCTCAACTACATGCGTAAAACCGGTGTAAACGTGGTTACACCCCGCCTGCAGGAGGGCACGGTGGAGGAAGAGCCTATGATGAACCTCAATTCGGGGTATATCATGCGCGCGCGGAGCCTGTTTCCGAAGCAGGGTGTCAAGCTGCCGTGGCGTCTCTACCAGAATTACATCCTCGATTTTTTGCAGCTGCGCCTGAGGCCCCTGAGGGATAAAGTACTGGAATTCAGGTAGTAGCTGTCCTTTGACGCCTTGTTATCCCTGTGTAAACCGACTCGACTGGAGGCATCCCCCGGCATGAGCAGCAGTATCTCCGCACTGGCGGACATTTCAGACACCAGTGCCGGCGGCAAGGCCTACGGCCTCGCGCGGCTGGTGTCCATGGGGCTCCCGGTGCCGCCGGCCTTCGTATTGCGCGATGCCAGCGCCGACGAGTTTCCGCAGGAACTGGAGCAGTGCTACCTGGACCTGGGCAAGGCGGCTGTCGCGGTGCGATCGTCGGCCCTGGGAGAGGACGGGCAGGACGCCTCCTTCGCCGGTCAGTACGACACCGTACTCAATGTGACCGGTACACAACAGTTGCGTGACGCCGTATCGCAGTGCGTGGCATCGGCCTCGCATGAGCGCGCGCGCAGTTACCAGCGCGAGCACACCGGCGGCGGCACTGTGACGATGAATGTGGTGGTGCAGGCGATGGTGGATGCCCGTGTGGCGGGTGTGGTGTTCACCGCGGACCCGGTCAGCGCCCGGCGTGACCTGCTGGTGATCGATGCGGTCGCCGGCCTGGGCGAAGCGCTGGTCAGCGGTGAGGCGACCCCCGACCACTACGGCGTGAACGACAGCGGCTCGATCGTGCGGCGGCAGTTAAGCGGCGCCGCGCCGCTGCTCAGCGACCGGGAAATTGCCGCCATCGCGGAGCAGGCGCGCGCCGCGGCGAAACACGAGGGCCACCCGCTGGACCTGGAGTGGGCCATCGACCAGGATGGCACCCTCTACTGGCTGCAGGCACGCCCCATTACCACGCTGCCCGCGGACCTGAATGCGTTCGATACGGTGCTGCCGCGTCCGGACGATGTGCTGACCATCAGCAACGTCAGCGAGATGATGCCAGGCGCCGTGTGCCCGCTCACCGGTTCCTTCACGGGCTGGGGCATCGATTACGGGCTGCAGCATATGCAGGTCGCCGTCGGCGCGCGGCCGGCGATCGAAAAGGACTGGCAGGTCACCGCCTGGGCTTACGGGCACCTGTTTCTCAATATGACGGGCAATGTGGTGATGTCAGCCGCTGTGCTCGGCTCCTCGGTCGAGCAGGCGGCGCAGTCACTCTGCGGACGACTGGTGCCGGAACTGAAACCGTTTCCGCCGAAGCCGCTGCCGCAGCGCGTCCTGAACACCGTAAAACTGCTGCGCTATTGCCTGCGCGCACCCCGGGTGGTCGATAACTTCGGCCGTGAACTGGAGCGATTTGTCATCGAGGAGAAGCAGGACAGCGCCGCGATGTGGGCGGAACTGGCCGGGAAGTCCGCGTTCTTCGACCACGCGATGGCCGTGCATATTCAATCGTCGGCCTTGTCCGGGTTTTTGTGTTCGATTGTCGAGAACATGGTATCCGGCCGCTCCAACGACAGCACCGGTGAAGAACAGGCGGAAGCGGTGCGCCTGCTGGCCGGCGCCAGCGGCGTGGAGAGCGCGGTGATGCTGGAGGAACTCGACAGGCTGGTCGACCGCATTGTCGCGCACCCCGAGGTGCGGGCGTCGTTCCAGCGGGCCGCGGTGGCGGATGCCCTGGCCTGGCTGGCCAACACCCCCGGAATTGCAGCGGACTATGCCGCATTCATGCGTGACCACGGTCATCGCGGTTACCGTGAACTGTGCATGCGCGACCCCGCCTGGAGCGACGATCCGGCCCCGCTGATTCAAAGCATGCAGGCCGCGGTGCACGCCCGCCTGGTAACCGGGGGGCACACGCAGCTGCACGCCCAGGCGATAGACTGGTCCAGCCTCAGCCGTGGCCTGCGCTGGGTGCTGCCCCGGGCGCACAATGCGATTCGCCGGCGGGAGCACACCAAATCGCAGCTCGTGGATGTTGGGCATCGCTTCAAGCGGGGCTTTCGCCGTCTCGGCGAACTGCTGCAGGACGAGGGCGCGTTACCCGAGGCGGACCTGGTGAACTTTTTCAGCACGGAGGAATTGCCCGGTTTTGTCGCCGCGCCCAACGAGGCGGCGGTGGCGCGGGCGGTGGCCCGCAGGGAGGCCCTGGACTACCAGCAGCGGCTTGAGTTTCCCGAGATTTCCGTCGGCATGCCGACGCCGCTGGAAGTGCGCAGCATCGACACCAGCGCGGGGGTGCTGCACGGCAGGCCGGCCTCCCGCGGCACGGTAGAGGGCCTTGCGCGCGTCGCACATACCCTGGGCGAGGCGGCCGCGTTGCAGCCGGGAGAGATCCTGATCACCCCGATTACGGATATCGGTTGGACGCCGTATTTCAGCCTGATCGGAGGACTGGTCACCGACCTGGGCAGTGTGGTGTCTCACGGCGCGGTGATCGCGCGTGAGTACGGCTTGCCATGCGTGGTGAACTCGCGCGATGGCACGCGGTTTTTCAGAACCGGGGACCGCGTCCGGCTGGATGGGGACAGGGGTACCGTAGAGCGCCTGTAAGCGCTCCGGGAGCCTGCCGGGCCCCGCTGGTCAGGGCCGCTCGCAGTCTAGATCGGGTCGAAGCTGTATTTCTGTCCGCCCAGCGTGGCCTGGTACATCAGGCCGCCTTTGGCGATGGTGAATATCGCCATGCCCTTGCGAAAACCCAGCGACTTGGTGTCCGCATCATTCTGGCCGCCGCTGATCCCGGCGGAGGCACCGCCGCCAGTGTTGGCGGTGGCATGGGCACCGGCGGTGATCGCCACCGCGCTGGCATCCGCGCTGAACTCGAAGTTACCCGAGATAAAATTGTCCAGCGCCGCCTCGTTCTCGAAAAAAATAATCTGGCTGAACGCTTCCCCGCCGAGCTGGAAGCCGATCGTCAGTTGCGTCATGTCGGAAGTGCCGATGACTTCACCGCCTTTGTACACCCGGCCCGAACCGTGTGCGCCGCCAATACCGATCCCGCCCTTGCCGATGGTCGGAAACACCGCATAGCCGACACTTTTCTCGAAATAGGCGCCGCTTTCGCCGGCTTCCCGGAAGCTGTTGATGGCGCTCTCGTACTCGTCCGCGTACGCGAGGTGGCTGCACAGGCCGATCAGCAGGAAGGCCAGCGTGGCATGAAGTCGTGTTTTCATGGTGAATTTCCTTATGGGCAGTCGTGGTCATGGGGTGCGGGGCACCGGCGAAAGCATGGCAAAGGCACCCTGAAGCGTCAAGTGAAATGAGCGGCTTGAGTTACCACAATTGGCGAGGTCGAGAGCCTGGCAGGCAGCATAGCGGTCGGGACACGCCAAAAAGCGTACATCCATGTACAGGCTCGGGTGGCGACGTCCTGTCGCCACACGGTCCCGACCGCTATGCTGCCTGCCAGGCTCCAGCCGTCGAACTCCGGAGTGGACCACTATGGGGCGTTAGACATGCGCGATTGCGCCCCCGTCGATACGGATGTTCTGCCCGTTGATAAAGCCCGCCTGGTCGCTGCACAGGAAGGTCACGAGGTCGGCCACTTCCTCGCGGCGGGCCAGCCTGCCCACGGGGTTGGGGAAGTCCTCGGCGACGATGCGGCGTTCAATTTCGGCCCAGTCGTCGCCCCAGCCCTTTTTCTGCGCCCGCGCGCGGTAACCGGCTTCCAGTTCGGGGGTGTGAATGAGCCCCGGCGAGACCGTATTCACGGTGATGCCCGTGCCGGCCAGTTCCTGGGCGAGGCTGACCCCGAGATTGGCCAGCGCGCTCTTGGCCGCGTAATAGTGGGGCATGATCCTGCCGGGCCGGTGTGAGCCGATCGTACCGAGGTTGACAATGCGTCCCCAGCCCCGGTCTTTCATGCCGTGCACAATGCCCTGAACCAGTCGCGCCGCGGACAGGACGTTCTTCTGGTACATATCGAGCCAGTCTTCGGTAGTCGCGGTATCCCATTTCGCGAAGCTCGCCGTGCCGTAGTTGTTGACCAGAATGTCCACGCACAGGTCCTGCGCCCGCAGCTGCGCCAGTACCGCCTCGCACCCCGCTGCGCTGGCGATGTCGCCCTCGACCGCAAACCCGCACTGGAGGTCGCGGGCGGCGCCGGCGGCGCTGCCATCGCAGCGGTTGCTGTGCACGATGACGGCGGCGCCACTGTCGGCGAGGCGGCGCGCAATGCTATGGCCGGTATTGCGGTCCGAGCCGGTGACCAGCGCTGTCCTGTTATTGCAAGTGAGCTGCATGCTCCCGGGTTCCGTGATTGCTTCCCCAACTGTGTTGGGCAATGTTACATTGTGCCCCGCACACCTGATACAGGTCCAGAACCGTCAACGCCGAGCGCAGGGGTAGTCCATGTTTGTCAGATTTTTGCTTGCAGTTATGCTGGGTTTTTGCGCCGCCGCGGCCACGGCTGCCGGACTCAAGGTCGGTGTATCGGCGGATTATCCGCCAATGGCCTACAAGCAGGATGGACGCATTGTGGGCATCGAGGCCGACAATGCCAAGGCGGTCAGCGCGATCATCGGTCAGGACATGACGCTGGTGGATATGCCGTTCGAACAACTCATTCCCGCGCTGAAGGCCGGCGATATCGACGTCATCATGTCGGGCATGAGCGTCACCGCGCAGCGCAGCGAGGAGGTGCTGTTTACCGACTCTTACATGGACGTGGGGCAGATGGCGATCATGAGCACGGAAAAAATCGCGCACTTCTCCCAGCCCTGGGCCCTGTTGCGAGAGGGCGTGCGCATTGGCGTGGAACCCGGTACCACCGGTGCGGAATACGTGGCCGCGCAACTCAGGAATGCGCAGGTGACGTTTTTCAAGGATTCCGCCGCCGCGTTCGCCGGATTGCGCAACGATGAGATAGACCTGTATATCCACGATGCGCCCACCAGCTGGCAGCTGGCCACCTCCACCGAAAACGGTGACCTGATCAGCCTGTACAAACCGCTGACCCATGAGAAACTGGCCTGGGCGGTGCGCAAGGACGATGAGCGGTTGGCGTCACGACTCAACGATGCATTACAGACGCTCAAGCGCAATGGCACGCTGTCCTATATTTTTAATCGCTGGGTGCCGGTGACGGTCGAAGTGCGCTGACCTTGCCCATCAACGCAGACAACGCCCTGAAGAGGAACGGAAGCCGGATGGCATGCTGAGGCCGACGATACCCGGGGACCTGCAAAGCCTGTCCGGCGGCTGGTTGTCCGAGGTGTTGGGGCTGCCCGTGACGGATTTCAGTGTCCTCGATGCGCACGCCGGCACCACGGGGCGCGCCCTGCTGGAACTTCGTTATCGCGATGCCCGGGCAGGGCCCGCGCGGCTGTTCGTGAAGCTGCCGCCGACGGATCAGGCACAGCGGCAGTTCGTCGTATCCAGCGGCATGGGGCGGCGCGAGGCCATGTTCTACCGCACCCTCGCGGGCGAACTGCCGGTGCGGGTGCCGCGCTGCTATTTCGCTGACAGCGACGAGGCGGGCGAGGCCTATATCATGCTGCTGGAAAACCTGGTGGATAGCGGAGTCACCTTCAAAAACGCCAGCACGCGTTACTCGCCCGAATACATCCGGCAGGTACTCGGCGCGTTCGCACGCCTGCACGCGGCGTACTGGGAGTCGGAACGCTTCGCTGCCGATCTCGCCTGGGTGCAGCCCCCGGTGCAGCATGCCATCGGCGCACAACTGATCGCCCGGGCATTGCAACTGCACGCGCAGCATATGCCTGCGGTGTTCCGCGACATGGGCGAGTTGTACCTCGCGCACACCGACGCCATCCATCAACTGTGGCAGCGCGGCGCGCCGACCCTGATCCACGGTGATGTGCACGACGGCAACCTGTTCTACGACGCCGACCAGCCCGGCTTTCTCGATTGGGCCATGGTGGCCAGAGGTCCCGGACTGCGTGATGTCGGGTACTTCCTGGCGGGCAACCTGACGCCGCAGGACCAGCGCGACAGTGGCCGGGACATGCTGCGGTACTACCGCGCACAACTGATCGATCGGGGGGTGTCGGCTCCTGCGGAGGCCGAACTCTGGCAGCAGTACCAGTGGCACGCGGGCTATGTCTGGGTGGGCGCCGCCGTGACCCTGGCGATGGGCGATGCGTGGCAGCCGGTCAACTACCTGCAGGCGTCAATGCAGCGCCTGCACGAGGCGCTGGATACGCTGGGTTCGGTAGCGGCGATACGCGCAGCGCTCTAATCGTTCACACCCGGGAAGTTGTACTCGTGGCCCCACAGGTCACCCTCGACGCTGATCGTGGGCACGTAGTTCTCCCAGTCGATCAGCAGGCCGTCGTAGCCGTACTCCACCGCGATACCGCCTGGCGCCAGGATGTAGATGGAGCACATATTGTCGTTGACATGGCGGCCCAGCGTGGCGAGGAAGTGCACGCCGGCCTGTTTGGCCCGTTTCATGGCCTGGCCGACCTCGTCCAGCGTCTGTACCTCCACCATCATGTGCACGATGCCCGCCGGGTGCGGGCCGCTGAACAGCGCGACCGAGTGCTGGCGCGGGTTGTTGGCGTGCATGAACTTGATCCGCATATCGCCCATACCGGGCGGGTACAGTGTGTCGGTGAGGCCGGTACCGATAAACCGGGTGTAGAAATCCACGCATTCCTCGATATTCGGCGCGGGCAGCACGCAGTGTCCGAAGCCCATGTCACCCGATTGCCGGTAAGTGGTGACGAAGCGGCTGACACCGGTGGGGGAGGCCAGCGGCACGTAGTCCAGTTTGCGGCCCCAGTACAGTTCCAGGGTGTTTCCGGCGGGGTCCTGCACCGTACAGAACGCGGAGACACAGCGGCGCTGCGCCTCCTCAGCGGACCCGGCCGTGACGCTGTGCCCGGCGTCCGCCAGCGCGTCGAGGGTCGACTGCCAGGCCTGCTCACTGGGGAACTCCAGGCCGGTCGCGATCAGTTTGTCGGCGTCCGCCGGCTCGAGCATGAAGCGGAACGGGTGGTCGTCCATGCGCAGGAAGCGCGCGCCGTCGCCGTCGTCGCGCCGCGCGTCCATCAGGCCCAGCACACCGGTGCCGAAGTCCATCCAGGCCGAAGTGTCGGTTGACGCGATCCTCAAGTATCCAACTGCTGAGACTGACATGGGTGTACTCCTCGTGTAATCGGTTGGTGTCGCCGCGAAGGTGCGAGTCGGCATTCTGCCGTTGCGCATGCATTGAAATCAACCTTTGCCCTACGGATAGGTCAAACTGGTATATATTTTGGTAATTGATCTGAAAAGTCATCGTGACGTGATCCAATGCGTCATTGAGTGGTCGCCGTACCTCGCTGATACTGGCGCTCCAATATTGAACCGCTACCACGGAGGGCTGTGACTGTGTCGCAACCGGAAATTCTCAACCAGGCGTTCGAGCTTGGTTTTACCTATACCCGCTCCACCGGGCCGGTGGTCGGCCGCTTCCTGACCGAGCTGAAGAACCGCCGCATCGTCGGTATCAAGGCCAGCGACAGCCGGGTGGTGGTGCCGCCGATGGAGTACGACCCGGATACCGCCGAGGAACTGAGCGAGTTCGTCGAGGTGGGCGAGCAGGGCGAGATCGTCAGCTTCGCGTGGGTGAAGGAGCCGCGCGAGGCGCACCCGATGGACGTGCCCTTCGCCTGGGCGATGATCAAGCTCGACGGCGCCGACGTGCCGATGATCCACTGCGTCGCGGCCGCCAGCGAGGGCGATGTGAAGACCGGCGCGCGCGTGCGCGCGGTGTGGGCGGACGAGACGATCGGTTTCATCACCGACATCCGCTGCTTCGAACTGGTATAGGAGAGAGCGAGACATGAGCGAAGAACAGGACGTAGTCACCGTCATCCAGGCGCCGATCTACCTGAAGTACAACTTTACCGCGGGCGCCGCGCCCGCGCGTTTCCTCACCCAGTTGAAAAAAGGGAAGCTGACGGGCCAGTGCCGCGACGAACCCGGGGCCCCGGTATATATTCCGCCGCGCGGTTCTTGCCCCGCCACGGGCAAGCCTACGGAGAAGGAAGTGGAGTTGTCGGACAAGGCCACGGTGCAGTCGTTCACCATCGTCCACATCCCGATTCCCGGTAACGCCATCCAGCCGCCCTTTATCGTGGCCAACCTGGTGGCCGACGGCGCGAATATCTCGTTTATCCACCTGATGAGCGAATGCGTGAACGAGGAAGTACACATCGGCCAGCGCGTGCAGGCGGTGTGGAAGCCGGAGGCGGAGTGGGACTACGCGATGGACAACATCAAGTACTTCAAGCCGATTGACGAGCCGGATGTGCCGCCGGAGCAGATCGGCAAGTTACCCGTAACCGGCTGGGAGGGTTGAGCGATGAGAGATATTGCAATCTGTGCCTACCAGCAGACAGATATAGTGAGCGACGCCGGCGCGCAGAACGAGGTGGAACTGATCATGCCGGTACTCGGCCGCACCTTCGCGCAGGCGGGTATAAACAATGCCCAGGACGTGGACTTCGTCTGCTCCGGCAGCTGCGACTACCTGCAGGGCGCGGCGTTCGCGTTTGTGCTGGGCGTGGATGCGCTGGGCGCGGTGCCGCCGATCAAGGAGTCCCATGTGGAAATGGACGCGGCCTGGGCGCTGTACGAGGCTATCCTGAAAATCCGCATGGGCCACGCCAACTCGGCGCTGGTCTACGGCTTCGGCAAGTCCTCGCCTGGCGAATTGCCGATCGTGCTGTCGCAACAGCTCGACCCGTACTACCTGGCGCCGCTGTGGGTCGACAGCATCTCGCTGGCCGCGCTGCAGGCGCGCCTGATGCTGGAACAGGGCCTGATCACCGAGCGCGACATGGCCGAGGTGGTATCGCGCTCGCGCCGCAACGCGCGGAATAACCCGCACGCGCAGCTCAAGGGCGATATCTCGCCGGAGGACGTGCTGGCCGAGGAAACCTATGTGTCGCCGCTGCGCAAGTCCGATTGCTGCCCGGTGTCGGACGGCGCCTGCGCGATGATCATCGCCACCGTCGACCAGGCGCAGGCGTGGGGCCTGCCGTACGCGGTGATCAGCGGCATTGATCACTGCATCGAGACGCACAACCTCGGCATGCGGGATCTCACCGACTCGGTCTCCACGCGCATGGCGGCCAACCACGCGGGCATGAACGCGGGCAAGGTGGACGTGGCCGAACTCTACGCGCCCTTCAGTCACCAGGAACTCATCCTCACCCGGGCGCTGGGGCTGGATGCTGAAACACAGGTCAACCCCAGTGGCGGCGTGCTGGCCGGCAACCTGATGATGGCTTCCGGCTTGTCGCGTATAGGTGAAGTCTTCAACCGCATTGTGAATGGCGAGGCGCAACGGGGCATCGCCCACGCGACCTCCGGACCCTGCCTGCAGCACAACCTGGTAGCGGTCCTCGAGAAAGGGGAGAACGCATAATGGCTAATTTGGCAGCGGTGGTCGGCATTGGCCAGACCAAGTACACGACCAAGCGGACCGATGTCTCGATTGCCGGGCTGGTGCGCGAGGCGGCGGTCAACGCCCTGAAGGACGCGGACCTCGGCTGGGACGATATCGACGCCGTGATCATCGGCAAGGCCCCGGACATGTTCGAGGGCGTGATCATGCCGGAAATCTACCTGACGGACGCGCTCGGCTGTAACGGCAAGCCGATGCTGCGCGTGCACACGGCCGGCTCCGTGGGCGGTTCAACCGCGTTGGTCGCCGCCTCGCACGTGCAGAGCGGCACCTTCAAGCGGGTGCTGACGGTCGCGTTCGAGAAGCAGTCCGAATCAAACGCGATGTGGGCGCTGTCCAACCCACAGCCGTTCTCCACCCACCTGAACGCGGGCGCCGGTGGCTATTTCGCGCCGATTATCCGCGAGTATATGCGCCGCTCCAACGCGCCTTACGACGTCGGTATCAAGGTCGCGGTGAAAGATCGCCTGCACGGCGCTCGCAACCCGCTGGCGCACCTGCAGAAACCCGATATCACCATGAAGGAAGTGGAAGAGTCGTTCATGCTGTGGGACCCGATCCGTTTCCTGGAGTCCTGTCCCTCGTCGGACGGCGCCTGCGCGATGATTATCGCCAACGAAGAACTGGCCGAACAGGCGCCGAAATCGCCGGCCTGGATTCGCGGTGGCGCGATGCGTTCGGAGCCGACTATGTTCGCCGGGCGCGACGAGGTCAACCCGCAGGCCGGCAGGGACTGTGCGGCGGACGTGTTCCAGCAGGCGGGCATCACCGACCCGCGCAAGGAACTCGACGTCGCGGAAGTCTACGTGCCGTTCAGCTGGTACGAGCCGATGTGGCTGGAAAACCTCGGTTTCGCACCGGTGGGGGAGGGCTGGAAACTGACCATGGACGGCGCTACCTCGCTGATCGATGGCGGCGATATCCCCTGGAACCCCTCGGGCGGCGTGCTGTCATCGAACCCGATCGGCGCGTCCGGCATGATCCGTTTCGCCGAGGCGGCGCGACAGGTGCGCGGCGACGCCGGCGACCACCAGGTGGCAGGCGCGAAACTGGCGCTCGGGCACGCCTACGGCGGTGGCGCGCAGTTCTTCTCGATGTGGGTCGTCGGTTCGGAAAAGCCGTAAGCAGCGCGGCACAACAGAAGGGAGAAAACGGCTTATGGCCAAGCACTACAATATTGCCGACCTCTACGAGATGGTGGCGGACAAGGTGCCCACGCGCAGCGCGCTGGTCTGCGGTGAGCAGCGCGCGACCTACGCGCAGCTCGAGCAGCGCGCCAACCGGCTCGCCCACTACCTGCAGCAGCAGGGCGTCTCAGCCGGTGATCACGTCGGCCTGTATCTCTACAACTGCAACGAGTACCTGGAGGGCATGCTCGCCTGTTTCAAGATTCGGGCGGTGCCGATCAATGTCAACTATCGCTACGTACAGGATGAACTGCTGTACATCTTCGACAATGCCGACATGGTGGCCTGTATCCACAACCAGGAATTCATCCCGCACATCGCCGAGGTGCGACAATCCGCGCCCGACCTGAAAACGTTTATCTACGTGAAGGATGACTCGGGTTGTGATCCGTCGGCCATCGGCGCCGTCGAGTATGAAGCGAGCATGGAAGGGCAGAGCGACAAGCGCGATTTTGGCGAGCGCTCCGACGATGACCTGTTCATCCTCTACACCGGCGGCACCACCGGCATGCCCAAGGGCGTGATGTGGCCGCACAAGGCGGTGTTCTTTGCGGCGATGGGCGGCGGCGGCTGGTTTCACCCGGACGGCGCAATCACCGATCCCGAACAGATCGCCGGACGCGTGGCCGATTTCGCGATTGTCGGGATGGCGCTGGCGCCCTTGATGCACGGTGCCTGCTGGTGGTACGCCTGCATCCAACTGCTGGCGGGGAATTCCGTGGTACTGAACCCCGGTCGCTCGCTGGTCGGGGAGGAGGTGTGGGAAATCGTCGCGAAGGAAAAGGTCAATTCCATTTCCATCGTCGGCGATGCGATGGCGGTACCGCTGCTCGACGCCCTCGACGCCAACCCCGACCGCTGGGATCTGAGTTCCGTGTTCAATATCGGCTCCGGCGGGGCCGTGTTCTCGGAAAGCAAGCAGGAGGCGTTCCGGCAGAATTTCCCCAACGTCTTCATCTCCAATTCCTTCGGCTCATCCGAGAGCGGCAATATGGGTTTCGACGGCGGTGGCAAAAAGGGCCAGGGTCTGGGCAACGTCATCAAGAGCGAATTCATGTCGGTGATCAGCGATGTCGAGGGAGAGCCCCATCGCCACGTACAGCGCGGTGAAATGGGTATCTTCGCGCGCAGCGGTCATATCCCCGTGGGCTACTACAACGACCCGGTCAAGACCGCGAAAACCATCGTCAACGTGGACGGCAAGCCGTGGCTGCTGCTGGGTGATGAAGCGCGCCTGGAAGAAGACGACTCGATCACCGTGTACGGCCGCGGCTCCAACTGCATCAATTCCGGCGGCGAGAAAATTTTCCCGGAGGAAGTGGAGCAGGCGCTGAAAGCCAACCCCGCCATTTTCGACTGCCTGGTGGTGGCGACTCCGGACGAACGCTTCGGCAGCCGGGTAACGGCGGTGGTGGCACCGCGCGGCGATGCGACCCTGAGCCTGGACTCGGTGCAGGAACATGCGCGCCAGCACATCGCGGGGTACAAGATTCCGCGTGAATTACACGTGGTGAAAGAGGTGCCGCGGGCGCCGAGCGGCAAGCCGGCCTATCCGAAGGCGCTGGAGATTGCGCTCTCGGGAGATTTCAAGGTCGCCTGAGTAACAGCTGGGCCAGGTAACTGTTTTGTCATGTTTGATCGGGAACCGGCGTTGAAACGTAGAGCGTGGGGTGGGACCCGCCGTGAACCCGTCCATGGGGGCTTGAGCTCGACATCCATGTCTCGCACAGTCCCACCCCACGCTCTACGTTCCAACACCTCAGCGCCAACCCGAAGCTGCATAGCCACTATTGAGTTAAGGATGAAGCAGTAGTTTCTAGACTGCTTAAGTGTGTTTGCTTGGATCGAGATGGAAGCCTGAATTTCGCACGGAGGCGGTAAACCCGTAAATACAGGACGGGACTGTGCGAGGCAGGACGCCGAGCCCAAGCCCCCATGGATGGGTTTACGGCGTGTCCCGGCCTGTATTTACGGGTTTGCCGCCGGGCTTCGTAACATGCTAGCGGTCCGGTCGGGTAGTCTTTCCCATTGTGTTGTCGCCGGATTCGATTCGAAGACATGTTTCCATCCTGAATATGGTTGTTTAGATTTTCGATTTTCATTTTAAGAAGGAGTTTGTCATGCCCGAACTTGATATCAGCACCAAGAACTGCACCGTCGAACAGGAGGGCAAAGTACTGATTGTCACCCTCAACCGCCCCGAGGCCAAAAACGCCTTCAGCCCCGAAATGCTGCTGGGCATGTACAAAGCCTGGCGCCTGCTCGACGAGGACGACGGCCTGATGTGCGCGATTCTCACCGCCAATGGCGATACCTTCTGCGCCGGTATGGATCTCAAGGCCGGCGCCGATGGCGATCACCGGTCCACCGAGGAGTTCATGGCCGTGATGGCCGAGGTGCCGAATGTTCACTGGCAGGCGCTGTTGCGCGACAACCGGCCCAACAAGCCGCTGATCCTCGCGGTCGAGGGTTATGCCCTGGCCGGCGGCACCGAGATACTGGCCGGTACCGATATTCGCGTCGCGGCCGAGGATGCGACCTTCGGCGTCACCGAGGTCGCACGCGGCCTGTACCCGATGGCCGGGTCCAGTATCCGCCTGCCGCGGCAGATTCCGTATTGCCTGGCCGCGGAGATACTGCTGCTCGGTCGTCATATCAGCGCTCAGGAAGCGCTCGACTGGGGCCTGGTGAACCGCGTCGTGCCCCGGGGGCAGACACTGGCCAAGGCCAGGGAGATCGCCGCGCAGATTTGCGAGACCGGGCCGCTGGCGCTGCAGGCGATCACTCGCTCGTTGCGGGATATACAGACCGATGTGAAAGAGGCGGACGCCATGTTGGCTTCTGACGAACTGGCGAACCCGGTTTTCGCCTCCGCGGATGCGAAGGAGGGGATGCGCGCCTTCAAGGAAAAGCGCAAGGCCAACTTCACCGGCGCCTAGCGTCCCGTCATTCTTAACAGCAACCGGGGCGCCCGGTAGTCATGCGTTTCGGTTTCTTGTTAGGCTACGCATCCGCCAGATAAAGCGAGTTTATTCATGTCCAAGCAAGCTGAAGTATTCGATGACATTGTCACGTCCCGGCATTCACTGCGCGCCTTCCTGCCGCGGGCGGTGGACGAGGACACATTGAACACCGTGTTTTCCGTCGCGCAGCGCGCGCCGAGCAACTGCAACAGCCAGCCCTGGGTGGTGCATGTGGTCTCGGGCGAGAAACTGGAGACCCTGCGCGCGGAAATGCCCGGTCGCTTCGTGGCCGGGAATATCAGCATGGATTTTCCCTACGACGGCGTGTACCACGGTGTGTACAAGGAGCGCCAGTACGGCGCCGCGCAGTCCCTCTACGACTCGGTGGGTATTTCCCGCGAGGACAAGGCGAAGCGCAACGAGCAGTTCATGCGCAATTTCACCTTTTTCGACGCGCCACATGTCGCCTTCCTGTTCCTGCCGGAACCCTTCGGCCTGCGCGAGGCGGCGGACCTGGGCATGTACGCCCAGACGCTGATGCTGACGCTCACCGCGCACGGCCTCGGCAGTTGCCCGCAGACAGCGCTGGGTTTCCAGGCCGATTACGTGCGCGAGCAACTGGGTATCGAGGCCAGCAATAAACTGGTCTTCGGGATATCGTTCGGCTACCCGGATCCGGATGACCCCGTGAACAACTGTGTTACCGACCGCGCCACCGTGGCGCAGGCCGTGGCGTTTCACTCCTGACAGGTATACCGATGACAGATCTCGTTATCACCGACAACCGCGACGGCGTGCTGGTCGTCACGCTCAATCGCCCCGAGAAAAAGAACGCGATCAACACGCAGATGTGGGTGGATCTGCGCGACACGTTCCGGGCCGCGGCGGATGACGACGACGTGGTCTGCGTCCTGCTCTGCGGCGCGGGCGACAATTTTTCTTCCGGCGTGGACCTGGCGAGTTTTGGCGATGTCGGGGAAGGGGAGGAGCATCCCTTCGAGTCGGCCGCGCGCGCGGTCGTGGAGTTCGACAAGCCGATGGTCGCCGCGGCCCGGGGCGTCGCGGTTGGCGGCGGCGCCACCGTGCTGTTCCACGCCGATATCGTCTATGTCGGCACCAGCCTGCGCATGCGCCTGCCCTTCGCCAGTCTCGGCCTCGTGCCGGAGTGGGGCAGCAGCTATATGCTGCAGGCGAACATCGGCGCCCAGCGCGCGGCCGAATTGTTCTACACCGCGCAGTGGATCGACGCGGACAAGGCCTTTAACGCCGGCATTGCCGCGGCGGTCCTGCCCGACGCTGACCTGTTTGACCACGCGCTGGCCAGGGCGCGGGAGATCGCCCAGTGGCCGGTGAATTCACTGCGCGAGATCAAGCGCTCGCTGCGGCTGCACCACCTGCCGGCGATCGACCTGGCGATCAGGACGGAACAGGCCGGAATGGAGCGCCAGGCCGGCTCGCCGGAAAACATTGAAGCGATCACCGCGTTCATGGAGAAGCGGCCGCCGAATTTCCGAAAGCCCTAACCGCTTACGGGAACTGCCGCAGGGCTTGTCGCGCCCGTTCCTTCGATAAAAGGCAGTCCCGGGTGTCCTCGGGGGCTGCGTTTCCCGGGTGTAAGCGGGGCGGACCTTCTGTGCCCGCAGTCGATGCGTTACACTCCGATCCCGATCCGAAAAATACAGACTTTAATAATAAGGGGTACCTGATGCATACCATGAATCGCAGCGGCAAACAGATTGCGCTGACCGCAATGCTGGCGCTGGCGCTGGCCGGCTGTAGCGACAGTTCCAATAACCACTCGGGCGAGAGTGCCCCCGGAGCCTACGAGGCCGGTATAGTGTGGACGGAATACGGCATTCCGCATATCACCGCCGCGGATTATGGCAGCGCCGGTTACGGCGTGGGCTACGCCTACGCGCGAGAAAATTACTGCACCGTGATGAAGGAGTACGTGCGCGCCGCGGGCGAATCCGCGCGCTACCTCGGGGATGACGGCGACCTGAATGCCGACTTCGTGATGAAGCTCTACAATGACGACGCGCGAATCAACCGGATGATCGAGGAGGATCTGCCGGATTACGTGGTGGAGAATCTCACCGGGTACGCGGCCGGCGTGAACCGCTACCTGGCTGAAACCGGCGTCGACAACCTGGCCGAGGGCGACGAGGGGTGTCGCGGGGCCGCCTGGGTGCGCGAGGTAACGTTGCAGGACGTGGTACGCCTGGTGCACCGGGCGATCCTGTACGGCAGCGCGCTGCCGCTGACGGATTATATCGTGGCGGCCAGGCCGGACGACCAGATGGCGAAGCTGGTGTTGCCCGAGGGGGTGTCAGCGGATGCGCTGATCGCGGCGAACCTCACCCGCGCGCAGTTTGAGGCCGCTATCAGCCTGCCCCGGGGCGGCGCCCTGGGCAGCAACGCCTACGGCGTCGGCGCGGAAGGCTCGCAAACGGGCGTGGGCATACTTTTCGGCAACCCGCATTTTCCCTGGCAGGGGCCGCAGCGCTTTTTCATGTTCCACGTGACGCTCGCGGATGAGTACGATGTGATGGGCGCGGCGCTGGGCGGCCTGCCGGTGCCGGTGATCGGGTTCAACCGGGACCTCGCCTGGTCGCACACGGTCAGCACCGCCTCGCGCTTCAATTTTTACGAACTGGCACTGAACCCCGACAACCCGCTGGAGTATCTCTATGACGGCGAGTACCGGGAAATCACCAGCGAGACCGTGAGCGCGCAGCGCATCGGCGAGGGTGGCGCGTTGGAGACAGTGGAGCACACGTTTTACTTCTCCCACTACGGCGCGATCATCAACCTCGGCGGCGTCAATTCCCTGCTGGACGGCTGGCCCACTATCAACGGTTCCGTGCTGACCTACTACGACGCCAACCTGGAGAACCTGCGAGGGCTGGAGCAGTGGGTCAACATGGGCAAGGCCGGGGACCTCGGTGAGTTCAGGAATGCGCTGCGCGACCTGGGTATACCCTGGGTGAACACCATCGCGGCGGACCGCTATGGCGATGCCTTCTATGGTGATATTTCCGTGACGCCCCATATCACCACGGCACAGGTCGACAACTGCGTGCGGGGCCTGCTGCAGATGTCAGTGACCGACTTCGGCCTGCTGACGCTCGACGGCTCCGACTCCGCCTGCGAGGCAGGCAGCGATGCGGGAACGCCCGACGGTATTTTCGGCTACGACAGCCTGCCCAAGCTGGAGTCTCGGCAGTACGGCGCCAACGCCAATGACAGCTACTGGTTGTCCAACCCGCGCATGCTGCTGGAAGGCTACTCGCCGATTATCGGCGAGGAGCGCATCGCCCAGAGCCGCCGTACCCGGGCGACCTTCTCGCAGGCCGAGCACCGCCTGGCAGGTGATGACGGCCTCGGCGAGCCGGGTTTCAATGTCGACAATATCCGGCAACTACTCTACCGCGCGAGCAACTACACGGCGGAACTGGTGCTGGACGACATACTGGAAATCTGCCGCACCGGATTTCCCGAAACCGGCGAGGGGATCTCGATGGAGCACTACGCCTGCAACGTGCTCGCCGGCTGGGATCGCACCCACCGTAATGACAGCGTGGGCGGGCACGTTTTTGCCGAGTTGTGGAAGGTGTTGCGCTCTGCGCCGAACCTGTGGGCCGTACCTTTCGATGCCGCCGACCCGGTGAATACGCCGCGTGATCTCAACGATGCGGACCCGGCCGTCGTCGCCGCCGTGCGCGAAGCGCTGACAGCGGCCGTCACTGTGCTGGCCGCCGCCGGTATCGAACTGAGCGAACCCTGGGGCAAGGTGCAGTTTGTGGAAAAGAACGGCGAGCGCATCCCGATCCACGGCGGCTCCGGTGACATGATGTTCAGCGTGATCACGTCCGACCTCGTGGACGGCGAGGGGTACTCCGCGATCCGTCACGGCAACAGCTACATCCAGGCGGTCACCTGGGATGAGAGCGACTGCCCGGATGCCTACGCAATCCTCACCTATTCACAGTCCACCGACCCGGCGTCGCCGCACTATGCTGACGCCACCCGGTTGTATTCGCAGGGCGGCTGGATCGACATGCCGTTCTGCGAGGCGGATCGGGATGCGCAGGAAATCGGCCGCGAGACAATTACCCGGTAACACGGCCGGGCGGGCCGATCAGCGGCCTGCCAGCGCGAAACCGGGGCTGGACAGCATCACCTGCGAGTTCATCGCGGCGACGCTCTTCAGGTCTGCCACC
This sequence comes from Gammaproteobacteria bacterium, assembly GCA_030427485.1. Classification (GTDB taxonomy): domain Bacteria; phylum Pseudomonadota; class Gammaproteobacteria; order Pseudomonadales; family Halieaceae; genus Marimicrobium. Next base: position 87,433 of record JAUICG010000009.1, read on the forward strand.
GCCTCATCGACGCGGCCCGTCAACAGGCGCATCACCGCGCGGTTGTAGAGATACTGCCCGTTGTTTTCGCCGGCGGCGCGGACGGCCAGGTCGCAGGCACGCTCCGCGTTGTCATACTCGCCGATCTGGAAGTAGGCCTGGCAGATCAGTGCGTTGCCCTGTGCTTGCGCGCGCCAGCGGCGCAGTTCCGCCTGGCGATTTTCCAGCAGCGCCAGGGCCCGCTCCGGGTTGTCCTGCTGCAGCGCCCACTGCGCCTGCCGTACGACCGGGGCTTGGAATTCCCCGAGCGTGTCCGCCGTGGCGCGGGCCTGCCACAGCAGGGCCAGCATCGCTATCACGCCAATCAGGGCTATCATCATTCGCTGGGTTCGCATGGTCTTTCCTCCTCAATGCTTACCTGAACGCTTGCCTTTAAAGTACTCCGATCACAAGTGTATGGAAATTCTATTTTTATATAGTTACTATGCGTAAATGCATGGTAATGACCCCTTACGTGACTGGGCGGACATCCGCCTTTTTCTGGCGATACTCGATCGGGGCAGCCTCGTGGGCGCCGCGGAGCATCTCGGGCTGACCCAGCCGACGGTCGGTCGGCGCCTGTCGGCAATGGAGAATCGCTTCGGTACGCCGCTGTTCGTGCGCGCCGGACGGCGCATGCAACTGACGGATGCCGGCAAAGCTATCCTGGACAGCGCCCGCCGTATGGAAACCGAGATGCTGGCGATCGAGCGGAACCTGCAGGCGCAATCCACCGCGCTGCGCGGCGAGGTGACGATTTCCGCGACCGAGGGCACCGGTGTCGAGTGGCTGACTCCGGTGCTGCGCGATTTTCACCGCGAACACCCGGAAATTGTGCTCAATGTGCAGATCGAGAGTCGCGCGGTGGACCTTATCCACCGGGAGGCGGATATCGCGCTGCGACTGGGGCAGCCGGAACAACCGGAACTGATCGCGCGGCGGCTGGTCACGGTGGGCTTTGGGCTCTACGCCAGCCGCGCCTACCTCGAGAATGCGCCGCCGCTGCACTCGCCGGATGACCTCGCGGCGCACCAGCGCGTGGGCCTGCGCACGCCGGGCAACCGTGAAAACCTGTTTGAAAGCTTCCCCTTCCCGGAACCGTTGCCGGGAAGATACACCTACGTGAGCAACAGCCCGACGGCGCAAATGGCGGCGGTAAAGGCGGGGTTTGGCATCGGCCTGCTGTCGCATCGCTGGGCGACGATGGCGGGCAGGTTGATACGGGTGTTGCCCGAGTACAATGCGGCGTCGATCGATCTGTGGCTGGTCACGCACGAGGAATTGCGCTACAGCGCGCGCATCCGCACCACATTCGACTTCATCGCCGAGCGCGCGCGGGCCGATGCCGAGCTGTTTGCGCGCGGTGGGCCTGGCCCGGATGCGGATTCGAAAACTGTAAAAACAACAGCAACCGCGCGGCGCAAGGCGCGCCGTTGAGCGCACGCGTGTTGGCAGCGGCCGGGAAACCTCTGGACCGGTGCCCGCCCGCTGCAGCGCCCATCTCCGGGGCCGGTGTCAGCAATTTTTACAGTGCCACGATTTTCCCTATAAAAAATATAATGAAATCATTGATTTAGCTTGTTGGCGCAATACCTGCATGGCTTGCTTCCGATCACGACACTGGGGATGGAGCAGGCAATGAAAAGCGTTCTTGGCGGCATCAGTATTTTCCTCTGCGCAAGCGCGGCCAGCGCCGGGCTGATCGGCGACACGGTACACATCGCACACAACTGGCCCGCGCTCGGGACAGAGATTTACACACCGATGGATGTGGTGGTGGCCGATGGTGTGGGGGATGCGGTGCACGTATCTCCACACTACTATGTCAACGTCGACGACCTGTCTGTCTTCGTCGGCTTCAGAAGTGACGACAGCTGGAGTTTCGGGCCATTTAATGGCCTGGTCATCAGCGACATCGATGCGCCCTTAACCGACTTCAGTGTGATTACCAATCTTCCGGCCTGGAATGACGCGCGCTTCACCTTCACCCCCAGCGCCCTGATGTTCAACTGGAACGGCCTGCCGTTCAACCCGGATACATTCTTTCAGCTCACATTTACCGATGCCGGTTCATCCCGGATACCGGAGCCCGCCTCGCTCGCCCTGCTTGCGCTCGGCCTGGGCGCCTTGTGCTGGCGCGGGAAGGGGACTGGCACGGCCGGCGGGCGCAGGTAGAGCGCTCCGGCGCGGATGCGCACAGCGCCCGGGTAGCTCCGCTCAGGCTGCCGCGATATCCACCGGCACCCCGTTCACCACGCTGGTGCCGGACGGCCTGTCCATCTCGTTGTCATCCACCAGATCATTCGCGGAGATGCCGGGGGACAATGTCGTGGCTACTGTTTGCTGCGTGTCCCGGTAGGTGTGGCCGAAGCCGTGCGGCAGGCTGACCACGCCGGGCATGATACTGTCGCTGACGGTGACTTCGGCTTCGAACGCGCCCACCCTGGAGGTGATTTTCGCCCTGCCCGCATCCGCCAGCCCGAGACGGCTGGCGTCCTGCGGGTTGATCAGCAGCGTGCAGCGGTTCTTGCCGCGCGCGTAGTGATTCAGGTTGTGCAGCCAGGAATTCATGTCGCGGATATGGCGGCGGCCGATCAACAGCATTTTATCGCCCGGCCCCTGTGCGAGAGCCGCCTGTAAGCGCGGCAGATCGTCCGTGATCACGGCGGGCGCGATATCGATCCGCTGCTTTGCCGTGGCCAGCAGTCCGGGTAGCCGCGGTTCCAGCGGGCCGAGGTCGATGCCGTGGGGCATCGCCTTGAGCTGCGCCAGGGTCAGGCCGTCGCCGCCGAATTTGTCGCCGTAGGGGCCGGCCCGCAGCATGATGTCCAGCAGGCGCTCCGGCCCGTGGTGCTGTGCCGTGCGCTGCTTGATATCGTCCGCCGACAGGTGCGACAACTCCGGCGCGTTGGCCTGCAGCTGCCCGATCAGGCCGTCCAGCATCATCGCTTCCAGGTCGGCCCGGCTCATGCCGTTCATGCGCGCGGTGACCTCGTTGAGAATCTGGTACTGCTCCAGTGCGCCGCCCGGCGGCTCGAAAACCTGCGGCGAGTACTGCGCGAAGTTCCGCACGCAGGTCGAGGTGAACAGGAAATCGTAGTTGCTGTGCTCCAGTTGCGTGGTCGAGGGAAGGATGATGTCGGCCTGGCTGGTAGTTTCGTTGATGTAGAAATCGAAGGCCACGATAAAATCCAGTTTGTCCATCGCGGCGCGAATGCGCTTGCCGTTGGGTACGCTCAGTACCGGGTTGCCGGCCACGGTGATCAGGGCGCGTACCTGATGTTCACCCTGCAGTTCCATCTCCTCCGCCATCAGCGATGCCGGCAGCATGCTCATGTACTCGGGAAAGCCGCGCGCCCTGGACTGCCAGCGGTTGTATCCTAGCTCGGGCGGTGCGGACGCCGGATCGTTGTGGGCGGTGGCGGGGCGCGGGAACATCGCGCCGCCGCGCGCGTCCAGGCGTCCGGTGAGTATATTCACCACATCCACCAGCCACGAGGCGAGGGTGCCGAACTGCTGCGTGCACAGGCCGATGCGCCCGTACAGCACGGGTGCGCCGGCACTGCAGAAGTCATGCACCAGCTGCCGCAGCCGCGCGGCGGGAATGCCGGTGATGGCCGCGACGGCCTCCGGCGTGTAGGGCGCGCTCAGCGACTGCAGACGCTCGATGCCGTCGGTGAAGTCGCGCAGCCGGCCGGGCGAGACGCGGCCGGTGGCGAACAACTCGTTCACAAACGCCATCAACGCGAAGGCGTCGGTGCCCGGCCTTATGAACAGGTGCTGGTCGGCGATGTCGGCGGTTTCGGTGCGCCGCGGGTCGATAACCACCACCTTGCCGCCGCGCTGCTGCAGCGCCTTCAGGCGGCTCTCGATATCCGGCGCGGACATCAGCGAGCCCTGCGACACGAGCGGATTGCCGCCCATGCAGACAAAGAAATCACTGTGGTCGATATCGGGGATGGGGAACACCCAGCCGTTGCCGTAGAGCAGCTCGCAGCTCAGGTTTTTCGGCTGCTGGTCGACCGATCCCGCCGAGAAAAAACGCTCGGTGTTCAGCAGCGTGATAAACATCTGCGTGTAAATCTGGGTGCTGAAGTTGTGGCCGTTGGGATTGCCATAGTACATCGCGATGGCGTCCTTGCCGTACTGGTCGCGGACGTCCGCCAGTCGGCCGGCGGTTTCCGCCAGCGCCTCTTCCCAGCCGATTTCCCGCCACTGGCCGTCTACTTTCTTCACCGGTCCGGTAAGGCGTTCCGGGTCCTCGTAAATGTAGCGGAATGCCTGCGACTTGGCGCAGACGTAACCCCTGGAGCGGTGGTTGTCCGGGTCACCCTTGATCGAAATGACCTGTTTTGCCGCACGGTCCACCTCCATCACCAGCCCGCAACTGGCTTCGCATGTTGGGCAACTGCGATAGATCGTCTCTGTGGTCATGGCGGTGCCTCGGTCGGAATATTGCGCGTGAGCCTGCGTTGATGATAGCGGAATCGCCGGATTTTGGGGTTTTTGCCGGGCGCAGCCATGTCATTGACGCGTGAAGTACAACAATCTGACCTGATATGCTGGTGCTTTCGGGCCGCTGACGGCGTACCGTGTGATCCGGATACGGCGGCCGCGCGTAATAGCCGCTACCAACCCGACACCCAGCGCAAGGATTCCCATGAAGTTTGCCTACCACGCCACCATGTGCCCGCCCGACCAGTACCTGCCACTGGCGCAGGCCGCCGAAGCCGCCGGTTTCGATACGTTTACCTTTCCGGACAGCATCTGTTATCCGAAGGAGGGCTCCGATGTCTACCCCTACAACGATGACGGCACACGCGAGTTCCTGGACGGGGTGCCGTTCATAGAGCCGTTTATCGCGATTCCCTACCTGGCCGCGAAGACAGAGACATTGCGCTTTACCACCTCGGTGGTGAAGCTGGCGATTCGCCAGCCGGTGATTGTCGCCAAGCAGCTGTCCAGCCTCGGCGTCATGATCGGGGATCGGTTCGGTTTCGGGGTGGGGATCAGTCCCTGGCCGGAGGATTTCCTCGCCACGCAGATTCCGTGGGAGAAGCGCGGCAAGCGCATGGACGAGATGATGGAAATCATCAACGGATTGATGAGCGGCGAGTATTTCGGCTACGACGGGGAAATCTTCCAGCTCGACGAAATCAAGCTCACCCCGGTGCCCGATCACCACATTCCGCTACTGGTGGGCGGGCACGCCAAACCCGCACTGCGACGCGCCGCGCAACTGGGCGACGGCTGGATTTCAGCGGGCTCCTCGATCGCGGATCTGCAGCGCATGATCGGCCAGATCGAAACGCTGCGCAAGGACTGCGGCCGCGACCATGTACCCTTTGAGTACCACGCGATGACCGAGGCCGCCTATTCAGTGGACGGCCTGAAGCACCTTGTCGATGCCGGTGTCACCGAGGTGATCATTGCGTTCCGCAATCCCTACGATGCCGAACCGGATACGCAGTCGGTCGAGGAAAAAATCGGCATGATCAACTGGTACGCGGAGAATGTGATACAGCCGTACCGCGCAACTGCAGGACGATAACGGTCAGCGCGGGCAGCATGGTCAGGGTCACCAGCGCGGCGCCGATGATGCCGAACATCACGATAGCGCCCACCCCGCGGTAGAGCTCCGTGCCGGCGCCCGGAAGCAGCACCAGTGGCGCCAGGCCGACCAGGGTTGTAATGGTTGACATTGCAATGGGGCGCAGGCGTACCTGGACGGCCTCGGTGACAGCGGCGATCGCGTCCATGCCCCGCTGGTCCGCGTTCTGCACAGCCCGGTGCACCACGAGGATGGGGTTATTCACCACCGTGCCCATCAGGATCAGAAAGCCCAGCATGGATATCATATCGAAGGGCTGGACGACGGCGTTCAAGCCGATCAGCGGCAGCAGGGCGCCGATGCCATTGAGCAGCGCCAGCCCGACAATACCGCCCGCGATGCCCAGCGGAATGGACGTCATGATCAGCAGGGGATAGCCCCAGTGACCGAAGATCGCCACCATCAACAGGTAGATCACCAGCAGGGCGACCAGGTAGTTGCTGACCAGGGCGTCGCGTGTCGCATCGAGTTGATCGGCCGCGCCCGAGATCACGACATCCACATCGGCCGGGATCTCGCCATTCTCGCGCAGGTGGTCAACCAACTCTTCCCGCACCTTCGCCACCCCGGTCTCCAGGGCGATGTCGCGCGGCGGAATGATATTCAGGCTCACTGTACGGCGCCCGTTGACACGGCGCAGGGAATTGGTGTCCACGCTTTCCACGATGTCCGCCAGCGTTCCCAGTGGCAGCACCTCACCGCCCGGCGTGTACACCGGCAGTTGTGACAGCTTGTCCAGTTCGACATCCCTGCCGGCGGCGCTGTACAGGTAGATGTCTATCTTGTCATCGGCCATGAAGAACTCGTCGACGTAACTGCCGTCGGTGAGGGCCGAGACAATGAAGCCGATATCCTCACCGGACAGACCGAGTTCCGCCGCGCGTTCCCAGCGCGGCCTGATCTCTATCATCGGCTGTGCCAGTGACAGGGAGGGGGGCTGGCTCTGGATGCGCGGTTCATCGAACACTTCCCGGGCCCGCTGGTAAGCGGTTTGCGCCACCGCGTAGAGCGTACCCAGGTCGGTGCCGGCGATGTCGAGGTTGATGCTGCGCGTGCCGCCGTCGTTGCTGGTGATGATTGAGCCGCGCGCGGCAAAGGGCCGCATGCCGGGATATTCGCCGTACTTGTGTGTCAGCGCCGCCATTAACGCATCGATATCGCCGCCGTGCAGCGGTTCGGAGATGATGCGCATGGAATCCGCAGCGACACGCATATTGTAATAGGCAATCGGCGGCATATCGGTCTCGCCGCGCTGAAACGCGCCGCGGTCGGCCTGCACATGGGGCAACAACCAGGTTTCTATGTCGGCGGCGATCTCCGTCATCGCCGCCAGGCTGTAACCGGGGGGGGCGTTCATGGAGGCGAAGACCTTGGGTTCTTCGCCCTCGGGGAGATACTCCGCGGCCGGTGTCAGCCAGCTGATCACGGCAACGCTGAGCAGCGTGGTGATGGCGATGCACAGCAAGCGGTTGCGCCCGCTGGCCAGTAGGCGTGATACCAGGCCGAGCGTCGCGTCGTGCGTGCGCCGGCCCAGGTGTATACCTTTGTCGCTGGCGCTGTCATCGTCGAGGTCGGTAATCCTGAGGCGCGCCGCCGCCGTTGGCAGGACGGTCACGGCCACGACCATGGACGCCAGGATGGCCGCCGAAATCGCGATCGCGACATCGGAATAGAGTTGCCCCGCCTCCTGCTCGACAAAGGCCACGGGCACGAATACCAGCACGGTGGTCATCGTGGAGGCGAATACCGCGGGCCACACCTGCTTGACGCCATCGATGGCCGCGCGGAAGCGCTGGGCGCCCTTGCGGCGTTCCAGCGCGATGCTCTCCAGTACCACGATACTGTTGTCCAGTGTCATGCCGATGGCGAAGGCAATACCGGCCAGTGAAATCACATTGATGGTGCGACCCGCCAGCAGCAGGCCGAGGAAGGCGACGATCACGCAGATCGGGATGCCCGCGACGCCGGCCAGGGTTGCCCTGAACGAGCGCAGGAACAGGTACATCACGGCTGTCGCCAGCAACGCACCGAGTATCAGGTTTTGCCACACGTTGGCGACAGACTCCTCAACGTATACGACATCGTCCGCCATGTGTTCGATGCGCAGTCCGGCGGGCTCCAGTATCTCGCGGTTGATCGCGACGATCTCCTGCATGATGTCGCGCTTGGTCTGGATAACATTGGCGCCGGACTCCTTGCGCAGGGTGATGAAGAGATTCTGTTCACCATTGAAAGACGCGCGCACGCTCTCTTCGAAGTGATCCAGTTGTACGGTCGCGACGTCCGCGAGACGTATCACGGTGTCGCCACGACGCGACAGCACCAGCGAGGAGAGTTCGTCGAGGTCTTCAAAGCGCCCCACGGTGCGCAGCAGGTACTGTCGTTTTCCGGACTCGATCGTGCCGCCCGAGCGGTCCCGGTTGCGGCTGCGCAGCGCCTCGCGCACATCGATCAGTGAGAGGCCGCGCTGCGCCAGTCGCGCCGGGTCGACCAGCACCTGTACCTGACGCTCGACCCCGCCGAACACACCGACCTCGGAAATGCCCGACACACCGGCCAGGCGCGGCTTTACCGTGTCCTCCACGAAATCCAGTGCCAGCCCCATGTCGAGCTGGCGTGGGTTTCCCGGCAGCGGGGTGATGCTGAAGAACATGAAGGCGTTGCTGGAAAAGGCATTGGCGTAAATGCGCGGCTCGTCTACCGCCTCAGGGTAGGACGGCACCTGGCTGAGCGCGTTGTTCACCTGGATCAGCATTCGGGTGATGTCGGTGCCCAGCGGAAACTCGAGCTGAATCGCGGCGCTGCCGCTGTTCGCGGTTGCGACGATGCGCGACAGGTTGGTCAGGTTGCGCAGGTACTTCTCCTGCTCCACCACTATTTCTTTCTCGACATCCTGCGGCGTCGCACCCGGCCAGTTGGTGTGGATGCTGATCACACGCACATCGAGGTCGGGGATCATTTGCACCGGTATCCGCGTCGCGGCCACGATACCGAGTACGCAGACGATCAACACCGTCACGGTTATCAGTATGCCACGCCGGATGAGTTGCTCGAACATTTAGCGTTGCGCCGCGAGGATGCTGATGGATTGCCCGTTGCGCAAGGCTTCGTTGCCCTGCACCACGACACGGTCGCCGGCGCTGAGGCCATCGAGGATTTCAACCTGCCCATCGAACACAACGCCGGTGCGCACCAGCGTCTCGCGCGCCAGCGTACCCTCGGCGTCGTCCTGCACCACCCAAACGACAACGCGACCGTCGGGGTAGTTCAGGATGGCATCGCGCGGCACAGTCAATCCGCGGCGGCCGCTGTCGATAGTCAACTGCGCGCGTGCCGACAGGCCGGGAATCATCCGCGCGTCGGCCTGTTGCGGAAGCACGCGCAGCAGGAAGGTGCGGGCGCCGGGATCGGTGACCGGCACCACGGTGCTGACGGTGCCGGGCCTTGCATCGCCGGTATTATCGCCCAGGTTGTAGGTGACGGGCGTCCGCAGCGATACGTCCGCCAGGTAGTCTTCCGCCACCGGGAAGTCCATGCGCAGTGCTTCCGTGGCAACCAGGGTCAGCACCGGCTGTCCGGGCGTTACCCACTCGCCGAGTTCGGTGGCTTTGGCGCTTACCACACCGCTGAACGGCGCGAGCAGCCGGTGCCGGTCGAGTACGCCCCTGGCGTGCGCGGCCTGGGCTTCAGCGCGCTGCACCTCGGCCGCGTCCTGCGCGACCTCGGCTTCGAGGTCGCGTACGGCGGATTCGGCGATGCTCTTTTGCGGGATGAGGGAGCGCGCCTCGGCAAGACGGCGTGTCGCATCGGCCGCCGCCAGCCGCGCGACTTCCGCAGCGGCCCGCGCGCTTTGCCACTGGCTCTGCGCCAGCACCGGATCGAGTTCCAGCAATACATCGCCCTCGTTCACCTCGCTGCCGGCGTCGACCTGCAGGGCGGTGACCAGTCCGGCTGTCGCGCTGGACAGCCGCGCCGTGCGGGGTGACGTGACCGTGCCGGTAAGCTGGACGGATTGCCGGATGACCTGCTCAGTCACGGTGTCGACCCTGACGGGTGCGCCGGTGTTGGCTTGTGCCGGTGCCCCGGTTGTGTAAAGCATGGCTGCCAGAAGCGCCAGCGCCGGGCCGACGCGCTTTTGCGATAGTGCTGGAAAATCCACTGCGTGCACCTGAACTGTGTAGGGCAATAAAAGTATAACGGCAGCTCAAGGCTGCACGAAGTCTGTTACCTCGAGGTTAAATCCCGACAGCGCGTTGAAATGCACCGGCGCGGACATCAGGCGCATCTTGCCGACACCCAGTCGTTTCAGGATTTGCGAACCGGTGCCGATCACGCGGTAATTTTGTACGCCTTCACTACTGCCGGTACTGGTCACCGGGAAGGGCTCGGGAAACTGCAGCACTTCATCGAGTTGTCGCTGTGCGCTGCTGTGCTGCCCTATCAATACCACCACGCCGTGATCGCGCTGCGCGATGTATTCCATCGCGCGGCGGTAGGACCAGCCCTGCTCTCCCTGCAGGCATGTGCCGAGGACATCACGCAGGGTGTTGATCGTTTGCACACGCACCAGGGTATCCGAGTCTTCCACGATTTTTCCCCGCGTGAGTGCATAGTGCACGGTGTCGTCGATCAAATCGAGGAAGGTGTGCAGTTCGAACTCGCCGAACTCGGTCTGTACCCGTTTGCTGTCGCGCAGGTCGACCGACTGCTCGTGCAGCGCACGGTACTGGATCAGGTCGGCGATGGTACCCATGCGCAGACTGTGCTTCTCGGCGAATATCTCCAGTTCCGGGCGCCGCGCCATGGTGCCGTCCTCGTTCATGATTTCCACGATCAGCGCCGCCGGTTCAAAGCCGGCCATGCGGGCCAGGTCCACGCCGGCTTCGGTATGGCCGGCGCGGCGCAGCACGCCGCCGGGCTTGGCTACCAGTGGAAAAATGTGTCCCGGTTGCACGATATCGGAGGGTTTGGCGTCCGCCGCGACAGCGCGCAGCGTGGTGTGCGCGCGTTGCGCGGAACTGATGCCCGGCCCGATGCGCTGGGCAGCGTCGATGGAGACGGTGAAGTTGGTTTCGTGCTGTGACCGGTTGTCGCGCACCATCAGGGGCAGCTGCAGTTGCCTGGCGCGCTCCACGGTAATCGGCATGCAGATGAGGCCGCAGGCTTCGCTGGAAAAGAAGGTGATAATCTCCGGCGTGACGGCCTCTGCGGCGACGATGAGGTCGCCCTCGTTTTCGCGATCCTCGTCATCCATCAGGATTACCATTTTGCCGGCACGGATATCATCGAGGATATCCGGTACGCTACTCAGTGCCATGGTGCTGCCTCCGATTGGCATGACGCGGCCGGCATTGCGCCGCGTGAAATGACCGCGCTGTGCTGGACTACAGCAGTTCGATGGCGACGGCTGTGGCTTCACCGCCGCCGATGCACAGCGCGGCGACGCCGCGTTTGAGGCCGCGTTGCTGCAGCGCGTGCATCAGGGTGACCATGATGCGCGAGCCGGTGGAACCGATCGGGTGTCCCTGTGCGCAGGCGCCGCCGTTGACATTCACCTTCGCGGGGTCGAGTCGCAAATCCTCTATCGCCATCATGGTCACCATCGCGAATGCCTCGTTGATTTCGAACAAATCCACGTCGGCCACGGTCCAGCCGGTCTTGTCGAACAGCTTCTGGATAGCGCCAATGGGGGCGGTGGTGAACTCGCCGGGCTCCTGGCTGTGACGCGTATGGGCGAGCATGCGCGCCATCGGCTTGAGTCCCCTGGCCTGGGCCTGCGATTCGCTCATCAGCAACAACGCACTGGCGCCATCGGAGATGGAACTGGAGTTCGCGGCGGTGATGGTGCCGTCGGACGCAAAGGCCGGACGCAGATTGGGGATTTTGTCCAGCGCCGCCTTGTGCGGTTGTTCGTCGTCGCTCACGACGGTTTCCCCCCTGCGGGTTTTCACCGTGACCGGGGCCGTTTCCGCCCGCAGCGAGCCGTCGTCGATCGCCCGTTTGGCGCGCGTCAGCGATTCGATCGCGAACGCATCCATTTGCTCGCGGGTAATACCGCGTTGATCGGCGGTTTCCTGGGCGAAGCTGCCCATCGCGCGCCCGGTGTAGGCGTCTTCCAGTCCATCCGTGAACATGTGATCGACGACGCTCTTGTGGCCCGAGCCGACGCCGCCACGCGCGCCCTGCAGCATGTGGGGAGCGCGGCTCATGCTTTCCATACCGCCGGCGATCACCGCGGTATTGGTGCCTGCGACAATACTGTCGTAGGCGAAAATCGCCGCCTGCATGCCGCTGCCGCAGGCCTTGTTGACGGTGACCGCGCCCGCGGACTTCGGAATGCCCGCGCCGATGGCGGCCTGCCGTGCGGGACATTGTTTCAGCGCGGCCGGGAGTACGCAGCCCATGAACACCTCGTCGACATCGGCGGCGTCGAGGCCGCTGCGCTCAAGGGTGGCGGCGATGGCGGTGGCGGCCAGTTCCGGCGCCGGAACCTCGGACAGGGAGCCCAGCAATCCTCCCATCGGGGTGCGGGCGCCGTGTACGATAACTACTGAAGTATTGCTCATGGAAGAACTCCGTTGCGTGATGCTGAAGGTGTCGCTGAAGCGGTGGAAGTGCGCGCTGCGGTTGTGTCCGAAAGGGCGCCATTTTAGCCGTATACCGCTGTTCTTCTCAAGGCTCTACATCGGGGGTGAACAGTTTGCCGCGCACCGCGTTGCGGTACTGCAGCGGACTTACGCCGCAGTGGCGGCGGAACAACTGGGAAAAATAGCTGACGTCCTGAATGCCCTGCTGCCAGGCAATATCCCCTACCGACAGATTGCTGTGGCGCAGCAATTCCCTGGCCCCGGCGATACGCAGGCTCTGCAGGTAGTGCAGCGGCGCCATTCCCGTGGCGCGTTTGAACCTTCGGTGCAGCGTGCGCGCGCTCAACTGCATTTGCGCGGCCAGTTGTGTCATCGAGACCGGCGTGGCTACGTGCATCTGCAACCATTGCTGCGCCTGTGCGACGACTTCATCGTGGTGCGAACTGTCCGCTTCGTTCTGGTAGGCGGCGGCGCGAAAGCTGCGCCGGATTTCCGGCGAGAACTGGTTCTCGATTGCCCTGGCGATGGCGCTGCCGAACCACTCTTCGACAAGGTGCACCATCAGGTCGGCGATGGAGTTCACGCTGCCGACACAGTAGATATTGTCGCTTTGCGTAATCAGGTGCCGGGTTTTCAGATCCACACGGGGATAGCGCTGGCTGAATGCCTCGAAGTAGTTCCAGTGCGTGGTGGCCGCTTTACCGTCCAGCAGCCCGGCCTCGGCCAGCAGGTAGCTGCCGGTGCCCACGCTGCAGATGCGCGTGCCCCTGGCGGCCTGTTCACGCAGCAGGTCCTGCCAATCGCGGGCGGCGGCGACCGCCGGCAGCGGATTGCGCCAGAGCGCCGGCAGCAACAGCAGATCGAGCGGGGGCAGGTCGCGCAGCGCGATATCGGGTTTCAGCACAATGCCGCTGCCCAGCGCGATGTCATCGCGACCGGGCGCTGCCAGCAGGAAGCGCACACGGCTTGCGTCGCGGTCGCGCACGCGCGCCATCTGGCTGGCCGCCTGCAGGATTTCCATCGGCAGCGTGATGCTGGTGGCGAGAGACTGGGGATAGAGGACTGCGGCGGCCATGTGCATAGCGAAGAGCGCCGTTGATGACAGGTACTGTCAAAAATACCATAAAAAGTGGCCGTAACAACATGTTTGTTGTCCGCCGTCGACCGTACACTGGTGGCGGTTGAATTGACGTGGAAGGCAGGGCAACGATGGGCAGGCAGCGGCTACCGGTAATAGTGGGGTTTGGCGGAGTCAATGCCGCCGGGAGAAGTTCCGGCCATCATGCCTTCGCGAGGATGACCTGGAGCGCGCAGTCAGCCGGGCAGAAGCGCCGCACCCTCGATGCGATGGCGCGACTCATGGGCGTGGAGTCCGCGCCGTCACAGGAGCGTTACATGCTGGATCACACCCTGATCCGGCGCATTGAACCGCGGCATTTCGACGTCGATGCCGTCCCCTGGAACCAGCGCCTGCCCCTGCACAGTGACGACCAGCCCGTTGATTTCGATCTCGACCGCAAGTACCTGCCCGACCGGGTGCCGCCGCACTGGCAAGTCACCGCGACCTCGGTAACGCATGTCAATGTGCGAATCGCCGGGCAACAGGATTTCCTGCTGCCCACCACGCGGGAGTTCGAGGTGAAGTCGGCCGGGCAGTTGCCCACGGGTTTCGAGCCGGGTCAGCTCTATCCCTCGCGCAATCATCCGCGCGGCCTGCAAATGGCGGTGTACGCGGCCTCCGATGCGCTGGGCAATCTCGGTCTGGACTGGGAGGACGTCACGCGTCGTGTCGCGGTGGACCAGATCAGCGTCTATGCCGGCAGCGCGATGGGACAACTCGACGCCGCCGGGGCCGGCGGGATGATCAAATCGCGCTATAACGGGCAGCGCGTGACGTCGAAATACTGTCCGCTCAGCTTTGCCGAGATGCCGGCCGATTTCATCAATGCGTACGTGCTGGGCAGCCTGGGGTCGACCGGGGCGAGCCTGGGCGCCTGTGCCTCGTTTCTGTACAACCTGCGACACGGGATCGACGATATCCGCAGCGGTCGCGCGCGGGTCGCTTTCGTCGGTGCCGCCGAGGCGCCGATCACCCCGGAAATCATGGAAGGCTATGCGGCGATGGGAGCGCTGGCGACGGAAAAGGGGCTGCGCCAACTGGATGGCCTGGCCGGTGACCAGGAACCGGATTTTCGCCGCGCCTGCCGCCCGTTCGCGCCGAACTGCGGATTTACCATCGCCGAATCGGCGCAGATGGTCGTGTTGTTCGACGATGAGCTGGCCATGGAACTGGGCGCGACTATCTTTGGCGCGGCCACCGATGTGTTCGTCAATGCCGACGGGCACAAAAAGTCCATTTCCGGGCCGGGCGTCGGTAACTACATCACGATGGCCAGGGCGGTCGCGGCCGCTCGTGCGATTGTCGGCGAGCAGGCCTTGCGCCGAGGCGGACTGGTGCAGGCGCATGGCACCGGCACGCCGCAGAATCGGGTCACCGAATCGGAGATTCTCAGTCGCACCGCGCAGGCCTTTGGCATAGAGGAGTGGCCGGTGATAGCGGTCAAGTGCTATCTCGGGCACTCCATCGGTGCGGCGGCGGGCGACCAGTTGAACAGCACACTGGGGCTGTGGCAGCACGGTATCCTGCCGGGTATTGCGACGACGGACAGCATCGCCGGGGATGTACATCGCGAACACCTGGGGTTCAGCCACGCGCACCGCGAGGTGGATCCCGCGCAACAGCACTACGCGATCATCAATTCCAAGGGCTTCGGCGGCAACAATGCCTCGGCGACACTGATGAGCCCGGCAACCACGAAGCGTATGCTGCGGGCGCGGTATTCGGCGCAACAGTGGCGGGACTGGGAGCGTGCCAATGACCTTGTTCGCAGCCGCCGGCAGGCTTACGATGACGGCATGATCGCAGGCTCTATCGACCCCGTGTACAAATTTGACCACGGTGTGTTGCACGATGATGATATCGCGCTCGGTGATCGCTCGCTCACCATCGGTGGGCATACGGTCTCTCTCGATTGCGCGTCGCCCTACGATGATATGAAGATCGACTGAAGCCAATCGCCGGACGGGGTTTGACGTGAATCCATCCACCGCTGTTGCCCTGCAGATTCCCGATCTGCCACGGCCCCTGCAGCTCTATGTACACGGTGAGCGGGACCAGTTTGTCTCCCGGCGTATCCGCGAGGAGGGTATCTGGGAGCCCTACGAAACGGAACTGGTGCTGGAGATCCTGCGGCCCGGGGACGTGTTCGTGGATGTGGGCGCGAACATCGGTTATTTTTCCGTGCTCGCGGCCAGCGTGGTTGGCGAAGAGGGCGCCGTGTTCGCTTTTGAGCCGGACCCGGATAATTTTCGCCTGTTGCAGGCCAATGCCGAGCTCAACGCCCAGCAGCAAGCTATCACGCCGGTGCCGGCGGCGCTGTCGGACGCCAGCGGCAAAGGGCAGCTGTACCTCGCGGCCGACAACCTGGGTGATCACCAGGTCTATGCCGGCGGGGAACCCCGTCCCAGCGTACCCATAACGCTCTATCGCGGAAGCGATTTCCTGGGCAGTCGCCTGCAGCGCATGGATCTGCTTAAGGTCGATACCCAGGGCTCGGAGTTCAATGTCATCGCCGGCTTGATGCCCTTGCTTTTCGCGTTGCGGCGCAAGCCCAGGATCATCATTGAGTTGACGCCGTACTCCCTGCGTGAAGCCGGCGCCAGCGGTCGGGAACTGATCGAGTTGTTGGCGCAACTCGGCCAGCCCCTGTGGATCATCGATCACATCGAGCACAGTCTCCATCGCTGCACGGTCGAGGAACTGGCCGTCTGGTGCGACAACTGGGACCGGGTACCTGAGGACCGGGGGTTTGTGAATGTCCTCGTCGGGCAAATGGATTGAGCGTTCCGGGTATCGCGCTACACGGCATAAAAATACTGGTATGATTGCCGCTCACATCGCATAGCCGTAGGTTTTTATGAACGATATTCTGCGTTTTTTGCAGCAGCGGAATTCCGCTCCAAAATTACAGGAACCCGCTCCATCCGAGCAGGTGATGACTGAGATATTCAGCGCCGCGCTGCGCGCTCCCGATCACGCCTGGCTGCGACCCTGGCGCTTTATTACCATAGCGGGTGAGCGCCGCCAGGCATTTGGCGAACTTCTGGAGTCCACCCTGTCACTGCGCACACCCGACGCGGATGAGGCGGCGCGCAGCAAGGCGCGCACCGCACCGCTGCGGGCGCCGCTGCTGGTTGTGGTCATCGCCAGCGTTTCCTCCCACCCCAAGGTGCCGCCCCAGGAGCAACGATTTTCTGCCGCCTGTGCCGCGCATGCGATCCTGCTCGCGGTGGAGGCATGCGGCTTCGCGGGGATCTGGCGCACCGGCGCGCCGGCCACCGACCGCAATGTGATGGATGCCCTGGGCCTGGCGGAAACCGAGGAGATCGTCGGCTTTGTGTACATCGGCACCCGTACAGGGCCGGCGAAAGCCGTTCCCCGGCTGGATGCTGCCGATTACGTAACGGCTTGGTAGTATTCGCTCCTTCGTAATGCAACGTGAGACAAGACGCCATGCCCGCGAATTTTGAGACCCTCGAGGTATCGGTGGAGGAGCAGGTTGCCACCGTCCTGCTGAACCGTCCCGACAAGGCCAATGCGATGAATGGCACGATGTGGGACGAGTTGCAGCGCTGTTTTGAGTGGCTGGATGCAGAGCCATCGGTACGCGCCGTCATTCTCGGCGGCAGTGGCAGGCATTTTTGCGCCGGCATGGATTTGTCCGTGTTCGGGGATACGGCGCAATCCTCCGCCGATCCCGCCCGTCGCGCGGAGCAGTTTCGGCGTACCGTGCTGCGCCTGCAGGGAAATCTCACCGTCATTGAGCGTTGTCGCGTGCCGGTCCTCGCCGCCATTCACAGTACCTGCATCGGTGGTGGCGTCGATATGACCTGTTGTGCCGACATGCGCTACGCCACTGAAGACGCCTTCTTTTCCATACGCGAGATCGATATCGGGATGACCGCAGACGTGGGTACCCTGCAACGCCTGCCGAAGATCATTCCCGATGGCGTGGCGCGCGAGCTGGCGTATACCGGCCGCAATATGGATGCCGAGGAAGCGCGTGAAGTGGGCTTCGTCAACAGGGTCTTTGAGAACCGCGAGATTATGATGCGGGAGGTGACGGCGATTGCCCGGTCGATTGCCGCCAAGGCGCCGCTGGCAGTGCGCGGCAGCAAGGAAATGCTGCTCTACTCGCGAGATCACAGTGTGGCGGAGGGCCTGAATTACATTGCGACCTGGAACGCCGGTATGATGAGTCAGGCAGATCTGCAGGCCGGTCTGCAAGCACAGGCGAGAAACGAACCCGCAGTATTCGAAGACTAGTCGAATTCATGCCATCGCATGGCGGATCGATGCAGCGCGGCAGGGCGATGCCTCGCCCGGCATATTCTGGAGATTCACAGATGACAGTTTTATCCCGGCTGAACCGGCCGTGGCTGCATTTTGTTGTACTGGGTAGCCTGCTTTTTTATCTGCAGGGCAGGTACTTTCCCGCGCCCAAGCCGGTGCTCGGGCCATTGAGCGAAGCGCGCATCGAGTCGCTGCAACAGCAGTGGTTTGCCAGCGTCGGCCGCGCGCCGACTGCCGAGCAACTGGAGCGCATGAAGCAGGCTGAACTCGATCGCGACATGTTGTTCCAGCGCGCGGTGGAACTGGAACTGCATCTCTACGATACCGTGGTGTACCAGCGCCTGCTGCTCAATATGCGCTTCCTGCAGATGGGAGAGGGAAAAACCGATGACGAGTTGTACCAGATGGCGCTGGATATGCGCCTGCACCTTGGCGATGAAGTGATCAAGCGCCGGATGATACAGGTGATGGAGCAATTGCTGCTGGCCGGCAATCCACCGCCGGCACCCGGCGAGGCGGACATTGCCGCGGAATTTGAACAGCGCCGTGAAGAACTGCGCAGGCCGCCCCGTTACTCTATCGAGCATATCTATTTCAATCGCGAGCGCGAGGCTGAAGCGGACGCCGTTATCGCGAAAATACAACAGGAGAATCTCACGCCCGGGCAGGCCCGGCAGTTGAGTTCACCTTTCCTGCCGGGATACCGGTTCACCGCGCAGACACCCGATCAACTGGCGCGTCATTTCGGTGCCTCGTTTGTCGAGAACCTGCAAGAGGAGAATCCGTCACCCGGCCATTGGACCGGCCCTGTGCGCTCCACCTACGGGCTGCACTACGTATGGCTTGACGCGCTGGAGCCGGCCAGGGATGCGACGGTGGATGAAGTCCGCCTGCAATTGCAACGCGATCTGGAATCGCGTGCCAGGGAGGCGGCACTGCGCGAGAGCGTAGAGGCGATGCGTCAACACTACGAGATAAGACAATGAAGACCCCGACCGTCCTGCTGTGCCTGCTGCTGGGTACTACCCTGGCGCAGGGCGCCCATGCCCACCGTTTCGCCCCGTCGCTGCTGAATGTGCAGGAGGTCGCGCCGCAGCAGTACAACGTGGTATGGAAAACACCGGCGCAGGGTGTCAGTAACGTGCCGCTGCGGCCCGTGTGGCCAGAGGCCTGTGAGGTCAGTAACGCCAGCGAGCCGCAGCTCGAGGACACCGGTGTCGTCACCAGTTGGCAGATGCAATGCGCGTCGCTTGGCGAGGAGGGACTGGTAGGGCAGACACTGGGCGTGACCGGGCTCGGCGCGAACCAGGCTTCAGCGATGGTGATGGTGAGCCTGCTGGACGGCCGCCAGTACCAGCAGGTGCTCAACACGGAACTGGCCGACTTCGTTATTCCCGCGGAATCCAGCAGCGGTGATGTGGCCGGCAGTTATACCTGGCTCGGCATAGAACACATCTGGGGCGGTTTCGATCACCTGTTGTTCGTGTTCGGCCTGCTGTTGCTGGTCGGTGGCGGCAGCCGCCTGCTGTGGACCATCACGGCCTTTACGCTGGGGCACAGCATTACCCTGTCGCTGGTGACCCTGGGGTATTTCGATTACCCGGTGGCGCTGGTGGAGTTTGCGATCGCATTGAGCATTTTCATTCTCGCGGTGGAGTTGACCCGGGTCGAGAAGCACGATGCGCTTTGGCGCAATCCCTGGTGGCTCGCCGGGGGCTTCGGCCTGCTGCACGGAATGGGGTTTGCCGGGGCGCTGGCCGAAACCGGGCTGCCGCAGGATAACGTGCCGCTGGCGCTGCTGTTTTTCAACGTGGGAATTGAAATCGGGCAAATTGCGTTTATTCTGGTGGTGCTCGCGGTGTGGTTCGTCGTGCGGCGGCCCCTGGGTCCCTGGCAGGAGCGCTTGCTGCCGGTACCGATCTATGTGCTTGGCTCCCTGTCCGCGATGTGGTGTATAGAACGCGGCCTGGCTGCGCTGACAGCATAGGAAGATGCAGCGCACGGCGCCAATAGCAAACGGGTCGCCGCCCCGCGCGGGTATGTTATACGGATTGGCAGTGTTATTGCCGGGGTATCCCGGAGAGGTCGATTGGCTATGCAGGATGTAATGCTTACGGCAGTGGGTCTGGTGCTGTTGATCGCGGCCGCCGACCTGCTGGTCAAGGGGGCGTCATCACTGGCGTCGCGTTATGGCGTCTCCCCGCTGATGATCGGGCTGACCGTGGTCTCCTTCGGTACCTCGATGCCGGAAATGCTGGTCAGCGTGACCGCGGGACTGCGCGGCAACGCTGACCTCGCGGTAGCCAATGTGCTCGGCAGTAACCTGTTCAATGTGCTGGTGGTGCTGGGTGTCGCGGCGATGATCTACCCCCTGCGCGTACAGAGTTCCACTGTCGTTTCGGAGATTCCCTTCTCACTCAGTGCGGCCATCTTGCTCGGGTTTCTGGCCAATGCGGCGCTCTTCACCACCAAACCCGAATTGAGCATCAGCCGCCTCGATGGCGGCATACTGCTGCTGTTTTTCCTGCTCTTCATGCTTTACATCTTCTCCATTTCGACGAACGGCGGCGCTGAGGATTCGCAGCCGCAGACCTCCTACCCGGTGTCTCGGTCCGTCGCCTATATCCTCGTTGGTGTCGTCGGGCTTTACCTGGGTGGTGACTGGGCGGTTGACGGCGCCGTAGCGCTCGCCAGGGGCTGGGGTGTGGACGACGCGCTGATCGGGCTGACGATCATCGCCATCGGCACCTCGCTACCCGAGTTGATGGCATCCGCGGTGGCTGCCTACCGCAAGGAAGCCGATATCGCCGTGGGCAACGTGGTGGGGTCGAACATCTTCAACATTCTCTGGATCCTCGGGGTGACTGCCAGTATCCGGAACCTGCCGTTCGATGCTCTCAGCAACATCGATATCATTATGGTCATTGTCGCCACGATGTTGATTTTGCTGGCGGTGGTGAGCAGTCGGGCGGCGACCATTTCCCGTATCTGGGGGGCGTTTTTCGTCTGTGTCTATATCGCCTACATGGTGTATGTGGTGCAACGCAGTTGAGTGGACAGTCTCGTATTGCGGACTTTTTTCACAGAACGGCAATATCCGCTTGCGTCCACGCTTGCGGGCATTGTCACTCAATATATCCGGCTATATGATGCCGCGCATCGAAGCCGGGAGTTGATCCCGCTCGTATATCCCCGGAGTGGCGGCGGCCTTCGCCGCTGCACTCATGTGGGTCCTGTGCATCGCCAGGAGCCTGTCGGGCCTGGGTGCGCGTCGCGCGAGGTCCGGCCGCCGCGGTAGCGTCATCCCAGGTCCGACAGGTTCCCGTTATTCCGGTGGGGGACACCAGGTTATGGAAACGTTCATGTCAGCGGATGCCTGGCTTACCCTGCTGGTTATCCTCTCCAGTCTGGCTTTCCTGGTCAGCAATCGCTTTCCGCCGGAGATTATACTGGTCGCGGCGCTGACCGTCCTGCTGCTTTGTGGCGTACTGGACACCGCGCAGGCACTGGCCGGTTTCGCCAACCCGGGACTGGTCACTGTCGCGGTATTGTACGTCGTGGTGGCGGGTCTCGTTGACACCGGCGCGGTGCAGGCGTTCGGGTCGCGGCTGTTGGGTAAGCCGCGCGGCACTGTCGGCGCGCAATCGCGCCTGATGCTGCCGGTGATGGGCCTGAGCGCGTTTCTCAACAATACGCCCGTAGTCGCGATGCTGGTGCCGGTGGTGGAGGAGTGGTGCCGGCGTCACCGGCTTTCCGTGTCCAAACTGATGCTGCCCCTCAGTTACGCAGCGATACTGGGTGGCTGTTGCACCCTGATTGGCACCAGCACCAACCTGATCATCCACGGCCTGGTACTTGAAAATACCGCGCTCGGCCCGATGGGCTTCTTCGAGATAGCGGCCGTCGGCGTGCCTGTCGCGCTGGTGGGCTTTCTCTACATCATCGGCACCCAGCACTGGTTGCTGCCCGAGCGTATTCCGCCGCTCCAGCAGGGCGCCAGCGTGCGGGAGTACACGATCGAGTTCATGGTGAGCAGCGGCAGCCCGTTGATTGGCAAGAGCATCGAACGCGCGGGTCTGCGACATCTGCCGGGCGTTTTTCTCTCCGGTATCTGGCGCAATGACAATGTCATCGTGGCGGTATCCCCTGACGAGGTGCTGCTCGCCGGTGACCGCCTCGTGTTCGTCGGCGCCGTCAACTCGGTGGTCGACCTGGTTCGCCAGCCCGGACTCGTGCCGGCGCAGGAAAACCTGTTTGACCTGGCCGCGCCGCGTACCAATCGACAGCTTATCGAGGTCGTGATATCGGCGACCTGCCCATTGATAGGGCACACTATTCGCGATACCCGGTTTCGCTCCCAGTACGACGCCGTGGTTATCGCAGTGGCGCGCAACGGCGAGCGTATCGAGGGACGCATAGGCGATATCGTATTGCACACCGGTGATACGCTGTTGCTGGAGGCGCGCCCCGCCTTTGTTCAGCAACAGCAGCACAATCGGGATTTCCTGCTGGTTCACCCCCTGCAGGGCGAGGCTGTACCGCGGCACGATCGCGCATGGGTGGCCGGGTCGATCCTGCTGGTAATGGTCGCGCTGGCGACGGCGGGCTGGTTGTCCATGTTGGAGGCCGCATTGCTCGCGGGTGGCGGTATGCTCATTACGCGCTGTACCAGTGCCGCTTCCGCGCGTGCCAGCATTGACTGGTCAGTACTGGTGATGATCGGCGCCTCGCTGGGCCTGGGCAGCGCGCTTGAAGCGAGCGGCGCCGCACGTGCGATCGCCCTCGGCGGACTTTCACTGGTGGGCGAGAACCCGTGGTTGGTGCTGCTGGTGATCTACGGGCTCACTACCTTGCTGACCGAAGTCATTACCAATAATGCCGCGGCGGTGCTGATGTTTCCGATAGCGCAGTCCACGGCGCAGTCACTGGATGTCTCTTTCTGGCCGTTTATTGTCTGCCTGATGATGGCCGCTTCGGCCAGCTTCGCCACTCCCATCGGCTACCAGACCAACCTGATGGTCTACGGTCCCGGCGGCTACCGTTTTTCGGATTACCTGCGCATCGGTGTGCCGCTCAATATCCTGCTGGGCCTTGTGACCGTGTTGCTGGCGCCCTTGATCTGGGCTTTCAACTGAACGGGCGTAAGGCGCCGAACGGGCGATCCCGTTCGACGCTGTGTTCGCCGGCAGGCGCTATACCGCCATGGTGGTGTAAATATCGGAGAAGCGCACCGCTCGTTCATTGATCACCAGCGGTGTGTGTATCCTGCGGGCAATGCCATGCGCTGAGACAACACCGCGTATGGAAGCGCGTTGTGTATCCACAACGATCAGTTGCTGTTCACCGTAATCCTGCATTCGTGACAGGATGTCGCCGATAGAGGCCAACTGAAATGTTCTGAAGTCGATTGCCCGCAGACGATTTCGCGGCGTCATCACGTACGCGACGGTCAGTTCCTCGCGTCGCAGTCGCGAAAGCGCCATCTTCTTCATCACTTTCTCCGACAGCAGGTCATCCAGCGTAATCACGCCGCAGAAGGATTCCTGTGAGTCGATCACAAGGAACATGCGCGTGTGCGTTCGCCGCATGATTTCCCGTGCCTCGTCGATAGACGTATGTTGCTCCAGCAGCATTGGATTCTGCCGGGTGAAATCATTGAAGACCTCGGTTGCGGGACTCTCCGGCGTCAGTTCGCTGGCAGCCGAAGGCTGCTCGATGGTACGGATAGTGGTGGTAAACAGTGGGTCTACAGCTTGGGAAATAGACATAAATATATGCTCCAGGCGAGGCGCGCCATCGCCCCTGGAGGCGTGACACGACGCTCGATAAACGTGTTTGCAGTCTTGTGCCTAACAGTGAATGGACCGGGGCGGGGCGCGGGCCTGGAAGGGTTTGAAGCTGACGCCTGCGGCCTGGGCGCGCATTGGGCCCGGTGAAGCAGTCTCCCCGGACCGCCCGGACTATAGCAGCAGGACCAGCATATATCCCACTGCGTAGGCAGCCATCAGTTGGGGGGTGTAGCGCAGGTAGCTGAGAAAACCCAGTCCGTCAATCTTGCTCATCATCAATACGCCCGACGCCGATCCGATAGCCAGTAGTGACCCGCCGACACCCACGCAGTAGGTGAATCCCAGCCAGTCGGTTACGGGCATCCCGAGATTGGATTTCAGCACGGCGGCGGTCAGGGGTACGTTGTCGATAACAGCCGACAGACAACCGATCAGGAAGTTTGCGATACCAGGGACGCTTACGTCGTACAGGCGCGTGATGCTGTGCAGGGCGCCGATCTCCTTGAGCATGCCGACAATCAACAGGATGCCGAGGAAAAATAGCAGTGTGTCAAATTCGATTTTCCGGATGTAGTCGATGATAGGCGTCGTCGCCTCTTCGCGGCTCATGAATCGCGCCAACAAAAAGACAATCGAGAGGCCGAAGATAAAAACCAGCAGTGGTGGAACATGTACGAATAGATTGAGCGCCAGTGTCGCGACGATAGTGGTCAGGAAAATCGCCGCTACCCAGATGTCGAATCGGGAAGCGCTGGTAACCGCGCGCCGGGGTGTAAGCCTGCCGTCAAAGCCCGGCATCAGCAACAGGGCCAGGAACAGGCAGGCCAGCAATCCGGGTATGACAATGGCCAACAGGTCGCTGATGCCGACCTTGCCGGCACTGAAGATCATCAGCGTGGTGACGTCACCGGTGATCAGGGCCGCACCACCGGAGTTGATCGAGAACACGGCCAGCACGGCCAACTTGATATTGCTGGCGGTCCCCAGCTTCAGGGACTGGATCAGCGCGATGGTCACCAGCGTCGTGGTGATATTGTCACAGAAAGAGGAGAGGCAAAACGCGAATAGCGCCACGCAGGGCAGTAGCGCCTTCTGTGGCATGGTGCCGGGCAACAGGCGGTATACCAGCGATTCCACCATGCCGTGCTGGTTGAGGTAGGCCACGAAGGTCATGGCGGCGAACAGGAACAACCAGAGCGAGGCGATATCGAGGATATTCTCCGAAAACGCCGTTTCGACAACTGCGTGGTCGGGGGCGAACAGGAACAGCAGTATCCAGCACAAGGTGCCGAGAAACAGTGTGGACTTGGCCTTGTTCAGGTGAATGACATCTTCCAGCACGATGGCGGTGAAAGCCAGCACAGCCAGAAACACCAGTATTGAGTCGAGCATCTGCCGGTTCCCCAGTTCTCAGTCAGCCGCACAGCGAAGGCGGCGGGATATTACACGGGAATGCGCGGCGACCATAGGGCAATTTGCGCCGGGAAGCGGTAGGATAGCCGGAGCCTTCCAACACAGCCGCAAGGGGATACCGCCATGGCCGACACCGGTTTACAGCTTCGCTCCACAATTTCGCAGGACGGAATTCTGGAATTGACCCTCGTGGACGAGCCCATACCCAGGCCCGGCCCCGACGAGGTACTGGTGCGGGTGGAGGCCACGCCGTTGAACCCCTCCGACCTGGCATTGCTGTTCGGCCCGGCGGACCTCGCTACGGCCAGGGCGTCCGGCACGGCGCAAAGACCGGTGGTGAACGCCGATATCCCCGCCGCCATGATGAAGATGGTGGCCGCACGGGTGGGCCAGTCCATGCCGGTGGGGAACGAGGCCGCGGGTACCGTCATTGCCGCCGGACAATCAGAGGCGGCGCAGGCGCTGATCGGGAAACGCGTGGGCATTATCGGCGGTGCGATGTACAGCCAGTACCGCTGCGTGAACGCGTTTATGTGCCTGGCCCTGGAGGAGGGGACAAGTGCGGCGGAGGGAGCCTCCTGCTTTGTCAATCCGCTGACCGCGCTGGCAATGGTCGAAACCATGCGGATGGAAAACCACACTGCGCTCGTGCATACCGCCGCAGCGTCCAACCTCGGCCAGATGCTGAACCGGATCTGCATGAATGAGCAGATCGCACTGGTCAATATTGTGCGTAAAGCGGAACAGGAGTCTGTGCTGAAAGATTTGGGCGCCAGGTACATTGTCAATTCTTCCAGCGAGCGTTTTCACGACGATCTCACGGATGCGCTTGCGGAAACCGGTGCCACCCTGGCGTTTGACGCTACCGGCGGCGGTACGCTCGCCAGCCAGATACTCTCCTGTATGGAGGCCGCGGCCCTGCGCAATATGACAGGGTACAACGGTTACGGCAGCGATGTGTTCAAGCAGGTTTACATTTATGGCGGCCTGGATCGCAGCCCGACCACGCTGACCCGTAATTTCGGTTTCGCCTGGAGCGTTTCGGGTTTCCTGTTGACGCCTTTCCTGCAGAAGGTAGGCATCGAGAAGAGCCTGGAGATGCGGGCCAGGGTCGCTGCGGAAATTAAAACGACTTTCGCCAGTCACTACACCCGGGAAGTGTCACTGGCCGAGGCGCTGTCGCTGGACGCCATCGCAGTGTACGGCAAGCAGGCTACCGGCGAGAAGTATCTGATTACCCCACAGGCATGAGCGGAAAGATTGCGCGGCTAGCGACTGACTTCCAGTGACCAGGGGTCGAACTCGGCGCAGCCCAGCGCGTCGTACTCTTTCCTGTTCCACACGTCGTCCCCCGCGTTGGCGAGCAGGAAAAGTTGTACATGGAGTTCGCAGCGCGTGCGCAGGTCGGGAATATCCGGGTCTTCCGCCACGCGTTTCTTCAGCATGGCCACTGTCATGGGCTCCCTGACCATGCGCAGCCCGCCATCGGCGGCGGTATCCAGTAGCATCAGGTTGGGCCCCTCGTTGCTCCACGGCTGCCACAGGGGCAGAGCGCCGTTACGCCCGCGTCCCGGAGCGCCGTTTCTGGCGAATTCTGACCAGTAGCTGCGCATTTGCGCGCCGAGCAGGTCCCGCCCGGGGATATTGTCGTTGTTGTACAGGCCCGGCACGATGATACCGTCAGTAAAATCGTTAAAGATGTAAGCGACTTCAAGCCCGTGGGCGGCACCGAGTAACTCACCGTAGTCCACCAGCCAGTTTTTGCCGCCCTCATCCCAGTCCCAGCGGTAGGCAAACACAGACTGCGGACTGTGCGCGGCGATAATGTCGGCGGGCGTGTCGACGGCCAGGGCCTTCCAGTTGTCGCTGAGGTAGGCGGCGAGCGCGTTGTAGGCCCCGGGATCCTTGATGTGCGGGATAAAGCCCAGGCGCCGCTCGACGAACTCCGGACTCTGGGCCAGAAACAACTTCAGTTCATCCCGGTTGGTGCCGGTAATCAGTGGCACATTGTTGTAGCGCCCGGAATCCCGGAACACCTCGTACAGTGTGTCCGCGGGCAGCACCTTGCCGTCGCGAAAGCTCTGCGGTGCGCTGTACATACCGGCGCCGCCGCTGATGCCCTCGAGAATTTCCCGGGGGCTGCGCGCGTACATGAAACTGCGGATATCGTCGTTGGACATCGCTGCAAGTACTGTCCTGGCGTTATCCCTGTCCGTTGCCAGACCGGCATTTTGCAATTGCAGCGCCAACCACTCCCGGGAACTCAGCGCCATTCCAGGTTTCTTCTCGTCGCGAAAATTCTCCGCCCGCCAGCGCGGCGTTGTGCTGACGGATCCGCTCTGTGCGATCGCGCGCTGGAACAGGCCGCGGGCGCGTGGCGAAGCCATCAGGGAGTAGACGTTGCGACCGCCGGCTGACTCGCCGAATACGGTGACCCTGTCTGGGTCGCCGCCGAAAGCCGCGATATTGTCTTTCACCCACTGCAGCGCCGCAATCATATCGAGATTGGCATAGTTGCCGCTGGCATCGAGGGCCGTGCGCCCTTTCCCGCGCAGCGCGGGGTGGCTCATCCAGCCGAGAAATCCCAGCCGGTAGTTGATCGTGACCACCACAACCTGTTCCCCGGCGGCGAGTTTATTGCCGGCATAGGTGTTGGCGGTGCCGATGGTATTTCCGCCGCCATGAATCCAGAACATCACGGGCAGTTTTTCGGCATCGCCGCCGCTGCGATTGCGTGGCGCCCAGATGTTCAGATACAGGCAGTCCTCGCTGCCTACGACAGCGCCGCTGTCGTCGGGCAGACCATCCAGCGGCCCGGACAATTGCACGCAGGGATCGCGGAATGCGATGGCCTCGAGCCTCTCATCCCAGGGTTCCACCGCTTGCGGTGCGCGCCAGCGCAGTTCCCCAATCGGCGGTGCCGCAAATGGAATGCCCAGCCAGGCGAAAGTGTCGTCGGCATCGCTGCTGCCAACGATCGGGCCGCTCGTGGAGTCGCGTTCCGTGTCGGGGTTGGCGAGGCGCTGTACAGGCTCGCGGGTGGGGGAGGGCCAGAAATACAGGACGAGCAGCGCAACGATCAAAACGGTCAGGGTTACGACAAGCTTTTTCACGGCCGGTCCTCTGCAGGTATGCCCGGTTGGCGTCAGGGATTACCCGGCCAATCGTCGGTGTGGATAAAGGGATAAAAAGCCAGGCGAATACCTTCGTCGATATTGCTCTCGTTCTCCAGAATGTTGCGTCGACGGATGTAGCGCCCGGTCGAGGAGCGACTGTCGATCGCGTCCGTGGCGTCGATGCCGCCACGGCTCGAGAATACGGGTTGCAGGTCCATATTGTAAATAGTCACCTGCAACGATGCGACAGCGGCCAGCATGTTCCAGTCGAACTCGGTGCTGACGCCGTCGCCGGGGCCCTGCATGGTAGGTGTGCGGCTGACACCGTCCCAGCGCGCGATGTGCTTGAGGCCGCCGGAGAAGGCGACTTCAAATTCCACGAGGTCGGTGAAGATGAACGCGTCCAGATTGGACGATGCCTGCATTTCGTCGCGAACCTGGTGCATAATCAGCGCGAAGGTTTTTTGGTTCACTTTGCCGCTGGTAGGGTCAACCGGATTGCCGTAGGCGCGCTCGGCGACATTCCAGTGCTGCTCGAATTCCCTCTGGGGTATTACCTTGAAGCCGTTCTCCTTCAGGTAACTGGCTACCCGGCCGTCAATACGCGGCGCTTCTTTCTCCAGGTAGTTGCGCGATTGCGTGCCCAGATTAACGTGCGCTATCACCACCGTCTTGATCGGGTGCGCGTCCAGTTTTGCCTGGTCGATCTGGTAGGGGAATGTGGTCGCGTTGTAAGTGGGCGTGCCGCTGCAGGCGGCGAGCAAGCCTAGCGCACAGAGAAAGGCGGCGAGGTGGTACCGGGATATTAAACAACGCATGCGGGATTCCGATCGATTATAGTGACGGGTATGGTAGCAAAATCTGCAGAGGGACACAGTGCTAAATGACCGCGGATTTACACGTTAAGCAGGCCGGAGAGGGGCCGGCGGTGGTTCTGCTGCACGGCCTGTTCGGTTCGGGAAGTAATCTTGGCGCGGTGGCGCGCGCATTGCAGGTGACATACACCGTGTACAGCGTGGACCTGCCGAACCACGGCAGGTCCGGCTGGCTGCAAGCGCCGGAACTGCCCGCGATGGCGGATACAGTGCAGCGGTGGATGGGCGGGGCGGGACTGGCGCGGGCGCATTTCGTGGGCCACTCGCTGGGGGGCAAGGTCGCGATGGAACTGGCCCTGCGCGCCCCGCGGCGCGTGGCGTCCCTGACCGTGGCGGATATCGCTCCGGTGGCCTACTCCAGCCGGCACGACGCGATATTCGCGGCGCTGGAAGCCGTGGCCGCGTCGCCGTGCACGAGTCGTGGCGAGGCCCTGGCGCGCATGGGCGAGTATCTGTCGGAAGACAGCGTCGTACAGTTCCTGCTGAGCAGCCTGCAGCGCGACGGGCAGGGCGAATACCAGTGGCGTTTCGATGTAGCTGGCTTGAAGGCTTCCCTGCCGTCGCTGCTGGCAGCCCCGGCGGTCGGTCGGGTCTATACCGGCGCTGTACTGTTCGTTAAAGGCGGTGCTTCCGATTACCTGCAGAAGCAGTACTGGAGCGCCATTCAAAGCTTTTTTCCCGCGGCTACGATGAAGATCATGCCGGGTTGCGGTCACTGGCTGCACGCAGAGAAACCGCAGCTATTCAACGCTATCGTCTCGCGCTTTCTTGCGTCGGTTGAGCAAGCCGGGGTTGACGGGGCGGACGGCATGAATCGCGAGGGATAGGCCGGCATGTACTTCACGCTCGGCGACGTGGTCGCATTGCTCGCGCTGGCGCTGCTGTGCCTGCACGTTGCAGCTGCTGTACGGGTGCGCGAGCTGGCGCTGCAGGCGGTCAATCGCGCCAGTGAGCGCGATGATTTTCAACTGCTTGATCAATCGGTGCACATACGGCGTGTTTCGTTGAGCCGCGACGGCGCCGGGCGCTGGCGCATCTGGCGACAGTACCGTTTCGATTTCAGCTACGACGGCATGGAGCGCCGCCAGGGGTTTGTCATCATGCTGGGAAAACAACTGCAGTCGGTGGTGGTGCCAGAAAGAAACATCACACTGCATTAGCCCGCATCGCTCATCGACTGCCTGCAGCGGTGGCGGAATCACCACGCCCGCGGTGCCGGAGGCGGCCAGCGTGTTGCGGCGATTATTTTTTGATCTGCGACTCCAGCATGCCGGCCACTTTCTGGCCGTAGGGCGGCAGCGTACCGGCCAGCTTGGCCATGTCCAGGAAACCTTCGCGATAGACGCCGCGCGCATGGCTGAATGTGCGGAATCCGTCGCGCCCGCGGTAGTTACCCATGCCGCTGTGCCCGCTGCCGCCAAAGGGCAGGTCGTCGCAGGCCACGTGCAGCGCAATGGCATTCACCGCAACGCCGCCGGAGTGGGTTTCGTTGATGACTTTGTCCTGTTCCGCCTTGTCCTTGCCGAAATAGTACAGGGCCAGCGGGCGTTCGCGCGCATTGATGAAGTCGATCACGTCCTGCAGGTTTTCGTAGGTTTTGATGTTGAGCATCGCGCCGAATATCTCGTCCTGCATGCACGCCAGATCGTCCTCGGGGTTTACCACGAGGTGCAGGGCGATCTTGTGCTCTTTTTTGCTGGAGAATTCCTCTCCCGGTGGGCACAGCGGGATCACACGGGCGCCTTTCTTCGCGGCTTCGCTGAGATAGCCCTTCACGCGATCGAAGTGACGCTCATTGATACACGCAACGAAATCCGGGTTGCCCTGCACCGTGGGAAACTGTTCCGCGATCACCGCCTTGCAGCGATTGATAAAGGCTTCGAGTCGATTCTGGGGAACGAAGCAGTAATCCGGACTGACACACAACTGGCCACCATTCATGGCTTTGCCGGTGATGATGCGTTCCGCCGCCAGATGGATATCGCAATCTTCCCCGACAATCACCGGCGACTTTCCGCCGAGTTCCAGCGTGACCGGAACCATGTTTTCCGATGCGGCGCGCATCACCAGGCGACCGATGCTGGTCGCGCCGGTAAATATCAGGTGGTCGAGCGGCAGCGCGGAGAAAGCCGCGCCGACTTCCGGTCCACCGGTTACCACAGTGATTTCCGAGGCCTCAAAATAGCGCGCAAACAGGTGCTGCATGACCTCGGCGGTGTGCGGCGTGTACTCGGAGGGTTTGATCATGGCCCGGTTGCCCGCGCCCAGCACATCGGCCAGCGGGCTGAAAATCATGTTTACCGGCACATTCCAGGGCGTCATGATGCCGACCACGCCCTTGGGTTGATAGTGCACATGTGCTTTCGCGCCGAGAAAATTCATCGGCATGAAGGGCGTGCGCTTTTCCGGTTTCATCCACTTTTTCACGTGCTTCCTGACGAATTTGAGGCTGCCCACTGAATTCATCACATCGGTCATCAGCGTGACGTATCTGGAACGGCAGCCGAAGTCCTTGTTGACCGCATCGCAGATGGCTTCCTTGTTGTCGACCAGCAGGGCGATACAGCGGTCGAGGCGGTCTATACGCGTGGCAAGCGCGACGGGACCCTCGGCGCGAAAGGCACTGCGCTGGGCGGCGAGGAGGGCGTGGAGTTCGGAGGTGGCGGAGCTGTCTTGTACGGATGCGTTCATCTCAAATTCCTCTGTGTGCGCTTAGGCGGTGGTGACGGCCCTGGTGGTTTTGCGTTTCCGTGGTTTCGCCGGCGCCTTCTGCGCCTGCGGCAGTGTGACGTTTACCCCGGCGTCCTGCAGGAGCATGTCGGCGCATTTTTCCGCGATCATAATGGCCGTCGCATTGGTATTGCCGGATATGATCTGCGGCATGATGGAGGCGTCAGCCACGCGCAGCTGCTTCACGCCGTGTACGCGCAGGCGCGCATCCACCACGGCCATCCTGTCGGAGCCCATCTTGCAGGTGCCCACCGGGTGGTAAACCGACTCCGCTTCGGCGCGGATGTAGTCCAGCAGTTGCTCATCGCTCTGAATCAGTGGGCCGGGCTTGAACTCCGTTCCGCGGTGCTTGTCCAGCGCCGGGGAGAGAAAAATTTCGCGCACCCGGCGCAGGGCGGCCAGCAGCGTCTTGCGGTCACTCTCGGTGTCCAGGTAATTGGCGCGTATGGCCGGCGCCGCGGTCGGGTCAGCGCTGCGTATATGCACGCTGCCGCGACTTTCAGGGCGCAGGTGGCAGACGGTGGCGGTGGTGCCCGGTTTGGGCTTCAGGTTGCCCCGGGCATCGGGTTCGCTCGCCGCGGGCGCGAAATGAATCTGGGCGTCGGGTGTTTTCACTGTAGCGTCAGTGCGAAAAAACACGCCCACCTGGGCTGCCGGGTGCGCCAGCAGGCCGCGTCCCTGCAACAGGTATTTGAAAATATTCCTGACCAGTTGCAGCGGACGGCTTTCCTCGTAAAATGTCGGAACGCCGTGCAGGCCCTGCTGAACATTGACGGTCAGGTGATCCTGCAGGTTTTCACCCACGCCAGGCAAATGTTTTTCCAGCGGAATGCCCAGCGCCTCGAGATGTGCTTTCCCGCCGATCCCGGACAATTCCAGCAACTGCGGGGAGTTGATCACGCCGCCGCACAGCACAACCTCGCCCCTGGCGTATGCGTGTTCGACCCGTACACCCTTCTTTTCCTCCAGTCGATACTGTACGCCGACGGCGGCGCCGTTCTCCATCAGGACTTTTTCGCACAGGGCGCCGGTGATGATGGTGAGGTTGGGGCGGTTCTGGCATTCGCGCAGAAACGTGCGCGCAGTGCTCTGGCGCTTTCCCTTGCGGATATTGCTCTGGTAGTAACCCACCCCCTCCTGGGTGGCGCCATTGAAGTCGGCGTTGTAGGGCAGTTCATTCTGAATCGCGGCCTGTATGTATATGTCCGCAAGTTCCAGTTTCTGTTCGTCCGCCACGTCCTCGACCCAAAGCGGGCCGCCAAAGCCGTGGAATTCACCGGCGCCTTCCGCCTTGTGTTCGGAGCGCTTGAAATAGGGCAGTACCTCGTCGTAGGACCAGCCGGCATTGCCCTGTTCACTCCATTGATCGTAGTCTTCGCGCTGTCCGCGAATATAGACCATGCCGTTGATGCTGCTGGTGCCGCCGAGCACCTTGCCGCGTGGCCAGGAAATCCGGCGGTGATGCATGTTTGGCTCGGGCTCGGTTTCATAGCACCAGTTCACACGGGGGTTTTTCATCAAAAATGCGAAGCCCAGCGGCGTGTGGATCTGCGGATTGGTATCCTTGCCGCCGGCCTCCAGTAACAGGACCTTGCGGCTGGCTTCGCGCGACAGTCGGTTTGCCAGGGCGCATCCGGCAGAGCCGGCCCCGACAATGATGTAGTCATAACTGGGACGGGATTCGGCCATGGGTTGCCACCTTTTATATCAGTGCGGTTTTGTGGGCTTCGCGCGCCCGCTCCTCAATGAAAGTCGGCGGCGCAAATAGACAAATGTACAAAAAATGATTATTGTTCAATACTCTCAAACGGTCAAGGCGGTGATCCCCGCAATGTCAGGTTCGCAGTTCAAAGCACTGGACTATGGTGATCCGATGATGGTTCGCATACTCGATGCGGGGGAGCAGTGCATTCAGCGTTTCGGCATTCGACGCACATCCATGGGTGAAGTGGCGCGTGTCGGAAAACTCTCGCGCGGGTCGATCTATCGCCATTTCAGCACCAAGGAAGCACTGGTGGAAGGTATCATCCGCCGGCAACAGGAAAGCTTCCTCAATCGCACCGAATCCCGACTGGACCGGGAGGCGACCCTCGTGGATAAACTGACCCTTACCGTGTTGGCAGGGCGCAAGGACATGCAGGAGGGTATGTTTGCTTCGCTGGCGGAGGTTGAGCCAGAAACGCTGGCAATGATGTTCCTGGATCCTCGCTTCTACCAGCGCAGCCTGGCGTTCTGGCCGGCCCATATCCGCATGGCGCAGGCATCGGGTGAGATCAGCGCGGAACTCAGCGTCGACTTTGCGACCGATATCATCGTCAGGCTGGTCGTGTCGCTGGTCATGTTTCCGAGGATGGCCGTCGAACTGAAATCCCGCAGGGCGCTGCAGGGCTATCTGCAGCAGGCACTGGGTGCCCACCGCGGCTGACGGCGCATGTCATATGCAGGCGCACCTGCCTGTGGGGAAGGCTGAATATTAACAACTTTGTTTCCCAATGGAGAGATTCTGTAACACTTTAAACTGTCATCATTTTTCCACAGAAACTGTGGATAACTCCGTGAGTAAATTGTTCAGCCCACCCCCGAGTGCCGATAATTGGGCTTGTGTCACAAATTGGTCAAAATTCATACAATCAATAAATATATATAAATAACAGCAAGTTATGATTGTTTCTTGAGTTTTTAAATGTAAAAAAAAAGCTAACTGCGTGAAACAGGTATGCGTGGTGAATAGTGTGCATAACATTTTTGACAGTGCTACTTCAAGTAACTTCAACGGGCTGCGAGGAAACAATTTGGGAACTAAAGCGCGGTAACGTTACCCTGGTGAATTGAAAAAGTACTGGATGCGTAGTGTCTGCGCATTCGTCAAGCAGTTTTCGCAATGTTACCGTTGTGTGACAAATTAAGGATGTCGAGCGGGGTGTGCCGCTGACGCCTGGGCGGCATCTACTGTTCGCCGCGATAGATACACCCGCTGGTGCAGGTCTCGCGAATCTCCACCTGGCTCAGTAGCGGCACGTCCGGTTTGAGTCTGTCCCATATCCAGCGGGCGATGTTCTCGCTGGTCGGATTTTGCAGGCCGGGAATATCATTCAGGTAGCGGTGGTCCAACTGGTCGTGAAGTGGCGCGAACGCGGCTTTCAGTTCCGCAAAGTCCATCACCCAGCCGCCGGGCTCGGGTGCGTCGCCGGTGACCACGAGGCGGACCTGGAAAGAATGGCCGTGCAGGCGCGCACACTTGTGACCCTCCGGGACGTTGGGCAGGCGATGTGCCGCTTCAAAGTGAAACTCTTTGTAGATTTCCATTGTCGTATGCCCGGTGATCGGTGCCCGCGGTCGTGAATTCCGGTGGCGTATGTCGCCTTCGTCGCGTCGCGTGTCGCGCGTCTGTATCGCACCGATTTTACTACTAAAATCAATGGCTTTTAATATTTCTGTTTTTTTTGCTTTTTACCGGGCGAGGGATTGACCACTCAAGCAGAATCTCTATAATGCGCGTTCTCGGTTTTTGGGGTGGTTAGCTCAGCTGGGAGAGCATCTGCCTTACAAGCAGAGGGTCGGCGGTTCGATCCCGTCACCACCCACCAATTTCACCGGGGTTTTTTCTACCGTGGAGCGGTAGTTCAGTTGGTTAGAATACCGGCCTGTCACGCCGGGGGTCGCGGGTTCGAGTCCCGTCCGCTCCGCCATTTCCCAAATTAGGCTCTAAACCCGGTTCACCCGGTACCTCGCCCAGCATCTTCGGTGGAGCGGAATTCATCCGTGGCAACGCGATTACAACTTGTCAGCAACGCGTGGATGCGCCCGGCGGTCTCCGGCGGCACCTGCTGCCATGAAAAACGCCACTGCCAGTTTCCCTCCCGGGTGCCCGGCGTATTCATGCGATGTCGGCCGTCCAGCCCGAGAAAGTCCTGCCAGGGTACGATGGCGGTATTGGCGACGGAGTCCATGGCCTGGTGAATCAGCATCCATGGCATGCTTTCGGCAGGGTTGTTGAGGGAGCGATAGACGTTTTCCTTTACCCCCTCGTCGAGCTTTTCGAACCAGCCCAGCGTCGTGTCGTTGTCGTGGGTGCCGGTGTAGACGATATCGCCCATTGAATGCCGGTGTGGCAGATACGGATTGTCCGGACTGCCGTCAAACGCAAACTGTAGAATCAGCATGCCGGGCAACTCGAAATCGTGCCGCAGCGCCTCGACCTCCGCGCTGATGATGCCCAGGTTTTCTGCAACCAGGCACAGATCGGGATTGTGTTCGCGCACCGCGTGGAGCAGCGCCCTGCCGGGCGCCGCCACCCACCGGCCTTCACGCGCGGAGGTGGCATCGGCAGCGATTTCCCAGAATGCCTCCAGCGCGCGGAAGTGGTCTATGCGTACAATATCGAATTGCCGGGCCGCTGAAGCGAAGCGCTGCAACCACCATTCGAATCCGGTACTTTCCATGCGCTCCCAGTCGTACTGCGGATTCCCCCACAATTGCCCCTCCGCGCTGAAATAGTCCGGCGGTACTCCTGTCACCGTGATCGGCTGGCCGGTCTCGTCCAGGTTGAACAGCGGCTGGTGCGCCCAGACATCGGCGCTTTCCAGGTGTACATAAATCGGCATGTCTCCGAACAGCAGGATACCGCGCTGCTTCGCGTAGTGGCGCAACTCGTGCCACTGGCGGTGAAATATAAACTGCCGGAATCGCAGCGCCGCCAACTGGTCAGCAAGCTGTCGCGCGATCGCGTCGCAGGCGCCGGCTTCGCAGCGTCGCAGGGCTTCAGGCCACCTTGTCCAGGGCTCGCGACCGTGGTGGTCGCGAAAAGCCTGGAAGCGAACGTAGTCTTCCAGCCAGTAATCGGCCTGTTGCAGAAACTGTGCGTAGGCGGCCGTCATAGCTGTATCAGCTGTCGCGGCGAAGAATGCCCGGGCCGCCTTGTCCAGGGCCGCTCGCTTCGCCTCGGGAGAGGATTGGCCGGCGTCGGCATCCTCCTGCGTCAACCAGTTCTGTGCTACCAGCCACTGCAGGTCTATCAGGTCGGGATTGCCGGCGTGCACGGAAATCAGTTGATACGGGCAGCCGTCTGAATGCGTTGGCCCCAGCGGCAGGACCTGCCAGATTTGCAGGCCGGCCTGTGCTGCCAGATCGATAAATCGGCGGGCTTCCGCGCCCAGGTCGCCGCAGTAGGCCTTGCCGGGCAGGCTGCTCGGATGGAGGAGCACCCCGGCCCTGCGGCGCTCCATCAGTGTACAGGTCACTCCGCGCTGCCGGCCGGGTTGTGGTGGCGCATCACACCGCCGTGACTGGGACTGCCGCCGCCGCGCGATATGATCTCGGCAAGGTAAGCGGGCGCCTCCACATCCAGTAACAGGTACAGATTGGCCAGATGCATGCGGTAGAGTTGGTCGAACTGGGCGACCGTCGTCCCGGGGTTGTAGTCGCCGAACCACCAAAACCAGTCGGAACCCTCGCAGATTGCCAGCTGTTGTTCCGCGGCAGCGATGACGTCCGGTGCCAGCTTGCCGCTGGCAAGCTGTTCATCAAAGGTGTGCTTGGCTTCAACCAGTAGTTCCCAGGCGCGGTTTTTATCCGCATCCCCGATCCAGGTCGAGAAGGTGCCATAGACCCAACTGCCTGCGACCAGGTGTGTTTCATGCGCCGGTTGCGGTGGTTTTTCACTGAGGAACTGCTCCATCGTCGACAGGCGCAGGAGCGGGTGATCGCCGAGGCGGCTATACAGCTGGTGCAGGAAATGAAATCCGTTCTCGGGGTAGTATTCCCAGGCGTTTTCACCGTCAAGGATAATGGTGATGAGGCAGTCATCGCGGTCCGGGCAGACGGCGGCGATGTTTTCCATATGCCCGACGAGGTTGGCGACCGCGTCCTCCGCGCGCCAATCGGAGTAGGTGAATCCGATCAGGTCAGAGAGCCCGTCGTCGCGAAAAACACAGTCGATGTTGGCCGAACCGAAGCGGTAGACGCGGTGGCTACATGATTTACTCTGCGCGTCGTGGCTGTTGTGCAGTACGTTGCCGCCGCTTGCGACCCAGCGAAACCCGCTGTCGGCGAACAGCTCCAGGGATCGTTGGCTGACGCCGCCCTCCGAGGGCCACAGTCCCGCGGGCCTGGCGCCAAATACTCGTTCAAAAGTCGCCAGGCCGCGATCGATGTGCCATTGCGCCCGGGACAGGCCGCCCGGATACTGTGTGCTGACGGGCAGGTGTACCTCAGGCATGGATTCCCGCGCGGATTCCATGTCCAGCATCAGCGGAACGATAGGGTGCGCGTAGGGACTCATGCACAACTCCACCTGCCCGCGCTGCACCAGCGCTTTGTAGCGGGGTACGATTGACTGCAACAATTCCAGAATGATCTGCAGTAATTCACGACGATCGTGGAGGCTGAAGTTGATGGCTTTTTCCTGCAGTCGCGGGATACGTTCGTCGCTGCGCTGCACCGACTCCGCCATCCAGCTGAGGTGATACCAGACCAGCAGGTCGGCGAGAAACTGGTTGGAGGCGTAGATCAGG
This sequence comes from Gammaproteobacteria bacterium, assembly GCA_030427485.1. Lineage (GTDB taxonomy): Bacteria > Pseudomonadota > Gammaproteobacteria > Pseudomonadales > Halieaceae > Marimicrobium. The sequence continues at coordinate 125,497 of JAUICG010000009.1, forward strand.
CTCTGCGGATGTTCTTCGTACCAGTCCGCCATGGTCGCCAGTCGCTGGTATGGTGCGAAGCGATCGATCATGCGCTCCCGATTGGCGCGCAGGCAGTCCTTTACCAGGCGCAGCCGCGCCTGCAGGTCACCGGGCAGGGCGGGCTCCGCCAGGCCTGCCAGTACCGGGTCCTTGATCGCCCCGTGCCCCCCGAGGTAGGCGCTCACCTGTGCGGCATAGTCCTCCAGTTGTTCCAGTAGCAACGGGGTGAAATTCACCACGGCACGGGCATTGGGCAGCGCTTCCAGGTGCGCCGCCATATCGACGTAATCCTTTATCGCATGCAGGTAGGTCCAGGGCAGGTGAACGGTGCCGGTGCGCAGGTCCTTGTACTCCGGCTGATGCATATGCCACATCAGTATCACGCTCATCGGTTGTTTAGCGGACATAGTGCAATCTCTGGCCGAGCATTTCCGGGGTGACCAGCACGACGCCCCCGCTGGAGACGTGGAAGCGGGCGGCATCCTCTGCCGCATCCACCCCGATACAGGTATTGGGAGGAATCCTGCAGCCCTTGTCAATGATGGCCTTGCGGATCAGGCAGTGCCGGCCGATGTCCACCTGGGGAAACAGCACCGAGTCTTCGACGCGAGAATAGGAGTGCACGTTGACGTTGCTGAACAGCAGCGAATGGCGCAGCGAGGAGCCCGATACGATGCAGCCGCCGGCCACCATGGAGTCCACCGCGGTGCCCCGGCGCCCGTCGTCGTCGAATACGAATTTTCCGGGCGGCACCTGGTCCTGGTAGGTCCATATGGGCCAGTCGCGGTCGTACAGGTTGAGTTCGGGGCTGACCCCGATCAGTTCCAGGTTGGCCGCCCAGAACGCATCCACTGTGCCGACATCGCGCCAGTAGGCGGGCCGTCCGCCGGGGTCGTGGCGAAAGGGAAACGCGGTGACGCGCCGCCGGTTGATGACGCCCGGGATGATGTCACCGCCGAAATCCCGTCTTGAATCCGGGGTGTCGGCATCCCGCAGCAGTTCCTCGATCAGGATTTCAGTGCGGAACACGTAGATACCCATGGACGCCAGCGCCCGGTCGCTACCCGGGTGCAGCGGGGTCGGGTTCTCGGGTTTTTCGGCAAATTCCAGAATGCGCTGGTCCTCGTCCGTGGCCATCACCCCGAAAGACCGGGCTTCGGCGAGAGGCACTTCTATACAGCCCACCGTAATATCGGCCTCGGACTCCACATGGGCAGCGAGCATCGTGCCGTAGTCCATTTTGTAAATGTGGTCGCCGGCCAGGATCAGTGTGAACTCGGGGTTGTGTGTGCGGATGATATCGATGTTCTGGTAAATCGCGTCCGCGGTACCCTGGTACCAGGATGTCTCCATGCGCTGCTGCGCGGGCAGCAATTCAATGAACTCGCCCAATTCGCCACGCATGAACCCCCAGCCACGCTGTATATGCTGGATCAGGCTGTGCGCCTTGTACTGGGTGACAATACCCACTTTGCGGATACCGGAATTGACGCAGTTTGACAACGGAAAATCGATAATCCTGAACTTGCCGCCAAAGGGCACCGCCGGTTTGGCGCGCCATTGCGTGAGCTGCTGCAACCGGCTGCCGCGACCACCGGCCAGCACCAGCGCCAGTGTGTCGCGGGTCAGTCGGCTGACATATCTGGCAGTATCCGGGTCGCTCATAGTGGATTCATTGATCTGCTTGCTGGTTAGCGTGAGCTTATTTGATTACCATCAGGCTACATTGTCACATTGTGGACTACAGGTGCACAATATTCCTGTGGTTGTGGTTGACGTAAATCAGTAAAAATGAAATGAAACCCGGTTCGGCTAAACGTGACATCCAGGGGGACGTAGGGCGGCTCCTTGCGGGGCGTCATCACGACCCCTTCGCGGTGCTCGGTTGCCACCCCCAGGGCAACGGCTGGTCCGTTCGCGCATTGCTGCCGGCGGCCGCCGTGGCGGAAGTGGTCATCGACGGCGTGCATCGCCCCATGGAACGTGTACCGGACACCGACCTGTTCACCTGTGACGCCATACAGGCGACAGACCCGCGCTACGAATTGCGGTGGCGGGACGCGCAGGGCCAGTGGCGACAATCACCGGACCCTTACCACTTCGGCCCCACCATCGGCGACCTCGATCTCCACCTGTTCGCCCAGGGCAAACACCAGCATGTATACCGTATCCTGGGAGCGCACTGCTGCGAACACGAGGGCGTTGCCGGCGTGCGTTTCGCGACCTGGGCGCCCAATGCCCAGCGTGTCAGCGTGGTGGGGGATTTCAATCGCTGGCACGGGCTCAGCCACTGCATGCGCAGCCGTGGCCCCAGCGGAGTCTGGGAGCTGTTTGTTCCGGGCCTGCGGGCCGATGAGAAATACAAGTTCGAAGTGTGCGATGCCCGCGGTAACCTGCGCCTGAAAGCCGACCCCTACGGCAACCGCTTCGAGATGCGCCCGGCGAACGCCGCCGTCGTCTGCGCGCCCACGCAGTTTCCATGGACTGACCAGGCGTGGCTGGCACAGCGCGCGAGTTGGGACTGGCAGCACGCGCCGGTGTCCATTTACGAGTTACACCCGGGCTCCTGGCGTCGCGACGGGGCGGGCAATTTTCTCAACTTCCGGGAGATGGCAACGCAACTCGCCGAGTACATTCTGCCGCTGGGCTTTACCCACGTCGAACTGCTTCCGGTGACCGAGCACCCGCTGGATGATTCCTGGGGCTACCAGACCACCGGCTATTTCGCGCCTTCGCAGCGCTTCGGTTCCCCCGATGATTTTCGCTACTTTGTGAACCTGATGCATGAGCACGGTATTGGCGTCATCCTCGATTGGGTGCCCGCGCACTTCCCCAAAGACGATCACGCGCTGGCGCGGTTCGACGGTACCGCCTTGTACGAACACGCCGATCCGCGCAAGGGAGAGCACTCGGACTGGGGAACGCTGATTTTCAACTACGGCCGCAACGAGGTGCGGAACTTTTTGCTGGCCAGCGCGAACTACTGGATGGAGGAGTTCCACCTGGATGGCCTGCGTGTGGATGCAGTGGCCTCCATGCTGTACCTGGATTACTCCCGTGAAGCGGGCGAGTGGGAACCGAATCGGTACGGTGGCAGGGAGAACCTCGAGGCGATCGATTTCCTGCGTGAACTGAACAGCCTGATCCTGGGGCGTCATCCCGGGGCGTTGATGATTGCCGAGGAGTCCACCGCATGGCCGCAGGTGACCCGCCCCGCCTGGGTGGGCGGCCTGGGATTTTCCATCAAGTGGAACATGGGCTGGATGCACGATACCCTCAATTATTTTTCCCAGGACCCGGTCTATCGACAGTACCACCACGATCAACTCACTTTCGGGCTGATGTACGCCTTCTCCGAGAATTTTCTGCTGCCGTTTTCACACGACGAGGTAGTGCACGGCAAGAAGGCGCTACTGGCGAAAATGCCGGGCGACGAGTGGCAGCGCTTTGCCAACCTGCGCCTGTTGTACGCCTACATGTTCACCTACCCCGGGGCGAAGCTACTGTTCATGGGGTGTGAACTGGCCGAGTTCGACGAGTGGCGACACCAGGGCCAATTGAGCTGGGACTTGCTCAGGCAGGGGCCGCACCGGGGTGTACAGCAGGTCGTGGCGGACCTGAATCGACTGTACCGCGACGAGCCCAGCCTGCACCGTCGCGGTTTCGAATACGCCGGGTTTGAATGGATAGATTGCCATGACTCGACACAGTCCGTGCTCAGTTATATCCGCCGTGATGGCGACGATTTCAGGCTCGTGGTGCTGAACTTCACGCCGGTAGCGCGGACCAACTATCGCATCGGTGTGCCGCGCGGCGGAAGGTACACGGAAATCTTCAATTCGGACTCGCGGTTCTACGGTGGCAGTGATGTGGGTAACCCGCCGGACATCGCGAGTGAGACGCGCGCCTGGATGGGGCGGGACGACTCGCTTGTGTTGACGCTGCCGCCGCTCGGGGCTTTGATACTGAAGTTGGTGGAGGCCGATTGAGCGCAGTGAGCAGATTGCTGTTTGTCGCCAGCGAGGCCTATCCGCTGATCAAGACCGGCGGCCTGGCCGATGTGGCGGGAAGCCTTCCGGAGGTATTGCGGCAGGGAGGACTTGATGTCAGGTTGCTACTGCCGGCCTACGCGGATGTGCTGCAGCGCCTGGAAGCTGCGCCCGAGGTACTGGCCGAACTGGACCTCGCCGGCCAATCTGCGCGCATTCTCGAGTGCCGCCTGCCCGGCACTCCGTTGCGCACCTGGCTGCTGGAGCATCCGGTGTTTTCCGAACGTGTCGGAAACCCCTACCACGATGCCGACGGCGCTCCCTGGTCCGACAACGCCGAGCGCTTCCTGTTGCTGTCGCGGGCGGCAGCACATATCAGTACCTGCGATACGGCCCTCGGCTGGCGGCCCGACATACTGCACTGCAATGACTGGCATAGCGGCCCTGCCATAGCGCTGACGCATCTCGCCCGGCAGCGTCCGCGCACGGTTTTCACCATCCACAACCTGGCCCATATGGGGATATTTGACCGGCAGGTGTTCGAGCGACTGGAACTGCCGGCGCAGCTCTGGCAGGAGCAGGGCCTGGAGTTCTATGGCCAGTGCAGCTTCATCAAGGGCGGCCTGGTGTTTGCCGACGAGATCACCACGGTCAGCCCCACCTACGCCCGGGAAATCTGCGCGTCGCCCGGCGGGATGGGGCTGGAGGGCCTGCTGAGCCAGCGCAGGGATCACCTGCTGGGGATACTCAACGGCATCGACAGCCAGACATGGAATCCGGCTTCCGATCCCCATCTTGTCCAGACTTACGATGCGGACTCCGTACAGCGCAAGGCGCTGAGCAAGTCGGCATTGCAACAGCAACTGGGATTGCAGCCACGGGAGGATTGCCCGCTGCTGGGTTTCGTCGGCCGGCTGGTGGAGCAAAAGGGGCTCGAACTGGTACTGCCGGTCATCGGGCAGTTGTTGGATGGCCCGGCCCAAATTGTGGTACTTGGCAGAGGCGAGCCGCGCTATGAAGCGGCGCTGCAGGCGCTGGCGGCGCAGCGCCCCGACGCACTTTCCGTCTTATTGGCCTATGATGAGACCCTGGCGCACAGAATCGAGGCTGCCGCGGACATATTCCTGATGCCGTCACTGTTTGAACCCTGCGGGCTCAACCAGCTTTACAGCTTGCGTTACGGCACACTACCGGTGGTGCGAGCGGTAGGCGGGCTGGTGGACACGGTAGTTGACGCCAGCGAACAAACCCTGGCGGCCGGTACCGCCACGGGGTTCGTATTCGCGGCGCCGCAAGCGGACGACTTTCTGCACGCGGGCCGGCGTGCGATCGCTGCGTGGCATGACCGGCCCGTCTGGCAAGCGATGCAGCGCACCGCGATGGCAGAGGATTTTTCCTGGCAACGCAGTGCCGAACGCTACCTGGAGCTTTACCGCTCCGCAACTGATTAACGAGGTAAAATCCACCATGCCCGGTTCGCTGTTCCCGCTTGAAATCCAACCGCGTATTCCCGTTGAACTGGATGGCCTGCAGGAGATGGCCAACGACCTGATGTACAGCTGGGACAGGTCCATTCGCTCCCTGTTCTACCGGCTGGACCGGGACCTGTGGGAGGCCTGCGGGCACAACCCCAAGGCATTCCTGCGCCGGGTGTCCCAGCATCGTATCAACGAGGCCGCGGCGGACCGTTCCTATATGGAGGAATACCACCGAGTCATTTCGGCCTACAATACCTACCGGGATCATCGCGGCCGCCCTGAGCTGACTGAACTGTTCGATCCGGAAGAAGACCTGATCGCCTATTTCTGCCTGGAGTTCGGTTTTCACGAGAGCTTTCCGATCTACTCCGGCGGCCTGGGTATCCTGGCGGGGGATCATTGCAAGGCCGCCAGCGATGTCGGCTTGCCGTTCGTCGCAATCGGTTTGCTCTACCAGATGGGCTATTTCACCCAGACCATTGACGGTCACGGTCAGCAGCAGGTCACGCACACGCGAACGCGTCCGCACGACCTGCCCGTGGTGCCGACACTGACAGAGGGCGGCCAGCACCTGACTCTGGAGCTTGAGTTCCCGGGCCGCATACTCAGGGTACGTGTATGGACGGCCCAGGCCGGCCATATCAAACTGTATCTGCTCGATACCAACATCCCGGATAACACCGAAGCAGATCGCGCGATTACGCACCAGCTCTACGGCGGCGACCGCGAGATGCGCCTGCAGCAGGAACTGGTGCTGGGCGTGGCGGGGGTGCGCGCGCTGCAGGCACTGGGGCTGCGGCCCACGATATGGCACATCAACGAGGGACACGCGGCCTTCCAGTTGTTGGAGCGCTGCGCCTCGCGCATGCGCCAGGGGCTGGACTTCGACAGTGCGATGGAGCTGGTTGCGGCGGGAACGGTGTTCACCACGCACACGCCTGTACCGGCCGGGCACGATATTTTCGATCAGCACCTCGTCGCCAAGTACCTGTCGAAAATGGCGGAATCACTGGGTTTGCAGTTTGAGCAGCTTTATGCCCTCGGCCTCAATACGGGTGAGGGCTTCAATATGACATGCCTGGCGCTGCGCTGTAGCCGCTTTCACAATGGGGTCAGTCGCATTCATGGCGGCGTGGCGGCCGAGATGGAGGCAAAGCTCTGGCCGCAGATTCCGTACAAGGAAAATCCCGTCACCTATGTCACCAACGGCGTCCACCTCGAGACCTTCCTGGCCCGGGAGTGGGTCAGCCTGTTCAATCTGCGTTTCGACGATTGGCAGAATGAACTGCTGAATGAAGAGTACTGGGAGCGACTTGAGGAAATACCCGATTACCATTACTGGAGTATTCGCAAGGCCCTGAAACAGGAGCTGCTGGAGCGCGTGCAGGAAACCGTGATTATGCAGCAGCGTCGCAACGGCACCAGCGATGCCGTGGTCAAGCGCATGCTGCGCTACGTCGATGATCCCGACGGGGACGTACTGTTGATGGGTTTCGCACGTCGCTTTGCCACTTACAAGCGGGCCCTGATCCTGTTTGCCGATCCCGCCCGCCTGGCGCGTCTGCTGGGTGATCCACAGCGTCCCGTGGTGATCATCTTCGCCGGTAAAGCACACCCGTCCGATGAGCCCGGCCAGGAGCTGATCAGGCGGATCCACGAGTTTTCCCTGCGCCCGGAGTTCATCGGCAAGATACTGCTGCTGGAGGGCTATGACATGGCGCTTGCCCGGAAAATGGTAGCGGGAGTGGATGTCTGGCTCAACACGCCCGAGTATCCGCTGGAGGCCAGTGGCACATCCGGGCAGAAAGCGGGGCTGAACGGCGTGATAAACCTCAGCGTGCTGGACGGCTGGTGGGGTGAGGGCTACAACGGCGACAACGGCTGGGCCATCACGCCGCGGGACGGGCGCTTTGACCACGATCAGCGCCAGAGCGAGGAGGCCGGCGACCTGCTGGATATCATCGAGCACGAGGTGATCCCCACCTACTATCACCGTGATGGCGGCGGTTTCTCAAAGGAATGGGTAGAGATGTCGAAGGCCGCCATGCAGTCGACGATACCGCGCTTCAACGCGCAGCGTATGCTGCGCGATTATGTCACCAAACTGTACCAGCCGGCGCAGAACCAGCGGCGCAAACTGGAAGCCAACAACGCGGAACGGGCTCGCGAACTGGCCCAGTGGAAGAGCAAAGTGCGCCTGGCCTGGCCCGGCGTGACCATGCAACTGATGTTCCAGCCCCCGGCCCATCTTCATTTTGACGACAGCGTGCAGCTGAAAGTCAGGGCCAACCTGAACGGCCTGTGCGCTGCCGACGTCAAGCTGGAATGCCTGTTCGGGCGGGCTGCTGAGGACGGCGAGTTTGCTGTGGGGCAGGTCGCGGAACTTGTGGCAAACGGCTCTGACGGGGCTGACACGGAATTCCATATTGAACTCGCGCCCGAACTTGCCGGGATGCAGTACTACAAAATGCGTATGTACCCGTACAACGATGCCATGAGTCATCCGTTCGAGATGGGATGCATGATCTGGATTTGAGCAACGCTGTCGGCACTGCGCCCACGGTGTGCGCCCGGCGCCGGCGGGTTCTCACAGGGTGCGCGAGTACCTGCGATTCACTCGTCACCGGCCTCGTCGATCGCCTGGATCGAATGACGCCAGCGGAAGTTTTTGTCATCAAACAATCGACGGGATTTTACCGCCCCCCAGCTTCCCGCCGCATAGGTGTCAAGCGCTGACCTGTCCGCGGCCCAGGCGCGCAGGATCGGCTCGACGATGCGCCAGGCCCACTCGACTTCATCCCAGCGCAGGAACAGTGACTGGTCGCCCTCGATAACATCCAGCAATAAATCCTCGTAGGCATCCGAGGTTCCTTCTTCCTCATCCAGGAAACCGGCGTCAAGGCTGGCCGTACGGGTATGCATCTCCAGGCCGGGCTCCTTCACAGTCATCTCCAGTTTCAGGCAGGCTTCGGGCTGGATACCCAGCACCAGCCAGTTCCTGGTCCCGGCATTCGCGCCCGCAGCCTTGAAAAATGTTTGTGGCAGTTCCTTGAAGCAGATGGAAATCATCGATCGTGATTTCTTCAGGCGCTTGCCGGTGCGCAAATAGAATGGCACGCCCCGCCAGCGCCAGTTGTCGATATACACTTTGAGGGCGGCATAGGTTTCCGTGGCGGAGTCGCCGGGAATACTGTCTTCCTCCAGGTAGCCGCAGACCGGGGCCTCGTCTATCTCTCCCGCCGTGTACTGCGCGCGATGGGTGTGGTCCGCCACCTCAGCCTCCCTGAGTGGCCGAATGGACTTGAGTACCTTGACCTTTTCGTCGCGCAACTCCTCGGCGCCCATGGAGACCGGTGGTTCCATCGCGATAAGCGTCAGCAGTTGCAACAGATGACTCTGGATCATGTCGCGCAGTGCACCCGACTCGTTGTAGTAGCGGCCGCGGGTTCCGATTCCCAGTGTTTCGCTGTGGGTGATCTGCACATGGTCGATAAAATTGCGGTTCCACAGCGGTTCCATCAGTAAGTTCGCGAACCTGAAAACCAGTACGTTCTGCACCATGCCCTTCGCGAGGTAGTGATCGATGCGAAACACCTGGCGCTCCTCGAGTCGCCGGCGGACCCGCGCCTGCAGGGCCTGGGCGCTTTCCAGGTCATAGCCGAAGGGTTTCTCTATCACCACCCGACGCCAGCCCGTAGTTTCGTCCAGTAATGTATGCGCGCTGAGCTGGTCGACGACAGCGCCGAAATCCTGCGGCTTGATGGCCATATAGTAGGCCACATTGTGATGCCGCTGCTCTTGCAGGTGTTCTGACAGCCTGCCGTACATCGTCGGGTCATCGAGGTCCCCATTGAAGTACTCGATCCGCCCGCAGAAGCGCTCAAGGGTTTTCTGGTCGAGCTGGCCACGCGCCTTCTTGCTTACCCAGGCGCGCACTTTCTCCACGCAACTTTGCGTTGTCCAGTCCCTGCGCCCGCAGGCGATAATCCGCATGCCATGCGTCAGCTTGCCGGCGCGGTCGAGGTGGTAGAGCGCCGGCATAAATTTGATCTGTGACAGGTTGCCCGTGGCGCCGAATATCACGAAGGTGCAATCCTGGCTCATACTGACCTGCCGCTCCTCTCAGGCATCGTACGCTCCTGAGATGGCGGCACCCTCGAGACCCGCCCAATCGGTATGAAAGTGTTCCCCGCGCGGCCTGTCGATACGCTCATAGGTGTGTGCGCCAAAATAGTCCCGCTGCGCCTGGATCAGGTTGGCGGGCGACTCCCCGGAGCAATAACCGTCGAAAAAAGCCAGCGCGGATGACATCGCCGGAACCGGAATACCGGCATTGATCGCCATTTGCAGTGTACTGCGCCAGCCGTTCATGGCGCCTGTGATCTGTTGGCGAAAGAAATCGTCCAGCAACAGGTTTTCCAGTTCGGGGGATTTCTCGAACGCTGCCGTTATGTTGCCGAGAAAGCGACTGCGGATAATACATCCGCCACGCCACATCAGCGCAATTGCCCCGTAGTTGAGGGGCCAGTCATAATCCAGGGCAGCCTGTCGCAACAGCATGAAGCCCTGGGTATAGGAAATGATTTTCGCCGCGTACAGTGCATCGTGGACAGACTCGATGACCTGTCGAGGATCCCCCTCGATGGGGCGCACATGGTTCCCGTAGAATTTGTTTGCCGCCACCCGCTCTTCTTTCCTGGCCGAAAGCGCGCGCGCGAATACCGCCTCGGTGATCATCGTCAGCGGTGTTCCGTTGTGCAGCGCGTCGGTAGCGGTCCATTTCCCGGTGCCTTTCTGCCCGGCGGCGTCGAGAATTCTGTTCAACAGCGGGCTGCCGTCCTCGTCGCGGACGGCGAAAATGTGGCCTGTGATTTCTATCAGGTAGGAGTCCAGTACACCCTTGTTCCACGTTTTGAATACGTTCTGCAACTCACTGGCGTCGAGTCCCAGGCCACGGTGCAGCAGGTCGTACGCCTCGGCAATCAACTGCATGTCACCGTACTCGATACCGTTGTGGACCATTTTCACGTAGTGACCAGCGCCTGCGGGCCCCACCCATGTACAGCAGGGCTGCTCGTCTACCTTCGCGGCGATGGCCTGCAGGCTGTCCTTCACATACGGCCACGCGTCGACATCACCACCGGGCATGATAGACGGTCCGAAGCGGGCGCCTTCTTCGCCACCGGATACGCCTACGCCAAGGTAGCGGATGTGCTTCTCCCGCAACGCCGCGTAGCGGGCATTGGTGTCGGGAAAATGTGAGTTGCCGCCGTCTATAATGATATCTCCGGCGTCGAGGTAGGGCAGCAGTGTGGCGATGGTGTCATCGACGGCCGCACCGGCGCGAACCATCAGCATGATCCGCCGCGGAGCTTTCAGCGCGGAAACCAGTTCCTGCAACGAATGGCAGCCGCGGATGTTCTCGCGCTTGCCGCTGCCGTTTACAAATGTGTCGACTTTATCGATGGAACGATTGTAGACCGCCACACGGATTCCGTGGTCACTCATATTGAGTACCAGGTTCTGGCCCATTACAGCCAGACCAATAAGGCCTATATCAGACTTTGGCATACGCCCTCCAGCGGCATCATCCCGGCCTGTACTCTAGCACAGGCCGCAACCGAGTTGACCCGGTCTGCGTCGTATGCCGGCCCGCCCTAAACTTGAGCTTGATCAAGTAAATGCCGACTAGTGCCTGTCGCCAGCGCCCGCGGTTTGACTCCGTGACTGGCGCAGCCTAAATTTTTCCCATGGGGTTTTACCCGGCTTTCGGAACAGCATTTGCGCATGGTGGTACTCACCGCAGTGGCAACAATCGGCGGCCTGACGTTTTTGCTCGCGACCCTGCTGATTCTCGCCGAGCGCAGGTTACACGTGGAAGAGGATCCGCGCATCGACGCGGTAGAGGAAATGCTGCCCCACGCCAACTGTGGAGCCTGTGGTTATCCCGGGTGCAGGCCATTTGCCCAGGCGCTCGTGGAAGGAGCGGTAGCTCCCGGCAAATGTTCTGTGAGCAGCATCGAGGGACTGGAAGAGATAGCCGCCTACCTCGGTATCGCGGTGGGCGAGCAGACCAGGATTGTCGCGCGACTCGCCTGCGCGGGCGGCAGCAATGTCGCACGCAGTCGCGCGCGTTATCAGGGAGCGCCTTCCTGTCTGGCGGCAAGCCAGGTGGCCGGAGGCGGCAAGAGCTGCGCCTGGGGTTGCCTCGGTTTTGGCGACTGCGAACGCGTCTGTACTTTCAGTGCCATCGCAATGAACAGCCACGATCTGCCCGTCGTCAACAGCGCCGCGTGCACGGGGTGTGGCGACTGTGTCGATATCTGTCCCAAGGACCTTTTTTCACTGCATGGCGAGGATCACCGCCTGTGGGTAGCGTGTAAGAACCTGGAGCGCGGCGATGCCGTGTTGGCCGCTTGCGAGGTTGCCTGTACGGCCTGCGAACGCTGCGTGCAGGATGCGCCGGGGGGTTTGATCAGCATGCGCGACAACCTGCCGGTCATCGATTACAACCGGGCGCACGAGACGAGGGTGCCGATAGCGCGCTGCCCCACCGGCGCGATCCTCTGGATCGATGACGCGGACACCGTGGTGCACGGTCCCGCGAGCAAAAGACCGGTGCGTCATTCGGCGTTACCCCGGGCGCCCAGTTGACTGCGCGCAGCGACAGCGGACAGGACAATGAGGTAACAGGCATGGCCCATCGAGACACTGCGTACAAGTATCCTGGCCGGCGCGCGGCCATGGACGGCAACACTGCGGTTATCATGTGTGAGCGCGAGTCCAGCGATGCGGCGGGTGCTTATCCGATCACGCCCTCCACCCAGATGGGCGAGTACTGGGCCGAGGCCGCCGCCCAGGGCCACATCAATATGTCCGGTCGCCCGCTGATCTTTATCGAACCGGAGGGTGAACACGCCGCCGCGGCCGTGACCGCCGGGTTGTCGATGACCGGCCTGCGCGCGGCGAACTTTTCCTCGGGACAGGGCATCGCCTACATGCATGAATCGCTTTACGCGGCGGTCGGCAAGCGGCTGACCTACGTGCTGAACATCGGCGCCCGGGCCATGACCAAGGCCACCCTTAACGTACATGCCGGGCACGACGACTACCACTGCGTGGACGATACCGGCTTTTTCCAGCTGTTTGCCGCGAACGCGCAGCAGGCAGCCGACCTGAATATCATTGCCCACCGTATTGCCGAACTCTGCCTGACGCCGGGTATCGTTGCCCAGGATGGTTTCCTGACCACGCACCTGATCGAATCGCTGCTGCTGCCGGAGCGGGAGCTGATTGCCGAGTACCTCGGTCGGCCAGACGATATTATTGCCACGCCCACCCCGGCCCAGCGTATTATTTTCGGCGAGACACGTCGGCGTATACCGGAGCTGTGGGACGTGGACAAACCGCTGATGTCCGGCCTGGTGCAAAACCAGGACGCCTATATGCAGAGCGTGGCGGCGCAGCGGCCGTTCTTTTTCGACCACATCGACGAACTCGCAAAGCAGGCGTTTCGCGAATTCCGGGAATTGACCGGTCGCCGGTATGGTCCGGTAAGCAGTTACCGCACGGAAGATGCGCAGTACGTGATCGTCGGACAGGGCAGTCTCATCCCCAGTGCCGAGGTCGTTGCCGATTATCTGCGCGAAAGCCGCGGCATCAAGGTGGGCGTGGTCAACCTGACAATGTTTCGGCCCTTTCCCGGTGCCGAGTTGAGCCGCGTGCTAAAGGGCAGGAAAGGCGTGGTGGTGCTGGAGCGCCTGGACCAGCCGCTGGCGGCGGACCTTCCGCTGATGCGCGAAATTCGCGCCACCCTCGGCAAGGCGCTGGAAAATGGCCGCGACAAACGGGAGACGCCGTATCCGGTACTGGACACTTACTCTAACCTCGCTGACATGCCGCCGCTGTATTCCGGGTCTTTTGGCCTGGGCAGTCGCGACCTGCAGCCGGAGGGACTGATCGGCGCGATTGAGAACATGTTGCCCACGGGCGCGCGCAGGACACAGTTCTACCTGTCCATCGATTTCCTGCGGGACAAGGCCCTGACCCCGAAACAGGAAATCCACCAGGACAGGATCGCCGACGCCTATCCCGAGGTTGCGCAATTGGCTGTGCGCGGCAGTGAAAACCCCAACCTGATGCCGCGGGACAGCGTCACCGTGCGTCTGCACTCGGTCGGCGGCTGGGGCGCAATCACTACCGGCAAGAACCTCGCGATGACCCTGTTCGACCTGCTGGGGTATCACATCAAGGCCAACCCGAAATACGGTTCCGAGAAAAAGGGCCAGCCGACGACCTACTACCTGTCGGCGGCGCCCGAACCGATTCGTATCAACTGCGAGTATTTCTACGTGGACGTGGTGCTGTCCCCGGATCCCAATGTGTTCCATCACACCAATGCCCTGGCCGGGCTGAAAGAGGGTGGGCTGTTCATTATCCAGAGCGAACGCGCGTCGCCGGAACAGGTGTGGGCCGATATCCCCGAACACTACCAGCAGATCATTGTCGACAGGCGCATACGACTGTTCTATCTCGACGCTTTCAATATAGCGCGGGAAGAGGCCAGCGACACTGAGCTGCAGTTGCGGATGCAGGGGAACGCGTTCCAGGGCGCCTTTTTCGCCGCCTCGTCGCTGGCGGCGCAAGCGGGCCTCAGTGAGGAGAAGCTCCTGCAGGCCATTCACAGCCAACTGGAACACAAGTTTGGCGCCAGGGGTGCGCGCGTAGTAGAGGACAACGTACGCGTGGTCAGGCGCGGCTACGACGAGGTGCATGAAATCACTGAACTGGAAGTGGGCGTACAGGCCGCCCGCGTGATCGACGGGCGCGCCGAACCCCAGGTGCCGGTGATGGTGCGTAGATTGCCGCAGGGCGAGTCGGCGAGTGTGGATATCCACCGTTTCTGGGAGCAGACGGGCAATTTCTATGCCCGGGGTATGGGCAGCGACAATCTCACTGATCCCTTTATTGGCCTCGGCGTAATGCCGGCCTCGAGCGCGTTGTTTCGCGATATGACGGGCATCCGTTTCGAGCACCCGCAGTGGATTGCGGAAAATTGTACCGCCTGCGGGAATTGCTACACCGTCTGCCCGGATACGGCGATTCCCGGACTGGTGAACGAACTCAGCCAGATTCTGGATACCGTGGTAACGCGGGTGAAGAAGAAGGGGCACGCTGTAGAATTCCTGCCGCGCGGCGTTCGACAGCTGGAGCGGGGCCTGCGCTCCCTGCTGAGCCAGGCCGGCGAGACCGACCCGGTCGGCGAACTCCTGCAGCAGGCGATTACCGACACAGTGAATAACCCGGAGTTGGCCGAGTCGGAGCGGACGGCGCTGAGACGCGAGTTCGACTGGTTCAACGAGGAACTCGACGGCTTCCGGTTTGCGTTGAGCCGACCCTATTACACGCTGCCCGAGAAAAAGGCATCGGGCAGCGGCGGCCTGCTCAGCATCACGGTGAACCCCTACACCTGCAAGGGGTGCATGGAGTGCGTCGCGGTCTGTGACGACGCGGCCCTGTTACCGGTGCGGCAGACGGCTGAATCGGTGCAACAGTTGCGCGATCACTGGGATTTCTGGCTCGACCTGCCCACGACGCCGCAGAAATACATCCGCGTCGATGACCTGGAGCAGGGCGTTGGTGCGCTTGAGACCATCCTGCTGGACAAGGCGGTGTACGGTGGTCTTGCCAGCGGCGACGGTGCCTGCCTGGGCTGCTCGGAAAAAACGGTGATCCACCTGTTCGTGGCCACCGTCGATGCGCTGATGCAGCCGCGCGTCAAGGCGCATATCGCCCGACTGGACGCACTGATCGCTCAACTCGAGAAGCACATCCGCCTGCAATTGGTGCAGGAGGTCAATGTCAGCGATACCGACACGCTGGCGGAAATCCTCCGCAACAGCGCGGACAGCGATTTGACCCTGGCGGATATTGCCCGGCAGGTGGAGGATACACGCGGCAGCCAGCCCATCGACCCCGCCTGGTTGCGGCGCGTGACCGGACTGCTAACGCGACTCAAGGACCTGCGCTGGCGCTATGCCGCCGGCGACAGCGGTCGCGGGCGCTCCACCATGGGCATGCTGAACGCCACCGGCTGCACCTCGGTGTGGGGCAGCACCTATCCGTTCAACCCCTATCCGTTCCCCTGGTCGAATCACCTGTTCCAGGACAGCGCGTCGCTGGCCATGGGCGTGTTCGAGGGCCACATGGCGAAGATGGCGGAGGGCTTCAAGGCGATTCGCGCGGCTGAACTCGAACTGGCGGGGCAGTACCGGGAGGCGGAGCACGAGGATTTTTTCACCTACTTCAACTGGGAACAGTTCACGGACGAGGAGTTCCTGCTGTGCCCGCCGGTGGTGGCGGTGGGTGGCGACGGCGCGATGTACGACATCGGTTTCCAGAACCTGTCGCGCGTGATGATGTCCGGCAAGCCGGTCAAGGTCCTGGTCGTGGACACCCAGGTGTATTCCAATACCGGGGGACAGGCCTGTACGTCGGGGTTCATCGGCCAGGTATCCGACATGGCGCAGTTCGGCAAGGTCAACCAGGGAAAAGAGGAGGTGCGCAAGGAGATCGGCCTGATTGCGATGGCGCATCGCACCACCTACGTGTTGCAGGGCACCATTGCTCACTCGAACCATATGATCGAGGGTTTCATCCGGGGGTTGATGGCCAGGCGGCCGGCCCTGTTCAACCTCTATACCTCCTGTCAGCCGGAGCACGGGATTGGTGACGACATGGGCCAGAACCAGGCCAGGTTGGCTGTGGAGTCGCGCGCCTATCCGCTGTTCCGCTACGATCCCGACCGCGGCAAGACACCGCAGGACTGCTTTGACCTCGACGGTAACCCGGCGCTGTATGAGGACTGGCCCAGCTATAGTCTCAGTTACCGGGAGGGCAGTCGCGAAAAGACCCTGGAGTTGCCCATGACCTTTGCCGATTTCGCGATGACCGAGGCCCGTTTTCGCAAGCATTTCCGCATGGCGTCACCGGACACCTGGCACGACGACATGGTGCCGCTCGCCGAGTTCATGCAGCTGGACGACGGAGATCGCGAGGGCAAGTTTCCGTATATCTGGACCGTGGACAAACGCCAGCAGCTCAGTCGCCTGTTGGTGGACGAGGCCATGGTCAGGTCCAGTGAGGAGCGGCGCGACTTCTGGGTGATGCTGAAAGCGATCGCCGGCGTGAAACCCGCGGCGGTTGATACCACCGCCGAGATCGAGGCGCGAACACGGCGTGAGGTGGTGCGTCGAATCGCCGGCGGGCTGATGCGCCTGGTCGAGGGAGACGGCGCGGCGGAGCTGTCCGCAGACCTGGCGTCGGGCGCGGCCGATACCGCAGGCGATGCAGCCGTCGCAGAGCCCGCAGCAGGCGCGGCGGAGGGCTATATGGCGCCGTGGATCGACACGCAGGAGTGCACGGCCTGTGACGAGTGTACCAGGCTCAACCCCGCTATATTTGAATACAACGATGCGAAGAAAGCGGTGATCAAGGATCCCCTGGGCGGGCCTTACCGTGACCTGGTGAAGGCGGCGGAGAAATGCACTGCACAGGTCATCCACCCGGGTCTGCCGGCGGACCGCGGCGAGCGGGATATCGATAAATGGATAGTCCGCGGCGAGAAGTACAACTGATGTTATCCGTATTGCGCCATCAACCCGGCTTCGCTCACGGTGTTCACCCTCCCGAGGCCAAGGAAGACACCCGGGACCTGCGGATAAAGCAGTTCCCGTTCGCACCGGTAATGATCGTGCCGCTGCTGCAACATACCGGCAGGCCGGCACTGCCGGTGGTACGCGAGGCACAGGAGGTAATGCGCGGTCAGTTATTGGCCGAGCCCGACGGCGATATGTCCGTGGCGATGCATGCGCCAGCCACCGGCGTGATTCAACGTATTGCCCTGGCGCCCGGCGTCAGCGGCAGGATGGCCCCCGCCATTTTCCTGCAGCCTTTCCCGGGTTCCAGCCAGGAGGTGGCGGAGGGCATCCCCTGCGAATTGCACAGCGCGACGCCTGAAGAGATTCTGCAGGCGATACAGAACGCGGGCATCGTGGGTCTCGGCGGCGCTGCATTTCCCACCCACGTGAAGCTCAGGGTACCCGCGGACCGGACGATCGATACCCTGATCGTGAACGGGGTGGAGTGCGAGCCCTACCTGACCACGGATCATCGCGTGATGGTCGAGCAGCAGGGCGATATCTTTACCGGTATCCGCTACCTGTTGAAGGCAACCGGCGCAGGTCGCGCGATGATCGCTGTGGAGGGCAACAAGCGCGAGGTGGCCAACTCCCTCGCGGCCGCGCTGCCGGCCGATCTGCCGGCAAGCGTGCACGTGGTGCCGGTGAAATACCCGCAGGGCGCCGAGAAAATGCTGATCCGGGCGCTGCTCGACCGTGAGGTGCCCTCCGGCGGACTACCCAGCGACGTCGACGTGGTAACAGTAAACGTCGCCACCTGCGCGGAGATCGGCCGCTTGCTCCCGCACGGCCGCGGCATACAGGAACGCGTGATCACCATCGGCGGACCGGGTATTCGCAAGAAAGGCAACTATCGTATTCCGATCGGTACGCCGCTGCGATTTGCGTTGGAGTATGCCAGCATGGACGAGCGCGTGAGCCGGGTATTCCTCGGCGGTCCGATGATGGGGCAGGCGCTGTCCAGCCTGGATATCCCGATCACCAAGGGTACCTCCGGTTTTATCGCGTTCACGGAAACCCGGACAGCGGCGCGCCACGAATTTCCCTGTATCCACTGCGCGTACTGTGTCGACGCCTGCCCGCTGTTTCTCAATCCCAGCCAATTGGGGCAGCTTGCGAAGGCGGGGCAGTATGAGCGCATGGCGGACGAATACCATTTGTTGGACTGTTTCGAGTGCGGCTCGTGCTCCTACGTCTGCCCGGCACATATCCCGCTGGTGCAGCGCTTCAGGGCCGCCAAGGCGCAGATCAGGAAGCGGCGGGCGGCGTCATGAATCGGCGCGGGCCCACCCTTGAAATTCACACCTCACCCCATATCAGCAGCGGTGCCAGCGTCGACGTGATCATGCGCAATGTGGTGTACGCCCTGCTGCCCGTTGCGGCGTTCGCCGTATACAGCTTCGGGCTGGCGGCCGCGCTCACCCTGGGTGTCGCGCTACTGTCCTGCCTGGCTACCGAGCACCTGCTGTGTCGCCTTGCCGCCGCACCCTCCACCGTCAGCGACTGGTCCGTCGCGATCACCGGCCTGTTGTACGGGTTGACCCTGCCGCCGGCGTTGCCGTTGTGGATGGTCGCCTGCGGCGGGTTTATCGGGGTGGCGATGGGCAAATGCCTGTTTGGCGGCCTCGGTTACAATGCCTTCAATCCGGCACTGGTGGGACGCGCTTTCCTGCAGGCGGCCTTCCCGGTGGCGCTCACCAACTGGACACAGCCATTGGCGCCCGATCGCTTTGTCGCCGTGCCGGCCAGTACGTTTACCCCGCCGTTTGCCACGCCGGTCTACGATGGCGCCAGCGGCGCGACGCCGCTGGCCCTGTTCAAGTTCGAGGGCCAGCTCACCGAGACCGGCGACCTGCTGCTCGGGCTCACCGGTGGCTCCAGCGGGGAGACCTGCGCGCTGTTGATCCTCGTCGGAGGTATCTACCTGGCGGCGCGCAACATGCTCAACTGGCGCATCCCCGCCGCCATCCTGGGCTCGGTGGCGTTGTTCGGCTGGGTCGCCCACGCGCTGTCGCCACAGCATTATCCCCCCGCGGAATTCATGCTGTTCTCGGGCGGACTGATGCTCGGCGCAGTGTTCATGGCCACCGATATGGTGGCGTCGCCGATCACCCATGCGGGTTGCGTGATCTACGGTGCGCTGATCGGCGCGCTGGTGACAGTGATTCGTTTCTGGGGCGGTATGCCGGAAGGGGTGATGTACGCCATCCTGCTGGCCAATGCCGTGTCCCCGCATATTGACGGCGTATTGCAGCCACGGGTGTTCGGGACGGGGAGGGCCTGATCGATGCGAACGACAATCCGGGTCGACGTTAGCCCCAGCAGTGCCAGCTGGCCGATGTATCGCGCGCTGGTGGGGGTGGGCGTGCTCTGCGGCCTGTTGATTGTCTCGGTATACCTGCTCACGCAGCCGGTGATTGCGCGCAACGAGGCGCATGCCCTGCAACAGGCCGTGCTGGAGGTGCTGCCCGGGGCGGTTGTGAGCGCATCGTTCGCACTGACCGCCGAGGGTGGTTTTCGCCGGGCCGGCGACGGCGATGACCCGCAACGCCTGGTGCACGCCGCTTACACGTCACGGGGACAGCTGGTGGGTGTTGCCATAGAGGGCCGGGCGATGGGATACCAGGATGTTATTCGCATCCTGTACGGCTATGCGCCGCAGCGGCAGCGCGTTGTCGGCATGCGGGTACTGGCCAGCAGGGAGACCCCGGGACTGGGCGACAGGATCGAAAAAGATCCGGACTTCCTCGCCAACTTCACTGCGCTGGACGTCACTGTCACGGCAGACGGTCTCTCCATTGAACACCCGGTACAAGCCGTGAAACAGGGTGCCAAATCCGCTCCCTGGGAAATCGATGGCATCTCCGGGGCGACGATCTCTTCCGCCGCGGTGGCCGGTATCCTGCGCGCCAGTACCGCACAATGGATCCCGCTGGTCTATCGGGGTCGCGCGGTGTTTGTCCGCTCGGGAGCTGTCAATGAAGGGGGCTGAGAAGGCGGTGCCTGCAATTTCCACAGACGACTTCATCAAGGGACTGTGGCGCGAGAATCCTGTTTTCGTGCAGGTGTTGGGTATGTGCCCGGTGCTGGCGGTGTCGAACAGTGCCATCAATGCCCTGGCGATGGGCCTGGCGACAAGCTTCGTGCTGGTGCTGTCCAATACCCTGGTGTCACTGCTGCGTCACGGTGTTCCCCGCCAGGTGCGGATTGCCACGTTTATCCTGATTATCGCCAGTTTCGTGACCGTGGTGGACTACCTGATCCAGGCAGTGAGTCTCGAGCTCCACCGCGCGCTGGGCGCTTTCATCTCGCTGATTGTGGTGAACTGCCTGATCCTGGGCAGGGCGGAGGCGTTTGCGTCAAAGCAGTCCGTCTCGCGCTCCTTCCTCGATGGTCTGGGAATGGGGCTTGGGTTTACCCTCGCGCTGTTGTGCCTGGGCGCAGTGCGCGAGATTCTCGGCAGCGGTGCGCTGTTCGGTGTTGCGCTGTTCCCCGCGGGCTTTCAGCCGTGGACCGTGATGATCCTGCCCAGCGGCGGATTCTTCACTCTCGGGCTGTGGCTGTTGTTCTTCAACTACCTGCGCGTACGGAAACCGGCAGTGCGCGAAGCAGTGCCGGGAGGAACCCCATGAGCGGTGAATCGCTGTGGAGCATTTTCCTCAACGCCAGCCTGGTGAATAATTTTGTGCTGGCCTACTTTCTGGGAATCTGTCCCTTTCTCGGTGTGTCCGGGAAACTCGCCACGGCGACGCGCATGGGCGCGGCGGTCTGTTTTGTAATGCTGGTGAGTTCGCTTTGCGCCTATGGTATTCACCGGCTGCTGGTCGCCATCGAAGCGCCTTACCTGCAGCTGATTGCCTATATCGTGGTGATCGCCTCCACCGTTCAGCTGGTGGAGATGTTCATCAGGAAAATGAGCCCGGCCCTGTTCCGTGCCCTCGGTATTTTCCTGCCGTTGATCACCACCAACTGCGCCATTCTCGGCCTGGCCCTGTTCCAGACCAACAAGGGCTATACGCTGGTGCAGTCGCTGGTCTATGCACTGGGCGCCGGCGCCGGCTTTACCCTCGCGCTGGTGTTGATGGCGGGTATCCGCGAGAAACTCGAGCTGGCGGCGGTGCCGGATGCGGTGCAGGGCACGGCGCTCACGTTGATGATTGCGGGCATCCTTTCCCTTGCGTTCATGGGTTTTGCGGGGCTGGGAGCATGAGAGCATGTTAGGCGCTTTCGCCACGGCCATCCTCGGCATGATTCTGATCAGCTGTGCCTGGCTTGCCGTACAGAGATTTTGCCAGCGCCGGTTTCCGGCGGCAGGCGACGGCGACGACGCCCTGTCCGGGCGGGTTGGCTGCAAGGGTTGCGATTGTGCCCCGCAGCGCTGCGATCGCGAATGAAATCGCGTTGTCCCGAGTTAACGATGGAGGTTATTCACTATGCGACTTGAAGATTTTGACACCGGCATAAGCTATCAGGCCCGGGTGCTGTCGACGCAGCGGATAACAGCGGCCGAGTCACGTGATGAAGTGCGCGAAATCGTACTGGAGGTGGAGCGTGAGGAGTTCGACTACCAGCCCGGCCAGAGCATAGGGGTGATTGTATCGGGTGATCACCCCCAGGGGCATAAGCACCACTTTCGGCTGTACAGCGTGGCCGATACCCCGCAGTCTTCCGGCAGCGGTAAACCCCGGGTCACGCTTTGTGTGAAACGCTGCAACTATATCGATGAATACAGCGGTGAACGCTACGAGGGCATTTCCTCGAACTACCTGTGTGACCGCAGCGTCGGAGACATTGTCACAATCAACGGACCCTTCGGCATTCCATTCGCAGTGCCCGAGGACCGGGAGACGGATCTGTTGCTGATTGGCATGGGTACCGGCATCGCGCCGTTTCGCGCGCTGGTACGGCATCTCTACGAGGACGTGAAAGACTACAAGGGCAAGGTGCGCCTGTTCTACGGCGCCCAGAGTGGACTGGAAATGCTGTATATGAATGAGGAGAAAGACGACTTCAGCCAGTATTACGACCGCGAAACCTTCGAGGCCTTCAAGGCGCTCAGCCCCAGGCCGAACTGGGCCGATCCCATCGCGATGGACTACGCGCTGGAGGAGCGTTCGGAGGAAATCCTGTCCATGCTGGACAGTCCTCATGCGCGGGTTTACGTGGCGGGTCGGGCAGATATTCTCGAGACGCTGGACCGTGTTTTCGTGCACATGATCGGCTCAGCCGAGCAGTGGGCGCGGCGCAAGGCGGAGCTCAAGGCGGGCCAGCGCTGGGTGGAACTGGTGTACTAGATGATCACCGGGGGCAACAGGCAGGTGGTGAATGGCACCGAAATGGGTTTGCTCGCCAGTGCATCCAGTGTCATGTGAATGGGCACCGGATCGGCGATCATGCCCAGGTGGCCGACGATACGGAACGGACACATCTGGCCGAGCTCGATATTGGTCGCCCCGGGTCCGAGTTTCGCATTGTCGTACCTGACGACCGGGATGCCGAACGGCCCTTCATCCCAGTACCAGACCAGTTCGTCATTGTTGGTGTAAAAGGCGTAGTACTCCACGTCGCCGGGCGTCATGTCGCCGGCGTTGAGGTCAGTGAGGAAGTCCGACCCGATCTGCATCTGCACGCAGGGCGCCACTTCCTCACAGCTGACGCCGAATGCGCCCAGTACCGGCCCGACAAAAAAATCCAGCAGGGGGATGGAGTCGACGCCTGTATTCGGGCCGGACAGGGAAATCAGTTTGCGCACGTAGGGCTCGCCGCCGAAGGTCTTGATGTAGGAGCGCGCTGCGAGCACACCCTGTGAGTGACCCACGAGGTCGACCTGCGTGGCGCCCGACCATTCGAGTACATCGTCGACAAAGAGCTTCAATGCACCCGCCGATACCAGCACATTCATCGTGCCGGGTAGTTCCCCGAGCGCCTCGTCGCCTTTGAGTTCGAGCACACAGTGGGTATAGCCTTTTGCCTGTATCGCGTTGCCCAGGAATAACTCGTTGGCGACAGTCGGGCTGAAGGTGCCGCCGACGATGATAACCGGGTTGCTGCCGTTCGTGCCGGCGACGCAGGCATCGGCGATGGTGGGATTCTCTTTGCAGCCGACGAGTGCGGTGATCGACAGCAACAGGCTGACTAATGCTTTGCCGGGAGATAACGTCATAGCGGGCATCCTCTTATCATTAGTGATGACAGTGTATGCGTCGTCAACTTCTTCGTCCAGCAGAAAAGTAGCGCGCGGGCAGTGCCCTTCGCCGCGTGCTGCAAGTACCCGGGAATGCGTCCATGCAGGAACCCGGCGTCTGCACGCGAGTTCCGGCTTCGTCTGTTGTTCTCTGCGGCTATTCAGATTTCGCGGTTACATTCGAACCAGCCGATGCTTGCGCTGCCGTCATCAAATGCGCAGCGCACCAGCGAACGCCGATACTCGCTGCGGTGGGGGTTGGCAAAGGTATGGGTGATATCGATCTCCGTTCCCGATATGGCTTCAATGCTGCCTTGCACCCTGCGTCCGCTTTCACACAATAGATTGAAACTTCCACGCACCGCACATGTCGGGTCAGCGGCGTTGAAGGTGAGCGCAAGTTCAGTCTCGGTGAGCGCTTCCATCGCTTTGCCGTGGCCCTGATAGTAGCCCATGCTGATCACCGGCCAGTCGGGGATTTGTACCTGTGTTGCCAGCATGCTGAAGCGCTCGTTGTTGAGCACGAGGAACTGCCACTGCATATCCCAGGGGCGCGGGCCCCAGGAGTGATCGCGCTCACCCCGTGCAGTCAGGGTCCTTGTCTCCCCACCTATGGTCACCTCGCCCTGCAACTGAGTCGGTTGTTCGTAGCGATCCGTGCTGAAGTGTGCCGCGCTGTGGCTGTCGACGGTACCGGCTCCGCGCGAGTAGGGCGGGCCGATCGCGGTGACCGCGAGGTCCAGTTGAACCGGCACGATCATGCCCTGCCGTGGTCCGCACAGTACACGGGCGAATCCGCTGACAACCAGACGGCCGCTGCGCAGGCGTTCCTGCGACTGGTAGTTGAACGCCAGGCCCCACCCGTCGTAGGAAAATGCGGGTTCCGCATCGCCGCTGCCGAGTGCCAGGGCCGTGAACGGCAGGCGGTATTCCTCGATGACCAGCCATTCGGCGCCGTTGTAGAGGTACAGCCAGAACAGCACACGCTGCTGTACCGGATGCCAGCCTACCCGGCAGTGCCCGGCATTTTCGCCGGAGGCGTCGTACCAGTCAAAAAAGTAGGACTCGTTCCAGTCGGGGTGAGCGTCGCTGAACGGGTGGTGAAATTCATCGTCCGGCTGGATGCCGAACTGCGTGACGTCAAAATCCGTGCTCATCTGTTTTCCTTATTTGGACAATGGCGGCTTGCCGTGCGCACCGTATGGTCTGGCATGGGATGATAGCCAGACACCGGCTGCGAATAAAGCCGCCAGCGATGCACTGAGCGCCGCGCCCGCATCGCGGGCGAGGGCCTGTCGCCTGGATTTAAATAATACAGGCCGTCCTGATTGTTTTTTATACCCATTCGGTTACTATCGATGCTCCGGGCCAGAAGGCGTACATCATACAAACGAGAGGGAATCATGGATCTCAATCTGAAAGGCAAGAACGCGGTCATCGTTGGCGGCGCCAGGGGCATTGGCAGGGCCTGCGCGGAACTGCTGGCGGCGGAAGGCGCGAACGTCGCGCTCTGCGCACGGAACCAGGAGAATATCGACGAGGCGGTTGCGTCCCTGGCGGCGAAAGGCGTCAAGGCCACCGGGGCGGTGGTGGACGTCACTGACGATGCGGCCTATCGCGCGTGGATAGCCGCTGCCGCGGCGGAACTCGGTGGCATTGATATCTTTATCGGCATGGCCAGTGCCGGCGGCGGCGTCGTGGGCGAAGAGGGCTGGCGCAATAATTTCGAGACCGATATTCTGGGTACCACGCGCGGCGTCGAGGAAGCGCTGCCGTTCCTGGAAAAATCCGATGCCGGCGCAATCATCCTGATGAGTTCGACAGCGGCCGTGGAAAATTTCCTGATGCCGCAGCCCTACAATGCGCTGAAAGCCGCACTGATTACCTATGGCGCTCAGCTGAGCCAGTCAGTAGCCGCCACTGGCATCCGCGTGAATACCGTCTCGCCGGGCCCCACCTTTGTCGACGGCGGGAGTTGGGACATGATCAAGAACCACATGACCGACGTCTACGACAGCACGCTCCAGTCCTGTCCCACGGGGCGACTCGGCACGCCCGAGGAGGTCGCCAATGCGGTCGTTTTTCTCGCCAGTCCAGCCGCGGCGTATATCACCGGTGTCAACCTCGTGGTCGACGGCGGGTTCACCAAGCGCGTGCAGTTCTGACGCTCTATTCGCCGCAACGGCAATTTCGACTGTTGGTTGACGCAGGGACGCGGCGCCGCTGCAAATGCTTCGCGTTCATGCGCCGCCGCGTTTATTGTACAACACTGGTGATTATGATGTAATCTGTGCGCCGGTAGTTGTTCCGCTGCAGGAGCGGCACAACGGAACCGGCCAGGCAGGTGTACCCGGTGTAAACGGGGCCCTTCCGGTGCAACCGGGGAGGTGGGGATAATCATATGAGCAAGCAGGCAGAGCCACCGCGTGAATGGCCGGATAGCTGGTTGACACTGGATCACGGTATACGTTCAGGGCGCTACACTGATCCGGCATTTGCGCAACTGGAGCACGATAAGCTGTGGCTCAGGGTGTGGCAGGCGGCCGCGCGCCTCGACGAGATTCCGCGGCCGGGTGACCACACCGTGTACGACATCGGCAACCAGTCGGCGCTGCTGGTCCGTGTCGATGACAAGACAGTCAAGGCCTATCACAACGCCTGCCCACACCGTGGGACAGCGTTGGCGATTTGCTCCGGCCACTTCGATCAAGGCAGGATTATCTGCCCGTTTCACGGCTGGCGCTGGAACCTCGAGGGCGAGAACGAGTATGTGCTGGAGCGCGACAATTTTCGCGGCGGGCAGTTGCAGAACAGCGATGTGGCGCTGCGTGAGATACCCCTGGAGATCTACGCGGGTTTTATCTTCATCAATTTCGCCGAGGAGCCCGAGTCGTTTGCCGAGTTTATCGCGCCGATACGAAAGCTGATCGATGACCAGGTCATCGCCGACGTGCACCATATCTGGTGGAAGTCCGTGCGGGTCCCGGCCAACTGGAAAGTGGCGCTGGAGGCGTTTCTCGAGGGCTACCATGTGCCGGCCACTCATCCGCAACTGGAGGTTGCGGCGGCGGACTTCATCTACGGCGATGATGTCAGCGGCGAGTGCGCATTCGCCCATGACAATCACTTTTACGAGGTGTTTCCACACGGGCACGGTCGTTTCTACGGCGGCCAGAGCACGCCGATGGCGGGCAAGGTGCAAGCGGCTGGTGATCCCGTGGAGGCAATGGCGGCGCGCCTCAATCTGCTGGTCGAGGGCATGGATGCGATGATACTGAAGGAGGATGTGGCACTCGTCAGGTCGCTGAAGGGGAAGCCGATTCCCGAGGGCTCCACGCTCGGTGGCGAGTACGTGAAGGCGCTCTACGGTGATGCCGCCGCCAGGCAGCGCGTAATGCCGAGGCCAGAGCGCGATGTGCTCGATATGTGGGGTGGAGAGATATTTGTGTTCCCCAACCTGATGATTCTGCCCCAGGCCGGGAACGCGATGATGTACCGCGTTCGCCCCGATGGTTTCGACCCCAATGCCTGCATCTTCGAAATTTTTTCCACTAAAACCTATCCGCAGGACCAGGAAATCCCGAGGGCGGTGGTTCAGCAGATGACAGATGTACAGGACCCCGAGCAGTTCCTGACAATTCCGCGCCAGGACTTTTCCAACGTCCCGCGCATCCAGAAGGGCTTGTTGACCCGCGGTTGCAAACAGGTCTGGCTGGCCAGTTACTACGAAATGATGATTCTGAACCTGCACCAGGAAATGGATCGTTATCTGACGGCCTGATTTCCGCAGGTTCCGACAAAAAAAGACCGGCGGGATAACGCCCGCCGGTGTTCTCTGGTGTCAGGCGGGTTTACTTCGCGCTTGCGCTCGCCTTTGCTTTCTTCCTGGGAGCGGACTTCTTCTTCGGCGCGGCTTTCGCTGGCGCGGTCCCGGTCAGGTCCTGAATACTCTTTTTCAGTTCCCCGCCTTTCCTGTTCGCCTTTTTCTCAGCCGCGGCAGCCTGTGCCTTGAGCTTCTTCTCGGCGCTGCGCAGCTGTTTCTTCAGCTTCTTCTCATAGGCGTTGATTTTCTTGGCGTCGGACTTGATGCGCTCTCGCATCCATTTTTCGGCCTGGTCAGCAAGGTGCTTTGCGTGGTCGACTTCAGCCTTGATCGCGAGCTCAGCCTTTTTCTGCCGCAGCTTTTCTTCCGCAGCGAGTTCCTTGGCTTTCAGTTTGGCAGTGTCTACCCACTGGTCGAGCTGATCCCAGGCCTCCTGGAATACATTGCCAAGAAAGCCGCCTTTATCCGCCGCTTTTGCGGCGACTTTCTTGCCCGGGGATTTCTTCGCGGCTACTTTCTTAGCGGCTGCCTTTTTCCTGGCAGGGGCCTTCTTTTTGGCGGGTGCCTTCTTCTTTGCTGTGGCCATTTAACTGATCTCCACTGGTTGATGGCGACGAGCGCCGTTGCCATCAAAATAGCAACAAAGAGATAAGCATACAATCTGTCTTTCGCGCGATTTTTTGTGCATTAGTTGGCCTCGGGTCGGCCTGGGGTAGCGACACTCACTGGCCCGATGTTCCAGGCTGAGGATGCAACACGCGTACAATACACTTATAGTAGCCGCAACAATAAGAGCGTGAGGAGGGTGCTGTGCCCCGGTTAACTGAAGAGCGTGCGAAGGAATACTGGCGTCGCAATATTTCTCTGGTGGTCAAGCTGTTGCTGATCTGGTTCGCAGTCAGTTTTGGCTGCGGCATCCTGCTGGTCGATGTCCTGAACGAGTTTCATCTCGGCGGTTTCAAGCTGGGTTTCTGGTTCGCGCAACAGGGGTCCATCTATGTATTTGTCGCATTGATCTTCTATTACGCCAGGAAAATGGCCGCGCTGGACCACGAGTTCGGCGTCGACGATGAGTAGGTCGGGGCAGGAGCGGGCGTAATGGATCTGCGTACTCTGACCTATCTGGTGGTCGGCGCAAGCTTTGCGCTGTATATCGGCATCGCTTTCTGGACCCGGGCAGCGTCGACCAGGGATTTCTACGTCGCCGGTGGCGGCGTCCACCCGGTGCTCAACGGGATGGCCACAGCGGCCGACTGGATGTCCGCGGCTTCGTTTATTTCCATGGCCGGGATGATCGCTTTCATGGGCTATGGTGGCAGCGTTTTCCTGATGGGCTGGACCGGCGGCTTCGTCATCCTCGCGATGCTGGTGGCGCCCTACCTGCGCAAGTACGGCAAGTATACCGTGCCGGAATTTATCGGTGACCGCTATTATTCGACATCCGCGCGAGCGGTGGCGGTGGTGTGCCTGGTTATCTGTTCAGTGACCTATGTAATCGGCCAGATGAAAGGGGTTGGGGTGGCGTTCTCCCGCTTCCTGGAAGTTGAATACGATACCGGTCTATACATCGGCATGGTCATCGTCTTTTTCTATGCCGTGCTCGGGGGCATGAAAAGCATTACCTACACGCAAATAGCGCAGTATTGCGTGCTGATAATGGCCTACACCATTCCGGCTATTTTCATCAGCCTGCAACTGAGCGGCATTGCGGCTCCGCAGATGGGGCTCGGCGGAACCCTGGTGAATACCGATGTGTACCTGCTGGATCGGCTGGACCAGGTCGTCACGGAACTCGGTTTTCGCGAATACACCACGGATGTGCGTCTCAGCGGACTCAATATGTTCGCCTTTACGCTGTCACTGATGATCGGTACCGCCGGGTTGCCGCATGTAATTATTCGTTTTTTCACCGTGCCGAATGTGCGGGACGCGCGCTCGTCGGCCGGCTGGGCTTTGGTATTCATAGCCATTTTGTACACCACCGCACCGGCGGTGGCGGGCATGGCGCGACTCAACCTGATCGATACGATGCGGCCTGCGCCCGGCCAGTACCTGGCCATCGACGAGCGCCCCCAGTGGTTTCGCAACTGGGAGAAAACCGGCCTGTTGGGCTTTGAAGACAAGAATGGCGATGGCCGTATTACCTACGTGGCGGATGCCGCCGAGAATGAATTGACCACGGTCGACCAGGATATCATGGTGCTGGCCAATCCCGAGATCGCCCGCCTGCCCAACTGGGTGATCGCGCTGGTGGCCGCCGGTGGCCTGGCGGCAGCGCTCTCCACCGCTGCCGGGCTATTGCTGGCCATTGCGTCGGCAATATCACACGATATGCTCAAGGGCATGATTTTCCCCGGCATCAGCGAAAAGCAGGAACTGCTGGCCAGTCGTATCTCAATGGCCCTTGCAATCGCAGGCGCGGGTTATCTGGGATTGAATCCTCCCGGTTTCGCGGCGGGCACTGTAGCGCTTGCGTTTGGCCTGGCCGCGTCCTCGATTTTCCCGGCGCTGATGATGGGCATCTTTTCACTGCGTGTCACCCGCGAGGGCGCAATTGCCGGGATGGTGTCGGGCATTGGCATTACACTGTTCTATGTGTTCCAGCACAAGGGCATTATGTTCATACCCGGGACGGCCTTTCTCGGTGACATCCCCGAGAACTGGTTTTTCGGTATTGAGCCCAACGCTTTCGGTGCTGTGGGTGCGCTGGTGAACTTTGCCGTCGCCTTTGCGGTATCCCGCGTCACTGTGGCGCCGCCGCTGGCTGTGCGACAACTGGTTGAAAATATCCGTACGCCGGATCACGCGCCGCGGGCCCACGACCTGGAACTGGTTATCCACGAGGAATCGCGATAACCTCATGAGGAGTCCGCGCGCTTTAGAACGATTGCGTTAATTTTTTGTGGCTCATGCCGTCAGTTTAAAAACGGGCCACTACCGTTAATTTTCACTACTTTCTTTTGCGCCGGGCTCTGGTATAGTGCGCGCCCGGGTGCACTTCGGTCTGCACCGCGCATCGGTCGCACAGTCAGTGACGACCGGTTCCAGTCAGTTATCCAAGCCTGGACCGAACCATTCGCGCACTCCGCTTAATTGCTGCGCATACTGGTCAGGCGCTCTCCCAGCGAGAGATTCAGGAGTACAATTTAAATGCTATTCAAAGAACTCGGTCTCTCGACCGAATTGCTTCGCGCGGTTGAAAAACAGGGTTACACAAACGCAACGCCAATACAGGCGCAGGCGATACCCCTTGTGCTGGCGGGCAGGGACCTGTTGGCCGGGGCCCAGACGGGCACCGGGAAAACGGCCGGCTTCACGCTGCCGGTTTTACAGCGCCTGCAGCGGGCAAACGCGGACGGCCAGAAACGTCACCCGAGGGCGCTGGTGCTGACCCCTACCCGGGAACTGGCGGCCCAGGTACATGAGAGCGTTCGCGACTACGGGCAGTACCTGCCATTTCGTTCCGCGGTTATTTTCGGCGGCGTCAGCATCAACCCGCAAAAGCAGAAGTTGATCAGGGGCGTGGATATCGTCGTGGCCACGCCCGGCCGCCTGCTCGATCACGT
Source organism: Gammaproteobacteria bacterium (assembly GCA_030427485.1). Lineage (GTDB taxonomy): Bacteria > Pseudomonadota > Gammaproteobacteria > Pseudomonadales > Halieaceae > Marimicrobium. Next base: position 156,257 of record JAUICG010000009.1, read on the forward strand.
TCAGCAGCGAAGCATCGACCTTTCGAAGATTGAAATTCTTGTGCTGGACGAGGCCGACCGGATGCTCGACATGGGCTTCATTCGGGACATTCGCAGAATCATGGACGTGATTCCCAGTCGGCGGCAGACCCTGCTGTTCTCCGCGACCTTCTCAAAGGAGATCAGGGCGCTGACCGCGGAATTCCTGCACGAACCCGCTCAGGTGCAGGTTACACCGGAGAATACCGCAGTCGACCTGGTCAGCCAGGTTGTATACCCGGTGGATAAACACCGTAAACGCGAGCTGTTGTCACATAAGATCGGTGGGGAAGGGTGGCAGCAGGTGCTGGTTTTTACCCGTACCAAGCATGGTGCGAACAAACTCGCGGAGCAACTCGGCAAGGACGGAATTACTGCCGCAGCGATTCACGGCAATAAATCGCAGGGTGCGCGAACAAAAGCGTTGGCGGATTTCAAGGCGGGCGCCGTCAGGGTGCTGGTGGCCACCGATATTGCGGCCCGCGGTATCGATATCGACAAGTTGCCTCATGTCGTAAACTTTGAGCTGCCGAATGTCCCCGAGGATTATGTGCATCGCATTGGCCGCACCGCCAGGGCCGGTCAGGCCGGTCACGCCGTATCGCTGGTCTGCGTGGATGAACTGAAATTGCTTCGTGATATTGAGAAGTTACTCGGCAACCCGATTGAGAAAGTCAATCTGCCGGGTTATGACGTGGATCCCACCATCAAGGCGGAGCCCATCCTCAATGGGCGCGGCGGCGGTCGTGGCCGGAACGCGCCAGGCAATTCCGGGAATCGCGGCGGCGCCAGGAATGGCGGCAATCTATCGCGCCGCAAAGGCAACTCCTCCGGCGTCGGAAATGCCAGGCCCGGAAACGCCGGTAATCGATCCGGCCATGGCAGAGCCCATTCCGGGGGAGGGAACCGGCGCGCCGGTTGAGCCTGTCGACTCCGGGTGGTCCGGGCGCCCCGGGCTCGAAGAGTCAATTGCTGACGAGCAGCAGGTAGCCGTCATAATTGGCCGGGTCCGAGACGCCATAGGGTATAAGGAAAGCCCTGAACTCGGCTTTGCAGCGTTGCGCCAGGTCGAGAAATGTCGGCCGACCCGGATCGGCGATAATAATTGTCTTTACGCCGTTTTTCAGGGCGCGCCTGATGGTGTCATACAGCGCGTCTACCAGTTCGTCCCAGAAGCAGATGTCCCCGCCGACGATGATGTCCTGTTTCGCGAGTGTACTGTCACTGATGTTCTCGTACCTGCAGACCTTGGTTTTTATCTTGACGTCGTTCTCTCTCGCTTGGGCCTTCAGGAATGGAAATACATTTTTGTCCGCATCCGTGGCGAGTACATTGGCATTGAATTTTTTGGCGCAGTACAGGCTCAACACGCCCCAGCCGCAGCCGACTTCCAGGATGGATGTCGTTTCCGTCGGTGGGTTGTCGTCAAGGAAGTCCATGATGAAATAGCTGGATGCCCACACCTTGTTACCGTGGATCTCAGGTGCATTCCCGGTGTTGATGATAGTTTGTATGGCGGGATGTTTTTTGGTCAGGATGTTGAGGTCGCGAATTTTCTTGATGTGCTTTGCCACAGATTTTCATCTCGGTAGTAGGTTGAACAGGCGAGTCATTCTAGGGCAATAGCAAATCAATGTACAAAACCGCGGTATGCAGTCGCAGTAGTGCAGTGAATTATCGGGGTTACCCGTTTAGCCTGGGCGTCAGTCGTCCATTTCCTGCTGCAGTTGCTGTGACGCATCATCCTCGTCGGCTGCGCTGCAGCCGCATGCGGTGACGATCAAAGCCTGTAGATTCGGGCCGCTGAAACCGCCCTGGGGGCCGTCACAGCTAAAGCGACCGGCGCCTTCGCCATTGTTAATGCATTGCACGGGCGCACCGTTGTTGGCACATTCTCCGGCTACGCCCTCGCTGGTGCCGACCTGGATCGTCCGCTTGTTCACAAGTTCGCAGGCCACGGCTGTACCGGTTTGCAACAACGCCAGTACGCACAGCAGTGCAATGCTTTTCTTCATGATCTCTCCCGACTGAAACGAAGGCTTACAGAGCGCTTGGGATCAATCTACCACAGAGGCCTCTGGACAAACAGTCGCGCCAGCCGCCGTGGTTCCCGGGGGCTCAACTCCGATCGCGATACGTTTACTTGATCCAGGATAAGTCCAGTGACGATAGCGGCACCGGCATTCCAGCGTGCTGGTATTATTGAGCAATGATCCCGTTCGCCTTGAGAAGCGCTGTCGTGAGAAGTGCCATCATACTAGCCTGGCTGTTGCTGTCCTTGTCCGGTGGCGTACGTGCGTCGGATGACTGGACTATCCTCGTTTCTCCCTACCTGTGGTTTGCCGGTGCCGAGGGTGATTTAACGCCGATCGCCGATTCTCCGCCAACCGGCATAGATGTGTCGGCATATGATGCGATCAGGGGCATGGAAGCGAGTTCCATGGTCTTGCTGGAAGCAAGCCGACGAAAGCACGGTGCGCTGCTGGATATTTTCTACTCGGATGTTCTGCAGGAACACCAGCCGGGTTCCGCGGGAGGTTTGAGTTGGAAAGCTTCGGTGCAGGAAACGCTGGTTACCGTGGCGTATACCTATGAAGTGTACCTTGGTCCCAACCTGGTGATTGATGCCATCGGTGGTCTGCGCTACTGGCGCATCGGGAGTAAGGTGGCCTTCAACAGTGCCTCCGGCTCTTCCCAGGCGTCAGATACACACAACGCCCGCTCGTGGGTAGACCCGGTAGCGGGTGTGAAAGCGAAAATGCGGCTGGGTTATTCGGGTGTATACCTGGCCTGTTTCCTGGGTGGCGGCACCGGCGGTGGAGCGGACAGTTTTTATGACCTGACGGCCAATGTCGGGTACCAGGTGAGCAGCAGTCTTGTCGCTTCGCTTGGCTATCGAATGTTCGACGTCGATTACCGCGATGACGGCTTCGTTTTCGATGTGA
>JAUICG010000010.1 GCA_030427485.1 Gammaproteobacteria bacterium
AACCTCGAGTCAGGAGATTTGCGATATAGATGCCTGGGAATTAGTGAGCAGCGCAGGCTGTGTTGACTCTCCACAGGAACGTGCGAGGCCATGGATGGCCGAGCCCGAGCTGCCATGGATGGCGCTTTTGCGCTTCCTGTGGAGAGTCAACACCGCCTGCACTGCGCCTTCCCGAAGGCACGAAGCAGCACCCGAAACTACGCTGTACAACGAGTGCACCAGCCAATAGACGCCGTGAAAGACAGCGCTAAGGCAACGCTGCCTACTTCGGTGGTGCCTCAGCGCAGCCTCAGGCGCCACCGAATTAATCAGGGGAACCCTAACTCTTCCCGGCCTCAAAATGCGCCTTGTACTGCGCCGATATGGCCGCGCGGTCTATTTTGCCATTGGGGTTGCGCGGCAGGTCGCTACACAGCGCAATATGCTCGGGCACCATATAGGTGGGCATTTCCCTGCGGCAGAGATCGAGGATTGTGTCGACACCGACTTCGCTGTTGGCGGGGTCAACCAGCAGGATGATGGCCTGGCCCAGTTCGGGGTGCGATGCTCCCAGCGCCACGGCTTCGGCCGCGAGTCCCGACGCGAAGATGATTTCCTCCACCTCCGTGGGACTCACCCGGTAGCCGGAAGTCTTGATCATTTCGTCGCGCCGGCTCTCGAAATACAGGTAGCCGTCGGCGTCCATTCTCATCTGGTCGCCCGACCATACCGCCAGTTCCGGCAAGGGGATGCCTTCCGGCTGTCCCGGCGCAGGGCGGAACCGGAGCGCGGTGCGCTCGGGATCATTCCAGTAGCCCTGCGCAACCAGGGAACCCCGGTGCACCAGTTCCCCGGGTTCATTCGGCGCGCAGCGCGTCCCGTCCTCGCGCACCACCATCAGCTCCACATTGGGCAGTGCCTTGCCGACGCTGCCCGGGCGCTCATCGATCTCCGCCGGCGGCAGATAGGACGAGCGGAAGGCCTCTGTCAGCCCATACATCTGGAATATCACCGTGTCGGGCAGTTTGCTGCGCAACCGGTCCAGCGTCGACCGCCTGGCCGCGCCGCCCGAGGTGGTGATGTAGCGCATGGATTTGCGCGCACTTTCCGGCCACTCCAGCACGGCGAGCTGGTTCCAGATCGGCGGCACCGCGGATATCCCGGTAACCCCGTACTTGACCACCGCTGCGACCACCTCCTTCGCCAACAGGTAATCCATCAACACCACCGACGCACCGACGTAGTAGGCCGTCGTAAGCTGTGTCAGGCCATAGTCAAAACTGAGCGGCAGCACAGCCAGCAGGCGGTCGCTGGCGGTGAGTTCAAGAAACTCAGCGGAGCTCTCCGCGGCCGCCACCATATTCAGGTGGGACAACACCACGCCCTTGGGCGATCCCGTGCTGCCCGAGGTATACAGGATCGCCGCCATATCGGAATCGATACGCAGCGGCGGCTCAACGCCCGGGGTGCCGAGCAGTTCGTCCCAGGACAGCGTCCTGGCGTTCGCGAGCTGCAGCGGCTCCTTGACGGCACCCGCCAGCACCAGGAAATCGAGATCGTGGCAGTCCGGCAGTATGTCCTTTAGCTGTTTCGCGCGGCTCGGCGAGGTGATCAGGACACGGACATTACAGTCGCGCAGGATATGCGACACCTGTTGGGCCTTGAGCATCGGGTTGATCGGCACCGCTACGCCGCCGGCTGCAGTCGCCCCGAACAGGCCGACAACCACCTCCAGTTGCTTGGGCAGATAGATACCGACCCGCTCGTTCGGATCGAGGCCGAGACCACGGATACTGTGCGCAAAGCGCTCCACCTCACCTGCCAGCTGCGCAAACGACAGAGTCTCCTTTTTGTGCAGCAGCGCCGGCAATTCCGGGTTTGACTCCGCCATCGCAAACACCAGGTCATGCAACAACCGTACACGCCGAACCTTCATCGGTAGCTCCCGTATCTTCTAACTCGCCTGGTAATGGAAAACGCACAGGGGGTAACGGACATTACCCGCCTTGCCGTGCGCGCGCCTATGGCCTGTTGACACTATCAGCTGCGGCTCTCAATGAAATCCGCCAGTTCGCCGACGGTCGCGAAAATATCGGTGGTAATATCTTCGTCATCAATCACGCAGTCCAGCTCGTCCTCGATCGAGCCGATCACGCCCACGATGGTCAGCGAATTGAACTGCGGGAAGTTCCCCAGTATCTCGGTGTCAGCCGTCAGTTCGTCCGGCTCCAGTTGCAAATTTGTCGCAAGAACCTTCTTTGCGAGTTCCAGGGCTTCCACTCACCACTCCTCTCTCGATACAAACTCGACACAAAAAAGCCACGCCTGAAAAGCGTGGCGAACTCTATTCAGCAGCGCCAGACACACACGTTATAGTATTTTGGGATGCGGGAAATAAAAACCGCCGAGCGCTCCAGAATGTGCACCACATCGCAAACCGGGAGAATACTGGGAATCCAGTAGAAAATAAGTCGACTCTCATCTACCATTCAGGTATTGCTGTACTCTGTGAGCATATTCTGCGGAAAGGTACAATGCAACGTTCGCGCCAGATTTATTCATGTGTCTCGTAGGTGGTTGAAGCCAGACATCTCCGACACCCGGCTTTTCGCGGTAGTGCTCAATGGCGGTTTCCGAACCGGCCCTGTGGCCCGGTTCGGTAAACGGCTGTCGTAAAAAACAGGCGGATTGCTGCGCGCCGACCGCATGCTGCTGGACAGGACGATGTATGAACCAAATATCAGTGATTGACGAATCCGGGGCTGACGGCGTCATTCCATCCAACATCCTGTCGCAGTTCAAAGTTTATACGCACAAGGACATCGACAGGATCGCGCAGTTGAGGTCGGTTTCCAGCGCAGCACTGTTCGAAATGAAAGTGGTGTCCTCGATTCTGCCGTTTCGCGTCAATCAATATGTGATTGAAAAGCTGATCGACTGGTCCAATGTCCCGGATGATCCGCTTTACCAACTCACCTTCCCCCAGCGCGACATGCTCCCCCCCGAGATGTACCGGCAGATGGCCGCGCTGATCGAGCAAAACGCACCCCGCGACAAGATCAGCGCACTGGCGAGCACCCTGCGCGCGCGGCTGAATCCCCAGCCCAGCGGGCAACTGGAAATGAATGTACCGCTGGATCGCAACGGCAAGCGACTCAATGGCCTGCAGCACAAGTACCGCGAGACAGTGCTGTTTTTCCCGACGCAGGGCCAGACATGCCACAGTTACTGTACCTTCTGCTTCCGCTGGGCGCAGTTCGTCGGGGACGAGAACCTGCGCATGGCCTCGACGGACACGGCGGAGCTGCACAACTACCTCGAGACACAACCGGCTGTCAGCGATCTCCTGGTGACGGGCGGCGATCCGATGGTAATGAAAACACGGCACCTGGCGGCGCTGCTGAAGCCGCTGACCGAACCGAAGTTCGCCCACATCAGGACAATTCGCATCGGCACCAAGGCGCTGACGTTCTGGCCGCAGCGCTTCCTCAGCGACAGCGATGCGCAGGAATTACTGGATCTGCTGGCGCATCTGGTCGACGCCGGAAAACATGTGGCGATCATGGCCCACTTCAATCACTGGCGGGAAATGGACACGCCGGTCGCGAGGGCCGCCATCGATGCGCTGCGCCAGACCGGCGTGGAGATTCGCAGCCAGGGGCCGGTGCTGGCCCATATCAACGACTCCCCGGATGTGTGGGCAAAACTTTGGGCTATGCAGGTGGAAGCCGGCATCATCCCGTACTACATGTTCGTCGAGCGCGACACAGGCGCCAAACAGTATTTCGAAATCCCGCTGGCCAGGGCCTGGACGGTGTACCGGGAGGCGGTAAAACAGCTCTCCGGCCTCGGGCGTACGGCGCGGGGACCGGTGATGAGCGCCTCGCCCGGGAAGGTCGAGGTACAGGGCGTAACGGAAATCAACGGGGAAAAAGTGTTCGCGCTGCGGTTTCTGCAAAGCCGAAATCCCGACTGGTCCTACCGGCCCTTCTTCGCCAGCTACTGCGAAAAAGCCACCTGGCTCGACCAGCTCAAGCCGGCGTTTGGCGAGAAGGCGTTTTTCTTCGAACAGGAGTACAATGCGATGCAGCAGGCCCGCCAGAGCAGGTAGGGGCTGTCAACACCGACCGGGGCGCACCTGTTGTAGCGGCAACAGCGCCGATCAAGACAGCAGGCAGCGCCAAGCCTTCACTACAGGACTCACATGCCCGACAAGTCCGCTCTTACCTCACACCTGAACCTGAATGTTCGCGGTTTGCCGATCTCCGCGACGCTGGGCATCAACGAGCGCAGTCACCAACTGATCAGGGAAGGCAAGCGCATCTACAAGCTCGGCCTCGGGCAGTCGCCCTTCCCGGTACCCGACGTGGTGGTGAATGAACTCCGGGCCAATGCGCACCAGAAAGACTACCTCCCGGTGCTGGGGCTGCCCGAACTGCGCGCCGCGGTCGCCGACTACTACCGCCGGACACAGGGGCTGACCTTCGCTGCCGAAGACGTGATGATCGGGCCCGGCTCCAAAGAGCTGATGTTTATTCTGCAACTGGTGTATTACGGCGAGCTGGTGATTCCAACCCCCAGCTGGGTATCCTATGCCCCGCAGGCGCACATCATCGGACGGCAAATCAAGTGGCTGGAAACCGATGCCAGAAACCACTGGAAAGTGACACCCGAGAACCTGGAAAAGTTGTGCGCCAGCGATCCGGATCGCCCGCGTTTGATCATACTGAACTACCCCTCGAATCCGCACGGCTACACCTATACCGACAGCGAACTGAAGGCCATCGCAACGGTGACCCGCAAATTCCGGATCCTCGTGCTGGCCGACGAGATTTACGGTGAGGTGCATTTCAAGGGTGAACAAACCTCGATTGCGCAGTTCTATCCGGAAGGGACCATTGTCAGCAGCGGTTTAAGCAAGTGGTGCGGGGCCGGCGGGTGGAGACTCGGCACGTTTACCTTCCCGGCACAGCTGCAGTGGCTGAAAAACGCGATGGCGACGGCGGCGAGCGAAACCTACACCTCGACCTCCGCACCGATACAGTACGCGGCAATCAAGGCCTTCCAGGGTGGCCCCGAGATCGAACAGTACCTCGTCCAATCGCGCCGCGTACTGGAACACCTTGCCCACACACTGGTTTCCCGCTTGCGCCGGCAGGGCTTTGACATTGCGCCGACACAGGGCGGATTCTACCTGTTCCTGGACTTCGAGGGATTCAGGCCCGGTCTATCCGCCAGGGGCATCACCGACAGCGTCGGCCTGTGCGAACAATTGATCAGCGAAACCGGCGTCGCATTGCTACCCGGCGTGGCCTTCGGCCGGCCGGCAAGCGAATTGACGGTGCGTATCGCATTCGTCGATTTTGACGGGACCAGGGCACTGGAAGCAGCCAGCCTGATACCCGCCGACGCTCCCCTGCCCGCGGATTTTGGCGAGACCTACTGCGCCAACTGCGTTACCGCCATCGAGTCCATCTGCCAGTGGGTGTCCGAGCTTCCGACCGAGGCAACCCGGTGAGCGATGCTGGCTAGGCCAGCCGGCCCCGCAGCTTCTGGTAGAGGCCGTTGATTTCCGCGGCGATCGGGTGCTTGAACGCGAAGATCGATGCCAGCCAGGTCACCACCGCGGACAGGCCGGCCGCCAACAACCTGAACAGCGGTGTCTCCCAGGCGGCGGTCGCGTCCATCATTCCCCAGATCCCCAGGCCGAGGAACAGCGCAGTCAGCATCGCCGGCCACAGTGCTTTGAAAAAACCCAGTGGTCGCAGATCGAAATGCTGGCGCGCCATGGAAAATGCGAGCGCGACTTTCACCAGCGCCCAGACAATCAGCGCCACTGCCGCCGCCTCCAGGCTGATCCCGACCAGGGCCGCCAGGGCGAGCAGGCGCAGTGCCTGCGACATGGCGATATAGCGCAGACCCTGGCCGGGACGGCCCTGCGCGATCATCAGTTGCTCGAAGAATATTGTGGGCGCGAAAAACAAACCGGCGATACACAACACCTGCAATACCGGAACCGCTTCGGCCCACTGGTCGCCGTACATCACATAGATGATATCGTGGGCATTCAGCCCCAGGAACACGAAAAAGGGCATCAGGAAAATCGAGGTGAAGGTCACGATACCGATATAGAGTTCGCCAAGATCGGCCTGCTCGTGTTTCGCCTTCGACAGGTAGGGAAGTATCACCGGGCGAATGCCCTGCGTAAACGCGTACTCGAACAGCCAGAACGTGCCGTAGGCGCGGGAGTATATCCCCAGGCTGAACAAACTCTGGGCGCGGCCGATGATGAGTTCCGTCGCCGCGTCGCTTCCCCGGTTCACCAGGTCCATCAACCCGACCTTGAGACCAAACTTCCACACCTCCCGGAGATGACTCACACCCGGTAGCCAGGGAAGCCCGGCGGGCCTGTAAAACAGCGTCATAGCGATGGAGACGAGAGTCGAGGCATTCGCGGCCCAGGCGATCGAAAGGTAGCTGGCGCCCAGGTAAGCCGCCGTGGTGCCCACCAACAGCGTGGTAAACGCGGCGCTGATATTGATCACCGCCAGTTTGTCGAAGGACATATTGCGCCGCAACACGGCGTCGGCGATGGCGCCGAACGGCAGCATGAAAAAGTTCAGTGAAAGAAAACGCAGTACCGTCGCGATCCCGGCGTTTTCATAGTAGTCACCCAGCAGGGGGGCGACTGCGATCAGCAACAGGCCAATGGTCCACGAGATACCGAGCGTGACGGTGAACGCCGAGCGCAGGATGCCATCATGCAGCGTTTCGACCTGGACAATGAACTGCCCGACTCCAAAATTACGGAACAGGTAGCCGATGATGACAACAGACGCAGCGATGCTGTATATCCCGAATTCCTCGGGGCTGAGCAGGCGCGCGAGGATCAGGCTGGAGATCAGCCCGAGCAACAGCTCCACATATTTGGCGCTGAAGAATACCGCAACGGAGCGCCGAACGTTCATGACAGCACCGCCCGGCAGATTCGTTCACCCGTTTTCAAGCGGGCGTATCGCACCGGGTCGAGAGGGTATCCCGCAAACCCTCTGCCAGTGCGGGGTGCAACCCGGGTAGTACTACAGCGAGGACTTCTCCGCAAGACGGCGTCCGAGGAAACTGCGGCGATTGCGCAGACTCCAGAACTCTGACTCGTCCGACTCCTCGACCGGGCCCAGTCGGCGATCCATCTGGCCACTGCGCCGGTCTTCATGGTAGCGATAGCGACAACGGCACTCTGCCGCATTGCATTTTGCCAGCGGCAGGGCAGGCGCCCCTTCCCGCAGAAAACGTTGTGTCCTGATGGCCCATGCAGCGTTGCAGCCACCCGGAGTGGTTTCAATGGATACTGCGCGAAACGGATGCGTGGCACCAAAGCCTCTTCTTCTATCGCCTTTGCGATTGTCCTGCGCGGCGAACCGGAACTGGCGCAACCTGAACAGGACAACCAGCCCGACTATCATCGCAATAATAAGAATAGAAAGCTGCATTTTCGTCTCCACCGGAGGACAAGCGCCGACGTGCAAACAGCTTACTCCAAGCCGCGGGGAAAGCGCAAATCACTGGCGCGGATCGTCAAACAGCGCCAGCTCGACCATCGCGCACAGCGTGTGGCCAATCACGATATGCGCTTCCTGAATCCTCGGCGTATCGCCGCTGGGCACGCACAGGCAGTGGTCACACAGGTCGCGCATCTTGCCGCCGCTTGCGCCGGTCAGCCCGACGGTGGTAATGCCCTTCAGACGCGCCGCTTCCAGCGCCATCAGGATGTTCGGGCTGTTGCCCGAGGTGGATATCCCGAGGAAGACATCCCCGGCCAGGCCGTTGGCCTCGAGCTGGCGGCGAAACAGTTGATCGTACCCGTAGTCATTGCCGACGGCGGTGAGTATCGAGGTATCCGTAGTCAGCGCCAGCGCGGGCAGGCCGGGCCGATCAAAGTTAAAGCGGCTGACGAACTCCGCGGCAATATGCTGCGCATCCGCGGCACTGCCACCATTGCCCGCGACCAGCAATTTGTTCCCTGCCTCATAGCGATCGATCAACAGGTGACCGATGTCCGTGATCTGCTGCATAAACGGGGTGTCGTCAAGAATACGCTGCTTGACCGCCACTGAGGCATGGAATTCATTTACCACGTAGTTCAGGTCGGGACGTTCCATGCGCAAGCTCCATGTGGTTCAAACTGAAAGGGGACGACATCGCCGCCCAGCTGGTTCAGGGCCCGGACCAGTTGCACGCGTTCCACCGGGTCGACAATAAAGACGATAAAGCCGCCACCGCCGGCGCCGGAGACCTTACCGGCCCAGGCGCCCGCCTCGCGCGCGACCCGCATCACCTCTTCGATCTCCGGGTTACTTATCTTGTCGGCGAGGTTGCGTTTGGCTTCCCAGCTGCGGCCCAGTATTTCACCGAAGCGCCGGATATTGCCGCGCAGCAGCGCATCTTTCATCGCGCTTGCATCCTGCTTCAGCTGGTGCACCGCCTCCACCGATTTCCCCTGTCCGGACTTGAAGCTCTCGATCTGCTGGGCAATGATCATATCCGAGGAGCGGGACACACCGGTGTAGTACAAAACCGTGGAGGCCTCCAGTTCACTGAGAATCCATTTCTTGATGCGCAGGGGGTTGACGGTAACCCGGTTCTGCTCGTGAAACTCCATGAAGTTCACGCCGCCAAATGTCGCCGCGTACTGGTCCTGCGCGCCCCCTCTCAGGCCGATGTCCTGGCGCTCGATCTGGAAGGCCAGGTGCGCGACATCGTACTCGCCCAGCGGCAGATGCAGCAGCTCGGCGAACGCGGTCAGAATCGCGACCACCATGGTGGAGGAGGAACCCAGGCCCGAACCCGCCGGCGCATCGGAATGCGTGCTTATTTTCAACGACAGCGGTTCGCCGTCATTGAAATCGCGGACGATGCGGTTGTACACGCCCTTGTGCAGGTCCAGCAGCCCGTCGTAGGGGTAGGCCACGGCACTGGGTGCGCTGAAAATCTCATCGCGATCGGTGGCGACGAAAGTCACGGTCCCGTCGTCGCAGGGCTCGATCGTGCAGAAGGAGCTCAGGTTGATCGACGCGTTCAGGACCGCGCCGCCGTAGAGATCGCAATACGGCGCCACGTCGCTGCCGCCACCGGCCAGGCCGAGCCGCAGCGGCGCTTTTGACCTGATTAACATTGCTCACTCTCTCCCGGCACCAGGCGTTGGTAAACTGGCTTCAAGTTTGCCACGCTGTTGACCCAATTGCGTTCATTTTCAACAAAATCGCGACCCGCCTCACGGATAGCGGGCCAGCGCGTTTCCTGGTCAAGCAGATTCAGCAGGGTGTTCACCAGATCATCGAGATCATCCGCCTTGAACAGCGTACCGGTGATCCCGTCGCGCACGAGCTCTTTATGCCCGCCGACATCCGAGGCCAGGAACAGGCTCTTCTGCGCCATCGCCTCCAATGGTTTCAGCGGGGTGACCAGATCGGTCAGGCGCATCGACTTGCGCGGATAGACCAGCACATCCGTGACCGAGTAATAGCCCTCGACCTCTTCGTAGGGAACCCGTCCGGTCATTACCACGGCATCCTGCAATCCCAGTGTCACCACCTGTTCCCTGATTTCGTCGGCCACCTGGCCGCCACCCACCAGCAGCAGGCGGATATCCGGGCGCACTTCCAACAACCTGGGCATTGCCGCCACCAGCAGGTCCAGTCCTTCATAGGCATAGAACGAACCGATGAACGCAATGACTTTTTTCCCGCGCAATTGCAGCCGCTCCTCGATCGCGCTGTCGCGCGCACCGACCGGCTGGAAGCGACTGGCGTCGACCGCGTTGGGTACTATGGTGATTTTCTCCGGTGCAATGCCCCGCGCGATCAGGTCCTGGCGGATACCCTCACAGATACACGTCACCTCATTGGCGCGCCGGAGCACCCAGGTCTCCATCGCGCGCGTCAGGCGGTAACGCAGCCCGCCCTCACGGCTGGTGCCATGACTGACAGCGGCATCCTCCCAGAAACCACGGATCTCGTAGACTACCGGCAAGCCCAGCGCCCGGCCCGCACGAATCGCGGCGACACCGTTCAGCGCGGGCGAGTGCGCGTGTATCACGTCGGGCTTCTCCCTGCGCGCGACCTCGATCAGGCGCCGGGTAAGCGCGCTGATCACCGACCACTGCCCGATGACGGGCAACTTTTCCAGCAGGCCCTGCGCACCCTGACAGCGATAGAACTCCAGCCCGTCGACCTGTTCCACAGGTGCAATCGCCTTCCCCGGATTGTGCTTGGGCCCGGTAACCTGCGTGGTCCTCCAGCCCAGTGCCCGCTGCTCATTGAGGATTGCGCGGGTGCGGAAGGTGTAGCCGCTTTGCAGCGGGATCGAGTGATCCAGCACGTGCAGTACATGCATTACCGGGCAGCCTCTTCGTTGATCAGATACGCTTCCATACGACGTAGGTTGGTATCCCAGTTGTAGTGTTCCAGCACACAGGCCCGACCGGCGGTATTCTGCTGGCGGGGCTGCGCCAGCAGCTTCGAGGCGGCGGCAATCATCGCAGCGGCATCATCGGCCACCACCGAGAGGACATCGGGATAGTCGACGATACCCACCAGGGCATCGCGCGTCGCCAGCACGGGCAGCATCATGGACATGGCCTCCAGTGCCTTGTTCTGGATGCCGCGCGCGATCTGCAGCGGGAGGCAGGCGGCCAGCGCATGCTGCAGATAGGGCCGCACATCGGGCACGCCGCCGGTCACACGCACACCGGGCAGCTTGCCCAGTTGCTGCACCTCCTCGGTAGGTTTCATGCCCACGATACAGAACAGAAAATCCGGCTGCCGCGCCCGCAGCGCGGGCAGCACCTGTTCGCAGAACCATTTCACCGCCTCGACGTTCGGCCAGTAGTCCATCGCGCCGGTAAACACCAGTACTCTCTGCCCGTCCTGGTAGGGATTCTCGAAGGACAACGCCGCATCGAAGTACGCGCTGTCGACGCCCTGCGTGCGATAGTGCACCTTGTCCGCGCTCTCCGGCGCCAGTTTCCTGAACAGGGCCGCCTCTTCCTGCGAGACAAATATACTCACATGCGTCGCTGCCGCCATTTCCCGCTCATACGCCAGCAGTTTGTCCGCTTCGCGCTGGTAGAGCCAGGATAGCGGCCAGCGCTTCGCCTGTGCGTAACTGCGCCATTTTTCGCTGTCGACATCCTCCGCGTCGAAGACCACCGGGACGTGCGCCGGCAACAAATCCTTCACAAATCGCCCCATCACCCCGCTGAATACCAGCACCGCGTCCGGACACTCCCGCTCGATGCTTGCCCGCACCCAGTCCTGCAGTTCGGCATTGTGATAGTAGCTGAGACTCAGGGCCTGTCCGTTGAGCATGCCGCGAATGCTGCCGGTCAGGCGTTTGTGTCTGGGCAGGTCGACAATGCAACTGTCCTCACACTTTTCCCGCACTGTACTCACATGCTGCCAATCCTCCGGGTCATCGACAAACGTACCCAGGTGTACGCGCCAGCGAGCGGAAAAATAGTTGAGCATATTATTGGAGGAAATCTTATCGCCCTTGTTGGGGGGAAAAGGCAATCGATGAACCAGGTACAGCAATTTTTTCATTCTGCTTCTTTTCAGATTGTCTACAGCAAGGACTACCCTTGCCCCGCCGTAAGGGCACAGTTATATTGACTCCCTGATACTAAAGCGCAAACAGGGCCAGATAAAGCGCCTGAACGCCTGCGGAAAGCTTATTTTTATGAAAATTGTGAAACAAGCCGCCATTCTCATTGGCGGCAAGGGCACCCGTTTGGGCGACGCCGTTCGCAGCACACCCAAGCCCCTGCTCGAGGTCTGCGGGCGTCCGTTTGTCGAGCACGTGATGTGCAATCTGCGCCGCTTCGGTTTTACCGAGTTCGTTTTACTAGCCGGCTACCAGGCCGACGTGGTGTCTGAAAAATACAGCCACGATGACAGCTTCGCGCAGGCGATCGATGCCACCATCAGGGTGGTGGTGGAACCCTCACCGATGGGCACCGGCGGCGCGCTCCGCTACGCCAGGGAACACTTGCGGGACGAGTTCCTGCTGCTGAACGGCGATTCCATTTTCGATTTCAACTACCTGGACCTGTGCAACTGCGAGCGCGAAGGCGAACCCGCTGACTGGCTGTGCCGCGTGGCGCTGCTGCCGGTGGAACATGCGACGCGATACGGATTCGTTGAACTGGACGGTGCGCGCATCAGCGCGTTTCGTGAAAAGCCCGCCGCGCCGCAATCGGGCCTGATAAACAGCGGCGTATACTGGATAAAGTCCGCAATGCTCGATGCGATCCGGCACACACCCTGCTCGCTGGAGCAGGAGATATTTCCGCAGCTGGTAAACGAGGGTCGCCTGATCGGCCGCGCCTACACGGGGTTTTTCATCGATATCGGCATCCCGGAAGACCTCGAAACGGCCAGGGCCGCACTGTCAGACAGGCTGAGAAAACCGGCCGCCTTCCTCGACCGGGACGGGACACTGAACCACGACGACGGTTACACGCACAGAATCGAACACTTCCGCTGGATTGACGGCGCAAAGACAGCGATCAAGCGGCTGAACGATGCCGGTTACCTCGTGTTCATCGTCACCAACCAGGCGGGTATTGCGCGCGGTTACTACAACGCGGCCGCCGTCGATACGCTTCACCAGTGGATGGCCGACGAGTTGTCCGGCATAGGCGCGCATGTTGACGACTTCCGGTACTGCCCGCACCACCCCGAGGGCACGGTGGACGGACTGGCCATCACCTGCGATTGCCGCAAACCGGCTACCGGCATGCTGGAAAGCCTGATTGCGCAGTGGCACCCCGAACTGTCACAGAGCTTCATGCTGGGGGATGCCGACAAGGACGCGGAAGCGGGAATCGCCGTGGGCATTCTCGGCAAGAAAATCGCACCCGCATCGATACTGCGGGAAGTGGAGTCGTTGCTCGCGCAGCGTCGAGTTTGAGCCTCGCCGCGTGTTGCGTTGGGCGAGGCGTGCTAGAAAACCTGGCGCCCGAACGAGACATTGCTGTCACAGCTGTCGGCGAGCATTGCGTCCAGCATCAGGTCGCCCACCTCGCGCCGGTAGTGCGCCGGTTCCCAGAACCAGCGCAGGGGCCCGGACCGGACACCCGCCGCCGGAACCGGCTCGTGTATATACGGTGAATCACCGGAGAAGTCCCACAACTCGACAGCACCGCCCGGGTACTCTCGCGCCAGCGCCTCTATCGACGCCAGCCAGTCCTGGTAGGCCGGCATAAGACCCTGGGCGCGAAACAGCGCCCAGAAGTTCTCGTGAAACGGGTTGGTGAACAGATAGACTTTTATTCCGCGCGCGCTGGTGATGTCGAGAAAACGACGCAGTTCCGCAAAGCCGATATTCAGTTGCCCGCGGGTATCGCGCAGGTACCACGGCCTGCTGTACTTCTTGCCCAGGCTCGCCATCTTCTGGTCGAACAGCGCGCGCGGCCCCTCTAACCTGACTGCCTCGGCAAAATCCCGCGCGGGATTGAAGCCGGCGAGGTCCCGGTCTGGCGAGGTAATGCCCTGCAGGGCGACAGTTTTCACGGAAGCGATCAGCGCATCCAGCGAGAATAGCGACTTGAAGTAATCCCGCAGCACGAAACGGTAGTATCCGGGATTTTCCTCGTTGGATACCGACCGGCGCAGCTCGCCACCCGCCTTGTCGAGCCTGTTCTTCGCATCCGCGCGGGGCTGGTCGCTGGAGGAAATAAAATCCGTGAAATCGAGGCTCAGGAATACTGTCCTGATCGGCTGTTGATAGATGAGGTTCAACGCATAAGCGAGTTGCGTATCCACTTCCGCGCCCGGCATCCCCAGGTTGTAGGCCGACATCCCGGCGCGATGAAAGCAGTCGTGTGCCGGAGCGATCCCCAACTCGACGCGGGAATTGCCGACGATCAGCGCATTGTGTGAAGAGAACAGGGGTTGGTATCGTTTCAGTATCCTGGTGTGTTCGTTGATTTCAGTCTTGTACTCGTTGAGGCCCGCTATCCGCGTAGCACCGGTAATACCGTAGGGGTCCACCAGATAGTTCACGCCCACCACCGCAAAGCTGATGCCCAGGGCAAGAATCAATGCGCGCAGAAGATAGGTTTTCGCTTTCACAGGGGCGCCCTAGAACTGGAAGTAGAGGAATTCTGACACCTGCTGCAATGTCAGAATACCGGCCACTCCGGCGAGCGCGACAGCCAGCGCCCACCGATTGTTGTAGTCCCAACTCAGCAGTCTGCTGCCGCGTATGCTGTGGAACGCCTTGTCGTTTTCGTACAGCACCGGATCGTGCCGCATGAATATCTGGGCGACATTCGGCAGCAGGAGCGCTATCGGCGCCACCATCAGCACCCACAAATAGTTGCTCACGATGACAGCGCCGCCACCCTGGGCGGGCACAAAACCGATCGCGGTCAGCTGCGCGCCCATCCCCCCCAGCCGCGCGAGGATTCCGGCGGGAATTTCGAAACCGGACAGGCCCAGCATGGCCAGCGCAATCTGGTTGCCCTGTTCCAGGGTGGGGGCGCGGAAATAGACCCAGGAAAAAACCACCGCGACAAACGTGACACACCAGGCCAGGGCGCGGTAGGCAAGACGCCCGGAAAAATCCCATCCGAGCTGTGACATGATGTGTCGCCAGCCGTGGTTGACCATCAGATAAGCGCCGTGCAGCGCCCCCCAGACAACGAACGGCCAGCCGGCGCCGTGCCAGAGCCCGCCGAGCAGCATGGTGAGGAACAGGTTGACATAGCGCCGATACCTGCCCTTCCTGTTGCCGCCAAGCGCGATATACAGGTAATCGCGCAGGAACTGCGAGAGCGTTATGTGCCAGCGCCGCCAGAACTCGATAATGCTGGTGGACTTGTAGGGCGAGAAAAAATTGACCGGCAGGCGCACGCCGAACACCCGGGCGGCGCCGATGGCCATATCGGAGTACCCGGAAAAATCGAAATACAGCTGGAAAGTGTACGCGAGTGAACTGCCCCAGGCGCGGAAGAAATCCACGTTGCCGCCGACTGCGCCGGCGTCATAGACCGGACCGACATAAGTCGACAGGCTGTCCGCGATCACGGTTTTCTTGAACAGGCCAATGGCGAAAATGGAAATGCCGACCGCGAAATTGGACCATCTCGGCGTCAGGTTCCCCGGCTTCATAAACTGCGGGATGATATCCCGGTGATGCACAATGGGACCTGCGATGAGCTGTGGGAAAAAGCAGACGAACAGGGCGTAATGCAGAAAATTGTACTCGTGCGTCTTGCCCTGCCAGGCATCCACCAGATAGGAGATCTGCTGGAACGTAAAAAATGAAATCGCCAGCGGCAGGAATATGGTACCGATATCCCAGTGGGTGCCAAACGCCGCATTGACATTGTCTACGAAAAAATTGGCGTACTTGAAATACCCGAGCAGCCCCAGGTTCACCGCAATGCCGAAAACCAGGGTTCCGCGATGACGCCAGGCATTGTCCCGGGACAGTACCCGCCCGATTGCGAAGTTAAAAGCGATTGAAAACAGCAGCAGCGCCAGGTAAACCGGCTTCCAGTACGCATAGAATCCCAGCGATGCGAATACCAGGAAACCCAGCGCGGTATCCAGCGAGAAATACCTGGCACAGACAAAGAATCCGAACGCGCACAACGGGAAAAAGACAAAAATGAATTCGTAGGAATTAAAAAGCAAACCTTCAAAACCCCGGGGGAAAACGCGCTCTACATTGATTCACTGTCGCAGATTCTGTACAGGCGCACCACTAAAATACTCCCTTTTTATTAAGCAGGTCACAGTCGACCGCGCTGGCCACCGCGATTGAACACGGCTCACCTGTCCGGTCGCCGGCCCGGCAGCTATTTGCGCGCCCGATTTATCCAGGATGTGAACCGGTCAACTTACCCTTGCTGTGGCCAAATGATAGGATGGCAGGCTCGACATTTCGTGAATGAGTTCTCGTTAATGAAGCAGCGCACGGATAACGATTATTGCGGCAGCAAGGGTTTCACGCGGCACAGCATCCTCGGCCGCTACTGCCCGCCCGACAGCCCGACCCGGGCCGGGGACGGCATCGACGCAATGCAAAAAGCGCTGCGCTCACCCTTCCCGGCGACAACCGACAAGGCTGCGGCGTACGCCATGGTGATGACGGCCGGCGCTTGCCAGCTTGCCGGAGGCGGTGCTGCCAGCATCGCGGGACGACCGCATTTTCGCGACCCGGGGCTGGCCGAACTGGCGCAGCTCGAGGGCAACAGCGCGGCGCTGGCCAAGGGCTATGAAAAATACTCCCACGAGATTTTCAAGCGGCTGACCGGTGCGTTTTCCTGCGCAATAGTGGACACCCGGGCAAACCGCGTGCTGCTCGGCATCGACCGCCTCGGGCAGCACTGCATGTACTATCACGCAAGCGCGAACCTGTTGGCTTTTGCGGGCACCGCCAAGGAGGCACTGGCGTGCACCGGCAGTGAGGCGCCGCTGCTCAACCAGGGTGTCTACAATTACGTCTATTTTCATATGGTACCGGGCCCCGGCACTGTCTACAGCGGGCTCGGGAAACTACCCGGCGCGCACTACCTGGACTACCGGGACGGGGAGAGCCGCCTGGTCAACTACTGGTGTCCGACATTCTCCGATGCAGTCGACGAACAGCCCTTCGAGGCGCTTTCCCGGCAGCTGAAAACGAGCCTGCGATCCGCGGTGCAGAAGTGCCTGCCCGATACCGGAAAAGTGGGCGCCTTCCTCAGCGGCGGCCTCGACAGCTCGACGGTTACAGGCCTGCTGTCCGAGTTGAGTGACAACAACGCGGCCGCGTACTCGATCGGGTTTGAAGCCGAGGGCTACGATGAGATGGCCTTTGCGAGGATCACCGCGAAGCACTTCGGTGTCGAGTTGAACGAGTACTACGTGACCCCCGAGGACGTGGTGGAAGCGCTGCCGGGGATTGCGACCAGTTACGATGAACCCTTCGGCAACTCCTCCGCCCTGCCTGCCTATTTTTGCGCGAGGATGGCGGCTGAGGATGGCGTGGACACCCTGCTGGCCGGCGACGGTGGCGACGAGTTTTTTGCCGGCAACGAGCGCTACCTGAAACAGCGGGTGTTCGAACACTACGCGAAAATTCCCGCGCCGTTGCGCAAGGGCCTGGTCGAGCCGCTGGTAAAGCTGATGCCCTCCGGCCTCCCACTGGCATCCAAGGCCGCAAGCTATGTCGCCCAGGCCAACACGCCGCTCCCGGATCGCCTGCAAAGCTACAATTTCCTGCACCGCCATGCGGCCACCGAGATCTTTGCGGACGATTTTCTGCGGGAGGTGGACGAGGCCCTGCCGCTCAACCTGCTGCGCTCCATTTACCACCGGCCCGAACCGGCTTCCAGCCTCAATCGCATGCTCTATCTCGACTGGCAGATAACCCTGGCGGACAACGACCTGCGCAAGGTGAGCCACATGTGCTCGCTCGCCGGCGTGGATGTCGCCTACCCGATGCTGGACGATGCACTGGTGGAATTTTCCTGCACCGTGCCCAGCGCCTGGAAAATCAAGGAGAAGAACCTGCGTCACTTCTACAAGGAATCGCTCAGGGGCTGGCTGCCGCGGGAAACGATAGAAAAGACCAAACAGGGCTTCGGCCTGCCATTTGGTGTGTGGATGAGAACCTACACGCCACTACGCGAAATGGCCTACGACAACCTGCTGAAGCTGAAAAACAGGGGGCTGATCCGGCCGGCGTTCATCGACAGGGCGATGGAAATGCACCAGAGCCAGCACGCCGCCTATTACGGCGAACTGGTCTGGATTCTCACGGTGTTCGAGTTGTGGATGGAAGGGCATTCCGGTAGTCAGTCACCGTAATCCCCCGAGAAACCCCGACAGCGTTACGCTACTGCCGCCGCAACCACTCGATCGTCAGACGCGACACCTCGTCCTGCCAGGGGCGCCGGGAAAACGTATGGTCCGCCTCCGCCACGGTATGGGTGGTCACCGAGGACTTCGCGGTCGCCGCTTTCCAGGTCGAGTCGGTGGCAACCAGGGTGGAAAACTCCCGCGCGGTGAGGTCTGCTTCGCTCAATATAATCAGGGTGCCGTGCCGGAACTGCTCCAGCCCCCGGAGCATCAGCTCGACAAACGACAGGCTGTCTGCTTTGCGGCCATTGCCCAGCAGGTATCTGCCAAGCAGTGCCAGGCTGTCTTTCGCCAGTTCCACGAACGCGGGGAGAATCCTGATCTGACCGGAGAACAGCCGGCGCCACTGGTCTGATTGCTTCAGTGACGGACGGTAGTAGTGTGCGAGTTTCACCTGGGGGGAGTAGTCCCCGCTGTGTACCCAGGGATTCAGCAGCACCAGGCCGCTGACGCGGGGATTCCGGTGCGCGAAAATCAGCGCACTGGAGGCGGCGTCACAAAGCCCCCACAGCACGACACGGGAAACACCGGGCGCATTTGCAAGCAGCACATCGATCGCTGCGGAGATTTCATCCTCGATCTCGTCGAACTCACATTTTTCGCCCTCGCTGTCACCCATACCCCGATAATCGAAGCGCAGCGACGCAATCCCCGCCTCCGCGAGGCTGCGCGCCAGCAATGTAAACTGTCGATGGCTACCCACACGGTACTGGGGCCCGCCCACCAGAATCAGCACACCCACATCAGCGGCACTGTCGGGAACCGCGGCAATGCCCAGCAGCCGGTCACCGCCGACGCTGAAGGTCACTGCCTGTTCATTGTAGTTTGTCATGACTGCGCGAAGATGTCGGAGGTACTGTGTTGCAGGGAGGCATTGACAGCGGCATCGACAGTCCGCCAGAACGGGTCACCGGACACCGCTGTCTTCGCTACTGTGAGCCCCTGCTCCTCCCAGTGGGTGATGACATTTTCGGAAGCGACCGACAGGCCGTCGCGGGCCAGCGTCCCGATTTCCAGCCAGTGTACTTTTCGGCACACGGGCTTCAGGTCACCGAGTCGCGCTTTCGCCATTTCCAGCGCCAGCGCGGACGACAGTTCATAGCCGGCGATTGCCATCGAACGCCCGGCCCGCAATTCACTCCACAGTGTTTTTCTATCAAAGGTCGCCGCGCCACTGACTGCCGACGCCACCGTGCGCAAACGCAGGAACTGGTCTATCTGTTGCTCGCCGTTCAACACGGGCTGCCAGAGCACCAGTTTGTCAACGTCCGACCTCATCTGTGACAACTCACAGGCCAGCAACGCGCCGAGGCGCAGACCCCACAGATGCAGCGGAGCGGCTCCCATCCCCGCCAGCGTATCGGCGGCGCAAAGGGCGTCCTGCAGCCAGACCTGCCAACTGGCGTCGATAAAGTCTCCGCCCGCATCACCGCTGCCGGTTACATCGAGCAGCATGACCCGGTAGCCCGCCGCGGCGAGTTGGCGCGCCTGGCTGGCCACGATATGCCGGGACTTGTTCATTTCCTCGGCAAAAGGCGGTAAAAACAGAATGGAAGCGCGCGCCTCCACGGTGGTGGGCGACAGCAGCACGTAGAAGAGGGTTCGGCCCTGGTGCTCGAGAAACTGTCCTTCGATGCTGAATTGTCCCGAATCCATGGGCTAGCCGAGCTTGGCCTCCACAAACGCTGTCAGACTGCCCACGGTGGCAAACACATCCGCATCAATCTCATCGTCATCCACAGCGATGCCGTACTGCTCTTCCAGGCTGGCCAGTATGCCGACGACTGACATTGAATCCATCTCGGGAATCGCACCCAGAATCCGGGTGTCAGGACGGGCCGTGATCGCCCCCTCGGGAACGCCAAGCGTTGCCTGCAGAATCGCGATGACGTCTGACTGAATATCCATATCTATAACTACTGGTGGTTACGGTGCCGCGCGAGGGAGCATGCAATCTGTCCGGCCCGCAGGCGTCGAGTTGCATGCTAACCCTGCCACACCCTGTTCTCAAGCCGGAATTGCGATCAGGCTAGCATAATCGGCAGAAGTATTGCCATTCCCCGTCTTTTCACCGATAGTGTTTTACTGATTCAATACCCGGATATCCCCGTTGACTGAACAGAACACGCATATCCAGGTCGAGGCATTGAGTCTGCCACTCGGCGCCGGGGACGGCCCACTGAACCAGGCATTCGCAGACTACGAAACTAAAAACCCGCAGTACGGCGAACGCTGGCTTGCCAACCTCACCCTGCATGCGCTGGACGACACGGACAGGGCGGTTATCTACGTCGCGCGGCGCAGTGCCGACGATTTCATCGCCTGCCCACTCAAGGTGGATACACAGCGCAACAGCGCCAGTTCGCTGAGCACGTTCTACACCTCCGCATACTCGCCCGTCGTCTGCTCGGACAGTCCGGGGGACCTGTTCCAGGCGCTGTTTCAATATCTCGCGGGACAGGAGGGCATCTCCGCGCTGACGCTATCGCCAATGAATGCCGCCGATCCCCTGTTTGCCATGGTCCGGGATTCGCTCGAACTCGCCGGCTGGAAAGGCCGCCACGACTTCTTCTGTTTCGGCAACTGGATTCACGATACAGGCGATGAGTCGTATCAGGACTACCTCGCATCGCGCCCATCCAAACTGAGAAACACCATCGCCCGCAAAACGAAAAAGTTCCTCGCCGAAGGCAAAGGGCAACTAGAACTCGTGACCGGCGGGGACGCGCTGGAAGACGCGATCGCCGATTATGTCACCGTGTACAACCACAGTTGGAAACACGAGGAACCCTACCCAAACTTCGTCCCCGAACTGCTGCGCCTCGCCGCGAACCGCGGCTGGCTGCGCCTGGGCATCGCAAAGTATGAACAGCAGGCCATCGCCAGCCAGATCTGGCTGGTGTGCGGTAACACCGCGTACATTTTCAAACTCGCCTACCATGAGGAGTATCGGCGCCTGTCGCCCGGCACCGTGCTCACGGCTTACATGATGCAGCGCGTGATCGACGCGGACGGCATCCAGCGTATCGACTATCTGTCGGGAGACGACAGCTACAAGGCAGACTGGATGTCGAGGCGCAGGGAACAGCACGGCATCGCCGCCTACAACCCGCGTTCCCCGCGAGGCCTGGCGATGCTGGCGGGCCATACACTGAAGCGCGTGCTCAAGAGTTTTATCAAGCGTTGATAACCTGCGCGGAAACCACGTCAGAATTCAATCTTCCTTCAAACCCATCACCCAGTCGAGAATAGCCTCGTTCACGCGCGCCCTGGAGTCACCGTCCGAGAATGTCTGGTCAGCATCGGGCAGGTCGAGACGTTTGCAGGTGGGCTTGTTGTAAACCGCCTGCCAGGCGGCGCTGCCCTTGATCAGCTCGTCGAACTCGTTACTCACCAGGCTGCGACCACTCATCAGGAACAGCACCGGGCCCTCGAACTGGCGCAGACCGTCCAGCATTCGATCGACAGGTCGTCCGGCGCCGTCTGTGGATGACGCACCTCCTGAGGATGCGGGTGGAGAGAACATACGGGCCAGCCTGCGACCCACTTTGCGCAGCCCCGCCACGGCGTACTCGAGCAGGTTGTATTCGAAGCGGATGAGTTTTCGCCAGAACTGCGCCTCGCCAAGGCGTTTGGTGTAGTGCTTTCTCATCACGGCCGAGCGGATCTCCTCGGTACTTACCCAGGGGTTGCCCAGCACCAGGCTCTGTATACCCGCTACCCGCCAACCGTGCATCATCGCCCCGGACGCCGCATCGCAGCCGCCCCACAGGACCACCCGCTTCACCTCGGGCACTTCCCGCTGAAACGCCGTTACGGCAGCCTGTATGTCCTCGGCCGTCTGGTCGTAACCGAGGAAGTCACCGGTACTGTCACCGATACCGCGATAGTCAAAACGCATGACCGCAACACCGCGACCGGCCAGGCTGCGCGCCAGGCTCACCATGCCCCGCCCCACTCCGGCGCGGTACTGCGGCCCGCCGGCGACAACCGTGAGCACGCCTATCTCCGAGGGTGATTCCGGCTTGTGCACAATCCCTACCAGGTCGTCGCCGAGGCAATCGAACACCAGCGGGATTTCTGTTGTCGCATTCACATTCATCGCAGCAGGCTACTTGTAATAGAGATCAAATCAGGTACCGAGTCCCGCTTGTGCAATTGCCATACCTGCGGCCCGGTAAAGGGATGTACCAGAACGTCGTTGCCGACACTTTTCAGTTGCTCTATGGCCTTCAGTGTCGCTCCGGTGAGCGCCTCGCCCTCCTCGCTGACGTTTTCCAGCCAGTGAATTTTCCCGGAGCACAGCGCCGTCATGTCCGCCAGTGACAGGCTTTCGATCTCCGCCATCAACGCACCGCCCACCGTATAGCCGGAGATTTCAACGCGTTCGCCGGCGGCCAGTCTTTCCCGGATCTGCGCGGTGGTTTCAGGCGCGAGGTTTTTACCCGCCAGTGCGGCGACACGCTGCCGCAGTATCTGGGTAACATACCGCCCGCCCGACACGACCGGTTGCCAGAGCAGGATACCGTCAATCGCAATAGCGGATTTCGCCGCGAAGTCCAGCGCGACAAATGCGCCGAGCCGCAAACCCCACAGGATGACAGGCAGGTCCTCCTCGCGCTTGAGTGCCTCGATGGTCAGCCGGATGTTTTCCTGCCATATCCGCAGTGAGGCATCGTACAGTTCACCCTGGCTGTCGCCGGTGCCATAGAAGTCGATAAGCGTGCACGCGTACCCGGCCGCGGCGAAGTTCCTGGCCTGTTCGGCGACCAGCGCGCGGCAGCGGTTCATCTCTTCCCCGAAGGGGGGCAGGTAGACGATATGGGCTCTGGGGGTGGCACTGCAGCGGATTTGCAGCGTGAAGTACTGTTCGCCTTCCGCGCCCATGAACCGGGGTAAAGTTTGTATATCTTTGCTTTTCATCAGCTTCCAATGTCCAGTTTCTCGCTAATAGCGAATTTCACCCGAACACCCGCCCACAATTTGTTGATGCCGAGTAGATAGTTGTTCATGGAGGAGGATGCGGCTTATACGTATCAGTGGGACCGTGTGGCGACAGGACGTCGCCACCCGAGCCTGCACATGGACGTGCGCTTTTTGGCGTGTCCCACTGATACGTATAAGTCGCATCCTCCGGAGCCCTGACGTACCTTCTATCAATCAACGCCGGACCCACTCGATTTGTGCAAATGTACCTCTTCACCCACGACCATTCTATCCTCCGCAAGCCCCAGCAAGGAAAGAATACGTCGTTGCCCCTCAGCATTGCTCAAGTCGCCAACCTCGAAAATCCTGAACCTGTCCGGGTATTTGCGCTGCAAACGATCCGCCTCCAGGTAGTAGTAATCCCAGTACAGGCCTATCGCCTCGCGCTTGGAGGACGCTTCGAACTTGGGAAAGCAACTGTCCCACACCGGGTCTTTCCGCCACCGGCTGCCATCGTGCTCCTGCCAGTGATTATACTCTGTGTAAAACGGCGTTCGGGTGATCCATGACTTGAATCTGTCGGCCAGCCACAGTGATGGCCAGCGCCTGATGGCGGATTTCTGCATCCAACTGTCGACGGTCGATTCCCTGTCGCGCTTCATGCACACGGCCACGCATTCCGGAGCCAGTTCGAACAACTCCTCGATATAGTTCAGGTAATAGTACGCGATGTCGCCTATCAGTTTCAGTTCGCCCATGGTTTGCAGCGCGGCATAGGTTTGCACAGACGACGGGCGCGAGTAGTCAATCGACAACCGCGCCCTGTCACCACCGGCGAGCAATGCCCGGAATTCGTGGACGGCATTCCTCTGGGGCTGTGGATTGCCGCTGAACACCGCGCACGAGGGGTTCATCTCATGAAAGCAGATTGCGCCCGGCTGGCGATCGACCAGGGAGGTCAGGGAGGCGGTGCCGGAGCGACCCGAGCCAAGTCCTATCAAGATTTTACCTGGGGTATCGGCCATCGGGGATCACACTAGTCGCTGGCGCGTTCTGCGATCACGGCCTTGATATTGTCGATGGCCTCGGCGATGCGTTCGTAGCACGCTTTATAGCTGGCCCGGGACTGACCGTAGGGATCGGCAATCTCGACGGGCCACCCCGCGTGGCTGCGGTGTGCGCCCAGCAAAAAGACCTTACCGGCGAGGGCGGCATCCACCGAGAGGAGCCGGTCGTAGTGCGCTTTCTCCATCACGAAAATGACATCGCTGTCGCGCAGTTGCTGCTCGGTAACACAGCCTGAACGGATCGCCTTCATGTCCACGCCGAACTGCCCGGCAATTTCCACCATCACCGGGTCCGCCGGCCGGCCGATCTGGCGGTGAAATCCGGCGGAATCCACTGCGATTCCAGAGTCTTCCGCGTAGGCCCTGACCATGACATCCGCCAGTGCGCTGCGATTGATATTGCCGTAACAGAGAAAGAGTATAGAGCGCGCCTCGGAAATCGCCCTGCGCACCTCGCCTTTTTTCCAGGCCCGGCGTTGGCGCGCGGAGAATCTCCATTCATTGACCAGCGAGAGGAGTCGGTGAACATAGCCCTTGACAAGCCTGCTGACATCCGCGAGCCCGGGCACCGGATCGCGCAGACTTTGCACATCGAAACGGTGCCCGGGATGCAAGAACAGGCCAAGGCTCTTGATAACGTCCCAGCGTGTGGGCACTGTCGCGATCCGGGCGTCCGTTCCGCCGCGCAGCACGGCTTCATACCAGGCGAGATCTCGGGACAGCAGGCGACAGTGAATATTGATGCGGTAGGGTTTACAGGGTTTCATTGCATCGTCCAGTTCCAGATCCAGCAGCATGGACGGGAAGTCCGCACCGGCGGCTACCGCCAGCGGCAGCGAGCCCCAGAACCGGCCGTTGATTTCCATCAGGCAGTATTCCTGTGTACGGGGCTCCAATTTGAATTCAACCATCGCGACGCCGCTCCAGTTCAGCGCCGCGATCAGGCGTTCCGAGGCCTCGAGCAGCTGCGGCATGACCGGCTCACTGCTGCGCAAGCTGCTTCCGCCCCCGGTCAGCGGCACTTCGTGCAGGCGACGGTGCTGGAACGCGTAGCCAATCTCGCCCTGCCGGGCAATCAATTCGACGCCCACGCCGATACCGTGGAAGTACTCCTGCAGCAGCACCGGGCCAAACTGCAGGGCATGTGCGCAGCCCGCCTGCAGTTCGGACGCGTCAAAGGCATAGCTGACCTGCAACTGACTGGCGCCACCGGCCGCGGAACCAATCGAGCGCGCGGGCTTCAGCACAACAGGAAACTTCAGGGACTTCTTCAATCCGCCGAGTTCATCCAGCGAGGTCAGGGTGATCCCGAGCGGCCTGGGCACACCCACCCTGTCAGCCAGTTCCAGCGTCTGGGCCTTGTCCAGCGCCACTTCCAGGCTCGCCGCTTCCGGCATCGCGATGTTGATATGCGACAGGCGCTCGCGGCGATCCGACAACACCACGAGCGTGCGCTCCGTGACGGGAATGACCAGGTCGTACGCTGTCGTGCGCAGGTGTTCGAGCAGCCAATCGACAAACGCGTCAGGTACCGCCAGCGGGTCGGGGTATTGAAAGATCGCATTCACCGCGTTTGAGTAGCGGCTCAGGGGCCGCAGGGTATGACTGGCCGCATCGACGAGGCAACCGCGACGGAACAGGGAGCGGGAGATGGTCAGGCAGGGGACCAGATCCGCGTCCAGCACCAGTACTCGGGGTTTGTGCTCTCGCTTCATTATGGGGACTCAATCACTGGCGGATGCTGTAGTCTGACATTCCCGATCGTATGGCCTACTCTTCGAGCTTTCACCGGGTCAATATCGAACATTCAGGATCGCGGAAGCGGACCCGGAAAACGCTGGCACATCATCCAGTGAAGCAGCAACAGGGTTACACAGTCGTTTATGCCAGCGATCGCGCTCATATTACACAATTTTCTATTCAAATTGTGAGCGCCTTCCCATGTACCCTCCCCTAATTCCCAAAAATCCTGAGACACGACGGGAGACAAGCCTTTACAATGAACGCAGACACAGTGTGAGACCGGCGGCCGAAGCGATATCCCGCCTTGTGATCGCTGGAAAAACCGTTTCCACCAAAAAAACCAAATGAGTCGGCAATGGCAGCAGAGGACAGGGAGCCTTTTTTCTCCATCATAATTTCCACCCGGGACCGGCCCGGACTCTTCCAGGTCGCGCTGCGCTCAGTACTGGAACAGCGCTTCGAGCAAAAGGAAGTTGTCGTGGTCCTCGATGGGTCGACCCAGGAGAACCTCGCCATCTATGCCGAGTTGGAACGCCAGCACGAGGGCGTCAACTTCCAGAAACTGGTGCATCGCCCCAACGGCCACGGCCAGAGCTATACCATGAACTTCGGCGCCAATCATTCCCGGGGCCGCTACCTGTGCTTCCTGGATGACGATGACCAGTGGACGGATGACAGCTATCTCGACCATGTGTACACCAGCATCACGGCAGCGGACAGACCGGTGGACCTGCACTACAGCAACCAGCGCGCCGTCGATTCCAACGGCGTGATGCAAACCAAAAACGTCTGGCTGGACGATCTCATTCCACGAGCGATACACCAGAAGAAAAACGCGGAGGACAGCTATCTCGTCGATACCGAATTCCTGCTGTCCGGCAGCGGCTTCGCTCACCTGAACTGCAGCATATTCGAACGCAGTTTTTACGAGTCCCTGGGCGGCATGGATGAGAGTATCCGCTACGAGAACGACAGGGATATTTTCATCCGCTCCGTTGATGCCGCCAGCGTGATCCTGTTCAGCACGCGCTACACCTCATTGCACAACATTCCCGACAGCAAGGCCAAGAACAATATGTCGACTGTGAGTTCGAGCATCCAGAAAAAGCTGTACCAGATGCGCGTCTATGACAAGGGCATAGCCCTGTGCGAGCAGGACAAGGTCGTTCAATTCTGCTGCAGGGGAAAGACCTACGAACTGAAGCACGCAGCCACGATGCTGGCGGAGTACAAGCGCTACAGGAGCGCGGCCCAGTATGCCAGGGCTGCGCTGCTCAACGGATTCAATCCCCGCTGGCTTGCCTATACCCTGTACCTCACCGTGCGGGCGTGGATAACGCCGCACAGCCCGTCTGATAACAGCAGTGTGTAATCACAGCCGGCACTCGGGATAGAGCCATGCCAGAGATACTTCCCAGCGTTCAGAAGGCTGCCGCAATACTGCTGCCCAAGACCCATATTTTCCTGTTGAGCCATATGCGCGCTTACACCAGCCTGTTCGGTCACATCATGGGCTCCAATCCCGCTATCTGCGGTTACTATGAAATGCACATCGGCTACCACAGCTGGAAAAGCCCGATCAGACAGAAGTTGCTGTATTTTCGGCAGGAAAAACCCAAGCCGGGCTTTACCTGCATGTTCGACAAGGTATTGCACAACGATCACAGCGTTTCACTGAATGTTCTCAACGGCCGTCGCGCCAAGGTCCTGTTTTGTCTCAGACAACCGCAGGACGTGATCCCCAGCATCCTGAAGCTGTATCGGGAGATCGATCCCAACCACGAGTTCAACTCGGAATCCTTCGCCACACGCTACTACATTGAACGATTGGAAATGCTGAAGAGCATCGCAGAGCAGATCGAACGCGGTTTTTTCTATTTCGATGCGGAAGCCCTCAAGCTTCACTCACAGGAGTGTCTTGACAGCCTCAGCGAGTGGCTGCGACTGGATACGCCGCTGTCAGATACCTACTCGTTGCAGAAATACACCTCCAAAGAGCGTTACGGCGACAGTTCCGATGCACTCAGGGCCGGCCGTATCCGCAAAGACCCGTCGAACTATGAGCAGTGGCCGATAAACGAGGAGACAATGCGCGATGCCTACAGCGCATACCTCGATGCCAGACGCGTCCTGATCGGGTTGAGCGACAGAAACAGCGTCGTGGAGCTGACGCAGCCATGAATGCGTTACTGGATTACAGCCGCCGTTGCGGGGCCGGCAAACGCGGACAGCACGCTTACACCTGCCTGCCAATTGCGCTAAACTCAAGCATCCACTGACCTTTCCAGAGCGAGAAAATGCACGCACTTCCCGGCAAAAAAAATCTCTTCACCCTCGCATTCATCGCTCTGGCAGCCGGGTTCTACAGCCTGCCCGGGCATGCGGAGCAACTGGCGCCCTGGGTGGGTGAAACACTGGAGGGCGAGAAGTGCGTTGGAAAGAGCATCGGGTTCGGCCCCTACGACTACCTGAGACGCGCGCAGCTTCCGGCAGAACTGGATGTCGTTGAGAGCGCGCACTTCACCCCGGAAGTCGAGGGGCTGGAACATGGCAACACGGCGCCCGCGATAAACGATATCGCCTACACGATCATGGCCTGGCCCAACCACCACCGGGCCCTGCACAGTGCCATGAAATACCGGATGCAGTTCAGGCAGTGGCCAGAGAAAGCCCAGGTTCCGCCCGTCGAGTGCCAGTTGCAACGCGCGATGCAGTTCAGTCCCGCAGACCCCATTCCGTACATGATGTACGGTCTGTTGCTGCACAAGTGGGAGCAGTATGAGAAAGCGCTATTCGCATATCGTGTCGCCAACAAGCTGCGCCCGGATGACATCCTGACGCTTTATAACATGGCCCTGACGCTGGTGGAGTTGCAACAGTATGACGAGGCGGTTGCGACGGCAAACAGGGTGTACGCCGCCGGTATGCCGCTTCCCGGCTTGAAGAACAAGTTGATCGCCGCGGGGCAATGGCAGACGGACGATACAGCCGCCGCCACGGATAAGGCGCCGCCGGAAGTCGAGTTCAAAGCGTCGGACACATCAGTCGAGGCCGGCAATTAACGGGTCGATATTCCGGTAACCTGCCATCAGGCGCGCGGTAAATTTCAGCGGATTCCTGTCCCATGGCGTGAAACGCGGGAGTTGGTACCTGTCGCTGTGCGCGGTGCTCACACCCCAGTGCGTTGATACCGCCACCTTGAAACCGAGTTCGCTTACCAGGTCGCGGTGCTCGATGCCGTAGTCGAGATCCGGCCTGCCATTCGGATAGGCAAATACATCAACTGGTGACTGTACGAGGTTTTCGAGGTACTGCCTGCTTTGCTGAATTTCTTCGCGTGCGGCTGCTGCGCTGATACTGGAGAGAATGGGATGGTTGACGGTGTGTGCGCCGATACCGACGCCGTTCTGCGCCAGTGAGCGCACCTGATCATCCGTCATCATCAGATCGTCGGGCAGGCCGCGCCCCCTCTCCTGAATGGCGTTGGCCAGTGCCAGCCTGTCCTGCGGATCAAAATGCTTGATGCGCCGCAGGATGCTCTCGACAGCCTGTAAACGCTGTTGCATGGAGCCCAGTGTATAGCAATCCAGCTCGAGTTCCCTGAGGTCCAGCACCTCATCCGGACAAGTTCTCACCGTTTCTATAACGGAGTCGTTCCACATACGTCCGCCGTTAAGAAACCCCGTGCTGACAAATACTGTTGCCGGTACGGCGTATTTTCTCAGGATCGGCATCGCATGCAGTTCATTGTCGGCATAGCCATCATCAAAGGTGACGCACACAGCGGCATCGGGAAGCGTGCCCGCGTGCAGGCGCTCCACCGCCTCGACCAGAGGCAGCGGATGAAAATACTCACGCAGCACCCGCATCTGCGCATCGAATTCTTCGACGGTAGGCTCTCCCGCGCGCATCGGGTCGAGTTGCGGCATCACCCTGTGGTAGATAAGAATGGATAAACGCTGCTTGCGGTGCGCATTGAATACCAGCGGCAGTATATGCGCGAGCAGGCGCGCCGGCAGCTTGCTCACGACACGTCGGCGCTTCTTTTGCGCACCGGTGCGCGCAATCCGCGCCTGGGAAGCTTGTTTTCCTGTACCGCGACGTCCGCGTTTCGATGCGGTGTACCGGCCAGGCGGTGCAGCGTCACCGTAATGGCCATGAAATGCCAGGCGAGATCGAAATAGGACAGGCTCAGGAAGGCGCCGCCGGCCAGGAAAGCCACCATGGATATCTGCATCATACGCGCCAGGAAATTGTAATCGGCCCGCTCGGGGTCGTTGGCCGTCATCTTCATGACCTGGCTCAACTGCCGCCAGATCAGCAACAGTATCAACAGGAATATGAGCAGGCCCGGCCACCCCCCGTCATTCAATACGCTGAAGTAGATGCTGTGCGCGACGAACGCCCTGTCCGTATAAACACCATATCGATAATAGTTCTCCAGTGACCACGAACCGAACCCGCCCCCGGTAAAGCGGTGACTTGCAACCGCGATACTGTATTCCCAGGCACGGATACGCTCCATCGATGACGAGTCTTCCTGGTAGTCGGCAATGGAGTCCACACGGTCGTGCCAGCTCTGGGGCATGAACATCACCGTCAGCGTGGTAAGGAAAAGGAAAACCATCGCGGTTACCAGTTTGCTGTTGGACTTCCACCAGTAGTAGGCGCCCACCGCCAGTATCGCCAGTACAGCGCCGCGCGACTGCGAACCGATCACCGCCGCGAGACTGAAGAAGATGCAGTACGGCATGATCTTCCTGACCCAGGGTCGCGGTGGGAACTTGTGCAGGTATAACATCAGCGGCACAATCATCAGAATCGCCACGGCCAATGCGTTATTCTCCTGGATATCACTGCCATCGGGACCGAACACGTGGTAGGCGCCACCGGTCATAAAGGTGAATATCCCGCCCTTCACGCTGTAGAAACCGATGGAAAATACGATCACCCAGATCAACTGGTTAACCCGCTGGAAGTCCCGCATCAACATCAACGTAACAAACGTGATGAGCTGTATTTTCATCACTTTTTCCCACTGCAGGTAGGCGAGGTCGGGATAAAAGGCGAAGATTGAGCAGACAGACAGCCAGACCAGGAACAATACCCAGATCACCACGAGCGGGTTCCCCGGCAGCGCTTTTTTTTCATTGCTGAGCACGAGCGAAATCAACAAAACGATAGCCACGATCTGGGCAAAGGGCATGTTGTAGGCAAATCCCCAGGCCAGGCGATGCGGATTCATATAGCTCAGCCAGGACCACGCAAGCACGCCATACCAGGGATAGCGCAGTATGAAGGGCAGCATGCCGAAGACGACCAGCGTGATGGCAATATCGCGCATCAGGTCCCCTCTCGCTGTGCCGGGTTAGTTTGCGAGTTGACTGACAACATAGCGAAATTTACCCGAGGCCTCGCGTTCAATATGACTGACATAGACGAAGTTGACGACCAGTGAATTACCCAGCCGCCGCCTGAACTGCTCCGTAACAGTCTGCTCCAGTTTCGCAGTATCTCTGGAGGACGTCACAATTTGTAGTGTAATGCGGGTCAATGATTCCTGTATGATCTTGAACTCTTCCACCTCGGGGATTTCCCGCAACACGTAAATCAGCGCCAGACCGTGCAGCACGGTGCCGTCAGCGGCCCTGACGAAGTCCGTCGTGCGCCCCTCGATTTCCGCCAGTACAGGCAACCCGCGGCCGCAGCTACAACTCTCAGCGGACAGGCTGCCGACATCACCGGTCCGGTAGCGCACAAACGGGAAATCGCCGGTACTCAGGTGCGTGATCACGATCTCTCCTTTCTCCCCGACCGGCAACACCGCCCCCTCCCCGGACACGATCTCGACAACTATATCCTCCGCCGTGATATGCAGATTTCCCTGCGGACACTCGTGCGCGATAAAACCGGCATCCCGGCCACCGTAGCCGTTGGCAACAGGCGCGCCAAATGCGCGCTCAATGGCCTCGCGCTGATACGGATAGAGTCGCTCGGACGTAACGAACACGACTTTAATCCCGAGGTTATCGACGACGTATCCATTGCTGGTGACATACTCCGCCATCAGCGCCAGGGACGACGGGTAGCCGAACAGCATTCGCGGCTTCAGTTTCTTGATGCGCTGCGTAAACTGCAGCAAATTGGCATTGGACATCTCGAACGCAGACAGCAGCTCGGTGCGCAGCAGTTTATCGCGCACCAGGCGCACCCTGTCCTGCGTACCCAGCTCTATCGGCGACCCCCACACGACGATCTCGGGGTCGCCAATATCGACGTCCCACCACCGGGTGGCCCGCCACTTCGCCGCCACATCGTGACTGACCCGCTCCTTGCCACGGTAGAAAATCAGCGGTTCGCCGCTGGAACCGCCGGTGCTGAACTTTTCCAGCGCCCCGGCATTATCCGCGCGCAGGGCATCCATGTTTGCGCGAATATCCGCCTTGCCGGTCAGCGGTAACTGTTGCAGGTCACTGACGCCCGACACGCTGGCGGGATTAAAACCCAGCTTGCCGAAGAGCGCGCGGTAGTAGGGTACGTCCCGCCCGATGCGCGCGAGAAAGTCCCGCAGGCGCCTGGCCTGGAGTTGCTGCATGTCCGCGGGCGACAGCCATTGCGAACGCTCCATCGCGCGCATCACCTCGACCGAGTTGTGCCCTTTCAGGCGCTCGTGTAGCGGGAACAGGCCGCCGGATACCAGTTTTGTATAAAGACTCATGCCGCCACCGCGTGGGTATCGTAGAGCGCCAGCCAGCGCGGCTTCACCTCGTCCCAGGCGTACTGCGCGACCGCCCGGCTACCCCGCTCCCGCAAACGGCTGCGCAGCGACTCGTCGTCGTGCAGCCTGATCATCGCCTGTGCCATTGCCGGCGCGTCATCGCACGGCACCAGCAGGGCGGTTTGCCCATCCTCCACGATATAGGGCACACCGCCGACATCGGTGGATATCACCGGCAGGCCGCAGGCCAGAGCTTCGAGTACGGAGTTGGGCATATTGTCCACCCTGGACGGGTTCAGCATCGCGTGCGCACTGTGGTAGAGGTCAACCACCTGCTGGCGTTCCAGCCGTCCCAGAAACACTACCGATTCGTTCAGGCTGAGTTGATCGACAAGGCGCTTGAGGGCCTCGCCCTGCGGTCCGCTGCCGGCAATTTTCAGGCGCATGGCGGGCACCTTTTCCCTGGCGAGCGCGAGGGCGCGTATCGCGGTCTCCAGTCCATAGATGGGCTCCAGGTTGCGGGTTATCACCAGCGTGAACTCCGTATCCGGCGGCAGGCAGGAAGCCGGTGAAAACAGCTCCAGGTCAATAATATTGGGAATCACGCAGGCGCTCATCCCGAACTCGCTGAATACTTGACGCAGGAAGCCGGAAGGCACCACCAACTGTGTCGCCCGCGCCAGCGACGGCCGGACCCAGCGGGCCGATGCAGCGAGGTATTCCCGTGCCTCCCCGCCCCGGTAGTTCACGATCACCGGCTTTTTGCGCAGCCAGCCAATCCAGATCACCGGCGCCGCGAACAACTGCCATGACCAGCCGGAGTTCGCCATTAAATGGATAACATCGGATTTTCCCGCCAGGCGCCAGATACGTCCCAGGTAGGGCACGATGCGGAAGACCGCGCGCAGTCCGCGTACTTTTTCCACCGCGGCCGGCCTGTAGGGCGCATTGGTCTGCACCAACTCGACCGCCAGCCCCTCTTCCGCCAGCAGACGCGCCAGTTGCAGGGTCTGCATCGCCATACCGCCATTGGGCGGCGGCAGCGGCCCGACAAGCCCCAGACGCATGGTCTTCATCTCACCGTGAAATCGTCATTGGCGACGGCGGCCTGGAACATCATCAGCGACCACAACGGCGCGCTGTACTCGCGCAGCCCCGACTGGTGGTCATTCACCAGTTTCTCGAGATAGGCCTGGTTGAACAGCCCGCTCTGTGCCAGCCCACCCTCGAGCAGGGATTCGCGCAGCCGCTGCTTCAGGGGCCCACGAAACCACTTACCCAGTGGTACGCCGAACCCCATCTTCGGACGGTACAACACATCGTGAGAAAGATGGGGCTCCAGCGCTTTCTTGAAAATGTACTTTCCTTCCTGCCCCCGGAGTTTATAGTTCACCGGCAAGCCCGATATCCACTCCACGAACTTGTGGTCGAGCAGCGGCACGCGCACTTCCAGCGAGTGCGCCATGCTGGCGCGGTCAACCTTGGTGAGGATGTCACCCACCAGGTAGGTTTTCATATCGAGGTACTGGATGAGTGACAGCGGGTCGTCCGTCGGGCTGCGCCGGGCGTGGTAGTTAAACGTTTCCACCGCACGGTAGCCCTGCAGTTCACGACGCAGGGCATCGCTGAACATCGCCTTGCGCTGGTCTTCCGAGGTCAGCGACACGGAATGCAAATAGGCCTCCACCGAATTGCGCGCCAGGGACTCGAACGTCGTCTTGGCGCGGAACACGCGCGGCGCCCAGTCCAGTTTGGGATACAGCCGCCCCAGCGCGCCGAACACCGGTTTGCGCACTCCCAGGGGCAGCGCGCCCCGCAGCCGTTCTTCGTTCATATGCCAGCGATATCGCCGGTACCCGGCAAAATTCTCATCCCCGCCGTCACCCGACAGGGCGACCGTCACGCGCTCGCGCGCCAGCTGGCATACCCGATAGGTGGGTATCGCGGAGCTGTCGGCGTAGGGTTCGTCGTACAGTGCCGCCAGCGTATCCAACAGATCGAAGTCATCACTGGCCACCACCCGTTCCAGGTGATTGGTTTTGTAACGCTGCGCCACCTGCCGCGCAAAATCGGTCTCGTTGTACTGGGGCACATCGAATCCGATCGCACAGGTATTGACCGGATCCGTCTGCAATTGCGCCATCGCCGCCACTACCGCGCTGGAATCCACGCCACCCGACAAAAATGCGCCCAGCGGCACTTCCGCCACCAATCGGATATCGACCGCCTCGCGCAGGCGGGTGAACAGTTCGTTGCACAGATCCGCTTCCGAGCCGACGGCAACCGGCTCGAAGGGGACATCCCAGTACTCGTGCTGTGCGGGCAGCGGCTTACCGCGCTCCACCAGCAGCGTATGGCCGGGACGCAGTTTGAAGACGTCGCGGTAGATGGTTTTCGGTTCCGGGATATAGCCCAGCGTGAAGTAATCCTCTACCGCCTGGGGCTCGAGTTTTCGCGACAGACCCGGGTGCGCCCTGAGGACTTTCAACTCGGAACCGAAGGCCAGTGTATGGCCGTCCAGGAAGGAGTAAAACAGCGGCTTTATGCCGAGGCGATCCCGCGCCAGGAAAACACACTGCCGGGCCTTGTCGTACAGGGCGAACGCGAACATGCCGCGAAAGCGCCTGACACAGTTCTCGCCCCACTCCTGCCAGGCATAGATAATGACCTCCGTATCGCAGCGCGTGCGAAAGGTATAGCCAAGCGCCTTGAGCTCCTGTGACAACTCGCGGAAATTATAGATCTCGC
Source organism: Gammaproteobacteria bacterium (assembly GCA_030427485.1). Classification (GTDB taxonomy): domain Bacteria; phylum Pseudomonadota; class Gammaproteobacteria; order Pseudomonadales; family Halieaceae; genus Marimicrobium. The sequence continues at coordinate 35,091 of JAUICG010000010.1, forward strand.
CGTTGTACACCAGGCAGACATTGCCGTCGGCACTGAACATGGGTTGCTGGCCGGAAGACAGGTCGATGATGGACAGGCGCCGGTGCGCCAGCGCCACGCCCGGCTCCAGGAAATCGCCTCCCTCGTCGGGACCGCGATGGAACTGGGACTGGTTCATCGCCTGCAACAGGCTACGGTCGAACTCGCTGCGTCCAACAGTATCGAAAAGCCCGGCAATACCACACATAGCCTATCCTGTCATTTCACTCGCTGTACCGGCGGTGCGCCCCAGCAGTTCGTCGTACACCTGCAGGTAGGCATTCACCGTGCGATCCCAGTCAAACCGCATACACACACGCTGGCGCGCGTTTTCGCCCTGGCGGATGCGCTGCCCGTCGTCTCCGAGCAGGCTCGCCAGCACAGCCGCCAGCGCGAGATGGTCACCCACCGGAAACAGTTCGCCATTGTAACCCTGCTCCACCAGCTCCACATTGCCGCCAACCGCGGTGGCAACGACCGGCAGACCGCTGGCCATGGCCTCGAGCACGGTGTTGGATATACCCTCGCCCAGGGAGGGCAGCACAAAAACATCCATCGCCCGCAACAGTTCGGGTACATCCTGCCTGTCTCCCGCCAGCCAGACGACGTCCTGCAGTGCCAGTTCCCCGGTCAGCTGCGCAAGCGCTCCCTGCAGTGGTCCGTCTCCGACGATGATCAGGCGCAGGCGATTGCGCAAACCAGGGTCACTGTCCCGCAACTGCGCCACTGCCCGCAGCAGTGATTGCTGATCCTTTACGGGCGTCAGACGCCCCACAGTTCCTGCCACCAAGATACCATCAAGCTGCTGCCACTGCGCAGGCAATAATGCCAATGGCTTCACAGTTTCGGGAGCGAACCGGCCGTGATCAACGCCATTGTAAATCTGCCTGACCCTGTTCGCTGGAACGCCCACGCTGGCCACCAGCCAGCGCTCGAGATCCTTGCTGACGGCAATGTACCGGTGGATGAACATACGCATGAACCTGCGAAACAGCAGATACTTCCAGTTACTGCCATCGAGGTCGTTCACCTCGCGCCCGTGCTCTCCGTGCACGCGTTTCACGTTGCGCAAACCGAGACTGCAGAGCTGGGCCTCCAGCGCCGCCATGTTGCGGCTGTGGATGATCGCCGGGCGCCGCTCCTTTAACAGTTGGCGCAGCTTCGCGTAACAGCGAAGGTCATACCCCTCGCGCTTGTGAAGTTGAATAACTTCCACTCCCGAAGCGGTGATTCGCTGCGCAAAATCATCCGCCGTGGTGAGGCAGATTATCAGGTGTCGATAGCGCTCGGGCGGGCAGCGGTTGATGATATTGACCAGGCCATTCTCCAGACCGCCGGTGGACAGCGCGTAGATGATATGGGCAACGAGCGGCCTGTCCGCCATCAATCTGACGCCGGCGTCTCTGGCCGCAGCACCTGGTACACGAGGGGCATATACTCCGAGACGAACTGCTGCAGTCTGGCGGGGGCGTTGTCGGGCTGCGATTGCATCGGGGTTACCACGATGAGCCGGTAGGTGACGGAATCGCCAAATCCCAGGCGCGCGAGCGTCTGCTGCAACTTCGCATGGTAATCATTGGAGGTACTGGTTCCACCGACGACGTACCAGGACCAGGCGAGCAGTTTGCCCCCCCGCCCCTGCAATCGCGCCGCATCGACCCACAACGGGCCGTCGGGACCTGCGACTTCCACCTTGTCCTTGCCGACGACGCGCCAGCCGCTGTCTTCCTGCGTAAACAGCGAGCTACTGCCGATGACATCCGCGCCTTCGAGCGTACCGTCCGCGTACTGCACGATCAGTCCGAGAACATCCTCGCCGTCCTCGAAATAGGACGTGCTCTGCCCGGATACCCTGGAGGGAGGTCGCCAGCCCCAGCCCGTTACGGAGGAACTGCGAAAGCCGCCTTCCGCTTCAGGCAGCAGCACTGTACTTCGCGCCTGCGAGGCGGGACCGAACACCTGGTGCGCCAGCAGCGGCGCCACGGCCGCGAGCAATACCGTGCTGACCAGTGTGGCGATCAACGCGCGATTGGTGCCGGGCGGATTATTCGCCGGGTCGGCAGTGATCGCTTGCGCCGGTGCGTCTTCCAGTTGATCCTCGCGAAAGAATGAGCCCGCCCAGAACAGCAGGAAAATCACGAAGCCGAAGAAGACCCACCCGTAGACCAGGTGATCCGCGCCTGTGGCGATGGTCATATCGCTCATATGGCCGAGCATGACGATGATGTAGGCGCGCACCGTATTGGCAAACACCGGCATGATCGCCGAGACGAGCACGAACAGGATACGGCGCGTCCAGCTGCGGTAGGTCAGGTAGGCATAGAGCACACCCACGGTGATCGAGGCGATGATATAGCGCACGCCGCTACAGGCTTCGACCACCGACCAACTGCCCGTGGGCAGGGTAAAAAACAAGCCCTCCCGGTATACCGGGATACCCGTCATCTCGATCATCCACACGGTGGAGGTGGCGGTAAACTCCATCATCGGGTCGACCAGGCCCTCGCCGACGGGAACGGCAAAGAGCAGGAAAAACAGCGGGAACGCCACGACGGAACCAAGCCTGTGTCCCAGAATGGCCCACACACCCACGATCATCATCGCCACCAGCGCAAACTGCTGGATCACCGCGACGTCCACCAGCCAGGCGAGCAGCCAGCCAAATCCCAAGGGCAGCAGCAGCAAGCCGACCCACCAGGCCGGCCGCGGATTGACCGCCACCAGGAGTTCACGCCGCGTCCAGATCAGCCACAGGGAGATCGGGAGGATCAGAAACCCGTGGGCAAAGGTATCCGACCGCGACCAGATATACACCATGGACCAGGCAGTCTCGTGAAAGATCGACAGCAGCGCCAGGCAAAAGAGTCCGGCAGCCCACAGGCTGCCGCGCACTGAAACCTGTCCCCTGTTCCCGGCGGCACTCATCGCGGCTACCCCAGCGACCGGGCCAGGAAGGGGCCGATGGTATTCGCCACCGGTAGCGGCAAGCGGGACCATACATTGATCATCAGGCGATACTTGGGGTTCAACGGATTGACATCGGGCACCGCATCGGACGCCACCAGATAATACTCGTAGGGCAGTGGCTGCGGCTCAAACCCGAAATTCTTCTTGAAACTGAAAGGGCCGGTACCCGCTTTACTGCGACCGAAGTCAAACAGGGTATATCCCTGCGCGGCGGAATGGCGCATCAATTCCCAGTACATCACATGATTGACGCCCTTGATTGCTCGTGAGGCGGCGGTGCTGCCACCGTAGTAGGGTATGACCTCATCCCTGAAGTAAAAACTCATCACCGCCGCGACATCCTGCCCCTGATGCGTGATCATCAACACACTGCAGTCACTGCCAAATACCTCTCTCAATATGCGCAGGTACTTCACGGAAAACACGGGGGTGCCGAGGTTGCGAACGCTCTCCGAGTAGACGCGATAGAGGCGGTCCACGCCTTCATCCCACTCGCTGCCCAGGCCCTCCTTGAGGCCTTTTCTCACCATCGCACGCTGCCTGTTGGGAATGGCTTTCAGGTTGACCTCGTCGCTTGGATCAATGGCCTTGCGGAATGTGAAATACAGCTCCTTGATCGGCCATCCCGCGGCGCTGGCACGCCTGTTGCGCAATTCCAGCGCGCCCACCCTGAGACGCTCCGCCAGCCGGCAGGCTTCCTCGCGCAGCGCCGCGGCGGCCTGCTCGCTGTCCGCGACGATCCCCCCGTAAACGCAAAAAGGCAGTGAAGACAGCGTGTTCCCGAACAGCGCGCTCTTGACCTGGGCCAGCGGCAGCACACCGACAACGTCTCCTCCCTCGACGGCATAAAGGAAATAGGCGGCGTGACCAAACGCACGCTCCAGCACGGTTTTCCAGCCGGCGCGATGAAAGAACGTGGCATCCACGGCCCGGTCGACATACGCGTCCCAACGCGCCATCGCCTGTTCATCCAGCTTTTCAACAGTCACTGTCACTGGCCTGCCTCCGCGGGCAAAAATATGGCATCCATTCGACCCCAGCGAAAATCACCGAGCAGGCGTTCCAGCCGGGCATACGTACGATCGAGATTGAGATAATGCCGAAAGCGCGTGCGCACCCCCAGTCCCTGGGGCCGCGGTTGCTCCGGGTCGATTTCCCATGGATGGAAGTAGAAAATTCCTGCCTCGCCGTCGCGTTCATTGACACGCGACATCGCCCAGCGGGAAAACGCATAGGGGAATAAGCGAAACCAGCCGCCGCCACCGCAATTGATATTTCTCCCGGCCAGCGGCAAGGTCGTGATGGGAATCTCCAGGAGACGATCATCCGCCGTGTTGAAGGCGAAGCGCGGCGCCCCCGGTATGCCGTACAGGTCATGGCGGATCGGCACGATACTGGAACTGTAGCGGTATCCAGCCTGCGCCAGTTCTTCCCAGGCCCAGGCTTCAGCGGCACCGATGGAATAGCTGGCGGCCCGGTAACCCAGCACCGGTTCACCGCTGATATCCTGCAGCAACTTGCGGGTGCGGCCAATATCCTCTCTGAAAGCACGGGGCGTCTGGGTGTTCACCCGCACGTGCTCCCAGCCGTGACTCGCTATCTCGTGGCCTTCACTGACAATCCGCTGCACCAGCGAGGGAAAACGTTCGGCGACCCAGCCGAGCGTAAAAAAGGTGGCGCGCACGTCGTGCGCCGCGAACAGATCGAGAATCCGGTGCGTGTTGCTTTCCACCCGCAACGGCCACTGCTGCCACTGGGATTTGTCGACCCGGGATTCAAACGCGGATACCTGGAAGTAGTCTTCGACATCGACTGTCATCGCATTCACGAGGCCAGGGGCATTCGTCGCGCGCGCCTCATGCTGGTTCATCTGCCCGACTCCGCCCAGGCATTGATCACCCCGACGATACGCTGCGCGCTCTCACCGTCCCACAGGTCCGGGACCCGTCCCACCTTACCGCCGGTCTGCATCACGTCTTCGTAACAGCGCAGTATCGCATCGCTGTCGGTGCCTACCACGGTGTTGGTTCCCTGGCTGACAGTGATCGGGCGTTCCGTGTTTTCACGCAGCGTGATACACGGAACACCGAGCGCAGTGGTTTCCTCCTGTATACCGCCGGAGTCCGTCAACACGACCCGGGCGTCCTTCATCAGGCCGAGCATTTCCAGGTATCCCTGGGGGCCGATGGTGGTAATCGCGGAATCGGCCAGCAATCCTTCCAGCCCGGCCTCCGCTATGCGGGACTCCGTGCGGGGATGGATCGGGAACAGCAGCGGCGTGCGCTCGCTTATCCTGGCCAGCACCTCGAGCAATCGCGACAGCACAACCGGGTCGTCCACATTTGATGGCCGATGCAGGGTCACCAGGCCGTACTCCGCGGGAGAATCCCCCGCACCCGCACAGTTGGCATTGGCCAGGGTTGTCGCCGCGGGGACAGCCTTGTCGAGATTGTAACGCAGCGAGTCAATCATCACGTTGCCGACGAAATGTATCTTCGCGGAGTCGATTCCCTCGAGCGTCAGGTTACCGCGGGCATCGGCTTCCGTAATGAACAGGAGTTCTGAAAGCTGGTCGGTGAGAATGCGATTGATCTCCTCCGGCATGCCGCGGTCGCCGCTGCGCAAGCCCGCTTCCACATGAATGACCGGAATACCCTTCTTGACCGCCACCAGCGCACAGGCGATCGTCGAATTCACATCCCCCACCACGAGCACGGCGAGCGGCGGCGCTTTATCCAGCACCGGTTCAAAGCGCTTCATGATGTCGGCCGTCTGCTGGGCGTGCGTGCCGGAGCCAACACCCAGGTCAACATCCGGCTCGGGGATGTTCAACTGGTCGAAAAACGAATGCTTCATGGCCGCGTCATAATGCTGCCCCGTGTGCAACAAGCGCGCGGACAGCGCCGACCCGGGCTGCGCGAAAGCCCGCATGATAGGAGCTATCTTCATGAAGTTTGGTCGGGCACCGACAACACAAAGAACCTGCCGGGACCCCAATAAGGCGCCCATAGTCGTTTTCCTAGAGGCGGATATTGAGAGTCGCCATGATCCTGTTTTCCTGGTATTCACTGAAGGAGTTATCGGACTGCTGATCCGTATAGCGATAATTGAGCGAAAGGCTCATGCGCTCATTCAGCGTTCTACCCACGGTCACACTGGTAACCCAGGCCTCGGTATTGTCGGAAAAATTGCTGTTCGGCTGGTTAAATTGTGATCGCGGCTCATCCTGCCGCCAGCTTATCGTGGCGGACATGCTGTAGCGCCTCGATATGAACACCTTCGGCGACACGCTTAACGCCACGTCGTCGTAGACAGACTTCTGCCCGTTGTCTTCCTGGGTCTGGTCCGAATGACTGCCGATAAAATTGATGCTGGCACGGCGGCCATCGTACCTGTACCCGACGGTATACCGCTCGTCGATAATCGGGCTCTGTGTATTCTGCGAGGCAAAATTGCGAATGTTCTGGTTGAAATCGTTGCCCTCGGTGAGGATATCGCGCCCGAAGGTTATCGATTTCTTATAGGAGGCCGAGAATACACTGCGCTTGTGCCGGTGCGAAATATTGAAGCGAGGTGTCTTGCCGAAAAAGCGATCGCCCATCCCGACGCCCACCGTGGTACGGGGGGTGGGCGTCCAGTTCACGCCCACATCCCAGGTTCTGCCACTGGTGTCTTCGTCGTTGTAGGTCTGGAAGTCATTCCACTCCCAACCGTAGGTGCCGGTTACCTGCCATCGACGATCGATTCGGTAACCCGTTCTCAACCCGGCCGATTTGAGTTCCGCATTCTCGCGCGGCACCAGCGTGCCATCCTGCTCAAGGAAGAAATCGTTATCGTCGTAGGACACCTTCCTGTAGTTGCCAAACAGGTCCCAGGAAACCCGTGTGGCGCCGCCACTCTCCAGGTTGGTCGACCATGAATCGCTGCTGCTGTTGCTGAGATCGTCTGCGGTGTTGATCACCTCGTTGTAGTTATAGCGCAGCGTGTAAATGGCGACATCCTTCAGGCGGCGCGAAAGCACCGGGCTGAGCGAATACCGATAATAGGTGTTCGTGTTGCCATCGGGGTCGAAGGAATCGGGACCGCCTGCCCGGGGGTTTACTTCGTTCTGGTTCGCCCTGCCACTGGCACCCAACTTGAGCCAATCTTCTATGAGTACCGCGGAGCCTTTTGCAGTAATGTTCGGCGCGAACTGCTGCCGACTGCCGAGCGAGCCACCGTTACAATCATTGTCCTTGAGCTGGCTGTCTGTGAGCGTATTCAACTGCACCGACCCATTGACACTGAAATCCGCATTCCGCCCCTCTCCCCTGATGGAACCGGAAGGGGTCACCGTGCCCACCCAGGCATCCCTTTTATTGTCATCGCTCAGACAGACGTTATCGGTGTAGGTGATACCGGGGGCAACCGCCGCCGAGGTGGTGAATTCGGCAGCCAGTCCGCCAGCGGGCAGGGAGGAGCCCACCACAAATGGCAGCGACCTGAGCAACAGATGTGCGGGGCGGGCACTCATGCCTAACGTCCCGTCCCGGAAACAGACTGTCCTTCACGGTGACCGTAACCGTAAGGGCCACCCCGGTACTCATAAGTGTAATAGGAATACGGGTTGGTTCGCTTGCGGGCCCGGTTGAGAATCATACCGACCATTTTGTCCTCACCGATATGTTCTATGGCCTGGGTGACGGCATATTGCGGTGTCGAATCCGAGCTCACGACGAATACAATCTGGCCCATGAAACTCGCAAGAACAGCCGCTTCAGTGGTCAATAACAACGGCGGGGAATCAAACACGATCACACGATTCGGATCCTCTTCCGACAACGCCAACATCAATTTGTGCATCCGGGCGCTGGCCAGCAGTTCATTGGCGTGCGTGTGCAGTCCCCCGGCGGGAAGAATGCGCAGCTTCTCGACATTGGTCGGCAGAATAAAGTCGGCGACATCGGCGCTTTCATCTTCCAGCACATCGATCAGGCCGGGGCTTGTCGAAGGCACGCCCAACTGTCGCCCGGCTTCGGCCTTGGCGGTGTCAGCGTCGACGAAAAGCACGTTCTTCTCGCGCTCCATCGCAATACTCAGCGCCAGGCAAATCGAACTGAACGTCTTGCCATCACCTTCAAGTGCGCTGGTGACCATGATCAGGTTGCCGTGAGGGATTGCGGGCGTCACTGAATCCCCCACAATATTGGTCAACAACGGACGCTTGATCGTTCTGTACTCTTCCGCTATGGCACTGCGGGGGATCGCCGGGGTCAACATACCCATCTCCCGTAACTCCATGAACGGGATCTTCACCATGTTCTCGACGCCGGGGTCGTATGAAATGACCGATTCTTCCTCCGAATACGCTGCTCGCTCGGCCATGGAGGCCTGTGTCGACCCTGTGTCAGCCTGACTTTTTGCTGCCGGCGCTTTCGCAGCGCGCTGCACCGTGTTCGACGGATCCGTTATCAAATCACCGGCACCAGTATTTTTTTCGCCGGCGCCTCCGGATTCCTTGCCCTTTCCAAGCGCGTTGACCGCCTTTTCAATGATGCTCATGACTGATCCCGCTCGTTAGTCCATCGGTTGTGGTTATTGCTCTGCACACAATTCAGCTTGCAAGCAAGCCGCTCTGCCCCACCGCCATCGCCACGAAGACGAGCAGCAAACAAACGCTCAGGGACGTATAGGCCACGAGACCATAGCGCTCCTTGCGCCGTTGATCGCTGTGCACATTGATCGTGACCGCCCCCAGAACGGGCAAGCCGGTAATCATCATCAGTGTCCGCACGTCAAAGATAACGGGATAGATCAGGGAGACCAGCAGGGCGACACCGATCCCGGCCGCGATCGCCACACCCAACACCACGGCATTGAGCAACAGCTTATCCGGTTCACTGGGTTCCAGGGGTACGTAGGGCGGATCGATCACGCGAAAAGTCACGTCGCTGGCCTTTTCCTCTACATCCTGTCCCAGTCGCGCCAGTTCACGTTTCTGCATCAGTTCCGAGTGCTGTATATTGAGAATGTCGCGGCTGCGAATGTACTGCTTGAGTTGTCCCTCTATCTTGGGAATGGTGGTAACCTTCTCCTCCAGGTCAGATACACGGGCCTGGTAGGTAGTGACCCGCGCTTTCAGCGCTGCGATTTTGCCGTTTGTCTCAGCCAGTTCCTCGCGCATCGCGAGATACACCGGGCTGCTGGTGAGCCCCGCATAGGGAATGATGCCGGTGCTGTCTCCCTCCCTCGAGGCTTTCATCCTGGCGCGGTATTCCGCCGCCAGTTTCTTTTCCTCCGCGTTCTTTTCGGCCACCAATTGATCCAGTAACGCCGTCATCTGGCGCACCTCGGGATGGCGGGGCGTGTACTTCATGGTCAAACTGTTCAGGTACTCCTGAACGGAAATAATCTGGTTATCCAGCGGCGTCTTTGGTTCAGTAATTGCCGAGTTCTTGGAGATGACGGGCGCTTCACTGATAAACAGTGGGTCGTACAGCGGATCCTCTCCATCGAGTTGTCGCTGGAGTTCGATCTTCCTGTTCTCCTCCTCTTTCAGCAACATTTGCGCCTGGTTGAGCTTCGACTTTTCCCGGTTGAGATTGGCGTAGAAACCGCCCTGGGTGCCGAGTATGTCCACATTCTTCTGTTTGAAATCCGCCGCGAGGTTTTCCGCCGCGATCAGTCGCTGCTCATAGGCCTTTATCTGGTTATCGAGGAAACCCAGGGAACCGGAAGCGTCCTCGCGCTTGCCGCTCAATGAGCTTTCAATGAACACAGTGATCAGCGCCTGAGCGATGCGTTTCGCAGTATCCCGATCCGGATCCTGCACACGGACAGAGTAGAGCGATTCATCGAGTTGACCGCCGGTAAACGATATCGAGTCCATCAGTTCAGTCAGCAGTTCGTCCTTTTCCGTGGCGGTTGTCACCTGCAGGTCAAGGTCCGTCATGCGCATCAGTTTTTCGATGTTCGGACGGCTCAACAGTGTGCGGCTCAGCAGGCCGATCCGGTCGCCGGAGTCATTTTGGATCGTCAGGCCCTCCAGGAGCGGCCCCAGCAGGCTGTTCGTGTCGACGTATATCCTTGCGCGCGCCACGTAGGCTTCGGGCATCTGCCACACCCAAAGCCAGCCGCCAATGGCAACCACCCAGGCTACAACCAGCGCCAGCCACCGATGCCGCCAAACACCCCAGATGTATGAAAAGACCTGTGCAAGAAGTTCCTGCATCTGATGTTTCCCCTTAAGCCGCCGTGTGCGCCGTTAGAACCAGGACTCCGCAACAATCAGAATATCGCCCGGCATCATGGAAACGTTTGCGGTGATATCGCCGTCCTTGAGCAGGTCATCGAGGCGCAGGTTATAGGTCACCTGTTGCCCATCAACCATACGAACCAGTACAGAATTGTTGCCGTCAGCATATTCCGTCAGGCCATTGACGGTAATCATCAGGTCGAGCAATGTCATGTATTTCACGTAGGGTACGCGCCTGGGGTTTGTCGCCTCGCCGACGACACGGATTGTTTGGTCCGGTATACCGACAAAGCCGCCGACAATAACACTCACGACCGGTTGGCGAACATACTCCGAATACGCTACTTCGATATCCCGCGCCAACTGTGTCGATGTCTTGCCTGCTGCCTGCAGATCTTCAACCAGGTTTGTCGTCAACTTGCCATCGGGGCGAATCGTACCCTGGGAACTCAGCTCCTCATTGCCCCAGACGAAAATGACAACGGAATCTCCCGGCGCCAGCACATAGTCATAATCAACTTCCACGTTGCGCTGCGAATCCGGCACGGCTGGATGCTGGGGAGTTGTACACGCCGCACAGAGCATAAAAAACAGGATTGCAAGTCCAGAGGCAATGCGTCGCGCTGGTGAGAAATTACTCAATTGATCGCCATTATTGTCAGTCATCTTTATCTCCTTGGGCATCCGGTTACCCAGCTTAGTCTTCAGATACTATCACGCGCCCAGTAGCGTAAATCACTTACCGGACTAACATTGTGAACAACGTCACACAGATAATTTGATTCTCTCAGGTCCGCCTTAAACAACGCTATCGACAACTACTATTTCACCACTTTCCGATGCGTTCTGTATAGCATCCGGGCACGGATTGACGGCACGGATTCTACCCTTCACCGAGCGTAATCTGCACGATTCGATAAGGCTCCATGGGATCATCGGGGTCGGACGCCAAACCTTCCACCGGGTCCCTCAGTATTCCACGACCTTCAACGTGCAATCGCTCCCGCGCAATACCCGCGGCTATCAAATAGCGCTTGACAGCATTCGCTCGTTTTTTCGACAAACGCAAGTTGTATTGCGAATCGCCCTTTTCATCGGTGAATCCAATGATCGATGCGACCGCCGCATCATTTTTTCGCAACACCTCGGCGGCCTTGTCCAAAGAGGGATGAGACTCCGGAGCGAGTTCATCGCTGTCGAAAGCAAAGGACACCAGCAATGTCTCCTGCCAGGCCTCGCGGGCAGCAATTTCGACCGTCACGGCGTCACGGGATACTTCCCTCGAAAACTTGCCGGTGCCAGCGTCATCCGCGACAGGTTCCGCGCTTTGCACCGGGGTAGCTTCCGTCAGCATTTCGGCTGCGACCGCAACCGGAACCGGAACCAGGATTCGCAGGCCCGCCTCGACAAACACGGGCAACAGTTCTTGCCGCGCCAGTGAAGAGCTATCCGCTGCAGGCGCGAGGCCCGGTCCCTCCTCCGCGGGCGAGCTGCTTTCCACGTCCGGAAATGTCCCACCCTCGGGAATCGCAGAGCAGGTTCGCAACAACAAAAACAGTATGACGCTGGCGCCCATCAACAGCAGCATAAGCATCAGGCGCCTTCGCGGGGCCGGGGTTATCACACCCTCTCCACCTGCCACACCAGAGACTTCACCGTCGTACAACCCGGCGGGCTCTTCCGTGGCGACCGCCAGTACCTGGCTTGCCGATTCAGGCGCCGATGGCGACTCGGCGAGCAGTTCGAAAACCGGCACAGGGGCTGCTTCAGCCTCCTGCAGGGGACCTGCCTCTTCTGCCGGCAGGGCTGCCAGTCCAGTTGCCCGCAGCGCGTCCGGTTCATCTTCCGATGCCGCGGGCATCTCGATTTCGCAGGCGGGCGCTGCCGCCGTGTCCGTGCATACTTCCTCAGCCATTGACGGAAGGCCTGATTCATCCACGCCATCGGCATCGGCATCGGCTTCGGCTTCGGCTTCGGCTTCGGCTTCGGCTTCGGCTTCGGCTTCGGCTTCGGCTTCGGGAAGATTTTCTGCCACCGGGTCGGTGTGTTCGGGCGACGGGCTGGAAATCTCTGAATCGCGCCCGGGGTCGGGTTCGACTACTGACTCAACGGCTGGAACGTCTTTTTTTTTTACCTCGGCGAGAGGCTCGGCCGGCTTGTCGTCGACAGCCGCCACTGGCGCGGCAGCCGCCTCCTCAACCTCCGGCGCCTGGGCGTCTTCCATTCCGGGAACAGGCACCCAGTCAGGCTTGGCGCTGTTGCGGAAATCCGCAGGTGAGATTCCTGTACCCGCAGCCAGATTCTCGGCCTGTAGTTCGCCAATCACCGTGCTGACGTCTTTTACCTCAATGGTGTGACGCTCTTCCACGCTACCCAACAAAAACAAACGACTGCAAATAAGGTTTATGCGTCGGGGAACCCCTTCGCTGAATCGGTGGATCAGCGGGAATATAGCCCTGTCGATGGCCGGGTCTCCCTGCCAGCCCACGCGCGACAAGCGATGGATGACATAGGCCTCCGTCTCGTCCGCCGCCAGACCGTCGATATGGCTCGCCGCTACGATACGCTGGTGCACCTGCTCCATTTCGCGCGAGAGAATCAGGTCTCTCAATTCCGGCTGCCCCAACAGGAATATTTGCAGCAGTGGCTGGCCGCCAAACTGGATATTGGTCAACAGGCGCAGTTCTTCCATCGCCGAGGGAGAAAGATCCTGCGCCTCATCCACGACAAGGAGCGCGCGCCGCCCTTCCCGGTGCCAGCTGTGCAACAGGGTGCTGAGATGCTGTAACAGTTCGGCTTTACCGGCCTGTCCGGCCTGTGACGGGCTGACACCGAAACTATAGGCCACCGTTTTCAGCAAATCGTCCGCCTGCAATTGCGTACAGACAAGGTTTGCCGTCACCACCTTGTCCGTGGAGAGGCTCTCAACCAGTTCTCCGATCAGCGTTGTCTTACCCGTCCCTGGCCGGCCGGTAATCATTACAAACCCTTCCGCGCGCTTGAACGCATAAGCCAGGTATGCCCTGGCCTTGCCATAGCTATTGTGCTCGAAGCAGAACCTGTGATCCGGACTGAGCCGGAAAGGTTCAGCGGTAAAGTTATAGAAGAGTTCGTACATCCAGGGCATTCGCTTGCATAGTAGACCTCCTCAAGACTTTACAGACTTCAAGACCCTTTGCAAGGCACTTTACTGTTACGCTTCACGCTTTTTTGATTTAAACTCGAATTGCCCCCGGGCGAGGCGTAGCGGGGGTCGCAATCACTCGCGTCGCACACAAACCGATGAGAATAATCCATGTATAAGAATCTTGTGTTGGCCGGCTCAATTGCAGGCGCCCTCGGAGCCCTGATCTGCCTCACTGCCGGGCTCGCCCGCATGGCGGGGTTTTATTATCTGGCAGGGTACCAATCAACCACGCTGTTTAACGCGGGTGTGGGCTTGATGGTTTTTGCCTGCCTGGTCAGGCTGGAAACGCTGCAAACCGCTGTAAAGGAAGACAAGCGGCCAGAATAGGGCCGTCCCCGGGGTGGTGTGGAGTAAAGCGCGCTCTCTGCCCCCTCCGGCGAAGCAGGCGCGCCGCCGGTCGCACGCTGTTCAGGCAGCGCGAACCCGTGGGGATTTTGGCAGGTGTAGCGATGTCCTGACCGGCGTCCGAAGCCGCGGGGACGCGCTGGAGACCCACGGCATTCCGCCCAGCACGGGCGCGTTTCCGGAGCGGCCACCGCGCCCCCGTCAATTTTCTTTACAAATTCTACCGAGCACTCGCATCCAGACCATCACTGCACGCGTGCAATTTATTTAAGCTATTGTATTTATTAAAAATTTACACATATAGGCACAGAAATTGCATTTCTTTGCTACAAAACGCCATGACAGCAATGTGAACTGAATCACAGGCATATTTCAAGGCACTGTACTACTGTAATACAGGGGTGGTAGTGTAGACCATGCTCGCGATCTTGAAGGCGAGACGATACACAGGCATGGTGATGATCGCTTATGGCACGTTTATTCGGGGGTTAATGTGAGCAGCTTCACTGACAGGGACAGCAAGACAGGCGAAACAATCAGCCCGGCGACGCCCTCCAGCGAGGTGGCGGACCCCGGTCGTCGCCGCTTCTCCCGTTCCGCTCTGGCGGGCAGTGCCGTGCTGCTATCGCTGGGAAATCGTGCCGCCTGGGGTTCCGGCAGCAGCAACGTGGTCGGCTGCATGTCAGTGGCCACGCTGAACTCGTTTAATCCGGCCACTGGCCACTTCGTTTCCGCACCCGCCGGCAGACCGGAACACAATGAAGACCTCGCCAAGGAAATCCATCGCATTTCCTCACCGCCCAATTATCTCGGCACGGATGGCACCTGGTCATCGTGCAAAGACCCGGATTCCCTGGACGGCATCTGCCTGGTCAAGGGTAAATGCCCGCCCTGACCGCGTGCTCCACACTCGCGCAGTGACTCCGCTCAATCGATACCGATAGACCTCGATCATTGGCAGACCGTATCCGGCAAACCGCTTGCTGGCCATGTCGACAAGCTTTTGAAATAATCCCCGCCACGACAAGGTATTTGCTCTATCTATGATGTGGCGAGTTCATTCTCAGGGTCGGTTATATGACGCCGGTGAAGATACCGTGGTGTACTTCGACCCCTACAGTGGCGACACCCACCTGCTGAGCGATTTCGCCGGTTACGTGATGCAACAGTTTGACAACCGACCACTGAGTACCGAAGATCTGGTACTCAGGCTTTCCCGGGCTATAGATTCCGCGGATATACCCGACCTGGAAGAAGCGTTAACCTCCGTACTGGAGGAGTTGGTGCTCCTTGATATTCTGAAGCAGGACTGAATGGAACTGCTCAAACAACTCGCTCCGGATACGTTCAGCCAAAGGCTGAGAAGCGGGGAACTTCCCCTTCGTATCGGCCCCTATATTTACAATCTGCAAAGCAATCTGGCCCCTGTGGCAGAGGGAATCGGCACGCTCTACGGGGATTTCGAGATTGCAGAACCCGACGAGTTTGTCGATTACAAAGTCGCGCTTGTATGCAACGGCGTCCTGCAGCGGCTGCGCGGCCAGGCCGAGTTTTTGTTTGACAACAGCAATCCGTTCGACACCATACCGGTCGATCAGGCCTACGCCTTTCTGGAATGGGGCATGAACTGGTGTGTCTCGTTACACACCAACGAATTCCTGAAACTGCATGCGGCGACAGTATCGCGCGGGAGCTTTGCAGTGATAATGCCGGGAGTACCCGGTGCCGGTAAAAGTACGCTTTGCGCCGCGCTCGGCTTGAGCGGATGGAGAATCCTGTCTGACGAACACGCGATGATCCCTCCCGGGTCCACGGATGTGGTACCGGTGTGTCGTCCGGTAAGCCTGAAAAACGAAAGCATACAGGTCATCAGGTCGTTCTCGTCAAACGCGATCCTTGGTCCGCTTAGCAAAGAGACACACAAGGGCATTGTCGCCCACATGAAGGCGGACACCCATCCGGACAGCCATGACGCCAGGAGCCTGCCGGCCCAAGCAATGATTTTTCCCAGATACTCCAGGGATGAACCACAGCGCCTGAGCCGGCGACGACGCAGCGACAGTTTTGTCCTCGCCGCGTACCATTCGTTCAATTACAGCCTGCTCTGCGAAACAGGGTTCGAAGCGATGAAAACGCTGATAGAAAGCGTCGACTGTTACGACCTGGTCTATCACGATCTCGACTGGGCCGTTAAGACGATGGACGCATTGCCCGGACTTCAGGACAGGCAATGAACTTTCTGCTGCAACAACTACTGCTCGAGCCACGACGCAGCCTCGACCTGGACAACGACCAGTTAAATCTGTTGTTATCGCAGGCGCGCTGCTCACGTCTGATGGGCGCCCTTGCGCTTGAATTGCAGCGGATCGGTGCGGACGAATTGCTTTCCCCAAAGGTCGACCGCCATTTCCAGTCCGCCCGCCTTATCCATGAAAAGCAAAAACGCGACCTCGTCTACGACAGCGACAAAATTAAAATGGCACTGGACTCTGTCGGCGAAAAGCTGGTGCTGCTGAAAGGCGCCGCGTACCTGCTCGCTGGACTTCCGGTGGGCAGGGGTCGCTTTATTTCCGATATCGATATCATTGTACCGCGGCATCGCATAGACGAGGTCGAACAAGCCTTTATCGGCTTCGGCTGGGAGACCGGCGATATCGACCCCTACAATGACCGCTACTATCGTAAATGGGGACACGAGATCCCGCCGCTTACGCACAGGAAACGCGAGATAACGCTGGATGTGCATCACAACATATTGCCGCCCACCGCCGGGCCGAATGTCGATGCCAGCCTCCTGTTCGACCAACTGATCGAAATCCGGCCCGGGATTTTCACCCTCAGCTGGCAAGACATGGTAATCCACAGCGCCACCCATCTTTTTCACGAGGGTGAGTTCCACCACGGCCTGCGCGATCTCTGGGACCTCGATCGGATGCTGCGGGACTTCCCTGAACGGGATCCGCATTTTTGGGAAGGACTGGTTTCCAGGGCGCAGGAATTACAACTGACCGGCTCCCTGTTCCACGGACTGAACTATTCGCAGCAGGTGTTCAACACACCGCTGCCCGAAGGTATTGTCGAAGCCGCCGCCAGCCGCCCGCAAATGTTTCGCAAACCGCTTATGGATTTCCTGTTCCTGCGCGCATTCCGACCGGATCACCCGCAGTGCGAACTGCCGCTCACCAACCTGGCGCTCAATCTGCTTTACCTGCGCTCACACTACCTGCGCATGCCGCTATACCTGTTGCTGCCGCACCTGGCCAGGAAAGCATGGATGAGGCGGATGAGCAAGGAAGACGGTGCCTAACTCCCGAAGTGGCAGCGAGGAACTCTTGTTGTTTCGTCGCGCCGGGACTGTGCAAGGCCGGGTGTCATAGCCGCCAGACATTCAGTTTGGCCGCCGCCAGGGCTTCGCGATCCAGCACGCATTTTATATCGATCAAGGTCGCGCCCTCGTCCATCATCGCACCGAAATCCGCCACGCTGGTTTGCAGGTACTGCTTGTGTGGAACCGCCAGGATAACCGCCTGGCAACTCCGCAACGCCTGCCAGTCACACAGCGTTATGCCGTACTCAGCCTGCGCCTCCGCCGGATCCGCGAGTGGGTCGTGCACCAGAACGTCACAGCAGTACTCGCGCAGTTCATCGATAATATCCACCACCTTCGAGTTGCGCAGGTCGGGACAATTTTCCTTGAACGTCAGGCCCAGCACGGCGATTTTCGCGCCGCTGACCCGATGCCCGTGCTGTACCAGGCGTTTTACTGTTTGCTCCGCGACAAACTTGCCCATCGTGTCATTGGTCTTGCGGCCCGCGAGGATAACCTGGGGATGATGCCCTACCGCCTCGGCCTTGTAGGTCAGGTAGTACGGATCAACCCCGATACAGTGGCCACCGACCAGCCCCGGCCGGAACGGGAGAAAATTCCACTTGGTACCCGCTGCCTCCAGCACATCAAGGGTATCAATATCAAGGCGATTAAAAATCAATGCCAGTTCATTCATCAGTGCGATATTGAGATCGCGCTGCGTGTTCTCGATGACCTTCGCCGCCTCGGCGACCTTTACGCTGGCTGCCCGGTGCACGCCGGCGCTGACCACGGTTTCGTAGAGGCTGGCCACCCGCTCGAGTGTTTCGGCCGTATCGCCGGACACGACCTTGGTAATGGTTTCCAGCCTGTGTTCCTTGTCGCCGGGG
This sequence comes from Gammaproteobacteria bacterium, assembly GCA_030427485.1. Taxonomy (GTDB): domain Bacteria; phylum Pseudomonadota; class Gammaproteobacteria; order Pseudomonadales; family Halieaceae; genus Marimicrobium. Next base: position 53,039 of record JAUICG010000010.1, read on the forward strand.
TTGATGCGCTCTGGCGAGTAGGCAACATAAAAACCTTCCGCGTCACCATCAGCATCTCTACCGGCCCAGGGCAGGCCGGAGGCCTTTTCCAACAGCGGCACGCAAACCTCTTCGGTACACCCCGGATAGACCGTGGATTCAAAAATAACTATCGCCCCGGATGTCAGGTGGGCGCCCACCGCGCGACACGCTCCTTCCAGTGGAGAGAGATCGGGGCGCCGCGCGTGGTCGATCGGGGTGGGCACGACGACGATGATCACCTGCGCCTGGGAGAGTTGGCTTGCATCGCTGGTGAACTCGAGCATCTTCGCCTGGGCAAGTTGCTGTGGTTCCACCTCGCCACTGGGATCGAACCCCGAGCGATAGTGAGCGAGCTTTTCCTCGTTCAGGTCGAGTCCAATTGTCCTGCGCAAACGACCGAAGGCGACTGCGAGGGGTAATCCCACATATCCCAGACCAACAATTGCAACTGTATCTTTTTCCATGCCCTGAACGTCCTATCTCTGAAGCCCCAAAAACCAATCACAGGTAACTGCCAGCCCCTGCTCCACCGAGTGTGTAGGCTCATAGCCGAGCAGATCTCGCGCCCGGCTGATATCCGCCTGGGAATGGCGCACATCACCTTCCCGGAAGCCGGCGTACACCGGCTCAACCTGCAGCACCTCGCTGTTCGCCGCGCCAAGAAGAGCACGGATAGCGTAGAACAATTCGTTCAGGGAAGTCCTCCCCCCGACAGCCACGTTGTAGACCCGGTTGCACGCGTCTGCGTGATCGCCCGTCGCGGCCAACAAATTCGCCTGCACCGTATTGTCAATGAAACAAAAATCGCGGGAGGTTTCACCATCGCCATTGATCTGCGGCGCCGCGCCCCGGCACAACTGCTCGAACCAGCGCGGAATCACCGCGGCATACGCACCGTTCGGATCCTGGCGCGGCCCGAACACATTGAAATAACGCAGGCCAATGCAATCGACACCGTATGTGCGGGAAAACACATCAGCGTAGAGTTCATTCACATACTTGGTGACGGCGTAGGGTGACAGGGGCTTGCCGATCAGGTCTTCCACTTTGGGCAAGCCGGGATGATCTCCATAGGTTGAAGACGATGCCGCATACACGAAACGCTTCACCCCGGCATCCCTCGCTGCCACCAGCACGTTCAGGAAGCCGTCTACGTTGGCGCGATTCGTCATCAGCGGGTCTGCAACAGAGCGCGGCACGCTTCCGAGGGCGGCCTGGTGCAGCACATAGTCTGCGCCGCTGGTTGCCGCCTGGCAGGCCTGCAGATCACAGATATCCGCCTCCATGAAGGTGAATCGGCGCCATCTTTCCTCACCGACGCTGGCCCGCACATATTCCAGGTTGGCGCGAAATCCCGTGGCAAAGTTATCGAAGCCTGTTACTTCCTGATCAAGTGTCAGCAGCTTTTCCACCAGGTGGGAACCGATAAAACCAGCGGCACCGGTCACCAACCAACGAGACGACTCCTGCGAAAGCCGTTGTTCTAATGCTGCGTAGGCAGACATGGACAAAGTATGACCCCTTACTACAATACCCCGAATGAGTACGCCTATTATTGTGCGGCGCATCTCACTTATTCCGCGCTGGGATTTACTCTAATGGAGCAGCAGTATAGTGTTTCTCATGCAGCGTCGCTATCGCGGAACGTGACTTGGCACACGATTTGATGAGTTTAGAATTTGGAGCCAGAAACTACAGTCCTCAGCAACATCGGCTCTTACAGCTATGGCACCGCTTTGCTCGCGTATTCCATGCTGATTCTCCTGGTACTCATTGCGCGAAGAAATAATCCACTGGGGAATGCCTTACTCGTAGCCAGTTCCCTCACCGCGCTGTGGGCCGGGGTGGTGACCGCCTCGACATTGATGGCCGCGCCCCAGGTTCTGCTCATGCAACTGACCGAGATCGCGCGCAATGCAGCATGGATATTTGTGCTGCTGAAGCTGATCGGTATCCGCCTTGCAGGGACCGACCATATCCTGGCATCCAATCGCTGGATTCCCTGGTTCATCCTCTGTCTTTGTCTTGTTCTGGCCGCCCTGCCCGGCGCCGAGATGTTGATAGAGCGAGTACCTGCGATGTACTACCTGTCACTCAACCTGAGCTTCAGCACCTGGATCGCGATGTCAGTCGTGGGCCTGCTGCTGCTGGAACAGTACTTCCGCAACAGTAACGAAGGGGAACTCTGGGCGACGAAACACCTGTGCCTTGGCCTGGGAATTCTATTCGCTTTTGATTTTTTCATGTACGCCGAAGCGCTCCTGTTTCGCCAACTGGACCGGACCTCATGGCAGGCCCGGGGTATCGTCACCGCGATGGCCGCGATACTGATGGCTATCAGCATCAGTCGCACGGATCGCAGCGAGCCGCAGGAAAACGCGCCTGGCATACACCTCTCGCGCCACGTAGCATTCCATTCGCTGACGCTTATGGTCTCGGGTATTTACCTGATAACTATGGCGCTGGCAGCCTACTTCATCCGCTACCTGGGTGGCAGTTGGGGCGGGGTGCTGCAGATTACGTTTCTTTGCGCCGCCGGCCTGACATTGGTCGTACTGTTGTTTTCCGGGCGCATACGCGCCAGCGCGCGCGTATGGCTGAGCAAGAACTTCTTCAGCTACAAATACGACTACCGCCTGGAATGGCTGCAGTTCACCCGTACATTGGCCAGCGGCCAGAATGACATCCCGGAGAACATCACACGCGCCGTGGCCCATCTCGTGAAGAGCCCCGCGGGGATTCTCTGGAGCAGAACCGAGGACGGCCGGTTCAATATTGTCGCCAATTGGGAGATGCCGCTTCCCGGCAGTGAGATCGACCTCGGTGGCCTGGCGCTGTGGCTGCAGGAGGAGGGGTGGATCATCGACCTGCGAGAATGGCGTCAGGTTCCCGATTTATACAGGGGCCTGCAGCTACCTGTGGAGTTTTCCGACATTTCCCGCGCGTGGCTTATTATCCCGCTATTGTTTGGCGAACGCCTGCAGGGCATTTTGCTGTTGCGTGAATCCGACCTGCAACAGGAATTCAATTGGGAGGACCGCGATCTTCTCAAGGTCGCCGGAAAGCAGGCTGGCAGCCACCTGGCACAATTCCAGGCAGACAAGGCGCTGATGGAGTCACGGCAGTTCGAGGCGTTCAATCGCCTGTCTGCCTACGTTATTCACGACCTGAAAAATATCCTGGCCCAGCTATCGCTGATGGTGTCCAACGCGCAAAAGCACAAGCATAACCCCGAATTTATTGACGACATGGTCAGCACTGTCAGCAATACTGTCACGCGCATGAGCAAGTTGATGGCCCAGCTGCGCAGCGGCAACGGACAAACAGAACAGCACAAATTCGATCTGGCCGAACTGCTGGAAGAGGTTGTCTCCGAAGCCCGGCACCGTGCACCCGCGCCCAGCCTCATCCTCGACGACAGCAATTTCCAGCTGAACTGCGATCGCGACCGCCTGCAAACGGTGTTCGGACACCTCGTCCAGAACGCCCAGGAGGCGACTGACAAGAGCGGAGAGATCACCGTTCGCCTGTTGCGCGACGGTGGCGGTGCGCTGGTGGAAATCGAGGACACCGGCATCGGCATGGATGAGGATTTTGTCAGGCACCGCCTGTTCAAGCCTTTTGATTCGACCAAGGGTTTGACGGGCATGGGCATCGGCGCGTTTGAAAGCCGGGATTTCATCCACAGCCTGGGCGGTAGTATTAAAGTCCAGAGCACACCGGGCAGCGGCTCCGTGTTTCGCGTTTACATACCCTGCGCACAAGCGCCGGAGCAGGATACTTACGACAACACACCACACAAGGTAGTAATCTCGTGAAGAACGAAAAAAAGCATCTATTGGTAGTGGAGGACGACAAGGGATTGCAGAGCCAGTTGCGTTGGGCGTTCGATGGCTTCGAAGTCACCGTAACCGGCGAGAGAACGGAGGCCATCAATCAGCTGCGCAGAATTCAACCCGGGGTGGTACTGCTGGACCTGGGTCTTCCCCCTGATCCCGGCGGCGTAACAGAGGGGCTGGCCACGCTGAACGAGATACTTTCCCTGGCGCCTGAAACCAAGGTAATCATTGTTACCGGAGACAATGACAGGGCCAATGCAGTAAAAGCTATCGCCATGGGCGCCTATGACTTCCACCAGAAACCGGCGGACCCGGAACTGCTCGCGCTGCTCGTAACGCGCGCCTACCACGTCTATCAGCTGGAGATTGAAAACCGCAGGCTGCAGCAGCACGACCAGAATATGCCGCTCAAAGGTATCATCACTGCCAGCCCACAGATGCTCAAGGTGTGCCGCACCATCGAGAAAATCGCTCCCTCCGATATCACGACCCTGCTGCTGGGCGCCAGCGGTACGGGAAAAGAACGCTGCGCTCAGGCACTGCACGACTTGAGCCCGCGGGCCAAGGGGCCGATGGTCGCCATCAACTGCGCGGCGATACCGGACAACCTGCTGGAAAGCGAGCTGTTCGGCTACGAAAAAGGCGCATTTACCGGAGCCGCGAAACAGACTCCCGGAAAAATCGAGTACGCCGACGGTGGCACCCTGTTTCTCGACGAAATAGGCGACCTGCCGATGGAACTGCAGGCCAAGTTGCTGCGCTTTTTGCAGGAGCGCGTAGTGGAGCGGATTGGCGGGCGCAAGGAAATTCCCGTTGACGTGCGTATACTCTGCGCCACGCACCAGGATCTCCAGTCGTTGATCTCAAAAGGCTTGTTCCGCGAAGACCTGTACTATCGAATCAGTGAGATTGTACTGGAGATACCGCCGCTGAAAGACAGGGACAGCGACATCCTCGTGCTGGCCAAAGCTTTCCTGGATTTGTGGAGCAAAGAGTACGGCAAGTCTGCGATGCACTTTTCAGCCGACGCTATCGTGGCGATGGAGGCTTTCGATTGGCCGGGCAATGTGCGAGAACTGGAAAGCCGCGTAAAGCGGGCCGTGATCATGGCTGACAACAACCAGATCAGGCCCGAAGACCTGCAGTTAAGCGAGATCGTTGAAGATCCCGCGCCACTCAACCTGAAAGAAGTTCGCGATGAGGCGGAGCGCAAGGCGATAATTCGCGCGATGAACCACAGCAACCAGAACATAACGGACGCCGCCAACGCACTCGGCGTAACCCGGCCGACACTGTACAAGTTGCTGGAACGGCTGGGGCTGAAGGTCTGAAATCACGCAGCGAGCACTAAGGCGCAAGCCTGCATCGCTCATCGCTTTCCTTCGCGCGGGCGTTGTGACGCGACTTCAGCGGGCTATTTGTTACCCTCCCTGCGACTGCAGTTCTTTGAGCAGTGCTTCAGCCGCGGGTTGCTCGGCAAATGCTTCATCCCTGTCGAGCAGTGATCTCAACGTAACCATCGCGCCGCTTCTATCGCCCTCCGCCGCCCTGATACGGGCTTCATGAAAGCGTATATCAGGGCTCTTGGGAGCGCCGGCGAGCGCCCGGTCTATGTTGCGCCGGGCATCGATCAGGTTGTTGTTCTCCAGTTGGGCCAGAGCTAGGGTGTCGAGCACGGCGCTGGCGTCCGGCGCCAGGGCCACAGCCTTCTCCGCGTGTACCAGTGCCTGTTTCGGGTCACTCGCGAGCAGGTACCACGCCAGGTTGTTCAGCGCGACAATGTTGTCCGGATCCAGCTTAAGTATCTCCTGACACTGAAGAATGACATCGTCGACCTGATTATTACTGCCGTACACTTCCGACAGCTTTGCCCGCGCGGTAACGTCCTTTGGATTCTGCCCAATCCAGGACTCAAGCTGTTTGATGGCGCCCTTCACGTCACCGGAGGTTTGCCTGAGTGTAGCCAGCGCTATCACGTTGTTGGTAGTCGGCTCCCGCTCAAACAGACCCTCCAACAGTTCCTGGGCGCGTTTCTCGTCACCCTCCTTGTGCGCATAGGCGACATCCAGCCGTATAACCTCCGAGTTATCCGGCGCCATCTTCTTCAGTTCCGCCAACTGCTTCTTGAACTCCTGCAAATTGTCTGTAAGCAGGGCCAGGCGCGCCGTCGCAACCTTGGCGCCGAAATGATCAGGGTTCAACTTCAGCGTCCGGCTCAACTCTTCAGATACTCTTTCCTGCTCACCCAGGCCGGCATAGGCTCTTGATTTCATAAAGTGGAATTCCGCCACGTTGGGCTTTTTTTCTATCAATGTACCGATGGTGCCCACCGCCTGGTTGAACCGGCCTGTCGCCAACTCAAAAGCACCTATCGCCTCCAGTGCCTGCGGCTCCTCTTTCTGCTCCTCGGACAGCGCCTCGAACTGCGGAATCGCCTTCTCCGGCTCCCCGATCGCGACATAGTACTTTGCTTTCACCAGCCGGGGCTCCATCGCGCGCGGATACGCCGCCAGCGTTTCATCAAGGTTGGCCAGCATGTCCTCGTTCCGGCCCTCCATCGCAAGGGTAGCCGCCACTTTCATCCGTGTTTCCATATGATCCGGATTGCGTTCGAGAACCTGCTGGTAGTAGCCTCGCGCTGTTTCATAATCCTTTTCAGCCAGCGCGAACTCGGCCAGGTTGTTGCTCGCCAAGGGATGACCCGGTTTGAGTTCCAGCGCCTTATTGAACGCGCCGATCGCCTGTTCTTTCTGGTTATTCACCATGTAGGTGCGCGCCAACAGTACATAGGAAGCCGGCGTCGGATTACGCGCGGTGTAATCCCGGGCTGCTTCAATGGCCTTATCCACCGCCTTCTGACTGATGTAGTACATCACGATGAGGTTGTCGGCGTTGTCGTACGTGGGACTCTCCGCCAGAATCCCCTGGAGCGTGGCAATCCCCAATTCCTCGGAACCCGCTGCAAGATAGGCGGCGCCCAACCGGGCTTTGGCTTCGTCGGATTCCGGTTCAAGTTCCACGATACTGGCGAGCAGTTCGATTCCGGCATCGTGGTTGCCCTGGGCGAGGCGCGCATTGGCCAACAGGTTGAGGGCTTCCTGATCTTCCTTGTTTTTGGCGACAACAGGAACCAGCAGTCTTTCCGCGTTGCGATAATTTTCCTTGCGCAGTTCGAGCTTTGCCGCCAGCTTGGAGCCTTCCGCATTTTCCGGTTTCAGCGCCAGGTATTGATTGGCCAGGTTCAGCGCCTTGGTGGTGCGGCCCTTGTCGGCATGAATGGCCGCCAGGTAGTAGAGCGATTCCGGGTAGTTTTCGGAGAACTCGGCCGCCAGTTCGAGCGCCTCGGTCGCCTCATCGATTTTGCCGGCCTGTATAAAGACCAGGCCCTTGGAAAACTGCACGCCAGGGTGCGTTTTAGCGGGCTGATAGTTTCGCTCAAGGCGATTGAGGTCTGTCTCGGCCTCTTCAAACTCGCCCATGTCGATTCGCACCATGGCCCGATTCAACAGGGGTTCGAATTTATTCCTGGTGAGATTAATGGCTTTCGAGTACGCCTGCCGGGCCTTTTTGGGCTCGCCCTGTGCGCGCTCGATGTCCCCGAGCAAGGTCCAGGCCGCGGCGTATTTCTTGTCCTCCTGGAACACCTCCCTCAACTGTGCGCGCGCTTCATCCGGGTTTCCCCTGACCATCGACAAGCGCGCCGCTGCCACCTTCGCATAGGTCGAACTCGGCTCACTTTCCGCCGCCGCGTCGATCAACCTGGAACCCTCCTCCAGGTCCTTACCATAGAGTTTGGATATCCCCTGCGCCGCCAACAGGGTGGAACGGCTCTCCGAATCGAGACCATCCGGTGGCAGTTCATCAAGCCGGTCCAACTCTCCCAGGGTTAACAGCACCTGAGCCAGAATGGGAACTACCACAGTCGGGTCCATTCCGGATGAAAGCGCCCTGCTCAGTTCCTTGTCCGCATCCGCATAATAGGCCTGGTCGAAATAGATAGTACCCAGCGCTGCGCGCGCCCGCGCATTACTGTCGTCCTTGCGCAAGGCATTCTTCAATTCAATAATGGCCTCCTGGTACTTCTCCTCCTTTACAAAATTCTCGGCGTTATTCAGGTGTTCTTCGCTGGTCAGGTCATTGCCGCAACCGAGAAGGATGCAGCCGATAAATAGCAGGACGGGTATATTACGTAATAGTGTGGTCATTCTGACTACTCGCTTGGTTGTCCGGGTCCGGGAAGCGCCAGACCCATCTATAGAAATGCGCGCATCAATACGGTCTGGAATACACGGCGCATTCATTATCCATCATGTCTACGGCGCAGCAAAGGGGAAAGAGCAGTAAAGGACACAAAGTGCCGGCGCCAGTCGGAAAGTGCGTATTCAGCCCACAATCGCCAATCGTCAATCGCCAATCGCCTTGTACCACAACACGGTGAGCGGTGTATCGTCGTTGCGGCGATGTATAAGTGCAAAACAGCAAAGGGATATCGGGCGAACCCGGGGTCAGACAGCGATTCTCTGGGCCTCGCGCGGCTCGAGATGTGCAACCGAAAGATAGTGTTCCAGACCTGAAAACACGCCCTGTGCGCAATGCGGCACATGCCGGTGAATGTGAAATCTTACGCCAAGCGCGGAATGGCAGCGGCGGTAAAACCGGGCGTTGGCCAGCGAACTCAATACCATCGCATGCTCGTAGCCGATATCCCTGGAGGTATTTATCAAATAGCTGCTGAAGTCGCGAAAGACATCCAGTGTACGCATGACAGGATCGATTGCAAAGCGCTCCCACATGCAGCAACTGTCCTTGTCGAGCCCGAGTTGCTGCACCTGGCTGGCGAGACTGATACGCGGTGATATTCGGACGCCGCCTACGCAGCGACCGTCTTGCAGCGCGACCATGATTCTGGAGCGCCGGTCCTGCTCTTCCTCAGAACCGTCAAAGCCTGACAAACCTAATTCGGATCGAAAACAGTGTTCGCGCAACCTGTAATACTGCTCCAATGTCTCGGCATCGCAGCTTACTTTGAACTCAAGTGACAAAATCGTCACCCTCCGTTTTTTATTAGGGTGTCCGCCCACCAGCCCGGGAACGCAAGAAAGAACGTCCCACCGGCCTTCCAAACAAGGTTTTGTGGTTAAAACGTCGTGAAACCCGATTTTTTATCCACATGCCGCGCTGAAAATTGCAAGAATTTTCTGGCACGAGTGTGAAGAGTACGTCACTTTTGGGCAATAAACTACATTATTCTGGTATTTTTCTTGTTTACTTCATTCCGTGGGCTGACTGGCGTGTGAATCGGGTCAATCGCACCCGGTCGGAAGCACTATGCTCTCATAGGCTGGCGGCGAATGCGTTATCATTCGCATAATGGGGCGCTTGCTCTTGGTTCGATGATGCGAAAATGACACTTAAGAATAAGACTGTAGAGCTACTGGTCAACCACGCAGGCTGGATTGCACCGCTGAACCTCATCGTGCTTCTCGCGCTCGGGTTTGGCGCCAGCATGCTTCAGCTGGAATCCGGCATAAAGGTTTTTTTCAGCAAAGACGACCCCAACCTGCTGGCACAGGAACAGATCGAGCGCACCTACGGCAGGGAAGACAACATCCTGTTTGTGATCGAGGCTCGCGAGGGTGATGTTTTCGCGCCGGATAACCTTGTATCGGTGCAGCAGATTACGGAACAAGCCTGGCAGATCCCTAACTCGAGGCGGGTGGACTCGCTGAACAACTATCTCTACCCGGTGGTAGATGGCGATGACATTCATATCGGTGCGCTGGTTGAAGACGCCTCGTCCCTGTCCACGGAAGCAATAGCGAAGGTCCGCGAAATCGCCCTGTCGCAACAGCCCTTGACGGGCAGGCTGCTGTCGCAGAATGGCGCGGTTACCGCTGTGAATGTAAGCCTGAACCTGGGGATGACAGGCGCTGATAAAGCAGTGGCAATCGCGGATTCAGTGCAGTATGCCCGCGCGATTCAGGAGCGGGCGGCGCAGGCCAATCCGGGGTTGGACATTTATCTTGCCGGCTGGGCCCTCACGGAGCAAACGCTTGCTGAGGTTACCAGGGCCGACTCACAGAGCCTGATGCCGCTGATGTTCGTTATCGTGTTACTCCTGCTGGCGCTGCTGCTGCGTTCTGTTACCGCTTCGCTATGTACCGTGATTACGATACTTCTCAGTATCCTGGTCGGCATGGGATACGCCGGGTGGGCCCGGATAGGGATCAACAGCGTCAATGTCTCGGCACCGACCATTATCATGACACTCGCGATCGCCGATTGCGTCCATGTGCTCAGCGTTTTCCTGGCCAGGCTGCGCGCGGAGGACGACAGGCGGACGGCGGTACGCACAAGCCTGCAGCGCACTCTTCACCCGGTACTGCTGACCAGCGTGACCACGGCGCTGGGCTTTATCAGCATGAACTTCAGCGACTCGCCGCCATTCCGTGAACTGGGCACCATCTCCGCCGTCGGTGTGGTGGGCGCGCTGTGGGTAACATTGACGATATTACCGGGCCTGATGCTGGTCATGCCTTTCAAATCCGGTTCGGGCAGGACTATCCTGGATTTACCCATGAAGCGCCTCTCCGAACTCGTTATCCGGCATCACACAGCTATTTTCTGGACTTCGCTTGCCCTGACCATAGCCGCAATCAGTTTCATTCCGCGACTCGAGTTGAATGACGATCCCACCGACTATTTCTCCGCCGATATCCCGTTGAGCGATGCCATTCGCGTGGTTGAAGAAAGGCTGTCGGGAAACCAGTCCCTGCATTATTCAATCGCCGCCAGCGACCCCCGCGGGGTGTCAGACCCGCAATTCCTGGCCTCGGTTGCCAGGTTTGCGGACTGGCTGAGAGCACAGCCCGAAGTAGTCAATGTGGAAGTGTTCACCGATACCCTGAAACGGCTCAACCAGGTCCTGCACGAGGACGATCCGGCCTGGCACCGATTGCCCGACTCGGCGGATATGGCATCCCAGTACATCCTGCTATACGAAATCTCCATACCGTACGGGTTGGACGTCACTCATCAGGTCAATGCGGAGAAAACCGCACTGAAGGTTTCTGCTGTACTGAAGAACCAGAAATCACAGGGCCTGATCCGTTTTGAGGAGAGAGCGCGCCAGTGGGTGGAGGAAAACACTCCGACACTGGTCGCGCACGGAGCCGGCCAGTCGATAAGTTTCGCGCGTATCGGAATGCGCAATATTGAAAGCATGCTCGGCGGATCCCTGTTCGCCATCATTGTCATTTCAGCGTGTATGATACTGGCCTTTCGTTCATTGAAGTTCGGCCTGATCAGCTTTCTCCCCAACCTGTTCCCGGCACTTGTCGTACTGGGAATCTGGAGCGCTGTTGCGGGTGAAATCAATATGGCGGCTTCCGTGGTATTCAGCCTGACGCTTGGAATCGTCGTGGATGACAGTACCCACTTTCTTGTCAAGTACAGGGAAGCGCGTCTGCAGGACAATATGGATGCGCGGCAGGCCATCCACCACACCTTTGTCACTGTCGGCAATGCGCTGGTGTCCACCTCTATTGTACTCGCGGCTGGTTTCCTGGTTCTGGTGAGTTCCGATTTTGCGGTAAATTCCACCTCCGGACTGCTGGTGGCACTGACAATTGCAGTCGCTATCGTGCTGGACCTCCTGTTTTTGCCATCGCTGTTGATGAAAATTGATCGCTGGCTGATACGAAACCCGGCCTGACACATGATCTACTGGACAAACGCATGAAACGAAAACTATCCGGAAACACCGCGCACCGCCCGGCTGGGGTAAACAACTACCTGCCAGTACTGGCCGCCCTGGTACTGTCCCTTTTTTACCACCCCGCTGTACTCGCGGATGCGGACGTCGAAAAAGGCATGGCCATCGCCATTGAGGCGGACCGGCGCGACAGCGGCTTCGGAGATTCCACGGTTGATCTTACGATGTTGATAGCATCGGCTTCCGGCGACATCGTCACGCGTGAAATGCGCCAGATGGTTCTGGAAGTCGCGAACGATGGCGACAAGAGCATCATGGTCTTTGACCGCCCCAGGGATCTGAAAGGTACAGCGATTCTCACCTTTACCCATAAATCCGGCGATGACGAGCAATGGCTCTACCTGCCGGCCCTGAAACGCGTCAAACGCATATCGTCGGCGGATAAATCGGGGCCCTTCATGGGCAGCGAGTTCGCGTATGAGGACCTGTCTTCGCAGGAGGTTGAGAAATACCGCTACCGGTACCTGCGGGATGACGCTATCGATGGCACGCCTTGTTTCGTCGTGGAACGCGTACCGGTCGACAAGAATTCCGGCTATACGCGGCAGCTTACCTGGGTTGACCAGGACGAGTACCGCCTGCAACGCGTTGATTACTACGACCGTAAGGATTCGCTGCTTAAATCCATGCGCCCTGTCGGTTACCAGCAGTACCTTGATCGTTACTGGCGGCCGTCAGAAATGGTCATGTCGAATCACCAGACAGGCAAGAGTACAACACTGAAATTCGGTAACTACCAGTTCCGGACCGGCGCGAGAGATGCGGATTTCACCCCGAGCGCCATCGCCCGCATCCGGTAGCACATCGACACCCTGCGAGGACATTCCGTGGCACGTTCGGCGCTTGCGCTAGCAATTTCCCTATCGCTACTGACAGGTGCTCGGCCCGCCGTGGGCGTTACTATGCCGGAAGCGGGGTTCGGCGCGGTAATAGACCGGGGTGAATGGTCAGGCTATATCAGTATTGATGCCCGCCTGTTCCCCAAGTCGCCGGAATTTCCCAGTCAGAAAGACCAGGATTTTTCACTGGCGTTAAAGCCGGAGTACTTCGTGGACTGGGACAGCGGTGACCAGCGCTTCGCTGTCAGCCCGTTTTTTCGCTACGACACTGCGGACAACCAGCGAACCCATGCCGATATCAGGGAATTGTACTGGCAGATTGAACGCGGACGCTGGATTGGCAAGGCGGGGATCGACGTGGTCTTCTGGGGGGTCACGGAGTCCCAGCACCTGGTGGATATCATCAATCAGACAGACCTCGTGGAAAATATCGACGGTGAAGAGAAACTCGGCCAGCCTATGCTGAACGTCGATTACCTCAGCGACCACGGTACCTGGCAGCTCTATATGTTGCCCTACTTCAGGGAGCGGACCTTCCCCGGCAAACACGGGCGCCTGCGAACGGACCCGGAAGTGGACACGCGCAATCCACAGTACGAATCCGGTTCCAAAGAGCAACACATCGATCTCGCACTGCGCTGGAGCCAGCACCTGGGCGACTGGGACATCGGCCTGGCGCACTTCTCGGGCACCAGTCGCGAGCCCTACCTCAACCCGGATGCCAGCCAGGGCGGGCTGGACCTGCTCCCGCTCTACGTCCAGATAGACCAGACCAGCCTGGACGCACAGGCAACAAAAGGCGCCTGGTTGTGGAAGCTCGAGGCAATCTACAACCACAATACCCTCGAGGATTATGTCGCCTATGTGGGCGGCTTTGAGAGAACCAGTTTTGGCGTCGCCGGTTCGAACGCCGACCTGGGTGTACTGCTGGAATACCACTACGACGAGCGCGGCGACGAGGCTACCAACGGCCTGCAGAGTGATGTTTACCTGGGATTGCGGCTGACCGCCAACGATCTTCCAGGCACCATGGCGCTGGCGGGCGTTCTCTACGACACCGATACGCAGGCGGTATTCGGGAATATCGAGGCATCGCGCCGCCTGGGCGAAAACTGGACACTGGCGCTGGAACTGCGCTTCACCACCAATACCGACGAAAAGGACAATCTCTACTTCTTCAGGTCAGACGATTACCTGGGCGTTGAACTCACACGGCACTTCTAGGCAAAAAACCGCGCGCAAAAAAAACCGCACTCGTGAGTGCGGTCTTTCCTGCGCTGCCCGGGCAGCGGAGTGTCGCTTGCGCTACTTTTTGCCGCGTCGCGTCGCGCGCGCGCCCAACAGCAGACCGGTTCCCATCAGGAGCAGCGAGCTTGGTACCGGAACCACACGGAACAAGTCGGTGGAGGTGGTGGTATTGAACGCCAGCGTATAGTTACCTGAGGACAAGCCAGAGATATCAATCTTGTAGCTGCCGCTTCCGGCCACGATATTGGGGGCGCCATCACTGGAAGACGTGTTGTTCAGTGACAGTGCCGCCTCGGTTGCCGTACAGGTCAAGCCCACGCCGCATGTGGTCACCGTGTTGGTGCCGGTCGGGGCCCATGACGCGATCGTCACACCCTCTTTCTGCAGCAGCAGGGTCGCACCGGAGGCCGCCTGCGCGATCCCGATATCACCCTCTGTGACCTCGGTGTGGACATTGATGTCCGCATCAAACGTCACGCTGAGCGTTCCACCCGTGCCGACAAACGTCAGACCCAGACGTGTGTTGGAGCCCGCATTGGTATTGGACTGGGCGCTGAAGCCGTTATCCAGGTTGCTCTCGGATATCGAGGTCACGTGCGTGAACGCATCTCCCGTCAGAGCGGCAGAAATCACCTCGGCTTCCGCATTGGAGTAGTCCCCGGCCATACCGAATACCGTGTAATCGCCCTCACCCCGGACGCCGGCGCTGGCGGGCGGCGCGTTCTGCACCTTGCCGCTCAGGGTAGGAGGGGGCAGGGAACAGCTGGTAAACACACCGAAGTTCCCGGCACAGTTGGCGGCGCCGCTGGTGGGGTCATCGACGCCGTTGAGAATGGCGTCCTGGTTGGCCGCGAAGGTATACAGCCCGGCGCTCCCGCCGACAGCGTTGAAAGTCACAGCCAGTTTGTCGACGTTCAGGTAACTCAACCCGTAGACATCCGCAGACGCCTGTCCACTCAAGCCAAGCCCGAGTGCCGCACCGAACGCGAGTGCCATTTTCCCTTTACTGAATTTCATGTCGAGCTCCTAAAATTAAACCCCATCTTCCCTTCTCCAGCCTGCACAATCCCGTCCCCGCCGGCTGTTGAATTCCTTTGAATCATATATTGCAAAGCGTGTGCCAAAAACAGAATTCCTTTGAAATACATACGCTTAAAAATTTTGCCTCGTGTAATGCCTCGACCTTTTCACCGTCATTGTAAAAAAAGCTGACACCGGTCTTTCGCTAATGCACTTTGGCCCGATTATAGCGCCGGGACACCAGAAAAAAACAGGAACTGGTTCTCAGATTGGATACCCCGGTCGCCCGGTATATCGCCCTTTCCAACACCTCCGTATAAGCGCTCAACCACCCTTGTTTGCCGTCTGCAGCAAGTTTCGCGCCTCGGCAACCAGCTCCTGGCGGTCAGCGCCCGCGATCACCAGTTCCAGGTAGGGTTTCGCCGCATCGGATTTGCCGAGATCGAGCAACAGCCGCCCCAGGTCGAGTTTCAACTTCAGGTTATCAGGATACAGCGCCACCGCCTTGCGCATTGTTTGCTCTCCCTTGACCACGTCGCCATTTGCAACGAGTACCGTTGCCAGCGTCGAGAGCATAAAGGGGTCTTCCGGCGCCAGTTCATTACCCCGCTGCGCGTACTCCAGTGCCTGTGCGGGGTCCTTTTCACGCATCAGCCAGGCCAGATTGTTAAGCGCCAGAACCGACTGCGGGTCCACCCTGAGCAGGCGTTGATACACCTCGATCGCTTTGGGCACCGCATCCCGGGCGAGATAACCCTGCCCCAGTACCACCATCAGGCTCCTGCTCTCGGGAAAATTCTCCGAGCCGGCCTCCAGTATGGCCAGCGCATCGTCCGCTCGCCCCTGACTGTTGATGGCGGTGTACAGCAACATGACGGTATCCGGTGTGGGCTGCAGCGACAGTGATTTTCGCAGCGCCTCCTCGGCGGCGGCAATGTTACCCGCCCTGACGTTCAACCAGCCCCGTGTATACCAGACGTCTGCGCGCTCCCTGGGCATCTCTGACTGCAGTTTTTCCATCTCCGCAAAAGCGCTGTCCATGTCACCTGACTGGGCGGTGAGCCTGATCAGTGAAAGCCGCACCGGCAGATACCCGGGTTTTACATCCCGGGCGACTTCCAGGTGCTTGAGCGCCCTGTCCAGATCATTGCCCTGCGCCAGGGCGTCGGCGAAATAAAAATTCGCCAGCACCGAGTCGGGAGCGAGTTCAACCCATTTCTCCCAGACTTTGGCCGCTCCCCCGGCATTGCCCAGGTTGACGAGGGACTTGCCGCGCAGCTCGATCAGGGAGGGCTGCTCCATAATCATGCTGTCGCTCAGGTTTTCTGTCAGGACCGACACCTGCTCGTACCGCCCGTTATCGAAGTACAACCTGGCCAGGCGGGCCTGTACCTCCAGGTTGTCCGGATTCTGGCCCAGCAATTGCGTCAGTTGCTTCTCGCCCTCCTGGAAATCCCGGGTGGCCACAATCAGTTCAGACTGGACGCCAATTGCCTCCAGGTCCTGGGGATTTTCCGCCAGATAGGCCGTCAACAACTCCTCGGCACGCGCTTCCTCGCCCGTACGCATGCAGATTTTGGCCAGGGTTTTCAAGGCGGAAGGCTCCAACGGCTGGATAGCCAGTGCTTTTTCCAGGTAAGCCTTTCCCCTTCGCCAATCCCCGCCGTACAGGTAAATGGCGGCCAGCATGTTCAGCGGTTCAACCCGGTCGGGGTACTGCTGCTGTAAATTATCGGCGATAGTGACAGCGTCCTTAAGGCGACCCTGCTCAAGTGCCGCGCCGGCCGAAATCAGTACTTTGGAAAAATCGTCCTCGGAGACCTGCTGTTCCGCGGCGGCAATAATTTCATCGACAAAGTCGCCGCGCATGGTTTGCGCAAGACTCAACATACTCTGTACCGACAGGTTTTGCGGCGACAATTCCGATAGCCGCTGCAGGTAGCCAATCGCCTCATCGCCCTTGCCCTCCATCAGTGCGATCGTGCCCAGCATACCCAGGGCCATCGTGTCCTCCTGCTGCTGTTCCAGCAGTTTGCCAAGCGTTACCTTGGCGGCGCCCAGGTCCTGCTGCTGCATGCTGAGCGAGGCGAGCATTCTGGCGACCTCAGCGGAGTTGGGGATATCGTAATAGAGCTGGTTGGCTATCATCTGCGCCTGTTCCAGTTTTCCCTCGGCCATGTAGCTGGCCACCAGGTACAGTTTGGCCAGGGGATCTTCCGGATTTCCAGCGACAGCGATTTCCAGCACTTCCGAGGCCACGGCAAAACTCTGTTGCTCAAACTCAATATACCCATTCACGAAATTGACATAGGGGTGTTCCTTGAGCCCGCCCTCCTGCAGCGCCTTGATATCGCTCTTGGCGGCCTCAAAATCCTTTAATTGCGCGGCAATCAGGGCACGTCGGGCCAGCAGCATGGAGACATACGCGCGATTGGCAACTGCCTGGTCATATGCCTCCCGGGCCGCTTCCAGGTCGCCGTCCGCGGCCAGCAGATCACCCTTGAGCGCCCATGCCTCGGCTGAGTTCGGATCAATGGCCAGCGCGTCCCCGGCCAGCGTCATCGCGGTCTCCCTGCGGCCGACCTGCGCCTCGTAGCTGGCTCTCGCCAGCAGGGCGATCACCGACGATTCATTCAATTTGAGCGCCTTGGCGATTTCCGCATCAGCCAGCCTGAACTGCTGCTTCTGGATCAACGCATGGGCGCGGTAGGCATGGATATCCGCGAGCGCCGCGGCCGCCACTTTCCTGGGGAGTTTGTCCGACTTTTCCAACAGGCGATCAAATTGCCCCTGCAGGTAGATCGCTTCGACCTGCAAAAGCACTACATCCCGCGAGAGCATACCGAGTTCTTCAGCCCGGCGGGCCTCCTTCTCCGCGGTGGCCCCTTCACCCTGCGCCAGCGCGACCTCGGCGAGTTCGTAGCGAACATGGGGATTATTGGGATCCTTGCTCGCGGCGTTTTTCAACTCGATAGTGGCCGAGTCAAACTCGCCCGACGCCATGTACTCGCGAGCCTTTTCAATATGCTCGGTAGGCGTCAGGTCCCTGGCGCAGGAGGCCAGCAGGACAAAAGCGCCGACCGCCAGATATATCATCAGTAGCCTGTTCATATAAGCAGATCGCTCCAGGAAAGTTGTCAATGAATATGTTGCCTGTTGAATACGTACCGTGCAGTGACTGTTGTGCGGCAGATCAGGCCGCATCACCGGGTTCGCTTCCAAGGCGGCGCGCGGGCACCCCGCCCCAGTGTTCGCCCGGCCCTATCCGGGTGCCCTTCTTCACCACCGCTCCGGCGGAGACGATGGCACCGTCTCCGACCGTCACACCCGACATTATGATCGCGTGGGCGCCTACCGTGACATTGTTTCCGAGAACGATCTTCTCCAGCGCAAAATGGTGCCCCTCTATCGCGTGCGAATACAGGGTGGCGGCGTGTCCGATAATCGTGTTGTCGCCCAGCTCGGTGAGCGGCGGATCCAGTATCGTACCCGGACTGAAGCTGTTTGCACCAATTTTGGTCCCCAGTAAGGCGTACACCAGCGTTTTGATCGGGACGGGCAGGATCTCCGTACGGATCAGGGTATTGAACAGCATCAGGTAGAACAGGATGTTGACCTGCGCCGCGAACTCCGCGCGGGAACCGGGCTCGATATAACCCTCTTGCAACGGGTACGCGCGCAGGAACAGCCGGTAAATCACAAAGGCCCAGCCGTACACCAGCAGTACAAGCAATATGACATAGACCACGCCGTAAAAATCACCCAGCCATGCCCGGTGTGCCAGAAGACGGGTACTGACCACCGCCAGGCCGATAATAAGAGCCAGCAACAGCGTGAAAAAACCGATCTGACCCGCTGTGATTTTTCGCATACACGGCCTCTTTACAATCTGCCTAGGTTGCATACCTATCTTATTGATTAGGCAACAGGTTTTAAATTTTTACAGTCTGCATCGCCGGCGCTAATTTGTACAGCGGGCGATGTGCATCGTTACATCGGCCGCCGTCGCTGTGGCCCGCCCGCGACCGCTTCCCCGGCGATCTCGCCGAGCGTGGCGGCGAATCTATCGGCGGCGTTGTACTTCGCCATGTACCCGGCGAGTCGTCGCGCCGCCGCCAGGCTGGTCGCATCGCGCAGCATCCAGTCGATCATCCCGACCAGCTTGCCGGAATCACAGTTTCCGGCGCGCAGCACACGGCCGGCACCCGCTTTTTCTATGGCCGCCATATTCAGGTACTGATCCAGGTTGTTCGCCACTCCGATCACGGGAACACCGTGCCTTAGCGCCTGGTGCGTACCGGGACTGCCACCATTGCAAATCACCAGGCTGGCCAGCTTGACGGCCTCCTCGCCGGGCAGGTAGGGCGCCAGGTAGACGTTTGCGGGCGCGTGTCCGGGCAGTGGCATGCCGGCGGTGGATACCAGCGCGGTGGCATCAACCTTGCCCAGCGCGGCAATCAAGCGCGGCAACAGGCTGGCATCACCGGAGCTCCCCAGCGTAAGGTAAACAATGGGCTTGTCCTGCCCAATAGCCTGCCACCAGCCGGGCAGAGGCCCTGCCGGCGACCAGCCGACGGGACCGATAAACCGGTGATGAGCGGGCATATGCCCGGTCGGGAAGAGTTCGGGGATATCGGCATACAGGGTGTAATCGGCGTACGTATAGACCCGCCGCAGATTGAACCCCAGGCTCGGCAGACCATGAAAGCGGCGCAGGCGATGCATCGGCAGGCAATGCCACGCGAAGGCGAACGGGCGGCCGAGGGAAAATACCCATTGGCCCACAGTGCTGCCGAGCAACCGGGTGAGCGGTAACTCGGGAACGGTGTAATGCTGTCGGATATGCGGCGACCAATAGGCATTGCTCAGCGCCACATAAGGCACCCCCGCCAGTTCCGCGCTCACCGCCAGCGAAAGCCTGAAATCCCCCACGATAATATCCGGCCGCAGGTCGGCGATCAGTTTACGCTCCTCCTCGACGTAGCTGCGCAGTGTCTGGAAATCATAAACCGGACGACCGGCTGCCAGGGCCTGCATGAAACGTTCCGGGGAGACCGAGAACAATTCGTGCTCGGTAACGGACAGCGCTCCAATCAGGGCACGGTAGCGAGGGTGATGCGCCAGGTGCACCTCGAATTGCAGCGGGTCCAGCGAACGCGCGAGCGCGACGGGACGCGCCACGTGCGCCAGCGTCACCGCTTCGGCAATGAACAGGACGCGAGTCCTGGCGGTGCCGGCAGCCGCGGAACTAACCGGGCGCATCAAGCAGCAGGGATTCCAGGGGCGGGCGCACTGAACGCGAACGAGGGGCGGGGCCGAAGCCGACTCTTCCCATATAGACCCTCTGGCGGGGATCCTGGGCGGCGCCGACCAGGCTGCCCAGTTCGCCCGCGAGTTTTTCAGCCAGCGACTGCTCCGCGGTGACAGCGGTAAACGTGCGCGACTGCGCAACATAACGGGAGAAGATCAGCGGTGTCATTTCCGGTTGCAACTGCAGCCCCAGCCGCGTGGCCTCCAGCCAGAAACGCTGCATCGCAGCCCCGCCAGCCAGGTAGTCTTCAATGGTAAGCAGGGGTTTTTCGGCTGTGATAACGAAGTGCGCCGCGCAACCCAGCGCGGTGCGCCAGTCCATCTGTAGACGCGGCAACCAGGTACCGGCGAAAAAACGGTTCAGGAAGCGCACCCGCTCCCAGCTCTTCAGCGCCCAGCGCATGATCCTGCGCGTCGGCAGATCCAGTCCCAGCGCGCCTTCAGGGATATGACGCTCGCTGACCTGTACCCCCCACTCGATATTCCGCCGGTGCACCTCGTAGGCCTCCGGCGTCGTCAGCCGAATATGGGCGTTGCGGAACAGCAGCCTCGCCATCTGTCGCCGACCCGCGCCACCCTCGATCCAGTGCACACGGTACCCCTCCCCCACCGCCCGCTCCAGCGCGGCTTTTTGATGGTCGCTCAAGGACCGGGTGGATAATGGTTTACGCTGCGTAACCCGCGATGTGATGAAGGGCTGTAGCGCGTGGGGCGACATGGCCGGGTCCGGCACCAGCCTGACATCTATACGGGGCGCGTCTTCACCGGAATCCGGACGCAGCGCGGACTCCGCCCTCATACCCTCGCCCGATGCGGCAATGCGCAGCGTTTCCAACAACGCGCCCAGTGCAATCTGGCTGGATGTGCCGTCCAGGTCGTAAACACACCAGTCCCGCGTATCCCTGCCGTGGACAACCACATGATGGTCATCAAGGATCTCAAAACGCCAGGGCTGTTCATTGTCGCCGCTGGGCGCCCAGCGAGCGAGATCAAGAATGCGTTCAATCGGGCGCGTGCGAAACGCAGCTTCGACCGCCGCCGCCTGCCGGCCGGAATTGATCCGCCTGCGCGCGATTTTCAAACCGAGCTGCTGGACAGGATTCGCATTACCCCAGGGACGCCAGGTAGTCACCAGGCGGTTGCGGTAGGCATCGAAGTGTATACCCCGCGGCGCCGCCGGCACCCTGCCGCGGGAGAGCAGGATTTTCAGTGCGTAAGTCCCGGCAAATCCGGCGCACAGCTCACAGGCCATCGGGGTGGAGGGCCCCTTACCCGCCTCGAAGTCGACCTTGCTGTCATCCGCCAGATAAGCCAGTTGCTGGGGATTCGGGGCCAGGCCGAGCATAAACCGCAGCGCCTGCTCCTCCCGGGTACGGCCTTCCAGCAGGAAGTACTTTTCAAAGCTCATCTGACCAGGAAAAAAACACAGCACGGCAGCTCCCATACCCAAGGGTGCAGCCGTGATCGCCGGAATGCCCTTGTCGTAACAGGCGGCGAATACCGCGCGGCGAATATCGAGTGCAAAAAAATCCAGCGAGTCGACGTAGAGATCGACCCCCTCCAGGAAAGCATCAAGGTTGTCGGCATCAATGCCGGCGGGGAACTGTTCGATATCCAGGTCCGGGTTCACACCGCGGGCCATTTCCACCATCACCTCGAGTTTGTTTCGACCCAGGTGAGCAGTGCTCGCGCCTGCCTGCCGATTGAAATTGGCGAGTTCAAAGCGGTCAAAATCCGCCAGGCTGAATTTGCCGATGCCGAGTCGCGTCAGGGTCAGCAGGTGACTGCCACCGACCCCCCCCATGCCCGCGATAGCGATGCGCTTGTTGCGCAGGATCTCCTGTTCCGTCTCCGTCACCCACCCGAGGTTACGGGAAAAGGCCTCGTGGTAATCAAAGGACATCGGACTTCACAGATGGACTGTGCTGGCCGGACGCGGTCGAGGCAGTGAAATCGGCCAGGATCGCATCGTAGAACTCCTTGAACTCATCCTCCAGGGTACTGACGCCCTCTCGCGTCTCCCAATAAAACGGGGAGCGGCTGCCATGGTACTCGATGAGGTCGCCCGCCGGACGCGGCATCAGGCCGGAGCGCCGCAGCAGGCGCGGGAGGAAAGGCTCCATCATCGCGAAGCAGTACGGCCTGCCTATCACTTCGCTCAACGCGAGTGCCGAAAGGATAGTGGCCATCGCAACCAGTGGAAACGTACGCTGCTCCCGCGTACTGAACTCCAGCGCGGAGATTTCACCGAATCTCGATTCGCGTTCGCCCGGCCTGCGCCGGAATGCGCCGTCGACGCCCAGTCGGGAGAATTCGCACAAGGTGTCCCGCCGACCATCGAATGAGCGGATGATGTCCTGGTCAATCGCCGCGGCGCAGTACTTCTCCATCGGCATCAGGCGTTGTTCATCGGCCCTGACCAGTCTTGCGCAACCGGCGGGCATACCCGAGGCCTTGTGTACCACGAGGCTATGAGTGGCATGTGCGTCGAACTCATCTATTTCGAGTTGATCCGGACAGGCTTCAACGGGTTCATAGTGGAATTCCTCGCAGTACACCCGGTACCGCACGCGGTACACGCTCTCCAATTGCGCCGGCGTGGCAGCCCGTTCGATAGTGAAGTACCGTTGAAAATCCTCGACCAGGGACACCCGCTTCTTCTCCATAAGGCTCACCCGCGTGCCGACGCCAGACAACAGCCGTTTACCGCCCACACGCCCGTAACAGTCACAGTAGCGCCAAGCCTATAATGAGTAAAGTTCTCGCTCATCCTATCCTGCCCTGAATATGGGACACCAGGCCGTCCATAGCGTCGTCGATGATCCGGAAGACCCGCGCGAAGCCCTCGGCGCTGCCGAAGTAGGGATCGGGAACCTCTGTCACGAACTGGCCACCCTGGTGGCTCAGCAGGAACGAAAGCTTGTCGTGCTGATCCGGCGGACACAGTTCCCGCAGATCGCGCATATTGGTTTCATCCATGGCAAACACAAAATCACTGCGCTGCAGGTCGCGCAGCGTAACACGGCGCGCCTTGATTCCACTGATGTCTATGCCCCGCGCCGCGGCGACCTTTTGCGCACGCTGATCCGGCCGGCAGCCCGGCAGCGAACTGCGGGTCCCCGCTGAGCTCACTTCCACTCTGCCGTGCAGCCCGGACTGCTGCAAATGATGGCGCAGCAGGCCTTCCGCCATGGGCGACCGGCAAATATTCTCCGTACAGACCAGCAAGATGTGGGTCTTGCGCTGAAACAGGGCCAAACAAACGCCTCCGGGGGAAGCGGCACGCGAATCGGGTTGCCGCGGGACAATTGGGCGCACATGCTACCAGAGATTCTCTACTGACGGCAGCAAGCGAACAGCGAGGTAGTGCGTCAGTTTGAAATTTGTTGATAGTCGAGAGCCCGGGTGGCGTTGTTGCGGCCGGGGCCGTGTGGCGACAGGACGTCGCCACGCGAGCCTCGCCGGCCGCGCCTGGACAAGGACGTGCGCTTTTTGGCGCGGCCGGCGCTCCGGTGTCCCGGCCGTAACAACGCCACCCGGGCTCGTACAGACCAATTTCAAACTGACGCACTACCAACAGCGGGCGCGTGGTCGGGGTTTTTCACGGTCGCGCATGATCCAGACCCGAGAGCAGCGGGGTAATATAGCGCGACGGAATGGCGTAGGTAATACCGGATGGATTGGCCAACATCGTCTCCTTGGTTTCCTTTACCGCGACGCTGTTGATCACGCCTATCACGCGGCCGCTGTGCAACTCGAATACCGGGCTGCCGCTGTTCCCCGGGTAGGCTGTGGCATCGAGCTGAAACGCGTCGAACCCACTGCGCATACGCTTTATTTTCAACGAGTTCAACCTGTCACCGTGTGCCGAAGGCTGCGCCGCGGGCGTGATTGCGGACACCATACCGCGATGCGTCACCGGATAAAGCCCGAGCGCCATCCCCAGCGGAAACCCGGTAAACGCGATCTCCTGCCCCTCCCGCACCGCGTCGGAATTCCCCAACTGCAACGCCGGTAGTCGCGACCCCTGTATCCTGAGTAGCACGAGATCGTGTTCCTGGTCTTCACGCACCACCTCTGCCGGGTGAGCGGTGGCACTCACCCCGCGACCGGTGAAGACTGCCAGGCTCTGGTTATTGTCCGTATCCAGGGGCAGGCCCGTGACATGCGCATTGGTGACAATGTGTTGTCCGTCGCCCACCACGAAGCCTGTCGCGAGATAGACCACTCGCTCGCCTTTGACATTGGGTTGTCGCGGTGGATAGGCGGTGCCCACCCCGACCACGCTGGGCCGGATTTTCTCTATCAGGTCCGGCAGGCTCGCGGACCAGGCTGCTGACGCCGCCAGCAGGCAGGCCATCGTACTCACCCGAAGAATCACTGAACAGGCCTTCATGTGCAATTGCTCACAGTTCGTCGTTGTCCCCATTGTCCCGCACCCGTATTCATCGCACAATCTGCGCGGAGCCGGGCACCAATTGGGCTACAATATCACCCTTCCAACCACGAGCGACAACCGATCAGCCGCATCGCAATGCCAGACCTCATTCACCAGTTTATCGCCCGCAGCGCACAGGCCTCCCCCGATGCTCCCGCCCTGCTGTTCAAGGACAAGTGCTTCAGTTATGAACAGCTGCTACGCACGGTCGAAAGCTGCGCGAATGCCCTTCTCGGTTTGGGTATCGAGCCGGGTGAACGGGTAGCGGTCTATCTGCCCAAACAGCCTGAGGCGGTATTCGGGCTGTTCGGTGCCGCCGCAGCCGGGGCGTGCTTTGTCCCGATAAACCCCCTGCTCAAGCCGCGACAACTGGCGCACATCCTGCCGCATTGTAACGTGCGGGTACTGATCACCTCGATCACGCGCCTGGAAATGCTGTCCGATGTGGTTGCGACCTGCCCCGATCTGCACACGATAGTAGTGGTGGATGAACGCCTGCCGGAGGATTCGTCGGCCCTGCCGCAAACGCTGCTGACTTACGACGCGTTCTGCGGGTCTGCCAGCGCCAAGCATGAACCCCACCGGCGCATTGATACCGATATGACCGCCATCCTGTATACCTCCGGCAGTACGGGCAACCCCAAGGGTGTGGTGCTTTCCCACCGCAACATGGTGGCGGGCGCAAACAGTGTCGCCAGTTACCTGGGCAACAGGCCGGAGGATCGGATACTGGCCGTGCTGCCCCTCAGCTTTGACGCCGGCCTCAGCCAGCTCACCACGGCATTTGCCGTCGGTGCCTCTGTTGTACTGATGGACTACCTGCTGCCGCGCGACGTGATTCGCGCCGTCGTCCGTTACGGGATTACCGGCCTGGCTGCCGTACCGCCCCTGTGGAACCAGCTCAAAGACCTGGAATGGCCCGCCGAGGCCGTTCAGTCCCTGCGTTACATCACCAATACCGGTGGCGCCATGCCGGTGCCCACCACCCACGCGCTGCAGCGAACCCTGCCGAATACCCTGATTTTCCTGATGTACGGCCTCACCGAATCGTTCCGCTCGACGTTCCTGCCGCCCGATCAGGTCAACGTGCGGCCGGATTCCATGGGCAAGGCCATCCCCAATGCGGAAATACTGGTAATCAACGAAGCGGGCGGGGAGTGCGCCCCGCGCGAACCCGGTGAACTGGTCCATCGCGGCGCGCTGGTGAGCCTGGGATACTGGAACGATCCGGAGAAAACCGCGGAACGCTTCAAACCCTGCCCGGTGCAGCCAGCGCAGATACCCAATATCGAACTGGCCGTCTGGTCGGGTGACCAGGTCATGAAGGACGAGGAAGGGTATCTGTACTTCATCAGTCGCAAGGATGAAATGATCAAAACCTCCGGTTACCGCGTGAGTCCCACCGAAGTAGAGGAGTGCGCTTACGCCTCGGGACTTGTCGCCGCCGCCGCGGCGGTCGGCCCGCCCCACGCGGGACTCGGGCAGGCCATTCTGCTACTGGTAACGCCCGGGGCGGACATCGGGGGTCGCGAAGACCTCGAGGCAGCGGTATTGGCGCACTGTCGCCGCGAACTGCCGAACTTCATGGTACCCAGTATTATCGTCGTGCGCAGCGCGTTACCACTCAACCAGAACGGTAAAATCGACCGGCGTGCGCTCCTCGACGAATACAGCGACATTTTTCAGGTCGTCCCGGCATGAGTCTCGACCACGGTTCCACGGATGCGCCACAACACGCGGCGATGAGCCAGTTCAGCGTGGCGGACAACTGCCTGCAGATCGGCGGCCGGGCGCTGCCTGAACTGGCCAGAGCCGTCGGCAAAACGCCTTTCTACGCGTATGACCGCGCCGTAATGAACGAGCGGGTCAGCGCGCTGCGCGCCGCGCTCCCCGCCGGCATCCACCTGCACTATGCGATAAAAGCCAACCCCATGCCCGGGGTGGTAGAACACCTCGCCAGGCTGACCGACGGACTCGACGTCGCCTCGGCCCGTGAACTGCGCCTGGCGCTGGCTACCGGGACTGCGCCGGCCAACATCAGTTTCGCGGGTCCGGGTAAATCCGCGGAAGACCTCGAGGCGGCAGTCGCCAGCGGTGTCATTATCAACATGGAGTCCGCGCGCGAAATGCAGCGCATCGCGGCACTGGCCGAAGCGCTGGGCGCCCGCCCCCGCGTGGCCGTTCGCGTCAACCCTGACTTTGAGCTCAAGTCCGCAGGCATGAAAATGAGCAGCGGCCCGAAACCTTTTGGGATAGACGCGGAGCAGGTCCCGGCGATACTCGAGGCCATGGCATCACTGCCGCTGCAGTTTATGGGGTTCCACATTTTCAGCGGCTCGCAAAACCTGCGGCCGCAAGCCATCATCGAGGCCCAGACCAAAACCTTTGAACTCGCCTTTCGCCTCAGCCAGTACGCACCCTCCCCGGTCCGCTGGTTGAATATCGGCGGCGGGCTTGGCATACCCTACTTTCCCGGCGAACAGCCACTGGACCTGGCGCCGATCGCCGCCAACCTGGCGGACCTGGCGCAAGCCGCTGCGACTGAACTGCCGGGCGCAGAGATTGTGATGGAACTCGGGCGCTATCTCACGGCGGAAGCGGGCATCTATGTCTGCGAGGTTGTGGATAAGAAAGTCTCTCGCGGAGAAACGTTTCTGGTGACCAATGGCGGCTTGCACCACCACCTCGCCGCCTCCGGCAACTTCGGGCAGGTTATCCGCAAAAACTACCCGTTGTGCCTGGGCAACCGCGTTTCGGGAGACACACTGGAGCAGGTGAACATTGTGGGCCCTCTGTGTACACCACTGGATTTGCTGGGCGCCCGGGTCAGCCTGCCGGTCGCCGAGGTGGGAGACCTGATTGTGATCTTCCAGTCCGGGGCCTACGGCTTGACCGCCAGCCCGCTCGGTTTCCTCGGCCACCCCCACCCTGCGGAAATACTGGTCTAGGCTGCCTACAACCTGTATCGCCCGCCGTTATCCGTTGTTTTTGTTAGGTATTTTTTTTGTGAATGCACCGGGGATACCGGCGCGACACAAAGAACGCGAGCTAATTGTCACGCCGCTGTAACGGCGCGCGCCTAAAGTCGGGAATAAGATCACATTTCTGGCAAGAATTCGGGCAGCCGCAAAGAACCCGTGCTACTTTATTTTACTCCACGGTTTCATATGTGGATAAGTATGGCAACTCGCTGTGCATAAGTGCCCGGTTGCAGGAATTGCGACCGTTCAGTACAGCGACGTATCAGACAATGGATCGGAGATGGCTCGCCCCCGGTGGAACTTCACCACTGCCGGGACATCATACGGCGAACGCTGCGATTGGAGCGGTAGAAGGGATTGGGGAATGGCTACGGTCAGGGTATTCAACCACCACGTTCATACATCGTTTTATTGGCTAGCCCTGGTGGATGCGGCGCTGTTCGTGATGGCTTTGTATGCCGGCGCTTACATCCACAGTCTTGTCGCCCTCCACCCGTCCAGCTTCCAGGCCATGATCCCCGAGATTCCCAACCGCGCCCTGATCTATTCCGTCATCACGGTGCTTTGCCTGTTTGCCATGGGACTGTATGAACCGCGCATGCGCGAAGGCAGATCCGGCGTGCTCGTGCGCACACTGGGCGGGTTTGCCACGGCCAGCCTGTTTACAGCCGGCGTTTTCATGTTGCTGCCGGATGTCCAGCAATGGCGCAGCATACTTTTATACGCTGTGCTGCTGTCCTTCAGCGCCAACCTGATCAGTCGGATCGTTTTTATCAACCTGACGGATCTTGAACAATTCAAAAGCCGGGTGCTGGTGTATGGCTCAGGTGCCGCCGCCTCCACCATCACCAGCGCAATGCGGCGCAAAACCGACCGGCAGGGCTTTACCATTGTGGGGTTTGTCAGGGTCGACGACGAGGACCCCAGGGTCACCGGTGAACGGGTGATCAACTTGCGCCAACCCCTGGCGGAATACGCCAGACAGACCGAGATCGACCAGATTGTGGTTGCACTGGACAACAAACGTGACCAGACACCCACAGACGAGTTGTTCAAATGCCGCCTGCAGGGCATCAAGGTCATGAACCTGGTGAACTTTTTCGAGCGGGAAGCCGGCAAAATCCTGGTGGACTTCGCCACCCCGGGCTGGATGACGCTAACCGAAGACCTGCGTAGCAACGCTCCCAGCAGCCTGACCAAGCGCAGTTTCGATATTGTGGCCAGTTCCATTCTCCTGATGTCCACATGGCCGGTTATGCTGGTGACAGCGTTGGCCATCTGGATAGAGGACGGCTTCAAGGCGCCGATCTTTTTCAGCCAGCAACGCGTCGGACTGAACGGTAAAGCCTTCCAGGTGCGCAAGTTCAGGAGCATGAGCATCGATGCCGAAGGGGATGGAAAAGCGCGCTGGGCCACCCCGAACGACAGCCGGGTCACCAAAGTGGGCGCTTTCATTCGCCGCACACGTATCGACGAGCTGCCGCAGATTTTCAATGTTCTGTCCGGAGAGATGGCCTTTATCGGTCCCCGCCCGGAACGGCCCGAATTTGTACAACAACTGGCTCAGCAGATCCCCTATTACAACTCCCGCCACGCGGTCAAACCCGGCATCACCGGCTGGGCGCAGCTGTGTTATCCCTATGGCGCCTCCGAAGACGACGCCAGGCAAAAACTGCAGTTCGATCTGTACTACGTGAAAAACCAGAGCCTGTTTCTTGACCTGATGATCACGCTGAGCACCGTTGAGGTCGTGTTGTTCGGGAAGGGCGCCCGCTGACCCAAATATGTCAGAAAATTTTACACACTCCTGTTGTTGGCGTTAAATTCTGACGCTAACATCCCGCTAGCGCTTGTATTGTACTAACTACTAACAAAATAGGCGCGGATTTTGCATATCAATTGCACTTTCGGTTTCAGCGGGCTAGAGGACTGTTTTTGTCATGGATGTGGTACTGATCATCCTCGGGCTCTCCGGTTTGGGAGCCGTGGTGGTATCCACCTATGTGTTTACGGTGGCCGCGCGCACCTATGTTTCGGATGATCACGAACAACTGCTGCGAAGCTCGGCCAGCAAAAAACCCCGCGAACACGTCGCGCGCAGTCCGGTCGACCGGCGAAGCGGCAGGCCGGTCACATTTCCCCTCACCGTTAACAGCATCCTGATCGCCAATGACCGGCGAGTCCTTCCCGATAGACGGATGTCAAACTGACGGCCGCCTTCCTCCGGCCACCCCCACTCCGGGTATTTCTGCGCTGGATATCTGATTGCACCGCTTAACTGACTCATGCTATTTTTCATGCAAGTTATTGTTTTTATATAATAAACTGTACGCCTGCACAGCGCTGTGAGAAACAGGATGTACAGGCAGGCTATTTCCCTGCGGTTAGCGCCGCAGACCTGGACGTGACGCATGACAACAATCCAAGCCGGTATCGAGCCAGACACAACAGGGGTGGGAATCACTCGCCCATGACGATTGCCGGCAAAATCAATGCCCTGGTGATATCCATCGCGGTAGCCGCAGGCTGCATTCTCACGGCAACTGTACTCCTGCTCGGGTACTCATCCGCCCGGGAGCAAATCATCAAGCAATCGGCAAACCTCGTGCAAAGCCAGCCGCAATTACAGGTGGCGATATACCTCAAGGATTTCAACGAGCTGCGGGCGACGCTCCAGGACATCCTGCAGTCCTCCCCCGCGATCGTGTACGCCATTGCCCGGGACCAGACAGGCCTTGAGTTGAACCGCGCCGAACAAGCCGACATGCAGGAATACGAATCCACGGCATTTGCGGACATCCGCGGGAACACCTCAGTAGTGGAAACCAGCCTGACGCCAAGGCGCGGCAGCTTTTCCGGTGGTACCGCTGGCGCCCTGAACCTGCCCGGAAGCGAGCTCGTCTGGGACCTGACTGTCCCGGTACTGTCCGTCGTCAACCCTCTCGATGAGAACCTCGACCGCGAAATGCTGGGCGCGGCATTGGCGAGTGCGCGGTCGGCCAGCAGCCTGCATGTGGTCGGTTATGTCCAGATCGGGATAAGCCGCTCACAGCTACTGAAGGGGCTCGTTCCGACCGTGCTGGTGGTGATGGGAGTCGCGATGGCCTTTATCCTCCTGTGTAGTGTATTCAGCAGGCACATGGCACGCAGGATCACCGCTCCCTTTGCGGTGATAAAACGGATGGCGGACGATATTTCATCGGGCGCGGCTGTGCAGACGCGCGGTCTCGAGAGCAGTGGCGAATTCAAGGAGGTCGTCGCCCTGCTCAACACTATCATTGCGGGCCTCAACACCTACAAGACCCGCATGGACGTCGACCACCAGCTGCTGAGCATGAAAGTGGAGGAGCGCACCTCGCAACTGTCCAAACGTAACGAGGAGCTGAGCGAGGCCGTGAAACAAGTCACGGAAACGAAGGACCGGCTGCGGAAACTCGCGTACTACGACAGTCTGACCGGTCTGCCAAACCGCCGCCTGTTTACCGAGCAGCTTGACTTGCTGCTGCGTTTGGGAAGGCGAAACAAGGAAATGCTGGCGCTGCTGTTCCTCGACCTGGACAATTTCAAGCGCATCAACGATTCGCTGGGACACAGCTCCGGGGATTTATTGCTGCGCGAGGTAGCAAAACGCCTGGCCAGGTGCGTACGGAACAGCGACGTTATCGCGCATTACGTGGAGCCGGGTTCGCAGATCGATGTTTCGCGACTCGGCGGTGACGAGTTCACCGTGGTGCTAAACCAGCTCGACAGTATTGATTCGGCAGGTATGGTCGCCCAGCGCCTGCTCGACACACTCACCCAGCCGATAACGATCGAGGGTCATGACCTGGTCGTCACCCCCAGTATCGGCATCGCGGTCGCGCAGGCGGACGGTACGGAAACAGTAGAGGGTCTTCTCAAGGCCGCCGATACTGCCATGTACCACGCCAAGTCTTCCGGCAAGAACAAATTCATGTTCTATAGCAGCGACATGGATGCCGCCGGCGTGGAACGGCTCAAGCTGGAAAATGAACTGCGCAAGGCGCTGGAAAACAAGGGGCTGGCCCTCCATTACCAGGTGCAGGTGGACACCCTGACCGGCACGGTGACCGGCGCCGAGGCACTGATGCGCTGGCCGCATGACGAGTTGGGAATGGTGCCGCCGTTCAAGTTCATCCCGTTGGCGGAAGAGATGGGCCTGATCGGCGCGGTCGGAGAATGGGGCCTGGAAGAGGCCTGTCGGCAGATGGTGGAACTGCAGTCCCTGGGCCTGGACCTGCCCAAAGTGTCGGTCAACGTCTCAGCGCTGCAATTCACCCGGAGTTTCATTCGCCACGTGTCCGAGACCCTGGCAACGACAGGACTGCGCCCAAGGCGCCTGCAGCTGGAGTTGACCGAGGGCATCATGATGGACAACAAGGAAGATATTGTTCGCGCCCTGAATGATCTCAAGGAGCAGGGTGTGCAGCTGTCGATTGATGATTTCGGCACCGGCTACTCCTCCTTGAGCTATCTCAGCCGGTTTCCGCTGGACGAACTGAAGATCGATCGCAGCTTCGTGATCGATTTTGACAAAAGCCAGAACGACGCCAGCCTGGTGACAGCCATTATCGCGATGGCGAGAAGTATGCGCCTGCACCTGGTAGCCGAGGGTGTGGAAACGCGAGAGCAGTACCATTTCCTGCGCAACAATGGCGCCAGCATCATCCAGGGATACCTGTTCAGCAAGCCGGTGCCGTTCGAGGAACTGAAAGCACTGCTCGCACCGGGGTATTTCAAGGAACAAATCGACGAACTGAACGCCCGCTGAATGCGGCTCCGCCAGTGGCGACACGGCCAATTACTGTCACTTCCGGCCGAATACTCCGCCCCCGGGCCGGGGCTGGGTTATACTGCAGCGCGATGAATAACGCCCAGCACATACTGCAAACGGTCTTTGGTTACGAAGCCTTCCGGGCGCCACAGGACGCCATCATACAGACGGTAATCGCCGGCAACGACGCACTGGTGCTGATGCCTACCGGCGGCGGCAAGTCACTTTGCTACCAGATTCCCGCCCTCGCCAGACCCGGCTGCGGAATCGTGATCTCGCCCCTGATCGCGCTGATGCAGGATCAGGTCAACGCGATGCGCGAGCTTGGCGTAAGAGCGAGCTATTTGAACTCGACCCTGGACGCCGGCGAGGCACGCTCGGTGGAGCAGGCGCTGCTTTGCGGCGAACTGGACCTCCTCTATATCGCGCCGGAGCGCCTGACGCAGGAACGCTGCCTGGCGCTGTTGGAGCGGTCAAACATCGCGCTGTTCGCGATTGACGAGGCGCATTGCGTCTCGCAGTGGGGACACGACTTTCGCACCGACTATTTGCAATTGAGCCTGCTGCACCAGCGCTTCCCGGCGGTCCCGCGTATCGCGCTTACTGCCACGGCGGATGAACGTACGAGGGCCGAGATCATTCACCGGCTCGACCTCGCAGAGGCCGGGCAATTCATAGCCGGGTTCGACCGCCCCAACATCCGCTACCGCATCGCGATCAAATCCAACCCCAGGGCACAGCTGCTGCGGTTCCTGCGCGACGAACACCCGAAGGATGCGGGCATCGTCTACTGCCTTTCCCGAAAAAAAACCGAGGATATTTCGCTGTGGCTGCAGGAACAGGGCTTCAACGCCCTGCCGTACCACGCCGGCCTGCCCGCAGCCCTGCGCGCCGATCACCAGGCACGGTTCCTGCGGGAGGAAGGCGTGATTGTCGTCGCCACCATTGCCTTCGGTATGGGCATAGACAAGCCGGATGTGCGTTTTGTCGCCCACCTGGATATGCCGAAGACTATAGAGTCCTACTACCAGGAGACAGGCCGTGCCGGGCGTGACGGGGAACCGGCAAACGCCTGGATGCTTTACGGATTGCAGGATGTGATCAAGCTGCGCCAGATGATGGCCGCCTCCGACGGCAGCGAAGAATTCAAACGGGCGGAGCAGCACCGACTGAACGCGATGCTGGGGCTGTGCGAGATCACCAGTTGCCGCCGGGAAAGCCTGCTGAAATACTTTGGGGACACCCTGGCCGGGCCCTGCGGCAACTGCGACACCTGCCTGGAACCCGTGGACACCTGGGACGGCACGGAAGCGGCCCGCAAGGCATTGAGCGCGGTCTATCGCACCGGCCAGCGCTTTGGCGTCAATCATGTGATCGACGTGCTGCGCGGCGCCGACAACGACAAGGTCAGGCAGTTCAGCCACCAGCAACTACCCACTTACGGCGTGGGCAAGGAACTTACCAACACGCAGTGGCGCTCCGTGTTCAGGCAACTGGTCGCTCGCGGCTACATGAGCGTGGATCTCGCGGAATACGGCGCCCTGCGACTGGAAGAAAAATGCCGGCCGCTGCTGCGCGCGGAGCAGGAGGTGCTATTGCGCCGCGATGCCGGCGGCAAGACGGCCCGACAGCAAACCACTACCCCGCTCCCCGCCGATATCGATGTCGGCTTGTGGGAAGCCCTGCGTGAATGCAGGCGCGTGCTGGCCGAAAAGCAGGGCGTGCCGCCCTATGTGATTTTTCACGATCGCAGCCTGAAGGAGATGTGTTCGGTACGTCCCAGGACGGCGGAAGAGTTTGGCTACATTAGCGGAGTGGGAGAGCGCAAACTGCACAAGTACGGGGCCGCATTTTTGCGCGTTATCAACGAATACCTCTAGTATTGTGCTCGCGTGCAATAGTCAAAGGCATGCAGGGGCGCGTTTTGTAGTTTTCGCGCTCTTCTCTATCGTTGAACTTACGATATCCGACAGAGGCAACTTTCACTACGAAGGTGCATTGACCCTCGCTGGCTAAGCGCGTAGTTTCAATGTCTCATCAATGAGGAGACGCTCAGTGAGCAAGAAAATCCCCCGCTCCAACGACAACGATTATAGCCTGGATATCATTCGGGCACGTCAGGATTTCATCGAGAAAAATACGCCGGCCAAACTGAATCACACCACGCAATTTTCTTTCGACCCCGCCGAGATGTCCGGAAATATTGAAAACCTGTTCGGCGTCGCCCAGGTGCCGATCGGGCTGGCGGGGCCGCTGCTGATCAACGGTGAACATGCCAGGGGCGAGTTCTATGTCCCAATGGCCACCGTCGAGGGCACCATGCTGGCCAGCTACAACCGGGGCATGCGGGTCATCAGGGAGAGTGGCGGCGTGACGACCACTGTCTCCGGCGACGCGATGCAGCGGGCGCCTGTTTTCGTGTTCCCCAGTGCGCGGGAGGCGCGCGACTTCGGTCTCTGGCTGGACGAACACTTCGACCGGATCAAAGCGATCGCGGAGTCCACCACCTCGGTGGGTAAACTGCATGAAATCGAGCACTACCATGCACACAATATGGTCTTTACGCGATTCGACTACAGCACCGGCGATGCCGCCGGCCAGAACATGACGAGCAAGGCGACATTCGTCGCCTGCGAATGGATCAACAAGGAATTCAAGGGAATATCGCACTACCTGCTGTCGGGCAATTTCGATACCGAGAAAAAAACCTCATCCGTCAACATGCTCAAGGGGCGCGGCAGGCGTGTCACCGCTGAAATCACCATTCCCCGCGACGTCATGATCAACAACCTGCGTATATCGCCGCAGCAGATGCACTACGGCCAGGGTATCAGCACCCTGAGCGCTTTCCTCTCCAGTTCCTCCAATAATGCCGCCCACCCCGCCAACGGCCTCGCGGCGTTGTACCTGGCGACCGGCCAGGATATCGCCAACATCGGCGAGTCCAACCAGTGCACCACCTATAACAAGGTCACCCGGGAAGGCGATTACCATTTTTCCATGACCTTTCCGGCGCTGATCCTGGCTACCTATGGCGGTGGCACCGCCCTGCCGACACAGCGCGAGTGCCTGCAGATCATGGACTGTTTCGGCCCCGGCAAAGTCATGAAACTTGCGGAGATCGCCGCCGCCCTGGCACTGGCCGGCGAGCTCTCGCTGGGAGCGGCGGCTAAAATCGACAAAGAGACACGCACCAACGAATGGGTGGACGCCCACGAGCGGCTTGGGCGCAATCGCTGAACGCGGGGCATTTCGTTCATACTATGAGTCTGAGAATTTCAAGCCAGGTCAGTATCCCGTTGTCGGAAATACAGTTCCATGCCATCCGCGCCCAGGGCGCCGGCGGACAGAATGTGAACAAGGTGTCTTCCGCGGTTCACCTGCGCTTCGACTTTGGCGCGTCCTCGCTGCCAGAGGCGTACAAGGAAGGCCTGCGCAAACAGCGCGACCAGCGCATCACCGATGAGGGCGTGATTGTGATCAAGGCGCAGCGCTTTCGCAGCCAGGACAAGAATCGTGAGGATGCCCTCTGCCGTCTGGCGGACCTGGTAAAGGCGGCGGGCACAACGCAAAAAAAACGCAAGCCCACCAAACCCAGCCGCAGCAGTCAGCAGAAGCGAATGGACAGCAAAACCAAACACGGCCAACTGAAGTCCCAGCGCGGCCGAGTCAAATTCTAGAGACCGGGAGGAATCATGCAACGTCGTGAATTGTTAAAGGGAATCGCCCTGAGCAGCCTGGCCGGCGCGCTACTGGCCCCGACAGTAACAGTGGTCGCCGAGGACAAGGCCGGCAGCCAGGCGGCCCAGGCACTGGCGGAATTGCAACAGGCACTGGATGAACTGGAATCCGCATTCGCCACCCCCGAGTGGAAGCTGCGCACCCCCCAGGATTACGCCGAGGCCCGGCGCGTGATGCTGCACGCGCTGATGCACGGCCTGCAGAGCTGGCTGGAGGCTGACCCGGCCAGGCCATTTTTCACGCCGTTTATCAACCAGCACAAGAAGCTGCTGGGCGACAACCCCGACGCGCGCTACTACACCGCGGTGATAGACGACCAGCACAGCTACCGGATTCGCGGCAACCTGGCGGGTGCTACCTATACCAGTTTTACGATTGAACTGGGCGCGGGGACGGATGGCGATGGTATCGGCTCGACCCTCAACGACACGCAGTTCAGCGCTGACGAAAACGGCGACTACGAAATCATTCTCAGTGCGGAGAAGACCGAGGGGAACTGGTTGCCAATGACCAGGGGGGCCTCCAGCATCACCACACGCCACTATTACGAGCGCGAACAATCAATCAACAATGACCGGCTTCACCATATACCTATCGACATCCGGAATCTCGAGGAGGTCCCACCGCGAGCCACTCCCAACGACAGTGAGATCGCCGCCGGCATTCGCCGCGTTACCACGTTTGTCAAAGGCAATGTCATCACGATGAACAATGACAACAGCCCGTCCTGGGTGTCGCGGGTACCGAACCAGTTTGTGCCGCCGAAAAAGGACGACAGCCACGAGGCAATTACCTATGCCGCACGGGACAATGTCTACAGCATGGCGCCGTTTGTGCTCGGCCCGCAGCAGGCGCTGCTGATTCGGGGCCGCTTCCCCCAGTGCCGGTTTTCCAACGTGGTGCTGTTCAACCGCTTTCTGCAGACACTGGACTACGAAGAGCGCAGCGTTTCCTTGAACCGGGCGCAGACCGTGCTCGATGAAGACGGCAACTTCGAAATGATCGTGGCACACCGAGACCCCGGTCGCCCGAACTGGCTCGACACCGAGGGAAGGCCCTACGGTATTATGTTCTGGCGGTTTCAGTTACCGGAAGGCGACATCCCGCCGCTGGAAACCGAGGTGATCACCCTGTCCTGAAACCTACGGCGCGCAGGCCTGCCCGCGTGTATCGATGAGCCACGCCAAGGCGTTGTCCAGCAGACTGCGAACCTGCGGCTGTTCAAAGGCTTCCGCCTTGTGGCCCATTGCCGCGTATACGCTTTTACCATCGCCGATGCAGTTGGTCCAGACAACCGGGTGGTCACCCATA
This sequence comes from Gammaproteobacteria bacterium, assembly GCA_030427485.1. Lineage (GTDB taxonomy): Bacteria > Pseudomonadota > Gammaproteobacteria > Pseudomonadales > Halieaceae > Marimicrobium. The sequence continues at coordinate 90,353 of JAUICG010000010.1, forward strand.
CTCAGATCTGTTTTGGTGCCCATGAAATCCGCCACGGGCACATAGGAGCTTTCATCCAGCGTGGCGAGAATGGTAAACCCTTCAACTCGCGGGCTCTCCTCCCAGGAATACCACTCCTCTTCGTGCTGCCAGATATCCGGCAAACCGCGCAGGGCCGGATGTTCATGGTTTTCCAGCACGACTGAAGCGGTCTGGAACTGCGGCCCCATGATATGGGCAGTGAACGTCGCGCCGATCAAATTGTCGCGATACCATTGCCAATCCAGATGGGAAGAGTCCCCCGCCGCGTGAATACCCAGCCACCCGCCGCCAGCCGTCAACCAGGACTGGAAGGCGCTCTCTTGCGCCTCGTTGAGCATGTCGCCGGAGGCGTTCAGAAACACCACCACGTCGAACCGCGCCAAATCCTGCGCATTGAACACAGCGCCGTTCTCCGTATGGAACATCCCCCACTCGTGTTCGCCGGCAATCGCCGCCAGGACTTGCGCGCCGCCGGCAATACCCTCGACGTGGCGGAACCCGTTGGTCTTGGAAAACACCAGGATTGCCGGTGTCGCGAGTCCCGGTGGAATGGTCGGCGCCACCGTATCGTGGCTCCTGTTGGGGAACACCAGGTTCCAGGCGCCGATTTTCCATATCGCGGCCAGAGACAAGCCCACCCCGACGACGCCCAGCAACAGCAGCATTCTCAGAATTCGAAACAACAGGCTCTTCGGTCTGGCCATGGCACACTACTCCGTGGATCATTTACTCAGGACAACGCGTGTTGCCGCTAGCGCCCATTTTGCACGGAATCGGTGGATATGGCTATTTGGCGCCATCAAACCAGTCCGCAAATCCGAAACTCGTCGACGGCCCGATATGCATCTGCTCCAGCACGCCGTGACCCCGCCTGTCGCCGCAGGTCGCTTTTACGATCTGCTGGATATGGAGGTTCTCCAGCTCCAGTGGGTCAAGGTCGCTGTCTTTCCAGCTTTCGCCCGCGATCGCGAGTTCCCCCTGCCATTTCCCGTGCCCCCATTGCGGGTGCTGGTATCCCAGGCCTTTCATCCGGTGGACCAGCACCGGCTCCAGGTGAACTTCCATGCTCTCCCCGGAGCGGTCGCGCATGGTAACGACCGCGGAACCAGCCCGCCGCGTCCCTGGAATCATGGTCAGTTTGTGTTCCACCTCGCCCTGCCACACCCTGGCATCGGGATCGACCGTACCGGGGATGGCGTCAACACTCGGGTAGTGCGGCAGGAAAGCCTGGTCCGTGTGCCACTGGTGCCCCGTGTCATCCTCAAACCAACCGGCCAGGCTGCACTCGTTCTCCCAGTGAATGGGCATCCAGCCAAAATGCACGGCCTGGTACGCGGCCAGCGGGGCTCCGCCGGTGTAGGCCTCGCCGACCGGGCGAATCCCCCAGGAGCGGTCTTTCAACCCGTAGGTGGTGCGTCCGTCCACTTCCAGTTTCTTGCCATCGTAGCGAATCCAGCCGGCCCAGAAGCCGAACTGATCCAGCCGCGTGACATCCATCACAATATGCCGCTCATTGCGCAGCGTCTGGCGACCCTCCTCGATGCAGGCCGTACGCGGCGTAAACACGAGATCGCACTCGATGCCGGTCTCGTTGGGCGCGATCACCAACCGATGGCGCCCCATCGGCTCCAGTATCTGCAATGCGAAAGGTCCCACCGTGGTGTCAGTGGGCTCGAGTGGTGCGCGGCGCGAGCCGTGAAAGGCGTACTGATGCCCGTCGATGGCCAGGCTCAGGCTGCAATCCAGGATGCCCAGATTGGCATAGCGACACATAGCCACGCCGAAATAGAAGCCGCCGTCCCGGTCGTGGCCGTTATACCAGTAGCGATCATAGAAAAAGCGGTCGCTGGATGCGGTATGAAAGACCGGTTCGGCGGTCTGGTGAATCGGGTAATCGTCAAATTTGGACAGCATGGTAATAGCCCTCGCGGACGTTAGGGCAGGCCAGCATGAACCACATCGCTCCCTGCAACAAGTCACGCAGGGAAACACTGGGCACGCGTATATTAAATCAAACCCGGCGATCTCGCTGCCACGACCCGGAGTAGCGGCCTGGATTGAAATTTGGCGTGAGTTGAGAGCCGGAGTGGTAGGGGAGCGGTCGGGACCGTGTGGCGACAGGACGTCGCCACGCGAGCCTGCACACGGATGTGCGCTTTTTGGCGTGTCCCGACCGCTCCCCTACCACTCCGGCTCTTATAGCCAAATTACAAACCAGGCCGCTACTCCGGGCCCGGGGTCGTGTGCGGCGCGGCGATGGACTTTTTTGGCATCCTGCTCTACCGTCCGGTATTGAGCCATTATGGGATACACCCTATGCCGCAGGCCCTGCTCGGCCTTCCCTGTATCATCCTGCTCGCCTGGTTGAGTAGCAGTAACCGCCGGCAGTTTCCGCTGCGGCTGGTCATCGTTGGCGTGTTCGCACAGTTGCTGCTCGCTGCACTGTTCCTGAAAGTACCGCTGCTGCAGGAAGCCCTGCTCCTGGTAAACCGCCTGGTGCTGACGCTGGATGCCGCAACCGGACAGGGTACTGCGCTGGTGTTTGGTTTCCTCGGTGGCGCGCCCGCCCCGTATGAGATAAGCGGACCACAATACAGTTTCGTGCTGGCCTTTCGCGCCCTGCCTATCGTGATCGTCTTTGCGGCGCTCAGCGCACTGCTCTGGCACTGGCGGGTTATCCCGCTGGCCATTGCGGGGCTGGCGCGCCTGCTGCACCATTCCATGGGACTCAGTGGCGCGGTCAGCGTGGGCGGTGCCAGTTCGATATTCGTCGGAATGGTGGAGTCGCCGCTGCTGATCAGGCCGCATCTGCGGACCCTGTCCAACAGCGAGTTGTTCATGCTGATGACGTGTGGCATGGCCACAGTGGCCGGCACGGTACTGGGGCTTTACGCCGGTATACTCGCCGACGCGGTGCCCACCGCACTCAGTCATATCCTTGTCGCGTCACTAGTCAGCGTCCCCGCGGCCATTATGCTCGCGGCCGTGATGCTTCCACCCGAGGGCGCGGGCGCTGGCGAGTCAGTCAGCATGCAGTCGCACTACAGCGGCGCCATGGACGCCTTGGTCAGCGGCACCGGTGAGGGCCTGCGCCTGCTGGCCAGCATCATCGGCATGCTGATTGTGTTTGTCGCCCTGGTTTACCTGGCTGACGCCGCACTGGGATTGATTCCCACGCCGCACTCGCCGCTGACACTGGTTGGCGTCTTCGGACACCTTCTGGCGCCACTGGCCTGGCTGATAGGCATCCCCTGGCCCGAGGCGAACACCGCCGGTGAACTGATCGCCACCAAGGTATTTATCAATGAACTCGTAGCCTACCTGGACATGGCCGCGCTGAAGCCGGGCGCACTCAGCGCACACAGCCGGCTGATCATGACTTACGCTTTATGCGGCTTCGCCAATTTCGGCAGCCTGGGCATAATGATCGGTGGATTGACGGCAATGTGCCCCGAGCGCACCACGGATATCCTGCGCCTGGCGCCGCGCGCCATCTGGTCAGGACTGCTGGCGACCTGCATGACAGGCTGCATCGTCGGTCTGATCCTGTAAGCCGAACGGAAAAAAGCAGTTGTCGATGCTCGGGTATTTGCTACTCTGTGCACCCGTCCGAGAGAACCCGACTGCAGCCATGTCCAGGAAATATAATATCCACCCTGATTTCGCCAGGTTTCCGGTGTTCACGTTCAACTTCAGTGCACCCGTTGTGTGGCTGTTCAACCTGCTGATCAAGATCACGCGATGGCTGGGCAAGCGCTCGTTCTCCCTGCTGACCACGACGCACTCTCTGGTTGGCGCCGACGGCAGTCGCTTCAACGTGATCGTGATGACACCCCACGGCCTGACGGATTCCGCACCCGCGCTCGTGTACTACCACGGCGGCGGATTTGCACTGGGCTATGCGGTCAATCACCTCAGGAACTGCGAGCGCTACGCCAATGACACGCGCTGCGTGGTGATATTCGTCGATTACCGTCTCGCCCCGCAACACCCTTTTCCGGCGGCGTTTGACGATTGCTACGCGGCGCTGGCGTGGGTCGTCGAAAAATCCGCCGCGCTCGGCGTCGATTCCTCGCGAATTGCTGTCGGCGGCGATAGCGCAGGTGGCGCCCTGGCAGCCGGCGTGGCGCAGAAAGCCAGGGACCAACAACTCGTCACTCTCTGCGCACAGTTACTGATCTATCCCGTGCTGGACAACAGTTGTTCGACACCCTCCGCCACGGAGTTTGTCGATGTACCGCTGTGGAACGCCGTTTCCAACCGACGTATGTGGGATATGTATCTCAGCCGCTACCGGCCCGGGGAAACACCGCCCTACGCCGCCCCCGGACACGGGCAGTTGCAGAACCTGCCGCTGAGCTACGTGGAAACAGCGGAATTCGATCCCCTGCGGGATGAGGGCCTGAATTACATCGCCGCGCTAAGGGCAGAGAACATTGAGGTTGTGGTCAATGAAACGCGGCAAACCATACACGGTTACGACGGCAATGCCAAAAGCAGCATCGCCGTACAATCGATGCACGAGCGCGTACTGTTCCTGCAGCAGGCCTTCAGTCGGGGCGCGGCATAGCCGCGTCCGCTCAGATGGCCGGGGTCGTAATTTCCAGGTCGTCGATGTTGAGTTCTGCGCCGTCAATGCCATAGCCTGTGACCGCACTGACGCTGGCGAATTGGGCTGCGCCTACCTGGGGTGGGTAGACAACGCTGAAGCGAACCGCCCGCACCTTGCTGGCCTGGTAAAACTCCGGTGTAGCGGCGCTCTGTGCCGAAACCGCTCCGATACCCGCCGGATTGAGCACAACGACGTGTAGAGTATTGGTGCCGCCCGCCGACCTGGTATAGCTCTGGATTTGCAAATGCTCGTTGTTGCTGGCCGAGACGCCCCTCGGCCATTCGGCCGGCGGCAGGCCATCAACATCGTTCGTGGGGTATTCGAACTTGAACTCAATTGCGCCCAGCAGGTTGTGCTCTGTAAACACCACTTGCGGATCCTCCAACGCATACTTGACCTGCGCGGCGGGACGCAAAACACTCAACGCCTGCACATTGCCGAACGACATGATGGGATTGATCGATCCCACTCCCGGCAATATTTTAAGGGATCGGGTGAAAGGCGACGCCAGGCCCTGAACCTCCAGTAGCGCAGTGCCCTCCCCGAGGCTCGTCGGCGAACCCGAGCCCGGATCGACAAGGTCGATCGCCGCAAACCAGAATCCGCTGTAGCCATCCTCTCCCAGTAGCGTGTTGTGGTTCATCGCACTGGTTTTGTCCACGTTAAGCGGGAAGACCTCTCTCACCGTCACCGACGCCTGGACACTGTCCGCGTCAGTCAATGTCGCTCCCAGGTCGTCCGCAGACAGGTTAACCTGCCCAAGCTCCTCATGGGAACCCAGGGCGACAAGAATCGTGCCTCCGTTCTGCACGATCTTGTTCATCGCATCATTGTCACTGCATGCGACGAGGTACAGTGAAACCATGGCAATTAGGACTGGCAAGCGGATAGATTTCACCTGGACCTCCTGGTCGATCTGGCGGACAAGATCTTCGTTGGATTCGGTCAGAAAAAACCCAACGGATTGGTATCATAACTTACCAACAGGTTCTTGGTCTGCTGGTAGTGTTCAAGTGCCATCTTGTGGGTTTCGCGGCCTATGCCTGATTTCTTGTAGCCGCCGAAAGCCGCGTGCGCCGGATAGGCGTGGTAGCAGTTCATCCACACGCGTCCGGCCTGGATGCCCCGGCCCATGCGAAACGCGCGATTGGTATCGCGCGTCCAGACACCCGCCCCGAGTCCGTATTCGGTGGCGTTGGCGATAGCCAGTGCCTCGGCCTCGTCCCTGAATGTCGTCACCCCGAGCGTGGGCCCGAATATTTCCTCCTGGAACACGCGCATGTCATTGGTACCCTGCAGCAGCGTGGGCTGCACATAAAAGCCGCCAGCCAGATCGCTGCCCACGGCAGCTTTATCACCGCCCAGTAAAAATTTCGCCCCATCTGAGCGGGCGACATCCATATACCCCATAATCTTGTCAAATTGCTCACGCGACACCTGTGCACCGACCATGGTATCGGTATCCAGTGGATTGCCCTGCTTGATCAGCCTGGCGCGCGCCAGTACACGATCGATAAAATCATCGTAGATACTCGCCTGCACCAGCGCCCGCGATGGGCAGGTGCAGACCTCGCCCTGGTTGAAAAAGCCGAGGAGCACGCCCTCGACGCATTTACTGATGAACTCGTCCTCCTGCGCCATCACGTCCTCGAAGTAAATATTGGGCGATTTACCGCCCAGTTCCACCGTCGACGGGATCAGCGTTTTGGCGGCATTGGCCAGGATGATGTGGCCAACCGCGGTAGAGCCGGTAAACGCAATTTTCGCTATACGATTGGAACTCGCCAGCGCCTGGCCGATCTCTTCGCCGAAACCATTGAGGATATTCACCACGCCCGGCGGCAGCAGGTCGGCAATCATCTCCATCAACACCAGGATGGAGACGGGTGTCTGTTCCGCGGGCTTGAGGACCACACAATTTCCCGCAGCCAGTGCGGGCGCGAGTTTCCAGCCTGCCATCAGGAGGGGGAAATTCCAGGGAATGATCTGTCCCACCACACCCAGGGGTTCGTGGAAATGGTAGCTCACGGTGTTGCCGTCAATATCGCTGGCGCTGCCCTCCTGGGCCCGCAGGCAACCGGCAAAATAGCGAAAGTGATCCACCAGCAACGGAATGTCGGCATTAAGCGTTTCGCGAATTCCCTTGCCGTTCTCCCAGGTCTCTACATAAGCCAGGGTTTCCAGGTTCTCCTCGATGCGCTCAGCAATTTTCAACAGCGTATTGGAACGCTCCGCCACCGGCGTTCTTCCCCAGGCCGGGGCGGCGCCATGAGCCGCGTCCAGCGCCTTGTTCAAGTCGGCCGGGGTGGAGCGGGGCACTTCACAAATGGTGGCCCCGGTGACGGGTGTTACGTTCTCGAAGTATTTTCCCTCCAGCGGTGCGACCCACTCGCCACCGATGAAATTGTCGTACCTGTCGCGGAAGTTGAAAAGTGCGTTTTCGGATCCTGGCATGGCATACAGCATGGAACTATCCTCGGGAGTGGTTTGCCTACGACTTTCACTATAGTTCAATCTGTCACAAATAGTAGGGTGAAGGCCAGACGTACACAAGCGAATGGGCGGCGCTGCCCGCAAAGGGCGTGTACAGACAGGATCGCAGGGCGCCTTTTTGTTACCCTGTTGCCTATCGCGGGGCCGGTTGGTCCCCCACCGACCCCAGCGGGCTGCACTCAACCGGGAAGAGCCAGTGAAACGGTTTGTCACATTCATTGCACTGATTGTGGTGCTCGCCACGGTTTCCGCCGCTGGCTGGTATCAATTCCGGCAATGGCAGACTGACAGGGACAGGCAGCAGGCCGCGCTCGCGCCACAGGGAAAGCTGCCTACCGGGGTGGCACCCACCCATTACACGCTATCGCTGCGCATCGACCCGGACGAGAGTCACTTTAGCGGAAGCGTTCGAATCGATGTCGATATCAGCGCCGAGATGGACGCGATCTGGCTGCACGGCAAGGATATTCAGGTAAAAAACGCGTTTCTGGAACGCCGTGACGGCACGGTAAACGTGTTGCATTACAGGGAAATGGGGCGCTCCGGAATTGTGCAACTGACCGCTCCCGCCCCGATCACACCACAACAGGCCAGCATCAACATCCAGTTCAGTGCTGCGTTCAGCAAGAAGCTGGACGGCCTGTACATCGTCAGGGACCAGGACAGGAACTACGTGTTCACGCAGTTCGAGCCGGTGCTCGCCCGCCAGGTGTTTCCACAGTTCGATGAACCCCGTTTCAAGGTGCCCTACGATATCAGCCTGGAAGTCCGGCAGGAACACCAGGCCTTCGGCAACACAGGTGTCGCGAAAGAAGAGCGTCTGGCGGACGGATTCAAACGCCTGACACTGGCCACCACGCGGCCCATGCCCAGCTATCTGCTGGCCTTTGCGGTCGGTGAACTGGATGTCATGGAGCACGCCGACATACCGCCGAATACTATTCGCGATCATCCGATACCTTTGCGCGGAATTGCCACCCGGGGGAAAGGTCGGCAACTGCGACACGCGCTGATGCATGTCGCCGAATTGCTGACAACGCTGGAAGAGTATTTCGGCACACCCTATCCCTACGACAAGCTGGATATCGTCGCGGTACCCGACTTCGCCTGGGGAGCGATGGAGAATGCCGGCCTGATCACCTACCGGGAATCCATTGTTGCGCTCGGTGATAGCCCATCGGCCAGCCAGCGTCGGCGATTGGTGTCGGTACACGCACACGAACTCGCGCACCAGTGGTTTGGCAACCTCGTCACCATGCCGTGGTGGGACGATATCTGGCTGAACGAATCGTTTGCTACCTGGATGGCGTCAAAAGCGGTCCACCAGTGGAATCCGGACATGGAGGTCGACCGCGAAATAGTCCAGCGTGGCCTCCAGGTGATGGAAACAGATATTTATGCCCACTCGCGCAGCATTCGCGAGCCGGTGAAGAACAACGATGACATCGCGAACGTATTTGACGCCATCAACTACTCCAAAGGTGGCGCAGTTCTGCAGATGCTGGAAAGCACCCTTTCGCCTGACGTTTTTCGGGACGGCATTCGCCAGTACCTGCAGCGGCACGCCTGGGGCAACGCGACGGCGGAAGACCTGCTGCAAGCTCTGGCGGACGCCGCGCGGGACCCGCAAGTAGCGGACATTGCCCAAAGTTACATCCACCAACCCGGTGTCCCGCTGCTCAAGGTTAACTGGCAGTGCCAGGGCGGGACGCTGGCGGTTGAGTTCCATCAACAGCGCTATCTGCCAGTCGGCTCCGCAGTGGACCCGGATCAGCAGTGGAAGATTCCTGTTTGCCTGACCCTGGTCCACGGAGACCGGACAACGCACCAGTGCGACCTCGTAGACCAACGAAAACACAGTTTTTCCTATCCCGTAGAGCAATGCCCGCAAGCCATCATGCCCAACAGGAATGGCCACGGCTACTACCGCTGGACACTGGACCGCAGCGAATGGCTCGCGCTCCTGCAACACCTGGGAACATTAAACCCCGGTGAGAAATTGTCTGTCGCCAATAACCTCGCGGCGGAATACCAGGCCGCACGCATCGATACCAGTTTCTACCTGCAGGCGATTGCCCCATTGATTGCAGAACCCGAATGGGATGTCCGAACCGAACCCGCATCGCAGGTACAAACGATCCGGGATACGATCGCGAACGGGGAACAACAGGTACAACTTGCCGACTATATATACCGCAACTACAAACCGCTGCTGGACGAACTGGGACTGGCGCCCGACACAACCCGCGATAAAGACCGACCCATGGCAACACAGCTGTTGCGCGAGCGCGTACTCAACCTTGTCGCAGTCTCTTTGCAACAACCCGAACTGCTGGCAGAACTCGCTGAAAGAGGCAAGGCACTGCTCGACCCGGTTCCGAACGGCGGTAGGGGGGAGGCAACCATCGACCGCCAGCTCTACGCCACCGCAATGGCCAGCGCGGTCATCCGCGAGGGAGAACCCTACTTCGAAGCATTGACGGAAGCAGCGCTGGCATCCGACAATGCCAATTTCCGCGACGATGCATTCTGGGCGCTGGGGCAAACTGTCGACCCCGAACTCAGCCGGAAAATCCTGGACCTGCGCTGGATCTACCGCCTCAAGCTCAATGAGGCCTTGACGGTGCTCGACTCCCATATCAATAAAATGGAAAACAAGGCCCGCACGCTGGCCTGGTTCAAGAAGTATTACCCGGCGATCGCGCTAGCGCTACCTACCCCCTACCTGGCGGGCACCCCGGCGGTTGCCGGTGAGCTGTGCAGCAGGGATGCCTATGCCGATGCACAGGCGTTCTTCGGCCCGAAGGCTGCAAACGTCGAAGGGATGCAGCGGACACTGCTGCAGAACCTGGAAAAAATCCACCTGTGCTATTCACTGGCTGAAGCACAGCGGAGTCCTCACTGGAATCTAAACTAGAGCGCGGAAACAAGCTCCAGCAGGAGCGCATGGCTTCGCAGTTGCGCCTCCTCACCAACACCCGGGATGCCCGCCCGCACGATAAGATGAGTGATTGCCAGGCGGTCTATGTATTCTTCGAGTTTGTCGCGCGTGAAGTGTCGATCACCCACGATGGCCCATTCATCAACCGCAGTATTTTCTTTTCGTATTGCTGCCGGCACTGTCCCGGCCAGAGCCGTACGCACCTGCCCGGCCTGTGCCGCGTCATCCGTTACAAACACCGTACGCATAACGGGAATCGTCGACACCCCCGCCTGCCCGGCGTCAGCCAGGGCGTGATGGTAGCGCTGGTAATTGCCCTCCAGCACGGACAGGGATTCAATCGGCGAGGCGAGATAAGGCAAGCCCAGCCGGGCGACCTGCTGCAAGGCCAGCGGCCCAAAAGCGGCTACCCAGAGCGGCGGCGACGGTCGCTGCAGCGGCAGGGGCGAGAGACGGATTGGCTGACCGCTATCATCCTCACCCAGTTCCTCACCACGCCAGGCGCGCCGCATGATATCGAGGTTGGCCTCAAAGAGCTTGCGCTTGTCACCCGCGGCGACATCAAAAGCGCGGAACATTGCCGCGGACAGCCCGCGCCCCAGCCCCAGTATCAATCGCCCCTGGCAAAGCTGGTCCAGCACCGCCACCTCCTCGGCGGCCAGCAGGGGATGGCGGATAGGCAACAGGTAGGAGGTACAACCGAGGCGAATGCGCTGCGTCCGGCCGGCGATGGCAGCCAACAGCATCAGGGGTGCGGGAACGGCCGCCGCGGCACCGAAATGGTTCTCCGGCAACCAGAACGAGTGGAATCCCAGGGCTTGCGCCTGTTCAGCCTGGGCACACAACCCGTCCGCCGCGCCAAGCGCGCCCCACGACCACGCCGTGGTACCCACTTTCAATGCCGGCCGGCATACTCGCTCCACCATCACTCCCGGCGTCCATGCGAGCCGTGGACCGCACCGCTGCGAAACCTCAACTGACTTTTACCACCAGCTTGCCGAAGTTCTCGCCGGAAAACAGGCCAGGAAATGCAGCCGGCGCATTCTCCAGCCCGTCAACGACATCCTCGCGATACTTGATTTTGCCTTCCGCCAGCCAGCGACTCATGTCCGCGACGAAGGCCGGGAAGCGCGCACGGTAATTACTGACGATAAAGCCCTGGACCTTCAGGCTGCGCTGCAGAATGAGACTCTGCAAGATGCTCATGCGGTCGGGGCCCGGCGGCAACTCTGTCTGGTTATAGTGCGCGATCAGCCCGCAAATGGGCACGCGCGCAAAATTGTTCAGCAGGGGCATCACTGCCTCCCAGGAACTGCCGCCGACATTCTCAAAATACACGTCTATACCGTCGGGGCAGGCGGCTGCCAGCTGGGCCGCCATATCTTTATCGTAGTGGCTGATGCAGGCGTCGTAGCCAAGTTCCTCCACGGCGTAGTCGCACTTCTCCCTCGCACCTGCTATGCCCACTACCCGGCAGCCCTTGAGCCTGGCAATCTGCCCCACTACCGAGCCCACCGCTCCCGTGGATGCGGCCAGCACCACGGTTTCACCGGCTTTCGGCTCGCCGATATCCAGCAAGCCCACGTACGCGGTCAACCCCGGCATTCCCAGCACACCCAGCGCATAAGAGGACGGCGTGATCCTCGGGTCCAGCTTCATGAGGTCGCTCCCGTCCGAGAGCGCAAAGTCCTGCCATCCGGCATAGGCGGTTACGAGGTCACCCTCTAGGAACCCGGGATTGCGCGATGCAACCACCTCGCTGACGGTACCACCTACCATGACGTCACCCACTTCCACCCGGTCCGCGTAACTCTTACCCTCATTCATGCGCCCCCGCATATAAGGGTCCAGCGATAGAAAACGGGTTTGCAACAATACCTGTCCCTCCTGCGGCTGCGGCACAGCAGTTGTCTCCAGGCGAAAATTGCCTGCGTCCGGCGCGCCCGCGGGCCTGGAGGCCAGCACGATACGGCGATTAGCGGCCGTTGCGGCCTGTACCCGGCTCAGGACCAATGTACCCAATGCGGTGAGCGATGCCAGCGTAAACTCTCGGCGATTCAGGTTCATGGTAGGCCTCATTGCAGTACGGATGAAGACTAACCATAGCTCAGTCAGCCCGCGCTGTCTCGGCTCGCGCAACCAGGATGCGTCTCAGGCAATGAACCGGTAGGTCAAATTGATTCTCTCGCCCATCTGACGCCTGGACTTGGCCACCCGGTGCAGCCAGTGATGCTGCAGGCTGCCTCGCATCAGTAGCAGACTGCCGCCGGCCAGCGGGATGCTGCGCCGTTGGCTGCCGTCGGATTTGTGTTTCAATTGCAGAACGCGAGTCTGTCCCAGGCTCACTGAACCGATAACGGGATTGCGACCCAGTTCGGGCTCGTCATCGGCGTGCCACGACATCGAATCCGCACCGTCGCGGTAACGATTGAGTAATACGCTATTGAAGCTGGCTCCGGATACACGTTCAATACGTTCCTTAACGCTTATCAGCGACGGTATCCACGGCAGGGAATCATGCGTCAAGCCGGAATAGCTGTAACGTATATTCGGTTCACCATACCAGGCGGTCAATCGCGGCAGCTTGTGGACGCGACCGAACAACGTGATCTGCTCCTGTCGCCACTGGATATCCTGCCGCAATGTTTCAAACAGTTGACTGGCTTCGCACGGTGAAAACAGGGACGCAAACAGCAGTATTTCCCCGTCCGGGATAGCAATCGGGGCGGCGGCGTCTGAACAACTGTCTGACAATGAAAACAAATCCTTCGTCATCTACACGTCCAGGCGCTCCGCGGAAGCACTCCCTGCCGCAGCAGGCTGGAAGGCCGCCGATTTCCGTCACATGCGCTTATCGTCGGGAGCACACGTCATTCCCTCGCTACCGCTTACCGGGTGTACACTACCATACAGGCAAGCATGTCCGCGCATATCCCGGCCAAATTCTGTACTGATACGCCACGGCACCAGAATCGCCGGGCTTGAAGATCAGGTACCCGACATCCAGTGCGCGACCCGGAAATTGCCACCTTCCGGAAAGGTAGGCTAGTATGGCTACCGGCAACTCACCAGCAAACACAGCACAGCCAGGAGAACGATATGGCCCGCAGTATTTCCGAAGCGATACTGGACGTTTTGGCTGATGCCGGCGCTCGCGATGTATTCGGCGTGGTCGGTGATGTCATCAATCCGTTTGTCCTGGCGACAATCAAGGATCCCCGGTTTCGCTGGATTACTGTCCGCCACGAGGAACACGCGGGGTATGCGGCAGCGGCGCAGTCCCAGTTAACCGGGCGCATTGGTGTGTGTGCCGGCACCTCCGGACCGGGCGCGCTGCACCTGATTAACGGTTTGTACAATGCGCAGAAGGAAGGTGCGGCAGTCATCGCCATTACCGGCCAGGTACCGACGGCGCAACGCGGCAGTGATTTTCACAAGGAAATGGATCTTACCAAGGTATTCGACGATGTCTGCGCCTACCAGGCGATCATCGAGACGCCGGCACAGGTTCCCCGCATGGTAGAAATTGCGGCGCAAAAAGCGCTGACGGAACGCGTGGTAACCCGTGTCGAGGTAGCTGCGGATGTGTTCACCAGGGACATCACGAGCGAGCACTACACCCACCCGCTGGTGCACACACTGCCCGCTGTCTCCGCGCCAGGGAAAGAACTGGAAAAGGCGGCGGCGCTGTTGCAACAGGGCAATCGGGTGACCATTTTTTGTGGCATCGGATGCCGCAACGCGAAACCCGATGTGCTCGCACTGGCTGAAAAACTGGGTGCGCCCCTCGCCCATACGCTGCGCGCCCTCGATATTTTTGACTATGACGATGGGCCGGTCGTCGGGCTCACGGGCAATATCGGAAACCCCGCGGGACTGCACGCAGTCAACGACTGCGATGTGCTGTTGATGCTCGGCACCGATTTCCCGTATTCAGAATTTCTTCCAGATGGACGACCGATCATTCAGGTGGACAATAATGTCGATCACATAGGACGTCGCGCACCCGTTACACTCGGCCTGGTGGGCGATGTCGGCGAGACCGTGCGTTCGCTGCTGCCGCTGCTTGGGAGTGACCGGAAGTCCGTCAAATTTCGCGACCACCTGCTAGAGATACGAAAAAAGTGGCATAAACACATGGATGCGCAGGCGAGCTTGTCGCGCACCGACGAACCCCTGCACCCGCAGTTGTTTGCGAGGGCCATCAGCGACGCGGCAGCCGATGACGCAATCTTCGCTGTTGACGTAGGTGAGTGCGCAATCTGGGTGGCTCGGCAAATGGCGATGTCCAGCGAGCGACGCATGGTCGGCGGATTCAACCACGGCTCACTGGGCTCGGGGCTTCCCACTGCGCTGGGTGCCGCTGCGCTGGACCCTTCGCGGCAGGTATGGGCGCTGTGCGGTGACGGCGGTTTTGGCATGTCCATGAACGACTTTGTGACTGCGGTCCGCTATGGCTGGCCCCTGAAGGTGCTGATATTCAATAACAGTGAGTTCGGTTTTGTCGCGATGGAAATGCAGGTAGCCGGCATGCCCAAGAACGATGAAGCAACGGGTTTGACGAACCCGGATTTTGCCGCGTACGCCAGGGCATGCGGCGGCGACGGCGTCCGGGTCGAGCACGCCGCCAATATCATGCCCGCCATCGAGCAGGCTATCGCTTCGGACAAACCGTTTATTATTGATGCCATCGTCAGCGCAGGCGAACTCTCCATGCCCCCACATATCGGACTGGATGAGTTCTATGGATTCGGCATTTCGAAACTGAGGGAAGGGATTCTCGGCATCAAGGGTGATCATCGCGTGTGGCAGGAATGGCGCGACGAATTCAAAGCATTTTTTTCCTGACGCAAACACCTGATCTCTGGCAGGAGCGCATACTGTGACATTCATGCAAAAACTTTTCTGGATCATCGCATTGATTGCATTCCCCATTACGGTGTATCTGGCCAACAATCTCTGGGCACCGGCACATGTCATTTCCATCATTCTGGGCCTCTATGTCATCGTCGGTATCTACGATTTGCGCTACAGCCCGCACACGCTGAACCGACTCTATCCGGTCGCCGCGTATATTCGCTACGCGCTGGAGTTCATACGACCGGAGATCCGCCAGTACTTTATCGCGGGCGATACCGAAGAACTGCCATTCAACCGGGAGCAGCGCGACCTCGTCTACCGCCGCGCCAAAGACCTGGACGACACCCAGCCTTTTGGTACGGAGCACGAGATCACCACAGCCGGCTGGCTCGGCGCGGCCCATTCGATTGCACCGACCGCCGTGCGGGAGGAAACCAAGCGCGTGCTGGTCGGCGGCGAGCAATGCAGCCAGCCCTACAGCGCGGCGCGCCTCAATTGCTCCGCGATGAGTTTTGGCGCTCTCAGCGCCAATGCCATCATGGCCATCAACAAGGGCGCAAAACTCGGCGGCTTCTATCACAACACCGGCGAAGGCGGCTTCAGCCCCTACCACAAACAGGGCGGTGATATTGTCTGGCAGATCGGTACCGGCTATTTCGGATGTCGCACATCCGATGGCAGCTTCGACCCTGAAGCATTCAGGAAATCTGCCAGCCTTGACCAGGTCAAGATGATCGAGATCAAAATATCCCAGGGTGCGAAGCCCTCACATGGCGGTGTGCTGCCGGCGGCGAAAGTCTCCGAGGAAATTGCCAGGATTCGCCTGGTGGACATGGGTAAGGATGTCATCTCGCCGCCTGCCCACCGGGAGTTCAATACTCCGGTGGGGCTGCTTGAATTTGTAGTGAGGCTACGCGAACTGAGCGGCGGCAAACCTGTGGGATTCAAACTGTGTATTGGTCGAAAGTACGAATTTCTGGCGATCTGCAAAGCCATGCTGAAAACCGGCATCACACCAGATTTCATCACTGTCGATGGCGCGGAAGGCGGCACCGGTGCAGCGCCGGTGGAGTTCACCAACCGGCTCGGCGTTCCCTGCCTGGAGGGCACAAGCTTTGTACACAACTGCCTGGTGGGGGCGGGCCTGCGAGACCGGATACATGTTATCTCCTCGGGCAAGACCGCGACCGGGTTTGACATCGTCACCAAGCTTGCTGTCGGCGCTGACCTGGTCAATGCCGCTCGTACGATGATGCTCTCGCTGGGATGTATTCAATCACAGTCGTGCAACACCAACAAATGTCCGACCGGGATCGCCACCCAGGATCCGAATCGCGGGAAAGCACTGGATGTGGAGTCCAGGCACAAACGGGTTGCCAGTTTCCAACAGCGTACGCTGCACTCCGCCTTTGAACTGATCGGGGCGATGGGCCTCGATGACCCCGACAAACTGTTCCCGCACCTGATATGGCGGCGCGGCGCAGACGGCGTCAACCAGCATTTTGACGATGTCTTTCCACTGCTGGCACCGGACATCCTGTTGGGAGATGAGGAAAGGATTCCGCGGGACTGGATTCAGGACTGGCAATTGGCGTCCGCAGAAAGTTTCGCGCCGAATATGGAGGCCCTGCGCTGAGCGAAGCGTCTGCTTACCGCGCCTGGTAGCGGAAGCTTTGCGACGCGCCGGCGAACGCAGCACCCGACGCATCGAAACCGTAGTGCATGATCCGGTAGTCACCTGTCAGTGCATCATCCGGCACCTCCCAACTGACCTGCGCAATATAGGCGCCGTCTTCCAGGCGCCAGCGCACGCGGGTACTCCAGTCACCATCGTCGGCGATTCGCTGCCAGCCTGCGGATGTGCGGTGCTCCACCGCCAGGAAACTGTTTCCGGTAGTGTAGTGTGCGGTCGGATTGGCCGACCAAAACTGCACGAGCACAGTGTCGCCTCTCTCGAACTCGCGCTTATCCATTGGCAGGGAATCGCCGGGGCGCGTACTTCCGGGCGGCAAGTCAGCAGCAGTGCCTGGAAGCGGCAGGCCCTCAGATTTACCGCGCCAGTCATCGTAGCGAACGGTATCGGCGACAGCGGCGCCAGATTCCAGCGCAGCGGCCAATTGGCCGGACACCTGTTGGTAAGCCGGCAGGCTCCAGCGCCCGTGCAGCGTATGGCCGCCCTCGTATTGCTGCAACTGGTACTCCTCGGGTGTCGTAACATAGCCCGCGTAACCATTGGCATAGCCGGCCAACTCGACGTGGCGGGCCCAGTCACCCAGCTCGCCCTGCACGGCATTGCGCAACCGCCGACCGGCCATGGTAGTCACCTCGGCGGGCAGGGCCAGCAACACAAACTGGCCAATACGCGCCAGGGTGACTGAATGTATCTGTGATTGCAGCGGGGGGTCGCCGCTACCGGTTTCGAACAGTATCGGCTTGGGCGCCTGACAGGCGCGCACTGTCTCAGTCCACCGGGGCACACCGGTCACCACGCGAACCAGCCAGTCAAGCCACAGACTTTGTTCGAGCATGCCCTCCCGGAACAGGAAGTGTCCTCCGCCATCCTCGGTCGAACCGCCCGCGAATGAGTAGCCATAGGCCGAAGGGCAGGTGTGCTGCACACCGCCTCCGGTATAACGGGGCTGTATCCGGTAATCACTGAAATCGACGTAGATTCTGCGCGCATCTATGGGGCCGGCCAGTTGTTCATCGGCCTCACGGAACAATTTTTGTGCCACCAGCAATTGACGCTCGCCCATGATTCGCGTGGTCTCGACATCGGTGGCGCCCGGACCGGTATTATCCAGGTTGGTGTTCGGTGTGACGTCACCGGGATCCGACTGGGCGAAAGCCGCTACAAAATCAGCATCGGATGCATAGGTCACACCGTGCTCACGCTCCATCTTCAAGGCTGCGAAGCCCTTGTGGTCACCGGAGACCAGGTGATTGTAGAAATTCATCGCAGTGGGATGCAGCGGATACCAGTTAAGCATGCCAATCGCGCCGCTGTCATCGACGAATTTCAGTACCGTCATCGTGGTATTCGTATCGCCACTGTAGCGAGCGCGCTCTTCGGCGGGATTCGCAAGGTACGCCACAGCGGAACGATTGGCGCCCGCACCGGACAGTTCCCCGGTCGCGATGAAGATATCTCCCGGTTGCAGGTCTTCGTGCGCCTTCACGATCGAGTCAGTAATTCCGCGTACGATGGCATCGTAGTGCTCGGGATAGAGTCCCCCATCGAGACCGGTTGTGGTGCGCGATTGCCAGTACCCGCCAGGCCCCGAATGCGTATGAGTAGCCGTAAGAATGACGTTGTCCAGGTTATAAACAAGGCCATAGCGCTGCTGTAATCGCTCAACCACATCCAGTGTGATGTGGTGATCGATGCTACCGAGATCGACAGTGGCAAACACCAGCCGCCTGCCCGGATCGTCGGCCTGGGCAACGACGAAAGCCCGTGAGCGCAGTCGAATATGCAGCCCTTCGCCAATCTGGTCGGGGCGCCCAAAACCCCATAACTGCACGCCCACGACCGGACCGGTGACATCGGCGATACCGCGTCCGATCAGATAATGTTGCGATGACCCGGCGACAGACAAGGATGTACCGCACAGTGCAACAAGGCATAACAGCGCTGCAAAAATCAGCTGTTTGTTCACCTTGCTCTCAGTCCGCTAGTACCGGTGGTTAGCTCGCTTCATGTATCGCGTGTGCGTGTCGCGACACTGCCGCTGACCAGCCAATAGGTCACGCCCAACGCCAGGGTGACAAGGCCTATTGCGAACACATACTCCGAAGGCGTGTCAGTGATATCCAGTACGATGACTTTCCGCGCGATAGCCATCAGCGCCGTCGCCACAACCAACTGGACAGGCAAGGTATTTGAGCCAAGATATAACCGGATATTGATAAATATCTCGATCGCGATCAAAACCACCATGAACGCACCGAAAATTTCAAAAATTTCGCTGACCGTCAGGTGCAGTATCGGCGGCTCTTTCAGGGCATCGTACAGGTGATATACCACGTCCAGCACACCGAGGAATATTACCAGCACCATCAACACGGCAAGCATTTTGACGCATAGTCGAATGGGGCTGTGAAGCATGCGGATCAGTGGATCGTGAAAATTCGATGAAAACTCCTGATGCACGGCAGACTCGTCGCGCGGTTCCTCTGTTGCCATTGTTAGATCCCCCCGAAATCACAGGCGCGTGCCGCCGTGTCAACGCTCAGAAAGTACTGGTAATTCACGGATGAGGCAAGGTCTGGCCAGGAATCGGCAGCAATTGCCTCGTTCAATCGTGCTCGCGCTTCCGGTAGTGATCTGTGCTAAATCCACGATGCTGCATGAATCGGGCGCGCCGGGCCTGTTCCTTGACATCCGCTGCCGAACAGTCACCGAACTTGTTTTGCAGCACCCGGATTGCGTGACTGTGCCAGTCAATCTCCAGCGCATCCATAACCAGCGTAATATCAGCCCTGGAGACTCCGCGCGCACGAAGTTCCTCGCGCAGGCGCACTGGCCCGAATCCACGATCGATGCGCTGCCGGACATAACTTTCAGCGAAGCGTCGGTCGCTTTGCAGACTCTGTTCAGCGAGCCGGGACAACTGCTCATCCAGCAGGGTTTCACTTGCGAAACGAGATTTGAGCTTTCTGCGCAATTCCCACAGGGAATGCTCACGTCGCGCCAACAAATTCATCGCTGCAAGGCGCACGTCAACAGGATCGGTGACGGCTTCCACCGTTTCCTCGTCAGACATATAAAAAAAGGGCGCCGGGGGCGTGAATGGGGTAAGCGGGACCCCGGCGCCTGTGGAAAGGGTTCATCATAAATTCCGATGCCTAGTCCTCGGATAAAGACTCCTCTTCGTCTTCGGCCTCTATCACCTGGGCGTCTTTTTCCGGCGCCTTGATATTGAGCATCTGCGCACGGACTTGCCCTTCTATTTCACTGGCCACTGCAGGATTGCTGCCCAAAAACTTGGCTGCGTTAGCTTTCCCCTGGCCGATCTTGTCGCCCTTGTAGGAATACCAGGCTCCAGCCTTGTCCACCAGATTGAGCTTGACACCCCAGTCGAGAACTTCAGCCAGGCGGTAAATACCCGACCCGTACATGATCTGGAATTCCGCCTGCTTGAAAGGGGGAGATACCTTGTTCTTTACAACTTTCACCCTGGTTTCATTACCGATGACTTCATCGCCCTCCATGACCGAACCAGTGCGGCGAATATCGAGTCGCACCGACGAATAGAATTTGAGGGCATTACCACCGGTGGTCGTTTCCGGGCTGCCAAACATCACACCTATCTTCATGCGAATCTGGTTGATAAAAATGACCAGGCAATTGGTCTGTTTGATGGAGGCGGTCAGTTTGCGCATGGCCTGGCTGAGCAACCGGGCCTGCAGCCCCATGTGGGAGGCTCCCATCTCACCCTCGATCTCCGCCTTGGGCGTCAGTGCCGCTACCGAATCGATGACCAGCACTTCCACCGCGCCCGACCGGACCAGCATCTCGGCCACTTCCAGCGCCTGTTCGCCGGTATCGGGTTGGGACAGTATCAAATCGTCCACCTTCACACCGAGTTTCTCCGCGTAGGACGGGTCGAGAGCGTGTTCCGCGTCTATGAAGGCCGCAGTACCGCCCAGTTTCTGGCACTCGGCGATCACCTGCAGGGTCAGGGTGGTTTTACCGGATGATTCGGGGCCGTAGATTTCGCAGATTCGCCCTCGCGGCAAGCCGCCTATGCCCAGCGCAATGTCCAGGCCCAGCGATCCGGTAGAAATGGAGGGAATGGCCACCCGCTCCCTGTCCCCCATACGCATTACCGTACCCTTGCCGAACTGTCGCTCGATCTGGCTCAGTGCTGCATCGAGTGCTTTTGTCTTGTTAGCGTCCATAGTAGCCCCTCTCTTTTGTGCTGGTATTCAGCGAATGCTCGTGAATTTCCTGTACTTGCGCCTGATTACGGTTCGTCCCGCTGTAAACAGCTGCGATTGCATGGCAACGGCTGCACAGTAAAACTACTGTATATATACTCAGTTGTTTGATTTCGGATTGCAAGCCCTGAAAACGATTAATTTTGGCCATTTGGCGCCGCCGCAGAAAACCCGCCTGAATTGTCGACAGGTTCGCCATAGACCGCCACTCAGGATTCGATGGTGGCCTCGCCGGATAGTGCGGCGCCGATACCGGGCAGGTAGTCGCGCTCCAGCGCGTCCCGGTCGCAGTGATCAAGGGCCAGCCAGCCGGCTTTCAACTCCCGCCAGACACGCACCTGGAAGGTCTTCACCACGGCCCGAAAAGGGTGATCGAGCAGGCGACCGCCATACAACGCCCGGCCGCGATCGAATGCCGCTTCATTGAACAGCGTTTCACCCCTGGCCAGCGCTTCATCGTAGGCCTTTTCGTTCTGCACCATCAGCGGGACAAACGTATTGCCGATCACCTGTAGCAGCGGCAGCAGCGCCGGTGCCAACGCCAGTTCACCCCCCTGCCGGCAGTGCCTGTGATCGCGAATGTCGCACAGCCAGCGAAAGGTGCGCGGCGCCCGTTCCTCGAGTCGTGCTATCGCCTCGGGATCGACCAGGTTCATACCCAGTTGTCCATAGGCGCTCGCATCCGCCAGGGTGAAGCGCTCTCCCAGCAGATAAGGTTGCTTCGACAGCAGGTGCTCCATGGCCGCCAGGTAAGCGCGCCAGGCCTCCTCGAGCAGTGCATGTGTTGGCGGGAAGCCCGCCCGCGCGGGGGGCGTTCTGTCCCGACTGACGCCGGCGTCGTAACCATCGGGGGCCACGCTGAACAGGTAGGGGCAACGCGACACCTGTCGCCGATACAGGCGTGCGGCAAACCATGGCCGCAGACCGGGCGGCAGCAGTGGCTGAAACTCGCGCGCGGTCATGTCGCCCATGGGCGTGGTGCGGGCGGAACCAATCCAGCGCATGTGATGCACCATGTACAGGCCAAACTCATCAAAGGCCTCATCGACCAACTGGCAGATGAACGCGAGTTGCGGGTCAGGGGGGACAAGGGGACTGGTATGGCGCGACGGGTGGCTATCCAGATGGTGTGCCAGAGCGGACGAATCATAAAAAAAATTGCGCCTGTCCTCGGTGTAAAACGGCACTGCGGGGTACTCATCCAGCACGGGAGACATCGCAGGAAACCGTCTGATTGCCCGCCGGCGCCTGGCACCGGCAAGGCGCAGCGCCATTGAGAGGGACGCAATGCGCCCGGCCCGCGCCGGCCAGCGCTCCCAGGAGCGGCCGGCATAATCCAGCAGGGCTTGCATTTTCAGCTGGTAGGGAGAGGCGGTGACGCCCCAGAGAATAAAATCCGGCATGAGCGGCAGTTTACCTTCCTCGGGGACGGTATCGACGCGCAAACGCTTGCCGACACCATGGCTTGGGTGCACAGTAGTGTACTAATAATAAGGAGATGCAGCGCATGCAGCAATTGTCAGAGATGGATAGCAATTTCCTGCAGCAGGAAACGGCCCGTACTCCCATGCATATCAGCCCGGTGATCGTTTACGACCAGTCCGGGCGCGAGGGAGGGAAAATCCGCTACAGGGATATCCTCACGGTGTTCGAGCGCAACCTGCACAAGTCAGTCATCTTCCGCCGTAAACTGGCCGGCGGCGCGATGGGGCTGGATACCCCCTACTGGGTGGAAGACCGCGATTTTGACCTCGAGTTCCACGTGAGGCATATCGCCCTGCCGAAGCCCGGTGACTGGCGCCAGTTCTGTATTCTGCTGGCTCGATTGCATTCGCGCGGACTGGATATGAAACGACCGCTGTGGGAGGCCTACGTAATTGAGGGGCTGAACAGGGTCGCGGGCCTGCCGCAAAAAAGCTTCGCCATCATGCTCAAAATTCATCACGCCGCGATTGACGGCATCTCCGGAGCGGAGATCATCACCGCGATTCACAGCCTGACAAACGAGATCGCGCCTCCCGTGATCGACACCTGGAAAGGCGAGAGCGAACCTTCACCGTGGCAAGTCTGGTCACGCGCCTACCTGCACAATCTGCAACGCCCGGTGAAATTTATCGGCACAGTCAGCAGCCTGGTACCCGCATTTATACGCGCACGACAACTCAGTTCCAACCCCGCGAGCGAGCGCAGAAAAACACTCACCGCAAAAACCCGCTTCAATGCGCGGGTCAGCAGCAACCGGGTCACGGATACACTGATTATGGACCTGGCCGGGGTGAAGGCCATGCGCAACGCCCTGGACGGGGTCACCATCAACGACATCGTGGTATGCATCATCGGCGGTGCGCTGCGCAAGTACCTGCTGGCGAAGGACGAATTGCCCGGGAACAGCCTGATTGCCGGTGCACCGGTCAATGTCCGCAGTGAACGGAACAGCCAGTCCAGCGGCAACCAGGTGAGCCTGATGAGAATCGACATGGCCACCAACGTCGCCGACCCTTTGGCGCGGCTACAGGCAGTGCATGCAAGCGCGCGGGAGTCCAAGGCATTCTCCAACGCGCTGGGAGCCAGCGTGATGATGGATATCAGCGAAATCCTGATTCCCCAGGTACTGGGCTGGGGCTTTCGAGTCGCCACAATGGCGGCGGCCCGCACCGCCCGGCCGATGCCCTGCCACGTCGTGATATCCAACGTACCAGGCCCGCAGGTTCCGCTGTACATGGCGGGCGCGAAGGTACACCTGATGATGGGGCTGGGCCCGCTGCTGGACCTGATGGGCCTGTTTCACGCAGTGCTCAGCGGCGCCGGACACATCACGATCAACTTCACCTGCTGCCGCGAAATGATGCCGGATCCGGAACTGTACAAACGCTGCCTGGAGGAGTCCTGCGAAGAGTTGCGGCTCGCGACACGACCCGCTTCCTGACTCCCCGCGATCAAACGCCGTTTCGTTTTTTGCGAATATCTTCGGCCATGCTCTCCAGCAAGCGGAATGTCGAGGTCGGATCCTGCCGCTTGAGTTCCAGCAAACTCATCTCGGGGCCCTCACCCACGGCAATTTCCTCGACACCGTTGCCGATACCCTGCAAAATCTGCCTCGCGCACTCTGTTACATCCATTCCCGATTCAATATCAGCATCCTGTACTCCTGTGGGTTCTCCCGTGCCAGTCAGGGCATTCGCCCCGATACTGGTGCGGATAAACCCGGGCACGATAGTGGTAACCCTGATGCCGAGATGCGCCACCTCGGTGCGCAGGGCATCATAAAAACCCATCACGGCATGTTTCGCCGCGCAGTAGCCGGTACGCAGTGGCACGCCGACTTTACCGGCGACACTGGCGGTAACCAGAATATGGCCGGAGCCCTGCTCAACCATTAACGGCAGTACCGCCTTGGTCAAGGCAATCTGCGCGATGACGTTGAGTTCAAACAGCGTGCGGTACACCTGCAATTCCGTCTCGAGGCAAAAGGAGCGTTGCGATGTGCCTGCATTGTTGATCAGCAGATCGACACGGCCGTAGGTGTTGCGCACGGCCTGTACAGCCGCCGGCAACGCGTCGTAGTCCAGCACGTCCAGCGGCAGTACCAGGAGATCATCGGCACTGGCACCCGCCGCAATACACGCCGCGCGCACACGCTGCAGTTCCGGCACATTTCGCGCCGACAGTACCACCCTGGCCCCGCAGCCGGAAAAGGCCCGGGCCAACGCCTCCCCTATACCCGATGAGGCGCCCGTAATCCACACGACCTGCCGTGCAAAGGTTACCTCGCCGGGTTGTTCCGTATCGGTCATCTCTCTTTCCTCTATGGCGGCGCGGCGGCCATGTCCGCGCGCAGGGAGCGCGCGGCCAGGTAAAAATGGCACGCCGACCAGAACATAATCGTAGGCAACAGGTACAGCATCGCGTAGCGCAGTGAATCCGCCCCCAGCGACGCCTGCAGATAATCACTTAACAGGCCGGTACTCCAGGGACCCAGGCCGAGCCCGATGATATTGATGATCAGGAACAAAATCGCCGATGAAAGCGCCCGCATACGCAAGCCCACCAGCCCGTGCGTGGTGGCGATAGTGTTGCCCAGGTAGATATTGAACAGCACGCCAGGGACGATACCCAATAGCAGCGATGCATAGGCACTGGGCACAAGATAGATCGCCACCATAAAGGGTACGCAGATAAAGCCGGTCAGCGCGGGCAACCACATATACCAGCGCCGGTCGCGACGCGCGAGGCGGTCGGCGAGCAAGCCACCGCAGAAAACACCCACGGCGCCGCCCAGGCCGATAGTCAATGACAGCCATGTTCCGAGTTCACCGGTGGTCATCCCGTGCGAGCGAATCATGAAAGAGGCGACCCAGTTACTGGTACTGTAACCGGCAAAGGCATTCAGGCCGGCGCCCAGCGCCATGTGCCTGAATGCGCGCCGGCTCCACAGCAGGATGAGAACATCGCGCAGGGGGACGACCGCCTCATTGTCCTGGCGCTGCTCACTCAGGCCGCGTCCGGGTTCTGCGACCGAGTACCGCACGACAAAGGCAAGCAGAATGCCCGGTACGCCGACCACCAGAAAAGCCACGCGCCAGCCAAAGAATTCATTCAGCCAGCCCCCGGCAAGAAACCCGAACAGTATGCCAATGCTGACGCCCATGGAGTAGAAACCAATCGCGCCGGCACGCTCATCCGGACCAAATATGTCGGAAATAATGGCATGTGAAGGCGGGCTGCCGCCAGCCTCGCCAATACCGACACCCACTCGCGCCAACAGCAATTGCAGATAATTTTGCACGAAGCCGCTGATCGCCGTCATGAAACTCCAGATGAACAGCGATAACGCCACGATATTGCGCCGGTTGCCACGGTCCGCCCAGCGGGCGATGGGGATACCCGCCGTCACGTAAAACACAGCGAACGCAAACCCGGTAAGCAGGCCGAGTTGGCTATCTGATAGCGCAAGGTCCGCTTTTATGGATTCCTGCAGTATTGCCAGCAGCTGCCGGTCGATAAAATTGAAACTGTAAACGATGGTTAATACAACGAGCGTGTAATACGCCTTGTTGCGGGAGGCGTAAGGATTGGCGATCCCTGTCGGCTGCTTGCGGCTCACTGGGTTAATGCGAGTGTCACGCTCACTGTCACTTTGTAGCTGTTTTCACCAGAGGCAATCGGCACGGACTCCGCGCTGTCCATGGCCATCATTCCCCTGGCCACCATCGGAGCGGGGCGCGGGCTGTAGTTTTGCTCGGAGATTTCCAGCACCCCGCCCAGGCCCACACCGGCCGCATCAGCCAGTGTGCGCGCCTTGGACAGAGCATCATCCACTGCCTTGACACGCGCCTTCGTGATCGCAGCGGAGGGATCGTCGTTGCCAAACGTAATACTGCCTCCCTCATTAACACCGAGCGTTACCGATGTATCCAGCACTTCTCCCACGCGGCTGATATCGCGCACACGCACCGACAGTGAATTGCGCACGACGTAGCCCACCAGCCTGGGTGGCTCACCGGCTCCGCCGCCCTGTCGATTCGGATAGGTATACCGGGGCTGGATGTCAAAGTTGGCGGTCTGCAAATCACGCTTGTCGATACCCAGCCCCGTCATCGCGGCGAGCACCTTGCTCATGGCGGCAGAGTTTTCGGTCAGTGCCTCGCGCGCCGTCGCCGCTTCGCGATTGACGCTTAAGACCAGGACCGCCATGTCCGGTGCGATATCCACACTGCCCTCGCCGCTGACGATGATGCGCGGCGAGGGTTCATCGTTGGCCTGCGCGAGATGGGCCACCAGGTAAAAAATTAGCAGCAGTGCGAACTTCGCCGCTGAACGCATTTCGGATACTATTTTCATCTGCACCTCCCGCCGCAGGGTAAGTCGGCTATCTGACTCTTCGTAGAACGTCGTCGACACTCAGTTCAGGGCCATCAAAACCATCGTCAGCGCGATACCGGCGATACTTGCTATGAGAAAACTGCGTGACAAAAGAGGCTTGTCAATTTGCGATAGTTCGCCCAGGGGATCACCACTGAGCCGAGCGCGTCGTATCACCGGCCACTCGATCAGTGCAGAATAGATGAAACTGGCGACCGCGGCGCTACGCAGTACTGCGCGGCCCAGCGTATCCGCGGGAACGGTTCCCCATAGCAAAATCACGGCCAGTGCACCGCCAATACTGCCGGCGATACTCATAATCAGGAACTGACCGGTAGTATTACTGCCAAAGTCCCAGAGATAGACGAACAATCCCTGCCGTGTGGGAATATTGATATTGGCCCTTGAGAAACGCGCCCCGAAGTAGTGAAACCACTCGTGGGCCAGCGTAGTGATGCTTATGCCCGCCAGCGCGGCCGTTATCATGCAAAGCAGGTCCGCAATCAGCAGTCCGCTAAGCGTGCTCCAGGTATCCGCGGCTGCGAACGACAGTATCGCTATCAGGAACACCAGACCGTGGTTTCGCGCCAATTTGGTCAGGCGTGCGCGACTCTGCCCGGGATGGCTTTCCGATTCCGGTACTTCATCCTCGTCCAGGGGAAAAGGCTGGCCGACGAGCGGGTTGTCCGCTGCGCTATCAATCGGGTCCCGACTGTCGCCCTCCTGCTCTTGCCCGGGCGCGCCTTCCTCGACGTGCTCCTGCCCGGGCGCGCCTTCCTCGACGTGCTCTTGCGCGGCAGCTTGTTCCGCAATTTCACCCTCCGGGATTGCCTCCTGTGGGATGTGCTCAGCAGCCTGCTCTTCCTGTCTCTGCGGTGACTCCGTACTCATAGCGTACTATCCGTTATTCAACTGACCCGCGCCAGTGATGCGCGGGAGATCGATTACTGTAACTATGCCTGGATTGGCGCTGCATACTCCCGGCAGCGCATTGACAATCCAATTCGCAGCTGAGGCATTTCCGCCGCCCGCCACACCGGGTTCAAAGTGATCCTCGGCATGTACACTGACATGTAGGTCGGGATCACCGCTGATCAGCACCTGGTGACAGCCCTGCCCCTCTGGAGGATAGGGCCAATGCGGCGCACAGTTATCATCGATACGGGTGATATGCTCAAGTGCGTACAGCGGTCGCCCGCTATTATAGCCGAGTACCTCAAAGCGGAAAGCCCCCTGTGTACCGGCCTCAAAAGTGCCCATACCCGGCACTTCAATGGTGCGCTCCAACGGCAGGCGCTCAACCTGTACGGCCACTTTCTCGACCGGCTTTCCTAGCGCTTCACCCACCAGGCGTATCATGGGCGCCCATACCATCTCAATCGCGAAATCATGCAACATCATCGGCAGCTCATCCATCGGCTGGCCGAACCCGATGACCTCGCGAACAACCTGCGGCTGATCATAGAGTGCGTAATTGAATATTTCACGGGTGCGAATTTCGCGAATCCCGGAAACCGCGCCACTGAGGACTACCGGCAACATATCCATGACCCAACCGGGATCTATTCCGGACACAAACAGGGACGCACCGGTTCTCGCACATACGTCGGTCACCGGCTGCAGCGCTTCCTGTGGACTGGAGCCGGGATGCAGAAAGGCATAGAAGGCGCTGGATACCACATTGATGCCCGCCTCCAGGCAAGCCAGCAGATCGGTCATCGCCTCAACCGGACGTGTATCGGCGGTGGCGGTGTAGACAACGGCATCCGCTCCTGCATCCAGCACGCTGCGCCAGTCATCAGTGGCAAGAACACCGGTGTTCCCCACTCCGGCGATAGCCCCTGCATCGAGGCCCACTTTTTCCTTGCTGGAGACAATCACAGCGACGAGTTCCAGTTCACGGTGTGAAAGCACCGCTCGAATCGCCGGCCTTCCGACGTTGCCTGTTCCCCAAACTATTACTTTTATTGCCATGGAACCGCTACCCCTCGGGAGTGGAAGATCGCTTTGTAAAATGCATGCCAGGCCTCGACGCACAGGTGCCGATGTCGCCTCCGGCAGTCACGCCTCCACGCGACAAACTCAATCGTGCCGGGCCGTGATAGTAGCGCGTGAACAAGGTCACATAAAGTGGCATGTCACATGGTTGTCCCGGCTGGCGCCGCAATTTTTTATCAAAATCTTACAGCAGTATGGTAAGTTTTCTCAAAACCAACAGGGTGGACGAATGCCTAGGGCTAGCGAAAATCGATTCAGGAACTTGCCGCAGGGATTCGGCATAAAATGGCTGTCCAGAAATTCATTCACGCTCGGTGGCTACAAGTTCAATATCCCATCCTCCCTGGCGGACTTGATGTTCAATGCTGAGAACGTCGCCAACTCCGAGCCAGACAGTTTCTATTTGGGCAAAGAAGTCGAGATTCTCCAGAATTATTTCGGCCTGTTCAAACAGATGTCGCCCAAGCGCATCCTCGACCTGGGTGTGGCCATGGGAGGTAGCGCTGTATTCCTGCAGTTGGCGGCCAAACCACAGCGCCTGCTCGCGCTGGAACTCTCTACCACGCGTGCTGACCTGCTCGACCGGTTCATCAAGAATGAGCAGCTTACAGAGTCTCTGCGTGTTGAGCATGGTGTGGACCAGGGCGACGCAACGCGTGTACGGCAATTGTGCGACGAACACCTGGGCAAGGGCCGCACAATTGACCTGGTCGTTGACGACGCCTCCCATTTACTGGGGCCAACCCGCACCTCGTTCGAAACAGTTTTTCCCTTTATTACCCCTGGGGGCAGTTACATCGTGGAGGATTTCGCCACTCTCCCG
This sequence comes from Gammaproteobacteria bacterium, assembly GCA_030427485.1. GTDB lineage: Bacteria > Pseudomonadota > Gammaproteobacteria > Pseudomonadales > Halieaceae > Marimicrobium. Next base: position 119,906 of record JAUICG010000010.1, read on the forward strand.
ATCTTCCTTAACCCGTGGCTGGAGAAGGCCGCCGAACACGAGGGAAGCCGCAAGCTCGTGGAAGTGGCGCTGCGCCAGTTTTTGCAGGAAGACCACCGACCGCTGCACGCGTTGGCCATGGAGGCGATTTTGGGCTCCATTGCCGATCCCGGCATCATCAACCGGGTCATAGTGAACAGGCATTGGCTGCGGATCGTCCGCGGCGGGAAAGAGATAGAAGATCCGGACAACTTTGATCTCAGGGCGATGGCCGTGGATCACTTCCAGCTTACGCAAAGCTCACTGATTGACAGCCTGACCCCCTACCTGAGTTAGCTCTGGCTGAGTTCCCGGATCCGGCTGCTGGCAACCGCAACTGACGGGAAATGCATCGCTCTGTCTGGAACGGCATGTCCGCCGCACCGATCACGGAACGGCAAGCGCAAACGCTGTACACGCGCACCGGATTGCCAATTGCACACCTGCCGCAAACAAATAAATAGCCCAATTGATGTGCTTACGGGCTGAAACCCTTATCATAGCGCCTCACAACCGCCGTTGAGCCATAACCATTTAAAGTTTTCCTCCTTTGAATCAAGACGTTACACACACTCCGATGATGCAGCAGTTTCTGAGCATCAAGGCGAACCATCCGAATGACCTGCTGTTTTACCGGATGGGAGACTTCTATGAGCTGTTTTTCGAGGATGCCAGGCGCGCCGCGCAGTTGCTGGATATCACACTGACCGCGCGCGGGAAATCGGCCGGAGAGCCCATCCCGATGTGTGGCGTGCCCTACCACGCGGCGGAAAACTATCTTGCCCGACTGGTGAAGGCGGGGGAGTCCGTGGCCATCGCCGAGCAAATCGGCGACCCGGCCACCAGCAAGGGGCCGGTAGAACGCGCCGTGGTTCGGGTGGTCACTCCCGGCACCCTGTCCGACGAGGCGCTGCTGGAAGACAAGGTCGACAACCTGCTGTTGGCCATCTGCCAGAAACAGGAGAACTATGGCATCGCCTACCTGGATCTGAGCACGGGGCGCTTTCGGGTACTGGAAATCTGCGGCGAAGAAGCCCTGACCGGAGAACTGCAGCGGCTGAATCCGGCGGAAACACTATACCACGAGAGTATCTATCATCCCGGTATCACGACTCGACGCGGCGCGCGCAGCCAGCCGGCCTGGGAGTTCGATACCCCCAGTGCCCGCCGTGCGCTGAACGCACAGTTCCAGACCCACGACCTGCAGGGCTTCGGTTGCGAGTCGCTCGACCTCGCCCTCGGCGCGGCGGGCTGCCTGCTGCAGTACGTCAAGGACACCCAGCGCGGCAACCTACCCCATATTCGCTCTCTGCAGCAGGAAAGCCGGGCAGACAGCGTCATTCTCGACGCCGCAACCCGGCGCAACCTGGAAATTGACAGCAATATGAACGGCGGCCAGGACAATACCCTGCTGTCGGTGATGGACCGCAGCGAGACAGCGATGGGCAGCCGCCTGCTGCGGCGCTGGCTGCACCGGCCGCTCACCGATATCGAGATATTGCGCACACGCCACGCCGCTATCGCGGCATTGTGCACCACCTACCGCTACGAGGCTGTACGCAACGCGCTCAAGCCCATCGGTGACATGGAGCGTATTCTCACCCGGGTGGCGCTGCGTTCCGCGCGGCCGCGTGACCTGACGCGACTGCTGTCTTCCCTACAGGCCCTGCCCGGGTTGCGCGCCGAGTTGTCCGGGTCCGACTCACCGCTACTGCGGGAACTCAATGAGCGCGCGGGACAATTTCCGGATCTCTGTGCCTTGCTGGAACTCGCCATTATCGAGAATCCGCCGGTTGTGATCCGCGATGGCGGCGTGATCGCGGGCGGTTACGATGCGGAACTGGACGAACTGCGGGCCATCAGCAGCAATGCCGGAGACTTCCTGCTCGAGATCGAACAGCGCGAGCGCCAGGCCACGGGGATCAGCACACTGAAGGTCGGCTACAACCGGGTGCACGGCTACTACATCGAGATCAGCCGGGCACAGTCCGACAAGGCACCCGCAGCCTACATCCGGCGCCAGACGCTGAAAAACGCCGAACGCTTCATCACACCCGAACTGAAGACCTTCGAAGACAAGGCGTTGTCCAGCAAGAGCCGTGCGCTGTCCAGAGAAAAGCAGCTGTACGAGGAATTGCTGGAGCGCCTCAACGAACATTTCTCGCCGCTGCAGGACAGCGCCGCTGCAGTCGCCGAACTCGATGTCCTCGCGAACCTCGCCGAGCGCGCAGACAACCTCGACCTGTGCCAACCGGAATTTTGCGAGGAACAGGTTTTCGAGGTCATCGCCGGGCGTCACCTGGTTGTGGAGCAGGTGCTGGACGAGCCTTTCATCGCAAACGACACATTCCTCAATGAACAGCGCCGCATGCTCCTGATCACAGGGCCCAACATGGGCGGGAAGTCGACCTATATGCGCCAGAACGCGGTGATCGCGCTGCTCGCCCATATCGGCAGCTATGTCCCTGCCAGCGCCGCGAAACTGGCCCCGATTGACCGCGTCTTCACTCGCATCGGTTCGTCAGACGACCTTGCGGGGGGCCGTTCGACATTCATGGTGGAAATGACCGAAACCGCCAATATCCTGCACAACGCCACGCCCCGCAGCCTGGTTCTGATGGACGAGGTGGGGCGCGGGACGAGCACCTTCGACGGCCTCAGCCTGGCCTGGGCAGCAGCAGTCCAGCTGGCGCGTTGCGTACAGGCATTCACCCTCTTCGCCACCCACTATTTTGAGTTGACCAGTCTGCCTGAGCAGTGCCCTTCCATGGCCAACGTGCACCTGGATGCCACAGAACACCAGGACCATGTGGTCTTCCTGCACAATATCCAGGAGGGGCCCGCCAATCGCAGCTTCGGTCTGCAGGTGGCCAAACTCGCGGGAATTCCGGGGACAGTACTGCAGGCTGCACAGGAGAAACTGCAGGAACTGGAGCGCGGCGCTCTCGACGCTATCCCGGGGACGGGGCGCGAGGCCCGCCAGCCCGAACAGGTTGATTTCTTCAACTCTTCCGAGCCCCACCCCGCCGTTGTGTTGCTGCAGGCGCTGGACGTCAACGACCTGAGCCCGCGACAGGCGCTGGACAAACTCTATGAGTTGAAAGCCACGGTAGACTAGGCGCGCCGCCTGACAACGACCTGCAAATGCGCGGACGCGCAACCCTGTGAGCACCTTCACAGAGCCGGGGGAATAAGCGCCGCACGGGCCTTCTTTTCTGGACTTACAGCAGGTAAACTACCGCGCATTAGTCCGGCCACCATTTTCCAAGAGGCGTATCGCGAATGACATTTGTTGTAGGTGAAGACTGCATTAACTGCAAGCACACAGACTGTGTTGAAGTTTGCCCCGTAGATTGCTTTTACGAGGGCCCGAACTTTCTGGTGATCCACCCGGACGAGTGTATCGACTGCGCACTGTGCGAGCCGGAATGCCCGGTAGATGCGATATTTTCGGAAGATGAGTTGCCGGAAGACCAGGCCGTATTCCTCGAACTGAATGCCGAATTGGCCGAGGTATGGCCGTGCATCACGGAAATGAAGGGCGGCCTGCCGGATGCGGAAGAATGGGCCGGCAAACCCAACAAACTCGCCCTGCTACAGCGTTAAACCCGTAACAATCGACCCAAAAACCCCGTCATGGCGACATGACGGGGTTTTTTTCTCCCCGGAATGGCCGATAGCAGCCATGGGGTTTACACTGGAACGCACACCGGCGGGTGTCGACCTCAGGAATAGTTCACCCGGAGTATTGTACAAATGGATTGGCGTGTCGCCCTTGGTTTGTCCGTTACCGTCCTCTGGATCAGCGCAGGGCTGGCCTACCTGCTGGGAATTGTCGGCGCGGACAATTTCATCCACCTGGCAACCGCCGACATCGGGAGCTTTCTGGAGGGCGCATTCGCTCCTCTGGCTTTTCTGTGGTTGGTTATCGGCCATTTCATTCAGCAGAAGGAAATCAGCGCCAATACCCGGGCCATCAAGTTGCAGGAACAAAGCGCCCGGAGACTGGAACTGCACTCCCAGCAGGACAGCTATTTCAAGCTGCTGAGCCTGGTGCAACAACAACTCGGCGCGATCGCGGGCTTTCACTACATGTCGGTGTGTGGCCCCACCGGTACCGGTGAGATGACGGGAGAGGAGTTCACCGAACAGCGCGCCATCTCCGCCACGGGGGACCACGCGTGGTTTATTCGCAAAATGATAGCACTGTCCATTGGCGAACTGGACAACCGGGCTGTGATGCATGAAATCTTCTACAGCACAACCACGCGCACTCGCCACAGCGACAACTATGCAAGAACGTTCAAAAAGCTGCTGACCGCCGGACAGGCCGTGGATACAGACGATATGGTGGTGGATGCGCTCCTCAATGGATCTGCCGAGGGCTTGTACTACCGCATTATTCTCCACGCCAGGGGAGAAAAGACACTGGATATGGTGCCGACACCGCTACCGGCCGCTACGACAGCCTAGCCTGGCGTGATGGTTCTCCGGCAACTCTATTAGCGGGTGGAGGGGTAAAATCCCGCCTCCTCTGCAGAAATGATGCGCATTAGTCGGACAGGATACTAGCTGAACAGCGAATCGCCGCTGAGCCCCTGCGTTTCCATGATGACCCGCAAGCGCTTGAGCGCTTCCACCTGTATCTGCCGGACGCGTTCGCGTGTCAGGCCAATCTCTCGCCCGACCTCCTCCAGCGTGCTGCTCTCATGCCCGCGCAAACCGAAGCGACGCGATACCACTTCCCTTTGTTTTTCGGACAGTTCTTCCAGCCAAACGGCGATATTGTCCTTGATATCCGTGTCCTGCAACAACAGGGAGGGGTCGCAGACCTGGGCATCGGCGATCATATCGACCATGGAACTGTCGGAGTCCGGTCCCACGGGGGTATCCATCGACACGACACGCTCGTTCAGGCCAAGCATGCGTTTGACATCCGCCACCGGTCGATCGAGCAAATCCGCAATTTCCTCGGCGGCCGGCTCGTGATCGAGCTTTTGCGTGAGTTCACGCGCCGCGCGCAGGTAGATATTCAACTCCTTCACCACATGGATAGGGAGTCGTATGGTGCGCGTCTGGTTCATGATCGCCCGCTCAATCGTCTGGCGAATCCACCACGTTGCGTAGGTGGAAAAACGAAAACCCAGATCGGGGTCAAATTTTTCGACGGCCCTGATCAAACCGAGGTTGCCCTCTTCAATCAGGTCCAGCAATGTAAGACCGCGATTGATATAGCGCCGGGAAATCTTCACCACCAGGCGCAGGTTGCTCTCGATCATGCGTTTACGCGCTGACTCATCGCCACTGCGCGCCTGGCGCGCAAAGAGCTTTTCCTCATCCGCGGTCAACAGCGGAGAATAGCCGATCTCATTGAGATACAACTGGGTGGCATCGAGGGATTTTTCGGTCTTTCGGGGATTTTCCAGTTTGGCGCGATCAAATTCAGCCTCGGCGTCGTCGAGGTCCGGGGCAAGCCAAGCTTCTTCTTGGGCCTCAGGGGCACTTCGCGATTTCACTGTACTACCGGCCTTGCTGGATGAAGAGCCGCTATCGGAAACAGCAGCCTTCTTTGCTGCCCTTCCTGACTTCGAATTCCCTTTCGAACCTACATTCGTCTGATCCAGATCCATGGCCTTAACCCACTCTACTTTTTGCTCTTGTGACTTAGAGTATTCGTTGCCGGGCCTGCCAGACTACCTCAGGTGCAATGTCAATTGCAATCGCGGAAATATGTCATGTTTTCTAGTAGTGATTACTTTTTTTCGACGCCCCCTGATCATGATGCCGCATTCGACCACGGGCTACCTGCGCGGCAATACCCTTTGCGGGTCAATGGGTTTGCCCTCTTTGCGTATCTCAAAATGCAGTTTCACCGTATCCGTTCCAGAACTGCCCTTCTCCGCGATAATTTGCCCGGCGGTTACAGTCTGGCCCTCGGTTACCAGCAAGCGGTTATTGTGTCCATAGGCACTGAGGTACTCCTCATTGTGTTTGATGATTAACAGTTCCCCGAAACCGACAATACCCGTGCCGCCGTAAACGACCTTTCCGGCCGCGACCGCCACCACCGGGTCGCCGCGCGCGCCCCCGATATCAATACCCTTGTGCACGCTCTCCGAGAAACCACGTGTCACCGGACCCGCCGTGGGCCAGCGCCAGACCTCTACCTTGTCACCGACATAGGCAGTGGGCGGCGGTTTTACCGGTTCCGGGGGGGGTGTGGGTGCAGGCTCCGGAGTGGGGACCGGCGTCACGGTCGGCGTCACTTCACCGGTGGGTGCGGGTGTAAAATCCGGCGGCGTACCGGTAATCGGTATCGGCGACGCCTCCGGCGCGGTAGCGGGCACCTGGGCCTGGGGCGCCGGCGCATGTGCCGTCGAAGACCCGTGTGAACGCAAGGGGACCGGCGCGGGAATCGGTGTCGGCGCGGGTGCCGCCACTGCGGAAGCAGGAGCGGGCACCGGTGAGGGGACTACGGCCTGCGCTGGCCCGGTCGCTTCGCTCAGTTTGATAATCTGGCCGGGATAGATGGTATACGGTGCGTAGATGCCATTGGCTGCGGCCACTTTGCGGTAATCCATTCCGGAGCGGAAAGCGATCGAGTAAAGCGTATCACCACGTTTTACGGTATAGGTGTCACCCGCGGATTGTGCATACCTGTCCTCCACGGGGGCGCGCGCATTACTTCCGCACCCGAGCAGGCCACACAATACCAGGCTCAACAGAATTCTAGTGAGCACAAACGCTCCTTATTTCTTGATTTACGCCGACCTAGCACCCCCCCACCGGGCATGTATCAGCCAGACCAGCCCAAACCCCAGCAACATCAAGCCCAGACAGAACCACAGCTGCGGCTCCTGCCCTGTGTATACCTGGAAGTCCGTGGGAGTGACCGGAATTTGCCGGGCTGGCACCCGTTCGCCGTGACTGTTTTCCACCCAGGCCAGCGCGCGTTTCCAAGGCCAGACGATGGCCAGCGAGCCAAACAGGAAGCCCGTCAGCACTGCCATGGTCGGCTGGTGAAATCGATGCAACAGCCAGTGCAGCAGGCGTGAAAAACACAGCAGACCCGAGCCCGCGCCCATCGCGAATACTGCGATAAACACGAGGTCCAGTGACTTGATCGCCACCAGAACGGTGCCGTACATGCCCAACAGCACGAGAATAAAACTGCCCGATATGCCCGGTAGAATCATCGCGCAAATGGCCACGAAGCCCGCCAGGAAAACACCCGGCAGCCCTATATCCAACGAGACGACGGGAGACAGGGCAATGAACAGCGCAATCGCGCCACCGGCCACAAGGCTGAGTAACGGCACCGCGGACCAGCGTTCGACTTCACCCAGCAACGCCAGCGCCGACGCGAGAATCAGGCCGAAAAAGAAGGCCCAGAGCGGTACCGGATGATGCACCAGAACCCATGACACGACTTGAGCCAGGGAAAAAATACTGGTAGCGATGCCGGCGAGCAGCGCCAGCAGGAAGCCGCCATTGACGTGCTGCCAGGCGCCCGCGATATCCAGCCGCAGAAGTTTCCCAAGGAGTGCGAGGTCGAACGAACGAATACTGTTGAGCAGGCTGTCATAGATGCCGGTAATGAACGCCATCGTGCCCCCGGAAACCCCGGGCACAATATCCGCTGCGCCCATGAGCACACCGCGCAGGAACACGCCCGCCCAGGACGGGGACACTACTTCGCTTTCCCGGGGCGCAGCGGCACGAAGAACACGGCCTCCACGATTTCCGTCTCGTACCCCTCGTGGGTGCGCGTTATCACCTGCAGATGTTGCCGCTCCTTTCCCACGGGAATGACCATGCGGCCTCCGGTTGCCAATTGCGACAACAAGTCCTCGGGAATGCGTTCCGGGGCGGCGGTCACCACGATGCCATCATACGGCCCACACGCCTCCCAGCCCATGCCACCGTCGGCGTGATTCATCTGCACATTGCGCAGCCTGAGCTGGCGCATGCGCTGTCGCGCCTTTTGCAGCAGCGGCTTGATGCGTTCAACGCTGTACACCTCACCTACCAGTTGCGCCAGAATCGCAGTCTGGTATCCGGAGCCGGTTCCGATCTCCAGTACGCGCGAGCGCGGCCCTTCAGCCAGCAGTAACTCCGTCATTCTCGCCACCACGTAAGGTTGCGACAGGGTCTGTTGGAAACCGATCGGCAAGGCGACGTCCTCGTACGCGCGATGCGCCATCGCCTCATCCAGGAACAGGTGGCGCGGAGTGACACGCATGACGTCCAGCACCGCGGAATTGCGGATGCCCTGCTCGACCAGGCGCTGCACCAGGCGCTCCCGGGTTCGCTGGGACGTCATCCCTATCCCGTGAAGATCAATCCTGTTCACTACTGATACCACTCTCTCTGTTTCCTTCTCTGTACTGCACAAACTCGGCCAGCAGCGCCGTGGCGTAGCCGCCAGCGCCCAGTGAAAACTCCAGTTGCAGCGCGCCATCATCACAAAACTGCCAGCAAAAGTCATCCGCCAGCAGACGTGTCGGCCGCCAGGCCAACTCCAACCCGGCAGACGCCAGAAACTCGCAAATATCACGGCAGTCACCCGGTGCGTCCGACAGCTGCGCGTCGCACACGGCATCGGTCACGACCCGCCCTCGCCCCCACAAGGGGAGGCCCGGGTGGATATCGCCAGCGGCCACCCGGGTGCGGATGTCATCGGTCACCTCCTCGCAGGCGAAGTGGCTCCGCGTGCCCTGCAAAATGCAGACATCGCCCTGCAGTATCCGGTTCCAGTCGCCCCGCGCTACCCGCTGCGCGAGCATGCAGTTGAACACATAGGCGCGCAGCGCCGAGAGGTAGAGGCTGCGCTTCTGCCGTGAAATGCGACGCCCGCTGCGCATCCAGCGCCGGCCCTGTTCCAGGGTTGAGCCGTTGCGCCCAAAACGCTGTTCACCGAAATAGTTGGGCACGCCCGCCGCGCGCAGTGTCTGCAGGCGCCGCTCCAGTTCCGTGCGCTCGCCGGACAGTTCTCGCAACACCACCGTGAAGCGGTTGGCGCGATGCACGCCGCGCCTGAGTTTACGCGAATGCCGCCCCAGGGCCAGCAGCTGCACGTCGCCATCGGCCTCCAGCGCGCGCCAGTCGGGTTCCTCACGCCCCGCCATACCCACGCTGACCCACTGTCGGGTCACGGCGTTGCGGTCCTTCAGGCCGCTGTAACCAATATCGCGCAGCGGCACAGCGCTGAGCTCTGATACGCGCCGCAGCAAATCCTCGCTGTTGAGCCGCCGCTTCTGCAGATATAAAAAACAGTGCTCACCTTCTCCCGACAATTCAAACCCCAGTTCCTCGCTGACCAGGAAATCCTCGGGTCGGCAGCGAATAAGCGCGCTCCCGGCGGGTTGACCCCAAACACCGGGCCACTGCCGCGTCATGGCTGTGAAAACTGTAACAGCGCCACTGCGTGGGCGGCGATACCTTCGCGACGGCCGGTAAACCCCAGCGTTTCCGTGGTGGTGGCCTTTACATTGACCTGCGCCGCACTGGCGCCAAGATCGGCCGCCAGATTGTTCCGCATAGCCGCAATGTGCGGGGCCATGCGCGGCGCCTGCGCCACCAGGGTGGCGTCCAGATTCCCCAGCACCCAGCCATCCCGCTGCGCGATCTGCATCACACGGCGCAGCAACTGGCGACTGTCGATCCCGGCGTTGGCGGGATCCGTATCGGGAAAATGTTGCCCGATATCACCCTGGCCGAGTGCGCCCAAAAGCGCATCACAGACCGCGTGAATCAGAACGTCGCCATCGGAGTGCGCCACCAGGCCGCGTTCGTGGGGTATCCGCACACCGCCTAACACCAGTGCATCGCCGGGGCCGAAACGGTGTACATCATAGCCGTGCCCAATCCGCATTAACGGCCGCGCGCCGGAACTATCGATCATAAGGACGCACCAGTGATGCGGGATTGCAAATACCAGGCAGCCAACGGCAGATCCTCCGGCCTCGTCACCTTGAGATTGCCCGCCGGGCCGACAATCAATTGCACCGGATAGCCAGCCAGTTCCATGGCCGACGCCTCATCGGTCACTGCGGCTCCCCGCGCCCTTGCCTGGTTCAGCGCCTGACGCAATTCTTCAAGGCGGAACATTTGCGGCGTCTGTGCCCGCCACAGCGTCGTCCTGTCCAGCGTGCGTTCCACCAGCGCATCGGGAGACGCCTGTTTGACCGTGTCCACGATGGGTTCAGCCAGTATTCCACCGGTATCCCGGGCAGCTACCGCCTCGATAAGCTCGTCAATATCTGTGGTTTGCAGGCAGGGGCGCGCCGCGTCGTGCACCAGCACCCAGTCCCGCGGGGCTGCACGCTCGGCGACGGCATCCAGGCCGGCCAGCACGGACTCGCTGCGCAGTTCACCTCCGGGAACGGTCCACACCCGCGCATCCTGGAACACTGGCAGCTGCCGTGCCCTGTTATCCTTTGGATGCAGCGCCACCACAACTCCGGCAATGCGCCCGCAGTCCAGCAGCGCGCGCAAACTGTGTTCCAGCAATGTCGCGCCCGCTACCTGTAAATACTGCTTTGGCAGTTCAGCACCCATGCGGGCACCAATACCCGCGGCGGGCAGCACGGCCCAACATTGCGGTTCCCGTGTTCCTGGAACAGCGGCGCTCACTGCGGTTCTTCCGGCGTGGACTCGGGCGTATCGACGATCTGGTAGAATGTCTCGCCTTCGCGTACCAGGCCCAACTGCTCACGGGCGCGTTGCTCCACGCCTTTTTTGCCGGTCTGCAGTTCCAGGACCTCGCGCTCAAGCACTGCGTTGCGCGCCTGCAACTCGGCGTTGATACGCTGCTGCTCCTCGATCTGGCGTTCCAGGCGATGCTTTTCGGCGAAGCTGCCCTCGGCAAACCACAGGCGGTACTGCATAATCCCCAGCAGTATCAGCAGTGTCAGCAGCAACCAGCGCAAATGATCAGCCCTTCACCGTCTGGAAAATTCCGCCATACCGCGGTACGGCGCCTTCCCAGCCAATTCTGCTTCAATGCGCAACAAGCGGTTGTATTTGGCGACGCGGTCCGAACGGCACAGTGAGCCGGTCTTGATCTGGCCGGCGGATGTCGCCACTGCCAGGTCGGCGATGGTGGTATCCTCGGTTTCGCCGCTGCGGTGGGAAATGACCGCGGTGTAACCGGCGGCCTTGGCCATCGCAATCGCGTCCAGGGTCTCGGAAAGACTGCCAATCTGGTTGAACTTGATGAGGATGGAATTGGCCACGCCCTTCTCGATACCTTCCTTGAGGATTTTCGTGTTGGTGACAAACAAGTCGTCGCCCACCAATTGTACCTTGTCGCCGATCTTGTCGGTCAGCAGTTTCCAGCCGTCCCAGTCAGACTCGTCCAATCCGTCCTCGATGGAAATAATGGGGTGACTGGCCGCGAGATCCGCCAGGTAATCCGTAAACGCGGCGCTGCTGAATTGCTTGCCCTCTCCCGCCAGATCATAGAGGCCGTCGCGATAAAACTCTGACGCCGCGCAATCCAGTGCCAGCGTAATGTCCTTGCCGAGTGTATATCCCGCCTTGTCTGTCGCGTCCGCGATCGCCTCCAGCGCCGCCTCGTTCGAGGGCAGGTCGGGTGCGAATCCGCCCTCGTCCCCGACCGCCGTATTGAGGCCGCGCGCCGACAATACCTTTTTCAACTGGTGAAAGATTTCCGCACCGGCACGCAGACCTTCGGCAAAACTGGGTGCTCCCACCGGCTGCACCATGAACTCCTGGATATCGACATTGTTGTCGGCATGTTCACCGCCGTTAAGAATATTCATCATCGGTACCGGCATGGTGAAACCTGAGCTTCCGTTGATATCGGCGATATGCTGGTAAAGGGGTATCTTGCGCGCAAGGGCTGCCGCCCTGGCGGCCGCAAGCGAGACTGCCAGTATGGCATTGGCCCCGTACCTGGCCTTGTTTTCCGTCCCGTCGGCGCTAATCATCGCCGCGTCAAGTTCGCGCTGCGCGGTAACATCGCGGCCCAGCAGCAGCGTTCGCAGAGGACCGTTTACATGGCCTACCGCATTGAGCACGCCCTTGCCCAGATAGCGTTTGACATCACCATCGCGCAATTCCAGCGCCTCGCGCGAACCCGTGGAAGCACCCGAAGGTGCACAGGCGGAACCGACTTCACCGGTATCCAGTGTCACTTCGGCCATCACCGTGGGGTTGCCACGAGAATCCATTACCTCAAAGGCCTGTACGTTTGTGATCGATGTCATGCGGTCAAACTCCGTAGTAGCTAGTCAATGCGTAGTGGGGGCAATGACTTTACCAGGTCATCGACCGCCTTCACTTGTTGTAAAAAAGGTTCCAGTTGCGCCAGTGGCAGCGCACTGGGACCGTCGCAAAGCGCCTTGTCCGGTTCGGGATGCGCTTCCAGGAACAAACCCGCCAGCCCGAGGGCCATACCGGCACGGGCCAGATCCATCACCTGCGACCGCCGGCCACCGGATGCGGCGCCGCCGGACTCCCTGCACTGCAGGGCATGCGTCACATCGAAAATCAGCGGCACGTTGTCACAACTGCTTTTCATGACACCGAAACCCAGCATGTCCACCACCAGGTTATCGTAGCCAAAGTTGCTGCCGCGCTCACACAACATCACGCGCGAATTGCCGCACTCGGCGAACTTCTCCACGACATTGGCCATCTGCGAGGGGCTGAGAAACTGCGGCTTCTTGATATTGATCGCCGCACCGGTGGACGCCATCGCCGCCACGAGGTCAGTCTGGCGAGCCAGGAAGGCTGGCAACTGGATGATGTCGCACACCTCCGCGGCAGGCGCCGCCTGCTCCGGCGTATGCACATCGGTGATGACGGGGACGCCAAATGTGGCCTTTACCTCTGCGAGAATTTTCAACCCCTCTTCCAGGCCGGGCCCGCGAAAGGAATGTATGGAGGAGCGATTGGCCTTGTCGTAAGACGCCTTGAACACATAGGGAATGCCCAGCCGGGCGCAAACCTTGACATAATGCTCCGCTACCTGCAGCGCGAAATCGCGGCTCTCCAGCACGTTGACGCCGCCGAGCAATACGAACGGCGCACTGTTATCGATACGCAGTTCTCCGATGGAAACCGTTCTCCGGGTCATTCACTCACCTGCTGGCCCGTCTGGGCATGGGATATCGCGGCCTGAATAAAACTGGTGAACAGGGGGTGTCCGCCGCGCGGCCTCGAGGTGAACTCCGGATGGAACTGGCAGGCTATGAACCAGGGGTGATCGGGAAGTTCCACCATCTCTACCAGCGAGTGATCCGCCGACCAGCCCGCGATACGCATGCCGGCCCGCTGCAAATGCCCGATGTAGTTGTTATTGACCTCGTAGCGGTGGCGGTGGCGCTCGGAGATCACCTCCGAGTCGTATATGTCACGCACCTTGCTGCCGGGTTCAAGGTGACAGGGCTGGGCGCCGAGGCGCATGGTGCCGCCCTTGTCGGAATCTTCGTTGCGCAGTTCGGCACTGCCGTCCGCGTTCATCCACTCGGTGATGAGGGCGACTATGGGATGCGGCGTGGAGGCATTCATCTCCGTGGAATCAGCGCCCTCGAGATCACAGACGTGACGGGCATATTCCACCAGCGCGACATGCATACCCAGGCAGATGCCGAGGAAGGGAATATTGTTCTCGCGCGCAAAGCGCACGGCGGTGATCTTGCCTTCGACACCGCGATCACCGAAGCCGCCCGGCACCAGGATGGCATTCACACCTTCCAGCGCTTTCGTCCCGTTGCGTTCAATATCCTCTGCATCAAAATACTCTATCTGCACATCGGTCAGCGTCTGCAGGCCCGCATGACTCAGGGCCTCGTTAAGCGATTTGTAAGCGTCCTGCAAATCGACATATTTACCCACCATCGCCACTCTCACACGGCCGCTGCTGGCGCTAAATTCACGCTCGACCACGTCGGTCCAGTCCGACAGGTCCGCTTCACTTCTGCAATTGATGCCAAAGCGCTCGACGACAAATTTGTCGAGCCCGAAATCGCGCAGCATACCGGGAATCCTGTAGATCGAATCGACGTCCAGCAGTGGAATGACAGCGCGCTCTTCAACGTTGGTGAACAGCGAAATCTTCTTGCGCGCACTCTCCTCGATATCCACTGAACAGCGGCACAGCAGAATATCCGGTTGCAGGCCGATTGAGCGCAGTTCCTTCACCGAGTGCTGGGTGGGCTTGGTTTTGATCTCCCCGGCAGTCGCTATATAGGGGACCAGGGTGAGATGCATCAGCAGGGCCCGGCTGGGACCCATTTCCACCTTCAGCTGCCGCGCCGCTTCCAGGAAGGGGAGGCCCTCGATGTCGCCGACCGTGCCGCCGATTTCGACCACGGCGACATCGGCGTCACCGGCACCGAGCACCACGCGCCGTTTGATTTCATCGGTGATATGGGGAATGACCTGCACGGTGCCGCCAAGGTAATCACCGCGCCGCTCCTTGCGCAGCACCGCGTTATACACCCGGCCCGTGGTGAAGTTATTGGTGCGCTTCATTACCGTGTGGGTGAAACGCTCGTAGTGGCCGAGGTCAAGATCTGTCTCCGCGCCATCCTCGGTGACAAAGACTTCACCGTGCTGGAAGGGGCTCATGGTCCCGGGATCGACATTGATATAGGGATCCAGCTTGAGCAGCGTCACCTTGATGCCCCTGGCCTCGAGTACCGCAGCCAGAGATGCCGCGGCGATGCCTTTCCCAAGGGACGAAACCACCCCACCGGTGACGAAAATATAACGCGTCATGATTAGCCTATGTATGCTGTATTACCGGATATACGGGCCCGGCATCCGGCATTCTCTGGGAGTTTTATCTACCGGTGCTGGCCCTGCACAAGATGGGCAGTCAGGCTACCAGAAAGGCCGTGTGACCTCAATCAGAACCGGCTCGCGCGGGCCGTTTCCAGCTCAATTGCCAGAGCGACCCACCCGCGGGCGCCTCGGCCCGCCAGCGGCTGGATTCACAGCGCGCAATATCTCCCACGGCGAGCGCTTCCTCACCCAGGTACGCCAGCGGCACACGACTCCTCCACCAGGGCGGTACTCCCCACTCCTGCATCAGGCTCTTGAGACTGCGATGCCCGGGACGCCCGGGCAGGCGAAAGCACTCCCCGCCCTCGCGCCAGCGCACCGTCAGGCGTTCCCCGGGTGAGAGCCACAGGGCATCGGCCCGGCACTGCTGCAGACTCAATGTGCCCACGCCGTCCACAGTGCAGCTCTCGCCAGGCGCCAGCGAGATACTCCCACCCGGGGGGGGCGCAAAGGGCCCCGGCTCCAGGTAGATTGCCTCGCGATAGCGCCGCAGGGCATATTGCCCACAGTCCAGGCGCGGCTTGCCATCCGCGGGCGCGACGCGCAACTGGCGCAGGAATTCCAGCAGCGCGGCGCGATCGGGTGCCCGGACTCCCTGCACTGCCAGCCACGCGCGCAGGCGGGCCGCAGCGACTTCCTGCAACGGCTCCAGCAAGCGGGAAACGCGCAAACCCGGATCGCCCATTCTGCTGTGCACGGTTTCCGGCAGTCCCGCCTCCGCGGTCACCACTTCAGAGGCAGTAGCCAGATGCCCAATGGCGCGGGCCACCAGTTGCCGGTAGGAGGGCCACCGCGCACCCAGCACCGGCAGTACCCGGGAACGCAGAAAATTGCGGTCTATCGCGGTATCCCGATTGGACGGGTCCTCGACAAAGGCCAGGCCGTGATGTCGGGCATAACTCTCCAGTTCAGCCCGGGGGAAATCCAGCAGCGGCCTGACCAGTGTACCCATTCCGAGGTCCCGCTGGCGCGGCATGCCGGCAAGGCCGTCCACCCCGGCGCCGCGCAGTAGCCGCAGAAAGAATGTCTCTATCTGGTCATCGAGGTGATGGCCCATGAAGAGCACCGCACCGGCAGCAAGGCGCTCCTCGAACACCCGGTACCGTTCATCGCGCGCCGCCGCCTCCATACTGCCCCGGGGCTGCACCTGCACCGCACAGGTGATACAGGGCAGTTGCCAGGCGCGGCACTGCGCCTCGCAGTGCCGCTGCCAGGCGCCGGACGCGGGCTGCAAACCGTGATTGATGTGTATCGCGCCCAGCGCCGGCGCCTCCGGGTTGGCCGCGCGCCAGCAGTGCAGAAGGTGAAGCAGGACTGTCGAATCCAGGCCGCCACTATAGGCCACGTACCAGTGCGGAGCAGCGAGTAACGCGTTGAGCGGTTTGTCGAGATCGGTAAACTGGAGCAACCCGGCCTAGTTCCCGTAGGACATAAGCCGCTGGTAGCGTTTGGACAACAGGTCCTCCAGGGGCAGACCCTGCAAAAGCTCCAGCTTGGCGACAATGTGCTCCCGGATGCGCTCTGCCATGAGGCCCACATCGCGGTGCGCGCCGCCCAAAGGCTCGGGAATCGTGGCGTCCACGATACCGAGATCCTGCAGGTTCTTGGAGGTGACGCCCATGGCCTCGGCAGCCTCCGGCGCGTGCGCGGTGTCTTTCCAGATGATATTGGCGCAGCCTTCCGGCGAGATCACGAAATAGGTGGAGTACTGGAGCATGGCCAGATGGTCACCCACGCCGATACCCAGAGCGCCCCCGGAACTGCCCTCGCCAATCACGATACAGATGATCGGCGTCGCCAGGCGAGACATCACCGCGAGGTTCTGGGCGATGGACTCGCTGATACCCCGCTCTTCGGAATCGATGCCCGGATAGGCGCCCGGTGTGTCGATCAGGGTAACCACGGGCATTTTGTAACGCTCCGCCATTTCCATCAGGCGCAGCGCCTTGCGGTAACCTTCGGGCTTGGGCATACCGAAATTGCGCATGACCTTTTCCTTGACCGCCCGCCCCTTCTCCTGCCCGATCACCATCACAGGGCGACCGTCGATGCGGGCGATACCGCCGACAATGGCCTTGTCGTCACCAAAACGCCGATCGCCGTGCAGTTCATCGAACTCGGTGAAAACGAGCGGGATATAGTCGAGCGAATAGGGGCGCTGGGGATGGCGCGCCACTTTGACGATATCCCAGGCGCTCAGGTTGGAGTAGATTTTTTCGGTGAGTTTGGTGCTCTTGGCCCGCAGCGTCTCGATCTCTGAGCTGATGTTGATCTCGTTGTCAGAGCCGACCAGGCGCAACTCCTCGATTTTGACCTCCAACTCGGCGATGGGCTGTTCAAAATCAAGGTAATTGGGATTCATGCGCGGCAGTTCTCGACGGGTTCAGGTGCCCCACAGTGTACAAAATTAATCTGCCCCAGACCAATAGCCCGGGTGTGCGGCAGTGGACCAGTTTGAAATTTGGCCAGGCGCGCCCGGGAGGCGGCGTTGCTGGCGGGACAGGGCGTGACGACCCGGGCCCGCAACACTTTCAGGGACGTCATTCAGCCAGGTAGATTCTCACATCGCGAAATTCAGCTGACTCATCGAGGTCGGGTACCGTGGAGCCGGAGCGGCGCTCGATCTGGCGGTATGGGGGATGATGGAAATCCTTCACCCGGGAATCGGCGATGAGCACCCGCCCGGCCCGTCTGGTAAACCGTTGCAACCAGGGGAAGTTCGCGCGGTCATACAGCACATCGGCCACAATTATCAGGTCGATCTGCCCCTCTATCGCCGCGAAGTCGGCAACGATCTGAACCGTCACACCGTTCAGGCGGGCATTGACACCGGCGGCGGCGCGAGCCAGGGGATCGATATCACAGGCGACTACCTCGGCGGCGCCGGCCAGCGCCGCCGCGACCGCGACCACACCGCTACCGCAACCGAAGTCCAGTACGCGCTTGCCCGCCACCCAGTGTGGATTGCGCAACAGGAATTGTGCCAGTACCTGGCCCGAGGCCCAGCAAAATACCCAGTACAGGGGGTTGTCCATCACGCGCTGCACGGCCTGCGGTTCGAGGCTGTGCTGCGGATAATCGGCGTTCAACAGCAGCAGTCGTATAGCCGGGCACTCCGGCAAACGCGTTTCCTCGAGCCGCGCGCAGGGAATGATTCCCTGCAGGTGTTCCTGTAAGCTGTGCGCCTCGATCATCGGGCGGGCTTCCCCTTTTCAGCGAGACCGCAGTATATACGCCCCGGGGGTGAAAAAGCCCCCCGTTAACCAGAGAACATAGCACCGGCAATGCAAGAACCACCGCCCTACCTCGTCCCGCACAGCGCCGAAGACATTGTCATTTTGTATGAGGACAGCGACCTGCTGCTGGTGCGCAAACCGACGCTGTTACTCAGCATTCCAGGGCGCCACCCGCTCAACAGGGACTGCCTGATCACTCGCCTGCAACAGCGCTATCCCTCCGCGAGTATCGTACACCGGCTGGACCTGGATACTTCGGGCATCATGGCAGTTCCCCTGAACAAACCCACCCATGCGCATATCAGTCGCCAGTTCCAGCAGCGCGAAGTACGCAAGACCTACCACGCTATAGTCTACGGCCGGGTGGAGCCCGACGAGGGCGAGGTAGATCTCCCAATCACCTGCGACTGGGAACGCCGCCCGCTGCAGAAGATCTGCCATGAGCGGGGCCGCCCGGCCCTCACCCGATTCGAAGTACTGGCGCGCGATGAAGACCGCAGCCGCCTGTTGCTGAAGCCGGTCACCGGGCGCTCACACCAACTGCGTATCCACATGCGGGAATTGGGCCACCCCATCCTCGGCTGCGATATGTACGCGCATGACGCGGCGCTGGCGATGGCCGATCGACTGATGCTGCACGCGTCAACCCTGGAATTCACCCACCCCGCCACCGGGCAGTGGTTGCGCGGCGAGTGCCCGCCGGACTTCTAGCAATGGCTACACCAGTCGCTCCAACTCCCGGCGTACAGTGTCGCGTCCTCATGTCCCAGCAAGGCCAGTGAAAACAGATTTACGCAGGCTGTAACGCCCGAACCGCAGTAGACCACCAGGTGACCGCTATCCAGTGCCTCGCCCCAGTGCGATTGCAGTCCGGGGCCATCCAGCACAGTACCGTCCGCAGCCGTCACACCCTGCCAGGGCCGGTTGATGGCACCCGGAATATGTCCCGCAACCGGGTCGATCGGCTCCTCCAGCCCCTGGTAGCGGCGCGGCTCGCGCGAATCGACCAGCACCGCACCGCCCGCCTGCAACGCTTTCACGCCCTCGATACCGCAATACCCCGCGTAGTCACCGACCGGCATTGGCTGACAGGGTCGGGCCGGGGGCACCTCGACCGCGGGATGACCGCCGGCATGGAGGAAGCCCTGGTAGCCGCCGTTGAGCAGGCGGGGCGCGCGATAACCGAGCGCGCGCATCAGCCACCACAGGCGCGCGGCGGACGCCAGGCGCGAATCGTCATAGGCGACCACATCACTGTCGGGGCCAACGCCAAAACCCGCCAGGGTGTCGGCAAATACGCCGGGATCGGGCAGCGGGTGGCGCCCGCCGTGCTTGCGCACAGGGCCCGACAGATCCCGATCCAGGTCGAGGAAATACGCACCGGGGATATGCCCCGATTCGTAGCATCGCCGTCCGGCCAGCGGATCTGTGAGCGAAAACCGGCAGTCGAACACCAGCAGGTCACCTCCGGACACCAACTCGTCGGGTTCAATCAGCATCGACGCCATTCGCACACTCCGTCTTTCGGACAAACTTTCAGCAAAGAGTAGGCGAGTCAGGCAAAATTCACTAGACTCAGGTGACATACGCAGAGGGACGCTCACCTTGGTCAGTAGTACCCGCACTTCGACACGCCTGATGATCATCGCCAGGCCGAACCGGTCGGCAGACTGGGACGCCAATGTCACGGTGTTGCTGGCCCTTGCAATCCCGATGCTCGGCATCGCCATTTTTTTCGCACTTCTCGGTGCCTGGCTGATCCTGCCGTTCGCCGGCCTGGAACTGCTCGCGCTGGGCATCGCGCTATACCGGGTGAATCACCAGTTACAGTACCGCCATATCATCACGGTAAGCGACGACAGCGTCTGCGTTGACAAGGGCTATTCCTCGCCACAGGAACACTGGCAGTTGAACAGGCGTGACTCGGGACTGACCATCACCGCGCGACAACACCCCTGGGATGCGCCACAGCTGTGTGTGCACGACCGCGATGTGTACATCACACTGGGGGAATTCCTCAACCGGGAGGACAGCATGAAGCTGCTGGGCCTGCTGCAGCGGGAAATTCGCGTGCGAGCGCAAAGCGCGGACGCGCTGCGCGAGTTCTAGAACTCCTCAAAACTGCCGTGACGGCCCTTGCCGGAGGCGAACCGCGTGGCGCCTTCCACGGTCTCGAGCGACTCAACAACTGTCAGTCCCCGCTCAAACTCGTTGCGCAATGCATCGGGAAGGGACATACCCCATTGCTCGTAAGCGCTGAGACGGTCGGAGCGCAGGCACTCCTGGGGAAACCGGCTCAACTGCCGCGCCAGCTCCAGCGCCCCGGATAGCGCCTCGCCATCCGCCACCACGCGATTGGCCAGCCCGATCTGCAGTGCCTCCTGCGCATCCACACCGCGCCCGGTGAGAATCATGTCCAGTGCGCGGCTGTGTCCGATCAGTCGCGGTAAGCGCACAGTGCCGCCATCGATCAGCGGCACGCCCCAGCGACGGCAGTACACCCCCATTACGGCGCTGCGTTCGACCACGCGTATGTCACACCACAGCGCCAGTTCCAGCCCACCGGCAACCGCGTGCCCGGCGACGGCGGCGATGACCGGCTTGCCGAGCAGCGCGCGCGACGGCCCCATCGGGCCATCGCCGTCCGCTTGCAATGCGTTAGCTCCCGAGCCGCTGGCAATGGCCTTCAGGTCGGCGCCTGCGCAAAAATGGCCGTAATCACCGTACAGTACGGCGATATCCGAATCAGGATTGGCATCGAACTCGGCAAAAGCCTGCGCCAGTGCGCGCGCTGTCTCACCGTCAACGGCATTGCGCACCTCCGGACGCCTGATACTGACTATCGTAATTCGCTCCGCGACTTCTACAGCAACCTTGTCCATACTCCCTCCGCCATTGTTGCGCTAATCGATTCACCAAGCATACTGTGTCCTGCGCCCTCCGTGGCACTTTATTGCACAAGCGTGTAAACGCCGGCGAGAGGGCGGCCATCCAGCAGCCCCCGCCGTGATACTGGACTGTCCAATCGTCGACGCCTATCATCTTCACACGCATAAAAACGAGAACTCCCCAATGAAGATCATAGCCGTTCTCCTGCTGGCCCCGTTGCTGCTGACAGCCTGTTTCGGGCCGGATAAATCGCTCGACGAGTTGCAAAAAAGTGAGGATAGGGGATTCGCGAATGTCGCATCCGACGCCAATAGCGTGTTCCCCCCCAATGAAGAGATCCTGACGCTGCGCCCCGCCCCCAACCCCGATCGCAATGCCTATTTCGGCGATTTGCATGTACACACTGCGTATTCATTTGACGCCTATGTGTTCGGCACGGTAAGCACCCCCGATGATGCCTATCGCTACGCCAAGGGGCAGGCGCTGCTGCACCCCAGCGGCTACGAAGTGCAGTTGCAGCAACCCATGGATTTTTACGCCGTGACCGATCACGCGATGCTGATGGGACTGGTGAAAGAAGCCGCTGACACCACTAGCGAGTTTTCGCGCTATGCGGTCGCCAAGCCGCTGCACAATATCAACGCGCCCGACAACATGACCGAGTACAGTCTGCCGGATCGCGGCACCGCTTTTGCGAGCTTCCTGCCCGGTGTGGTGAACGGCCTGCTGGATGGCACCATCGATATGCCGCTGGTGGAGGCAGTGACCAAATCCGCCTGGCGGGATACCATTCGAGCCGCTAATGAGGCCTATATTCCGGGCAGTTTCACCACGTTTGCCGCCTTCGAGTACACCACCTCCTCGACGGACCAGGGCAACCTGCACCGCAATGTGATTTTTCGCGACAGCGATCGCCTGCCGGCGATGCCCTTCTCGCGGTTCAACTCGCTGAATCCGGAGGGCTTGTGGCAGTGGATGGACAATCTGCGCAAGCAGGGTATTGAAAGCCTGGCCATTCCACACAACTCCAACGGTTCCAACGGCCAGATGTTTAAAATGGTCGACTGGGCGGGCGACCCCATCGACGACGCCTACTCGCAACAACGCAGCCGCAATGAACCGCTGGTGGAAATTACCCAGATTAAAGGTACGTCCGATACCCACCCCCTGCTTTCGCCAAATGACGAATGGGCAAACTTCGAGATCACTCCCTACCGTGTCGCTACCAAGCTGTACAGTGAGCCGCTCGGCAGTTATGTGCGTGATGCCTACCTGCGCGGCCTGCACCTGCAGTCCGAGGGCGTACTGAACCCCTACACCTTCGGCCTGATCGGCTCCAGCGACACCCACGACGCGGCGAGTTCCGAGGATGAGGAAACCTTCTTCTCCAAGGCGGGCATGCTGGACGGCACTGCCGAGTTGCGCGGCTCCATTCCCGCATCCTTCCTCAACGGTACCGTGGTGAAATTTTTCGACCCTGGACTGGTGAAAGAAGTCGACGGCAAGGATTACATGGCCAGTTCCTCCTTCGAATACTGGTCCGCCTCCGGCATGGCGGGCGTCTGGGCCGAGGAAAATACCCGCGAGGCCATTTACCGGGCGTTCCGGCGCAAGGAGACATTCGCCACCAGCGGCCCGCGCATCAAAGTACGCTTCTTTGCCGGCTACAACTTCAAGCCGGCAGTGCTTGATAACCCGCAATTGACCAGGATCGCCTACCAGCGCGGTGTCACGATGGGCAGCGATCTCCCCGGCAAAGGGCAGGACTCACCGTCGTTTATTGTGTGGGCCGCGGGCGACCCTTCCGGCACGGCGCTACAGCGCGTGCAAATCATCAAGGGCTACCTGGAAGGCGATGCACACCAGGAACGTATCTACGATGTCGCCTGCGCCAACGACCTGCAGCCCGATCCCGCCACCGGGCGCTGCCCTGACAACGGCGCCGGCGTCGACCTGGGTAGCTGCGCCACCACCGGCACCGGTGCGAGTGAACTGAAGGCGCTGTGGCGCGACCCGGATTTCGATGCCCGACAGGAAGCGTTCTACTATGTGCGGGTGCTGGAAAATCCCAGCTGCCGCTGGTCAACCTGGGATGCGGTCCGCGCGGGCGTGGAGCCGCGTTCCGATTTACCGAAAACGATTCAGGAACGGGCCTGGTCCTCTCCGATCTGGTTCCGCCCGGGCGGCAGCCCCGAGGTACCCGATGCACCAGTAAACACCGGGCAGACGCCGGATGGTGTAACAACGGACGTAATGGACCCTGGTGAGCAAGAGTAGCTCGACAGCCGGCAAGCGGCTGCGCCAGCTGCGCACGATAGTCGTAGTACTGGCGCTATTCAGCCTGCTGCAGTATGCCACGACAGGCACGGTGCGCTGGCCGCTCGCGCTCTACCAGCAGGTCACCGGATCGCTGTCCGATTATGCGACGCGTCCCGAAGCCGGCTGGCGGCGCGCCACGCAGTCGCTTGAAGCTATCGGGGCCGCCAGGGAAGGACAATCGGTCACCGATTTCGACCTGACGGGGCGTGTGGTACGAATCGCCGATGGCGACACCGTATCCATACTTGACGACCGCAACACACAACACAAGGTACGCCTGTACGGCATCGACACTCCCGAGCGCGACCAGCCCTATGGCAAGGCGGCAAAGCGCATCCTGACGCAACTCATCGATGAAAAGCCGGTGGGTGTCGTGATCGTCACGACTGACAGCTATGGTCGCGAGGTGGGCACACTCTACCAGAACGGCGTCAATATCAACCTGGCGATGGTGGCGAACGGTTACGCCTGGTGGTACCGGCACTTCGCACCCCATGAGCACGCGCTCCGTGAGGCGGAGCAACGGGCGCGACAGCAGGCGCTGGGGCTATGGGCAGAGCCCGACCCTGTAGCACCGTGGGACTGGCGCAGGCACAAGCGCTAGCCCGACGTTCGGGTATATGCACTGTCAAGCGATGCGCATTTGAGGTACATTGATCGCGCCCGGAAAACTCGCTCCTGACTTCAAACAAGGATACCGAACATGATTGTAGTGAACGCCGTGGTAACCAGCACACCGGAAGATATCGCCGCAATGAAAGACGCAATCGGCACCATGGAGGCGGCCAGCAGGGCCGAACCCGGCTGTGACGACTACACGTTCAGCGTCGAGTTGAACAACCCGGGTACGCTGCGCATAACAGAAAAATGGCATACCCTGGAGGCCCTGATGGAGCATATGGGCACCCGCCATATGGCGGAGTTCCAACAGGCTATGGGCGCCCGCCCGCCCGCCGCGATGGAGCTCAAGTTCTACGAGGTCAAGGAAATACAACCGTTCTAGCAGTCTGACCAATTGCGCTTTATGAGATTCCCGGCTCTCACCATCGCTGTCGCCATCCTGCTTGCCTCGCCCGGCCTCCCTGAAGCGCGCGCCGCGCAGTCGGGCGATCCCGTTTCGCCAAGGGCGGCCATCGAGGCAGGTGGCGACGTGGAAGCATTTGAAGAAAACATGGATATGAGCGATGTGATCGCACTGTTTCGCGCGCAGCAAAAAGAGATCGCAGCGCAGCGCGAACTACTGGAGGGCCAGTCCAGGAAAATTGCGACATTGACCGAGGAACTGGCGGCCCTTCGGGCTAGCCAGTCCACAACCCATGAAGCCCCTGGGCCCGACGCATCCAAAGAGCTCGCCGCACAGAAAGAACTACTGCAGCAGCAATCCCGCCAGATAGCCGTGCTGACGAAAGAGCTGCAGGCTGTACAGGCATCGCCCCCTGCCCCGGCCGACAGCGAAGTCTCACTGCCCGACGCGCCCGCGGCGACGGTCACCCTGGCACCTGGGGCTGCACCCGCCACCACAGCTAAACCGGGAAGCGCATCGGAACAAGCCGCTGCCACGGGAGAGGCGGTTGCGCAGGCCCAGTCCGACGATCCCAGCCGGGATGTGCTGAAGGATTTCACAGGCGCGTGGCGCTTGCCCGGCACGGACGCCGCACTGGCAATTGGCGGCTATGTGAAAACCGACGTGGTCTATAACTACGATCCCCTGCAAATCAAGGACAGGTTCATTGTCGGCTCCATACCCGTCGGCATCTCCGAGACTACCGGTGACGAGGCCCAGAGCAGCGTGACGGCGGACCAGTCGCGACTGAATTTCGACCTCCGGCAACCGACCGACTACGGCATCATGCGGGCGTTCATCGAGGGGGACTTCGCCGGAAGCGGCGAGACCTTCCGCCTGCGCCACGCTTTCGGACAGTGGAAGCAGATGCTCGCCGGTAAAACCTGGACCACGTTTATGGACCCGGATGCATCGCCCGAGGAAATTGATTTCGAGGGCTTGAACGGTCGCATCAATGTGCGCCAGGCCCAGGTGCGTTTCATGCCCACGTTCGGCGAGGAGTATGAACTCCAACTGGCACTGGAAGACCCCAATCCAGAGATACAGAACGGCTCGGGCGTGACGCGCACGCCGGACGTGGTGCTGGCAGGCCGCTTTCAACCCTACAAGCGCGTGCACGCCAAGCTGGCGCTGATTGCGCGCGAAATCCGCGGCCAGAGCGATAACGGCAATGTCTCGAAAGAATTCGCCTGGGGCATGTCACTCAGCGGCAACATCGCCACACCCCGGTTCGACAGTCGCGACAAGGCCCTGTTCCAGTTGAGTCACGGGAATGGTATCGGCCGCTACGTGAACGACCTGTCCAGTATCGGGAACTTTGATGGAATATTCGTGCCCGACACAGGCGACCTGCAACTGTTCAATGTCACCGCCGGGTATTTCTCCTGGCAGCACTGGTGGCCGATCAACCAGTTGCGTTCCAACTTCACGTTCGGCGCCGTATACGTCGACAACCCCGGTTTTCTGGACGGTGAGGCCTACGAGCAGACGCTGCGCTTTTCCTCCAACCTTATCTGGTCGCCGATACCGCGCATCGATATCGGCGGCGAATATCTCTGGGGCCAGCGTGAAAATGTAAACGGCGACAGCGGCAACGCGACCCAGCTGCAGTTCGCGGTGAAGTACCGCTTCTGATCCGGAAAAGGTTCAGGT
Source organism: Gammaproteobacteria bacterium (assembly GCA_030427485.1). Taxonomy (GTDB): domain Bacteria; phylum Pseudomonadota; class Gammaproteobacteria; order Pseudomonadales; family Halieaceae; genus Marimicrobium. Next base: position 145,901 of record JAUICG010000010.1, read on the forward strand.
CCGGCCGCAGGGAACACCGCCACCGTCATGTACGGCGACGGTCGACTGCAACGGCGCCTATCCGCCGAGGCGCAGCAGAATGACCAGCATCTCCTGCTGGCGCTGCGCCTCGGCGGCCTTGTACGCGCACAGCTGTTCATTGTAACCACCCGCCAGTAGATTGAGGTAATCGATAATCTCGTTGTGGCGCTGCGTGTCCTCGATCTGCGCCAGTACTGCCTCCTGCTCGACGATGAAGTGCTGCAAGGTCTGCCCGTACTCCCGCATTTCCTCGTAGCTTGCCACACGCCCGTCCGGTAACCTGATTGCGAGTCCCGGTACTGAAATCGCCATTATTCCCTCCCCCTGATGCCTGCCCGCGTCGCTCGTCCGCAATTCCTGCCCTGTTCATCCGCCCGAGCATCACGAGCGGCCCGGCGCCACCCTTACGGCCTGCGCGACCTTTCAAACGGAGGTAATGCAAATGCGGTGCCAGTTCGGCGCCGGCAGCGAAAGCCAGGCGCCGGCCCCGAAATCTCGGGCCGCAGCCGGGTCGAAGCCCGGGCGCGGCATATCGCGCGCACCCCGGTGGTGCACAGACGCCCCGGGAGGAATCCACTCTCCCTGTCTCCCCGTTTTCGGATATAGGCCCGATGATGCGGTATTCAGCCGCAGAGTATTGAATAATGGACATGTGTGTACAATAATATGCCGGCACCAATAGCCCGGAGAAGCGATCATGCAAAAATTAGCAATTACCCTGGCCTTCCTGTGGTTGAGTCTTTCAACACTTGCCGCAGCCGTGTACACGGTGGAGGAAACCCCGATCGGTACCCTGATGAAGGACCCGCAAGCGCACGCCATTCTGGAAAAATACCTGCCGAAGACGATCAGCAACGACCAGTTTCCGATGGCCTATTCCTTCACATTGCGGTTTATCAGTTCCTATGACCAAACTGGCGAACTGACCGAGGAAAACCTGAACAAGATCGATACCGAACTCAGTGCACTTGAATCTCGGGAAGAGTAAGCGCACGTCTTCTGCAATAGAGGTCATCGGCCATGCCTGCGCATAGAAAAACAACCGGATACCGCGCTTGCCTGGCTGCGCGGCCGGTGACCGGTTCCAGTTGTGGCACCTGTGAGTTCTCCTGAGCGCCCAATGAGTACGGGTCTTCCCCGGGACAAGCCACGGCCGTGGCACTGGCGCGTGGCCGACAGGCTGGTCACGCTGCTCCAGCGGCTGCCGCCGGCGGAATGCGGTTACACGATCGCGCGCGATCTGCGCATCCCGTCCCGTGACGGTTTTGACCTGCTCGCGGACATCTACACCCCCGCGGGCGCAATCAAGGGTACCCTGCTGGTCAGGTCACCGTATGGGTGGCGCATGCTGATGGCGGTGCTAACCGGCGGCGTGTACGCGAGTCGCGGCTACCGTGTGATCCTGGCGCGCTGCCGCGGCACCTTCGGCTCGGGCGGCGTATTCAAGGCGATGCAACACGAAGTAGAGGATGCCGCGGACACCGTCGCCTGGATGCGCGAACAACCGTGGTTCGAGGGGAAGTTCGCGACCTTCGGCGGGTCCTACCTCGGGTTCACCCAATGGGCGCTGCTCATGGACCCGCCGCCCGAGTTGAGGGCCGCGGTGATTTCCATCGCACCACACGATTTCCAGGAGTCCGTATACAGTGGCGGCGCCTTCAATCTCGCCGACTTTCTCGGCTGGTCGCACCAGATGGCCCATCAGGAGGACCCATTGTGGCGCCGCATGCTGTCGCTGTTTACCGCGCGGCGTCGCGCGGTCGCCGCGATGCAGGAATTGCCGCTGGCCGATGCCGGGGACAGGCTGCTGGCGGGTGGCTCGACCTGGTACCGCGACTGGGTGAGCCGGCGCGCGCCGGACGACCCGTTCTGGTCCGCGATGAAACTCGGCGATGCACTGGAGCGGACGCAGGTGCCGGTCCTGCTGCAGGTTGGCTGGCAGGATATTTTTCTCGAGCGCACAATCGAACAGTACAAGCGGCTCAACGAGCGGGGTATCGAGGTCGCGCTCACGATCGGGCCGTGGACCCATGTTGAGCTCGTCACCCGCGGGGGATCGATCATGGTCGGTGAAACCCTCGACTGGCTGGGCGAACACCTGTCAGACAATGGCCTGCACAGCCGGGCCGCACCGGTAAAAATTTTCGTCACCGGCGCCGGACAGTGGCGCGACATCCCCGAGTGGCCACCCGCCACGCGGGAACGATACCTGTACCCTGTCGCCGGCGGCGGACTCAGTGAAAACGCCGACGAGGACCGCGGGCAGGCAGTATTTACCTATGACCCCGCCGATCCCACACCGACCATCGGCGGCCGCGTGCTGGTCGGCGGCGGCTATACCGAGGACAGTGCGCTTGCGCTGCGCCGGGACGTACTGTGCTTTACCGGCAGCGTGCTCAGGTCGCCGTTGGAAATAATCGGCTGTCCGGTCCTCGAACTGGCCCACCTCTCGGACAATCCGCATGCCGACCTGTTTGCACGAATCTCTGAAGTCTCGCCGGACGGGCGCTCCCGCAACGTCAGCGACGGTTTTGTGCGGCTCGACCCGTCCGTCTCCAGCGGCGGCCTGCGGCTGGAACTGGATGCCGTCGCTCACCGGTTCAAGGCGGGCAACCGTATCCGCCTGTTGCTCGCCGGGGGTTGTCATCCGCGGCTGGAACGCAACCTCGGCACGGGCGAAGACCCGGCCGCCTCCAGTGCCATGGCGCCCTCGCGGCGCACGATTGACCTCGGGGCGTCGCGACTGGTGATGCCGACGGGAGATTTCGGGTAACCGTTTACTTGATCGGGCGTTTGCGTACTGAGCAGAATGCGCCGAATTTATAAGCAGAGAGGTAAGACGATGTTGTTCAGTCGCTACAGGAAGCAAGTGCGAGTCGCAATGCTGGTGGCCGCCCTTGGTACGGCTGCGTCTGCGCAGGCAGACGAACTGATCGATTGCCCCTTGCGCGATGTGCCGTACTCACTGGAAACGCCAGTGATGGACCTCCTGTTGAAACCGGAAGCCGTGGCGGTCGTCAATCGCCACATGAACGGGATGTTGGCGAATCTGCCGGAGCGCTTCATCAGCACGCAAGCGCCCTCGTTCAGCGCCATCGTCACATTGCCGAACCTGATGGCGATGGGCGGGGTCACCTCGGCGCCCCCGCAGGCGATGGTGGATGAACTCGCTGCGCTGGAGATTACCGATGCTGATCGCCTGGCGCGCTGTGCCCGCTACGATAGCGTGGCGCCCGAACTGCAGGTACCGGCCGGTTCGCCTCGGGTACTGGTATTTGAAAAAATGACGGGGTTCCGCGATGGTCCGTCCGTGGAGGCCGCGACTGCGATGCTGGATGCGCTGGCCCGCGAGAACGGCTGGGCGATGGTGCGTACGGAGAATGGCGCGGCGATGGCCCCGTCGATTCTTGCCCAGTTTGATGTCGTTATCTGGAACAATAACAGCGGCGATGTACTGACGCTGACGCAGCGCAAGGCCTTTGTCGATTACATGAAGAGCGGCGGCGGCTACGTGGGCATTCACGGTGCCGGCGGCGATTTCAACTATATCTGGGACTGGTATGCCGACGTGTTGCTCGGCGCACGGTTTATCGGGCACCCGCAGGACCCCCAGTTCCAGGATGCGAAAGTGGTGGTGCGGGAAACTGCAAGCGGCATCGGCAGTGGCCTTGCGCCGGGCTGGACGATGAACGACGAGTGGTATTCGTTCAGAACCAACCCGGACGCCAGCCACACCATGGTGATCGCGAGCCTCGACGAAGCCACGTATTCGCCGGTGGGTCGCGGCGGCCAGGATTTGCGCATGGGCGATCACCCCATAGCCTGGGCCCGATGCGTCGAAACCGGCCGTGCGTTCTACTCGGCGATTGGCCACAGGCCGCAAGTGTATTCCGACCCGCAGTATGCGCGGTTGCTGGAGCAGGCGATTCTGTGGGCGGCGAACAGGGGTGACACGACATGCCGGGACGGCCGGGAAATTCCGGCCCAACGCGAGGGGTGAACAGGGTGCGATATGTACAGCGCACGGCGACTGCCGGCATGTTGATGAGGGGCACTCATCCGCGTCTCGACTCCTGCGATGGCGCGGGCCGATGACACGAGTAACACTGGTCAGAAGTCCCGACGATTATCCCGAACCTGTGGATGCATCAACCAGCCGTGAGCTCCGGCACCTCTTCGAATCGCTTTTCCCGGGTGTTGCACAGCCGCAATTCGACGCATCCCACGATGGCCTCGCGATCGCGGCTCACAATCCGAAACTCGCCCTGAAACTGGCGGAACTCAGTCGCTTCATGGCGCTCGATTTACCGTGGTGCGGGCGGGTGGATTTGCGCGAACTGGCGATTCAGACCGTGAATCGCGAGTCGCACTGCGAGTACGGATTCCGAACAAGAATTGCAATCGCGGCAGCCGCAGGCGTTTCCGAGCAGGCGCAGGAGGCACTCGCCGACTGGCGAACCAGCGCGCTTTTCGACGACGAACAGCGGCTGGTAATTGAGTACACACAAGCGGTGGTGAGAAGTGCCGTTTCCGATGAACTGTTTTCCAGGGTCGCCGCCAGATATACGGAAAAGGGCGCGGTTGAATTCACCGCGGTCATTGCGTTCTGGTCATTCTGGGCAATGTTCCTCAATGCCGCTAATTAAGGGGACAGTCTACTGAAATCGATCTACCGCATAGAGCTATCGTTTCAGCAGTTCCGTGCAGCGTGCAGCAGGATAGATTCAACTTAAGCCACAGTGACATTGACGGGAGAATAATTATGTCGATTTCAACGTGTCACAATCAGAAGCGTCGAATCTACATCGGCAACAGGACCGGGCTGCGGCTCTTCGTTCAGCCGGCCCGGGTAGTGCTCAATATTGCAGTGCTCCTGTTGTTGGCGGCCTGCAGCCACTCCAACGATGGCAACGAGACTGGGGTGGCGCCGGAGCCGACGCCTGTATACACAACCGCGAACACGCCGATCGGCACGCTGGTGAGCGATCCGGCCGCGCTTGAGATCCTTGAGCGTTATATTCCCCAATTCGCGAGTGGCGGCTTTCTCGACCTTATCAAAGACAGTACGCTGAAAGGAATTCAGGGCTACGGCGCCAGCGTCCTGACAGACGAAGTGCTGGCTGCGATGGACGTGGAACTGGCAAAGCTTACTCCTTTGTCGGGCCTGATCGTGGTCGGTGAGGTGAACTACGACGAAGGCTCAGTCAAGGCATATACCCTGCCCGATCCCCTGGTTTTGTCCAATGGCGCGCCTGTCGGGGACGCCGATATCTGGTGGGACGCGCGTCGACCCGAGATATACGACATCTACGAAAGCCAGGTGTTCGGCCGCTCACCGCCACGGCCGGCACAACAGCATTTCGAAATCATTGAATCAGCGACCTCGGCGTTCGACGGCAAGGCCTACCGCAGCCAGATCGTGATACACCTTTCGAACAGGATGGACGGACCACGTATCAACCTGATCCAGTACCTACCCGCTGTCGCGAAACTGCCCGCTCCGGTGTTACTCGTGGCCGGATTCGCGGAAACGACGCAGCTCTTTGGTGATTCGGACATTGGTGGCGTTTCCTCCCAGGTGGAAACGCTTAGATTGCTGGATGCCGGATTTGCCGTCGCCGGTATCAATTATCTCGAACTCGACCCGGATGATGCCGCGAGCTATCCCAACAGCTTGCGAGCGTTTTTCGACAATATGGCGGGGCCAAGCCGCGAGCCGGATGCGTGGGGGGCCACCGCCGCATGGGGATGGGGCCTGAGTCGCGCACAGGATTTCCTGGAGACAGATCCCATGGTGGATTCTGAACGCGTAGCGATTTTCGGCGCTTCGCGTTTAGGGCGGGCTGTGTTGTGGGCAGCGGCGCGTGATCAACGCTTCGCAGCGGTGATAGCATGTTGTTCAGGAAAGCCCGGCGCCTCCCTTATGCGCAGGCACTATGGCGAAACGCTCAGGGGCGACAATTCCTACTGGTATGCGCAGAATCTCAATCAATATGTGGGAGACAAGGTGGACACACTACCGGTCGACTCACACATGCTACTCGCACTGATTGCGCCGCGCCCCGCATTACTGCAAACCGGCCGCTACGATCATGCCGCCGATCCGAAGGGGGAGTTTCTCGCAGCCGTTGCCGCAGAGCCGGTGTACACCTTACTCGGTGCGGGCGGATTGGGCGTCCCTGCGTCAGCATGGCCTCCCGAGGGCCCTATAGTTAACGATCTCAGCTACTATATGCATGAGGGCGGGCATGGTTATAGTTCGCAAGACTGGGATGTGTTCCTGGCCTTCCTCAAGAAGCACCTGGAATAAGAAACACCTGAATTTCAAACTGTACCCAAATGACCCGTTGGCGGAGTGGACTGTGAAGAGATACTGGACTACGAAGAACGCAACTTATGCTGTGGTATTGTTTGTTGCGTCATGGTCTTCAAACATTTTCGCCGCGCAGGAAGCACCCACGACAAGCGCGGCGGCTCCCCAGGCAGCTACACTGGAGCAACAGTTCGACACCCCACCTAACAGCGCGCGCCCGCGCGTCTGGTGGCACTGGATGAATGGCAATGTCACCCGCGAGGGTATCGCGAAGGACCTCGCCTGGATGAAGCGTGTGGGCATCGGTGGGCTGCAGAATTTCGATGCCAATATCCAGACTCCGCAGATCGTCGACCAGCGACTGGTGTACATGACGCCGGCGTGGAAGGCGGCCTTTCGCTTCGCTGCAGGCGAGGCGGATCGGCTGGGACTCGAACTGGCGATCGCGGCGTCACCCGGCTGGTCGGAAACCGGCGGCCCCTGGGTAAAACCCGAAGACGGGATGAAAAAGCTGGTGTGGAGCGAGGTCGAACTCGCAGGAGGGGAACGCTTCAACGGCACCCTTCCCGCTCCGCCGTCCGTAACCGGTCCCTTCCAGTCGCTTCCCAAGGCCGGTAGCATCGGTGAACTGATGCAGAACGACAAGCGCGAAGTGAAAGGCGCTGGACACTATGGCGATGTCGCAGTAGTGGCCTTTCCCGTCGAGGCAGACTCTTCCGCGCTGGTTCCGCAAGCCGCCTTTGCGGGGACGGGCGAGGCGGCAGCGCTCGACCTCCTGGTTGACGACGACCTCGACAGCGGCGTTACGCTGCCCGTAATAGAGGGTGAGGAGCCGGCCCTGTCCATCGATTACGTTACACCCCGGACCGTGCAGGCAGGCTCGCTGTATGTAAAGGGCGCTGCGATGCAGTTCTTCGGCGGCATGTATGACGCGCACCTGGAAGCGAGTGATGACGGTAGCGCGTGGCGCGCGGTCGCTGATATCGTCCTCACCTCGGTTCCCACCAGCATTGCCTTCGCGCCGGTCACGGCACGCCATTTCCGGGTGCGCTTCACGCCGGCGGAAAGTCATCTCGACATGGGCGAACCGGCTCCGGGCCTGGTAATGAGCGATATCGGCGCCTCGCTGCTGGGCCCCACCGGCAGGCCGCCCGAGGTGGCCGACTTTCGCCTGTACGCCGGCCCGCGCATCGACCGGGTCGAAGCCAAAGCGGGATTCTCCATCGAGCTCGATTACTACGCGCTCAGCGAGGGCGTGCCGGATACAGCGGGTATCGATCCCGGCAGCGTAATCGACCTTACGGCACAGATGACGCCCGACGGCTCGCTCGACTGGACGCCCCCCGAGGGCAGGTGGCGGGTACTGCGCTTTGGCTATTCGCTGGTGGGCACCACCAACCATCCCGCTCCCCCCGAGGCGACCGGCCTGGAGGTCGACAAACTTGACGGCGACGCCGTGCGCCGCTACCTGGAACACTATATCGGCATGTACCGCGATGCCGCCGGTAGCGATCTGGTCGGTAAGCGCGGCGTACAGGCGATCCTGACCGACAGCATCGAGGTCGGCGCGGCCAACTGGACGCCGCTGATGATCGAGCAGTTCGAGCGGCTGCGCGGCTATGACCCTACACCTTGGCTGCCGGCGCTGACCGGCGTAGTGATCGGCACGCGCGCGCAGAGTGACGCGTTTCTGTACGATTACCGGCGCACGCTGGCTGACCTGATGGCGTCCGAGCACTACGGCACGGTAGCCACAGTCGCGCACGAGAACGACCTGAGAGTCTACGGCGAGGCACTGGAAGACAGACGCCCGTCGCTCGGGGACGACATGGCGATGCGCCGTTTCGCCGACATACCCATGTCGGCAATGTGGACGCATACGCGCGCGCAGGGGCCGAAGCCGACCTACCTCGCCGATATCAAGGGTGCGGCATCCGTCGCGCACCTGTACGGCCAGAACCTGGTGGCGGCGGAGTCGCTCACCGCCTCGATGAACCCGTGGAATTACGCGCCTGGCGACCTGAAGCGGGTGATCGACCTCGAGTTCGTCACCGGCGTGAACCGCCCGGTGATTCACACCTCCGTTCACCAACCGGTGGATGACAAGGTGCCCGGCCTGTCGCTGTTCATCTTCGGCCAGTACTTCAACCGCCACGAGACCTGGGCGGAAATGGCGAAGCCCTGGGTCGATTACCTGTCGCGCAATTCGCTGATGCTGCAGCAGGGCCGAAACGTGGCCGACGTGGCATATTTTTACGGCGAGGAGGGGCCGCTGACGGGATTGTACAGCGAGGCGCCGGTGGCCGATGTCCCGCGGGCCTATGCCTATGACTTCGTCAATTTCGACGCGCTGGTGAATCTGCTGGAAAACGACGGCAGCGATCTCGTCGCACCCAGCGGTGCGCGCTATCGCGCGCTGTACCTCGGTGGCTCATCGGACCGCATGACACTGCCCGCATTGCGAAAGATCGCGGCGCTGGCGGAAGGCGGGGCTACCATCGTCGGCACCGCACCTACCGGCAGCCCGAGCCTGGCCGATGACGCGGCGACGTTCTCCGCACTGGTGCAGAAACTGTGGCCGGGTGGGAACAGTAATCAGGTCGGGAAAGGCCGTGTGATCGACTCGGAGGATATTGAAGCCGCACTGGCGGGTATCGGCGTGGCGCCGGACTTTCATTACACGGGCGGACAGTCAGACAGTGCGATTCCGTTCGCGCATCGCCGGTTGGAAGATGGAGAAAGCTATTTTCTGGTGAACCAGAGCGATCGCACTGAGGACATCCAGGCGCACTTTCGAGTGACCGGGAAAGCGCCCGAGCTGTGGCGGGCGGAGACAGGTGAGATCAGGGCGCTCAGCTATCGCATCGAAAATGGCGAGACTGTAGTGCCGCTGTCACTGCGTGGCGATGAGTCCGTACACATCGTGTTCCGCAAGCCGGCATCGGCCGATGAACTGTTGGTCGCCGCGACGGCACCGGTCCGGATAGCCGAACTGACAGGCCCGTGGCATCTGGCGTTCCAGCCCGGTCGCAGCGCGCCGTCTGAAGCAACGCTGCCCGCCCTCGCGCCGCTAAACGAAAGTACAGAGGCTGGCATCCGCTACTTTTCCGGTGTGGCAACGTATACGCGGGAGTTCAGTACGCCTCCGGGCTGGGAGCCCGGACAACCGCTGTGGCTTGATCTCGGCGAGGTACGCGAAGTGGCGGAAGTTCTGGTGAACGATCAGCGAGCGGGCTACGCCTGGCACGCCCCCTACCGGGTCGACATCGGGCCGGTGACACTGAGCGGCGTCAACCGCTTGGAGGTCAGGGTCGCCAACCTGTGGGTGAACCGCCTGATCGGAGACGCACAACCGGATGCGGAAAAAGTGACCTGGACGGCGCTGCCGACCTACCGGGCGGACGCGCCGCTACGCCCCTCGGGCCTGCTCGGTCCCGTCACTTTATTACACTAGTGGGGAGAGTTTGGCCTAAACTATGACTTGAAACCCGGTTGCGGTGGGCCATCTGCCATGGTTACCAGAATCTACAGATCAATCCTCCTCAGGATATACCTCAACTGGCTGCCCGCTCTGCTGGTTTT
>JAUICG010000051.1 GCA_030427485.1 Gammaproteobacteria bacterium
TCATGCGGGTCAATGCGCCGTCCGGGGCCACCAGCGAACTGCCGAGCACCACCAATCCGTTTGATCCCGCGCAGATGACGCCGCTGGTGGACGATCCCCGCTATCAGGTGTGGGACGCCAAGCCCGTCAAGACCTACCGGGCGCTCTTTGGCCAGGACGCGCCGCAGCGGCCCGCGCCCCTGCCGCCGGGCAAGTGCTACCTGCAGGTGGTCGATGCACGCAAATCGGAGCTGTATGCGCGCCCCGGTTCGCACCCCCAGGGCGAGTCCACCCAGCGCTGTGCGTGGCAGGGCTGCGCGGTGCAGCCGCAGACGGAGAACGCCGACTATCTTGCAAACAATATAAAGTACCTGTCGATATCGCTGCCCCGTTTGTGGGATATCAGTTACCAGGGCAACACTGAACTGTACAAGATGACCATGAACACCCTCGGGTATCGCGACGTGATGGGTTACCAGCGCATGCCGCTGGAAGCGGACGGCTCGGTGAAGATGGAGGTGCCCTGCGATACCCCGCTGTTGATGAGCGGTGAGAATGCGCGTGGCGAGGTGATCGCCCACGACGATATGCTCCACTCCCTGCGCCCCGGTGAAACCCGAACCTGCCATGGCTGTCACGATGCACATTCCGAGGAGCGGTTTGCGCAACTGGGCGAGGTTCCCGCCGTCGAGCGGTTTGCCTCCACGCTTGCCGCCACGCGCACCCCTGCGCCCGGAAAGCGGCACAGCCTGCCGAAGTTCGCGCAGGTGCAACCGATCATTACCCGCTCCTGCGGAGGCTGTCATACCGGCTTCGAAAACGATGAACTGCTGTATTCAAGGCTGGTATGGGACACGCAGCAGCGTGACTTCAAACCCTGGCTGCCCGTTGTCCCGGCGGCGCCGGGTGTCGGCGACAACAGCTTGTGGCGGCCCCTGACGAGTCGTTTCGTCTCCAAGTTTGCGCTGGAATCGCCGCTGTACTGGTACGCCAATAACAGGCGTATGGACGGCCGGAAAAACAGCACCTTCAACTGGGATATCGACTACCAGACCGGGCACCCCGACACGGGGATTTCAGATCAGGAAAGGGTGGTGCTGAAGGACTGGCTGGATCATGGGGCTCCGTATCAATAGCCTGTCTGCGCTGCAGTGGCTCCGTTGCAACGGTCTGCTGTCCCGTCGGGACTGTGGGGGCGATCAATGAGGCGTGGAAAAGTGCTCGCGATAGCGGCCCTGGCAGCCCTGTTGCTCTGGGTCTGGCAGGCGTATCTCAAACCACGCGTTGCAGACTGGGTGAGCACATTCGGCGGTCAGGATGGCGAGGGCCATGCGCAGCTCGTGGGCGCGAACACGTTTGTTGCCGGCGCGAAATCACGGTTTTCCGTTCGGTTTACCGTGGGCCCGAGCGGCATACCCGTTGGCGGGGGAATCGCGATTGGCCTGCACCACGCCTCCGAGTGGGAGGCCCAGATTCACGCGCCGGATGCAAGAGGCTACGTGAAGATCGCCGGTGCGCTGGCCGACAACTTCAGCTTCGAGCGTTTCGTGCAGGTGCCAGACGGCATGTTTGAAGATGAGCAGCCAGCACTGTTTTCAAATACTATCTTTCACCGCTTGCTGGTGGCGACAGTGGTCGCGCGCCCCCTGAAGCGCGGTGAGGTCGTCGAGTTTTCTTTCGGGGCCAACGACGAGGGCATCTATCCCCCGCGGTATATTGACGCCGACCACGAGTTCAGGATTACCACGGATATCGACGCTGACGGGGTCTACAGGGCGATAGAGCGCTCACCGGTGTTCTCCATTATCCCCGGCGAGGCGCTGGCACTGTCCGCGACCGCGCCATCGCAGGCGCTGGTGCAGCAACCGTTTCCGGTGCTCGTTCGCCTCGAAGACCAGTTCTATAACCTTGCGGGAGCCTACACGGGCGCCGTCAGTATTCTCGATGAACACCTGAATGTGGTGGCGGCGGATGTGCCCATCGTCGGCGGCATCGGAAATGCCCACGTGACCCTGTCGACGCCGGGCGCTCACCGTTTGCGACTGGTCGCCGACGGCCGGCACTATGTCGGCCGCAGCAACCCTATCCGGGTGTTCGACGCCCTGCCGCCGTGGCGATTGTACTGGGCGGACCTGCACGGACACACAGGCGTATCGGATGGCCTGGGCGCGAACGCCGATGAATACTTCACCTTCGGCAGGGACGTCGCGGGCTTGGATATTATCGCGCTGACTGATCACGGCAATTTCGACTGGCCGGCGAACATCGAGGCGGTGAAAACGTTCTACCAGCCGGGGAAGTACGTCACACTGCTGGCGCAGGAGGCCGGCGCCGGTAGAGACCACATGAACCTGTATTTCAGGCGCGATGACGAGGACCATATCTCAGAGTGGCAAACCGATTACGGCGAGTATGTAGAGTGGGTGGCGCGACAGTACGACGTGCAGGCGCAGGAGATGATGACGGCGCCGCACCATTTCTCTTATAACCGGGGCGCGCGGGGACATCCGCAGTATCCGTTCGGCTTGTGGAACGACAACACCATGCGCTTCGTCGAAGTCTATTCCTCACACGGCGCCTCGGAATACTTCGGCAATCCGCGACCGCTCGCCGGCGCCAGCAAGGACCGCGGCAAGTATATGCAAACGGCGCTGGCGCGGGGCCTGAAGTTCGGAGTGATCGGCGCCAGCGACAATCACGATTCCAAACCGGGTCGTTCCATCTGGGGTAACTATCCGGGCGGACTGTCGGGTGTCTGGGTAAAGTCGCTTGACCGGGAGCAGGTCTGGAACGCGCTGTGGAACTACCGCGTGTATGCCACCAGTATCGACAGGATCTACCTGGAGTTTTATCTCAATGGCGAGACCGTGGGCTCCACGGTCAAGGCGGCGAGTGGCACGGTCGATATTTCCGCCTACGTGATCGGCAAGACAGACGACCTGACAGTGGAACTGGTCAAGGACAATGATGTTGTGCAGACCTTCAGCACGGCGAACGGCCTCGTGGAAGTGTCAGTGCAGGATACGCCAGGCCCCGGGTCGCATTACTACTACCTGCGTGTGGTTCAGGATAACGGCGAGAGGGCGTGGTCGACGCCGGTCTGGGTGGAGTAACGATAGTTTGTATGGCTTGATGTCAGTGTATTTTACAATCCTGCCTACAGATGGAGTAGGTAGTAATGTTACATCGTTGATAATTCGAATATTTTCTATGTGGGCATGGTTCTTGCTCCGAACCCAAGTTAAGGCAGTTTTACCACTCAGGGACGATTATCTTGATTAAGATCAGATTAATGCCGGGCCTTGCTCAAGCCGTGAGGTTATCTCCCGCGATGGTGAACAGCATCGCGATATGTACTGCTTGTACAGGAAAAAGCTTCGAACCACCCCGATATCAGTTTCCATTCCGTTAGTACCTCAAAAGTGCATGTTATGACGGATTGGCCGCACTTGTATCCTGGAATTCACTGGATGGGCGAAGAGGAGGAAAGAGCCGTTATTGAAGTTTTGCGAAGCGGCTCGTTATGTAGGTTTTATGGTCCGAGTGATCCTAAATATGTCCTTAGCTTCGAAGCTCAGGCAAGGGAGTATTACGGAGTTCGCCACGCGATTGCCGTAAATAGTTGTACGGGCGCACTTGAATGTGCGATTGCCGCAATAGGTCTTGAACCAGGTGATGAAGTTATTCTCCCCGCGTTTATGTGGGTGTCGAATATCAGCGCTGTTGTTAGAGCTAACGCTATCCCTATTCTCTGTGAAATAGATGACTCTTTTACATTAAGTCCGCCAGATATTGAAAATAAAATCAGCAGTCGTACAAAGCTGATTATTGCTGTTCATATGGCAGGAGGACAATGCGATATGGATGCCATAATGATGATAGCAAATCGACATGGTATCCCAGTGCTTGAGGATGTAGCACAGTCAAATGGTGGTGAGTTGCATGGGCGGAAGCTTGGGACAATTGGCGCTGCGGGGGTGTTCAGTCTCCAACTCCATAAAAACATCACATCAGGAGAGGGAGGTCTCATCGTTACAAATGACAAGCGTCTCGCAGAGCGGTCATTTGCAGCTCATGATATAGGTCTACGGCTGCTGGACGGTCATTTAGTAGGCGGCGATCCTAAGGATATTGTGTGGGGAAGTGGAAGACGAATGAGTGAACTCGCTGGTGCACTTGCGTCCGTGCAGATGCAGAAGCTGTCAGCTATCGTGAGACAAATGCGCCGTTCACATGACAGAATTATTTCTCTCATCGCCGACCTTCCGGGTATAGTATTTCGTCGGCTAATCGACTCTAGTGGCTCCACTGGTTCATTCATCATTATTGTTTTAGATACACCGAGGCGGGCTAGTGACATCGCTTTACGGCTTAAAGAGGGAGGTATGCATCATGTGTATCGACTGGCCGAGTATCTACTCCACATCTATTCCAATATTACCGCACTAGTGCAAAAAGTGCCGCTGTCGCCGGCAGGGGAACCGTGGTCTCTTGCATCAAGCAATGGGGTAGCTCTCAATTATGCGAAGGGAGCTTGTCCTAAAAGTGATGACCTTTTCTCCCGTTCGCTCATCATACCTATCGCTTCATGCCTAACTTCTGATCAGGAGGAAGACGCTGCCAATTTGATTATACACGCTACAAAAATAGCAAATTAAACCATAGCTCATGAAGTAGATTTTAATCGGGTAGAAATGCCTTTTATATTTGTTAATTGGCTTGGGTCTTATGATGTTGCCACTATCGAAAGCTAAGAATTTGTTCGATCTTAGTCAGAGCAGTTCTAAAGGAAGCTTTTTGTTTGATGATAGTCTGAGTCGAGAGCAGGTAAGCTTCTTTGCTGAAAACGGATATTTACATTTAGAACAAGTTGTCTCACGGAAGGAGATTCTCGAATTGTGTTGTATTTTAGAGCAATGGGTGGAAGATATAATTGCTCAATGGCGACTGAGGGGGTTGATTAGGGGGCGGATCAATGAGTTAGGGTTTGAGTCGAGGCTCTATAGCGCATGGCTTAATGCGGGTAAGCCACGGTCGCCCCAGCTAAGGCTCAACAGTTTATCTTTACTTAAGCCAAAGTTCGCGGGAATTTTAGCTCAAGAAAAACTACAGCACATAGCAAAAAACCTTCTTCGGTCACCAAGGGTGTCAGTTCTAGAGAATTCACACTATCGAGCAGTGTTGCCAGAGCATCTCTACAGCACTACTCCCTGGCATCAAGATGTTCAGTGTTTGGATTCCATAGTGGAGAATGAATTTGTGACTGTTTGGATTCCTCTAGTGGATATCGACTCAGACAATTCTTGTTTAGAAATAGCTTCCATGGGTCGGAGTAATGAAATGTACGAGCGGTGTATACCGCCTGGTGGATACTATGTAGGCATGCGTGATATAGATATTGAGGGATTGGTAGCTATTCAAAAAGTTTGTATGCGCCGTGGCGATATCCTTTGTCTCAATAAATATGTTCCACATCGATCACTGGTAAATAGTTCTAGAAAGATCCGATGGTCAATAGATATTCGTTACCAAAGGCATTAAATTGTGCTAGCCCCAGAAATCAAGTATGGCATGCGAAAGTTTCAACTGGGAACTAATATTCGCTGTAGGTTCTTGAATCGGATATTGAGTTCAGGACATGGATTGGAGTCGGATGCGTAGTGTTCAGCCAGCTGAAGGCCTGGTGCTGAATTTTTTGTCCTGATAGGCCCACTGGTGGCACATAAATACTCTCGAAGGCCTTATAAAAAAGTCTTGGTTCTGGGTCAATGCAAGCTAACCTCCGAACTTTATTAAGTATAATTTTTTAGTTAGCAATACTAATGAAACAGTATGTGTAGTTTTCAATTTGCACAAAGCAGAAACCGCTTCTCTTATGCACTAGCCAGATTGTATTTCGATGCATAAACTTTTGTTTGAACATATGGCAGAGATCACTCGTAGTTTGCCCATTCCGGAGTGTCCTAGAGTTATTGATATAGGTAGCTATGATGTTAATGGCTCTTTGCGGAGTCTTTTTAGCCGTGGTTCCTATATTGGAGTAGACAGAGTTGCAGGTCCAAATGTAGATGTCGTAATGCCTTCTGACTATCAAATACCTGTACGGGGGGCTGACCTCGTCGTCTCTAGTTCATGTCTGCAGTATGTGCGTAACCCCTTCAAGCTTGTGGCGGAAGGATTTCGATGTTTGAAGAATGGCGGATTTGCTGTTTGGTGTGCACCTAGGCATGAGGGGGATGGATTATTGGGTTTGCCAGATGAACTGTCGCCGAACGGGGATAGTTCGTTTGATTGTTGGCGATTTTTAGTTGACGGAATGGCTGAACTGCTCTTATCTTCAGGCTTCGAGATATTGGATGTGCATTACTATAACCAGTACTGCTGGGGCGTCGGGAAGAGAGAACAGAGCGCTCTCAACTGAAAACTTGGTAAAAATGGGGGAAGGGCCGAACATTCACTAAGAAGAGTATTTATCAAAATATCTGGCTGACAAAGTATTTGTTCCTTAAAGTTGAGGTGTTGAAAGGCGAGACACTCCGGAATTTTTACCGAAAAAGCGGACAAGCACACCTACGCGGCCGGTTTCATTTTGCATCCTGTGTTCCTCAACATCGATTTCTTGACCCACTTTCCTGCCACTTGTAAGCTCCGAGGTTGATTTTTACCGCGTGAACAGATGTCAGGAGCGCCCGATGGACAGCGCCGCCAAGGTTGAACCGCCCGATCGAGTGTTCGATCGGGACGGCGCGTCTGTCGACGATATTATCCCGGAACCGATGCCGGGTGCGCCCGCTGATTCCGAAACCGAAATCTTTCGTCGCTGGCGCAATGATCTGACGGACGCCTCCGGCCGGTGTTACCAGGACGTCAGGAATGCGTTGAGGCCGCGTTATGCCTGGGTGTGGACACAGATTGCGCTTGCCTACCTGCTAGCGGCCTGTATCGTCGTCGCAATGGTGGTGTTGCAGCCGGCGTTGACGGCGTGGTGGCAGTACCTGCTGGCGGTATGGTTGGCGGCTGTCGGCATCGGCTACCTCGTCGCGTACTTCGCGCTGTGGTTCCATGAGGCGACTCATTACCTGTTGCATCCCAGCCGCGTCTGGAACGACCGTCTCGCCAACTGGCTGCTCGGAATTCTGTTGATTCACGATGTGCGCACCTATCGCAAGGTACACTTTGCGCATCACAAGCACCTCGGTGAGTGCGAGGATACCGAGCGCAACTACTTCGATTCCCTGGGCGTGCGCATCATTGTCGAATCGCTGACCGGTATCAAGGTCATGCGCACGCTGTTGATTCGCGCCGGTGTAATAGCCGCAGGCAAGCAGGCGCTGCAGGAGCCCGAATCGTACAGCAACTGGGTCTCCACGGTCGGCAAGGTACTGCACTTTGTGATCATCCTCGGCAGCGTCTACCTGGGCGAGTACATGCTCGCGGCTGCCTGGGCGTTCGGTGTTCTCTCTATCTTCCCGTTCTTTGCCGCGGTGCGCCAGTTGCTGGAGCACCGCAGGCCGGACGCGGACCCGTTGTGCGACTACACGCTTGTGCCGCATGGCGCGTACACCCGCGTGTTCGAGGGCGGGCTGTTTGCCAACACGTTTGGCGGCGCGGGGTTTAACCGCCACCTGATTCACCACTGGGACCCGGGCATCAGTTGTACGCGCTTCACCGAGATGGAGCGCTTCCTGGAGCAGAGCCAACTCGGTGAGTTTTACCGTGCCCGCAAGACCACGTATCGCCGCGCGCTGCAATTGCAGTTGCGCCAATCCGCTGCCGGGAAAGCCGCGGGTGCCTGAGCGCGCGCCGGCCGACGCTCCCCTCCCTGCAGGTAGCCGGCCAAAACCGCTGTGCCTGGCGTGTGGCGCCAGCGACAGCGAACCCTGGGCGAGCGCCAGCGACATCGAATACTGTACCTCCGACAAGACATACGCCTATTTACACTGCCGGGCCTGCGACTGCCTGTGGATTGACCCGGTACCAGCCGATGCGCTGGCCGAGATCTATCCGCCGAATTACTACTCCTATGGCACAGAAGATTCGACGTTCATCGGCAGGATAAAAAACGTCCTCGACCGGCGTCTGTTCCGCTCCCTGTCGGGCGCGGTTAAAGGGAGCACGCTGCGCGCGCTCGATATCGGCGGCGGCAGCGGTGCCGCGCTGGATCGATTGCGCGAGGCGGATGCGCGCTTCGGCGATACCGTGGTCGTGGATATGGACGACGGCGCGAAGCGAATCGCCGAGTCGCGGGGGCATACCTTCTTTCACGGGAGGATCGAGGACTATCACAGCGATGGCCTGTTCGACATCGTCCTGATGCTGAACCTGATCGAGCACGTGGCCAATCCCGCCGAGGTACTGCAGAAGGTCGCCACGCTGCTGCGCCCCGGCGGGCGCATCGTGCTGCAAACACCCAACTGGCGCAGCCTCGATCACCGCCTGTTCCGGCACCGCTCCTGGGGCGGGTATCACTGCCCGCGCCACTGGGTGCTGTGGACCATGCCGGGCTTCAGCGCGCTGGCCGAATCCTGTGGCCTCGAGGTTGTTTCAGCGAAGTATACCCAGGGCGCACCGTTCTGGGCGATCAGTGTGCTGCATCTGCTGAAGAATGCGGGACTCGTGTCTGTCACGGCGCGGCGACCCATTCCCGAGCATCCCCTCGTTGGCCCGCTGTTGGCCGTGTTTGCCGCCTTTGACTTGCTGCGCAAACCCTTTGCCAACCCCTCGCAGATGGTGTTTGTGTTGACGCGCTAGATCATGGAATTCAGGAACGTCATTTTTGCCGGCGGCGGCAGCCGCTGCCTGTGGCAGGTCGGCTTCTGGGAAGGGGCCAATCGGGCTGGGCTGGGCCTTGCACAAACGGTGGACTACGCTGCCAGCACCAGCGCCGGCAGCGCGATGGCCACTGCCTGCATGCTGGGCAGGGGCCCACAGGCGCTTGAGTTGTTCAAGGAACTGGTCGATCGCAATCCCCGTAACATCCACTGGTCGAACCTGAAGCCCGGCTCGGGTGGGCCGTTGCTGCCGCATATGGATATGTACCGGCACGCGCTGGAGCGGTTTCTCAAGCCGGCGGATCTGGCGCGTCTTGCGCACAAGCGCCTGGAGTTCCTGATGGCCCGGTTTCCCCGCTTTCTGCCTTCCACATTGGGCACGCTGCTGGCCTTCGCCCTCTATGGCCTGGAGAAACACCTCACCGGGGTGCTGCATCCCACATGGACGAGAAAGCTGGGTTTTCAGCCCCTGGTCAGGGGTAACCAGGAGGCGGATGACATCGCGGACCTGATCGAGATCATACTGGCGTCATCCTGCGTACCGCCCGTGCTGCCCGGCAAGGGCTACAAGGGGCAGCGCGTGCTGGATGGCGGGATCATTGACAACGTGCCGGCACACCTGGCGGACGGTCGCGCTGGCCGGACCCTGGTGCTGCTGAGCAAGCGCTACCGGCAGCCGCTTCCCGCACCGGCGCAAAGGGTTTATGTGCAGCCGAGCGAGGCTATCCGTATAGACAAGTTCGATTATGCCAATCCTGCGGGTTTGCAGGAGACCTACGATCTCGGTGTCAGGGATGGGGAGGCCTTCGCCGCAACGGTTCGCTGACTGACCGGTTAGGCGTGTGAAGCCGGTAGGTCCATGTTCAGTCCCGGGATTGTCGACCCCTCGTCGTTCACAGCGACAGCCACAGGCGCAGCAGGTGGCGCTTTTGTGTGGGGTTCGGGTGGTCCTTGTACGCAGTGCGGGCGTGCAGGTTGGTGTGGTTGGAGAGCAACTGGATATCCCCGGGTTGCAGGTCCATGTCCACGTACATGCCGGGCTCCATCGCAATCGCCTCGTAGGTATCCAGCAGTTCCCGCTCCAGCGGGGTAAGGGGCGGCACATCATCGTGACGCATGGCCGAACGAAAGTAGTCCGCATGGTAGAACGTGCGCAACACCCCACCGGCATAGCGACACGGCGGAATCGGCAGGGTGCTGCCGGCCTCATTCACCTCCCTGTCGCGAATATCCAGGGCGAAGGGTTCAAACAGGCGCGGCGCCAGGTCCGGGTGCCGCCGGACCAGTTCATTGAAAACCGACACCGAACTGACGATGCGACTCTCACCGCCCGCAAGCGCTTTGTTCAGGCACAACAGCCCGACCACGTCGGCGGCGTCGCAGTGATAATCGATATTGGCGGCGGTCTTGTACAGGCGCACGGTGCTGTCCTTCTTCTGCTCGCCCGTGTCGGTCACATGGCCCAGCAGGTGTCCCTCGGGATTCTGTTCGCCGGGGCGGCCGAGGTGCAGACCGAAACACCAGAAAAACAACTCGCTGTCCGCCTGGCTCCACGCGTCTACCGGCACACCGCGGATCACCTGGAAACCGATGCCGTCGACGAGCGAATGGCGCCATGCGCTGAAACGGGGCCCCAGCGTGGGCAGCGGGAAGTCGGCCGCTGACAGTTCGCAAACGGCGCGCCCGGTGGCCCGTGCCGCCGCGACCGCCGCCTGCAATTCCGCCACCTCGTTTTCGCCCAGGTGATAGGCCATGTCCTCCAGTGGCGGCAACTGGTCCCCGCGCCAGGCAGCGGCGCTGGCGACAGGTTGCCCGACGATGTCCTCGTGCGGGCGATTGAAGTAATGCAGGGTCTGGTCGATGAAGCTCAGGTACTGTTGTTCGGGCATAACTCATTCCAGGTACAGTGCGAAACCCGAACGCCATGATACCGAAGTCGTAACAAATGTACCTGACTGCTACCGATCTCCTGACTTTCTGGTGAAGGAAGGAAGACTTTGAGGCAGTGGATCAGGCAGGCCGAGAGAATTTCTGGTACCGGAGGCCGGAGGGGAACTGGTCGCACTCACAAGCGATTCTAGGGGCTCTAAGTGACTGATTCCATAACAAGTAATATTTCTGGTTAAAAACTGAACACTGGTGGGTGACCCACCCGCAGCCCCACCTTACTGCGATGTTTGCTGCGACTCAAGCTACTGTGAGAACTAATCATGCCCTGGTATCAGGTGTGACTGCTTCAGGGCGTGGGACTAGCCGTTTCCTCACATTCATAAATTGGCCCCGGATAAGACAGCATACACGACAGGAACACATCGCCTGCAAACTCATAGGAGTCGACAATGGCGCCGCCGCCAAGCGACATGCTCTTAAAGTTAATGGCCTTAAGCTTGTACTCAGCTCGTTTGTCGCTTGCATATTTGGCCAGTTCTGCGTCACCATCGGCCTGTTCCATTAAGGCGTTCATTCTGTTTGCAGCCGCCCATTCCTCTGGGCTTTGGTGAGGTTGCTCTTGCTTTGAATCCTCGGTGGTTGAACCATCTAGGTGGTCGAAAAGTTCTACCCTTGCGTTAGTAACTCCTGCGAACTTGCTATCATCAAGTTTGCCCTGGACACGTACTTTCTGGTCGTGCTTCAAATCCAGTAAACTTACTCCTTGGCTTTCATAGTCGACAGCAAAATCACCATCTAAGAATTTTTCTGGATTTATTCCAGGAGCAAAGGCAAAGTGATTAAATTTTATAAAGTACGCCTCATCAATTAACACCTTACGCCCGCTGCATTCGTCTTCAAATTCCTCAGCTGTCATTTCCGTGAAACACTTTTTAGTTTCTTCGTTCGTCAGCGGGGGTAGTTTCGAAAGTCTTTCAGCCTTCATTGCGTCGCATTTGTACATGCCGAACAAAACTATAAAGAGAATCAGAAGAGCGGGCATATCGTTACTGTCCTTGTGGAAACCAGCCTAGGTTACTGTTTAGGAAAATTTTGTACAATCACCCGCGCAATAAAATCCAAGATTGCAAACTGATGGTTCTGGTCGAGAGATTCATGCGGTGCCCGATACTAAAGTTTGGCGCATCGTGTTATTGATGATTTGGCGGCCATGGGTTTGGCGTGGTAATAGAACTGAATTCTCGGTGCCAAGACTCGCGGTAGTTTTTTACTTATCTTGAGAGCGGTAACGTTTCGTTCCATTCTTCGTGATGTAGTAATTGCCGCCTTTTGGGCCATATCGATCATTGCTGTCCGTCGTAATTGAGTTCGATCTTGAGCCAGCGGGTGAATTGCCGCCGGAGTAACTGGCTGACTCGGGGGCACTCATCCCATTGATTATTGGAATTTCAATTTCCTCTGGGTTTATCGCACAGGGCTTATCTGAGAATTCTGTTTTGCCGTCGTCGCCAACGCATTTGTAAACAGTATCGGATTGCGCAACAGAAGAGAATGACAGCAAAACCACGATCAGCGCTTTAGTGATGGATTGCATTTGGAGGTCCATTCCAATCTAGTTCTTGAGAGCCAGGTTACCCGTTGGTCAGTGCATTATCAATCGCGTCTCGCACCACGTCAGACAAACGCACAGTCGAGCCGGTCTTGATGGTCCGCTTTGCCGCCAGCTGTTCCAGCGCGCCGTACGTCGATTTCGACAATCGCACAGTGAGTACTTTCACATCGTCTTCAAGCTTCTGTGGGCGTCCTCGGCGTGGTTTGACTGTTCTTGGCATGGAGTTGTTACTCACCATTTAGTTAGTTATCGCTGGTGGCAGCCTCCTGGCTGCGCGGTGGGGTGGATGGAAGTAGGGCGGTTGCCCTGGTGAATGGCGGTTAGTGAATCCGCCCGTGATGCCCAGCGGGCTGGCTGGTGTCGCTGGTGATCAAAACGCTGTGCTCACCCATTGCGCAGGCAATCACGACTTCGCCATGGGTGGGGTGGTGGCCCTCGTAGATATCCAGGCCGCCGCCTATGTCGGTTTTCTCCGCGTGGGGCATTTCCTCCAGCAGAGCGATGTACTCGCTAAACAGTAACTTCCTTGAATCCATAACATGGTCCTCGGTTGAGGTGTATTAACATAATACACAAATATATAATATAGATCAAAATAGCGGTGTCAAGTATCTAATCCAGTTCGATCAGATTTGACCGAAAAACGATGAAACTCGGTCAAATCTGACATCTGGCAGATGATACAATCCCTTCAAAAGTCTTAGCACCAAGCATATATTTAAGGTCTTTCTTGTGTTCATAGCGTAACTACCGCACATCAAACCGGTCGTTCCCATTTGGCTGTCGCCTCCATCTTAGGTCCGTTGGATAATCACCACCAATCCTTTCGAAGACATCGCATATTTCCCCAAGAGACACCTTGTACAATATCCGGTCCTTATGTCTCTTGGACGTGACAAACACACCGTGTAGGAACCCATTTTCATCCTGGTAAGCAATTAGAATGTAGCTGTGAATAAATACACTGGATATCTGCCATATCGGTAATGACTGTTCATCCGGCTTGTCGAAATCGTAAATGGAATATATATCATCCTTTGAGAGATGATTTACTGGAGCCTTGTTCGAGTAGCCAGTGACGGCGATGGTCGACGCTTTTGTACGATCGGTGAGTGTGGTTTCACTCTCTATCAGCTTGCGAACAGAATAAAATCCCACTAATAAGTCGTGCTCCAAAATTCCATAGTGATCGTCCGTCATTTTTTCCTGGAGCATCGGCGCGCGCAACCGCGACGCCAGCTCGAAGAGTAGGTCCTTCCAGTATCGACTTTCTGCCATCATTGCCATCTATACCTCATTGATGTTGTCCAGCAGCATCTTAAATAGTCTCAGTGCCGCGCAAGCCTCTTTACGCACTCCTGGCGACCGACCCCAGCGGTTACCGACATTGACGCCCAGGGCCTTCCCTGCGGCCTGTGCGTGACCCTGTTAGAAGCGGCGCGGCCTGTCCTGGCGCCGGTGTACTTTGCGCGCCGCACTCTCCCAGGCGCCGGTGTCGGTTCATTGACGTACCGGTCGCCGGGCGGAAAAACCATAATCCGCAGGTTGTTGGGTTTGATGCTGTAGGTAGGATTATGACCCTGACTTCACCGGATTAAATCACTCACCGCGAGAGATGCGAGGCGAAGCCGAGCGGCTCTCTCTATCTTTTTACTCTCTACTTACTACTACCTACTATTACATCCACCAGATTCGTAAAAAATACAAATAAATACAAATATATCAGTAGTTTAATAGATTTTTTGTCGCCACGTTATCGCCACGTTATCGCCACGTTACCGCCACGTTATCGCCACGCTCACCAGTAGCGGCACAAGTCGGCGCCCAGGATCGACCGCAACTTTCGCTTGCGATCACGCATGGCAGCGGCGTCCATGGTGCTGGGATGGCCGGTGATGAACGGCAACAGCCTTAGTGCATCGGTCGCCGATCCGCGCGCCAGCGCTAACGCCTCCCACTGCGCTGCAATCCGATCAACCTGGCCCGGATCGGTTTTACTCCTGGCCTTGCCCGCGTGAGCGCGCAACTTGTTGAGCACGGCTGGCCTTGCCTGGCGGATGCGAATTTTGCGCTTTCTGACTGACTGGGTTTGCAGCTTGAGCAGTTGGCATTGGTCGATTTCGTCCAGGGCAGCCATGTTGATGCGCTTGGTCATCGACGCGCGGGATTGCACGATGTCCAGCAGGGCGGCGAGGTCAACGCGCCCTTCGTCACACACGACGGTGCCACCGAACAGGATTGGCTCGCCATGAGAACTGGCCATCCGGCGATGGATCGCCCAGTCCATATCAACAAGCTGAAGGTCATTTGATAGTTGAGACTCCGCCGCCGTCAGCCGGTCGGCCTTGCCGCTCTTTGTCAATTGCTCACCAACGAACGGGCGGAACCGGGGCGCGATTTTCTGGTGGCGATTGAGCGCGAGGTGCAGGCTCATCATCAGCGTGCGGGACTCAGGGTCGTCATACAGCGCTTGGGCCGAACCCATATCGCCGGCGACCCTCGCCAATTCGCTTATTAGTGCCGCGCTCTCGTAGTGATCTACGAAGTCGATCGCCAGTTGCAGCCAATCATCAATGGGCTGTGTAGCTTTCGGCGTCGGCTCCATTATGGGTTTCGCGATAGCGGCGTTGGCCTCTGCATCGGTGTACCCACCGTCCTTGAGCATATTGAAAATCGCACCTGGAGATTTGCGCCACAGCAGGCCCCCGACATCGTCCAGATTTGGTCGCATATAAGTGGTATTAGCTGGCTTTGGCGTGGTTCGTCCTGCCTCTACTTCGCGTACAAGGTCATCCAGCGACGCCTGAAATTCGACGTCGTCCATATCAGATTGGTCTCCCATGGCTGTTTACAGCGCCTCGACAGTCGCCGCGCCTGCCTCCAGCCAATCAATGACATCTAAAGTGACGCTTCGGGTAAACGACTTCTTGTAGGTGTTGCCAGCCGCCTCATGTTCATGCATTGCCAAAATGATGCCCCTGGCCTGCCGGTAAACCTCGATCACGTGGCCCTGTTCTTCTGTCTCGAATGCTGGCCTTACTCGCTGACCGCCTTTAAGCAGAGACCTCAACTCGCTGGCAAGGTGCCTGGCTTCGCCAGCTGACAACTCCAACATGGGAAATAGCAATTTCGATGCGTCTTCTGGGTCTGTGAACGCTATTGCTAGCAGTTTCGACTCAAGATGACCGATGCGGAGCCCCGGCAAGTTGATCTGTTTTTTTCTGGCCCTGATACGGATCGTGTCTTCGAGGTATTCAGTAGTCGTGCAGCCTTCTTCGGCGGCAAGCAGTTTTAGTTGAGCAATTCTTTCTCTTGGAAGCAGAATCGAGGCGCGATCCCGTGGTGCAGTGGTTGTCATAAATAAGGTCCTGTGTTGGAAAAGACCGATATTTTACCACATAATGGTATACCATTGCAATGCGTGCGGGGTTGTCAATGACAATTGGTTACCTGTGAGCGGTTTTCAATTTTTCGGAAGGGTGGGCAGGGTCCCCGCGCCCAGCCGTGCGGAGGTGGGAGGGGTCAGGCCGCCGCTACGACACGCTGCACGACGCTGACACCACAGC
Source organism: Gammaproteobacteria bacterium (assembly GCA_030427485.1). Lineage (GTDB taxonomy): Bacteria > Pseudomonadota > Gammaproteobacteria > Pseudomonadales > Halieaceae > Marimicrobium. Next base: position 15,819 of record JAUICG010000051.1, read on the forward strand.
TAAGCTCGCGCGCAATGGCGTGAATACCTTTGCCTTGGCCCCTGAGACGCCGTATTTGGGCCTCTACTCTGGCGCTGGTCTTGGGTCTGCCCAGTGTCTTGCCGCGCGCCCTGGCGCGATCCAGGCCCGCTAGAACGCGTTCGCGGATCATAGCCGCTTCGAACTCAGCAAAGACACCGCACATGGACACCATTGCACGGCCCGCCGGTGTCGTCGTGTCCACCGCCTGCTGGTGCAGGTATAGCCCACAATCAACCGCCCGCATCTCGTTAATGAATACCACAAGGTCTTGTAGGCTGCGGCCCAGGCGATCCACTGACCAAGCCATGATTACTTTGAACTTGCCGCGCGTGGCATCCTGGCAAAGCTGGTCGAATGCTGGGCGCTTGTCGCGGCCTTTGGTGCCACTGACGCCCTCGTCAGCGTATTCTTCGACTATCTCCCATCCGCGTGCCTTAGCGACTTTGCGAAGCTCGCGCCGCTGGTTATCGACCGTCTGTCCAGTTGTGCTGACCCTTAGATAAAACGCCACCTTCTTACCCATACTCCGCCTCCGTGATTGGAATTGTAAGTATAAGTAATGATGTACGTAAAACAAGTGTTTAACGTACATAAAAATGGATGCCTTGAAGGCCGTGTATTTACTGGGCTCTGGATCGCCAGAATCAGGGGGGTTTTCCGTACACTCTAATCGGACCAGATCGCCGCCGCATGATCGTCCGGTGTTGTCTGGTTAGCCTTGGTTATGTCTCTGGACTTCGACGCCAAGCCAAGCTGGATCAGCAGACCCCGCAACGCGTTGGTGTTGGCGACGTAACGCGCCTGGTCAACCTGTTCACCTTCCAACAGCCTAGCCTCGGCGTTCTCCAGAAAGATCGCCAGACTGGCAGCACGGCGTAGCAACAGGCCCTGGCTGGCCGTGGGTTCGCCGCCAAGCTGATCGGCCAGCCTTCGGATATGGTCACGCCAGCGGCGGCCCTCTCGCGTCCTTAGATCGATTCCCAGCGATTCCAGGCCCACCACAGCTTCGACCCTGGCTGTTAACTTGCGACCGTCAGTGGCCATTCTGGGCCTCCTGAGACGGGCTGGGCGGTGTGGCGGTGGGTGCCCGATCACTCTGCGCTGTACAGCTATAAGAATCCAGGAGACCAGCCTTCCGTCCACGGCGCATTCCGGCTATTGCCTCAGGCCGTTCGCCTGTCGCCCTGAACTCCCTGATCATCGGAACCATTACGCGCCGAAGTGATACAGCGTCGACATCGGCAAGGGCACAGATCGTGAAATAATCGGACGCCGGACCCTCGAAAAAGTACTGGGCATCGGTCATCGCCTTGGTTCGTGTCGCTTTGTTGAAAATCGAAGTCACGTCCAGCGCATCCAACACGAATCGTGCTACTGCCGCACGCCATAGCTTCGCTTCCGGTGTCCGCTCATCCTCACAGGCGTTCCAGACCTCCAAGCAATCCACACACGGCTCGTTCATTCCGTTGCCCTCCGTAATTCCACGCGACAGCGGCAACCGATTTCCAATGGCGGCATGTGGCACGGTCCCAGCGGCGTCAGGAATGGCTGTTGCAGCCCCACACCAGCGCTATTCAGCCCTGGCACGGCGCGGTGTGTGGTCCGCACTCGTTCGTCGCCAGCGTGAATCCAGAATCGTCGGTATCCATCGATCAAGCCCAATGCGTTAAGCGCCTCCCAGGTCGATTGCTGGGCGGTGTTGAACGCTTGGTGTGCCGTCGCCCTGGCGATGACGCGAACGCGATGTTTTTGCATCGTGCCGCGCTGTTGTTCGACAAGTCGCGCCGTGTCTTCTGGGGACAGCTCGCTGGCGAGTGCTTTGCGTAAGGTGGACCTCTGTGAGGCGTTCAGTCGCCGCAGTTGTGCCGGTGATAGTCTGGCCTTGCCCTTGGTGGCTGCCCTGTCCAAGATGCGCACGAAAGTGTCCAGGCTTTTTTGCTGGGCTGCCGACAGCCCGACAAGTTGAGTAATCCTGGCGGCGATCTCTCGCGCTGGTATGTCGATGTTAGAGATTCTGGTGGCGATTTCTGTGTGAAGTTCCCAAAGGGATTTGGCGATCCGGTATCGGAGATTGTCGCGCACCACTTCGGCATCTCTTCCCGGTGTGTAGGTTGTGAATCCCAGCACTGTCGCCGCGATAATTGCGACGGTATCAAAGAAGGTGGCGAATGGCTCTGAGAGGCCGTCAGTGGCCTTGTGCTGAAGATTAACGGCAGCAATGTCCAGGGCGTCGGCGATTGCCTTGTCGTCACCAGACGCGATAGCTTCCGCTAGAGTGGCTGTGTCGATCTCTTGGCGGGTTTGTTCGATAGCGGCTTTGATTGCCTGGTAAACGATTTCCTCGAAACTAGCGATTAGCCTTTCAACCTCTGAGTCGTTGGGGTTCACCTTGTTTCCTTCTTCGCGATGTTTTCCAACTCGCGCATAAGCTGTTGCTCAAATTCCCATGTGGCCCGATTTAGAAAGTCGGGACCAACATTGTGGCCAGCGTCTCGTTTCTCTCGGGATCGCTTGCCCAGGTTGTATTCGTCGTCGTGCATTTTGACGTGGTACGGAAAGCCGTCACGCGTGAACCCCGGACCAAGTTTGTCGCTGTCTACGCCGATTTCCATTGTGTACCGGCCTGGCTGTTCGGTTTCGGACAGGATGCCGATGGAGTTTTCAAGGTATCCATCCTTGATGGGGGCGTTCTCGCTGGCACGCTCTGCGATCTTTCCGGCGTATTTCTTCACACTTTCGCGTGACCGTTTGATTACGCGCCTCTCGGTTCGTTTGAGATCGGCGACCAATGAATCAATACCCTCAATCTTGATACTCATGGGCACAGCCTCGCTGTATGTTGCCAGCCTGGCACTATGAACGGGCGCAGTGATTCAACGGCTTTGTCGCAAACGATGACACGGCGGTTGTTTCGGAAAACCATGACAGATTCGCCGATGCCGGTTGTTCGCACCTTGCCATCGCGTACAGTTTCAGGCGTTGTGATGATGAAATCCGCTTGCAATAGCTGGGCGCGAATCAGCGCTGCCTGGTGGCTTGCTGGCAGGCTGTCAAACAGGGTTGCTGACAGGTATCGACTCGTGCTTAGTCCATTGCCCAGATCGACACACAGCGCGCCGATGTCGTACCACGCCTCCACAGCCGCAGCTTTCAGACGAACACGACTTACACCGTGCGCACCGCTAAGCTCCGGCATCGCTTCCAGTTGTTCCAGTAGCGCCTGGTAATCACAGAAGGAATTCTCACCGCGCGCCAGTTCGAGGTTTCCTCGTGGTGTGGACTTTGGTTCGATCTCGATTGTATGAACTTCGAAAGATTCAAAGGCTGGCGTGATGCTGGTGTTCTCCAGGATCAACCGCCAATTGTACGTATCCGGTGTGAGTGACGCTGTATCGGTTGCCGTGAGGCGCGCGATAAAACGGTCGCCGCCCAGGTTTACATCAGTTACAGCGCGATCTATCACCTTTGCGCCAGCGGGCGATAGAAGCTCCATGCGACATTCCCAGCCATCAACGCTGGTCATCATCGCATTCTGCACTTCCAGACTGGGGCCGGTGTTGCCTTGGATGATTCTGAAATCAGACATAATCAATTACCAAATAAAAAGGCGCGGCCACATGGGCCGCGCAACTGGCACGGATTTGGGTTAAGCGATCGGGATCAAACCGCGCAGACGGGCACAGGCGCGCGGGTGCTTGATGGCGATGGACGAATACCATTCGATGCGCGTGCGATGCGCGGGCTTGCTGTCGATCTCGCCCAGGTCGCGTACTGACATGGGCTGTGTTTGCAGGCCGTGCAGTGCGTCTGGTCCGAATTTCACCGCATAGATCGAAGTGGTTTCGTCGTTGGTTCCCAGTGTTTCGTCAAAGCCCAAAATGGCTTCTCCACTGGCGTCGTCTTCCACGATTCCAATGGGTACACCGGCATACTGTTGGACCTCACGGCCAAAGTAATCACGGCCAATGCTGAGTACGGAGCTGTTGCGCGCGAGCTTGAGAATCTCACGACGCATAGCTTTGTTCATAAGCAGAAGGCTGGGCGTTCCCGCGATGGAATCAACAAGTAGGTCAAGCAGCTCCATACTTACGTTGCCACCGTTATCGCCAGCGTCGATTACCTGGTTGCCGGTCAGGCGCTGATTCAGGCCGTCGAATTCCAGCGGGTTGGTGCCGCTGTCGCCGTCGAAGAAGGTTTTGAGCCATGACAGCGTAAGTGCCTTAGCCTTCATCGCGTCGTGGACTGCCCGCGTGTCGTTGTCGCCGGTGCCCATGGCAATCTGTGCGACGTCAAAGTCGCTGTCGCCACCAATAATCGTCAAGCTTTCCGTTACCGGATTGATGACGCCCGTTGACTCGGTGTAGCCCTGGTTGAAGTCGCGAAACGCGATGCCGGGCAGGGTCGTTTCGATATTGTATTTGTACGCGCTGCCCTTCACGTTCTGGAACTGCAAGCGCTCCAGGACAGGGTTTTCGCGTGAAAAGATTTCAACCACGCCACTTTGCAGCGGAGTGGGATTAAGTTTTGACCATTCAGTCAATGTAAGCATTCTGGTTTCCTCCTAAGGAAAAAGTTATTTGCCGTAGCCGCGCGCCATTCGCGCAGTAGGTGGCAGATCGTTTAAGTTGGGTTCAACCGGCGTGACAGTGGGCTTGCCGCTGTCGGTTACAGGAACAACGGGCGCGCCGGTCGAAAAGACGCCAGTCTGTTTTGCTTGCGTGTACCACTGGATTTGTGCGGCGGGCTCCACATTGGGGATCAGGCCGCGCAGGTTTTCAGGGATGTCCGCCAACAGCGCATCCGCTACAGCTTTCAGGTCCGGCTGTGCTGGTGCCGTTGCTACAGCGGGTTGGGCCGGTTGTGCTGGCTGTGCCGGGCTGGCCGGTTGGGCCGGTTGGGCCGGTTGGGCCGGTTGGGCCGGTTGTTCTGGTGCTTTGGGTTCGTCTGGCATTTTGCCTCCTAGAGATCAATCAAAAGTGACTGCGACTCTTCCCGGCGTCGCAGCAGTTCCTGGTATGCGTCTTCCCTGGTTGGGTAGCCGTCGGGGTTCTCAGAGCGGAGTAGGTCAACAGGTGACCACATGCCAAGCTCTGTCTTAACGCGCGCGTTCGACAGTCGTTCGCTTTCGGCCTGGAATTCCTGAAGTTCTGCGAAGTCCACAGAGACAGTCGCGGCCTCTGGGATCAGTCCGGGTTGGTGGGTGTTGGCTACTCGCTTGATTGTCTCAAACAGACGTTTCTCGTAGGTGCGCCAAAGTGAAATGTCATCCTGTCTTGCTTCATGCAAGTCGATCTGTTCAATGTGCTTTGCTGCGCCAGACTCGCTGCGACGATCCAGGTCGAACACATCGCTTGACAGGTCATTGCTGCTGGCCGTTTGGCGCATCACAAACTGGATCGCCTCTAAGATGTCCATGATCGGACTGTTCGGTGCGGCATAATCGAACGTACCGCCCTCGGGAAGTGTGATGGCGCGATCTGGCCCAGTTTGGAGCGCTTCGCCCGCGTTGACGCCAGTGGCCCACGCCTGGCCGTGTGCCTGTAGCTCCACAGATCGCCAGAGGTTGGACAGCGCAACGTTAACGGCTTCCTGACTCTCGATCAGATCATCACCGCCTGGTAAGAAGAACTGATCATCCGGCAGCGCATCGAACAGCGGAACGAACGGAAGAATGCCGTAGGGATTCGCGTTTTCGTTGTTGCCTGGTATGGCAATGGGGTGGCCCTGGTAATTGCGCCTGGTAAAGCTCGTCGCCGTCCAGTCTGAATACTGCGTATCAACGTCCCTGGCCCCGCGATAGGTCACGATGAGACGTGACGGCGCCTCTGGATCGTTATACAGCGCGTCCAGTATGGCAGGCGTGAGTACCGACAGGGTGGGTGCGCCATTCTGCCAGCCAACTTGCAGCACAGCGGTCTTGTGCAGTTTCACCATCCTGCTGGCTTTCTTCAGCGTGACGTCAACGTTGCCAGCTTTGTACAGCGCTTCCAGCGCGGCCTGGTCTGCGCCTTCGAACGTGCGGCGAGGTGCAAGCCGGTACAGGTTGGCCCGTTTGTTGACGATTTTTTTCACCATGTTCACTTGGAAGATTCGGAAAGACTCGGGGTGCGACCATCGCTGTTTGATCAGCCGCAAAGTTTCGTCGCTTTGCTGGTCGTTGTAGTACCGTTGCAGCTTGTCGGCGCGTTCCTTCCGCTGTTGGCTGGCGCGCACCAGTTCCAGGAACTCGGTTTCTCTGGGCTTAAGCAGGTTAAACATGGTTATCTCGGTTGCGTGTGTGCGCCGGTATTGATCAACTTCCGGTCAATGAAGGTTTCGAAGGAATCGGGGTCGATCTGCCCCCGGTCGCGATAGCGCCTGTAAAGCCCGTGGGCGGCCAGCATGGAACGGCAAGACTCGGCGCATGGGGGAATGAAGGTGCCGCCGTTCAGAGCGCACAGTCGCGCCACGTGGGCCTCACCGTGGCAGTGGATGCCCTGTATCTCATAGGGATTCAGAAGGTCGTCACGTAAGCTGTACAGCGCCCAGGCTAGGCTGTAGACGTGGTCATCGTGGCAGCCTTTCGCACCGCCGAACTTGGCCTGACCGCCGCCGTGGTTGCCGGTGTTGGCCAGCGTGTATTCAAAGTTGCCCAGTTCCTCGAAGAGCTTTGCAAAATCTTTGTGGATATGCAGGCGGCCTTCACTGGCGGCGTTGTATAGCGCTGTGAAAGCGTTACTCTGGCGGTCGCTGGTGGCGTGTACGGTCTCGCTGCTAAAGTCCTGATCTGCGCACCATGCTGCAATGTCCTGGCTGTTGTACGCTTCAATGGTGCAGCGTGATAGGTTGAATTCCCGTTGGTACTTGGAGAATGCTTTCTTGATGCCGCCAGCGTTGGAAAACATGATTTTGTCGCTGGCCAGCACATAAAAATGCTCTTCCTCGTTGACTAGCAATTTCATCACCGCCGTTGTTACGGTCTGGTCGCCGTGCAGGCTGAAGCCATACGCGCGATCAAGGCCAGCGCCGACAACATGGGCGCGACCGTCCGCAATAGACTCGGCGTCAAGCCGGTAGTCATCGCGGCATTTGTCCAGGATCGCGGGCGGGAACAGGGCACTGGTTGATGACTGCCAAAGATTCAGGTGTTGCTGTGCGAATTCGGCTGGCAACATCTGGGCCGCACGGCTCTTCAGGGCAGCGGCGGTGATCCAGGCGGGTGCCTCCAGGCAGGCGTGGTGCAGATCAGCGTAAAAGATATGCGAGTAAAACAGGCTGGGGTCTTCGCCACGCTGTGCGAGGTTGTACAACGTGTACAGCGGTGACGACTTCGGGCCTACCGTGGAGTCAACCAGCGTCAATCCGTCGTCGGTGTCAATCGTGGCACTGGCCAGCGCGCCCTCAATTATGCCCTCGATAACGACCTGGAACGGCAACTAGCCATCGAAGATCAACTACAGTCCACTGCCGGGCAGACCGAGGACTACGCAGAAGGCGTGCAGGCCTTTCTGGAAAAGCGCAAAC
>JAUICG010000061.1 GCA_030427485.1 Gammaproteobacteria bacterium
CTGCAATGTCTCCAATGTCGGGCTGGGCGCTATCGATGGCGTAATGGCGGTGATCACCGGAGGCCAGATCAACTATGCCATGCCGCTGTTCGACTTTGTCGGGACCGATACCGATGGCGACCGGATTCAGGACCATCTCGATAAAGACGACGATAATGACGGCGTTTTGGACATTGATGACCTGTACCCGCTCGACCCCACGTTGGGCTGTCCGGCGGCCTATGCACAACGGTCGCCCTCCCAGGTCCTCTTCGAACTTCGCGACGCGATAGGTCGGGAAGACTGGGAGGACGTGGCCTGCCACTACAAGCCGAACGCACCCATACTCGACGACCAAGGCATCCTCCTGGGACACTCCGACATTGTCGCCGCGGCGCAGAGCCTCAACGCGCTGTTCAGCGGCGTCAATCCTCAGATCATTCAGGAGACTGTATTCGGCAGTACCGCCCGCGTGCTCTACTCGCTCGACGCGGGCTGGGTCGAGATCGAGGACGGCGTGAACAGCTACATCATCCAGGGCGGCGTGATCACGGCGCAAACGGCGCACGGGCTGATCACGTTCAACGGACCGCCGCCCGACCAGAACTGAAAAGGCCCCAATCAACGCAGAACAACCCTTCATAAAGCGAGCGCTCACTGGTTACACTAGGCATTTACGCCCAGTGGAACTGCACGACCATGACATTAACAGAACTGCGCTACCTCGTGGCCCTGTCCGAAACAGGCCACTTTCGCAAAGCGGCCGAGCAGTGCAACGTCAGCCAGCCCACGCTCAGCATTGCGATCAAAAAGCTGGAGGAAGAGCTGGGCATCAGCCTGTTCGAACGCGCTCACCACAAGGTGGCGGCGACGCCGACCGGGGAACGTATCGTGGAGCAGGCCCGCACTGTTCTCCAGGAAACGCAGAACCTGCGCCATCTGGCGGAACAGGGCAAGGACCCGCTGGGCAGTGTGCTGTGTGTCGGTGCTATCTATACCGTCGGGCCCTACCTGTTTCCGCGCCTGATCAGCCGCCTGCGACAGCTGGCGCCCAATATGCCGCTGTTCATCGAGGAAAACTACACTGCCAGCCTGCGCGGCAAGTTGACCAGCGGTGCGCTGGATGCGATCTTCGTGGCGCTGCCGTTTACCGAGACGGAAGTCGTCACGCGGGCGCTGTTTGATGAACCTTTCGTCGTGTTACTGCCGGAGGATCACCCCCTCGCATCCGAATCGCATATCGACACCCATACGCTGGCCGAGCACCCTGTCCTGCTGATGGGCGAGGGACACTGTTTCCGCGACCAGGTGCTGGAGGCCTGCCCCGGATTGCAACAGGCGATTCGGGAGAAGTCCGCCCAGGGACATACGGTGATCGAGGGCAGTTCACTGGAAACGCTCAAGCACATGGTAGCCAGCGGCCTGGGCATTACCGTACTGCCGGAGTCGGCGGCCCGGGAGGCGACCTATGGCGAGCGCACCCTCGCAGTGCGCCCGTTTATGGACCCGGCGCCGAGGCGCAGTATCGCACTGGCCTGGCGCGTCAGCTATCCGCGCTCGGAAGCTATCGATATTCTCATCGACTCGCTGCGACCGGCCTGAGTTCATGCACGGCATCGCCAGTCTGCCGGTGCGTGAGTTGCGTGGCGTGGGGCCGAAGCTGGCTGACGCATTGGCGGCCTACGGTATACATCGCGTCGAGGATTTATTGTTTCATCTCCCGCTGCGCTACCAGGACCGCACGCGAGTGACCGCTATCGCTGCCGCCAGGGAGGGCGTCGATGTGGTGATCGAAGGCGAGGTGCGAGCAGCCGACGTGGTCTTCGGGCGGCGTCGCAGCCTGGTCGCTCGTATCCAGGATGGCAGCGGTACACTGACGCTGCGTTTTTTCCATTTCTCGGCTGCGCAGAAAAACAACCTGCAAACCGGCACGCGCCTGCGCTGCTTCGGCCAGGTGCGACGCGGCAGCAGCGGGCTGGAAATGTACCACCCGGAGTACCGGACGCTGCAGGGCGATGACACACCGGTGGCCGAGGTCCTGACACCCATCTACCCGACGACCGCAGGCATCGGGCAAAACCAGTGGCGCAAGCTGTGCGCACAGGCCCTGGTCTACCTGGAGCGGGAGTCGGTGGAGGAGCTTCTGCCGCCCAGCCGGGAGTACCCCTGGGCATTGACCCGGGCGCTGCGATTCCTGCACGCCCCGCCGCCAGACGCGTCACTGGAGCTCCTGCGCGAGGGCAAACACCCGGCACAGTTGCGACTGGCGCTGGAAGAACTGGTGGCGCACAACCTGTCACTGCACCGTTTGCGCGAGCGACAACAACGCGAGGGTGCGCCGATACTCAAACCCGGTGCACAGCTGCTGGCGGCGTTCCTTGACCAACTGCCCTTCGCACCAACACGGGCACAATCGCGCGTACTGGACGAAATCGCGGAAGACCTCGCCAGGCCCTGCCCCATGATGCGCCTGGTACAGGGCGATGTGGGCTCGGGCAAGACCCTGGTCGCGGCGGGCGCTGCGCTGCACGCGATTGGCAGCGGCTACCAGGTCGCACTGATGGCGCCAACCGAAATCCTGGCCGAGCAGCACTGGCGGACATTCCGCCAGTGGTTCGAACCCCTGGGCATCAGCATGGAGTGGTTGAGCGGTCGCTCCAAGGGCAACAAACGGGCCAACGCCCTGGTGCGTATAGCCTCGGGCGAGGCCAGCCTGGTCATCGGCACCCATGCGCTGTTCCAGGACGATGTGGCGTTTGCGCGCCTCGGCCTGGTGGTGGTTGACGAACAGCACCGCTTCGGCGTTCACCAGCGACTCACGCTGACACAAAAAACCGCACCGGAACTGGGCCGTGCCCACCAGCTGGTAATGACGGCGACGCCCATCCCCCGCACGCTGTCCATGGTGGCCTACGCCGACCTTGACTGTTCGGTGATCGACGAATTACCGCCGGGGAGAACAGCGGTCACCACAGCGCTTATCGACAACAGCCGCCGGCAGGAGGTGGTCGCCAGGGTTGCGGCGGCCTGTGACGAGGGGCGCCAGGCTTACTGGGTCTGCACACTGATCGAGGAAAGTGACGCGCTGCAAGCGCAGGCAGCGGAAGCGACTGCGGAAGAGCTGTGCCTGGCCCTGCCGCACCTTGCCATCGGGCTGGTTCACGGCCGCCTGAAACCCGCCGAGAAGGAGTCTGTCATGGCGGCCTTCAAGCGCGGCGAACTGGCACTGCTGGTGGCCACCACCGTGATTGAAGTAGGCGTGGATGTGCCGAACGCCAGCCTGATGATTATCGAAAATCCGGAGCGCCTGGGTCTGGCACAACTGCACCAGCTGCGCGGCAGGGTAGGACGGGGGGCGCAGGCCAGCCATTGCGTGCTGCTGTACCAGACGCCCCTGTCCGCCAACGGCAGGCAGCGCCTGTCTGTCATGCGGGAGAGTTCCGACGGCTTCTACATTGCCGAAAAGGATCTCGAGCTGCGCGGCCCCGGCGAGGTGCTCGGCACGCGGCAAACGGGGTTGATGGAATTCAGGATTGCTGAGCTACCCGCGCACAATCACCTGCTGGATGAGGTGCAGCTGATCTCGGATACTATCCGCAGCGCCCACCCTGAACTGGCAGACCCGCTGATTCACCGCTGGACGGGAGCGGGGCAGCAGTTTGCCAAGGTTTGATGCTACCGCGGGCGATATCAGGCCGCAGGTCGCCGGTCCCACTTTCTTCCCCAAAGCGACAGCAATCCTGCCGCCAGCGTCAGCAGGGCACCCGTCGCCAGGCCGAACTGCGGCACTGCAGCGGCGGGACTGAGGCCGAA
>JAUICG010000011.1 GCA_030427485.1 Gammaproteobacteria bacterium
TGGGCGTGGTGATCAGCAATCCGGCCGGGGAGACCAGGACGATTTTCGGCGGCCAGTATAACAGTTACTACAATGATTCCGGCACCACCTTGCGGATCGGGCCCGTCAGTCTGCCTGAAGGTGACTGCCCGAGCTATGCCCTTGAAGGCCCCGGTGCCTGCGGCCTCGGTGCCGAACTGGCGGACCAGGAAAGTTGTGCGGTCGACTGTCGTGACGATGATGTAGAAGCCCTCTAGGCTAATACCGGGTACCCTATATAGCGGTTAACGACAATATGGCGCCAGTATTCGCAGGGCGGCGCCTGCGCGGGCGGTGCACGCATTGACCCAGCCTGTGCTGAACCAGGTGACGCTCGCGCCGTCCCATCACAACCCGTTGCTCGCCTACCTGATTGATCAGCAAAGCCTGGTATTGCTGGTATTTACGTTTGGCGGCATGTTGCTCTTCATGGTGCTGGAACAGGTTTGGCCAAGACGCCGCAGTGGGGAAATCCCGATAGCACACTGGCTGACAAACTGGTTTCTGGCCAGTCTTAATTTCTTCATTTTGTTCTGGTTGACCTTGCAACTGGGTCAGTCAGCCCTGCTCAGGTCCTATTTCCCCGACCTCGGAGTGTACGGCCGTTTCCACCCCGCTGTCGCGATTGCAATAATGGTGATGGTGACCGAGTTCGTGCAGTACTGGATGCACCGGGCTTTCCACCGGTTCGGTCTACTCTGGCGTATCCATGCGGTGCACCACACAGACACCACCGTCGACACGACCACGTCCCATCGGACGCACATTGTGGAGGCGGCGATCAATACACTGGCCATGCTACCGGTCTTTTTTGTTCTCGGCGCCCCCGCGCTGGTGTTGGTGTTCTATCAACTTTTTCGAGTGTTCGCAGTACTACTCAACCACAGCAACATTTCGCTGCCGGAGGGACTGGATCGTGTACTGGGAAAATTTATCGTCACACCCGGCTTTCACCTCGTACACCACAGCTCGGAATCGACCTGTACCAACAGTAACTACGGCACCGTGGTGCCCTGGTTCGATCGCGTATTCGGTACCGCACGCGAGGTACCGAACAATGATTCCGCAAGCATGTCCCTGGGGCTGGAATACCTGCGGGAGCACCGGGATTCACGCCCGGACCGTCTCCTGCTACTGCCGCTGATGTGGCGCCGCTGGGGACTGCCGGGCCTCCGCCGGGACTAGACGCTGTCAGTGCTGGGCTGAAAGCACCGGCGTGTTAGTATTCCGGGTGCAGGAATCCAGGAGTTGTTCAAGTGGCGCGATTCATTACCATTTTTTTTATCACGTTGGTGGGTCTTTTCTCGCTGGAGATGCTTGTACCGGTGCAGGAGCATATCATCGTCCCCTTCACCACCGGACTGGCCCGCGTGAGCGCCGCCATAATCCTGCCGTTTGACAGTTCGGTACTGGCTTACGGCAAGATCCTGCAACTCAAGGACACCGGTTTTGCAGTCTCCATCGAAGCCGGCTGCAACGGGGTCGAAGCAGCGATCGTGCTCATTGCGGCAATCGTCGCCTTCCCCGCAAACTGGCGTAAACGCGTTATCGCCATCGCTATCGGCTTCCTGACGATCCAGGTGATGAATATCGCGCGGATCATCAGCCTGTTGTACCTGGGCAACTGGAATCTGGAGATATTCAACTGGATACACCTCTACCTTTGGCCGGCGCTGATCATGCTGGATGTGCTGATAGTGTTCGTCGTCTATCTGCGCTACATCAACGGTGCAGCGACCGCGGGGCAGGCAGTCAATGCCTGAACACCCCCACATGCGGCAGTTTCTGGTACTTGTTTTCGCGCTGCTGATTCCCTGTTTCCTGGTGTGGACGATGCTCAGCAACGCGCTGGCGATGCCCGCTCTGGGCATTGTGGATTTTGTGTTGACCCACTGGTTTCCCGATGTGGTGCACGCCCTGTACGCGCAGGGCGCCAATGTCCTGCTGATGACGGAATTCGGGGAAGCGAATGGACAGCCCGTGCCACTGGCGGGTTCCGAGTATCGCCTGGGCTTTGAGCTGAATACACGTATTCTGTCGTACTCACTCCCCTTTTACACCGCGTTACATTTTGCCACGCAGCGCAAGGAGTACTTCAGTGCCTATCTGAGCGGGCTGCTGGTGCTCTACTCGTTGTTCACCATCGGCCTGCTGTTTGTGGCCCTGAAGACACTCATGGTTAGCCTGGGCTCGACGTTTCAGGAGCAGTCCGGTGTTTTCGTACCCAATAGCAACGTGATCGGACTGTTGTATCAATTCAGCGTGCTCATTGTGCCAACGCTGGCGCCTGCCGCCGTCTGGTTATGGCAAAGCCGGGATGCGCCACTGTTGCGCGCCGCACTGTCGGGTTACGCGGGAATTGCGAAACAGGACTGAAGGGTCTGGCCCCGCTGGTGTACCTGATCGTTTGATTTATTTGGTGCGAATGGCGGGACTTGAACCCGCATGGCCGTGAGGCCGTCAGATTTTAAGTCTGATGTGTATACCAATTCCACCACACTCGCATAGCGCCGATTTGTCGGCTCAAGGCCTCGGATTTCGGCTGGCAAAGAAACTCAAAATGGTCAATCTGGCTTGAAACCAGGCTCCGGCCACCCGAGCGGGCGCAATAATAACATAGATTTTCCGCGCTGAACCAAGGCGCTGGCAGCACACCAAACCACATTCCGCGTTGACGCCCGCCGCTACCCTGACCGCGCTGTTCGTCGTGCTACACTGCTCGCATTATGAGATAAGCGAAAGGGTCAGGCATGGCTGGCGGACGAGGGCAATTCAGCTCGCGCTTTGGATTCGTGATGGCGGCATCCGGCAGCGCCGTAGGCCTCGGGAATATCTGGGGCTTCCCCACGCAGGCGGCCAGCAATGGCGGGGCCGCATTCCTGCTGGTCTATCTGCTGCTGGCATTCCTGCTGGCGTACCCGGCGTTGATGGCGGAATTGATACTCGGCAGACACGCCCACTCGAACTCGGTTACCGCCCTGCGCAAGGTATCCGGCAGTCGCCTCGCGGCGGGAATTGGCGCCGCGACCGGCATCGCGGGCTTTACCGTGGCGGGATTGATCCTCAGTTTCTACGCGATCGTCGCCGGCTGGATGGTCGCGTTCTGCCTGTCGGCGGTCGCCGAATTATCGGGGAACCAGGCACTTGCCAGTTGGCTGACATCCTTTGGCCTGTGGCGGAATGTATTTTTCCTGCTGCTTTTTCTCGCGCTTACCATCGCGATAGTTTCAGCCGGTGTACATGACGGGATCGAGCGCTGGTCGCGGCGGCTGATGCCGGCCCTGCTGGTTACACTGATTGTGCTGGTAGCCTACGTGCTGACGCTGGAGGGGGCGATGACGGGCCTGGAAGTATACCTGATGCCGGACTTCTCACGCGCGTTGTCAGCACAATTGATCCTGAACGCGCTGGGCTCGGCCTTTTTCTCCCTGTCTCTCGGCGTGGGTACGATGCTGATCTACGGCTCCTACCTCAGCGACGAGGAAAACCTGCCTTTACTGGGCGGTATCGTCACGCTGGTGGATGTATCCATCGCGGTACTGGCGGGTTTCATGGTCCTGCCCGCAATGTACGTCGCGCTGCACAACGGCGTGGAGATATTCACCGCAAGCGGCGTTCTTATTTCCGAAGACACGCTCATCTTTACCGTGCTCCCCGAACTCTTCGCCACCATCGGCCTGCCGGGTATCGTGGTGTCATTCACCTTCTTTTTCCTGATGAGCATCGCGGCGCTGACCTCATCCATTTCCATGCTGGAAGTACCGGTCGCCTACGTGACCGAGGAATACAACGCTGAGCGCCATGCTGCTGCCTGGGTTATAGGCGGCATCATCGCCACTATCGGCTGCGCCATCCTGTTGAACTTCGACACGCTGTTCGGCTTTATCGTGACCGTGACCACGCGCTACAGCCAGCCGCTGCTGGGTTTCATGTTTTGCGTGTACGCCGGATGGGTATGGCGCCGGAACTCGCTGCTGCAGGAGCTTCGCAAAGGCTATCCGCAGGTGGAGGAAGGTCTGTTCTGGAAAATCTGGCCCTGGTACGTGAGAGTGGTTTGCCCCTTGATCATTCTGGGTATCTTCGCGCAATCACTGTTTGCCTAATCTGGTGCGCTCACCAATCCGTGGCGGGGCTGGTGACGCAGTGAACCGGGTAGAATCGATACAGACTAATTCAGTGAGATTTCACCGCTTTCCACAATACGCTGGGTTGGCACAAACCCGTTGAAATCAATCTTTGCCGAGAGGCGATATGCCAGCGGTTCGGATCCCGCTGACCCCAGGCTGGCCATCAGCCTCAGCAACTCCAGCAATTGCAGCCCCGCTTCCAGTGTGACCACGCCCTCGCCATAACCGGCGATAGGCGCGACATCATTGGCCACACCGGCTATCAGCTCCTGACCAAGCAATTCCACGGAATAACTGATTCCGGCAATATCCAGCGTCTGCTTGTTCGGATTGATCACACGCAATCTGATTTCGAACCGTGGCGTACCGGCATCACCGGGCAGGCTCTTGAAACTGACCAGGCTAACCCTGGGAGGATCCAACTCCGGTGCCAGGCTGGCGCAGCTACCGAGTAGCAGAACGAGCAAAGCCAGGTACAAGCGGCGTGAAACGCGCAGCATCACGGGGCATTCCTCTTGTAGTGCAGTAGAAAGAAAACGAGGTAAGCCAGGCTGCCCAGCACGAATACGGCGGCCACCCAGTCACCGGTTTTGAGATAAATGAACACGCTGAAGATCAACATCCCCAGGGCCAGCAACAGAGCGATAATTCGTTCAGGCGTAAACATAGGGGCCATAGTAGCATTGCAGCCCGTTCTCCGGCACGCAGATATTCTGCCATGCCGTGCCAACGCGTCCGTGCTGCTCAGCCGCCTTCGATCGCGGCCAGCGGTACCTCGTAGACCTCGCCGTCACTCACCTTCACGGTCCAGGTATCGCCGCTCAAGCGGGCCTCCACCTCACGGTTAGTGGCGTTGACATAGTCGCGCATGAAGTTGATGGTGAACTGCTCGCCGGCCGGGTTCTGGACAACAATGGATGCCTGGCCATCTTCCATGCGCAGAATACCCGCCGGACAATCCCCGAACTCCGACGCGCCGGATGCGCGACAGCGCAATATCGTTGTCGCATCGTAGTCATCGGTGGTAAACGGCGCCGTGGGGTTGTTGCCGTCGCCCGATGAGGCGTCCGTTGCCCGTTTCCAGTAGACAAAGACGCTCTGGTCCTCAAAGCGAAATATCAGGCCCTGGTCTCCCAGGCCACTCTGACGGTATGCCGGGCGACCCACAGCGTCACGGTAGTTGCCCGGAGCGTCGCCGACGGGGGTAAGATCGTACGTCGCCGCGTCGGTCACCAGCGTAATGCGCCCCTGGCGCTGGGAGAAGGTGCAGTCGACCGAAGCACTGGCCTTGTCCGAGCCCGCCGCATAGATATCGCAGCGCGCGGCTGCGGAATCCGCGAAGGCCGACATCGCGCAACCGACGGAGCAGATTCCCAACGCCCAATAAGCCAGGGATGTAATTCCGTGCATGGCCGTACTCCCCCCTCTCCCATCCGGCCCACACCATACGCCAGATTCAACACCTGGAGCAAACATCCAATCAGGGGCGTTACCCGGTTTGCGATACAGCCATCTGCCGCTCTATGATACGCGCAGGCCGTCCTGCTGCACGCTCTGGCGTAACGCCGGCGCCGGCGGCCATAAACCCTGTTGCGTCGCAGGCGTTGCTGATCAACACGTCGATCGACAATACCCCGACACAGACACAAGCATAAGGAGAAATCTGGATGGCAACCTATGTACTGGTTCACGGCGGCGGGCACGGAGGCTGGTGCTACCAGCCGGTTGCCCGGCTGTTGCGCGCGAAAGGCCATGAAGTCTACGCCCCTTCACTGACGGGCCTGGCGGACCGCGAACACCTGTTGAGTGCCGCCGTCGACTTGAACACGCACATCACCGACATCGTGAAACTGCTGCAGTACGAGGACCTGCGCGAGGTGATCCTGGTGGGGCACAGTTACGGCGGCATGGTGATCACCGGGGTGGCAGATCGTGCAACTGACCGCATTGCCAATGTCGTATACCTCGATGCAGCCTATCCGATGAACGGCCAGTCACTGGTGGACGTCGCGGGCGAGGTCATACTGGAAGCGAGAGAATCCGCGCGCATGGTGGACGGCATCGAGATGGTGTTGTATCCCGGTGAAGATCCGATGGAGTACTACGGTGTGACCGAACCTGAGCAGATCGCCTGGATGAAGCCCAAGCTGACGCCGCACCCGTGGAAGTGTTTTGAAACCAAACTCGTGCTGGGCAATGAAGAGGCGATGCGACGTATCCCACAGTCTTTCGTGTTGAGCAACGTGCAGATCGAGCAACTGACTGACGAGATGCGCGAAGGGCTCATGGCGCTGTGCGAAGGCCGGGTATGGGAAATCGCCACGGGCCATGACCTGATGATTTCAGAGCCGCAGAAAACCGCTGAAGTATTGCACGAGGTAGCGCAGCGCTGACACCCTCGATGGAGTGGTCACCGCGCAGACTGCCTGGCACGCAATAAGCGGGCCGCGAAAATGCCTGATGCTCAGCCCTGTTTCTCCAGGTGTTGCCGCATAAACCTCGCCATCTCGTCGCGCGCGGCAAGCGCTTCCGGAAAAATGCCCGCGAAGAGCGGGAATGCGTGCGGCAGCGTCGGCCAGATATGGCAGGTAGTGTCTACGCCCGCCGCGCTGGCGCGGCGCGCCAGGTACACAGTGTCGTCCATCAGTATTTCATTGGAACTGGCAACAAAGAACAGCGGCGGCAGTCCGCTGCAGTCCATGTACAGGGGCGAGATTTCCGGGTCTGCGCTGTCGTGTTCGCCCGCATATTCACTGCACATGCGTTGCATTGCCGAAACCGGCAACAGCGGGTCGCTCTTGCGAACCTTGTAACGCGATGGCAGGCCGTGCACCCTGCTCATTTCGGTCACCGGCGATACCGGCACCGCACAGGCGGGCATTGGCAAATCGGCCTTGCGAATGCGCTGCAACAAGGCCATCAGCAGGTTGCCGCCCGCGGAATCGCCGCCCATGACAATGTCCGAGGCCTGGTAACCCAGGTCGAGAAGTTCACGATAGGCCTGCTCGCAATCGTCCAGCCCGGCGGGGTACGGGTTAGCGGGTGTCAGCCTGTAGTCCGGCATGAACGCGTCGGCATCGAGCTGCCGGCAGAGGTTGGCGACCATACTCAGGTGCATGTCGGGCGCGGCAGGCAGGCTAAACGCACCGCCGTGCAACCACAGAATAACGGGGCGCCCGGTATCCCCGAGCGAGCCCACCACGTGCCCAGGCTGCCGGCCCACAATGTCATAGCTGATCGACTGCCCGGCCGAATCCCGACAGACCATCGATGCGGTGCGGATCTGCATTTCGGCGATGCGCTCCGGTGAAAAGCGCCCTATCGCCGCCAGCATGCGCTTCGCGAACACCCGCATAAACCAGAGGATGATGCTGGTGCGCCGCGACACGGCCATGTCGCGGTAGATGACCGGATCTGGCGCGGTGGCCCCTCCCGGCTTTTGTACAGGTGGTATATGTAATGCCGGCTGGTGTGTATTCATAGCATTTTACGCAGGTCTGGTAGCAAGAGGTGTGGCCGGTGTCAGCCCGAAACCCGAGAATACCTGACAATCCGGCGAACCGGAAGCCGGCCGGCCTTGTGGTAGAGTTTCAGTATGAAATATAACCCGGCCTCTCAGGCTCTCGACATAGCTCAGGTGTCAAATTGTGACACTCCCGATGTTGTACCCGTATTCCGTAGTTTGTGGGAGACTGCGCACTCTACGCTAGAGACTTGATCGAGACCAAGGAGGTAGACCATGGTCCTGAACCGCAGACGATTTATCCAGGCCTCCGCCGCGACAGTGGCGGCGACCTCGGTGGCTGGCTGCAGCAGCAGCGATGTGGAAATCGACTCCCGTTTGCCGGTGGGGCCCTACAATGCCCTGTCAACTGCCGAGGAGGTCACGCAGGGTATGGACCTGTCCGGCAGGACAGCGTTGGTCACCGGCTGCAATTCCGGCATCGGGCATGAAACCATGCGCGTGCTGGCCATGCGCGGTGCCCACGTGTTCGGCACGGGTCGCACGCTGGAAAAGGCGCGGCAGGCCTGTAACAGCGTCAGCGGCAGAACAACCCCCCTGGCGCTGGAGTTGTCGGATTTCGACTCCTGCGTCGACTGCGCCAGGGCTGTCGCCGCGCACAGCGATTCGCTCGATATACTGATTACCAATGCCGGGATCGGCAGCTTCACGGATTTTGAACTGATCAACGGCATCGAGAAGATTTTCGTGGTGAACTACCTCGGGCATGTGGTGCTGACGATGAACCTGCTGCCGCTGGTACGGGCCGCCGACCGCGGTCGCATAGTTCACGTGGGCAGCCAGATGGGATACAGGAGCGCACCCGAGGGCGGAATAGACTTCGACAATCTCCGCGGTGAGGCCGGCTACGATGCCTTTGAGGCGTACGGCCGCTCCAAACTGGCCAACGCCCTCTTCTCTCTCAAACTGTCGCAAATGCTCGACCCGGCCAGGACCACGTCCAATGCGGTGCATCCGGGCTTTGTGGAGTCCAATATCGGCCGCAACGCGGACGGCATCGTCGGGTTCTTCTACAACACGGTCGCCAACCTCATAAAGAAAGACGTGTCAGAGGGGGCCGCCACCCAGGTTTACGTCGCGACCAACCCTTTGCTGGATGGGGTCAGCGGCGCCTACTTCGAGAATTGCAACCCGGTGAAAATCAACATCGACAATCACATGTTCGACGTGGCGCTGGCCGACAGGCTGTGGCGCGAAACCCTGGGCATGGTAGGCGGCTACTTCGAGGGGAAAATTCCGGCATAAGAAGCCACCGCAGCACTCCCGGGCAGACTAAATCGGGCGCTCGCCGATGATGGTGACGCGGTCCATCTGCCGGCGCTGCGGCCAGTAGTCATTGGCGGCATAGTGCTGCACCACGCGGTTGTCCCACATAGCGACGCTATCCTTGCGCCAGCGAAAACGGCACTGGAACTCCGGCACGCAGGCCTCAAGAAACAGGCGCCCGAGAAGCGCGTCACTCTCGGCGCGATCCATACCGACAATATGACTGGTGAAGACACCGTTGGCATAAAGGGCCCGTTCACCAGTGTCTGGATTAGTGCGAACCAGCGGGTGTTCAACGGGGGGAAACTTCTCCTGCTGCGCGGCGAGTTCCTCATCGCTGAGCAGCATCCCGAAGCTCTGCGTAAAATCGTTCACCGCGCGTTTGCCTTCGATCAACACCTTGGTCTCATCGTCGAGGCATTCGTAGGCCGCAACCATATCGGCAAACAAGGTGTCACCGCCGACCTGGGGCACCACGCGCGCTCGCAGCACTGATCCCAGCGAGGGAATCTCGCGCCAGCTCACGTCGCTGTGCCACAAATTTTCCACCCCGGCCACCTGCTCGTCCTTGTCGAAGCGCACCACCGCGTTGTCGGCCCCATCGGAGGGCAGAAAGGGGTGTTCCTCTATCTCGCCGAACCGCCTGGCAAAGGCCATCTGTTGCGCAGAAGAAATGTCCTGGTCGCGAAAGAAGATCACCCGGAACGCAAGCAGTGCCGCGCGCACTTCCTCCAGCGTCTGCGGGTCCACTGGCTTGCGCAAGTCGACGCCGGTGATCTCGGCGCCCAGGCAGGGGCTGATACGCTGTACCCCGATATGCGCCCAGCGCATCTGGCTGAGCTTCTCGTGCCGGGCCTTGAGATAGGGACGGGGCCCGGGTTTGATGTTGTGTTGCAGCTTCATACGTTCACTCCACTGTGCCACCCGCGATGGAAACAGCATGGCCGCAGGAGTCGGGGTGGCCGGGCTTAGCGGTCAGGCATTCGACCAATGTGTCAATCACGGGCTGCCGCGCCGTCGTCTTGCGCCATACCAGCCCGATAGTGCGCACGGGTGCGGGACTGGTAAAGGGTACATAGTGTATACCGGCCTCATCTTTTTGTATGGCAATACGGGGCATAAAGGTAATGCCCGAGCCCGCCTTGATCATCTGGCGGAGAGTCTCCAGGCCTGTTGCGCGAAAATCCTGTTCTTCGGCTATGCCATTGAGCCCGCAGATCTCTAACGCCTGGTCGCGCAGGCAGTGGCCCTCCTCAAGCAACAGCAAGCGCTGATTTTTCAGTGCCTGCTGGTCTACGCTACGCGCCCGCGCAAGGGGGTGTTCCGGAGGCACCGCCAACAGAAACTCGTCGTCGAACAGCGGCTTGCTCACAAGGTAGTCATCGCGTACCGGCAGCGCCAGAAGCGCAGCATCGATTTCACCGTGGCGCAGTTTTTCAATCAGTATCGCGGTTTTTTCCTCGATCAATATCAGGCGAAGATTCGGCATCGATGCTTTCACCTTCGGTACGAGGCGGGGGAAAATATACGTAGACAGTGTCGGAAACGCACCCAGCCGGAACTTCCCCGACAGTGGGTCATGGCTGCTTCTGGCAACTTCCTTGATGGTATCGACCTCGCGCAGGATACGCCGGGCCGACTGTTCGACCTGTGCGCCGATCTCGGTGAGCATCACACGGCGGTTGGTGCGTTCCAGCAGCGTCACACCCAGTTCCTCCTCCAGTTTCTTGATCTGCCCACTCAGTGTGGGCTGGCTGACGCAACAGTGTTCAGCGGCCCGTCCGAAGTGGTGAAACTCCGCCACCGCCAGGAAATACCGTAAATCTCTGATGTTCATGGGCTATCACAACCTCTTAGGCCATACCTATCATTTTGATAGAATTAAACGATTTTATCTTGGTCAAGTCCATTACTATAGTGATCCACGCGCGGACCACTGGTCTAAGCTATTGGTGGTCCATGCTGCTGATTCGGAGCCGTGGATACCCCGCAAGTATCCCTGCTCCCATACAGGGCTGCCTGGCAGCCTTTCTGAATAAGGAGAGCCGACATGAAGCAACGCAATGCCATTCTGTCCACTGCCATAGCAGGCGTACTGGCACTGTCCATAATGCCCGTTACCGCTACTGGCGATACATCCTCGACCAAACCGGCGGGCGCTATGGGAAGCGGTACCGCCGCTGACGGCCAGCCGCGGAGCAACCAGTTCTGGTGGCCCGACCAGCTTGAACTGTCACCCCTGCGCGACCATGACGCGCGTTCCAACCCGCTCGGTGACGACTTCGACTATGCAGAGGCCTTCAGCACACTGGATCTCGATGCCGTCAAGCAGGACATCGACACTGTTTTGACCGCATCCCAGGACTGGTGGCCTGCCGACTATGGCAACTACGGGCCCTTCTTCATTCGTATGGCATGGCACAGCGCCGGCACCTACCGCACGCTCGATGGACGCGGCGGCGGTGACGGCGGCCAGATGCGATTCGACCCGCTGAACAGTTGGCCTGATAACGCGAGCCTCGACAAGGCGAGGAGATTGCTGTGGCCGGTAAAGCAAAAGTATGGCGCCAGCCTGTCATGGGGAGACCTTATGGTACTCGCGGGCAACGTCGCACTGGAGAACATGGGTTTTGAAACCTACGGTTTCGCCGGCGGACGCGCTGACGACTGGGAACCGGACCTGGTGTACTGGGGTCCCGAGGTGAAAATGCTGGCCAGCGATCGCACGGAGAAAGACGGCCAGTTGCAACGCCCGCTCGGCGCCACGCACATGGGCCTGATCTATGTGAACCCGGAAGGGCCGATGGGCAAGCCTGACCCGGTGGGCTCCGCGAAGAATATTCGCGTCGCCTTCGGGCGCATGGCGATGAATGACGAAGAAACCGTGGCGCTGATCGCGGGTGGACACACCTTCGGCAAGATGCACGGCGCGCACAAGCCAGCTGACTGCGTCGGCCCGGAACCCGGTGCGGCCAGTATCGAGGAGCAGGGGCTGGGCTGGAAGAACAAGTGCGGCAAGGGACATTCCGAGGACACCGTGACCAGTGGCCTGGAAGGCGCGTGGACACAGGCGCCCACGCAGTGGACAACTCTGTACCTGCAAAACCTGCTGAACCTCGAGTGGGAAGAGACCCGCAGTCCCGCCGGTGCAATTCAATGGAAGCCCACCGACGAATCGTTGAATAATGCGGTGCCGGACGCGCACGTGGCGGGCAAATTCCACGCCCCGGTGATGACCACGGCGGATCTCGCGTTGAAGTTTGACCCCGAGTACAAGGCGATCGCAGAGCGCTTCCTGGCAAATCCCGATGAGTACCAGAAGGCATTTGCCAAAGCGTGGTACAAGCTGACCCATCGCGACATGGGCCCGAGCGTTCGCTACCTGGGTGATGCGGTGCCTGACGAGGAGCTGATCTGGCAGGACCCCATTCCCCAGGTGGACTACAAACTGGTCGATGCGGCTGACATCGAGGCCCTGAAACAGGAGATTCTCGACTCGGGATTGACCGTGCCTGAACTGGTACGCACCGCCTGGGCATCCGCCGCGACCTACCGCGCCAGCGATATGCGCGGTGGCGCCAACGGGGCGCGCATAGCCCTCGCGCCGCAAAAGGACTGGGCCGTGAACAACCCGGCGGAACTCGCACGGGTACTCGCCGCGCTCACCGAGATCCAGCAGGCATTCAATGCATCCAGCGCGGATGGCAGCAGGATTTCGCTTGCTGACCTGATCGTGCTGGGCGGCGCGGCGGCCATCGAGAAAGCGGCGAAAGCGGGCGGCACCGAGGTCGAGGTACCTTTCACGCCCGGTCGCGCCGACGCGAACCAGGCGCAAACGGATGTTGAGTCGTTCGCATTGCTCGAACCCAACGCCGATGCTTTCCGCAACTATTTCAACGTCGATCAGAGCTATCGCTCGCCGACCGAGATGTTGGTGGACAAGGCCGACCAACTGGACCTGTCGGTACCCGAGATGACGGTGCTGATCGGCGGCATGCGGTCCCTCGACGCCAATGCGGGCGGCTCGGACCACGGTGTGCTCACCGACAAACCCGGCACGTTGACCAACGACTTCTTCGTCAACCTGCTGGATATGTCCACCCGCTGGCAAAAAGCCGGTGAGGAAGGCGTCTACGAAGGGATAGACCGTGCAACGGGCGAGGTGGCGTTCACCGCGACATCAGTCGACCTGATCTTTGGTTCAAACTCCGAACTGCGCGCAATCGCCGAAGTGTACGCGTTCAACGATTCGCAACAGCGTTTCGCGAATGACTTTGTCAGCGCGTGGACAAAGGTCATGCAACTCGACCGGTTTGACCTGCAGTAGGACATCGACTGATCGATCTTCAGGCTGCGGGGGTCTTGCCCCCGCAGCCAATTCCCGCAACCGGTATTCCCTGAGTACTACCCTTCGCCAGCACGGCATTCCGAGTTTTCATTTCACACCGGCCCGGGCTGATCGCTTTACAACTGGAAGTTGACGCTGAATCGGATTAAGCTCTCTGCAAAAAAATCGGCCGGGTATGCCTCTTGATGCCAGCGATACTGAAAAAGCCACGCCCTGCACCCCGTGCTCATAGGCAAGCGGTTTTCTGATGAGTGTGACGTTTATTATCGTCGGAGCGCCGAGAACGGGAAGCACACTGCTGGTGAAAACACTGAACAGCCTCGATGGCGTTCGCTGTCACGGGGAATTACTGCTTCCCACGATCGTTCGCGGTTATGAAGATGGTTTTGTCCCACAGCTTTCCAGTCAAGCAGAACGGGACGGCCGGGCACGTCGCCTGCTGGACATCAGAGAGCGGGACCCGGTTGGATTCGTTCACAACGCGCTCAACATGGGAGACATCGCCTGCGGCTGTAAAATTCTCTATGAGGAGTTCCTGCAGTCTCGATGGTCTGCGGTCACCCAGTCATTACTCGCATCGCAAGACATACGGTTTGTTCACCTGGTGAGAGAGAACAGCCTTAGACGATACATCTCCATGCAAAGACTGATGGCCGGCGGTCCTATACATTCAGGCCCTGGCGGCGGGGGTGATCATCGCATAAAAGTCCAAGTTGATATTGACGATTTTCTCGTCACGAGCAAAGCACTGGAAGAGCAGGCACGGGCGGTGAGCACGCTTGTGTCCCAACACGCAGTTCTCCGGGTAAGTTACGAAAGCTTGTCGTCGGACATACCGGCCACTGTGACCGAGATTTGCCGTTTCCTCAACATAGATATCGATCCCGCACACATTGTGCCGGCACTGCACAAAGTCGGTTCACAGGATTTGCGCCTGACGGTGAGTAACTTCCAGGATCTCATCGATCATGAGGCTACCAGGGATATGGCGCTGAGTGATTAGTACCCAAAGCCGGGTGTACCCTGCCCGGGATCAGCTTTTACGATGACTGCGCTGAACCGTCGCAAACAGCTCCAGTTCCTTCTCCAACAATGGCATCGCCATATCAGAGAGCATCTGCCGCAACTCCGGACCTGTTTCCTTCCGTTGTGACACGATGTCTTTCCTGATGATTTTCGATACTTTTCCGGGATCAAAGCCCGACTCCAGCTCTAGAAAACATTCTATATCGCCAAGCACCTTCCCCGCGTCCTCCACGAGATCCTCAAAAATAACAGTATGTGATACACCCCCAAATTTGTTCACAGCTTCGGAGAAAAAGCTGAAAGCAGGCTTTATCCGTTGATCGGCTATGAACCTGGTGATCATTTGGTAGTTATCTTCTGATATCGGCTCTTTGCTCTCTTTCGCACTGGCCGCGGTAAAGCTTAGGCAGGTGTCAATCGGGTTTCGCAGCAAAAAGATGTACTGCGCTTCGGGATACAAATCGGACCAAAAATCCATGAACTCGATATTGCGGTATCGTATTTCCTTGAATCCCCAGCGCATGGTCTGCGGAACATTGTCGCAGAAAAGGCTATCAACAAACTGTCGCAAACTACTGTTGAAGCTCTGTTTGGAAAAGGAACCATCCCATGCGGTCCACTTGCCCGCGTTCAAACGTCGCTTATCTGCCAGCGGCCAGCGAAGTCGAGGTTTTTCAAGTAGCCAGGCTCCACGGGGTTTCGTATCGGGAATCCATTTGGATCGCGAAACCGCCTTCCAGGACTGCATCAGTGGATTCAGAAATCCATCATGCTCACCCCATATGACCAGGCCTTCATGCGTATTGAGCAATTTCTGTAAAAGCGTGCTGCCTGTGCGCCCCGCGGACAGGACAATGACAGGACGCTCTCTCGGCAGGGTGTCATGGTTCATCATTGACTCGAAGTGGGCGGCATGAAAACAGGATCTGACAGATTTCAGGCAGGACTTGTTGAATATCAGGATACAATCTACTTTATACCGCAGACATTTTCTGCTTCACATACCTATTCAAATTAAGCTGGTCAGCAGGAACAATCGGCATAAATCGTTCGACAAGTTGAGTAATCACAATGTCAGGTTTGTGTGTTTCGATATAGTCATAATCGACGGCTGATGACCAGACAAAATGAAGCTCAGAGAATGTCTCCGCTAACATTCCGGTCAGTAATGAAGTACGGTATTCGGAAAAGGAGTCACCAAACAGGACAACCTTTTGCTCGTTCTCCGCCTTGTCATTTCTATAGACGACATTCGACCCGACATGCAATCCCCCTTCATTCTCCAGGC
This sequence comes from Gammaproteobacteria bacterium, assembly GCA_030427485.1. Classification (GTDB taxonomy): domain Bacteria; phylum Pseudomonadota; class Gammaproteobacteria; order Pseudomonadales; family Halieaceae; genus Marimicrobium. The sequence continues at coordinate 15,597 of JAUICG010000011.1, forward strand.
GATTCTTTTCTTTGTAAATCACCAGCTCATTGGCGAACACGCGAACAGAATCCTTGATAAAGTGGAAATTGCGAATTGTCTCTTTACGGGGAGGATTCATTTTTCCGCCCAGATCAAACAGGCATGGACCTTCAGAAAAATTTCTTGTCAGCAAACTGGTGTTCTGTTTCACGCCCAACGCTGAACATATCAACTGATAGGCACAATAACAGCCGTAGGCATTCCAATGCGTATCCGTCTTGTAAAAAAGGTCATATTTCAACTTTTGCTTACTTAAGTACGGAGTCGGATCCAGTATGCATGCACTGTATGGAGAATCGGCAACCTTTTTCATACTGCGCATAAAGGCTCTTATCGGAGTGCCGGCTGCGCAGTTGATATCCACAGTAGTGAACTCCGGATACAGCGTCAGCTTATTCGGTACAAACAGGTGTAGATACTGAATGCCGCTTCGTTGAAGTCGAGTGTATCGAGTTTTCAACAATGCATGCCAGGCTGCTACCAGAGAATCATCGAATACTTTCTTGCCGGTATAATAGTCCATCGGATTGTTCGGTCCACCGGAGAGAAACAGCCATCCATCAAGTCCCTCCATGACATCCGGTGTATCATTCTCGATAGTCCCGGAAGGTGAAAACCTGAGGCCGGTAGCTTTGCAGAATGACGCGTAGTCCGGATACAAATACTCTCTCAATCGCCGCAGGTTCTCAGCGCTTATAGATCGCTTGGCAGGTCCGGTAGAGTACTTGAACTGCTCGAATGACTTTGATTTGAAGGGACTCAGCCCGAGAAACTCGAATACACGCTTCATGATTGTCTGGGGATCCCTCAGCAATTCTTCATTGGACAGCACCAATAGTTGATCTTTGTCGAAGACATTCAGGTAGTATTGATACTTCCTGAAATACGTACTAAACGATAAAACCAGCGAAAGATAGTAGTCAATTATGCCGGTCTGGCGATGCGCAACCGAAAAGGACCGGCCAAAGAAGTCATTGACATCCATATCCACCAAAACAGGAATCTTGTTAACACGGCACAAATGTGAAAAATGCGATATCGCGCGTTCCACGGGGTCCCTCACGATAAGAATCAGCTTTACGCCCGGCAACAGTTTTTTGATGTTTTTCGGAATGGCCCCGCTATTTACCATGTCAAAATATGTGGGGCTCGCCTCACCGACCAATTTACCGTCTGCACACGGAAAATGCTGCTTGTACCATTGCACATCCTCATCCGAATGAAGCGAGAAATAGTGAATTTCCTTCTTCTCGGCTTTGGCTACCTGCTCATGCTCATTGATAAACTCATGCAGGACTGTAGTACCTCCCTTCATGGTTCCAATTATCAGGAAGTCCGGAAGCCTGTCCACATGATCACCCATAACAACACTTGACCAAAATGGGCGTACCTCGACTAAAGTTCATGCGGTTAATCATGTCACAGGTTGCTTAATCTTTGTTGACCTAAACCTGGAGATCGTTACTCGAAATGCCGAAATGCTCAACCAGGTGGTGAGCATAGTTGTCTGCAACTGAAATCATAGTGCCGTCAACTGGCGTTATTTTCCGCGCCAGTAACTGGGTATCCCTGACTTCCTGGTAGTGTTGCCTGGCTTCGAGCGAACTTGTCACGCTGCTGTCATGACGTCGGTGGTGGTTAAGTACATTTGCGGAATACGCAATACGCCCCTGTTGCAGCACGGACAGGTAAACTCGCCAGTCGCCCGTCACTTTTACATTGGGGGAATTTTCCATCAGTTCGGATATGGCGCTTCTCAGGGCATTCTTTCTGAACACCACGGCGCTCACGTTCGGTATTGTGTTTTTTACACAAAGCGCTTCAGCAATTTCACTGTACCCGTCATTGGTATAATCCTCCCGCCATTTGCGGGTGGAAACATCGTCCGTATAGGAAAAATAATCGGGGGCCAGATGGGTGCCATCTATAGCCATTTGCGTAGATTGACAATACGACAGCACCACATCGGCATTGTCCAGTTGTCCACATATCACTCCCAGGAAATCGGGTTCCACCAGGTCATCGGCTTCGGCTATCCATACGTAGTCGCCCTCGGCGAGTTCCGCTCCCTTCTGCCACTGCTTGAAGACAGAGCCGCTGTTTGTTTCATTGCGCAGAAATTTTACTGGCAGGGTCAACTTCGCAATCGCATCGTCTATCAACTCCACGCTGTTGTCCGTCGAGGAGTCATCCAGTATCACGAGTTCATACAAAGGATATGTTTGATTGCATATACCGGCAATTCTCTCTGCGACAAATTCTCCGTAATTGTAATTGGGGAGAACCGCCGTCACTCTTTTCAACGGAACATCTGCCAGTTCCAGCAAGCGATAACCATACCGATAAAATGAAAATTGACTGTCAACCAGTTCTTTCGCCGCAACCCCCTTGTCACCTCTCAAAGCAGGGTCAGACAGGATCGCCAGCAAGGCCCGGGCGTATGCCTTTACATCCAGGGTATTCACCAGGCACCCCGTAGCGTCCCCTACTACATCAGCAAAGCCCCCGCAGCCCGCGAAGGCAACCACGGGCATTGAAGAATCAAACGCCTCCAGAACAACTGAAGGAAACGGATCCTCGCGAGAAGTAAGGGCGTATACATCAGCGCCACCATAAAAAATGTCGGTATCCTGCCAACAGTCCTCAATGATAATATTCCCGCGAGCCGGGGATTCACGTAACAATTTTTTCAAGCGCGAACGCGCATCCTCAAGGATTTTTCCTACCCATATAAAATGGACACTTTTATTCTGTACTGCAACCGTGCTTGCTGCCTCAACAAACAGGTCTATGCCCTTGCGTAAATCAGCCCCACCTACGCCGATTACGATTAGAGCTTGCTCGCTCAGCTTGTATTTTTCCCGCAGTTTTTTACGGCAGTACTCTCTCCCTTTCTGCAGCAATGTATTGTTTCGCTTGTAGAGGCCCTGCGGCAAGACCACGCTTTGCGCGATACCGGTATTGAATGGCGCGAATCCCTCGCGCACAGTTTCTGACGCGAACACAATAAGCTGGCTGTTCTGAACCAGGGTATTTGCGGACTCCTCCAGATTCATCGAACTGATAATGCTGGGGAGTTCATGCACCAATGAAACCACTTTCATATCAGCGGCTTTCAAACTGTCGACCAGCCAACCCGAAGCGACGCTGTTGACGATCGCTGCGCGATAACCGGCAGCGACCAGTGAATTGAGGTATTCCGGCAATCCTCTTTTACTGCCAGCCAGAACCTTTACCGGGGCAACCCTTCTATACTCTTCCACCAGCGGCCCTTCACCAGCCACCAGAATAGAGACGGTCACGCCCATCGAGACATAGAGCTTGGCCAGATTCAGCACCAGCAATTGCGCCCCATGGGGATGCGCATCGTGAGTGACGAGCAGTATCCGGCCCACCGTTGAGCGCGCACTCTTGGTTAATGCTTTGCGGGTGGCGTCGAGATAGGCGTAGCCGTAGCGTTCATCGGGCTCGAGATGCGCCCCCTCCGCCCACTCGTTCCAGGCATTTACAAAGACAAGTCGATCATCTTTGTTGCTGATTCGACTACAGGTATCGGCAATCGCATTCTCCAGCCATGCCTGGTAGTCTGCCGGGTTGCTGTTGGCGAAACACGCGCCTCGCTCCTTCTTCCTGGCGGTATTGTCCCAACTCGGACACACGGACCGATAGAGCATATAATCCGGAGTAACATAGTTTCTGCTGCGGGCCAGGAATATGCGCCAGTCATAGACGTGTCCGCTGTAGTTTGAGTTGCAAGGCTTGACTGCCTTTGTCAATTCAGGGGGCGCTGAGTTATTGGGGGGAAACTCTATCGCCGCATCAAAGCCATAGTCCGCCGGATCTGCGACTTCGAACGATTGGGTGTATGCCAGGTAAATTTCGCCTACACCACTCGCCCTGCACCATTCGCGCCACCTGTTGGCCGTCGCCCTGGGATTGGGCAGTTCCAGAGGACGGTAGACTACAATCAGGGGGCGCCCTGCAACATGAATGTACTTCGGGTTTCTCAGGTATTTCGAAATATGGGCGATAAACGCAATATCGTCTTCCGGTGAATAGTCCTGTTTTATCAGGACATCATCGTCCAGGCCATCCCAGCGACGGGACCAGTTTTCATTGGCCCAACACAGGCAGGCGGGCAAATCCAGGCCAGGATCCGCAAAGTAATTCTCGATCGGCTTTTCCAACAGGCGTTTTCCACCGAACCAATAGAAGTAGAAACAAAACCCGTGCAAGCCATACAACTTCGCGAGTTCAACTTGCGAGGCCTGCACGCCTTCGTCGAGGAGATTGTAGTAACCCAGCTCACCGGGAACATGTGGTTGATAGTGCCCCTCGAATTGGGGTTCAGCAGGTTTAACATTTGCCCATTCCGTAAAGCCTTCGCCCCACCATTTGTCATTTTCCGGTATGCAGTGAAATTGTGGTAGATAGAAAGCAATCAATCGCGCATCCACCTCACCCGGGGGGGTTGAAGGCTTTTTATGAATTGCCTTGAATGAGGGCTCAGCCAGCCCCGGTGCGAACTGCTCAGGGACATCAATCGCCGATTGCCCGTTACACTGCTGTGCATGCCATGCCCGATAGACATCCGTGTTCTGGAAGCGGGTGCCGGTCATTGTGAAGAAACGGGTTTTCAGCTTCTTTTTGGTGCGGGCAGGTATCGGCAGGCATCGCCAGACCCAGGCGCAGAGTTCACCCATACCATTGACGAGGAATTCCATTGACATGGAAACCCATCGGCGAACGGCTCTGAAAGGCGCGGTCAACCGCCAAGAATGCCCGGTGTATACCCGCTCCAATTCGCTATTCGCTCGCTCGAGCATGATTTGATAATGGACGATATAGGATTGCAGTTCTTCTTTGTGCAAAAGCTGCTCGTCACTGGCGCGTTTCAGCTCCCGGATTTTTTCCTCACAAAGGCCAATCTCAGCCTCTTTGTCGGTCAGGTCTTGTGCGACAGTCTCAGCCTGATAACGCAGCCTGTCAGTTTCCCACCTGGCTTTACTGCATGCCAGCTGCAATCTCTCGTTTTCTTCCGACGAGCGTTTGTAGTCAACGGACAGGTTGTCCAGTTTGACTTCCGCCTGCTGGACCGCATCAAGCAGTCGTGCCGCCTCTGCCTCTGTCTCCTGCATCGACAGCTGAAGGCCTTCAATCACGCCCGTTCGGTTTGTTGCTTCCAGGAGCAACTGCGCTATAGCCTGCTCCTGCTCTCGCAGCTGAAAGGAAGATTCTTCGAGATCTTTTTTCTGCTCGCGGATCAGCGACGACTGCTCCCGAATTTCCTTGTCCATGCCACTGAATATTGGGGATACCCAGTGACTGTAGGAATCAAGTCGTTCCCTCAGCAGGTCGAGCTTTCCCCGGGATTCTGCCTGGACGCCAGCTGACACCAGGCTATAAATGTCCCATGCGATCTGTTCTGTCTCTTCCGCATTTTCTCTGAGACCGGGTCTTTTGTAATGATTTTCACTGTCCAGAATAACGGCATCGACATCCTGCCTGACCGTTTTCGACGGGAAGGGAAGTACCAGTCCCAGGTCTTCGCTAACCCTGCCAATGACCGCTTCCCAATCCTCAAGCAAAGCATCGTATTCGACGAAGGTACGATCGAGATGGCGACTGAATCTTTCTGCATCCAGGATATGCCTTGCCCACAGTAGCATTGCTCGACTGCGATGCATGCGGTCTCGATGTTGCAGCGACTTTGCGACGGCATAGGGGTTACGATAGGCGATTAATACCTTTACTCCGACTTGCCTGCTGTGCAGGACCTCTTCCCAGAAGGGCAAAAATCTCGACATTCGAGGATCTTTGACCACGAACAGGGGCGCTCCGGAAAACTCGTCAAGCACGGTGGCTGCAAGATCACTCGCATAGCTGATCGATTTACCGGATTTGAACCAGCCCTGTGGAAGCTCACCAACATCCTTCCAGGAGGAATGCGCCTCATCCAGGATTTTATCGTGCAGCTTGATAAGATCCGCAGACTCCCAGTAACCCGTAACATTGAACTCGTTGGCTGGTTCCAGGCGACCTGTTACAGCGACGCCATGCAAATGCAGAATCTGTGTCACCAGTGAGGTGCCGCTTCTATGCATGCCGGCGACCAGAATCGCGTTTGTTTCAATGTCCACTTAGATACACCTGTACACCTGCTGGATCCGGGTAGTTCTTATGAAATTATGTACGCCACCGGTTAGGCTCCGATTCCCGGCGTGCCGGTGACCAGAATCGCTTATGTTGCAAAGTCCCTTTTTATATGCCTGTGCACCCGAGGAAGTCCGATTATTTCTCGCGGATTATAAAGGAGAGGGGGCAGACATTGCACTAGCGCAATGCCAGCCAAGCGCGGATGGCGAGATTCTCCGCCGCTCGCCAGCAAGGCTAACGCTGCCAGGGAAAATGTGGAGGCTCGGGTCGGAATCGAACCGGCGTACACGGAGTTGCAGTCCGCTGCATGACCACTCTGCCACCGAGCCTATAGGGGGGTTGGAGCGGGAAACCGGGTTCGAACCGGCGACCTCAACCTTGGCAAGGTTGCGCTCTACCAACTGAGCTATTCCCGCACTAAAGCGTTTTAACCACCGCCGTGGTCGCCGGAACCGTCGAGGCTGCGCGCCCCGCCTCAACCTTGGCAAGGTTGCGCTCTACCAACTGAGCTATTCCCGCACCTGATGCGTTTATTCGAAAGCATGTGCACGGCTTACTTTCGAGTGGCGCTTATTGTAAGCACCGTATCCCCGGAGTCAAGCAGAATACCAGAAATTTAGCGCAAGCGTTTGAATTAGAAAGAATTATCCTGGTCCTTGATCACCGCCCAGGCCGCTTTGAGGTACACCGTCATCGACCAGAGCGTCAACACGGCGGCGGTGTAGAGAACCAGGTAGCAGAGGATCAGTCGCCAATCGGGGTCGGCCGCGGGGCTGATGGCCAACAACCCCGTTATCGCGAGCATCTGGAAGGCCGTTTTTATTTTGCCAATATAGGAGACGGCCACCGATGTACGCTGGCCCAGTTCCGCCATCCACTCCCGCAGCGCAGAGATCACGATCTCGCGACCGATAATGACACAGGCCGCCAGGGTAAACAGCAGTGTGTCGTGGCGTTCTACCAGCAACACCAGCGCCACGGCAACCATCAGTTTATCCGCTACCGGGTCGAGAAATGCGCCAAACGCCGTCATCTGGCCCAACCTGCGCGCCAGGTAGCCGTCGAACCAGTCTGTAACGGCGGCCAGCGCAAAGATAACGGCCGCCAAAGGAAAGCGGTTATCGAGTGGCAGGTAAAACGCCAGCACCAGAACGGGGATCAGCAGAATCCTCAGTATTGTCAACAGATTGGGGATGGTGATGGGCAAGGCGTCTAGTCTCGGTCTGGGTGGAACACAATCGTATGGTACAGCCCCTGGCGCTGCGCAGTCGCAGGCATCATTATTGCACCTATGGTACGGTATTCACGAGCGCTATTGGGTGTGACTTATTGAATTAGTACGGTTTTTTAATGTAACCATCCCCCTCCCCGCGGCGCAGGCTGCTGCACATCGGCGTTCAGCGTTTCAGGATCGCTCATTTTCCCGCGTGCAAATGATCGTAGATCTGCTGCGCCATTGCGGCGTGAATACCGGGGATTTTCTTCAACTCTTCTACATTGGCATTTTCCACACCCTGTGCGCTGCCAAAATGGCGGAGCAGTTCGCGCCGCCGCTTGCTGCCTACACCCGGAATATCTTCCAGTTTGGAACGCTGCCGCGCTTTATCGCGTCGCGCCCGGTGACCGGTGATCGCAAAGCGATGCGCCTCGTCGCGGATCTGCTGGATCAGGTGGAGCGCGGCATGGTCGGACGGCAGTTGTCGCTCCTCGCCGCCAGCGCCCTTTACCAGGGTCTCGAAACCCGGTTTGCGTGTAGTCCCCTTGGCAATGCCGATAACCTCGATGCCGGTAACCTGCAATTCCTCCAGCACGGCCATCGCCTGGGCCACCTGCCCCTTGCCGCCATCGATGAACAGGACATCCGGCATCGCGGCATCCGCTTTTTTCAGGCGTTTGTAGCGCCGCTCCAGCGCCTGATGCATGGCCGCGTAATCGTCGCCGGCCACGATATCCTCGATATTGAACTTGCGATAGTCTGTCTTGCGCGGCCCCTGTTGGTCAAACACCACGCAGGAGGCGACCGTCGCTTCACCGGAGCTGTGACTGATGTCAAAACACTCCATTCGCTCGGGCAACTCTGGCAGTTCCAGCACATCCTGCAATGCCTGCAGGCGTCGCAGCACGGTTTGCCGGCCTGTGAGGTGCGACGCCAGGTTAGTTTCAGCGGTTTGCTGTGCCAGTTGTAGCCACTGGGCCCGGGAATCGCGCACACGGCTGCGCACTTTGACGGTGCGCTGCGCCTGGGCGGACAGGGCCTGCGCCAGGACGTCGGCGTCATCGGGCGTCGCATTGACAATGATCTCGGCGGGTATCGCCCTGCCCTCGCCGAGATAGAACTGGGGAATGAACGCGGCCAGCACCATGGCCGCGCTCTCCTGTAACTTCAACGGCGGGTAGTAGGTCTTGCTGCCGAGGACACGCGCGCCGCGCACGAACAGTACCTGCACGCAGGCGCGCCCGTTGGACACAGCGGCGGCGAGAATATCGAGATCACCGCTCACGCCTTCAATACCCTGGCTGGCCTGCACCTGCTGCAACTGCACGATCTGGTCGCGGTAACTGGCCGCCTTCTCGTACGCGAGTTCAGCGGCGGCCTTTTCCATGTCGTCCGCCAGGCGCTGCATCAGTTGCGCGGATTTGCCGCGCAGGAACATACTGGTACTGGCCACCTGTTCCGCGTATTCCGCTTCCGTCACCAGGCCTACGCAGGGTCCGCTGCACCTGTCGATCTGGTACTGCAGGCAGGGCCGCGAACGATTCCTGAAGTAACTGTCTTCACAGGGCCGCATCTTGAAGACTTTTTGCAGGAACTGCAGCGATTCACGCACCGCCCCGGCGCTGGGATAGGGGCCAAAGTATTCGCCCTTGCGGCGCTTGGCGCCGCGGTGCAATGCGATGCGCGGAAAGGGTTCCTCGCTGGACACGAAAATATAGGGGTAGGATTTGTCGTCGCGCAGCAGGATATTGTACGGGGGCTGGTGTGACTTGATCAGGTTGTGTTCCAGCAGCAGCGCATCCACCTCGGTGCTGGTCACCGTCACCTGTATATCGTGAATCCTGCCGACCAGGGCCATGGTTTTGTCGGTGAGGCCGCTGGCGCGAAAATAGCTGCCGACCCGATTTTTCAGGTTCTTCGCCTTGCCGACATAGAGCAAGCCACCTGCGCCGTCGTACATCTGGTAGACGCCGGGCCTGGTGGTAAGCGATTTCACGAACGCCTTGTGGTCGAAGTCGGTCATCGACGATCACCGTACACCCGGGGCTCGATCTCCAGGGATACGCCGAAGGCATCCCGAACGGAGGACGCGATCTCCGCCGCGAGATCCAGCAACAGAGCGCCATTGTCTCCGCCGTAATTGATCAACACCAGTGCGTGCTGCTCGTGTACACCCACGCCGTCCCGTCGAAACCCCTTCCAGCCGCAGTGCTCGATCATCCACGCGGCAGCGACTTTCACCCTGCCATCACTCTGGGAAAAGCACGGCAGCCCGGGGTACGAGTCCCGGAGCGCGGCCGCGGTTTCACCTGCAATCACCGGGTTCTTGAAAAAACTGCCGGCGTTCGGCACTACCGCGGGATCGGGCAGCCTGCTGCGGCGAATCTGCACAACCGCGTCGAAGACGTCCTGCGGCGTGACAGCCCGCGATGGACACGCCTCGAAATAGCTGGCCAGTGCGGGGTACGACGTGGTCACCTCGGCCTGCAGCGACAGCGTGAAATCGACCGCGGTAATGACCAGCTGGTCCCTGAGAGCGCCCTTGAACACACTGTCGCGATACGCAAACGCGCAGTCCTCGTTGGAGAGTGTTACGGCGCGGTCATCGGCGAGGTAGCGCGCGTGCACCCGCAGAACCCGGGCGCGCAATTCTACACCGTAGGCGCCGATATTCTGGATCGGCGCCGCGCCGACAGTTCCCGGAATCAGCGCAAGATTTTCGAGCCCGTAGTACCCCTGGCGCAGTGTCCAGCGCACAAAGTCGTGCCAGTTCTCGCCCGCTGCCACCCGTAAAGTGACAGCATCACCGGCGGTCTTCAACACCTCGATGCCGCGGCATTGCTGGCGCAACACCAGTGCCTCGACATCGCCCGCCAGCACGATATTGCTGCCCTCCCCCAGCGGGATCACCGGCAAGCCCAGCGACCTCGCCTGCGCCAGGGCAGCCAGCAGTTCACGCTCGTTGCCGACCGTCACAAAGGCCTGCGCGCGCCCCTGCAAGGCGAGCGTATTGTAGCTGCCCAGTGCCTTGTCCCGCTGAATGTTCACCGCCTCAGGAGTGCTCACCAACAATCCGTTGCAGCAGCCCGGCGCTGGCCGATTCGATCAGGTCCAGAACCTGCACGAAGCCCTCGTCGCCCCTGTAATACGGATCCGGGACATCGACGAGGTCGCCGTTCGGTGCAAACTCCAGAAAGAGTCCGAGATGCCCTTTGTGATGATGCGGGCGCAGAGCCTGAAGATCGCGCAGGTTGCTCTCGTCCATCGCCAGTATATAGTGATAGCGGTCGAAATCATCGATATTGACCTGTCGCGCACGCAGATGGCGAAGGTCATAACCGCGCTTCGCGGCGGCTGCGGTCGCGCGGGAGTCTGGCGCTCGGCCAATATGCCAGTCGCCGGTACCGCAGGAATCGACGAGGATGGAGCCCGCCAGCCCGTGACGTTCCACCAGCGCGGTAAACACCCCCTCCGCGGTAGGCGAGCGACAGATATTACCCAGGCAGACAAACAGCACACTGGTCCGGATGTGCTCGGACACGTTCAGCCTCCCCCGCCCAGGACAGCCCTGACCGCCGCCAGGTCGCCGTCCGTGTCCACCCCGGCGGGTACGCGCCGGCAGGCTTCTTCAACGTGAATTCCGACGCCGTGGTGCAGCGCACGCAGTTGCTCGAGGCATTCGAGTTGTTCCTGCGGCGCGGCCTCCCAGGTCACATAACGGTGCAGGAATTCCGTGCGATACGCATAGATGCCAATATGCCGGAACCAGCGGCCGGTCGTGGGCATCGAGTCCTGATCCCGCATGAAGGCGTCCCGCGGGTAAGGCACGGGAGCGCGGCTGAAGTACAGCGCCATATTGTCCGCGTCCCTTACCACTTTCACCGCATTGGGACTGGTCAACTCGTCGATGGCGAAGATTTCCTCGCACAAGGTGGCGATGCCTGCCTGCAAGTGGCTCTCCAGGTTCGCCGCCACCTGGTCGATCACCTGCGGCGGGATCAGCGGTTCATCGCCCTGTACATTCACCACAATATGGTGATCGGGCAGCGCCAGTTCCTGTGCGACTTGCTGCAGGCGATCGGTACCGGAGGGGTGTTCCGGCCGCGTCATGCACGCTTCGGCGCCAAACGACTCCGCCGCTTCAACGATTCGCGCGTCGTCGGTCGCTATCACGACACGGGCCGCACTGCTTCGCTGCGCCTGCTCCCAGACATGTTGCACCATGGGCTTGCCGTGAATATCGAGCAGAGGCTTACCCGGCAAACGTGTCGAACCATAACGCGCGGGTATTACGACTGTGTACGGCATTGGCTGCTCCCAGCGTCAAAGTCAGGGCGTCGCCGGCGCGCTGGCCGGCTGCACGGTGGTGATACTCAAATGCACGAAGCCCATCTGCCCGGCGGCATCCATCGCCTGTACAACATCCTGGTGCGCCGCCTGAGCATCGGCGGAGATCGTCATCGGCAGCGTGGTATCCCCCGCTGAAATTTTATAGATCGCGGCCTGCAAGGTGCGCAGGCGTTTATCGACCAGCGCCTCACCGTTTACCCGGTAGTTACCCGCTTCATCCACCAGTATCTCGATCTGTTGCTCCGCAGCCTCTTTGGGCTTGCCCCGGGCTTCGGGCAGATCGATACTCAACTGGGTTTCGCGTGTAAACGTGGTGGAAACCATGAAGAAAATCAACAGCAGGAACACCACGTCGATCAGCGGAGTCAGGTTTACCCCGGTCTCCTCGCGGCGTTGACGCCGGAACTTCACGCCGCGACTTCCGTATTTTCTTCACTGTGCAGGGCATCCACCAGTTTGATGGTCTCCTGTTCCAGTTCCACCACGATCGCATCGATTTTGCCGAGAAAGTAACGGTGCATCACCAGCGCCGGAATCGCCACCGTCAGTCCGGCGGCCGTCGTGATCAGGGCCTGTGAAATACCCCCGGCGAGCGCACTGGCATTGCCGGAGCCCTGTACCATGATCTCGGCAAACACCTCGATCATGCCGAATACCGTTCCCAGCAATCCCAGCAGGGGCGTCACCGCGGCCACCGTACCCAGGGTATTGAGATAGCGCTCAAGATCGTGCACCACGTGAGCCGCCGCTTCCTGGATACTCTCCTTCATCACATCGCGCCCGTGGTAGGCGTTCGCCAGCCCGGCCGCCAGAATACGCCCAAGTGGCGAGGACTGGCGCAATGTGCGCAGCTTTGCGGTATCGAGTTCGCCGTGTTTCAACTGCTTCCAGACGGTCGCCAGCAGGTGCGGCGGCGCGATTTTCCTGGGGTTGAGCGTGTAGAAGCGCTCAATACAGATGGCGAGCATCAGGATGGAGCACAAGACAATGGGCACCATCAGCCAGCCGCCGGCCATCAACAGTTCAAGCACATTTACGCCCCGTCCAGAGAAAAGATGCCCGCATTATACGCATAGCGAAGCGGGCGGGTGAAGCCGGCCGCTTCACCACCGCCGACAGCCCATTACAGTCGCGCAGCGACTGCAAGGTGGCGGATGCAGGGCATCACATCCAGTACCGCCGCACTGCCTCGCGCCGTGCGGTAATCTGCGGTGTCTGCCCCGGGGCTACCGAGAATTCCAGCGCGCCCGAGTTCGCGGTGGAGTAGACCACGGCGCCCTGTTGGCGCAAGCGCTCCAGCACATCCGGGTGCGGGTGGCCGAAGCGATTGGCATAGCCGTTACTGATCACCACCAAATGCGGCAGTACATGCTTTAGAAACGGCGTCGCGGAGGATGTGTTGCTGCCATGGTGGCCAGCAGCGAGCCAGTCGCTCTCCAGACTATCAGCCCAGTATCGCACCAGCATTTTCTCGCGTCCCGATTCGATATCCCCCGGGAGCAACAGGCGATACCCCCCCACCAGTATCTGCAACACGCAGGAGGCGTCGTTGCGCCGCAGGGGCCTCTCCCGCGCCGGTGACAGAAACTGGAAAACCTGTCCGCCCGGCCAGCGCCAGGCTTCACCGGCTACGCAGGGCCGCCCCGCAGGCAGCTCATCGGACGCGCCCACCGGCATGCCCCCGTAGCGATACCGACTGATCGGCAGCGCATTCATTACCGCCCTGGCACCGGCACTGTGATCGAGGTCTGGATGACTGATAACCAGGGTATCGAGCGCCCGTATACCGTGTTGCCGAAGATACGGTAAAACGACCATAGAGCCCATGTTCACGCCATTCGGATCACCGCCCCCGGTATCGTAGAGCAGCGCGCGATCCCCGGACCGCACCAGTATAGCCGTCCCCTGTCCCACATCCAGCACGGTAACCTCGGTTTCGAGGGAAGGCGCGGTAGCGGACGGCCGCGCCCACAACAACAGGGGCAAGGCCATGATAAGTCCCAGCACTTTGAGCACACTGCGTCCCGGCAGCGCCCACAACGCCACCGCCAGTACTGTCAGTAAGGCCTGCGTGGAATCGCCACTCAGGGGCAGGTATAACCAGTTGCCCCCGCCCGCCGCCACTGCGCTGGCAAGTGACAGCAGCAGTTCCAGCGGCCAGGCCGCGAGCCACCACAATGGTGTTGCCAACTCCCAGCCCGCGAGATAGCACACCGATGCGAGCAGCGTCAGCGGTACCACCACCCAGCCGACCAGCGGGATCATCAGTAGATTGGCGGGCACAGCGACCAGGCTGCCACCACCGAAAAACAGTGCGCCAGGGGCCAACATCGCAAGGGACATCGCGGCCTGGGTCAGCAGCAGCCGCCGCACCGCACCAAAACCTCGCTGCCAACGTGAAAACCAGAGCAGTGCGCCCACCGCGCCAAATGACAACCAGAAGCCGCTGCCTAACGCTGCCAGGGGGTTCAATAACAATACCACCACAGCCGCCAGTAACAGGCAGTCGGTCGCATGCGTTTTGCGCCCCGCAAGCCTCGCGACGACGAAGCAGGCAAGCATGCACACGGCCCGTTGCACCGGCAGGGAAAAGCCGGCGAGAGCACTGTAAAGAAAGGCGAGTAGCAGCGCGAGTACTGGCGGCAACCAGCCTGTCCGAAGATGAATCGGGGCCAGCAGCAACTGTAGACCGGCGCCGCACAGATATCCGACAGCGGCCACCATGCCCACATGCAGTCCGGAAATGACCAGCAGGTGATTAATCCCATACTGCTGGAACAAAAACCACAGCGCGGACCCGATGCCACTGCCGTCCGCCACTGAAACAGCCTGCAATACCGCGGCCACATCCGGTCGCAACCCAAGTTCGCCAATCCGTGTGCTGATGTCCTGTCGCAACCGATCCGGTAGCGCGGACAGTCCTGTCGCACGCGCGACCAGTCGGGGTGCCTGCGCGCTTTCCCGCACGCTTCCCACGGCGTCTATGCGATTGCGAGCGAACCATTCCTGCTGGTTGTACACGCCCGGGTTGGCGAGCCCCCACGGCTTCCTGAGTCTGACCTCAAACTGCCAGCGGTCACCGGGGCGTATCCTGTGATCGCCGTAGTAGGACAGTTGAATCCGCTTCGGACCCGCACACCTGACCGGCCGCAACTCCTCGACCGCGAACTCGAAGCGCTGCCTGGGCACAGCACCACGCAGCACACTCGTCCCGGGCAGGGAGGTGACCGTGCCGCTGACCGTGAGCGGTATGCTGACGCAGTCCCCGGCAATGCGGCCGTACAGCAAGAAAATGCCGTACACCCAGGCCAGTACACAACCCGCCGCGCCCCCTCCCAGAAAACCGGCTACCGCAGATCGCCTGAAGACGAGACCGGGCAATACCGCGGCGCACAGTAGCCATACCGGCCAGGTGGGCAACGCCGGCCAGTAGCCGACGCTCACAACGCCCGGCACCAGCCCCATCATCCATGATCGCATCTGCTGTCTCCCGGTCGTGTCCGGACGCGAAAAATGCGAACACTGTCACTGCCTGGCCGGCGGGATAGCGAATTACAGTTTCAAAGTCAGCGCTGTTGTCGCATAATGCCCGCTCGTCCATTCTGCAGGCCTGCAAGTCCACAGCGTCTAGCGTGGCAGTCAAACACATAGACCTGCAGAATGACAGGTCACATTCGTCCACGCCGGATATGCCAAAGAAGATCCTCAGAAGAATTGTACCCAGCCCCGTTCGAATCCGCAGGATGAAGGCGCTCGGGGTACTGGGGGAATGGGTCTACGCCAGCAACCTGTGGCACCTCAATCGCTACTCCGCCTCCATGGCCTTTTTCGTCGGGCTGTTTGTCGCGTTCATGCCGATTCCCGGCCAGACGCTGGTAGCCGCCATCCTTGCGGTCTGGGCGCGTTGCAACCTGCCACTGGCAGTCTCACTGGTGTTCATTACCAACCCGCTGACCATGGCCCCGATCTTTTACCTCGCGTACGAGATCGGTGCACTGATCATCGATGTTCCGGTTCAGGAAGTGCAGTTTGAGCTGAGCTTCCACTGGCTCGGTAATGGCCTGGCGGCGATCTGGAGGCCGTTTCTGCTGGGATGCCTGCTGTGCGGGCTGTTTCTTGGAAGCCTGGGCTATTTTGTTATCAGTCTGCTATGGCGTTGGCACGTGGTGAGACAGTGGCAGGCGCGCAAGAAAAAACGGGCAGCCCGCAGACTCAGCGATCCTGGTTGAGGATCAGCGCCGGGGCCATTCCGGCGGCTCGCCTGGCCGGGTAGATCGCCGCAACGACACACATCGCGAGCGCCACCCCGCCGACAGTAAAAATGTCTTTTGCCAGCACGTCTACCGGCAGGAACGATACAGGGTACACATCTGTATTGAGGAATTGCATGCCCAGCAGTTGCTCCAGGTGACTGACCAGACCGGGCACCGCGAGACTCCCGAGCGCTCCGATCACGCTTCCCAGTACCACGCCGACAAGGCCGATCATCGCCCCCTGGAGGACGAATATCCACGCGATATCGGGACCGGTCGCGCCGAGCGTGCGCAGGATGGCGATATTGCCCTGCTTGTCCAACACCACCAACACCAGCGATGACACCACGTTGAACGCTGCAACCGCGATAATGGAGAACAGCAGTATCGACACCATGTCGCGCGACAACTGAATCGCCGCGTACAGATTGCCGTGCGTCAGCATCCAGTTGGTACTGTAAAAACCCGGCGGCAACAGTTCCTGCAACTCCCAACCGATACGCTGCACATCGAACAGCCGGTTCGTCGAAACCCGGAAACCGCCCACGCGCCCGTTGAGACCCGCCAGTTCAGAAGCCAGTTCCAGGTGCACGAGTGCTATGGTCTGGTCGAGTTCGGTCCCGGTGTCGAGGATCGCGCTCAACTGCACTGCCTGAAAACGCGCCGGACCCGTCTCGGCGGCGCTACCGTTGCCGGGCACGATCAGG
This sequence comes from Gammaproteobacteria bacterium, assembly GCA_030427485.1. Classification (GTDB taxonomy): domain Bacteria; phylum Pseudomonadota; class Gammaproteobacteria; order Pseudomonadales; family Halieaceae; genus Marimicrobium. Next base: position 32,300 of record JAUICG010000011.1, read on the forward strand.
TTCAGGCGCTCCCCGACATTCACTCCCAGATGTCGCGCCACGCCCACGCCGAGGATCAGGCCGTCGGGCTCGCGGCGAAAATTCTGCGCGCCGTTTTCGTCGAGATAGCCGGCCAGCGACGCAAAAGCGCCCGCCTGGCCCGTCGCAAGCCCGATGCCTCGCACTGTTTCAATATCCGTGCCCCGTGTGACCAGCGCGTCGAACTGGGCGAAGGGCGTCACCTCCTCTACCGCCGGGTGACTTTCAATGCGCTCGACCACCATCTGCTCATTGTCGATGGGTGCCGCCGAGTAGACCGTAATGTGCGGAACCAGCGAAAGAATTCTCTCCCGCATCTCCTTGTCGAACCCGTTCATCACAGACAGCACGATAATAAGCAGGCTGATCGCCAGGACCAGCCCCAACATGGACAGGGAGGACAGGAATGCCGACAGGTGACCCTGTCCAAAGGCAAACGTATAGCGCAATGCGATACGCAAGCGCTCCAGGCGAGTCACTGCAGCGCCTGTAGCACACCGTCGCGCAATTCCAGCGTGCGGTGCATATGCGCGGCGATAGCGGGGTCGTGCGTGACCACCACGAATGACGCGAGATCCTCTCCCAGTTCATCGATCAGTTCCAGAACCTGTGCCGCGGAGCGTGGATCCAGGTTGCCCGTGGGCTCATCGAGCAGTACACAGTCCGGGTGGGTCACCAAAGCCCTCGCTATTGCGACACGCTGCCGTTCACCACCGGACAACTGTGCGGGCCGGTGTGTGAGCCTGTGCCCCATGCCGACGCGCTCCAGCATTTCCCGGGCGGCTTGCCACGCCCCTTTGCGCGCGCTGCCCCCGATCAGCAATGGCATCGCGACATTTTCCTGTGCATCGAATTCAGGCAGCAAATGGTGGAACTGGTAGACAAAACCCAGTTGCTGATTGCGCAGGCGACACAGGGCGCCCTCGTCGAGACGAGTGAGGTCCCTCCCGCGCATAAACACTTTCCCGCTGCTCGGGTAGTCCAGTCCACCAAGCAGGTTCAGCAGTGTGGACTTGCCGGAGCCCGAGCCGCCAACGATCGCAATTTTTTCGCCCGCCAGCAGGGTGAGATCCACGCTGCGCAGCACGGTGACAGACTTGTCGCCATCGTCGTACACCCGGCACAGGGACTCACACTGTAAAACTATATCACTCATAACGCAGAACCTCGGCCGGCGCGATACTGGCGGCGCGCCATGCCGGATACAGCGTGGCCAGCAAGCTCAATATAAAAGAGGCAATCACCACCAGCGTCACGTCAAAGCCCTGTAAATCCGCCGGCAATTCACTGATGAAGTACACAGTTGGATCGAACAGTTTCACTCCCAGCGTATTTTCCACTGCCGCCGTAATCGCGGCGATATTCGTTGCCAACACGACGCCGAGCACTGCGCCCGCGGTAATGCCGACACCCGCCAGCACCAGGCCGTGTGCGACAAATATCGCCATGATGCCGCTGGCGCGCGCGCCCATCGTGCGCAGTACGGCAATGTCGCGACGTTTCTCCGCAACGGACATGACCAGCGTAGAGACGATATTGAAGGCCGCCACAGCGACCACGCTCAGCAGCAAGAGGCTCACCATGATCTTTTCCAGCTTGACCGCGCGAAACAGCGATCCCTGGGTCTGGCTCCAGTCTTTCACCACGTACGAGGGCGGCAGTTCAGCCGAGAGCGCACGCATGATCTGCGGCGCCGCAAACAGGTCCCGGGTCTTGACCTGCAGACCATCCACCATGCCCTTGCTGCCGAGCAACTTCTGGCCCGTCGACAGGGAAACATAGGCCTGGTAGCCATCGGGTTGCGCACCGATCTGGAACAGACCGGTAACACGTAACCGTTTACTGCGCGGAAACAGGCCGAGTGGCGTGATCGTCAGGCGTGGGACGGTGACCTCAACGTAATCCCCGGGCACCACCCCGAGAATATTCGCCAGCGTCGCGCCCAGCACCACGTTGAACCCATCGCCGTGCAGGCTGTCGAGATCGCCGGCAACAATCGCGGAGGACAGCTCGGACACCCCGCCCTCCAGCCCCGGATCTATCGCAGTGAGAACAGCGCCGCGACGGGTACGGCCATTGCCGAGTATTGCCTTCTCCGAAATGTAGGGCGCTACCGCTACGATGCCGGGCCCGGCGGCGACCTGCTCCATCAGCGCCGACCACTGTGCGATACCCCCGGCTTCACTCTCGACAAAACCGTGTGGCACCAGTGAGAGGATGCGGCCGCGCAACTCACCCGCGAAGCCGTTCATAATCGCAAGAACCACGATAAGGCTGGCAACCCCCAATACCATGCCCAGCATGGACACGGTGGCGATGACCGAGGTAAACCGATTGCGTTTCCTGGTGAAACTGTAACGCACGCCGATGAATGGCGCGTAGTTGGCGATGGTATTGCGGGCAGCGCTCACGTCGGCGATACGCTGCTATTTGTCTGCCGGATAGTACAGCCTGGATTTCTGTTTGCCCGTGGTTTCGCCGCGCGTCTCTTCCTCGCAGCGTTGCGGGTTGCCGCCACAGATTTCGCAGGCGGTATCCACGCCCAGGGCACCCATGCCGCCACAGGAGCCCTTGATCGGCGGTCGCCCGGCGATGACGCCAATGGCCATCGCCCCCATAACCAGCCCGAAAACCACAATTGTCATTAACAATAGCGCCATGTGCCTACTCTTCTGTTTGCGGGACGTCGGTGCGCTGTGGTTCGCCCAGGTAGCGCGAAAACAGCGGCGTATGACTGTGTTCAAAGCCACCTCCGACCCTGCGAATGAAATATACCGCTAATCCCTGTGCTTGCGCCACTGCCATCGCGCGTTCGGCGCCCAGCACGGTGAGCGCCGTCGCCCAGGCATCGGCGACCATACAACTCGGATGGATCACCGTCACCGACACCAGGTCATGCGCCACCGGGTAGCCCGTACGCGGATCAATGGAATGTGAGTAGCGCTTGCCATTGACCTCAAAGTAGTTGCGATAGTCACCGGAGGTGGCCAGCGCAACATCTGTCAACTGCAGCGTGGTGGCGACCGTGCGCTCGCTGCTGTCAGGCTGCTCGATGGCGATGCGCCAGAGGTCGCCGCGGGCGCTGAGCCCGGACAATCGCATCTCTCCACCCACTTCCACCATGTACTGCTCAATGCCCCGCGCGGTCAGCCAGTCCGCGACGAGATCCACGGCGTAGCCCTTTGCCAGCGAGGAAAAGTCCACTGCCAGGTAATCGTTTTTCCTGACCCGATAGCGCATTTCGTCGAGTTCAATATTCTGTTGGCCGACCCTTGCTCTGATACGCGCGATATCCTCCTCGTCCGGAGTGACGCCGCTCATTCCGTTGGGACCAAAGCCCCACAGGTCGACCAGCGGCGACACGGTGATATCGTAGGCGCCTTCGCTCTTGCTTCCAACGTCCAGTGCGGCGCTCATCACCCGGATAAAATCCACCGACGGCTTGAACCACTCCCTGATCGCCAGCGCATTGAAGCGGCTGATCTCGGAGTCAGAGCGATAGGTGGACATGCTCTGGTCAACGAGCGCCAGCTCCGACTCTATACCGCGCTGGAGCTCCTGGGCGTCCGGCGCGGATGCCCCGGGAACATAACTCACGTGCCAAACGGTACCCATCGTTGCGCCAGATAGCTTCGTCGGGGACTCTGGTCCGCCGCAAGCCGACAGCAGCGCCAGGCTGAACAAACAAAAAAGCCACTCCCGCGAGTGGCTTTGCAGGGGCCCGGGCAAAACCCTAACCGCCGAAATCGTCCAGCATGATGTTTTCGGGCTCCACGCCAAGCGCCGTCAGCATCTGGATGACCGCCGAGTTCATCATCGGCGGGCCGCACATATAGTACTCACAGTCCTCCGGAGCGGGATGGTTCTTCAGGTATTCCTCGAACAGCACATTATGGATGAACCCGGTATAACCGTCCCAGTTGTCCTCGGGTTGCGGGTCGGAAAGCGCCACATGCCACTCGAAGTTATCGTTCTCCGCCGCGAGCTGGTCGTACTCATCCGTATAGAACATCTCGCGCAGCGAGCGCGCACCGTACCAGAAGCTGATCTTGCGTTTCGTATGAATGCGCTTGAGCTGATCGAACAAATGGGAACGCATTGGCGCCATACCGGCACCACCACCGATAAACACCATTTCGGCATCGGTATCCTTCGCAAAGAACTCGCCAAAAGGACCGTAGACCTTCACCTTATCGCCCGGCTTGAGGTTGAACACCCAGGAGGACATCTGCCCACAGGGAATACCCTTGCTGCCCGGTGGTGGGGTGGCGATGCGGATATTGAATTTCACCAAGCCTTTCTCTTCAGGGTAGTTGGCCATCGAGTAAGCACGAATCACGGTCTCCTTGACCACAGACTCCAGTTTGAAGAAGTCAAAACGTTCCCAGTCACCGCGGTATTCTTCCTCGATATCAAAATCCGCGTACTTGACGTGATGCGGCGGACACTCGAGTTGCACGTAACCACCGGCGCGGAAATCCACGTTCTCGCCCTCCGGCAGCTTCAGCGTCAGTTCCTTGATGAAAGTCGCTACATTGGGGTTGGACGCGACCGTACACTCCCATTGCTTGACGCCAAACACCTCGTCGGGCACCTGTATTTCCATATCCTGTTTGACCGAGGCCTGACAACTAAGGCGCCAGCCCTCAGCGGCTTCGCGCCGGTTGAAATGCGCCTCTTCCGTGGGCAGCATGGAGCCGCCGCCCTCCTTGATGATGCACTTGCACTGGGCACAGGTACCGCCACCGCCACAGGCCGAAGGGAGAAACAGCTCCGCCTCTGACAGTGTCTGCAGCAATTTTCCACCGGCGGGCACCGTGATGGTTTTTTCGCCGTTAATGAGAATATGCACAGCCCCGGAACTGACCAGTCGCGAACGCGCCAGCAGAATTACCGCGACCAACAGCAGCACGATCGCCGTGAACATGCCAACACCAAATACAATTGTCATTTCCATATCAGCTAGATCCTGCCTAGATATCTATGCCGCCAAAGGACATAAAGCCCAGCGCCATCAGGCCAGCGGTGATGAAGGTGATACCCAGTCCCTGCAGGCCATCGGGCACGTCGGAGTATTTGAGCTTTTCCCGGATTCCCGCGAGCGCGATAACCGCCAGGGCCCAGCCGACGCCGGAACCCACGCCGAATACCACACTTTCGGCAAAGTCATAATCGCGCTCTACCATGAACAGCGCGGCGCCCAGAATGGCGCAGTTCACGGTGATCAGGGGCAGGAACACACCCAGCGCGTTGTACAGTGTGGGGATGAATTTATCGAGAAACATCTCCAGAATTTGCACAATGGCAGCGATTACACCGATATAGGACAGCAGGCCGAGAAAGCTCAAATCCATCTCGGGGTAACCTGCCCAGGCCAGGGCGCCATCCGCCAGCAGGTAGTGGTAAATCAGGTTGTTGACCGGGACGGTGATCCCCAGTACGACGATCACCGCGATTCCCAGGCCGATCGCGGCCTGTACTTTTTTCGAGATCGCGAGAAAGGTACACATGCCGAGGAAAAAGGCCAGGGCCATATTCTCGATGAATATGGAGCGGACAAACAGACTGAGCAGCGCTTCCATCTACACGCCCTCCCCGACCGGTGTGTGTCGTGCGAGTTTGAATTCCGACTCCTCCACCTGTTCCTTGCGCACGCTTCGCAGGACCCAGATAAAGCCGCCAATCAGGAAAAACGCACTCGGTGGCAGCAACAACATGCCGTTGGGGATATACCACCCGCCCTCCGTGATCAGTGGCAATACCTCGTAGCCCATCAGTTTTCCGGAGCCGAACAACTCGCGCACCACCGCCACCGCGATCAACACCACGCTGTAGCCGAGGCCGTTACCGAGACCATCGATGAAACTGGGCAGCGGCGGATTTTTCATCGCGAATGCCTCGGCGCGCCCCATCACGATGCAGTTGGTGATGATCAGGCCCACAAAGACCGAGAGCTGCTTGCTGATCGTGAACGCGTAGGCCTTGAGAAACTGGTCCACCACGATGACCAGCGACGCGATAATCACCATCTGCACGATAATTCGGATGCTGCCGGGTATGTGCCGGCGGATCGACGAGATGAACATCCCCGAGAATGCAGTCACTACGGTCAGCGCCACGCACATTACCAGCGTTACCCGCAGCGACGAGGTGACCGCCAGCGCCGAGCAGATACCGAGTATCTGCAACGCGATCGGGTTGTTCTTGAAAATAGGACCGGTGAGTGTTTCTTTCATGGCGGTCATAATCAGGCCTCCCCGGCGCGTAAATTATTCAGGAACGGCTCAAAGCCATCTTGACCGAGCCAGAAGTGCACAAGATTGGTGATGCCGACGCTGGTAAGCGTGGCGCCCGCCAGACCGTCGATCTCCCACGGTGCTGCCGCGGCGGAAGGATCCACCGCACCCTTGATAAGGCCGATTTCCACCTCGCCGTCGCGGTAGACCTGCTTGCCGGGCCAGATCGATTTCCAGCGCGGGTTGTCGACTTCACCGCCCAGTCCCGGTGTTTCGCCGTGTTCGTAGAAACCGAGCCCGGCGACGGTGTTGCCGTCCGACTCCAGCGCGATGAATCCGTGCAGCGTGGACCACAGGCCATAGCCGCGGATCGGCAGGATGATTTTCTCTAAATCACCCTGCGGGTCCTGCACGATATACACCAGGGCGTACTGTTCCCGTCGCGAGATTTTCGCCACGTCCTGTTCCGGCGCAAGCGCCTCTGACTGTTCCGGGTCCTTAGCCGCCTTGCGCTGGTCATACTTGTCGATATTCACCGCGTCGTCGGCAAACTTGCCGGTTGTCAGGTCGACAACGCGCGTCCTGACGTGCTTGAACTGCTCATCGATGGATTGTCCCTCCACCAGCAGACCCGCCGCGGCGAGAATATTGCGCTTGCGATCGAGGGTCTTGTTGACTTCCTGTACCGGCTTGAGCATTACCACCGCCGCGGAGACGATCACCGAGCAGACGATGCACAGCGAAAAGGCGACGATCAGTGTTTTTCGAATACCGTCATTACTGGACACGGGCAAGCCTCCGTTTGATATTGGCCTGCACCACAAAGTGGTCCATCAGCGGTGCAAAGATATTGGCGAACAGGATCGCCAGCATGATCCCCTCCGGAAACGCCGGGTTCACGACACGGATCAGCACAGTCATCACACCGATCAGTATCCCGAAAGCCCATTTACCGCCGTTCGTCATCGCCGCCGACACCGGATCGGTGGCCATGAACACCATGCCGAACGCAAATCCGCCGGTTACAAGGTGCCAGTACCATGGCATCGCGAACGCGGGATTGCTGTCAGAGCCGACCGCATTGAGCAGCGAGGAAAAAGCGACCATGCCAAGGAACACACCCAGGATAATGCGCCAGGACGCGATACGGGTAACCAGCAGCAACACCATGCCAAGCAAAATCGCCAGCGTGGAGGTCTCGCCGATTGAGCCTGGAATCGACCCCAGGAAGGCCTCGCTCCAGGTCCATGTCTGCTCCAGCGCACCCATGCCACTGGCGGCGACGACCGACAGGGGTGTCGCGCCAGTATGGCCGTCTACCGCGACCCACACCGCGTCGCCGGACATTTGCGCCGGATAGGCGAAATACAGGAATGCCCGTCCCACCAGCGCCGGGTTGAGGAAATTTTTACCGGTGCCACCGAACACTTCCTTGCCGATCACCACCCCGAAACTGATGCCGAGGGCTACCTGCCACAGGGGAATATCCGGCGGGCAGGTAAGCGCGAAGAGTATGGAGGTGACAAAAAATCCCTCGTTAACCTCGTGCCCCCGCTTGATCGCAAACAGGATTTCCCAGGCGATACCCACCAGGAAAGTTACAATATAGATCGGTAGAAAGAATACGGCGCCGTACCAGAAACAATCCCAGATGCTGTTCGCATCATAGCCCGCCAGCAATTCGATCAACCAGCCGTGCCAACCCTCCACCGCCTGGCCCGCGGGCAGCACGCCGTTAGCCTGCGCGCCGAGGTTGTACATCCCGTAAAACATCGCCGGGAAAGCGGCAAACCACACCGTGATCATAATGCGCTTGAGATCGACGCCGTCGCGCACGTGCGCGGTGGATTTTGTGACGGAGCTGGGGGCGTACAGGAATGTGTCAAACACCTCGAAAAGGGCGAACCACTTCTGGAAGCGACCACCTTCCTGAAAGTGGTGTTCCATATTGTCAAGAATCTTTCTCAAGCCCACGGCTTAACCCTCCTTCTCGATGCGCGTGAGGTTATCCCGCAAAATGGGCCCGTACTCATACTTCCCCGGACAGACATAGCTGCACAGGGCCAGGTCTTCTTCTTCCAGTTCCAGGCAGCCCAGCGCCTGGGCCATCGCGGTATCGCCAACTATCAGCGCCCGCAATAGCTGGGTGGGCAGTATGTCCAGCGGCATGACTTTCTCATAGCTGCCCACCGGCACCATCGCCCGTTCACTGCCATTGGTCGTCGTGGTCATGGCCAGCGGTTTGCTGCCGAACAGGCTGGTGATGTATATCCCGAGGTTGGAGTGCTTGTTGAAGCCCGGCGACAACCAGCCCATGAACTCGCGATGGCGACCCTCCAGCAGCACCGACACCTGGTTATGGTAGCGCCCGAGGTAGGCGGTACCGCCCTGCACCGCGCGCCCCCCCAGTACCGAGCCGGACACGATGCGGCTCTCGCCGCTGCGAATCTGGCCGGCGCACAATGCCTGCAGGTCCGCGCCCAGGCGGGTGCGCACCAGCCGCGGGTCCTCCACCTGGGGGCCGGCCAGCGCGACGACACGCGGCGTATACAGTCGACCATCAAGAAACAGCCGTCCTATCGCGATCACGTCCTGGTAGCCGATGGTCCATACGCACTTGCTTTCGCTCACCCCTTCCAGGAAGTGCACATGGGTACCTGCGAGGCCGGCGGGATGAGGGCCGTGGAACTGCGCGACTTCGAGATTGACGGCGGAGCCCTGTGGCAATTGGGCGCCTGCCGCAGTGCAAAGATAGAGTTTGCCCGCGGTAAGCCGGGCCAGCAGGTCCTGCCCGAGGCGGAAAGCCTCTGCCTGTTCGGCAATGATAACGGCGGGATCGGCCGCCAGCGGGTGTGTATCCATAGCGGTGACAAAGATGGCCGCGGCTTCCGATGCGGGTGCCGGCACCTTGCTGTAGGGCCGCGTGCGCAGCGCTGTCCACTGCCCGCTGCGCAGCAATTGCTCGCGTATCGCGCCCGCTTCGGGCAGCGTTTCCGGCGTGCAAGTGGCAAACGTCTCGGCATCGTCACCGTCTATATCGATAACCACCGACTGCAGCACGCGCTTGGCGCCGCGGTTGATGGCCGCCACGACCCCCGCGGCCGGGGCTGTATAGCGTACACCTTCGGTTTTTTTGTCGGTGAATAACTCCTGTCCCAGCTTGACGCGATCACCTTCACGCACCGCCATGGTGGGCTTCATCCCCACATAATCGAATCCTACCAGTGCCACTGCGCGCACGGCGGGTGCGTCCTCAATGACTTGACGGGGGGCTCCCTGAATTGGAATATTCAAGCCCCGCTTGATCTTGATCATACGATCTGCCTACAGCTTAAAAACAAATGTGATTGGACAGAACTTACCACTGAGACTGCCCGTAGTTGGCCAAAATCCGCCCCGAACGCGTTGCATCCCCTCGCGGGGCTTCAAGCGCGCGCATTATACCGGATTGGATGGCCAAAAAACCACTGTGGCGGGCGTTGCTCAAGCCTGTTTCGGGTAGACCGCGTAATTCAGACCGGCCATTTTCTCCAGAATACGGTAGACCTGGCAGCTGTAACCGTACTCGTTGTCGTACCACAGGTACAACACAACCTGTTTGCCGTTCACGATAGTCGCTTTGGCGTCAAAGATACAGGCGTGCCGGGAACCGACGAAATCACTCGAGACGACTTCGGGCGATGCAGAGTAATCTATCTGGTTACGCAGGGGCGAATGCAGGGCGAGATGCCGCATGAACTCGTTCATCTCCTCAACGCTGGTCTCCTTGCTCAGGGTCAGGTTGAGAATCGCCATGGAGACGTTTGGCGTGGGCACACGAATTGCGTTTCCGGTCAGTTTTCCCGCCAGCTGCGGTAATACCTTGCCGACAGCCACGGCAGCACCCGTTTCCGTCAGTACCATGTTGAGCGGCGCGGCGCGACCCCGACGGGATGCACTGTGGTAATTGTCGATCAGGTTCTGGTCGTTGGTAAATGCGTGTACGGTTTCAACATGCCCGGCAACGATACCGAACTGGTCATCCACCGCTTTCAGCGGGGGCGCGATCGCATTGGTGGTACAGGACGCAGCGGAGATTATCGTATCGGTAGGCTCGATAATGTCATCGTTGATACCGGCGACGACATTCTTCAGAGAACCCTTCCCGGGCGCGGTGAGAATCACCTTGCTGACGCCCTTTGAATTGAGGTGCCGGGTGAGGCCGGCCTCATCGCGCCAGACGCCGGTATTGTCAATAATGATGGCATCGTCGATACCGTACTGCGTGTAGTCGATATTGTCGGGCGCGTCGGCGTAAATGACCTTGATTTCATTGCCATTGGCTACGAACGACTGCCGCTCTTCGTCCATGCGAATGGTGCCGTCGAACGCCCCGTGAACGGAATCCCGACGCAGCAGGCTGGCGCGTTTCTCGAGGTCATTCGCGGCCTTGCCCTTGCGCACCACGATGGCCTTCAGCCGCAGGCAATCACCGCCATTGGTCTGCTCGATCAGAATTCGCGCCATCAGGCGCCCGATGCGGCCAAACCCGTAGAGCACGACATCCTGGGGCTTGTCGAGTGGTTTGCCCTTGAAGCCGACCAGGGAACCCAGTTCGCGGTCGAGGTATTGCTCCAGGCTAAGGCCTTCGGCCATACCCTGCACGGAGTACCCGACAGCGAGGCGGCCGACATCGATATGGGCAGGCCCCAGGTCCATCTGGCTGAGCCAGTTAAAGACGGGAAACGTCTCCTTCTCGGACAGTTCATTCCCTTCCACCTGGCGTACGTACCGGTGATCCTTCATGATCTCGTAGACAGAGCGGTTGACCAGCGGCTTACCGTATATGTAGCACTCGACATTTTTTTCCCGGCACAACCGGCCAACCAGCGGGATCATCCCCTCCGCCAGCGCCTCACGCTGCTTCCAGTCTTTGAAGTAGTCGTCGGGACGTGCACGCTTGCGTTTGTTCGCCATCGGATACCTTGTTTTCGCGCATCAAAGTTCAGGGGCGCGTATTATTATCCGAGGAAATAGGCGGCGCAAGCGGCGATCCGGCAAATTCACGCTCTGATCACACTTTGAGGCTGGCGATCGCTTTCGCCTTCGCTATAATTGCGCTGCTTCGATCCCACCCCGATTCACCGTTAACGGCTACATTCTATGTTCAGCACGCTGCTCGAAAAGACGCCCTGGCCGCACCAGGCGGGATCGCGCACCGCCGCGGGTCCGTTTAGCGGCTGCGCCGACGCTCGCTGCATAGCAGAATTGTCCACTCCGGGCCGCTTGCTGGTCGTCATCACCTCGGATACCAGCGCATCCCTGGCGCTGGAGCGCGAGTTGCCGTTTTTCCTTGATCAACCGCGCGAAATCCTGGTGTTCCCGGACTGGGAGACCCTGCCCTATGACAGTTTTTCGCCGCACCAGGACATTATCTCGGAGCGCCTCGATACGCTCTACCGGCTGCCCACGCTGGCGGAAGGAATCCTGATCGTCCCGGTGCCGACATTGATGCACCGACTGTCACCGACAGCCTACGTCGCAGGCTCCAGTCTCGTGCTGAAGGAGGGGCAGACGCTCGATATCGAGCGCTTCCGCGGCAACCTGCAGCGCAGCGGCTATGTCAATGTGGAAACCGTCTATGAACACGGCGAATTCGCGTTGCGCGGCTCCCTGCTCGACGTCTACCCCATGGGTAGTGAACTGCCGTTTCGCATTGATCTACTCGACAACGAGATCGACTCGCTGCGCACCTTCGATCCACAAAGCCAGCGCACGGTCGCCAGGGTTAGCAGCATCAACCTGCTGCCGGCGCGTGAATACCCGTTGGAACAAAGCGCCGTTCAACGCTTCCAGGCAAACTGGTATGACAGTTTTGACGTGGATCACGACCTCTGCCCTACCTATGTCGAGGTCAGCGCGGGCCGCAGCCCCGGCGGGTGTGAGTATTATCTGCCGCTGTTCTTCGAGCAATGCGCAACGCTGTTTGACTACCTGCCCCCCGATGCCGCCATCATTACCACAGGCGATCACCACGGAGCCGCCCAACACTTCTGGGATGAGGTGAATACACGGTTCGAAGAGTACGGCATCGATCCCCGGCATCCCTTTCTCCCGCCACAGCGGTGTTTCACGCCAGTGGAAGAACTCTACCAGTTACTGAAGCGCTTTCCGGTGCTGGAACTGCGCCACAACCCGGATGCCGTTGTGCACCGCAAAACGGCTGTTCAACAGCCGCCGAACCTTGCTTCTGACCACCTGGCGGACTCGCCAACGGCAAACCTGGTTCGGTTTCTCGGAGCGCACGGGGGGCCAGTTCTGCTGTGTGCCGAGTCAGCAGGCCGCCGTGAGATTTTGCTCGAGTCGCTGCGGGAGCATCGACTGGCGCCTCCCGAGGTCGCGAACTGGCACGAATTCGCCACCTCGGCACTGGATTTCGCGATCGCCACTGCCCCGCTTGATCGGGGCCTGTATTTCGGACCGGAACAGCCCACACTGGTCTGCGAAGCGCAACTTTTCGGCAATCGGGTAGCCCAGCGACGCCGGCGCAAGGGCGCGAGTGAGCAGACGCAGGTAAACGCGTTCAGGGCGCTGAACGAACTCCGTGAAGGCGTACCGGTTGTGCACCTGGAGCACGGCGTGGGCCGCTATATCGGTCTGCAAAAACTGGACGTGGATGAGCAGGAGTTCGAATTTCTCGCGCTCGAGTATGCCCAGGGCGCGAAATTGTATGTGCCGGTGGCCTCCCTGCACCTGATCAGTCGCTACAGCGGCAGCGATCCCGAGCTCGCACCACTACACAAACTGGGCTCCGACCAGTGGGAAAAAGCGCGGCGCAAAGCGAGTGAAAAGGCCAACGATATCGCGTCACAGCTGCTGGAAGTGTACGCCCGCCGCGAAGCGCGCCAGGGCCATGCATTTGCGGCGCAGGAGCATGACTACGCACAGTTTTGCGCCGCCTTTCCGTTTGAGGAAACAGCGGACCAGGAGGCCGCCATTCGCGCGGTACTCGACGACATGCACAGCCCCAGGGTCATGGACAGGCTTATTTGCGGCGACGTCGGGTTTGGGAAAACCGAAGTCGCCCTGCGCGCCGCGTTTGTCGCTGCGGGTAACCAGAAGCAAGTCGCCGTGCTGGTGCCGACCACGCTGCTGGCGCAGCAGCACTATAACTCGTTCAGCGATCGCTTCGCCGACTGGCCAGTGTCCGTCGAAGTCGTATCGCGCTTCAAATCCGGCAAAGAAATGAACGAGATAATGCGCCGCGCAAAAAGCGGCGAAGTGGATATCCTGATCGGAACCCACAAGCTGCTGCAGAGCGATTTTCGTTTCAAGGACCTCGGGCTGCTGATCATCGACGAGGAGCACCGTTTCGGGGTCAAGCAGAAAGAGGTGATCAAGGCTCTGCGCTCCGAGGTTGACATTCTGACGCTCACTGCCACGCCAATACCGCGGACGCTGAATATGGCACTGGGCGGCATGCGGGACCTCTCCATTATCGCAACTCCGCCGGCGCGCCGCTTGTCCATCAAGACGTTTGTCCGAGAGCACAATATCGCGCTGGTAAAAGAGGCGGTACTGCGGGAAACCCTGCGCGGCGGCCAGGTCTACTACCTGCACAACGAGGTAAAAACCATCGAGGAGACGGGGCGCAAGTTGCGCGAGCTGTTGCCCGATCTGAGTATCGCCGTCGCTCACGGACAGATGCGGGAAACCGAGCTCGAGCGGGTCATGTCAAGTTTCTATCACCGGCACCACAATGTGCTGTTGTGCACCACCATTATCGAAACAGGGATCGACATCCCCAACGCCAATACCATTATTATCGACCGCGCTGACAAGTTCGGACTTGCCCAGCTGCACCAGCTGCGCGGGCGGGTCGGCCGATCGCATCACCAGGCCTACGCCTATCTGTTGACACCACCACAGACCGCCATCTCCGCTGACGCGGGCAAGCGCCTGGAGGCGATCGAAGCAGCCGGCGACCTGGGCTCGGGTTACCTGCTGGCGACCCACGACCTGGAGATTCGCGGCGCCGGTGAACTGCTGGGCGACGAGCAGAGCGGACAAATTCACAGCGTCGGCTTTGCAATGTACCTCGATATGTTGCAGCGCGCCGTGGAATCGCTGCGCCGCGGCGAAATTCCCGATGTCGACGCACCGCTGGACCAGGGCACCGAGGTCAACCTGCACGCCCCGGCGCTGATCCCCGATGACTACCTGCCCGACGTGAACAGCCGCCTGGTGCTCTACAAGCGTATCGCCGCCGCCGAGGACGACGGGCAGTTGCGCGGCTTGCAGGTGGAGATGATCGATCGCTTCGGCCTGCTGCCGCGACAGATAGACAACCTGTTCCAGGTATCGCGTTTGCGCCTGCGGGCGCAGCAACTGGGGATTCGGACTATTGATGCGGGCCCGGAGGGTGGTAGTATCGAATTCAAGGGAACGACACCGGTGAACCCGCTCAGCCTGGTTGAACTGGTACAGTCCGACCCGCGCAGTTATAAACTCGCCGGCGCCACGCGCCTGCGATTCGAAAAAACGCTGACTGACCTCCAGGACCGGTACCGTTTCCTGGAGCAGATCATGGATTCACTCGCCACTGACCCCGGGAAGCGCTCAGCTCATGCCTGATCAATCGACGCCAAGAATTTGCCTTGCCCTGTTCGCCCTTGCCCTGGCGCTGCCAGTTTTCGGACAGGCGCAGGTGGAGCAATTGTACCGGGTGGAACTGCTGGTGTTCAGCCGTCCGGCCGGGGCCGGGGCCGAGCACTGGGACGGCCTGCCGGAGCTCGCGTATCCGTCCAACTCACGGTTTCTGGTCTATCCCGGCGAGCAGCCGACAAGCGAGTCGTCGACCTCGATACCCGACAGGAGTGCTCCCCCTGCCGGGGAGGAAGCCCTGCCCGGCCCCGCGCAAGCGACGACATTCGCCACCCTGCCCCCGTCCGAGCGCCAACTTTCCGGCAGTGCGGCGGCGATGCAGCGCAGCGGCCGCTACCGCGTGCTTTTTCACGAGGCCTGGATCCAGCCGATGAGTAGCCAGTCCCAGGCGCTGCCCATCATCCTGGACCGGTCCGGCGACGGCGGCCCCTGGCCGGAGCTGCAGGGATCCGTCAAGCTGTACCTGTCTCGCTACTTTTACCTCGACACCAATCTGTGGCTGAACACCCGGGGAGAATACCTGCCGGGAAACTGGCAGATGCCGGCGCCGCCGCTGGCGCCCGCTTCCAGGCCACCGCAAACAAGCAGTTATTCAACGCTGCACAGGGGCAGTGTCGCGACAATCCCGGATTCACCAGACCAGTCCACGCCGGGCGACCTCGCACAAACCAACCCCGGGCTCCAGGCGCTGGGGCCGACCTACCCGTTCCGGCACGCCGTGCGCCTGAAACAGACCCGACGCATGCGCAGTGGGGAACTGGTCTATATCGATCACCCGTTGCTGGGCGTACTGATCCGGGTTACCCCATTGCAGTCGGCGACGGCAGGCACGCCGGATGCGGCGGCCCCGGGCTGATTCCCTGCATGGCGCTCAGACGTCCTAGCGATGTTTCAACAGTTCGCTCAATAGCTGCCTGACAACGGCGGATTCACTGGCCAGTATGTCGCGCATCATCGCCAGGGTCAGGGGCTGGTCGCCAAGCCCGGCGGCAGGATTGACCACCATGCAAATCGACGCATAGGGTACGCCTGCTTCGCGCGCCAGTGCCGCTTCCGGCATGCCCGTCATGCCGACCACATCGCAACCGTCCCGCGCCAGACGGCGGATTTCAGCCGCGGTCTCCAGACGCGGCCCCTGCGTAACACCGTGCACGCCCGAGGCGTCGTGTGGAATCCCTGCACTGTTGGCAGCGGCGAGCAGGGCCCTGCGCAACGCCCCGTCATAGGGTTCGGTAAAGTCGATATGCATCAGCGTACCCTGCTCGCCCTCATCGAAGGTATGCTCACGGCCCCAGGTATAGTCGATCACCTGGTCGGGAATGAGTAAACGTCCAGGCCTCATCGACGCGGTGATACCGCCAACAGAATTGATCGCGACGATCCCCGCTACGCCCAGTGACTTCAGTGCCCAGATATTTGCGCGGTAATTGATGCGATGGGGGGGGATAGCGTCCGGGCTTCCGTGGCGTTGCAGGAAATACAGGGTGGTACTCCCCAATCGCCCCTCCTGGATTGGACGGGATATTGCGCCGAATGGCGTCTCAACCCGATGCTCACTGAGGACTTCAAGCCCCTCCAGTTCATCGATACCGGTACCGCCGATAATCGCCAGCGGCTTCATACGCGATTCTCCACTGAGACGCACGGTTTGCGGCTTCTTCCGATGGCTTGTGCAAAGCCGCTTGCACGGTCTTGACGGTTGTTGGGGATAGTCAATGCACCCTCCTCTTTAGAGATGTTATCGCCGATCGGAAACGCAACGAGTGTTTTGCTTCTCGTCCGGTCAATCAGGATTGCGTCTTTTTTAGACGGATTATTTATGTCGAATCTATGGAACGAATAATAATGAGTATATAAAGGCCCCCACCCACGGAAGTCAACTCTTGAAAGCAACCGCAAGCGGTTGATCCCGCATTAAAAAATTTTCCTCCGGCAACGACGCCCCCGATGCGGGAGATGCGGCGCGAGCGAGACGGATCAGGTAGACAGGAAGTCTCATCGTGCTATGTTGGGAATCAGCGGGAAGCTGGCAATGGGGGAAGCCGAATGAAAATGTTGAGCCCTGTCGTGGGAACCTGGTACAAGGACTTGCAGACCGAGGAACTGTTCGAAGTGATCGACTGGGACCCGGACAACTTTACCATTGAAACCCAGTATCTCGGTGGTGAAGTCTCGGAGTACGACCTCGACGCCTGGCGTGAAATGCAGCTGGCGGAAGCCGAGGCGCCGGAAGACTGGCGAGCTCCTTTCGAACTGGACGACGACGACCTTATTGATCCCGATTTACCGATGCACCCCGAGGACTGGGCCAGCCCGCTCAATTCCATCGAACCCGATGCGATGGTTGGTGTCGAGGATTACTGAATTGCCGGATGGAGTAATGCTGTGATAACGACAACTGACATGGTGCGGGGAACGACCAGGCTCGTGTTTGACTCGGTCGCCGGTGTTACCAGCGCGGTCGAAGGTATGCACGAGACGATAGCGAGGACCGCGACGCCCTGGCCAGCTGCCGCGGACAACGCCAGCGCGGCGCACGGCACGATTGCCGCTGGCGTCTATTCGGGTATCCGGGGAATCAGCAACCTACTGCGCGAAGGGGTCGACCTGTCACTTGGGTTGCTGCCAAAGACGACAGGGGCTTCGCTGTCCCCCGAGGCCACCATACGGACCATCGCCGCGCTGAATGGTGTACTGGGCGACCATCTCGAAGCCACCGGCAATCCTCTGGCTACCCCGATGCAACTGCTGACGCAGGACCGGGCGCTGGCGCTGGATGAGCCGTCACTGGCGGCCGGCCCACATGCGGCCAGTCGACACCTCGTGGTCCTGGTGCACGGACTCAGCCTGTCGGAATTATCGTGGCGCAGGAACGGGGCACCGGGTATCGGCGAGCGCCTGCTGCAATCACTGGATATCGCACCGCTATACCTGCGCTACAACACCGGCCGCCACATCTCCACCAATGGGCAGGAGTTCGCACAGCAGCTGGAGCAGCTGTGTGAGCGCTGGCCGACACCGGTCGAGAGCCTGTCGCTGATCGGGCACAGCATGGGCGGCCTGGTGATCCGCAGCGCCTGCTGGTACGCGCAGCAGGCAGGCAATCGATGGTTATCCCGCCTCGCGCGCGTGGTCTGCCTTGGCACACCGCACCACGGCTCGGCGGTGGCGAAGGCCGGACATGGCCTGACCGCCGCAATGCAGGGCTTACCGTACACGCGGCCGCTGGCGTTTGGACGCAGGCGCAGCGCGGGAATCAAGGACCTGCGCCACGGCGACCTGCTGGATGAAGACTGGCGCGATCACCATCCGGATGCCATGCGACCGGACACGCGACGACCGGTGCCACTGCTACCTGATGTCGAATATTACTTCGCAGCGGCTACTCTCGGCCGCCACCAGCACGACCCGCTGGGACATATCCTGGGAGATCTTCTGGTGCGCCTGGACAGTGCGACGGGGTCACACAGCGAGGATTTACGGCGCCTTGATATCAAGCCTGAAAACTGCGCTGTCTTTCACGCGACAAACCATTTCGACCTGCTGGATGATGAGCGCGTTCAGCGGCAGATCCTCGACTGGTTCGGCGCCCCGCGCTAAACCCGTACCGGGTCATTTATTCGATATAGGGTTGCAGCACCTCCTGCCAGACCAGGTAACCGGGTCCCAGCAGGTGTAATTCGTCGTTGCTGAGTTCGTCGCGTATCGAACCGTCGGCGGAATCCAGGAAACGGGGATACAGGTCGATCCAGGTTGCTTTTCCTTCCGATGCGGCTTTCAGTGCGTTATTGAGCCGCTCAACACTGCTACGGTAATTCGAGGAGCGCGGCAGAACGCTTTGTAAATAGACCTGTGTTTCGGGGGACTCCCGGTGAATCCGCTCGATGATAGTCACTGTATTGGCGACAATGTCCCCGACGGGCACATCGGCGGCAAGATCGTTTGTACCTATCAGCAGAAAGATCTTTTCGGGCTTGCCTGTGGTTACCTGTTCCAGTCGCGCGAGAACACCTGTCGTGACATCGCCACCGATGCCACGATTACGTACAGTTCTCTGCGGAAACAACTCGTTCCAGTTCCCTCCCTCGGTGATCGAGTCGCCGAGGAAGACAATATCCTTTGACCGGACCGGCAATACGGAGAACTGGGATACCCACCGCTCATGCATCGGCTCCATCACCATTTTCACCAGCAGATTGGCCTCCACCGCGTACCACAGGAAGAGCGCCGCTGCGATGACCAGCACATTCAAAGTAACCGACAAGGCGATGAGTATTTTTTTCATGACCATCCTATCTCACGCGGGGAAACATCGGGACCGAATGCGCGACTGTCACACTGTCGACAGTATTGCGCCAAACAGCCGAATGTCTCCGCCCCGGGACGCCAACCGTTTCGATTGCCTTTATACGATACCGGAGCCGGTATTCCCGAGTGCAGGCCTGGCATCAACCAGCGCCGCCTTGTAGTTTCCGGCGCGGTAACAGGCGATCGGGTCGATAGCACCGCCCGCCTCCATGCGCGCCATTGCAAGGATCGGGCTGACGTCCGTGTTGAAAGCCAGCTTCAACGTATTGCTCGCCATCAGCGCGTCGTTACTGCCCTGGAACCCGTAAAGGGCCTCCCTGTCGATCAGCAGCGCCCTGACATAGTTGCGCTGTACCTCCTCCGCGGAGTTGATCAGGCTCTCTATCGGATCGGTTACATTGTGTGACTGATCCAGCAGGTAGGCCGGAGCAAAACCCTCGGCCCGGTTGTGCTCAGCGTCAACCAGTTCATTGAACACCAGGAACAACTGGTAGGGATTGATCGAGCCGCTGTCCAGGTCATCATCACCGTATTTACTGTCATTGAAGTGAAAACCGGCGAGTTTCCTGAACTGTATCAGGCGCGACACAATCATCTCGATATTCTCGCCCGGAGCGTGATGGCCAAGGTCGACCAGGGATCTCGCCTTGTCGCCGAGTTCCATCGCGCACAGTATATTGGTCCCCCAATCCTGTATCACCGTCGCGTAGAAAGCAGGCTCGAACATCTTGTGCTCAAGGAACATCAGCCAGTCATCCGGCAATGCGTCATACACGACTCGCGTACTGTCCAGATAGCGTTCCAGCGCACGCGAAAAGTGCTGCTGGCCCGGAAAATTGGCGCCATCGCCGATCCATACGGTGAGCGATCTGCTGCCGAGCACCTTGCCCCACTCGATGCAGTCGATATTGTGTTCTATGGCCTGTTCACGCACAGCGGCATCGGTGTGAGTAAGGCTGCCGAACCGGTAGCTCAGTGCCTGGCTGGCCTGGTCCTGGAAAGTGTTCGAATTGATTGCATCCCAACCGAGACCGAGCGAGTCGGCATAGTCCCTCACGGCCAGCATGTCGTCATGGGAGTCCCACGGAAAGTGGGGAGAGACAGTGGGAGTAGCCTGCGACAGTTGGTGGATCACGGCGCAGTCTTCCAGCTTCTCGAAAATATTGCGCGGCTCGGCGATGCCGGGGAAGCGGGCGAAGCGCGTCCCTCCCGTCCCGACGCCCCAGCTCGGTATCGCGACGGCGAATTCTTTGGCCTTCTCCTTGATCGCGGCTACATCGATATTGCGCCGCGCAAGTGTGGTGGCAAGCGCTTCGTAGTCGGCTGCCAGGGCCCCGGAAAGCTGCGCATTGTGGGCGGCGATAAAATCAGTACTGAAGGGATTAGTCATATTGGATAGCCTCAACGAGTGAAGGAAGGAGCGTGTCCGGCGTCGACATTGATGATGTTGCCGGTCGACTTTCCCGAGGACTCTTCGTTGACCAGGAAATACACGGCCTCGGCGATATCTTCCGGGAACACGTTGCGCTTGAGCAGGGAGCGCTGGCGGTAGTGTTCCTCGAGTTCGTCTTCCGACAACTTGTAGGCTGCGGCGCGTTCTTCCTTCCATTTGCCGCTCCATATCCTGGAACCACGCAGCACGGCGTCGGGGTTCACGGTATTGCAGCGGATTCCCAATGGCGCGCCTTCCAGCGCGACGCTGCGCGCAAGGTGAATCTCGGCGCCCTTGGCGGTGCAGTAGGCCGCGGCGTTGGTGCTGGCAACCAGCCCGTTCTTGGAGGCGATGAATACGATTGCGCCACCAATGCCTTGACTCTTCATTACCCGGAACGCTTCGCGACTGACCAGGAAGTAGCCGGTAGACAATATGCTGATGTTCTTGTTCCACAACTCGAGACTGGTTTCGTCCAGTGGCGCGGCGCTGGCAATCCCGGCGTTTGACACCAGGATGTCCAGGCCACCGAAGGCGATGCTGGCCTGTTCCAGGGCCGCCTGCACAGAGGCCTCCTCTGTAACGTTACACAGCGTGCCTGCAGCCTGGTCTGCGCCAAACTGTTCGCGCAACTCCGCGACGGCCTCCTGCAGCGCATCAGCGTCGATATCCGCGAGCATCACACAGGCGCCCTCTCGCGCCAGGCGCACCGCGGTGGCCTTACCGATACCGCCGGCGCCGCCGGTTATAAACGCGACCCGGCCTGCCAGCGATTTGGGCCGGGGCATGCGCCGCAGCTTGGCTTCTTCCAACAGCCAGTACTCAATATCGAAGGCCTCCTGTTCAGGCAGTGCCCGGTACTGGCTCACGCCGTTGGCATCACGCATCACGTTGACGGCATTGAGATAGAACTCACCGGCGATTCGCGCGGTTGCTTTGTCACCGGCGAAGGTCAGCATACCCACCCCGGGGACCAGGTAAACCACAGCGTTCGGATCGCGCATCGCAGGACTGTCGCCACGTTTGCAACGCTCATAGTAAGCTGCGTACATCGCGCGGTAGTCAGCTAGCTGCTTGTCCAGACCTGCAAGACAACGAGCAAGTTCCGCGCCGGAATCGGTAACCGCAGGATCGAAATCGACTACCAGCGGACAAATTTTCGTACGCAGGAAGTGATCGGGACAGGACGTGCCCAGCGCCGCAAGCTTGGCGAGGTCCCTGCTGCTGACAAATTCCAGCACTGCCTCGGAGTCGTCAAAATGACCCACCTTGCCCCGTTGTGCGCTGATTTTCCCACGCAGTGCGGGCATCAGCGCACTGGCGATCATCCGGCGTTGTTCGCCCGTGAGCTGCCGCGGGTAGCGAACACCACCGAAGGCCGCTTGCCGATTGTTGGCAGCGAGCCAGTCAGCCGCTCGCTGAATGATATCCAGGGTATTGTCATAGCATGCCCTGGACGTGTCACCCCAGGTGAACAGCCCATGCCCTTCCAGCAGTATCCCTTTCAGTTTCGGATTCTCCCGGGCCAGCGCTTCCAGTTTGAGCCCCAGGTCAAATCCCGGGCGCTGCCAGGGCAACCAGCCGAGATCGCCGCCCCACACTGTCCGGGTTAAAGCCTCGCTGTTGATCGTGCTGGCGATGGCAATCACTGCATCGGGATGCATGTGATCGACGTGCGCATGAGGGATGTAGGCATGCAGCGGCGTATCGATCGATGCGGCGCGGGGGTTCAGGTTGAATGTACAGTGCGGCAGGTAAGCGACCATCTCGTCTTCGTGCGCCAGTCCCCGGTACAAGCGCTTCAATTGCGTGAGTTTGTCCAGGTAAAGCGTCGAGAACCCGTCCAATGCCATCGAGCCGAGATCGCCGCCCGAGCCTTTGACCCACAGCACACTTATCTGTTCGCCACTGAGCGGGTCCGTCTGGGTCACCTTCGCGGACGTATTACCGCCACCGTAATTGGTAATCCGCAAATCGCTCCCCAGCAGGTTGGAGCGGTACAGCAACAGCTCGGGTTCGGAGAGTTTTTGCGCGTGCTGGTCGTCCCAGCGATTTTCCAGGGTTTTGGTCATCGTGTCTTGAACCGTCGGAATCGGGTAATTGCGTTCTGGTGCGTGATTATACCGCTCAAACAATCATAATCAATCATTATATTGCAATATAGATCATATGGCGGTAGCATTTCCGGCAATATCGATCACGGTGAACGGCCATGCTGGAAGCCCAGAGACACAGCCTGATTCTCGACCTGCTGGACGAGCAGCAGGTGGTTACAGTGCGGGAATTGACAGGTGTATTGAATGCGTCCGAGGCGACGATACGCCGCGACCTGAACAAACTGGACGAACTGGGCGCCCTGGTGAAAGTGCACGGCGGCGCCGAGAGCAGGCGCAAATCGGTCTCCCTGTTGCGTCCGCATCTCAAGGGGTCTGCATTCCTGGTCAATATGGAGAAACACGCCGGGCAAAAACGGGCAATTGCCAGCAGAGCGGTGGAACTGTGCGAGGACGGCGACGCGATCATCATCAACGGCGGCAGTTCAACTTACATGATGACCGAATTCCTGACGCGGCGACACCTGAATATCCTGACCAATTCCGTGCCCCTGGCACTCGAACTGCTCAACACCAGCGAGAATCGCGTGTCACTGCCGGGGGGAGAACTGTACCGCAAACAGAACATCGTGCTCAGCGCGTTTGACGATGACATCATCGACCACTACCACGGCACGATGATGTTTATGGGAACGCCCGGTATTGGCCAGTTCGGGGTGATGGAGTCAGATCCGCTGATTGTTCGGGCCGAACTGAAACTGATGAAGCAGGCCGATAAACTCGTCGTGCTGGCTGACAGCAGTAAAATCAATGTGCGCAGCAATCTGATCGCCTGCCCGCTCAGTAATGTCGACATCCTGATCACCGACAGCGGTATCCGGCAGCATGACAAAACACTGTTCGAACAGGCAGGCATACAGGTCATCGTTGTATAACAATAATCCAGTGCAGGAGGTTGTATGGCCGAGTTTTCCGGGCTGTCCGGCGGCAGCGAACCACGAAGTGAACCAAACCCCGCGTCGGGGGAATTCGACCGCAGCCCGGTAACGCCGGACCGCATGCTGTCGGCGCGGCATTTTGCCGCCAGTTACGCGGGAGAGCATGTCGCCGGTACCGAGTTCGTGATTGGCGCGATGTTCGTCGCCTGGGGCGTCTCCACCAGCGCGGTTATCGGCGGGCTTGTGCTGGGGAACCTGCTCGCCGTACTGAGTTGGGCGCTGGTCTGTGCGCCTATCGCCACAGACACGCGCCTTACCCTCTATGCCTACCTGGAAAGAATTGCCGGGCCGGGCATGATCCGGCTGTACAGCGTGATCAACGGAATCTTTTTCTGCGTGCTGGGCGGCGCGATGATCACCGTATCGGCATCCGCCGTGCGCATCCTGTTCGACATCCCGCCGCAAGTGGACTGGTATCCGACCAGCGCCGCGTTTGTCGCAGTGGCGCTTGTGGTGGGTGCCGTGGTCGTGCTCATCGCCGTACGGGGCTTTGCATTGGTGGCCCGCTTCGCCGAGGTCTGCGCGCCCTGGATGATACTGATGTTCGCTGCCGGCGCCCTCGCGCTGTGGCCGGTGCTGTCAGCCCAGGTTGGCCTGGCTCCCGCCACCGGCTTTTTCGACGCGCTGTGGACGGTCGGCGATGCCTATATCTGGGTGGAAAACCCGGAAAGTACGATGGGTTTCTGGCATGTTGCGGCCTTCGCATGGATATGCAACCTCCCTATGCACCTGGGCCTCTCGGATATGACCGTGCTGCGTTTCGCCCGCCGCGCCCGCTACGGCTATTTCTCCGCCCTGGGCATGTACATCGGACACTTTGGGGCCTGGATTTGCGCCGGCATCATGGGCGCCGGGGCGGCGCTGCTGCTGAAAACCGGCATCCAGGTGCTGGACGCCGGTGCCGTGGCCAACCAGGCGCTGGGATCAGCGGGCATTATCGCCGTTATCATCGCCGGCTGGACCACTTCCAACCCCACGATTTATCGCGCCGGCCTGGCTTTCCAGTCGCTTAACCACCGCTGGGATCGCACGCGGGTGACGCTGATCACCGGAGTGATCACCACGGTGATCGCCTGTTTCCCGTTTGTATTCACGAAACTGATGGATTTCCTCGGCCTGATGGGCCTCCTGCTGGCGCCAGTGGGGGCCGTCATCGTTACCGAACACTGGCTGTTCCCGCGCATCGGCCTGAACCGCTACTGGTCACACTACAGGGGCCAGCAACTGAATCGACCTGCGCTCTTCGCGTGGCTTGCCGCCCTGGGCGTGGCCTTTGTGGTGCACCAGATGGGGCTACACCTGTTTTTCCTGCTGCTGCCCGCATGGATAACGGCGACAGCGGTTTACATTGTCGCCGCACGGGCGATGGGCGCCGCAGACGCGATATCACAGGCGGCGGCGGACGACAAACGCAGCGAGGCGCGCCGCCAGGAACAGGAAAATACGGACCTTCGCGCTGCGGACTCCACTCCACGACAGGCAAAATTGGGGCTGTCCGCACAACTCGCCCGCGCCATCGCCTGGGCCAGCATGCTGATGTGCGCTGCGATGGCTATCGCGGTGTTCAATGGCGCTGACCTCGCAGTGCTCCGCAACTGGCTGATCGCACCCTCGCTGCTGTACTTTGTTTCGGCCACCTACTGGATCACCGCCAAGGAAAGACAGGGCACCGCCGCGTGAGCAGACTCTGCGTTGTGATCGACATCGGCAAGACCAACGCCAAGATCCATGTGCTCGACGATGCCCTGGACACGCGTTTTTCCCGCAGTCGTCCCAACCGGGTGATCGATCCCGGCATCTACCCACACTACGATATCCACGCGCTGTGGCGCTGGCTTCGCGAATGCCTGGTGGAGATCGCGCGCAATTTTCCTATCGAGGTGATTTCAATCACCACGCACGGCGCGACCGCTGCACTGGTGCACCCCGATGCCGGTGAATCCGGGCTGGTGATGCCGGTGATGGACTACGAGTTCGGCGGGGTCGCGTCTGAATCCGACTACCATGCCGTTCGCCCGCCCTTTTCAGAAACCTGTTCACCGGCACTGCCGGCGGGGCTGAATCTTGGACGTCAACTGTTCTGGCAGAAGCGCTATGTCGGGCGCGCCTTCAACGATGCGCGCCATATCCTGCCCTATCCCCAGTACTGGGCGTGGCGTCTCACCGGCGTGGCGGTATCGGAAGTCACGTCCTGGGGATGCCACAGCGACCTCTGGGCGCCGCGCGCACGGGATTACAGCAGCCTCGTCGATCAGCTCGAACTGCGCGCGAAGCTGCCACCACTCGTCCATGCCGGCACTGTCATCGGTACGGTAACATCGGATATCGCCGAGCAGACCGGTTTGCCGTCCTCGTGCCT
Organism: Gammaproteobacteria bacterium; assembly: GCA_030427485.1. Classification (GTDB taxonomy): domain Bacteria; phylum Pseudomonadota; class Gammaproteobacteria; order Pseudomonadales; family Halieaceae; genus Marimicrobium. The sequence goes on from JAUICG010000011.1 coordinate 58,348, forward strand.
GGTCATCGCCGGATTACACGACAGCAATGCCAGTTACCTGCGCTATTTGTCGCGCGCTAACGATAGATCATTCACTGTCATCTCGACCGGCACCTGGACGGTGAGTTTCTGCCCCGCTACACCGCTCGACTCGCTCGACGAGGGGCGTGATATGCTCGCCAATGTGGACATCAATGGCAATCCTGTCGGCTGCGCGCGGTTCATGGGTGGCCGTGAGTTTGACGTGATCTGCCAGCGCACGGGCAGTAAACCGGAGGGCGCGTTCGGCGTCGCCGATTTGCAGCAACTGGTCGACACTGGGGTGTTCGCACTGCCTGATTTCAGTCACGGCAGCGGACCGTTTGGCGGCCGCCAACCTGAAATTCGCGGCCAGGCAGGCAGCGGCGTCGCGCTGGCAAGCCTGTACTGTGCCCTGATACTGGACTATGAACTTGACCTCATGGGCAGTACGGGCGAGTTAATTATCGAGGGCGCGTGGTTGCGCAATGCATCGCTCTGCAAATTGCTGGCGCAGTTGCGGCCGCAGCAGCGTGTGGTGTGCTCAAAGGATATTACAGGCACGGTCACCGGCGCGGCGCAGCTGGCACTGGGTGGCGCGTCGGCTGCGCCTGTCCTGGAACCGGTAACGGCTACAGCGCTCGCCGGACTGGAGAACTATCGTGCGCAGTGGCGGGCTTTCCTGCAGGAACCATCCCCGTCCCGGCGCTAACGCGCTTGCGCCACCAGGCGCCGCTTACTCAGGGATTCGCGGCCATTCTGTCGAACGCGTCAAGCACCGCGCGCTGCTGTGCTTCGACCTGCTTTCTGTAGTTACCGTGCGTAATGATGTAGGGCTGCCTGTCGCGCAATTCAGTCAGTAAGTTACGCACCGCGTAGTCGGCGGTCGCGAGATGACTCGCGGTATCAATATCGGCACTGGCCATCATCGCCTCGATATCCTCACGATTCAGCATGGATTCACCCAGTTCCGGGGGGCGGGCGGCGACGCTGCTCTCGAGATGGCGCGTCTCCATTCCCGCCGGAAACAGCATGGAAACGTTGATGCCCTCCGCGGCCAGTTCCATACGCAGTACTTCACCATAGCCGACTACGGCATACTTTGTCGCCACGTAGGCCGCCATGCGCACGCCCGGCGAAAAGTAACTCGAGGATGCAGTCAGGAGCACATGCCGGCTGCCGCCCTGCGAATTGCGCAACAGGGGCAGAAATGCGTTAACGGTATGGATGACACCCAGCACATTGACTGAATGCACCCATGACCAGTCGTTGGCAGTCAGTTTGTCTATTGCGCCGAACTGCTGGACCCCGACATTCGCACACAGTACATCGCAGCAGCCAAAATGTTTTTCCACAGCCGCCGCCGCGGCGTCGACCGCAGCCTGGTCCGCCACGTCGACGGTGATCGCTATCGCGTCCACACCGCCGGCGCGCAGAGCGGCCGCTTTTGCCTGCACGCGCTGCTCATCGATATCCAGCAGGGCCAGCCCCGCCCCCTCCGCGCTGAACAGGTCCGCCATGGCCGCGCCAAGGCCCGAGCCGGCACCGGTCAGGACGACCGTTTTACCCTGATACTCCATCGAAGACCCCGCTAGGTGTTCAGAGCAGGCATCTTCGCTACCCGCCACTCGTCCTGGTTCGCTTTCGCCGTTGCCACCGCGCGCTGCCAGAAGGACTCACTGGTAGCCAGCAGCTTGAAATCGAACTCGGTAGCGTGGCGGAACTCCAGCAACTCAACACCCTCCGGGCCCGGTGTGTAGGTGTAAGGCACATTCGCACCGAGGAAAAACCCGTCGCGCGGCCCCAGTTCCTCATTGCCCAGCTTCAGTGAGCCGGCAACAATGTAGTAGAGGCAATCGCAATCGTGGCTGTGGCGCGGCAAAGGAAAATCCTTCTTGAACCAGACATGTGTCAGGCTGAATCCGGGGACGCTGAACAGCACCCTGACCTCATCCCCGGGCACCATCCCCTCACCGTACAATCCGGCAAACCCCTCTGTCTGTACCGGTGAAAACTCCGGCAGCGACATATTGCCGGTTTCGTGCAGTGGCTTTGCATCCTTTGCCCGGAAAATTTCCAGCTTCATTTCGCGCATGTCTGTTGCCATCGCCAGGGCCTCCGTTTATCTGGTTCGTTCAAAAATTATAAAGTACCAGTACTCCTCCAGCATGATATTGAAGGCGTGCTAGCCGCCGCGCGAAACCGGGATTAGCGCGCCCGAGATCGACCGCGCCGCCGACGAAGCCAGAAACACTATGACATCGGCAATCGCCTCCGGCTTGACCCAGTTACTGGTGTCCGCATCCGGCATATCCGAGCGATTCGCCGGCGTGTCAATGATACTGGGAAGAATCGCATTGGCAGTCACTGTAGTGCCGGCGAGTTCCGCGGCTAGCGCTTCCGTCAAGCGATGCACGCCGGATTTGGATGCCGCGTAGGCGCCCAGCCCCGCATCGGCCTTCAACGCCCCGCCGGCACCTATGCTGATGATCCTGCCCGCATCGCTCTCGCGCAATGCGGTCAGCGAAGCCTTGCTCATCGTCGCGGCAGTCACTACGTTCATCGTAAACATGCGGTGCCAGGTGTCCAGGCTGCCGTCGTCCAGGGTCTCCCAGGCAAAACCGCCGGCGATATTCACCAGCACGTCCATCCCGCCCACGGTCGCACAGATATCGGCAACTACCTTCTCGCAGGCGGCTGAATCGGAGAGATCAACGCCGGGATAATCCTGCCCCCCCAGGTTCTCGTCCGGCGCCTCCGGGGCGAAGTCGACCCTGGAAACGTGGTGCCCCTGCTCAACAAAAGCCCCGGCTACCGCCCGGCCGAGGGCGCCAAAACCACCGGTGACTACAATACTACGACTGGCCATTTCACTTCTCCCTGGTTGTGCGATCGATACACGTGGCTATCAATGCTAACGATCCGTTACTGATTTTTTCCTTGAGCCTTGCTTTCTCTTCCTGGATTTCCCTTTTGCCCCGGTGTTGACTTTCGCTTGCGATCGATCCGCGGCGCCTAGCAATTCCTCGTAGGACTCGTGCAAACACGCCTTGTAGAACTCCGGGTCCGGCATGATTTCCCGGCAGGACACAAAATTAATGGTGATGCGCCCGGCGCAGCTCAACACGGCATGAAACAGGCCCAGCAGATCCATCAGGGGTCCCATGCCCATCAACATATGAGCCCTCGCGCCGGCCAGGTAGATCGGCATCTGGGGCCCCGGAATGTTGGAGATCACGGTATGTGACGGCATCGGCAGGTCGGCATTGGCCGCCGCGAACGAGGCGGCTCGCATGCCCCAGTTCAACACACGCGGCGTCATGATTTCAGCGACATCCATCAGCACGCTGGTACCCAGTGCGGCCGAGTAGGCCTTGGCCTCGCCCGCGCTTTGCTGCACGGCCAACAGTCGTTCCATCGGGTCTTCGATATCCGTGCACATGCTGATGGTCATCTGGCTCACCTGGTTGCCGTGGGAGTCGCTATTGCGCTCTTCCCGCATACTGATAGGCGCGCCGCAGGCCAGGCTGAACTCCGGCAGCTCGTCTTTGCTGATCAGGTATTTGCGCAACCCGCCGCCCACAATCGCGACAATCACGTCGTTGACGGTCGTGCCCTCTGCGGCCTGCCTGATGCGCTTGATATCCGATAACTCCATGATCAGGGCGTCGGTGACCCGGGCGGAACTGACCTGCTGATTGAAACGGGTCTTTTTGGTGGGTAGCGAACTGGCATGCGACGCCTTGTCCTGGTTCAGTTTATTCGCTCGAATGAGCGCCGGCACCAGGTTGCGCACTTTTCCAACGAACTTGACCGGCCGCTGGAGGTTCCGCAGAGAGGCGCGCGACCACACCTGTAGGGCGGACGGATCACTTTCACCCTTCCACGTATCGATAACTTCCGGTGGCGCGACCTCATCCGTCAGGCTATGCGTCGCCGCGAGTATCTCGGCGCCGGAAACTCCATCTATCGCGGAGTGGTGCACCTTCACCATGATTGCAAAACTGTTCGCGGGCAGACCTTCGATCCCGCTCAGGCCCTCGATCACATACGCTTCCCACAGCGGCCGTTTCATGTCCAGTCCACGGGCATGCAAGCGCGCCAGAAGGATACAGAACTGGCGCCAGTCACCGGGCTTCGGCAACGCGATATGGCGAATATGGAATTCCAGGTCGAAGTCCGGATCCTCCACCCAGTAGGGAGCATCCAGACCCATCGCACCACCGGCGACTTTGCGGCGGAATACCGAAGATTTATGCAGGTTGCGCTCGTACACCGTCAGGATTTCCTTGAACCTGACCTTACCCTCCTTACGGCCAGACTGATCGTATATCGCGACGGAAGCAATATGCATGGGCGTGCGCACGCTTTCCTGCTGCAGAAAGGTGCTGTCCATTTCTGATAGTTGCTGCATCACCGGCGTCCTGTTGAAGAATCGCAACGCCTATTGTGCGCCCAGATCGTCATCATGGCCAGCGCGGATAAGCCATGGCGATCAACACGCTGGCAACTAAGTTGTCGCCGCCTCGACACGCGGCCGGTGCCCATCGGTCAGGTGCGTCAGTACTTCTCCGGCCAGCGTATCGCCGGCAAGCGAGTACGCTCTGCCAAAGCCCTTCACGTAGCGCCCCCCCTTTGGCACCAGGCGAAACATTTTAAAGTCCTCGAGTTCGCTAAGATTGGCCGAGCGTTGACCGTGCCTCGCGGTCAGCTGACCCAGGGCCTCCTCCCATTCGGCGGATTTATGTGCGAGTAACTGTGCCTCAACCGAGTAATTGACACGAATGCGGGCGAACAATTCACCCGCTGAATCTTCATCCTCCACCACCAGCACTGAAGCGCGGGAGTCGCGCTGCAAATTGCTGCCGTGTGTGGCGATTTCACTCAACAGCACATACAGGCAGTCCTGGCCGATCGCAAACGGCGCATAGGACGCAAACGGTGAGCCATCGGAACCGAGGCTGGCCAGGTGCAGACTCTTGCGCGAATGAATGAATGCCATGACCTCGTCACTCAGGCGGGTTTGCATTGCTTTGTTTTTCATGTTCGGATCCTTATACGGTGCTGACCGACAGTCGGTCGCGAATGGCATGGAACTGCTTTACCTGCTCCGGGTACAGCGCGCCTGCGGCGTCGCGGCCGAGAAATACCTTGAAGATCACCTCATCCTGGCTATCCCTGAACACGAAGGCGTAACTGTCGCGACCACGGTGCGGCCTTGCCTGGAATCCGATACTGGCAACCGCCTGCAGTTGAATATGGCCGTGAAAACCCGGAGTAGCGCCGGCGAGGTTGTAATACCCCTCCGCCACCGCCCCCGGGGGAAAAGGTCCCTTGAATTCGAACACACTGCCGCCATGCCGCACCACGGTGGTCGTGGGTCCCCACCGGGCCAGCTCACGCAGCAGGGTTTCCGCCTCGCTTGCGGGCAGGCACGGAATATCGTCAACTGTCATTTCCTCATCTCCTTAAAACTGGTAGCGCGCCGAGAGGATCACTTCGCGACCGGCTTCGTACAACTGTTCCCAGGCCCGGCGGTAATACTTGTCCTGCAGGTTGTTCACGTTCAGGTCGAAGCGCAGGCTGGACAGCGACTCTGGCGACCAGCTGGCGTACAGATCCGTGATACCGTAGCTGTCATAACTGGTGTCAGTCGTATTTTCCGGATAGTCCGTGCGGTTCTGGTTGTCGGCATGTGTATACCGCACGCCGGCCGCGAGATTCAGGGAGGAAAAGTGGTAGGCCAGGTCCAGTTTCAGGGTGTCCGCGGGTATGTTGGTGAGATCCTCGTTGCTGTTGTCGTCCTCCCCGCGCACCAGGCCATAGCTCGCCTTCAACGACAGGCCTCCACGCAGGTAGGCTGCGGCAAGCTCGCCGCCGGTGAGGGTCGCATTGTCCACGTTCACCCAGGTGGTATAACCGCCGTCCATCACCGGGAAAAAGGAGGGGCCAACAACAATCTGCTCGATGAAGTTGTCGACCTCGTTTTCGAATACCGACAGTTCCACGTGTATCACATCGGCGCCCGCGACGTCCGTGAAGGCCAGCTTGCCGTTCAGTTCGATATTGGACGCTTTCTCCGGATCGAGATCGGGATTGGGCAGGAAACTGTTGCAAAAGCCGGGGGAAATACAAAAGTGATAACCCGAGCTGAACAACTCCTCGGCACCCGGCGCACGGAAGGCACGGTCATAGCGCAGGCTCAGTGTGAGCCAGTCTGCCGTATCCCACACGATGGCGGCCGACGGTGAGGTAGCACTGTCGGCGGCATCGGTATTGAGGTCGCTGGCATCCGTTTCGAAATGGTCATAGCGTACCCCCAGCTCCATTGTCCAGGCGGGAACAAGCGGCACTGACGCCAGGGCATAGCTGCCCCAGGCGGTTGTTTCGGCATCCGGGGGTACAGGACGATCCTCCCCGCCGCGCTTCGGCTTGAACTTTTCGCGGTAGCTATCCACACCGTACATCAACTGCACATTGCCGACTTCGGACAGGTTGGACAGGTTGAAACCCAGCACGTCCAGCCTGGTGGAGTCCGCGCGACCGTCGGACAGCCGTTTCTCATCGAGGTCGACGCGGTTCGCGTAAGCCAGCGCTTGCACGTTTACCAGGTCGGAACTGCCGTGATAGTCGTAGGCCAGGTTCACATTGTCCGTAGTCTGCTTACGATCAATCATGAAGTTGCTGCTGGTATTGACCTCCGCCGTCGCATTGGTCGGCACCGAACCGTCCCAGTCAGAGTGTCGATAGACGAATTCCAGCGCCTGAGTGTCACCCAGTTGCCAGTTCAACTTGCCCAGCTCCCCGTGGGAGTTGGACCCCGAGCCCTGCAATCTGTCCCCGTTGCCCAGCTGAATGTCATCACTGTCCCGGTAATACCCGCTCAGCAGTCCACTCAGCGACCCCGACGCACCCGCAATCACCGCGGTCGACGTACTACCATCATCGTTTTCATCGTATCCGGACTTGAGGAAGCCGCCGACCCCCTCTTCGCTGCCCAGCACATCCTTCGCTGTGATCGTGTTTTGTGCCACCAGGCCGCCTACCGCACCGGACCCCCACAGGCTGCTGGCGGGTCCACGCACAGCCTCCACGCTGCGCAGCAGTTCGGGGTCGAGGAAGTAGCTGGGGCGGTGACCGGATTCGAAGTTCTGCCGCGCACCGTCGACCGTCTGCAGCACCTTGTTTCCCTGTAAACCCCTGATATTGACGGACTGTGTCGACGCGCGCGGGCCTCCGGCAACAGTAATATTCGGCTCGAATGCCAGCACTCGCGGAACGGATTGCGGCTGCATGGTTTCAATTTCCTCCCGGCCAACCACCGCAATACTCCTGCCGATTTCATCAAGAGGCCGCTGCAACCGCGTGGCAGTCACTATCACCGTCTCCACAAGCCGGTTATTGTCCCTGTCATCGACGGCGCTGGCAGATGTGCCAGACGCCGAAATCGTGATTGCCAGGACAGATGCCCAGACCCCTTGCCACTTACCCGGATTTGCCGTCGTCCCCACGCAGTTGTCTCCCCTTGCTGTCGTCATCGCAGTCGAAAAAGCCCAATGTAACAATCCGGGCAACTAAAGTAAATGATATTCATTATCATTGTTATTTAGATTTATAGACTATATGATGCGCGCGTAAAGCGATAACGAAACCGAACGCCGCGAACAGAAAACGGGAGATCCGACGGTATGGGAAACCAGGTCAATACACTGCTGACAGCTTTTTTGTTAATGGCAATGTCAGGGGTGCCGCCGCTCGCACAGGAACGGATTGTCAGTACCGATGCCGCGGTAACCCAGATACTGTTCGCGCTCGGAATTGACGGTGCGATTGCGGGTGTGGATGTAACCAGCACCCTGCCAGAAGGCTACCGGGAAGTGCCCGTGGTAGGCTATCACCGGGCCCTCCCGGCCGAGGGCCTGCTCGCCCTGAATCCAACGCTGGTTATAGGCTCTGAGAATATCGGCCCACCAAAGGTACTCGACACCCTGTCAGCCGCTGGCATCGCCATCCTGCAATTACCGAGCGCAAAAACAATTCCCGAGTTGCAGCAGAATATCTCGGCCATCGCCCGCGCAACAGGCGACCCACAACGGGCGCAGGCAATGTTGAGTGAACTCGACAGGCAGCGTATGCAACTGGCGACTTCTCAACTGTCAGCGGAGCGCATTGCGTTTGTACTGGCCGTGGAACCCGGCAAAATGCGCATAGCGGGCAACGGAACGTCCGGCGACGCGTTCATCAAACTGCTCGGTGGAGACAATATAGCGGAATTCGACGCCTACCGTACCCTGTCGGCCGAGGCCATCCTGGAGCTTGCGCCCACAGTCATTCTGGTGGCGGGACATGAGGGCGCCACACCGCAGCGATTGCTGGAGATGAACGCTATCGTGCGCCACGGTCCGGCGGCGAAAGCGGGACATATCCTGCCGGTGAATGCGGCCAACCTGGTGGCCGGTCTGAGTCCCGACGCAGTCTCCGACGCCCTCGCGCTCTCGGGCGAAATGGTGAACAAGCCATTCGAATAACCATGCGCTCCCTGTCTGTCACCAGCGCTGTCGCCCTTGGCATAATGCTGCCAGCGGTCGCGCTCACCTCGCTAACCCAGGGCGCGATGAGTATCCCGCTGCAGGAGAGCCTGCTGACGCTGGCCGATGCGGCATTGGGCAGCAGTACGGCAGGCTTGCCGGAATATCAGCGGGCAGTGATAGTGGAACTCAGACTGCCTCGTACCCTGTTGGCGATTTTTGTCGGGGCTATCCTGGCGCAAAGCGGCGCAGCGATGCAGGGCTTGTTTCGCAACCCACTGGCGGACCCGGGAATTATCGGCGTCTCCGCCGGCGCCGCAGTGGGCGCTGTACTGGCGATCTACCTGTCCGCTGCGGAGCAAAACTGGTGGGCGGTACCCGTCGGCGCATTCGTCACCGGGCTGGCTACCAGTTTGCTGATCTACAAACTGGCGCAGGGCGACAATGGCACGTCGGTCTTCATCCTGCTACTGGCGGGCATCGCGGTCTCGGCGATGGCGGGCGCCCTGATCGGTTTCGTCACCTACCTCGCGGATGACACGCGCCTGCGCGACCTGAGTCTGTGGCAAATGGGTTCACTGGCGTCCGCCGACGGCACCCGGGTATGGATCGCCGCACTGGCATTCGCCCTCCTCGCCCTGCGCCTGCAAAAACACGCCGCGGCCCTGAATACCCTGCTGCTGGGCGAAGCGGAGGCCCGTCACCTGGGAATCGATGTCGAATCACTGAAGCGGGAACTTATTGTGCTGGTGGCACTGGGCGTGGCGCTGGCGGTCTCGGCCGCCGGCATGATCGGCTTTGTCGGCCTTGTGGTACCGCATTTCATTCGCATGCTGGCCGGCCCCAACCACCATGGCCTGCTTCCACTGTCGGCACTCTGCGGCGGCCTGCTGCTACTGCTGGCCGATATCGGCGCGCGCCTGTTGCTCGCTCCCGCGGAATTGCCGGTGGGGATTCTGACCGCGCTGCTGGGTGGGCCGTTTTTTGTGTTGCTTTTGCTGCAGCAGCGGCAGAGAGTGTAGCCGCATGCTGGAGGTGAAGGCCCTGGCACTCCGGCGGAGTAACGGTTTCGCGCTGAACATCGACCACTGGCAGGCCGTGCCGGGCGAAGTCCGCGCAATCCTGGGCGCCAACGGCGCGGGAAAATCCACCCTGCTCAAACGGCTCAGCGGCGAAGTGATATCGAGCGGACATGTGCTGTTACACCACCGTCCCCTGGAACAATGGTCCGCCCCGGAGCGGGCCCGTGTCCTGGGCGTACTGCCGCAATCCAGCACACTGAACTTCGCGTTCAGCGCGGGGGAAGTCGTCTCGCTCGGCCTGACACCGCTGACCATAGGCTGGCGCCAGGGCGGACAACTGGTCGATTCGATGATGCGCGCGACGAACTGCGCACACTTGAAACACTCGAAATACCCCGAACTCTCGGGGGGCGAGCAGCAGCGCGTGCACCTTGCCAGGGTGCTGGTGCAATTGAGCCAGGCAGAGCACGAACCCGTGCTCCTGCTGGATGAACCGACCTCCGCCCAGGACCTGGGTCAGCAGCACGGCCTGATGGAACTGGCCCGCGATCTTGCCCGTACGCGACACTTCTGCATCGTTGCGATCCTGCACGACCTCAACCTCGCGCTGCGTTACGCCGATCACTGCCTGGTGCTGGCGCACGGACAGGCGGTCGCGGCGGGAATGCCCGCAACGGTGCTCGACAGCGATACCATCCAGCGTTATTGGGGATACTCCGCGCGCATTCTGACTGCCGAGTGCGGCGCAAAAGTGATCGCCTGAGACCTGCGGTCGGCAGTGTTGCCGCGCCCGTCAGGAGTAGGCGGCCCGCGGCGCGACGGCATTGTGCATGGCGTCATTGGCTGCCGATGCTCGCTACCGCTTCCGCCGCGGTGCGGGTCGCTTTCGCAATCAGTCCGAGCCCGGTGCTGTCGCCTATGGCCTGAACGCGAACACCTTCCGCGCGCAGGGCATCGGACAGTCGCGTGTCGGCCACGGGACGCCCGGCAACGATTATGGTATCCGCGGCCATGCTTCTATGAACACCACCGGCCGCAAAATGCACTGCATTGCGCTCTATTCGCACGATATTCACGGATGTGTTCACGGTTATCTGCAGGCTGTCCAGACGATCCATATGTTCGTTGCGACGCTTTTTCCCCACTTCCGGGATGATCTTGTTTCCGCTATCCAGAACCCGGACCCGCCGGCCCCGCCTGGCGAGAAATTCGGCCAGTTCTATCGCGACAAGATCGGCGCCGATAATGATGACCGTGTTGCCGATTGGCATCCAAACCCGCGTCACCCGGCGCAACAAACCGGGCGACATGAGCCGCTGAACCAGCGGTGCGATGTACGCTATCAACGTTTGCAGCCAGGGCTTCACCCTGAAGGCCTCCGCTGACTGCAATCGCCCCGCGACGACCTGCCGCATCATTGCCCCGGTTAGAACATGCGCTTGATCCACGCCCGGTATGTCCGGAGTGGAGACCACCGCGCCGGTGGCGACTATGACCTCGTCGGGCTGTTCGGCCCGGATCACTGCCGCCGTCGCGAACGATCCCAGGCGTACATCGATCGGCAGTCGCTCGACCTCTGACAGCAGCCAACGCAAAAACCGCTCATTGTCGGTGTGCACTGTTGATGCGAGCAGCAGTGACCCGCCCAGGCACTGTTGAGCCTCGAACAGGACGACCCGGTGCCCGGCTTCGGCGGCGCCGCGGGCCGCTTCCAGACCAGCGGTGCCACCGCCAACGATCACGATCTTTTTATTGCCGCGATTGTGTACAAGTTCATCCTCCCGCCCGGAAAAAGGGTTCACGGCGCAGCCGAGGTTATCACTCATCTGCATGGAGTCGATGCAGTTTTCGCAGGAGATACACCGTCGAATACGCCGTGCGTTGCCGGACACAACCTTCCTGGGAAAATACGGATCGGCGAGCAGCGGCCGCGCCATCGCGATCAGGTCCGCCTGGCCCTTGCGCAGAATATCTTCCGCTATCTCGGGGTCGTGAATCCGACCGACCAGCATCACAGGCACATCCACCACGTTCTTGATCGCTTCAGCCTGTGCCAGGTTATGCGCATGCCCGTATTCACTGCGGCCTACCATCATTGTCACCAGGGAGTCCGATATGCCGCCGCTCACGCGAAAGGCGTCCACCCCTGCCGCGACCAGGTCGCGCGCGATGCGCTGCGTGTCATCCAGCGCCCTGCCGCCCGGCACGCGTTCGTAGCCGGAAATACTGAAGGTCACCGGGAAATCGCGCCCTGCCCGCGACTTGATTTCATCCATCACTTCGGCAATCAGGCGGGTGCGGGTATCGGTGCGGAATGCGGAGTATTCATCGGTCCGCTTGTTGCGTTGTGGCGACAGGAATGAGCCGAGCAGGTTGTAACAGTGGGCACCATGCAGTTCGATACCATCGTAACCCGCCTCCCTCGCCCGGCGTGCCGCTTCCCCGTACTGCCTCGCTATCTCCGGGAGTTCTTCAATCGCCAGTTCCCGGCAGGGCCAGCCCCAGACCGGCGCTACGCTGACGGAGGGGCCCATCGCCTGAGGGCCGCCAAACATCGGGGCGACACTTTCCGGACCGGTGTGGCTGATTTGTGGCTGAACCCTGGCACCGTGCGCATGCAGGCGGTCGGTAATGCGCCTGTGTCCGTCGATGTATTTGTCATCGCCCAGCGTCATCGAGCGGTGCATGTAGCGATGCGTTTCATCCACGGTGATCAATTCCATGGTGATCAGCCCAACACCGCCTTTCGCGCGCTCCTCGAAGTAACGTATCAGGCGTTCACTGGGCGTCTGGTCGTCATTGCAATACGCGGTAGTCATCGGCGACATGACCATGCGGTTTTTTAACTGCATCGCGCCGATCCGGAACGGCGATGAGAGATTGGGGAAGCTGACTTGACTCATGAACGCAGGCACCGCGGATTATCTGTTGGCTGATGTTTTGCCGGGAGAAACGGGGCTTTCTGTGAATCGCGAAGGTATGGCGGTGAGGGAGGGATTTGAACCCTCGATACGTTGCCGTATACACACTTTCCAGGCGTGCGCCTTCGACCACTCGGCCACCTCACCATGAGGGCGCGCATCATACCACAAGATGGGACGCTTGCCAGTCCTGAACAGGCGCTGATTCGCGGTCTCAGTCGATTCGCGACGTCCACTCAGGCGAGTCGTCCAGCATCGCCGCGACCCACTCCATCACCGTAATACCGTCGACCTCAAGCGCTGTACCACCGATCAGGAAAGTATGCGCGCTGCCATCGGCGATGAAGCTGCGCACGCGATCGGGGTTGGCCGCCTCGACCTCGCCCATCTCCCGAATCAACTCAGGTTCCCAGGCCGCACCACCCACGCCAAAGAAAAAGGTGGAAATGGTGGAGTCCTGCTTGTAACTCATCAGGCTGATACGCAGGTTTTCGTCCCGCTCCAGGCCCCAGGTATGCACACCGGTACCGTGTCCGTCCTCGGCGATACAATCGGGACAACTTGCGGGCAGGAACGCGTCGGAGATGTTCCAGTAAGCCAGCAGAGAGCGAAAAAACTCCGGCTCGTTGGGCCTGCCGACCGAGACGCCGGAATCGTTGACAATGTCAATCGGCACATCCGGGTACAGGGTCCGCACCAGTGGCAGCGCGAAGATGGTACCAAAACCGCCGCCGCTGACCCCCATCAATACGATGCGCCGCGGCGCCGGGAAGGCCTGGACGGTAACATCCAGCGCCGCTGACATGTTTTGCAGACCGTGGTGAAACTGGTCGCTGGTGTCGGCCTCGATACTGCCGTTGCCGTCGATATCGTATTCGACATCCGATGCGTGCACGCCGCCGTCGCAATAGGGCAGATAGGCGATGTTCATCCCGGCGATGGGATTACCCGGGAGGTCGCTGTCCAGAATCCCGCCCTTGGGTATTCCCGGAGCGGCGGTTTCCGACGCGGCGCAGAGCGTATCCCAGCAGGCGCCCCCACCCTGCAGGAAGATGACCAGGTCTTCGGAACCGGTATCGCGGGTGGACATCACATATTCCGTACCGCGCAGGCACATCGGCCCGTCGCTGGCGCTGAATCGATGTGCGACGGCATCGCCGGCAGGCTCGGACACCATGGGCGAATACATACCCAGGTAGCGGGTGACACCCTGATCGACCAGTTCCTGGAAGGGATTGACGTCCTCCACAGGGGTTTCCGACTCGGGCTCAGCCTGGGTATTCGAGGCATTGTTGTTGCCGTTTCCGTTGGAACAGGCGGCCAGCGCCGATAGCAGCGTGGCTGCCATCAGTGCGCGCCAGCGAGACTGCACTGTGTTATGACCAGGATTCTTGTTTTTCATCATTATTGTGCACCTTGTGTGGGTGGAAACCCCTTTTTGCATCGAAACGCAAGACTATCGCGACACCTCACTGGCGATCAAGCCTCGGCAGCGCCCGGGCGCTGGCGTCCGAGCTGCGAAACGGGTTGATATCCAGGCCACCACGGCGGGTGTAGAACGCCTGGATATGCAGGAACTGCGGCTCACACCGCGAGGCGATATCGCAGTACATCCGCTCGACACACTGCTCGTGGAATTCCTGGTGCTCGCGGTAGGCAATAATGTACTGCAGCAGGGAGCCGCGCTCCACGGCGGTGCCGCGGTAGTGCAACCACACCGTCGCCCAGTCCGGCTGTCCGGTGACCGGGCACAGGGAGCGCAGCAGGTGGCTGTAAACGGTCTCCTCGACGATCGAGCTGGGCTGTACCAGCAACTGCGCTGCGTCCGGTCCGCCGGTCCGGGGCGCTACCGCCAGGTGGTCCAGCAAGTCACCGCTGAGCCGGACGCCCGCCAGCGAGGGATCATCCACCGGAAACAGCTCCAGCGTAACTGTGGCATCCACGACGGCTCCCAGGTCGGCGACAATCGTTGCCCGCGCAGCGTCGTCGCCGGAGAACCGGGTGCCGTTCAGCGAATTCAGGTACAACTTGAAAGATTTCGATTCCACGATATTGGGTGACCGGGCCGGAACGCCGAATCGTCCCACTCGCACCACGGGCTTGCCGTCGCCATCGAGCCAGGACAATTCATAAGCGTGCCAGACGTCGACACCGTGAAACGGCAGCGGCTGACCCAGGCCGAGTGTCTGTCGTGCCGGGGCCCGCGGGATTGCATGAAGCAGGTGCGGCGCATACTCCCGCACCACGGGAGTATGCCTGCCCAACAACATTCCGCCGTCCCCCTGGCCCACGGCGGCTACTGCCTCAGCCGCTTGCCGGAGTTAAGCAGGTGCATGCTGAAGGCGAACGCAAGTACGGTAAAGAAGATAATCATCCCGAATGCCACAGGCAGGCTGACATCGGAGACACCGAGCACACCGTAGCGAAACGCATTGACCACATATACCAGCGGATTGAGCCTGGAAACATTGGCCCAGAACTCCGGCAACATATCCATGGAGTAAAAAACGCCGCCCAGATAGATCAGGGGTGTCAGCACGAACGTCGGGACTATGGAGATATCATCGAAGCTGTTGGCGTACACCGCATTGATGAATCCCGCAAGCGAGAACAGCATCGCCGTCATGAGCACAACCGTTATCACGATAAAATAACTGTGGATCTGCAGGTGGGTAAAAAACAGCGACACCAGTGTCACTACCACTGCCACCAGTAAACCGCGCGACACGCCGCCAATCACATAGCCCATCAGGATGACGACATTGGCAACCGGGGAAACCAGCAGTTCCTCAACCGCGTGGCTGAACTTCGAGCCGAAGAACGAGGACACCACATTGGCATAGGAATTGGTCACGATCGCCATCATGATCAGGCCCGGCACGACAAACTCCATGTAGGTGAACCCGCCCATCTCGCCGATGCGGGAGCCGATCAGGGAGCCGAAGATCACGAAATACAGCGACATCGTGATCGCCGACGGCAACAGGGTCTGTGTCCATATCCGCAGGTAACGCCTGATTTCCTTTCGCAGGATGGTGAGGAACGCCACCCATTGCTCTCGCAGGTTCATGCCGCGCCCTCGACCAGGTTCACAAACATTTCTTCAAGGCGGTTGGCGCGATTGCGCATACTGCTCACATGCACACCGGCAGCACCCAGAACCGAGAAGACCTCGTTGAGATGCTGTCCCTTCTGCACTTCGACCTCGAGTGTGTGGTCGTCAAGGCGGCGTGCGGTAAAGCCGTCGATGGCCATCGCCTCGGGCAGTTCCTCCACGCAATCGAGGATGAACACCTCGCGACTCAACTGCCGTAACAGCGATTTGATAGAAGTGTTTTCTACGATATTTCCGTGATTAATGATCGCGATATGCCGGCACAACGCCTCGGCCTCTTCCAGGTAATGGGTTGTCAGGATAATCGTAGTACCCTGCTCATTGATACGCTTCAGAAAGGACCACATCGAGCGACGCATCTCTATGTCGACACCCGCGCTGGGTTCATCGAGGATGAGCAGACGCGGCTCGTGTATAAGCGAACGGGCGATCATCAGTCGACGCTTCATGCCCCCTGACAGCATGCGTGCCGGCACATCGCGTTGTTCCCAGATTCCGAGTTCGCGCAGATATTTCTCGGCCCGTTCCCTGGCCATCGACGGCGGCAGACCGTAGAACCCGGCCTGGTTAACGACGATGTCCAGCGATTTTTCGAACTGATTGAAGTTAAACTCCTGCGGCACGATGCCAATATGGCGTTTGGCCGCGGGAAAATCGACGTCGATATCGACATCAAAGATTTTCACCCGGCCCGCCGATTTGGCCACCAGAGAGCAGATGATCCCTATGGTGGTGGACTTGCCCGCGCCGTTCGGGCCGAGCAGGGCGAAAAAGTCGCCCTGCTCCACCTTGAAGCTGATGCCCTTCAGTGCCTGGAAGCCGTTGTCATAGACCTTGCTGAGATTTTCGATAGTCAGTGCTGGTATCATCGTAAAAATGCAGTTAACTTCGCCGGAGAAGCGCGCAATTGTACCCGTATTTTCACAGGTAGACGATAAAGCCCCATGAATGACAAACATTACCGGGAATACTGCCACGCACTCCTGGCGGAATTTTCCCGCGAACTGTTGACGAGAACCGCATCACTGCCGCAGGAACATCCGCTGCGTGAACTGGCCGAGGGCTACGCAAAGCTCAGTGAGCACACTGTCGACCTGTACGAGCGGGGGCCGGCGCTGGTGGCGCGACTTTTTGACACATACCCGGAGTTCGCGCCCACCTTTCCCAGGCAGTTACTGTGGTTTCTCGGCGGTGACTGCCTGCACTACATGGCCGATGAGGAAATCGAACAACACCAGCAACTGGAGGAAATGCGCCTCGCGGCCGCCAGCCGGGGGGAGACCTTCAATTTCAAGGACGCCAGAGCTAAGCTGCTGAACTTACAGTAAAAAGGTCTGACGAATTAGCGCCTCCCGGGGCTTGACGCGATCGCCCTCTCTACCTACAATGCGCGCCTCTTGATGAAGAGCGCTGCGTCCCCTTCGTCTAGTGGCCTAGGACACTGCCCTTTCACGGCGGTAACAGGGGTTCGAACCCCCTAGGGGACGCCATTTCATCAAGCGCCAGATAAGCGGAACACGCGGGAATAGCTCAGTTGGTAGAGCGCAACCTTGCCAAGGTGGAGGGGGGGCGCCCAGCCTCGCCGGTTCCGGCGACCACGGCGGTGGATAAACGTTTTGAATGCGGGAATAGCTCAGTTGGTAGAGCGCAACCTTGCCAAGGTTGAGGTCGCCGGTTCGAACCCGGTTTCCCGCTCCAAGATTTCCCCGCATTTTGAATAACGTTTTGAGCCAGAGCGCAACCTTGCGCGTTTTCTAGCCCTCCCCGGACTCCAGCCTGATCGACAGGCTGTTGATGCAGTAACGCAACCCGGTAGGCGCGGGCCCGTCTTCAAACACATGGCCCAGATGGGCGCCACAGGCCTTGCACATCACCTCGGTGCGCAACATTCCGTGACTGGTATCGCGCGCCTCCTGTATCATATCTGCGTCTGCGGGCTGGAAGAAACTGGGCCAGCCACACCCCGAGTCGTACTTGCTGTCCGAGTGAAACAGTTGTTCGCCGCAACAGCGACAGTTGTAGGCGCCCTCCTCCTTGCAATCCCAGTACTCGCCGGTGAACGCGCGCTCCGTGCCCTTATTACGGCAAACGTGGAATTCCTCGGGAGTCAGTTTATCCCGCCAGATTTCATCGTCGTGCATAGTGCAATCCCAAAAGTCCAGTGCTTGCCACTAGCGTACACCAGTCGCGACTCGCCGACCACGTACACCGTTAAGGTCCGGCGCGCTACACGCGGCCAACCGGGTACAGCACATGGTCGTCATAGCCGGTGTTTATCACCCGGTAACCGGACAGCGCCCGGTCAAGATCCGCATCGTTGGTGTCGACCAGCAACGGCCGCCCCTCCAGCGCGGTAATCTTCGACTTCGCTGCGACCACGGTAATATTCTCCAGTCCCACCCTGCGTATCACGGCGGGGGAAAATTGCTGGTTGCCCCGGCCAAACAGGTGGCCCTGCCCGCCGATTACGGTGACCAGCATATGTGCGGTGGCCGGCATTTCACCGAGCAACTGTAGCAGTTGGTCCTCGTCGACATCGGCGGCCAGAAGCCTGCCGTCACGCACCACATCCACGCCCAGCAGGGTATTTGGCAACGCAAGTTCAGCCATGATAGCTGCTGTGGTCGACCCTGGTCCGACCAGATAGGTAGATTCCGGATCCATGATTTCCACCTGCCAGGCCGCAATGTCGGCAATCGCCAGGTCGGGGTCTTCACGTCCGCCAATCTTGGTATGCTGCAGGTAGTGTCCCTCGCTGGGCACCAACATTTCACCGTAGAAACGACTGCGCACTTCACCGCGGCGGAATGCCGCTTCGTCGATGTCGCGCACCTCGCGCGCCGAAATCCCGACCAGCCCACCGTCCGCCAGGCGCAGTAGCAACTCGCCCGCGGCCTCGGGAGACACGGCAAACACGGCGGAGTGCATCTTCACCCCCGCCGGAATACCCAGCACCGGACAACGCTTGCCTATCGTATCAAAGATGTCGCGGGCAGTGCCGTCACCGCCGGCAAACAGTAAAAGATCCACACCCTGTGCAAAAAGCCCGGCAGCTGCCCGACGGGTGTCGCTCGCGTCGGTAAGCTCACCCGATACCGTACCCAGTACCGCGAAATCGATACCCAGGCCCTGCAGGGCACGCGCACCCATCTCACCTGCCCAGCAACTGATACGTACGGCACTGGAAGATTCCGCCAGAATACGCAGCGTGCGCACGGTGCGCTGCAGGGAACGGTCTCTCGATTCAGGGGGAATCCGCGCAAGGCGATCTCGCAATTCCGGCCCGTCACTGCCTTTGAGGGCGAGGCTACCCCCAAGTCCCGCGAGGGGATTGATCAGCAACCCGACGTGCAGGGCTCTTCTCATACCTGCCGCATCGCAGCGACCGCGGCACAGCCGAGCGCCCGCGCTATTGCCCGCTGCTCCGGTGAGCGCAGGCCCTGGACCGTGGAACCGGCCAGTTCCCGGCGCCTGCGGTAGGATTTTCGCAGGCGGTCGAAAGCCGTCCCGTCGAGGGGCTGCGCCCGAGCGTCCACTACAGTCTCACGCAACAGCGCGTCATCCAGGGAAATATCGTAGCGAGCGCGCAGCAGGAAGCGCGGTAAGTCCGCCGCTGACAAGCCATCCGGTACGGTGATTGCCGGAACGCTCTCGGGAGAGCGCGCCTGCGCGGCAGGCGACAATCGCTGGTGCAGGCAAACAGCTTCCGCCAGCATCCGGGTGGCCCGGAGCTTTCCATCGAAACTGTAGCCTGCAATATGCGCGGTTCCCAGCGTCACCCGCGCCAGTAAGGCCGCACAGATAACAGGCTCGCCCTCCCAAACATCCAGCACTATCGAGACGTCGGGTTGAGCTTCGAGATACGCGAGCAGCGCTGCATTGTCGATGACCGAACCGCGGCTGGCGTTGATCAGCAGGGTTCCCGGGCGCAACTGTCGCAATTCTCGGCGGCCGAGCAAATGAAAGCTCGGCCACGGTTGCCTGGTAGTCAGTTCCGGATGCAGGCTGATCACGTCGCAATCCAGTATTGCATCCAGTCCGGCGGCGTTGGGAATGCTATTCTGGTCCAGCCAGGGGTCGTAAATACAGCTGTGGATTCCCAATGCCGCAAAGCGCGCGGCAACTGCGCGACCTATCACACCGTAACCGACAATGCCGAGCCTACCACCGGCCAGCAAGCGTTCCAGTGTCGCTCCGACTGCCGCGATCGCCGCGAGCACATACTCCACTACCGAATTCGCGTTGGAACCGGGCGCATGGGCGAAGCCGATATCCCGTCGCGCGAGGTAATCACGGTCGATGTGATCGAACCCACTGGTGGCTGTGCCCACAAACCGCACCGCTGTGCCGCCGAGCAGCGCTTCATCGACACGGGTGACCGAACGCACCAGCAGGATGTCGACGCCCTGCAACTGCCGGCGATGAAGCGTTCGGCCGTTAGCCTGTCGAACAGTTGCAAACGAACCGAAGCTGTCCTCCACGCCGGGAATGTTTTCATCCGCCAGTACCGTGAGCCCCATCAGGGTATGCACGCTGTACAGCTGCTGCTCATCGGATTGCGGCCAGGGTGAACGGCAGTTGCGCGGCGGGCACAGCGGTACCGAATTCGCGGCACAGCGCACGGTAGAACAACGCGGCCCGTTCAGGCAGCCCCTGCCGCTGCCAGGCGAGGGCCTGCTCAAGTACCGCACGTTCGAAGGCGGCCACATCATGGGCACCCGAGTTTGCCAGCTCGAGATTATCCGCGCTGACGCGGAAGCGGTAGCCACACGCCCTGGAGAAATACCATTCGAGAGCCTGGGGCTTGCGCTCGACGGCCTCGAACGCCAGTTGTTGCGCCACGCTGCGCCCCTCGGGCGCATACCAGTAACCGAAATCCAGTTGCGCCCGCCGCTGCATCCCGGCAATGCACCAGTGCGAGACCTCGTGCAGCGCGCTGGCGAAATAGTCCTGTCGGTAATACAGCAGATGATAATCACCTGCAGCGGCCGCCGGTAGGTACAGCGGCTCGTCGGCGCCGCCACACAGGCGCGTGTTGTAGGTGAAGGAAAAACAGGCATTAAACACACGCTCCAGCCGCGCCGATTGAAACAGCTCGACTGGGGGCCCCGGGACTTTCTCGACCATCGCCATCAGGTTGATTCCCGCTTCCGCAACAGGTAGCGGTACTGGCCTTCCGACTCCTCGTGCCGCAACAATTCATGGCCCAGGAAGACACAAAACTTCGGGATGTCGCGCTCCGTCGAAGGATCGGTTGCCAGCACCTGCAGAGTCTCTCCCACGGCGATGTCGCGAATACGGTTGTGCAGCAGCATCACCGGTTCCGGGCAGTACAGGCCTGTGGCATCGAGTATATGATCTGGTTTGTCGCTCATCCGGGCATTTTATCAGCTGTCGAGCAACTGTTCTGCCTGTTCGCGCGGCAACAGGTCCCATTGCTCACTGTCAGCGTCGTAAAGGAGTTGAAGCTCACCCGAGAACAGCAATCCGCGCAACTGCGCGACCTTTTCCGCCAGTGTGTGCTCCCGCTCGCCATAATCGGTTCCGTCGCGGGAGGCGAACTCCTCGAGCAGCGCCTGCAGCACCTCGCCCTGCAAGCGCTGTGGCGGAACCCTCACAAATTCTGCCATGTTGTGGTTCTACTCCTTCTGGTGGCGCGATAATATACGGGTTGTGCCTGCGAATGTGGAGTCCAAACCGTGCAAACTTCCTTTATCGTCACCTTTATTGGTGACGACAGACCCGGACTGGTAGAAAAACTGTCAGCCGTCATTGAAAAAAACCAGGGCAACTGGCATGAAAGCAAGCTGTCGCAGCTGGGCGGCAAATTCGCCGGATTGATCCTGGTCTCCCTGCCCGCCGATGGCGGGCCATCGCTGGAGGCGGACCTTGGCGCACTGGCCGCCAGCGGCATCAGTGTCCGTGTCACTCCGATGGAATCCATCGCATCCGCACAAACCCCGGCGCCCGTTCCGGGACGAGATATCACGCTGACTGTCCTCGGGCCGGACCGCCGCGGCATAGTTCGGGAAATATCCGCCGCGCTTGCCAAACGCCAGATCAACGTTCTGGAGATGGATACCGACGTCCAGAGCGCGCCTATGAGCGCGGAACCGATCTTCCACGCGCGAATTGAAGCATGGATACCGGAAGCCGCCCGTATGGATGAGTTGCAGGCGAGCCTCGACGAGATCGCCGACAGCATGACGCTGGAGATAGACCTGGGGCAGGCCTGATCAAAGCGGCCACAGGCCGGGACCGGCGCCCCTATTCGTTATGGTTGCGCAATAGCTTGCGCAGGCCGATCCAGAACACCACGCATAATGCCGCCAGTGCAATCGTGCCACCGGCGATCATCAGGGTGCCGGTAAACAGATCGGCCATTTCCCGCCGGGAAATGCCGAACTGATCGACAGCGGTCCAGACCAGTACAGCGAGCGCCATCAGCCCCAACAAAAGTGTGCGATAGAAGCGGCGGTTGGCCCTGCTCATCAGGCAATACGCTGTTCAGGAGGCATCGCCACGTGGCCTGGCAGCGGGAATCACCGGTGTATCGCACTGCACGTCCATATTCTGCGCACGATGACGCAGCACGTGGTCCATCAACACAATCGCCAGCATCGCCTCCGCGATCGGTGTGGCGCGAATGCCGACACAGGGGTCATGACGGCCGTGCGTAGCAACCTCAGTCGCCGCTCCGCTGACATCGATAGTGGCGCCCGGCTGGCGTATGCTCGAGGTAGGTTTCAGGGCGAGGCTCACGGTAATATCCTGTCCGCTGCTGATACCGCCCAGCACGCCGCCGGCATTGTTGCCAATAAATCCCTGCGGGGTCAGCAGGTCGCGATGCTCGCTACCATGCTGCTCCACGGCGTCGAAGCCCGCGCCGATTTCCACGCCCTTGACGGCGTTGATGCCCATCATCGCACTGGCGATATCGGCATCCAGCCGGTCGAAAACCGGCTCACCCAGTCCCGGCATAACCCCGCTGGCCACAACATTGATGCGCGCACCGATAGAATCCCCGCTTTTTATCAGGGCTGCCATGAAGGCCTCCATGTCGGCCACTTTCGCGGGGTCCGGACAGAAGAAGGGATTGCTGTCCACCACGTCCCAGTCAATCTGCTCTACCCTGATCGGGCCCAGTTGCGCCAGATAGCCACGAATCTCGATGCCGTAGCGCGACGACAGATATTTCTTCGCGACGGCCCCGGCGGCAACCCGCATGGCCGTTTCACGCGCAGAGGATCGACCGCCACCGCGGTAGTCTCTGAACCCGTATTTCTGATTATAGGTATAGTCTGCGTGAGCGGGACGAAACGTATCCTTGATATTGGAGTAGTCCTTGGATCGCTGGTCAGTGTTCTCGATCATCAGCCCGATCGGGGTGCCCGTGGTGACGCCCTCGAAAACGCCGGACAGGATGCGGACTTCATCTGCCTCGCGCCGCTGCGTGGTAAAACGCGAAGTACCCGGTTTACGCCGATCGAGGTCGCGCTGCAGGTCGGCGACATCCAGCGGCAATCCGGGAGGACATCCATCAATGATACACCCGAGCGCGGGCCCGTGACTCTCGCCGAAGCTGGTCACCGTGAATAGCTTGCCGATTGAGTTTCCCGCCATATTTTTTTCGTGTTCCCGAACGCCGCTGGTATCAAACCGCGTATTATAGGCTTATTCTCACACCCTTGTGCTGGAATCTTGCAACTCCGCCGCCGTCAGCGCAAACACGCCCTCGCCGCCGTGCTCAAACTCCACCCACGTGAAAGGCATTTTGGGGTAAGCGGCTTCCAGCGCGGGCCAACTGTTACCCACTTCCACTATCAGCAAGCCGGTATCGCGGAGAAACTCGCCCGCAACGCGGAGTATGCGACGGGTCAGGTCCAGGCCATCCGCGCCCGAGCCGAGCGCGCGCTCGGGTTCATGGTGATACTCAGCGGGCATGTTGGCGAGGTCCTGTGCATCCACATACGGAGGGTTACTGAGAATCAGGTCGTAACGAACATCACCCAGGGTGGCGAAGAGGTCGGACTGGCAGATACTGACACGCTTCTCGACCCCCAGCAGAAGCGCATTTTCTCTCGCCAGTTCAAGCGCGGCACCGTCGATATCCAGCAAATCCACGTGCGCGTCAGGGTAATAATAGGCAGCGGCCAATCCGATACAACCTCCCCCGCAGCATAAGTCCAGTATGCGCGTCGGCGCGGGTCCACTGTACCAGGGCTGGAAATCCCCGAGAATGAGTTCGGCAATCGGCGAACGCGGAATGATCGCGCGCTGGTCGCAGTGAAACTGCAGACCGGCAAACCACGCACGCCCGGTTAAATACGGCAGCGGAATCTGCTCCTCGATACGGCGGCGCAACAGCGCGAACAGGCGCGTGGTAACGGTCTGGTCCAGGACCAGGGGTAACACGTCCTCGCCGGAACCGGCGGGCAATTGCGCTGCGAACAGCACCAGTTCCACGGCCTCATCCCAGGCGTTATCCGTTCCGTGACCGAAGAACACGTCGCCGCTCGCCAGGGCCTCGCTACAGAATTGCAGGGCTTCACCCACGGTCCGAGGTCGTTTGCTACTGCAGATATCATGTTTCATCGCGCAATTGTAACCGATTCACCATTCGCTGCGACGTGCCCGATACCGTTAGTACCCAACCGTTAGCACAATTGCCTTGCAGGGAACGGATTGCTACTATCAGCACCCCCTTGTCGCGACCACTGTGGAGTCAGGCTGTTGGAAGATCACTGGGCAAAGATAATCGAGTCGATAGGCGAGGACCTCAGCCGTCCGGGGCTTGTGGATACGCCCAAGCGCGCCGCCAAGGCCTTTGAGTTTTTAACGCAGGGCTACCGGCAATCGGTCGACGAGGTGGTGAATGACGCACTGTTTCCGTCGGCTTCGAGCGAGATGATCCTGGTGCAGGATATAGAACTGTACTCCCTCTGCGAACACCACGTCCTGCCCTTTATCGGCAAGTGCCATGTCGCCTATATTCCCACTGGCAAAGTACTGGGTCTCTCCAAGGTTGCACGGATTGTTGACGTCTACGCCCGACGTTTGCAAATCCAGGAATCGCTCACCGCGCAGATTGCCGAAACCGTTATGGAAGTGACCAATGCCGAAGGCGTGGGGGTGATTATCGAAGCACAACACATGTGCATGATGATGCGCGGTGTGGAAAAACAAAACTCACTGATGAAAACGTCCACAATGCTGGGCTCGTTTCGCAGCGAACACAAAACCCGCGAAGAGTTCCTGTCACTGCTCCAGATGTAATCGCGGCACGGCGAACAGTTCCCGCTGTGCTACTGCGGAACGACATGCAGCCATTCCACATGGAGATATTGACGGTCTGCCGTGCGCTCGGCGCTATAGGCGAGCAACCTGCCACTCGAACTCCCCTGTAAACTGTATACACGGTACTGCTGCAGGTCCTCTCGACCGAATAACACCCTTTCCCCGAACACCCGATTGGCCCACTGCACCGCACGCCCACAGGCGCGCCCGTCGCAACTGAACAGTTCGCTGGCGCCCTCCAGACTCGCCACCGCGTCCAGCATCCGGGCCATCACCTCGGCGGCACTGAACCCGTTGCCGACCAGCCAAGTATAGCTGGTCAAGGTACCGCTGAGCCTTTCGCTGTGCTTGAAATGCCATTCGCCGCGCACTTTCTGAATCGCGCCGAGGCCGACCTCGTGATCGACCACCTCGCGTTCTGCAAACGCAATCTGCTTCGTATGCGGATATCCGTCCACCTGCTGCAATAGCAACAGGACGGGAGGCGTGTCCGCAGCGACCGGCACACCGAGACACAGCGGGGCAAGCAAAGCTAACATCAAAACAAGCCTGTAGGGACTGCCGAACTTCATGCGGGATCTCACTCTCCTGTCGCGATCAGAAACTGTTGTACGCGCTGCGCCACCTGTGCCACATTGTCCTCCATATGGAAATGATGTTCACCATCGACGGTATCCACGCTAAGGTGCGGGATATGAAGCCCCGCGTAGTGCGACATTGCCTGCGACTGCGCCCAGGTTTGCTGTGACAACAGCAGCAGCGTCGGCATATCCAACGCAGCCAGGACCGCGCGGAGGTGGGCATCGCTCAGCTTGACAGCGGAGGCGCCGTGCAAGCGCGGGTCAGTCGTCCAGGTCACGCCCCCGGGGCACGCCCGCACACTGCGTTCGACCAGGGTCCTGGCCGCCACGGGTGACAGCCCCCGCGCTTCCCTGGAAGCCACGGCCTCTTCGACGGAGGGAAAAACGCGATTCTGGCGCGTTTGCAGACGTTCCTTGTCCTGCAGCGCTTTGCGCATCTGGCGCGGAAACTCACTCTCCGCGACCGCACCGGGCACGACCGCATCGAGCAACACCAGGCGACGAATGCGCTCCGGAAATGCGCTGGCCAGCAAAGTCGAAATGATGGCGCCGCGGGAATGGCCGATCAGGTCAAACGTTTCCCAACCCAGTGTATTCACGACGCCGAGGATTTCCGGCAGGTCATCCCAGATCTGGTAACTGGCATCGGCTGAGCGCCGCTCACTCTGCCCGTGTCCGGTCAAATCGAGCGCCACGACATGGCAACCTGCCAGCAGCGGCGCCAGAAACGCAAAACTCGCGGCATTGTCGAGCCAGCCATGCAGCGCCAGCAAGGGCCTCTCTCCGGGTCGCCCCCATGTCAATCCCGCCAGTCGCAGCCCGTTTACTTGCCAACTGACAGTCGCAGCCGGACGCTGCGCCGCATCAGGCGCCATTACACGCAGACCTCATACTCCGGCGGACAGGCCCAGAACAACAACTTTCCACAACCGGCTGCCGCGACATCGAGTGATAACGTCACCAGGCCACCCGGCGGCAGGAACGGCACACTGCCCCGGGCGCCAAGGTAATGATCCACCAGAGAGGATACCAACGGCTGGTGCGAGACCAGCGCGATATGCTGCTCGTCACCGCCGCTGTCGTAAGCGGATAACGCCGTATCGACCTGCGAGACGCTGGAACCTGGACGCAATGCGCCCTCCGCGCGGCTGGTCGCGGGACGTAACGTGGAAACGATAATTTCCGCTGTCTGCTGCGTTCGCAGCCAGGGGCTGTGCAGCACCGACGTAAGTGCGACAATGCTTCTCAGCCTGCAGGCTTTCTGAAACTGCGCGCACCCCAGCGCCACGTCTTCGCGCCCCGTCACTGTCAGCTCACGCAGACGGTCATTACTGCCGTCTTTAGCCTTGCCGTGCCGCCAGATTGTCACGATCACTGTATCGCTGGCTCCCTGTTCGCTGCGCGTTCACCAACAGGCATCATATCATCAAACGCCCGCTGTGCCGGTCGGTGTGCACGTCATGCTTGCGGGCGCGTCTGCTACACGCCCGCAATACCGGATCAGGCGGCGCTGGTGAGTTCCACCAACAGGGAATTCAGCCGCGAGACATACTCCGCGGGATCTTCCAGGTGACCGCCTTCTATGAGCGTGGCCTGGTCAAAAATTATCTGCGCGAGATTGGCAAACCGCTCCTCGTCGGGCTCCGCATCAAGCAACCGCGCCAGCGGGTGAACTGGATTGACCTCCAGTATGGGCTTGGACTCCGGTACAGCCTGGCCGGCTGACTCCAGAATGCGGCGCATCTGGGCGCCCATGTCGTGCTCGCCGACAACCAGGCAGGCGACCGAATCAGTCAACCGCGCCGTAGCTCGCACCTCACTCACCCTGGACTCGAGTACTTTTGACAGGCGTTCTACCAGCGCCTCGGACTCCTTGGCCACCGCTTCCTGGGCTGCCTTGTCTTCCTCTGAGTCGCTGGACAGTTCCAGGGCACCGCGCGCCACATCCTGGAACTGTTTGCCGTCAAACTCGCCCAGATGGTTCATCAACCAGTCATCAACGCGATCAGACAGCAGCAGAACTTCTATGCCCTTCTTGCGAAAGACTTCCAGGTGCGGGCTCTTGCGAGCGGTGTTGAAGTTTTCCGCGACCACGTAATAAATCTTGTCCTGTTTCTCCTGCAGGCGGGAGATATAATCCTCCAGCGACTGGTCCTGTACCTCGGAGTCGGTATGGGTTGTGCTGAAACGCAATAGCTTGGCGATTTTCTCCTTGTTCGCCATATCTTCCGCGGGGCCCTCCTTGAGCACACTGCCAAACTGCTTCCAGAAATTGGCATAGTTGTCGCCCTTCTTCTCCTTGGCCATCTTGCCCAGCATGTCCAGCACCCGCTTGGTCAGGGCGCTGCGCATGTTTTCGACAGCGGGGTCCTGCTGCAGGATCTCGCGTGACACGTTCAGCGACAGGTCGTTTGAATCCACCACGCCCTTGACGAATCGCAGGTACATCGGCAGGAACTGTTCCGCATCGTCCATGATGAAAGTGCGCTGGACATACAGCTTCAGCCCGCGGGACATCTCGCGATTCCACAAGTCGAACGGCGCCCTCGAGGGCAGGTATAACAGGCTGGTGTACTCCAGTTTGCCCTCGACCTTGTTGTGGCTCCATGTCAACGGATCATCGAAGTCATGCGATACGTGTTTGTAAAAAGCCTTGTATTCGTCGTCGCTGATTTCAGTGCGCGGTCGCGTCCACAGCGCTGTCGCTTCGTTTATGGCCTCGAATTCAGGAGCTGCCGGCTTGGACGATTTTTTCTCATCGTCCTCTTCCGGCGCTGGCGGTTTGGCCATCGTGACGGGTACAGATATGTGATCGGAGTATTTCTTGATAACACTGCGCACACGCCAATCGTCGGCAAATTCCTTGCAGTCCTTTTTCAGGTACAGGGTAATACTGGTCCCTCTCGACTCCTTGGGTCTCGCTTCAATGGAGAACTCCGCCTCGCCGTGAGACTCCCACAGCACACCGGTATCTGCCGCGGTGCCGGCCTTGCGCGTGTGCACTTCCACACGTTCTGCAACGATAAAGCCGGAGTAGAAGCCGACGCCGAACTGGCCGATGAGTTGTGAATCCTTGCGCGCATCGCCGGTAAGGCTCTCCAGGAACGAAGCGGTACCCGACTTGGCAATCGTGCCGAGGTTTTCGATGACCTCGTCCCGCGTCATGCCGATGCCGTTATCGCTCAGGGTGATGGTGTTTTTCTTCTTGTCGACTTCCACGCGAATTTCGTAGTCTGCCTGGCCCTCCAGCATCGATTCGTCTTCGAGCGAGGCGAAGCGCAGTTTATCAATCGCATCACTGGCGTTTGAAATCAACTCGCGCAGGAAGATTTCCTTGTTGCTGTACAGCGAGTGGATCATCAGGTGCAGCAGTTGTTTGGCTTCCGTCTGGAAGCCCAGGGTCTCTTTTTTTACATCAGCGGTCATGGCAACCTCTTGGTAATTCATTGATACAAAGGGAATTATTTCCTTCCCGTGATATTGGGGTGGCAGCGGTGAATTTCAAGGGAGGCGGGGGAATTTATGGGGTCTTACAAACTCAAAAAAAAGCCCGTCCGAAGACGGGCTCTTTTTCCGCGGCGAGCCGGTGGCGCTACCAGCCTGTTACCTCGGCCAGCGCGGAACCGATTTCCGCCAGGCTGCGAACCGTTTTCACGCCGGCATCTTCCAGCGCGGCAAATTTCTCGTCGGCCGTGCCCTTACCCCCGGAAATAATCGCTCCCGCGTGGCCCATACGCTTGCCTTTGGGGGCAGTTACACCCGCGATATAGGACACCACCGGCTTGGTCACATTGGCCTTGATATAAGCGGCCGCTTCTTCCTCGGCTGTGCCGCCGATTTCCCCGATCATCACGATCGCCTCGGTGGCCGGATCTTCCTGGAACATCCGCAGAATATCGATGAAATTGGAGCCCGGAATCGGATCGCCCCCGATACCGACACAGGTGGACTGGCCGAATCCGGCATCGGTAGTCTGCTTGACCGCTTCATACGTCAATGTGCCTGAGCGTGAAACAATTCCGACTTTACCGGGCAGGTGAATATGCCCGGGCATGATGCCGATCTTGCACTCGCCTGGCGTGATCACACCGGGGCAGTTGGGTCCTATCAGGCGCACGCCGAGTTCATCGCACTTCACCTTGGCCTCGAGCATATCCAGTGTGGGAATACCTTCGGTGATGCACACGATAAGCTTTATGCCGCTATTGGCTGCTTCGAGGATGGAGTCTTTGCAAAACGGCGCGGGCACGTAGATCACCGACGCATCAGCGCCCGTGGCGGCAACGGCATCAGCCACGGTATTGAATACGGGCAGGCCCAGGTGCTCCTGGCCGCCCTTGCCGGGCGTTACGCCGCCCACCATTTTCGTACCGTACTCGATGGCCTGTTCAGAGTGGAACGTTCCCTGGGAGCCGGTAAAACCCTGGCAGATGACCTTGGTGTTCTTGTCGATAAGAATGCTCATTATGCGGCTCCTCCCGCTGCTTTGACTGCTTGCTGGGCAGCATCCGTAAGACTGGTCGCAGCGATGATGTTCAATCCACTGTCCGCCAGGACCTTGCGCCCCAGGTCGGCGTTGTTGCCCTCCAGGCGAACGACTACCGGCACTTCAACGCCGATTTCTGCCACCGCGCCGATAACACCCTCCGCGATCAGGTCACAGCGCACGATGCCGCCGAAGATGTTGATCAGCACCGCTTTTACCTTGTCATCGGAAAGGATGATCTTGAAGGCCTCCGACACCCGTTCCTTGGTGGCACCGCCACCCACATCCAGGAAGTTGGCGGGGAAGCCACCGTGCAGCGCCACAATATCCATCGTACCCATCGCCAACCCCGCGCCGTTGACCATGCACCCGATGTTGCCGTCCAGTGCGACATAATTGAGTTCCCAGCGTGCGGCATGGGATTCACGCTCGTCCTCCTGGCTGGGATCGTGCATCGCCTGCAGTTGCGGCTGGCGGTACAACGCGTTGCTGTCGACGCCAATTTTGGCATCGAGGCAATGCAGATTGCCCTGTTCGGTTACGACCAGCGGATTGATTTCGATCAACGCCAGGTCCTTCTCGACGAACATCTGGGCCAGCCCCATGAATATCTTCACGAACTGTTTGATCTGCTCGCCCTCCAGGCCCAACTTGAAGGCCAGTTCACGACCCTGGTAAGGCTGGGGGCCCACCAGCGGGTCGATCGTTGCGCGCAGGATTTTCTCCGGCGTCTCCTCAGCGACCTTCTCGATCTCTACACCGCCTTCGGTGGAGGCCATGAATACGATACGCCGTGACGAACGATCCACCACCGCACCGAGATACAGTTCGTCGGCGATATCGGTACAGGTTTCGACCAGAATCTTGCTGACCGGCTGGCCGTTTTCATCCGTCTGGTACGTCACCAGTCGCTTGCCGAGCCACTGCTGGGCAAATTCCCTGATTTCATCCTTGGTTTTTACCAGTTTGACGCCGCCCGCCTTGCCGCGACCGCCCGCATGGACCTGTGCTTTGACCACCCACATATCGCCGCCGATTTTGTCCGCCGCCGCAGCCGCTTCCTGCGGGGTGTCCACGGCAAACCCCGTGGAAACGGGCAGCCCGTACTCGGCAAACAGTTGCTTACCCTGATACTCGTGAAGATTCATGTTCTATCCTGTCGTCTGATCCTGACTGTTGATGGTTGCATCCGTCCCGGCACTTGCACGCGCCGGACCGGCCCCTGAACATCCCCGTGCGTCAACACTCTGTGTTGTTGTACGCACCGGAACGTGTTCCGTTACCGCTTTTTGCGATTGGCGATATGAATGGCATGACCATCCACCGCCAGCGCGGCTTCATGCACCGCCTCCGACAGGGTGGGATGACCAAATACTGTCAGCGCGAGATCTTCTGCGCTGGCCCCGAACTCCATCGCGATCACCACTTGCTGCACCAGATCCGCCGCCGAAGCGCCGAGGATGTGGCAGCCGAGAATGCGATCCGTCTCGGCATGAGCGATCATTTTAACCATGCCATCCGGGTCGTTGGCCGCCAGCGCCCGGCCGCTCGCGGCAAAGGGGAATACTCCGGTTTTATAGGCTACACCGTCAGCGGTGAGTTCCTGTTCTGTGCGGCCGACGGAAGCGATTTCAGGGTGGGTGTAGATCACGGAGGGTATGCAGTCGTAATTCATCTGGGCCTGCTCACCCAGTATGCGCTCGACCACCATCACGCCCTCCTCCGACCCTTTGTGCGCCAGCATCGGACCGCGCACGATATCGCCCACGGCGTACACGTGCGGCGCCTCGGTCTCGCAGTAGTCGTTCACGTAAATAAAGCCGCGCTCGTCCAGCGTCACGCCGCTGTCGGATGCAAACAAGCCAGCGGAATTGGGTTTGCGTCCCACCGCGACGATCAACTTGTCGAACGTTTCCGTGTGCTCGCCGTCAGCGCCGACATAGGTCACTTCCACGCTGCCATCCTTGACCTCAGCCTTGGTGACCCTTGCCCCCAGGCGAATGTCCAGACCCTGTTTCTTGAAAATCTTGCCGGCCTCCTTGGCAATCTGCACATCCATCATGGGCAGGAAATCGTCAAGGGCTTCCAGCATCACGACCTCCGACCCGAGGCGGCGCCAGACGCTGCCCAGTTCCAGGCCGATAACGCCCGCCCCGATCACACCCAGCCTGGCCGGGACCTCGGTGAGGGCCAGAGCGCCGGTGGAATCCAGGATGTGCTCATTGTCTATCGGCGCCGGGGGTATGCTTACCGGCAGGGATCCGGCGGCGATAATGATATTGCCCGCCTGCAGTTCCTGCACCTGGCCCGCGTCGTCCGTTACCTCGACCCTGGTGCCAACGAGTACCTTGGCCTTGCCCGGGATCGCGGTAACCCCGTTGTGCTTGAACAGGCCGGCGATACCACCCGTCAATTGGGTAATGATTTTTTCTTTGCGCGCCAGCATGGCAGCCACATCGAACTCCGGCTTTTTCACCGTTATACCGTGCACCGCGAGGCCATCCTTCACCTCTGTATACTTGTGGCTGCTGTCGAGGAGCGCCTTTGACGGAATACAGCCCACATTCAGGCAGGTACCGCCGAGTTGAACATTACCGTCATCGCTCAGCCACTGTTCGACACACGCGGTCTTCAAACCCATCTGAGCCGCCTTGATAGCGGCCACATAGCCCGCGGGGCCTGAGCCAATCACCACCAGATCGTATTTTTCGGACATTGTCTTTCCCAAAATAAAGTCACTTCACAATGGAAGGGTTGCAGTATTGCAATCTACAGCCTGCAGCGATCTAGAGCTGCAGCAGTATCCTGGCCGGATCTTCAATCAGGTCCTTCACGGCAACCAGAAACTGCACCGCCGTCTTGCCGTCAATAAGCCGATGATCATAGGTCAGGGCCAGGTACATCATCGGCAGGATTACGACTTCGCCGTTAACAGCCATCGGGCGATCCTGAATCTTGTGCATTCCAAGTATTCCGGTCTGCGGGGGGTTGAGAATCGGTGTCGACAACAGGGAGCCGAACACGCCACCGTTAGTGACCGTGAAAGTACCGCCAGTCATATCGTCAATTGTCAGTTTGTTGTCCTTGGCGCGCTTGCCCATGTCGGCGATGGCAGCTTCTACATCCGCCAGACTCATGAAGTCGGCGTCTCGCATCACCGGAACGACCAGCCCGCCTTTGGTAGAGACAGCAACCCCGATATCCTGGTAGCCGTGGTACACGATGTCATTACCATCGATGGAGGCATTGACTGCCGGAAATCGTTTCAATGCCTCACAGGCCGCCTTGACAAAAAACCCCATGAACCCCAGCCGCGTACCGTTGTGCGTTTTCTCAAACTGTTCCTTATATTTACTGCGCAGCGCCATTACCGGCGCCATATTCACCTCGTTAAAGGTGCTGAGCATCGCCGTTTCCTGGGATGCGTTGAGCAGCCGCTCGGCGATTTTGGCGCGCATACGGGTCATCGGCACACGGCGCTCTATGCGCTCACTGGAAAGCCGCACTGTCGGTTCAGCCTCCGTGTCGCTCGCCGTCGCCGCGGGCCCCGCAGCCGCAGCGGGCGGCGGCTCCGATTCATGGGCTTTCATAAACTTCACGATGTCTTCCTTGAGGATACGACCGCCCTTGCCGGTTCCTGTGATGGCACTGACATCCAGCTTGTGTTTCTCGACCAGTTGTCTTGCCGCCGGGCCGAGCAGGTCGGTGGCGGAGGCGGCCTCAGTCTGCTGTTTCTCCTCCGGGGGTGCCGCTTTTTTCGGGGCGCTCTGCGCAGCCGCCTGCCCCTCTTCCAGCGTGGCCAGGAGTTGCTGGCTCTCTATGGTCTCGCCCACCTGCGCGTGGATCCTGCCGATCACGCCATCGGCGGGAGCCACTACTTCCAACACCACTTTGTCCGTTTCGATTTCAACAATCAGTTCATCGCGGGCAACCGCTTCGCCCTCTGTTTTGTGCCAGGCCGCCACTTCCCCATCGGCGATGGATTCAGGGAAAACGGGGGCCTTTATTTCAATAGCCATTTCTATTCCTTCGTGAGAATCACGGGTGTCTCTAGTTGCCCCAGGGCATCTCACCCAGGGCCTCGTCAATAAACTGCTTCATTTGCGCGAGGTGCAGCGCCATGTAGCCCGCCGCGGGCGCCGCGGAGGCCTCCCTGCCGACATAGCGCAGGTATACATCCACCTTGTGGCGCTGAATGACTCGCCGCATATGGTGCTGACTGGCGTACCAGGCGCCCTGGTTCATCGGTTCTTCCTGGCACCAGATGGCATCGACAATATTGGGATATGAGCGCGACAGGATCTCCTGCAGCTCGGCCTCGGGGAATGGGTACAACTGCTCCAGCCGCAGGATTGCGATGTGGTCCAGGCCCCTTTCTCGCCTGGCTTCACGCAGGTCGTAAAACACCTTGCCGCTACACAGGACTATACGCTCCACCTTGGATGAATCGAGATCATCCGTTTCATCCAGGACATTGTGAAAGTGTCCACCGGCGAGTTCGTCGATTGTCGAGATCGCCTCCTTGTGTCGCAACAGGCTCTTCGGTGACATCACCACCAGGGGTTTGCGCAGCGGGCGAATGGCCTGCCGCCTGAGCATATGGAAAACCTGGGCGGGAGTAGTCGGCGCGCAAACCTGGATATTGTGCTCCGCGGAGAGTTGCATGAAGCGTTCCAGCCGCGCTGAGGAATGCTCCGGCCCCTGGCCTTCGTAGCCGTGCGGCAGCAGCATGGTCAAGCCGCACAGTCGCGACCACTTGTGTTCACCGCTGGTGATGAACTGATCGATAACCACTTGCGCACCATTGGCGAAGTCACCGAACTGGGCTTCCCATATCACCAGCCCCTGAGGCATCGTGGTCGCGTAGCCGTACTCGAAAGCCAGCACGGCTTCCTCAGACAGCAGTGAGTCGTAAATCACGAATTTGGCTTGCTCGTCACTGATATGTTGTAACGGGATATACGCACTGCCATCCCCCTGGTTGTGCAATACAGCGTGGCGGTGAGAGAAGGTGCCGCGACCCACATCCTGGCCCGTCAGGCGCACCGGGTAACCTTCATCCAGCAGGGAAGCGTATGCCAGGTTCTCGGCAAAGCCCCAGTTTATCGGCATCGCTCCCGCACCCATTTTGCGGCGATCTTCCAGGATCTTGGACACCTGGCGCTGCAGGGGAAAGCCGTCGGGCGCCAGGTTGGTAGTGTGCGCCAGCGCCTGCAAGGCCTGGATCTCGACCCGGGTGTCGCACTGCAGTGTCCAGTCGTGGCCCAGATAGGGAGACCAGTCAACGAACAGGGTCTTGTTCGGTTCCGAGACCAGACTGGAGACCAGTGGCGCATCGCGGTCCAGCGCCTCGCGATAGCGATCCACCAGAGTCTGCACCTCGCCTTCCGTTATCAGGCCGGCACCGATGAGTTTGTCCGCGTAGATCTCCTGCGTGGTCTTATGGCTGGCGATCTTCTTGTACATCAGTGGTTGCGTCACCGACGGCTCGTCCGCCTCGTTGTGCCCGCGACGCCGGTAACAGGTAAGATCTATCACCACATCCTTCTTGAACTCGGTGCGGTAATCGACGGCCAGTTGGGTGACGAACAGTACGGCTTCCGCATCGTCGGCATTGACGTGGAATATCGGCGCCTGCACCATTTTTGCCACTTCGGTGCAATACTCGGTCGATCTGGCATCCTCGCGCCTGTGGGTGGTGAAACCAACCTGGTTGTTCAGCACGATATGGATGGTGCCCCCGGTCGTATAGGCGCGGGTTTGTGACATCTGGAACGTTTCCATCACCACGCCCTGGCCCGCGAAGGCCGCATCGCCATGCACTACGATGGGCACCACCAGATTCCCGGTCTGGTCTTCGCGCCGCTCCTGCCGCGCGCGCACCGAGCCTTCAACGACGGGCGCGACGATCTCCAGGTGGGAGGGATTGAACGATAAGGCCAGGTGCACTTCGCCGCCGGCCGTCATCACGTTGGACGAAAATCCCTGGTGGTATTTGACATCGCCGGAACTGGTGTACAGCGCCCTGCCCTCGAACTCGGCGAACAGCTCCGAGGGGTTCTTGCCGAGGATATTGATGAGCACATTCAGCCGGCCGCGGTGCGCCATCCCGATGACGATCTCCTTCGCCTGCAGTGAACCGCAGCGTTGCACCATCTCGGACAACATCGGAATCAGGCTCTCACCGCCCTCCAGACCGAAACGCTTGGTGCCAGGATATTTGGAAGCCAGGGACTTCTCCAGGCCCTCGGCGTTGATCAGTTGAGTGAGTAGCTGCAGGCGTACATCCGCGCTGTAATCGGGCGCGGAGCGCACCGACTCCATGCGCTGCATGATCCAGTGGCGCTGCCGGGTATCGACAATGTGCATGAACTCGGCGCCGACCGTGTTGCAATAGGTGCGATTGAGGGCGTCATAAATCTCGCCCAGCGTGGCGTCCGCCTTGCCGATATGCAGCGATCCCGCCTGGAAAACGGTATCGAAGTCGGCGGATGAGAGTTCGTGGTAACTGAGATCCAGATCCGCGACCTTTTCCCGCTCTGCCAATCCCAGTGGATCGAGCTTCGCCTTCTGGTGCCCGCGCTGGCGGTAGGCGGATATCAGTTGCACGACGCGAACCTGCTTGCGTTCGTATTCCGTGGCCTGTGAATCGTGCTGTAACGTCGCTTCCGTACGCACACGCATCTTGCTGATCTGTGCAAACCGCTTGCGGATGACCGAGTGGGGAACATCCCTCACCTGCACGATTTCGGACGCCACCACGGGAAGCTTGTCAAAATAATCGCGCCACTGCTCCGGCACACCGTTGGGGTCTTTCAGGTAGGATTCGTATAAATTTTCGACGTAGGTGGCATTACCGCCAGCGATATGGGAGCTCTGCCAAAGCAAATCCATGGTGCTATCTTGCATCTGCCCCCTCCCGGGGAGTGTCATTTTTAACCTGAAAATTCAAATATTTACAGACAGAACTTAAAGCTATGTGGCACGAGAAAGCAACATATTGCGTATGTGCCCTATCGCCCTTGTGGGGTTAAGCCCCTTGGGACATACATTGACACAGTTCTGAATCCCGTGGCAACGAAAAACGCTGAAGGGATCATCCAGCTTTGCCAGACGCTCTTCGGTGGCCGTATCGCGGGAATCCGCGAGAAAGCGATACGACTGCAGCAGGCCGGCGGGACCGATGAAGCGATCGGGATTCCACCAGAATGACGGGCAGGATGTCGAACAGCAGGCACAGAGAATACACTCGTACAGACCATCCAGTTTCTCCCTGTCCTCGGGAGACTGCAGCCGTTCGATCGCCGGCGCCGGCGTGTCGTTCTGCAGGTAAGGCTGCACTTTTTCGTACTGTGCATAAAACAGGCTCATATCCACGACGAGATCACGGATCACGGGCAGTCCCGGAAGCGGACGCAGTACCAATTTGTTGTTCTTGACCACCGTGGACAGCGCCGTGATGCAGGCGAGGCCGTTCACGCCATTCATATTGACACCATCCGAACCACATACGCCCTCGCGACAGGAGCGGCGATAGGTCACTGTGGTGTCCTGGGCCTTGATCATCTCCATCACGTCGAGAACCATCAGGTCCTTGCCCGCGGTATCGACCTGCACATCCTGCATATACGGCTCTGTATCGACTTCCGGGTTGTAGCGATAAATACTGACTTGCAACATGATTCGGCCCCTTAATAGACACGCGTCTTCGGTTGGAAAGTATCAACGGTTTTCGGCTCGAAATTCACCTTCCGCTTGCCCACGCGCTTGTCCGTGGGGAAGTACAGGGAATGGCACAGCCAGTTTTCATCGTCGCGCGATTCAAAATCGTTGCGGGCATGGGCGCCCCTGCTTTCCGTGCGCGCCTCGGCGGTAATTGCCGTCGCTTCAGCGACTTCGAAGAGATTGTGGAGTTCCAGCGCTTCGATACGCGCGGTATTGAACGCCATGCTCTTGTCGGCAAGTTGGGCATTTTCTATGCGTCCACGCAGTTCCGCGAGTTTATCGATGCCTTCCTGCATGAACGGCCCGTCGCGGAAAACGCCAAAATGATTCTGCATGGTACTTTGCAACTCTTTGCGCAGCTCGGCGACATGTTCGCCTCCGCTGGACGCGTTCAATTTGTCGAGCCGTGACATGGCTTGCTGTATGTCGCTGTCAGACGCGTCGCGCAGTTCGATGCCCTCACGCAGGGACTTTTCAATGAACAGGCCGGAAGCCCGTCCGAATACGACGAGGTCCAGCAGCGAATTGCCACCCAGCCGGTTGGCCCCGTGCACCGACACACAGGCGACTTCGCCGCAGGCGAAGAGGCCGGGAATAACCGCATCGACACCGTCCGCGCCCACTG
Organism: Gammaproteobacteria bacterium; assembly: GCA_030427485.1. Lineage (GTDB taxonomy): Bacteria > Pseudomonadota > Gammaproteobacteria > Pseudomonadales > Halieaceae > Marimicrobium. The sequence goes on from JAUICG010000011.1 coordinate 96,645, forward strand.
TTAACGCCTGTCCATGCACGTTCGTCGGGATACCGCCCATCATGTAGTGGCAGGTCGGCACAACCGGTATCGGCTCCTTGACCGGATCAGCATGAGCAAACGTTCGCGACAATTCACAGATACCCGGCAGCCGGCTCTCGAGGACTTCCTCACCGAGGTGATCCAGCTTCAGGAAGACGTGGTCAGCATTGGGCCCGCAACCTCTCCCCTCCAGTATCTCCAGCACCATTGAGCGCGCGACCACATCACGGCCGGCAAGGTCCTTGGCATTGGGCGCGTAGCGCTCCATGAAACGCTCGCCGTCCTTGTTGATCAGGTAGCCGCCCTCGCCCCGACAACCCTCGGTGACCAGTACCCCCGCACCGGCGATGCCGGTGGGGTGGAATTGCCACATCTCGATATCCTGGACCGGAAAGCCCGCGCGCAACACCATACCGATGCCGTCACCGGTATTGATATGCGCATTGGTGGTGGAGGCATAGATTCGACCCGCGCCACCGGTAGCCAACACGGTGGCCTTTGACTTGATGTGCACGGTTTCGCCGGTTTCCATGCAGATCGCAATCACGCCGACGACCGCGCCGTCCTGGTTCTTGACGAGGTCAGTGGCGTACCACTCGTTAAAAAACACGGTTTCGTGCTTGAGGTTACCCTGGTAGAGCGTGTGCAGCAGCGCGTGACCGGTGCGGTCCGCCGCGGCACAGGTACGGGCTGCCTGTCCGCCCTCTCCATAGTTCTTCGACTGCCCGCCGAAAGGTCGCTGGTAAATGCGCCCCTCCTCAGTGCGTGAAAACGGCAGGCCCATATGCTCCAGTTCGAACACCGCTTCGGGGCCGACGCTGCACATATATTCGATCGCGTCCTGGTCGCCGATGTAATCAGAGCCCTTCACGGTGTCGTACATATGCCAGCGCCAGTCATCATGCGGATCGGCTGAAGCGATGGCACAGGTGATACCACCCTGGGCGGACACCGTGTGGGAACGCGTGGGGAACACCTTGGAAATTACGGCCGTCTTGAAGCCGGACTGGGCCAGTTGCAGGGCAGCGCGCATTCCGGCGCCGCCGCCACCTACGATGACGCCGTCAAAAGAAATCGTGCGAAGAGCAGCCATTATTACAAACCCCACAGAATCTGGATGCCCCAGACTAGATACGTGAACATGATAAGCCCGCAAACAACCTGAGCGCCCAGACGAATGATATTCCCGGCACTGCCCATCATGCGTTCCGTAAAGTAATCAGTGAACACGACCCACAGGCCTACCCATGCGTGGGCACCCAGCGAAACCAGCGCCAGCAAGCTGAAGACCCGCATCCACGTCTGCTCGAACAGTTCACTCCATTGGGCGTAATCGACACCGCTGACAAGCACGCTCCCTATATAGAGGAAGTAAGCCAGCAATATGACCGCGCTCACCCGCTGCATCAGCCAGTCGTAGAGCCCGGAACGGCCCATATTTGTTACCGCAGTTACCATATCCAGATCCCCGCTGCGAGAATGAAGACCACCGAGAGACAAACCACGATTCGCACGCCGCGTATGCCTCCCTCCATGGTTTCACCAATGCCCATATCCATAATGAGATGCTTGATTCCGGCCAGCGCGTGGTAGATCAATGCCGACACTACCGCCCAGATCACCAGTTTCAGCAGCGGGCTGCCAAGGGATTCCTGCAGTGAGGCAAATTCGTCAGGCCCGGACAGGCTGGCATCGAGAGCCCATAACAGCACCGCCATACCGACAAAAATAAATACGCCGGAGGCGCGATGGGTAATGGACGCCCATGCGGTAACGGGAAGCCGCATGGACCCTATGTCCAGGTTAACAGGGCGTTTATCTTTCACAATTGAGTACCGTCTGTATGACGCCCGGAGGGCTATTAATCAGGTTAATGCGCTGCCGAGGAGTGCTTCGGCCACTAGTTTGGCATACTTGCAAAACGCGCCAGATTATAGGCATTTGCCACGCCAAATACAAACCGTGAAGCCATCCGGGACGCAAAATACGTCTCGTGCCGACAGAGGTCGATCGGCACCGGGTCGAATCGCTTCAACACTGCAGGCGGGCGTTTATGCGCAGGTTTGGAAGCCGCCGTAATTGACAAAAACCCACGAAACTTTATAGTGGCTCCCTTCGATTGAATACTTCCCGGAACCTTCCATGAGCGACAAAAAAGCCACTCTCAAGATTGATGGCATCGATGAGCCAATTGACCTGCCTATATACTCCGGAACCCTGGGTCCCGATGTACTGGATGTCGGGGGGCTGACAGGCAAGGGCCTGTTTACCTATGATCCGGGTTTCGTATCAACCGCGTCCTGCGAATCACAGATTACCTTCATCGATGGCGGCAAGGGTGTGCTCCTACACAGGGGATACCCCATAGAGCAACTGGCCGAGCACTCTGACTACCTGGAGACCTGCTATCTCTTGCTCTACGGGGAGCTTCCGACTGCGGAGCAAAAGGCCAGCTTTGTCGGCACAGTGCACAAACACACCATGGTGCATGAGCAAATTCGTACATTTTTCAATGGCTTCCGACGCGACGCCCACCCCATGGCCATTATGTGTGGCGTGGTGGGCGCCCTCTCCGCCTTCTACCACGACTCGCTGGAGATATCCGACGAACACCACCGCCAGATCGCTGCCTTCAGGTTGATCGCTAAAATGCCCACCCTGGCGGCGATGAGCTACAAATTTTCTATCGGCCAGCCCTTCATGTATCCGGACAACAGTCTCAGCTATGCCGAAAACTTCCTGCACATGATGTTCGGCAACCCCTGCGAACCCAGCAATATCAGTCCTGTGCTGGCCACCGCCATGGATCGCATTTTCCTGCTCCATGCCGACCACGAGCAGAACGCGTCCACCTCTACGGTACGCCTGGCGGGATCTTCAGGCGCCAACCCCTTTGCCTGCATTGCGGCCGGTATCGCCGCGCTGTGGGGGCCATCGCACGGGGGCGCCAACGAAGCGGTACTGGAGATGCTGCAGGAAATCGGCGACGTGTCCCGAATCGATGAGTTCGTCGAGCGCGCCAAGGACAAAAACGATCCTTTCAGGCTGATGGGTTTTGGTCACAGGGTGTACAAGAATTTCGACCCGCGCGCCAAGGTCATGAAGGAGTCCGCTGACGAGGTACTCGCCGAGTTGGGTATCGATGATCCCATGCTGGAAATCGCCAAGCGCCTGGAAGAGATCGCGCTTTCAGATGAGTATTTTATCGAGAAAAAGCTCTATCCGAATGTCGACTTCTACTCCGGCATCATTCTCAAAGCCATGGGCATCCCAACCAGTATGTTTACGGTAATCTTCGCTGTCGGCCGCACAGTGGGCTGGATCGCGCACTGGAATGAGATGATCAGCGGCAGCTACCGCATCGGGCGCCCGCGACAGCTCTACACCGGTTACACACAGCGTGACTTCACTCCCCTGGACCAACGTAAACCGGCAGGTTGATTACAAATCAGGTCTCGCGCCCACCGTGGCATCGAGCGATTGAGTGCCGTATACGTAAACTACTGGAAAACTCTACCATGTCCGAAATCGTCATCAGTGGAACTGGCCTCTTCACCCCGTCAGAGTCCATCAGCAATGAGGAACTGGTAGAGTCATTCAACGCCTACGTTGAGATGTTCAACGCGGAAAATGCCAGCGAGATCGCGGCGGGGCGAATTGCGGCACTGCAACCGTCCTCCGCGGAATTCGTGGAGAAGGCCTCGGGAATCAAATCGCGCTACGTGATGAATAAAGACGGTATAGTAGATCCCACGCGCCTGACGCCCAATCTGCCCGAAAGACCCAATGAAGCACAGTCGATCCAGTGTGAAATGGGCGTGGCGGCTGCGCGCGAAGCAATGGCACAGGCTGGCAAGTCCGCGGCGGATATCGATGCGGTGATCGTGGCAGCGTCCAATATGCAGCGCGCCTATCCCGCCATGGCCATCGAGATACAGGACGCACTCGGTATCCAGGGTTTCGGGTTTGACATGAATGTGGCCTGCTCCTCCGCGACATTCGGCATTCAACAGGCCCGCGACGCCGTCAGCAACGGCAGCGCCCGGTGCGTGCTGATGCTCAATCCCGAGATCTGCAGTGGGCATCTCAACTTTCGCGACCGGGATTCCCATTTTATTTTCGGCGATGTCTGCACCGCGGTGATCGTGGAGAGCGCAAGCACAGCGACCGGAAGCGAGCGGTATGCGATCCTGGACAGCAAGCTGCAGACCATTTACTCCAACAATATCCGCAACAATTTCGGCTTTCTCAACCGCGGGGATGAATCCGGCGTGGGCAAGCCGGACAAACTCTTCGTGCAGGAAGGGAGGAAAGTCTTCAAGGAAGTCTGCCCCGCGGTGGCAAGCCAGATTTCCACCCAACTGGACTCCCTCGGTATCTCGCCTGCGGAGGTGAAGCGCCTGTGGTTGCACCAGGCAAACCTGAGCATGAACCAGTTGATATCGCGACGTGTGCTGGGTCGCGATGCCACCACTGAAGAGGCACCCACCATACTCGACGAATACGCCAACACAAGCTCCGCCGGGTCCGTTATCGCCTTTCACAAGCATCGCGAGGACCTGGTGACCGGTGACATCGGCGTATTGTGCTCGTTCGGCGCCGGATACAGTATCGGCAGCCTGGTGCTTAAAAAGTGCTAGCCTGCACTGCCCGGTGAGCGCACAGCGCAATCTCAGCCAAGCAATTCCCGCAGTGCGATCACCAGCGCCGCGTTATCCTCCTCCGTACCAATGCTGATCCGCAGGTAGTTGTCAATTCGCGGCTTGTCGAAATAGCGCACTACGATCCCCTTCTCCCGGAGTTTGGAAAATAGCTGGCGGGCCTCGATGACCGGATGCGTGGCGAACACAAAATTGGCGCCTGAAGGCAGCACCTCGAACCCCAACTTCGCCAACTCGCTACACAGGCTGTCGCGGGAGTTGATCACTCGCCGGCAGTTCTGCTGGAAGTGATCCTCGTCCTGGAACGAGGCCAGTGCCGCGCGCTGGGATATCACATCCAGCGGGTAGGAGTTGAAGGAGTTTTTTACGCGCCCGAGCGCTTCGATGAGATCCTCATTCCCCATCGCAAAGCCCACGCGCAGACCCGCCAGCGCGCGTGACTTGGACAGCGTCTGCACCACCAGCAAATTGTCGAACTCGTTGATCATCGAGGTCGCGGAGTCCCCGCCAAAATCGATGTAAGCCTCGTCGATCACGACTACCGATTGTGCGCTCCTCTCGAGCAGGCGGCGGATGGCGGCAGGGCGCATCAGCATGCCGGTGGGCGCATTGGGATTGGGTATAATGACCCCGCCGTTGGCTGCGGGGTAGGCGTCCGGGTCGATGCTGAAGTCATTTGCCACAGGCACCCGGATGCACTCAATGCCGAACAAATCGGCCCATACCGGATAAAAACTGTAGCTGATATCGGGAAAGTACAGCGGGAGCCGGTGCTTGAGCAGCGCCATGAATACCAGCGCGAGCACTTCATCGGAGCCGTTCCCAACGAAAACCTGTTCCGGCGGTATGCCATTGCGCGCGGCGATCGCCCGGCGCAATGCGACCGATTCAGGGTCCGGATAAAGGCGCAGTGCGTCCGCACTGACCGAGTGTATCGCCTGCATCACCAGCGGCGATGGCGGGTAGGGGCATTCGTTGGTATTGAGCTTGACCAGTTTGCCCGCCTGTGGCTGCTCTCCCGGCACATACGGAGTCAGTGTGCCCACCACGTCACTCCAGTAACGGCTCATGAAGTCCCCTGCCAGTGAACCGGGCCTGTGCCCGGTGTTGAGAAAGTGGAAAGCCGGGACTACACGACCCCGGGCCCGGTGATGTTGGCGTCCCCCAGGGCGCTCAAACCCCTGATACCGCCGTGAGAGGGCAGTGTCCCTGACCACTTACACGAGGGGGACTTTGCGCGGTATTCCGCTCCTCTGAAAAGCCGCACATTGTACCCGAGCATACGGGTGAAGCAAGTATCTCCAGGAGTATCTCCAGGAGTCGTTGCCGGCTCACCCTGAAACGTGCTGTTGGTCGAGAGCGGTTTCACAATGAGCATCTATCCGGAAGTCGCGCTAGTACTTGAAGCCTGTGTCGAGTTGAATGCGATCATAGTTCGCGTTGTCGCCCAGCTTGAAGCCGGCCTTGTTGTCGAAGAAATAGGTACTGCCCACGTACCAGCTGTCGTCGATCGCGTACTTGGCGGACACGGTGCTACCCTTGCCGTCTGTACCGCCACCGGCAAAGTCGGAGTTGGTGACAATACCCAGGGTCGCGTTGGCATCAAGCTTCTCGTACTCGTAACTCACCTGCCACTCGCCCTTCTTCTTCGCACTGCCAAGCTGGATACCGGCCATATACCCCGTCTCAAGATCGTCGACATCCTGGTTTTCCACGTAATCCGCATAAATATTCAGCGGCAGGTCGAACACCTTCAGGCCAAGGTCTACCGATGCGGTAACCAGTTCGTAGTCGTACTCGTACAGTTCAACGCCATCCACCACGACAAACGAGTTGCCGTAGAATTCGCCATCGTAAATCGCCTCTTCACCGGCGGTCGGAATATCAATATACCCGGCAGAAAGGGTCAGTTTCGCACCCTCGAACGGTGCGAGTACGGTGCCGAGCTGCGCAGCCCAGACACCGTAATTATCCGAATTGCTCTGGTTGCTGTCACTCTCGATAAAATTGAACGAGGTATGGGCAAAGAACATCTCGTTGGCCCAGTTCACGGAGATGCCCTCAGGGCGGAAGTCACCGTCAAACACCAACTGGCTCTTCTGCACGGTATAGTAGGGGTTGGCGTACTTTCCCGCGGTAATCGCAACGCCCGGCAGTCCGGTCCATGTGGCATAGGCCAGATCTAGATTGATGTCCTTGGAACTGCTGCCTCCTCCCAGCGTCTGGTTGCTGGAGACGGGATCGTCGCTGCCTGTAGCCAGCCCGACACCGACTTCGGTGGTGTCACTGACCCTGGCAACCAGCGCCGGGCGTGCCCGTATACGGTACCGTTCACGGTCATCCCTGCCCTCCTCGTCAATATCCTCGTAACGGAAACGGTAGTCGCCTTTCCAGGATACGCGATCCGCCCAGGAGGAATCAGAACTCTGCTGTTTGAGGGTATTCACTTCCGCGTTGGTGGCGGCCAGATCTTCAACCTTGATGGTGTTCTTGCTGGCCTCACGAAGCTGCTGGTTTTCTATCTCCAGTGCTCTAACGCGCTCCCGCATCGCGGAAAACTCCGCCTTGAACTGTTCCCACTCCGCCGCCGGCACCTGGGCATTCGCCCCGGAGGCACCCAGCACCGCACCCATCACCGCCAGACCTACCAGTTGCTTCATATCAGACTCCCCACGGATTGTTTGTGCTGCACGCCACTAACGCATGCGCAACGCGAGGTTAAAGCACTAATGTGACAGTTTTGTTACGCCGAGGGAGTTTCGACCATCTTTATGACAGTCAATTTACATATATATGACAAAATATGCACGGAGCGTCGATTCGGGGGAACGGAACGTAACGGCCCGGAACACTACTGCGGACCGGATATGCAATGGGCTCAGGCGAAGAGTCCGACCAGGAGCCAGCCCGCGCCGATAATCACCAGTACTTCCAGCGCAACCAACGGCAGCGTCACATACGGCGAACGTCCACGCAATTCTTTCTGGGCGGCTTGTAGATTCATGAGAACCTCTCTAACATGTATATACACAAAATACACAATTCACAGCTGAATAACAATGTGTACACATGTGATAAACTCACACTTTTCCAGCGAGCCCAGTCATTTCACATGTCCAAAACCAAACTACTGAACATCCGAATCGAACCGGAATTGAAAAAGAAGGCGAAAAAGCTGGCGGAAGCGGACGGCCGCTCCCTGTCAAACTGGGTGACTAAACTGATTGCGAGCAAGGTGGAAAGCGCGGAAGACAATACCGCGGAAAAAAAGAATTGATGGGCACCCGGTCCGAAGCGCGAACGACCGTTAGCCAAACCGGCCGGTAATGTAATTCTCCGTCAGCTGGTGCCTGGGCATCGTGAAGATTTCCTTGGTGTCTCCCACCTCGATCAGCTTGCCGAGGTGAAAATACGCGGTACGCTGTGAGACCCTGGCGGCCTGCTGCATGGAATGGGTCACGATGGCGATGGTGTAGTTTTCCTTCAGTTCGTCTATCAGTTCCTCTATGCGCGCTGTGGCGATCGGATCGAGTGCCGAGCAGGGTTCGTCCATCAGGATTACCTCGGGACTCACAGCAATTGCCCGCGCAATGCATAAGCGCTGCTGCTGCCCGCCGGACAAACCGGTACCGGGCTTGTCCAGTTGATCCTTCACTTCCTCGAACAGGCCGGCACGACGCAGGCTGCTCTCCACAATCTCGTCCATTTCAGCCGTGGAATGAGCCAGGCCGTGTATACGCGGGCCGTAAGCGACATTTTCGTAGATAGACTTCGGGAACGGATTGGGCTTCTGGAAAACCATCCCGACGCGCGCGCGCAGCATTACGGTATCCTGGTCGCTCTCGTAGATATCCTCACCGTCCAGGGTGATTTCGCCGCGCACCTCACATATCGGGATGATGTCGTTCATACGATTCAGCGTGCGCAGGAAAGTGGACTTGCCGCAACCGGAGGGGCCAATCATCGCGAGCACTTCGTTGCGGCCGATGTCCAGCGAAACATCCAGAATCGCCTGCTTTTCACCGTAGAACACGTTCACGTTGCGCGCCGACATCTTGGAGTTTTTGACAAACGGCTTGCCAATCGTTTCGTACGCCTTCATGTCGGCATGGCTTTGCATATCGAACGCCGAAGACTTATCCATTTGCGCTTTTCCTTCAAGCGATGCGGTATTTTTTTCAGTCACAGTGGCTATCACACTCATTCTGCAGGGCCCTCAGCCGGCCAATGTCTCTCACCTTACTTCAACTCGAACCGCTTGCGAAGGTACACCGCCAGGCCATTCATCAGAATAAGAAACGCCATAAGCACCATGATCGCGGCGGATGTTTTCTCTGTGAATCCGCGTTCCGGGCTATCGGCCCAGAGATAGATCTGCACCGGCAGCACCGTGGAGGGGTCAGTCACCCCGGCCGGCACGTCCATAATAAAGGCCACCATGCCGATCATCAGCAAAGGCGCCGTCTCGCCAAGCGCTTGCGCCATGCCGATAATCGACCCGGTCAACACACCCGGCATCGCGACCGGCAGCACGTGGTGAAACACCGTCTGCAGCTTGGAAGCCCCCACACCCAGCGCCGCCTCATGGATAGAGGGCGATACAGCCTGAATCGCGGCCCGTGAAGTGATGATTATCGTCGGCAGCGTCATCAGCGACAGCACGATGCCCCCCACCAGCGGAGCGGACCTGGGAAGCTCAAAGAAATTGATAAAGACAGCGAGCCCGAGTAATCCGAATACGATAGAGGGCACTGCCGCCAGGTTGTTGATATTGATTTCAATCAGGTCGGTCAGGCGATTGCGGGGCGCGAACTCTTCGAGGTAGATGGCTGCCATCACGCCGATCGGAAACGCGAGGCAGAATGTCACCAGCAAGGTGTAGAAGGAGCCATACAGTGCCGCCTTGATCCCCGCCAGTTCTGGTTCACGGGAATCGCCTGAAAGGAAGAACGTCGTATTGAAACGCGACTCCGTCCTGCCCGCCTGTGCAAGCGTATCCAGCCAGGCTATCTGCATGTCTTTTACCCGTCGGTCCGACTCGGGAGTGGCGGGATCGACCTGCCCCTTGAGATAGCTCCCCGCCTCGGAGTGCGCGAGCAACCACACTTCAGCCCTGGTACCGATCAGCGCGGGATTCTCGAGCACCATATCGCGAAGGGTATACTCCGCGCGGATGCTGATCAGCCTGTACAGCGCCTTTTTCTCGGACCGACCCTTCGCATCCGGAAACATTTCCCGCAAGCTACTTTTGACCACAGCGGAATAATCCGCAGCAGCAAGCTCCCCGGTACTGGGAGTCTGGCCGACACCCATCTCCTGGGCGTTAAAATCGATGTCGAGCTTGATGAAGTGCTGGGTGAAAGCCGGCGTACCCTTGACCACGATATCCGCGAGCAGTATGAACAGGAACACAAAACCTGTCAGGACCGCAATGCGGCCATACCACTGAAAGCGCCGCTCGCGCGCATAGCGCTTTTTCAGCGAAGCCTGGATGGCAATGGTCGTACTCGAACGACTGGATTCATTCATACTGTTCACGGTACTTTCTCACCACATGGAGTGCGATGAAGTTGAGTAGCAAGGTGACGAAAAACAGGACCAGTCCCAGTGCGAAGGCGGCCAGCGTTTTCGGATTGTCGAACTCCTGATCACCGACCAACAGGGTAACAATTTGTACTGTGATAGTCGTTACCGCCTCCAGCGGATTGATCGTGAGTTTTGCGGACAGGCCCGCAGCCATCACCACGATCATGGTCTCGCCAATGGCGCGCGAGGCAGCCAGCAATACACCACCCACGATACCCGGCAGAGCCGCGGGCAATACCACCTTGCGAATGGTCTCGTTCATTGTCGCACCCATGCCCAGCGAGGCCTCGCGCAAACTGACCGGGACCGCGTTGATGATATCGTCCGAAAGGGACATGACGAACGGAATGATCATGATACCCATCACCAGGCCCGCCGCCAGGGCGCTTTCAGAGGCCACATTGAGGCCAAGCGATTCGCCCAGATCCCGAATGAACGGCGCCACCGTGAGCGCAGCGAAAAAGCCGTAGACAACGGTCGGCACGCCGGCCAGGATTTCCAACACTGGCTTGGTGATTGCGCGAAAATTTCGCGACGCATACTCTGACAGGTAGATCGCGGACATCAGTCCGATGGGCACCGCTATCAGCAGGGCTACCAGCGAAATGAGAAGCGTACCGAGCAGAAGCGGGACAAACCCGAACGAGCCAGACGCCGCCACCTGATTGGCCCGGATCGCCATTTGCGGGCTCCACTGCAGGCCAAACAGAAAATCCTGCAGCGGAATAATCTGGAAAAACCGGATCGCCTCAAACATCACCGACAGCACGATCCCGAGAGTCGTCAGCACCGCGATGAAGGAACAGCCAAACAGCAACCACTCGAAGATCTTCTCGACGTGGTTTCGCGCGCGGAATAACGGTGTTACCCGCCGTAAAGCCAGCAAGGTTCCAATAACAGCCACCAACACGACTATAACGGCCTTCAACTGGCTGAATGAGGCAGCCACCCGACTGTAGTATTCGGCCGCTTCGATCTGGGACCGGTCCAACTGTGCGGAGTCGATAGCCCCGCTGGCGAAGCCCCTTATCTGGTTGTAGTACAGCCCCAGTTCGTCAGCGGGCATTTCCTGAACATTTTGCGGCAATTGCGCAATAACCAGACGGTGCAGGATACTGGATTCGAAAGCCATCCATAACAACAGGACCAGGATGGCCGGAAGCGCCGCCCACACTGCCGCCATGTAGCCATAATGATTGGGCAGCGAGTGCAGCGAGGCCAACCCGCCCTCCTGTCGCATCGCCAGAATCCGCGATCGCCTGCGCCCCGTATAAAAGCTGACCGCGCAAAGGGCCAGCAATACGAGGAAAACGGTTGTTGTCTGCATGGCTGGTTAGCGCCCTTTACAGGCTGTCACATCTCCAGCGGGGTCAGGTTTTTGACATCCGCCTGTACCTGCTGCAAGGCCTCCTCATCGAGCGGAATCAGTCCTCTCTCTGTCAGGTAGCCGTCCTCCCCCATGGCCTTGTTTGAAGTAAATTCGATGGCATACTCCTGGATGCCGGGGATTTTGCCGACGTGCGCACCTTTCATATAGAAATAAAGCGGGCGCGAAACGGGGTAGTCGCCGCTGGCGATGGTATCGAAATCAGGTGCAACTCCGTCGACAACCGCTCCCTGGACCTTGTCACCGTTCTCCTCCAGAAAACTGTAGCCGAATACGCCGACGGCATCGGGGTTGGCTTCCAGTTTTTGCACTATCAGGTTGTCATTCTCACCGGCCTCGATATAGGCGCCGTCCTCGCGCATGGCATAGGCCACAGTGACGAAGACATCGCTGCCCTTGGGCGGCTTGCCGTTTTTCTGTTCCAGTGCGTCATAAAGACCTGCAGGCAGCCCAAGCCCGGCCATCGCCGCCTTGATCTCATCGGCCTGCTCTGCGCCCAGCCCCTCCAGGGCCTTTAGTCCCGGCAGCGCCTCCGCGCCCCCGGCCATCGCCAACTCGGCGAAGGCATCGCGCGTTCCGGATGTCGGCGGCGGCCCGAGCACTTCGATTTTGGTCGCCGGAAGCGCGGGGTTGACGTCCTTCCACGTCATGTTCGGATTAGGTATCAGTTTTCCGTCTGGACCGGGAATATCCTTCGCCAGGGCCAGGTAAACATCCTTGAGGCCAAGTGTGAGGGCCGGTGCCTGCCTGGAGTTGGCAATCGCAATTCCGTCGTACCCGACCAGCACTTCAACCACTTCGGTTACACCGTTTTCCTGACAATCATCGAACTCGCTTTGCTTGATACGCCTGGAGGCGTTGGTGATATCGGGGGTACCGGCTCCCACGCCACTGCAGAACAGCTTCAAACCACCGCCGGTGCCCGTCGATTCAATCTTGGGCGACTTGAAGTCAGTGGACCGGCCAAAACGCTCGGCCACCACGGTGGCAAAGGGGTACACGGTCGATGACCCGACGATACTCACAATATCGCGATTCGCGGCCTGCGCTGTACCGATAAGTCCGGAAACCGTGATCGCTGTGACCGCTCCTAACAAGATATTCTTCACTGGGAGTACTCCATATCATTGATTGGGTGAAATTCCAGGCCTTAGCCGCCAGTTGCAGTGCAGTCTAGGGTCAGATTGTTACAGATTTGTTACAGCCGACCAGATTGCCACCAAAACAGCCAGGGCAAGGATTAACGGGGCAACTCACCGCTCGCGCCGGTCAACTCATCGAGCCCGCCGTGACGTACATCCAGTCCCCGCACGAGATAAATCACATGCTCTGCGATATTGCAGGCGTGGTCACCGATACGCTCCAGGCTCCGCAGGGCCCACATCTCGTTGAGGATAACGCCTATATTCCGCGGATCTTCCACCATGAAAGTGATCAGGCTGCGCATTGCACTGCCATATTCCTTGTCTACCTTGTCGTCTCCCTTGACCACCTCGACAGCCTGGTCGACATCCAGCCGGGCAAATGCATCCAGCGATTGGCGCAACATCGCGCCCACCATGGCGCCGATATGCTTGATTTCGATGAAATTACTGGGTGACCTGCCATCCTCTGACATCCGTACCGCCTGCTTCGCAACCTTCGCCGCCTCGTCGCCGATACGCTCCAGGTCGCGATTGACCTTTATAATGGCGATTACCAGCCTGAGGTCACTGGCGGTAGGCTGGCGCCGGGCGATAATTGTCGCGCACTCGTCATCAATGGCCATTTCCATCTGGTTGACCTCGCTGTCCCGACGCACGATGAGTTCTGCCTCGCCGCTGTCCATTTTCATCACGGCATCCAGGGCGGTAATCAGTTGCTGCTCAACTTTGCCACCCATCGACAGCATATGGTTACGCAACGATTCCAGCTCCGTATTGAATTTGGCGGAGATATGTTGCTGGTAATCTTCTTTCTTCAACATGACGTTGACCTCTTCTCGCCTGCGTTAACTGCTTTTCGGAAACACCAGGGTAAAAGTGCTTCCCTCACCCAATCTACTGTTGATTTCCAGTGTCGCACCGTGCGCAGCAGCCACATGTTTCACAATTGCCAGGCCCAGGCCGGTGCCCCCTGTCGCGGAGTTCCGGCTATCATCAACCCGGTAGAAGCGCTCCGTCAACCGGGGAATATGGCTGGAATCGATGCCGATTCCCCGGTCCTGGACCTGCAAGCGCAAGCGGCCGAACTGCGACGTCCAACTGATCGTCACCGGACAATCGCTGGCGTTGTACTTGATGGCATTGATAACCAGGTTGGAAACCGCACTGTAGAGCTGCCGAAAATTGCCGTACAGTTTGTCCTCGATTTCAATGTTGAGCGCTATCGTCGCCTCCGGGTAAGCCTCTCCCAGTTCATCCTTCAGTTCCTGCAGCAAGGCCCTGACATCAACATTCTCACGTTCGTCGTCCTGCTTTTCACTCTCGATCCGCGACAACCAGAGCAGGTCTTTCAGCAGGTTTTCCATACGCTGCGCCTGCTGGTCCATCTGCTGTAGCGGCCGGATGTAACGCTGGGGAAGTTCCTTCGAGTTGTCCAGAATGGTGCTGAGGTAACCGCTGATTACTGTCAGGGGGGTGCGCAATTCATGGGAAACGTTTGCGACAAAATCCCTGCGCATGTTCTCCATGCGGACCTCGCTACTGACATCCCGGATAAACAGCAGGCGCTCTCCTTCGCCAAAACGGGTGACATCCACGCGCAGATACCTGGAGCGGTTTTCCCCTACAGCCAGGTATTGCAGCGGTTTACTGTAGTCACTACCCAGAAAATACTCGTTGAATTCGGGCGCCCTGACCAGATTGGTCAGTGTTTGCCCGGTATCATCCGGGTGGCGCAGGCCCAATAGCGGCTCAACTGCGCGGTTCAGCCATTGAATGGCACCCTGCTTGTCCACCATGACGACACCGTCGCGCATCGCGGCAAAAGAATCCTGTAAGTACTCCACCGTTGACTGCAACTGCGCATTCTCCTTCGAGCTTTTCTTCTGTTGAGAATAGATCCGTGAGAAAAGTTCTCCCCAGCTACCAAAAGTGTGCGGAGGCGGTTTTTCCGGGTTGGCCAGCCACAGCAGGGCGCGCTGCATCTGGTACAACCAGAATCCAATCCATACCAGGAGGACAAGAATGACTGCTTCGCGGGTATAGCCGTACATCCATCCCAGTGCCGCCGACAGCGCAACAAGTAATACCAGTCGGAAGACCGTTACATACCAACTCATCTAGCGACGGAAGTCCGCATTACACGACACCGCGCGGAGAAAAGCGGTAACCCGTACCGCGAACTGTCTGGATCAGGTTGCTGTAGTCGCCCGCGGAGGATTGCAGGGCTTTGCGCAGGCGCCTGATATGCACGTCCACCGTCCGCTCTTCGACGTAGACATTGGCGCCCCATACCTGGTCGAGCAACTGGCCGCGGGTATAGGCGCGTTCAGGATGCGACATGAAGAACTGCAGGAGATTGAACTCGGTGGGCCCCATTTCCAGCGGTTGATCGGCTATAAAAATACGCTTGCTTTCGCCGTCGAGCAGCAGGTCGGCTACCTGGATTTTTTCACTCTCGGTACCACCACCTGACCGGCGTAACAGGGCCTTGATTCGCGCTATCAATTCTCGCGGAGCAAACGGCTTGGTCATGTAGTCGTCAGCGCCGACGTCCAGGCCCTGAATCACATTGTCCTCGGCAGTCTTGGCGGTCAGCATGATCACCGGCATTTCACGGGTAAGTTCCTCCCGCTTAAGGCGCCGCATGAGTTCCAGGCCGCTGCCGCCCGGCAACATCCAGTCGAGCAGTACAATCGATGGCCGCTCATCGACAATCAGTTGGTAAGCCTTCTGGATGTCTTCCGCCTCAATACAGCGGTAATCGGCCATTTCCAGAGCCATGCGCAACATGTCTCGTATCGCAAATTCGTCATCAACTATTAATACCGTATCCGTGCTCATCTACTTGTAAACCGTCCTTCTGTTCAAGAAAGGGGTATTAAATGTCGATATTATGACAATTACATGACAGGCAGAGGTGAAATTGCAACAAATCTGTATGATTCCGGCCCGCTGCCGGCGAATTCAGTATCGGGCAGGATGGGGGCCCGCTAGCGCAGGCTCGCATTGATATTGACCAACATCTTGTTGCCGGGGCAAAGATCCGACTCATCGAGGGCGTTGAGCGGGCGCTGGGAGGTTTCCAACACCTCGTGCAGATCGCGAGAATCCAGGTTCATATAGATCAGCCCGGTCAGGATATTGCCCGAATAGCGGTGTTCCTCCAGCACGTTGACCGCCGATCGCCGATCAAACGGATTGAGCGACTCATCCATTTTGTATAACCGGATCGAGGAGCCGTCGTGCATGGTCACTTCGTGGGCGTGACCCGGCTGGTAGTGCGTGGTGATCTCGCTGTGCATCGGCACAAAGTCGATGGTCCCTGTCGCCTCGGCGTGCTCGCGCACGAAGTCGTAGCTCTTGGTGGATTTCGAATTATTATTGAATGTCACGCAGGGGGACACGACATCGATCAGCGCGAAACCGCGGTGGGAAATTGCCGCCTTGATCAGCGGCACGAGTTGCTCCTTGTCGCCGGAGAAACTGCGCGCCACAAACGTGGCGCCCATCTGTAGCGCCGTTCCGCACAGGTCAATGGCGCTGTAGATATTCGGATCACCTTTTTTGCTGGCCGAGCCCCTGTCCGCGGTCGCCGAGTCCTGGCCCTTGGTGAGGCCGTAGCAGCCGTTATTCATTACGATGTAGACCATATTGAGGTTGCGCCTGGCCACATGCGCAAACTGCCCCATGCCAATCGAAGCGGTATCACCGTCTCCGGACACCCCCATGTACAGCAAATCCCGGTTAGCCAGCGCCGCGCCGGTCACCACCGAAGGCATACGGCCATGCACTGAATTGAAGCCGTGAGAATTCCCGAGGAAGTAGGTCGGGGCCTTGGATGAGCAACCGATGCCGGAAAGCTTGGCGATCTTGTGCGGCTCGATGGACAACTCATGGCAGGCTCGCACAATTGCGCCACTGATGGAGTCGTGGCCGCACCCGGCGCACAGTGTGGAAATTGCGCCCTCGTAGTCCGCGCGCGTATAGCCCAGGTCATTTACGGGCAGTTCCGGGTGTCGGAATTTTGGCAGTTGGTAACTCATGAAAACTCTCCGGCGCGCAGCAGCGCGACATCACGATGCAGCGGTAGTACGTTGTCGCTATTGAGATGCTTCTTGATCTGTTTGCGGATATTGCGCGCGCTTATTGGCGTACCATCGAAGCAGAGCACGGATTTCAGTTTCTCGGGACCGAACTCGAACTCAGCCATCAACAGTGTGCGCAGCTGTGAATCCCGGTTCTGCTCTATGACGAACACCTGTTTATGGCGTTCGATGAATTCCTGCACTTCGTCGTTGAACGGAAAGGCGCGCACCCGCATCGCATTCAGGTGGACGCCCTCGTCCGACAGATGGTCCAGCGCTTCGCGCGAAGATTCCTCGCTGGTGCCGAAATACAGAACGGCGGTATCGGTTTCCACGCCGCAATCGATGATAATCGGCGCCGGCACATATTCGTTGATCGTGTCCCATTTGCGCAGCAGGCGCAGCATATTCGCCTCGTACTCTTCGCCTTTCTCCGTGTAGACGGCGTACTCGTTGCGCGATGTGCCGCGGGTAAAAAAAGCGCCCTTGGTCGGATGGGTGCCGGGATACGTGCGATAACATATAGCGTCGCCGTCCACATCCAGGTAGCGGCCGAAGACGGCGCCTTCCTCGAGGTCCTGGGCGGAGAGTACCTTGCCGCGATCGTACTTGCGCTCGTCATCCCAGGCCAAAGGCTCCGACATATTGTCATTCATGCCGAGATCGAGGTCAGTCATCACGATGATGGGCGTCTGCAAACGCTCTGCGAGGTCAAATGCCTGCGCGCCAAAGTCGAAACACTCCTTGGGCGTGGAAGGAAACAGAAGTACCTGCTTGGTATCGCCATGGGACGCGTAAGCGCAGGACAGGATATCGGCCTGCTGCGTGCGGGTGGGCATACCCGTAGAGGGGCCGGCGCGTTGTACATTGAATAACACTGTCGGAATTTCGGCGAAATACGCCAGGCCCAGAAATTCGCTCATCAGTGACACGCCGGGGCCGGATGTGGCGGTGAATGCACGCGCGCCATTCCAGCTGGCGCCGATCGCCATACCGATGGCCGATAATTCATCCTCCGCCTGCACAATGGCGTAATTGCGCTGCCCGGTACCCGGATCTATCCTTACCCGCTTGGCGTATTTTTCAAACGCGTCAACGACCGACGTGGACGGTGTAATCGGATACCAGGCTGCCACCGTCGCGCCACCGTACAGGGCACCGAGGCCCAGAGCGGTATTGCCATCCAGCAGGATCTTGTCTCCCACCTTGTCACTCTTTTCCACCCGGATCCCGATCGGGCAATCCAGGTTATTGCGGGCGTACTGGTAGCCCAGTTCGAGCGCGTGAATGTTCGGCAGGACAAGGTTTTTCTTACCCTTGAACTGATCCTCAACCAGGCCGGTCAGCACCTTGAAATCCATATCCAGCAAGGCCGCGAGCGCACCGACATAAATCACGTTCTTGAATAATTGTCGCTGCCTCGGATCCTCGTACTGCTCGTTACATATGCGGGTAAGCGGGACGCCGATGATGGAGATATCGTCGCGGTGCAGGCGCAAGTCCAGAAGCTTGGTATTGTCGTAAATGAAGTACCCTCCGGGCAGCACCTCGCGGATATCCTGCGCCATACTCTGCGGATTCACCGACAGCGCAATGTCAATCCCGCCGCGACGACCCAGATATCCCTTCTCATTGACCCTCACCTCGTACCAGGTGGGGAGGCCCTGGATATTGGAAGGGAAAATATTCTTGGGCGACACTGGCAGACCCATGCGAAACAGCGCTTTGGCAAACAGGTTATTCGCGCTGGCGGAGCCGGTACCGTTCACATTGGCGAACTTGATGACGAAGTCGTTGACCGATTCGATGCGCTTCACAATCACTCTCCCGCCTTGCTGACATTGTAGAGAAACTTCTGCATATCCCAGGCAGTGGTTGGGCAGCGCTCGGCGCACAATCCACAGTGCAGGCAGACATTCTCGTCTTTCACCATCACTCGCATCGTGGGCAGGTCCGCGGATATATACAGATCCTGGGCCAGATTGCCTGCGGGCGCTTCAAGTCGCTGTCGCAGATCCTCCTCGGTGCCATTGGTGGTGAAGGTAATGCAATCCGTCGGGCAGATATCGACGCATGCATCGCACTCGATACAGCGCAACTCGTCAAACACCGTCTGCACGTCGCAATTGAGACATCGCTCGGCTTCCTTGTACCCTGTCTCGGTATCAAATCCGAGTTCCACTTCGATCTTGCGGTTCTTCAGTGCCTTCGACAGCGGTGCATGCGGAACGACATAGCGCAGGTCATTCGCCACCGCGTTGTCGTAACTCCATTCGTGTACACCCATTTTCTGACTGGACTGGCTGACGTGTGGAGGCGGTCTGTTATGCACATCTTCACCGCGGCAGAACAGGTCTATGCTGACAGCCGCCTGGTGTCCGTGCGCCACTGCGGTGATGATATTCTCCGGACCGAACGCCGAGTCGCCGCCGAAAAAAACCTTCTCGTTGGTGGACTGGAATGTGACCGGGTCCACCACAGGCATCTCCCATTTATCAAACTCAATGCCGAGGTCCCGCTCTATCCAGGGGAACGCGTTTTCCTGCCCGATCGCCATCAGGACGTCATCGGCCTCCATGAACACCAGGTCCTCACCGGTCGGCACCAGGGTCCGCTTACCCTCATCATCGTAGTGCGCTTCAACCTTCTCGAAATGCATACCCTTGAGTTTGCCGTCCTCGACCACGAACTCCTTGGGAACATGGTTGTTGTAAATCGGGATACCCTCATTGGCGGCATCCTCCTTTTCCCAGGGCGAGGCTTTCATCTCTTCGAAGGGGCTGCGTACAACCACCCGCACGTCTTCCCCCCCCATGCGACGGGACGTTCTGCAGCAGTCCATCGCAGTATTACCACCGCCCAGCACCAGCACCCGCTTGCCGATGGACCTGGTATGTTCAAAGGCCACGCTGGACAACCAGTCGATACCGAGGTACACATTGGGCATCGCGTCTTCCAACCCGGGCAAATTCAGTCCCTTGCCGCGCGGCGCTCCTGTACCGACAAACACTGCGTCGTAGTCCTCCTCCAGTATCTCTCTCAGGCTCTCGACCTGGATGTCGAACACGGCGTTGATCCCCATATCGAGGATATAATTGACCTCCTCGTCCAGCACTTCGATGGGGAGCCGGAATGAGGGAATCTGGCTGCGCATCATGCCGCCGCCGGCAAACTGGTTATCGAAAATATCGATACTGTATCCCAGCGGCGCCAGCCCGCGCGCCACTGTCAATGAAGCGGGGCCGGCACCAATCAGTGCCACGCGCTTGCCATTCTTTGTTTTGGGGATTTCCGGCAGGCGATCCCTGATATCTTCCTTGTTATCTGCGGCGACCCGCTTGAGCCGACAGATGGCCACTGGCTGCTCTTCCACGCGCACGCGTCGACACGCCGGCTCGCAGGGTCTGTCACAGGTGCGGCCCAGGATGCCGGGAAAGACGTTGGACTGCCAGTTGATCATATAGGCATCGGTGTAACGCTCTGCCGCAATCAGGCGGATATACTCGGGGACCGGCGTATGCGCCGGACACGCATACTGGCAATCCACGACCTTGTGGAAATACTCGGGATTCTTGGTGTCAGTTGGTTTCACTGGCCCTGCTCTTTATTGCTGTCGCTATAAATTGTCGCGCTGTAAGGCGCAGATAAAGCCTTTGGATTGTGGCACAAGTGAACGGGCTTTTCATTACGCGAAATCGTTGAATAGTGTTACTTTTCCAACACTTAGCCAACAATAGTGAGACTGGTGTCGCATCTTGAACTGCCGGTGACAGTGCCAGCTCAAAACCAGTCGAAAAAACCGCCTCCACTTTTCAACTTTTCTTCGCAGGTGAGGAGTTGCCCCTGGTAGCTGTTCGCCCGGGCCTCTACCTTGCGCGCGACCGTCATTAGCCACGGCTTCTGTTGATAGCTGGCGCGATTATAGCCGCCATGCCCTTCGTGGTAGGCCAGGTAGAGACCATAAGTATTTTGTGGGGATATGCCGCTGCGCTGGCGCGATTTGTAGTTGTACCAGCCGACGAAGTCTATCGCATCGGCAAAATCATCCCGATCGGCGCCGAATCGTCCGGCATCATCCTCGTACTCTTCCCACGTGGTAGTTTTCGCCTGACTGTAGCCATAGGCGCTTGACGGGCGGAACCACGGGATAAAGCCGAGCAACTTGCCCCGGGGCGGCCTGGCGTCCGCCTGAAATCGCGACTCCTGGTACACTATCGCCATCATCACCGGGATAGGGCTGCCCCACTGGTCCCTGGCATCGGCGGCGTCATCATACCAGTCGTCCTTTTCATCGAAGATCGCGCAGATATTATTGACGTCGCGCGGTGGACTGGTGGTACACGCACTGGACGCCAACAACACAATGGCTATCGCGGCCACGTGCGCGACGCGATTCAAATGTCGACCCCGTGCGTCGCCAGCAGCGAGAGCAGGGACTGCTCGTCAATGACCTCTACGCCCAGTTCGTTTGCCCGGGCGAGTTTGGAGCCAGCGCCGGGGCCTGCTACCAGACAGGTGGTTTTCGCGGATACGCTTCCAGCGACTTTCGCACCCAGTTCCTGCAGCCGGGCCTTGGCCTCGTCGCGGCTGAATGCCTCCAGTTTGCCGGTGACCACCCAGACCTGCCCGGCAAGCGGCGTATCCTGTTCTGGCTGACGCGCAATATCGGGCCAACTGACGCCGGCCTGTTGCAGGGACGCGACCACTGCCATGCTCGCCTCGGAATCGAAGAACTGGCGCAGGTGATCCGCGACGACCGGCCCCACGTCATCGACCTGCAGCAACTGCGCCTCGGTCGCCGACGCCAGCGCCGCCCAGTTGCCGAAATGGCGCGCCAGGTTGCGTGCCGTCGCCTCGCCGACTTCGCGAATACCCAGTGCAAAGATAAACCTTGGCAGCGTCGTCTGTTTACTGGCGTCAAGCGCAGCCAGCAAGTTGTCCGCCGATTTGTCACCCATGCGCTCCAGATTGAGAAGTTGCGGTCTCGACAGGACATACAGGCCCGCGACATTGTCGACCAGGCCCTCGTCGACCAGTTGCTCAACCAGTTTATCGCCGAGACCCTCGATATCCATCGCGCGTCGCGAGGCGAAATGCTTGATAGCGGCCTTTTGCTGCGCGCCGCAGACTAGCCCGCCCATGCAGCGCCAGACAGCCTCGCCCTCTTCCCGCTCGATAGCGGACTGGCAGACCGGACAGCGCGTTGGAAACTGTATTGCGCGCGCACTATCCGGACGCTTTTCCAGTACCACGGAAACCACCTGCGGAATCACGTCCCCCGCACGTCGCACAATAACGCTATCGCCGATCTGTATGCCCAGGCGCTCGATTTCATCGCTGTTGTGCAAAGTGGCATTGCTTACTGTGACACCACCGACAAATACCGGCTCCAAACGCGCCACAGGGGTTATCGCACCAGTGCGGCCAACCTGGAATTCAACATCGAGAAGACGCGTGATTTCCTCCTGTGCGGGAAATTTTCTCGCGATTGCCCAGCGCGGTGCACGTGAGACGAACCCCAGGCGCTCCTGCAGTGCGAGCTCATTGACTTTGAATACAATACCGTCAATGTCGTAGGGCAGGCTGTCACGCCGCAGCGCGAGCGCATCGAAATAAGCATTGCAGGCGTCGATACCCCGCACGACAGCCGACTCCGGGTTGATCTTTAGACCCCAGTCCCGCAGCCGCGCGAGCACACTGGCTTGCCGGTCCGGCAAAACGCCGCCCTCGACCAGCCCTACGCCGTAACAGCACATCTCCAGCGGTCGCGAAGCGGTGATGCGCGCATCCAGCTGCCGCAGGCTGCCAGCGGCGGCATTGCGCGGGTTTACAAACGTTTTTTCACCCCGTTCCCGCGCGCGCGCATTGAGCTGTTCGAAGCCCGCCCTTGGCATATAGATTTCACCGCGCACTTCCAGCACAGTGGGGCAGTCTCCGCCGCGCAGACGCAGCGGAATGGATCGGATGGTGCGCACATTGTGCGTGATATCCTCGCCCGTTGCGCCATCACCGCGCGTCGCCCCGCGCTGTAGCAAGCCATCCCGGTAGAGCAGACTGACGGCAATACCGTCGAGCTTGGGTTCACAGGCGAACTCCAGCGAATCACTGCCATCGCTCAGGCGGTCCAGCAGGCGACGGTTGAAGTGCACCATATCCTCGGCACTGAAAGCATTATCCAGCGACAGCATGGGCACTTCGTGCGCTACCTGCCTGAACTGCTGCAGGGGCTGTCCGCCAACCCGCTGTGAGGGAGAATCGGCGCGTTGGGATTGCGGGTACCGGGCCTCGAGCTGCAGCAGGCGCTGCATGCAGCGATCGTATTCGACGTCCGGGACGCTGGGTTCATCCAGCACATAATACCGGTAGTTCCAGCTATCGAGTTGTTCTCGCAGGGATTCGATTTCCTGCAGCGGGTCTGCCGGGGGCATAGTGGTGATCAGCGGGCCTTGGCCAGCATGCGCCGCTCCAGCTCCCGAATTTTCTGGCGGTTGTGCTCCATCGTCTGCCGGGTCAGTACGCTGCGGGACTCATCGAGCACGTCGGCGCCGAGATTGCGGGCCACCGTCTGCGCTGTCTCCAGCATGTAATCGTAGGCTTTCATCATATCTTCCGGGCCCGGCAGAGTCAGGAAGAAGACGAGTCCCGGTGTGGTCAGGTCCGACATGGCGTCGATATCGAAGACACCGGGTTGCATCATGTCGGCGACGCTGAACTGGATCGCCCCGCGGCCCGCCTCGAACTCGTGACGATGGAAGAAATCCATGTCGCCGAAACGCAGGTCACAGGCCAGCAGAATCTGCAATATATCGTCCCCGCGAAAGCCCTGTTTGCTGCGTGACTGGACATTGATCATAAACACTTCGGGCTCCACGCCACGCGGAAGTTTGCCCGGGGGCGGCGCCGCGGGCGCGCTCTCGGACGGAGCATCCTGGGCGACGAGTCCGTCCAGCCAGTCGAGATTCTGCGTGTCATCGGAAGGATCGATGGAACCGAAGCCGGCAATCAGTTCATCCTCGTTGTCGGCACTCTCTTCAGGCGTCGACTTCCCCGCCCGTTTGCCGGCAGCTGCAGCGGATGACCCAGCCTTTGCACCCGACGAATAGCCCGCTGCCTTGAGGATGTCACCGCGCTCGACCACACGGGCACCGCCGTTGGGTAATTCTCCAAAATTTCTGATATCGTCCACCGGCTCAGGTGGCAGGTCATCCGGGTTTACCAGCTTCATCCGGACCCTGGCGTGCCTGTCGCGCTGAATGCGTCGCCAGGCGTCCAGCAACACCGCCACTATCAGCAGTACGCCGATAATCACCATCCAGTCTCGTATTGTTATATCTGTCAGTCCCACTTGCTAATTCCGCTTTGTGAATCGCCCCACTAACTGGCCGCCAGAGCTGCGGCCTCCTCCACGTCGACAGACACCAATCGTGATACACCTGGCTCGTGCATGGTTACGCCCATCAACTGATCGGCAAATTCCATGGAAATCTTATTGTGCGTAATATAGATGAATTGCACTTTCTCGGACATCTCTTTCACCAGCCGTGCATACCGTCCCGTATTGGCATCATCCAGTGGCGCGTCCACCTCGTCGAGGATACAAAATGGCGCGGGGTTAAGCTGGAAGATGGAAAATACCAGCGCGATGGCAGTCAGTGCTTTCTCGCCCCCTGACAACAGGTGGATAGTGGCGTTTTTCTTTCCGGGAGGACGGGCCATGATTGTGATGCCGGTATCGAGCAGGTCGTCCCCGGTCATTTCGAGATAGGCGCTGCCGCCGCCAAAAACGCGGGGGAACAGCTCCTGAAGGCCCGAGTTGACCTTTTCGAAAGTATCGCGAAAACGGTTGCGCGTTTCCTTGTCGATCTTGCGAATGGCCGACTCCAGCGTGTCCAGCGCGGTTACCAGGTCCTCATTCTGCGTGTCCAGATAATTCTTGCGTTCAGATTGCTGGTTGTACTCATCGATAGCCGCCAGGTTGATCGGACCGAGACGGGCGATACGGTTCGCCACGCGCTCCAGCGCGTTCTGCCATTCAGGTTCGTTCGCTCCCTCCGGCATGGCGCTCAATACCGCCTCGAGATCGTGCTTCTCCTGCTGCAATTGCCTGTTCAGCGAGTTGCGCTCCACCTGCAGTGTCTGGTTGGCGATACGCTGACGCTCCAGTTCACCGCGCACGGTTTCTGCACGCTGCTCAATTGCGGCGCGCTTCTGCTCGGCCTCGCGCAGTTGATGCTCCACATCCGCCACCAGTTGACGCGCCGCACTGAGTTCGCCCTCGGATTCGAGGCGCAAACCGAGCTGCTGTTCCAACTCCTCGCGCAAACCGGGCAGCGGATCATCGCTTTCACGCAGCGCCGCCGACAGGCTTTCCTGGCGCTCGCGCAATTGCGTTACCTGCTTGTCCGTGCGTTCAATCGTCTCGCGCACAGCGCTCAGTTGCGTATCCAGCGACTGGTGTCTCATCGCCACCTGGTGAGCCGCGTCTTTATCCTCGCGCGCTTTCTGCCGCGCGCTATCGAGGGTACCGCGAATCTGGTCACGGTTTGACAGCAATTCTTCACGGCGGCGGGAATCGGTCTCCATGCGTTCGATGCATTCAGCCAGCACCGACCTCGCACTGGAAACCGCCGCCTGCTCGTGTTGGAACTGCGCCCTTGCCTCGTCTATCTCGGCATTGACCCGCTCGTTGCGCAGTTTGATCTGCTCGGCTTTCGCCTGGTGGGCGGAAACACGCGCGCTGGTTTCGGCATGTTGGCGCGTGCACGCCTGCAGTGCGCGCTGGCATTCCTGGCGCTGCTGCTCCAGCGCCTTGAGTGCGTCCTCGCAATCCCGCAATTCATCGCTCAGTTGGGCCTCGCGCTGCTGCTCCGCCTCAATACGGGAAACCAGGGACTCGAGTTCCTCCTGGCGCTGGATCACACCCCCGTCACTGTCCGTCACGCGGGCCACCCGCAACCAGCTGCGCCCCATCCAGATGCCGTCACGGGTAATGACCGATTCATGGGGCGCCAGGGCTGCACGCAGTTGCAGCGCCTGGGTCAGATCTTGCGCGGCGCGAATACCCGCCAGCAGGCCGTCGGCCCGGCCACCGCTTTGCACCTTGCCACTGAGATAGTCCGATGATGGGGCGTCGCCCGCAGCAGGCTCTACCAGCAGCAGGTTGCCCTGCTCGAAGCTCCCCAGAAAATCACCGAGTGCACCGATGTCGTCAACGCACACGGCCTGCAGGTAGTCGCCCAGCACGGTTTCGACGGCCAGCTGCCAACCGTCATCGACCTGCATTGTCTCCAGCAGTCGCGACTTGTCGGACAGCTGGTGGGCCTCCAGCCACATCCCGACACTCCGGCTGCTGTCCTGCAACGCCGCCTGCTGCAGCGCTTCCAGCGATGCGCTGCGACCGCGCATTTGTTGCAAGCTGGAGCGTACCTGATTGAGATCGGCGGACAGGCGGGTGCGCGCGTCCCTGTTCGACGCGACCTTTTCGACCAGCGATTCGCTGTCCCGTTCGTGCTCGGCCATAGTCAGTTCGATCTCGGCCAACTGTTCGCCGAGTTCATCTGCCTCGGTATCCACCGGGCCCGTCTCAAGGCCCTGTTTCTCCTGTTCCAATTGGCGGGTGCGGGCCTGCAGGCGTTGCAATACCTGTTCCAGGTGCTGAATACGCGACTGCTGCACTTCGGCCTGTTGGCGCGGCTCCGCGGCGTGCTGGTTGAACTCGTCCCACTGGTGCTGCCACTCGTGCATCGCCTCCTCGGCCTCCAGCAAGGCTTCAGCAGATGCCGCTTCCAGAGCGTGCAGGCGCTCCATCTGGGGACTCAGGGTCGCCATTTCTGTCTCCCAACCGGCGAGTTTCCCACGGTCCTCGCCCAGATGGCTTTCCGCCTCCACGAGATTCGAGGTCGTTTGCGCCAGGTCATCCTGAAGCTGCCGGCCGCGCTCTTGCTGATGCTTGATGGTCTGCTCGATACGGGCGACCTCGGAGCCCAACTGGTAGTAGGTGGCCTGTACCTTGTTGAAATCGTCGGTG
The DNA here is from genome assembly GCA_030427485.1 of Gammaproteobacteria bacterium. GTDB lineage: Bacteria > Pseudomonadota > Gammaproteobacteria > Pseudomonadales > Halieaceae > Marimicrobium. The sequence continues at coordinate 123,557 of JAUICG010000011.1, forward strand.
CGATCGCTGTGATCCACCCTGTGCTGTTCGATGGCGGTGTCCACATGCTGGTGCTCGGAGTGAATACCCTCCAGTTTGACCTCCAGTTCGCCGATCGCATGCGTCGCGGTTTTTATCTGCCCGTCCAGGGCCTGGCATTGCAGGGCCAGCAACTGCGCCTTGAGTTCGCGCTCCTCGGCCTTGAACTCGGTGTACTTTTCCGCCGCCTGCGCCTGGCGCTGCAGGTGCTGCAGTTGCCGCGCCAGTTCATCGCGCAGGTCAGTCAGGCGCTCGAGGTTTTCCAGTGTTCGCCGCATACGACTCTCGGTCTCCTTGCGACGTTCCTTGTACTTGGAGATACCCGCCGCTTCCTCGAGGAAGACGCGCAGTTCCTCCGGCTTGGATTCGATCAGCCGGCTGATCATGCCCTGTTCGATAATGGCGTAGCTGCGCGGGCCGAGGCCGGTACCGAGGAAGATATCGGTTATATCGCGGCGCCGGCACCGGGTGCCGTTGAGAAAGTAATCGGATTGTCCGTCTCGCGTGACCTGTCGCCGCGTCGATATCTCCGCGTAGCTGGCGTATTCACCGCCAACGCGACCCTCGCTGTTATCGAACACCAGCTCGATGGAAGCCTGTCCGACCGGTTGCCGGTTCACCGAGCCGTTGAAAATGACATCGGCCATGGATTCGCCGCGCAGGTTCTTGGCGGAACTCTCCCCCATCACCCAGCGCACGGCGTCGATCACATTGGACTTGCCGCAGCCGTTTGGGCCCACGACAGCACACATATTGCTGGGGAAATTGACCGAGGTGGGATCGACGAATGACTTGAAACCCGCCAGTTTGATTGACTTTAGTCGCATATTACCTTAAGTATGTTTAACAACTATTTGTTTTTTATATATTTATTCCGTTTTAACGTGTTTTTTCGGCGCCGCCGGAACACAATATGTAGTGTATATACTTTAATCGAACAACACTATGCCTGAACAGGGGAAATACGGAAATTCGTTTTTCCGGACTGAACACCATGCCCCGGACAGCCGTGCACCGGGAAAATGTTGGAACGGTCCGGTGCCGGGAAGGCTCCGATCTAGGGTGAATCCGGGAGACCGGTATTACTGATTAGAACGATTTCCAGCGGTTTTTCATCCGCCGACGGGGACACCGGTCCCACCTGTCCCAGCCAGGTCGCATTGGACTCCCCGGGTTGGCCGCTGGGCGACACCTGCACAGCAACGATGACCGCTGCAGTTTGCGAGATCTTCTGACCCGCCATCGAGTTGCTGTCATCCAGTCGCAGCGTCAGCGGTAACTCTGCCGCGGTCCGACGCTGGACAGCGATGGGCATGCGGCTGTCTGATTCTGCATTGCGGGCCAGGATGAAAACCGTGTCGCCCGCCGCAATAGCCGCATCCGGTGGCACGGAGACCGTCACCGTTACGCCCGTGCCGGAGTCGGCAGCCGCCGGCATTTCACCACCGCCGACCGCCGCGGCTGCGGCAGGGTCCTCCTGCGCGAGCCGTTGTCGCGCAGTTTCGATCACCTGTGCAATCATCTGCGCGCTTTCAGAACCCGGCGGCTCCATTGCCACCAGCCGCTGCCAGTACTCGATTGCGGCGCGGTACTGCTGCTGTTCGAAGGAGGCCATCCCCAGCAGGCCCAGCGCAGTGCGTTGATGCGGGTTGGCCGCCAGCGCCTGCTCCGCACGCAAGCGGGCACGGTCACCCAGCGTACGCCCGGCGGCCAGGTACTCCGCCTGCGCGGCATAAGCAAGGGCCTGGGCGTCCTCGGGCACCGCCGCGACCAGCGTATTGTAGGTCTTCGCCGCCTGCGCGTAGTCTTCCTCCGCCATGTAGAATCGCCCCAACATCGCCAGGTAGTGCAGGTTATCAGGCCTTTGCGCAGAGCGTTGTTCAACATCACTGATCAGGACACTGACCTGTTCCGGGCTCATATCCGACTGCATGTCCTGCAGGCGCTGGCTGATCACCACGTCGGGGGCGGCGCCCAGCAGGTAGTACAGTGCGCTGGCCAACACCGCCACCAGTGGCAACAACACCCACACCGGAAAAGACCGGGCTACCGTCTTTTGCTGCTCCTCGGCCTGGCGCTGATCCTCCAGCAGGCGAATACGCGCGTCTTCCTGCAACGCGCCCTCGCCCGCTTGCGCCAATTCGGCCTCCCGCTGGCGGAACCACTCGAGGTTGGCGCGGTCGAGGTCCGCCTCCTCCGCCCCGGGACGTACCCGGGGAAACAGGTAGAACACGGTGCTCAGCAGTACCAGTCCGGCACACGCCAGGATAAATGTGGTCAAGAGTCCCGCTCCGTCTTATCCAGCAGGCTTTTCAGGTGCGCCTGCTCCTGCTCCGTCAGCTCGCTGCCCCCGCCGCCCACCGCGCTCGAACGCGAGCGCAGCGTCGCTGCCAGCACGCCGGCGGCGGCCATCAGCAGCAGCACGGGAGCCAGCCAGAGAAACACCGTCGTGCCTCCGAAGCGCGGGCGATAGCGCACGAACTCACCGTAGCGGGCAACCATGTAGTCGAGAATCTCTTCGTTACTGGCGCCGGCCTCCAGTTGCTGGTGCAGAAGTTTGCGCAGATCCTGCGCGATAGGGGCATTGGAGTCGGCAATGTTCTGGTTCTGGCACTTGGGACAGCGCAGTTCCTCACTCAGTTGCTGGTAGCGGACTTCCAGGTCCGGACTGCTGAAATCGTAGGTCTCGATAACTGCCAGCGCCTGGCTGGCGAGCATCACAATAACTCCGGCAACCATGTTGCGCGCAAGCTTCACTGTGTAATCGCCCCCTGTTCCAGTTCAAGGTACAAGGGCTGGAGAACCTCGCGCCATATCTCCTCATTGACCACCCCCACGTGCCGGTAGCGCACCACGCCGCGGGCATCCAGCAAATAGGTTTCCGGCGCGCCGTATACACCCAGATCGAGGCCGAGCGTGCCCTCCCGGTCGGCGATGTTGAGGCGGTAGGGATCGCCCAGTTCGTCCAGCCAGTCCCGGGCGGCAACATCACTGTCCTTGTAGTTGAGGCCGTAAATCGGGATACCGGCGTCCGCCAGTTCCCGTAGATAGGGGTGCTCGACACGACAGGACACACACCAGGTGGCCCAGACATTCAACAGCGCGACCTGCCCGGTCACATCGTCACGCGACAACTGCTGCCCGCCGCCCAGGGCCGGCAGGTTGAATGCCGGCAGCGGTCGATCAATCAGCGCGGAGGGCATTTCACTCGGGTCCAGGAACAGGCCGCGAAACAGGACCAGGGCGAGCAGTGCGAACAGGAACAGCGGCAGAAAGAGTTTGAGTCTAGGCCCCATGCAGCGCTACCTTGTTGCCCGCGGCTGCCGGCATACGCTGCCGTCGATAACGTTTGTCCGCCGCCGCGGTAAACGCGCCTGCCGCCATCAGGATCGCGCCGAGCCACATCCAGCGCACCATCGGCTTGTAGTGCAAGCGCATCGCCCAGGCACCCTCTTCCCCAACCGGTTCGCCCATCGCCACATAAAGATCGCGAAACAGCCCGGCATCGATCGCCGCCTCGGTCATGACGGAGCCGCTGGCGAGATAACGCCGTTTTTGCGGTGTCATGCTGGCCACGGCCCGGCCGTCCCGCGTGACCTCGAAGCGTGCCTCATCCGCTACGAAATTGGGTCCACGCACCTGGACCACCTCGATGAAACGAAACTCGTAACCCGCCAGTTCGCGGGCATCGCCGGGATCCATTTTCAGATCGTGTTCCACCGAGTACTGGCTGGTTGCGACGATGCCGATGATACAGGCGGCAAACCCCAGGTGGGCGATCACCATCCCGAGGTAACCCGGGGTCAACCGGCGCAAACCCCCGGGCAGGCTTGACGCACTGCGCAGACGTTGCCAGAAATCCTTGACCAGACCCAGCAGCAGCCAGGCCGACAGCAGGACTGCGAGCGCCACCCAGATATTGTAAGGGGCCTGCAACAGCGGCAGTGTCACGCCGCAAAACAGGGCGACGAGGGTGGGAACCATCAGCTCGCTACGCCAGCGGCCCGCCGCGTCGCGCTTCCAACGCGACACCGGACCCAGCCCCATGACCGGTACCAGCAGCGCCATCAGCGGTACGAAAACGGCATTGAAATACGGCGGGCCGACAGAGACCTTGCCCATGCCGAGCGCATCCACGATCAGCGGGAACATGGTGCCGAAGAGCACGGTCAGCGCCGCGACGAGAAACACCACGTTATTGCACAACAGCAGGCTCTCACGCGAAACCCAGTCAAAAGTGACGCGGCTGCTGACCGCGGGCGCGCGCAGGGCATACAGGGTCAGCGAACCACCGACGACCAGCGCCAGGAACACCAGAATGAACATGCCCCGCTCGGGGTCTACCGCGAACGCATGCACGGAGGTCAACACCCCCGAGCGCACCAGGAAAGTGCCTAGCAGGCTGAGCGAGAACGCGAAAATCGCCAGCAGCACGGTCCAGCTCTTGAACAGCCCGCGTTTCTCGGTGGCAGCCAGCGAGTGGACCAGTGCGGTCCCCGCCAGCCAGGGCATGAAGGAGGCGTTTTCCACCGGATCCCAGAACCACCAGCCGCCCCAGCCCAGTTCATAGTACGCCCACCAGCTGCCGAGCATGATGCCCAGGGTCAGGAAGGCCCAGGCGGTGTTGGTCCAGGGACGGGACCAGCGCGCCCAGGAGGCGTCGAGCCGGCCGCCGAGCAGGGCGGCAATCGCAAAGGCGAAGGCCACAGAGAATCCGACGTAGCCCATGTACAGCAACGGCGGGTGGATAATCAGCCCCGGGTCCTGCAACAGCGGGTTGAGGTCGCTGCCGTCCGCCGGCGCACCCGGCAGCAGTCGCGCGAAGGGGTTGGAAGTGACCAGTGAAAACGACAGGAAGCCCACCGCGATCGCCCCCATCACCGACAAGACCCGGGACAGCACCAGAAGCGGCAATTGGGAGCTGAACAGCGCAACCGCCGCCGTCCACATCGACAGGATCAGTGCCCACAAGACCAGCGAGCCCTCGTGGTTGCCCCAGACCGCGGAGAATTTGTACATGGGCGGCAGCAGCGTGTTGCTGTGGGAAGCGACCAGTTTCACCGAAAAATCGTCCTGCAGGAAGGCCGTGGCCAGGCAGGCGAAACTGATCCCCACGAAAACCAGTAACCCGACCGCCAGGCCGGGCGCGAGCGACATCGCCACACTGTTGCCGCGCCAGGCACCCCAGGCCGGCACCGAGGCCAGTATCAGCGCCAGACAGAGGGCGAGAATCAACGCGAAATGGCCGATTTCAGGAATCATCTGGCTTTGCCTTTTTCGTCATACCCCGAGCTCTCCAGCGCGTGCGTCACTTCCGGGGGCATATAATTCTCATCGTGCTTGGCGAGTATTTCTGAGGCTTCCAGCACACCTTCATCGTTTAACACACCGGAGGCCACGGCACCCTGCCCCTCGGCGAACAGGTCGGGCAGGATACCCTCGTAGACGACCGCTACCGATTCCTGGTAATCCGTGAGTTTGAAGCGAATGGCCAGGCTGTCCGCGGAGCGTTGCAGGCTATCCTCCAACACCATGCCCCCGACCCGGATCGGCTGCCCTACCGGCGCCATCCCGGCGGCCACGTCCGCGGGCGGATAGAACAGGTTGATATTGCCGCGCAGCGCATACACCACCAGCCCGATGGCAATACTGGAGAATAGCGCGATGAACAGCACGAGATAAAGTCTCTGTTTTCGTACCGGATGCATTACCGCTCTCCCGGGGCGCTGGGGTCAGCGGCGCCCTGCGCGCGTTTGAGTTGCCCCGTCAGTTGCCGTAAAAACCGCCTGCGCCGCAACACGGGTGTGATCAGGATCGCCGCGATTGTCACGACAGTGACGGCATATGCTGTCCACACAAAAAAGCCGTGGCCACCCATGTGCAGCGCTGCCTGCAGGCTATCGAAGTACATCAGTTGACCACATCTTCGTTGATAAGTTTTCGCACCCACTGCGTACGCTGCTCTCGCTGCAGCAGCTCCGCTCGCATATTCAGCAGCAGACAGCAGGTGAACAGTGCATAGAACGCGGCAATCATCAACAGCAGGGGGTACAGCATGCTGCTGTGGATACTGGTCTCGCCGGTGAATTTGATCGAGGCGCCCTGGTGCAACGAGTACCACCAGTCTACCGACTTGTAGATAATGGGGATATTCACCATGCCCACGAGGCTGAGAACGGCGCAGGCCTTGCCCGCGGCCTCCTTGTTATCGAAGGCTTCATACAGCGCCACCACGCCCAGATAGAGGAACAACAGGATCAGCATCGAGGTGATACGGGCATCCCAGACCCACCAGGTACCCCAGGTCGGCTTACCCCAGACAGCGCCGGTAAACAGGGCGACAAAGGTCAGCGCGGCGCCTACCGGAGCCGCCGCCTTCATGGCCACGTCGGCCATTTTCATACGCCAGATCAGGCTGATGGCGCCGGCGAACGCCATTACATAGTAGCCGGCGAGCGCCACCACCGCGGCGGGCACATGGATATAAATGATGCGATAGCTGTTTCCCTGCACGTTTTCAGACGGCGTGAACAGCAGGCCCCATACCATACCCGTTACCAACGCCAGCAGGGTAATGGGCAACAGCCAGCGCAGGATGGCGCCCGAGATGGCGTACAACCAGGGAGGGGAACCGAACTTGTGAAAGATAGGCCACATTGCGGCGGCAATTATACAGTGCGCGCCGCGCCGAACAACCGAATGTCCGCTACGCGAGAGTTCAATGCTAAAAGATTGTCACGCATCAATACTTATCCTCAATCCGGCGGCCATCGCCAGCGGCGCCAGCGCAATGGCCAGGCACAACATCGCGCCCAGAATGGCCAGGTAGGGCGCCACGGGAAGCCCGCCGACGGCCGCCTGTACCGCCGCGCTGCCGAAGATGAGCACCGGCATATACAACGGCAGGATCAGCAGCGATATCAGCATGCCGCCACGCTTCAACCCGACGGTGAGCGCTGCGCCAATGCCGCCGACCAGGCTGAGCACGGCTGTCCCCACCAGCAAACTCGCCACCAGCGCCGCGATGCCCTGCACTGGCAGGTTCAACATCAACGCGAATAGCGGCGACACGACCGCCAGCAACAGGCCGGTAGTCAGCCAGTGCGCGCCGATATAGGCCAGCACCGACAAGAACAGCGGCTGCGGCGCCAGCAACAACTGCTCCAGGCTGCCGTCCTCGAAATCGCTGCGAAAAACACCGTCCGACGTCAACAGGTTGGATAACAGCGCGGTGATCCACAGTACACCGGGGGCAAAGCCCGCGAGCGTGTCCGGCGACGGCCCCAGGCCAAGCGGAAACAGCGCCACGACCATCGCGAAAAAAAGCAGCGGGTTGCCGATCTCCAGCGGCCGCCGCACCGCCAGTAGCAGTTGCCGACGCAGCAGTCGAGCGCAAAACTGCATTGCACCGGGCCGCTTCACGCGCGCTGGCCCGCACCGAGGTTCAGGTAGCGGACATCGCAGGGCACATCCAGCGCCTGGTGAGACGTCATCACCACCGCCCCTCCCCCGGCGACATGTGATCCCAGCAATGCCTGCAGTTCCTGGACGCCCGCTTTATCGATCGCGGTAAAGGGTTCGTCCAGCAGCCACAACGCGGCATCAGACAACAACAGGCGCGCCAGGTTCACCCGCCTGTGCTGACCGGCTGACAGCGTATGGCTGGCGACGTCCTCGTAGCCGTACAAGCCTACCCGCGCCAGGGCGGATTCAATCTGATGGCCGGCGTAGCGACCGTCTCCGCTGACATGCAGGGCGAGGTTTTCCCGCGGCGTCAGCAGCGCCTTCAACGCACTTTGGTGTCCCAGGTACAACAAGGGCGCGCGGCGCTCAACGCGCCCGCCGAAACCATAGCGGGACAACCCGCACAGAATCCGCAACAGACTGGTCTTACCCGCACCATTGGCGCCCTCGATCTGCCACAACTGGCCGCCACAGATGTCGAATGACAAATCGCGGAACAACTCGCGTCCACCGCGTTCCAGGCACAATGACCGGGCCGCCAGCACCGGCGACCCGCTGATCTCGCCTGGCACTAGAGGTTGACCACCCTGATCGCGGGGACGTGCAGCTGCACGTCGCGCTCGATGCGGAGATTCTCGAAATCGAAGAGTTTGCGGTCACCCAACTGGGAGGGTGAGACATGGCAGATACTGCGAAAAATCGATTCCGTCCGCCCCGGGTATTCCCGCTCCCACTGTGCGAGCATCGCCTTGACCTGGACCCGCTGCAGGTGTGCCTGGGATCCGCAGAGGTTGCAGGGAATGATCGGGAACTCCCTGTACTCGGCGTAGCGCGCCAGCTCCTTCTCCCGACAATACGCCAGCGGCCGGATGACCACGTTCTGCTTGTCGTCACTCAGCAGTTTGGGCGGCATGGCCTTGAGTTTGCCGTTGAAGAACATATTCAGGAACAGTGTCTCGACGATGTCGTCACGGTGATGGCCCAGTGCGATCTTGGTGGCGCCGATGTCCTGGGCGAAGCCGTACAGGCTGCCGCGCCGCAGGCGCGAACACAATCCGCACGTTGTTTTCCCCTCGGGTACCACTTCCTTTACGATACTGTAGGTATCCTTCTCCAGAACATAGTAGGGAACGCCAAGTGCGGACAAATAGGCGGGCAGCACCTCTTCGGGAAAACCGGGTTGTTTCTGGTCGAGGTTCACCGCCACCAGTTCGAAGTCGACCGGGGCGCTCTGCTGCAGATTGACCAATACATCCAGCATGCCGTAGGAGTCCTTGCCGCCCGACACGCAGACCATGACCTTGTCGCCCTGCTCAATCATATTGTAGTCGGCGATGGCTTTGCCCACGTTGCGACGCAAGCGTTTTTGCAGCTTGTTGAACTCGAGTTTGTCCTTGCGGGATAGTTCTCGCACAGTGATCGCCGTTAGTGCTTGATTTGGCGGGCATTTTACTTGCTAGTGCCCGGCCGCGTCCAGTTGTAGCCTTGTAATATCTCGGGATTGCCGTGACAATGGCGGTGGCTGCAATCAGCCTGTCCAACAACGCCGAATAAAGAGATTGTGATAGTTCGCTATTCATTTCTGACCACCTGGGCTCTGAGCATTTTGCTGTTCGGCTCATCCTGCGCGGAAGCCGCCGAGCAGCCGATTGGGCCGACCACCTCCACGCCAGTCGACAATACCCTCCCTCCGGCAGAACCCGGGAAGCGCAACCTCCTGCTCATCGTAATCGATGACCTGAGACCGGAACTCGGCGTCTACGGCGGCCAGGCTATCTCACCGACCCTTGATCGCCTGGCAGATGAGGGAGTGCGATTTGATAGCGCGTATGCGCCGATCTCGATCTGCAACCCGGCTCGCGCGGCGATATTCACCGGCAAGCACCCCGACACTACATTGGTGTACGACAACGATGTGACATTCCGCGAAACGCTGCCCGATGTTGTCACACTTCCCCAATACTTCAGGCAGAATGGCTTCCGCACCGAGTATTACGGCAAGATCTTTCACGAAAAGCGGCGGGATGTCCCCAGTTGGGATGCCGGTGCAATGGGCGAGCTGACCGTCTGGAATCTGCCGGAAAACAAGGCGCTTGCCGCGGTAAAGGGGCAGCGAGGTCCGGCCTATGAGAAAGCGGACGTTCCCGATGACGCCTATCCGGAGGGTCGTGTAACCAGGGAGGGGCTGCGCGCCCTGCGCCGCCTGGCTGGTGGCGCCAAACCATTTTTCCTGGGGTTGGGCTACATCAAACCTCACCTCCCGTTTAACGCGCCATCGCGCTATTGGGACCTCTACGACCGTGCCGCAATCAAACTTTCCGAGCAGCCGGTACCCGCTGAGGGACAACCGCGAGTCGCCGGATACAATTCGGGCGAGCTAAAGAGTTATTACGGAATCCCCGAAAGCATCGATGACTTGACTGAATCACAGTCTCGAACGCTCGTACACGGCTACCTCGCCTGCGTCAGTTATGTGGATGCACAGGTAAACCGGGTACTACGGGAACTGGACGAGCTTGGCCTCGCCGAAAGTACCGCCGTGGTGGTTTGGGGCGACCACGGCTACAAGCTCGGCGACCAGGCATCCTGGGCAAAACAATCCAACTTTGAAATCGATACACGTGTGCCGCTGATATTCCGTGTGCCGTGGATACCGACCCGGGGCGTGGTAAAACAAAACGTGGGCTTGCTTGACCTTTATCCGACTCTCACGGAGGTATTTGGCCTCGCACTTCCCGCCGGGCTCCATGGAGACAGCTTTCTCACGGCGCTGGAGGACCCGGCGAGCGACGACGGGCGTGCAACACTGAGCCAGATTCGCCGCGGCGACGTGATGGGCTATTCGGTTCGCCTGGGGAGGTTTCGTTATACACGCTGGCAACTGGGAGATGTAACGGTTGCCGAGGAACTCTACGATCACTCCCGGGGAGCCGCCGCACGCGTCAATCAGGTACGCGAACCAGAACGCCGGGAAGACCTTCGACGCCTCGCTGAACAACTGGATGCGAAAATCGCTGAAGGACGACCGGCAGATGCGGCCGATGTACACTGGCTGGAAAAACTGATAATACGAGGCCGGTTGTTCTTCAACAATCCTTACGACGATGCGGCGTAATGCGACTGGCGCACTAGCCTGTTTTCGGGATTCGCGCAGATAGGCCAGGTTTCCCGCCATTGTGGCGACAAACGGTTACCAACTTGTAATTTGGCCGATTTGCCACGACAATGGCGGCCGCTGAAATCCGCTACCCTACTTCTATGAGGATCACTCCCCCATGAAACAACCTGTTCGTGTGACCGTTACCGGTGCAGCCGGCCAGATTGGCTATGCACTCGTTTTCCGCATTGCCTCCGGCGCCATGCTCGGCGATGACCAGCCGGTGATACTGCAACTGCTGGATATCACACCGGCCATGGAGGCGCTCGAAGGCGTAAGAATGGAGCTCGAAGACTGCGCGTTTCCGCTGCTGGCGGGGATTGTCTGCACCGACGACCCGAACACCGGTTTCAAGGACTCGGATTACGCACTGCTGGTGGGCGCGCGGCCGCGCGGTCCCGGCATGGAGCGCAAGGACCTGCTGGAAGCCAATGCGGCGATCTTCTCGGTACAGGGCAAGGCGATCAACGACCACGCCAGCAGAAACATCAAGGTGCTCGTGGTGGGCAATCCCGCCAACACCAATGCTCTGATCACGCAGCGCAACGCGCCGGATATCAACCCGCACAATTTCACGGCCATGACACGGCTGGACCACAACCGGGCGAAGACACAGATAGCGCTCAAGACTGGCAAGACGGTCAACGACGTCAGCAATATGACGATCTGGGGCAATCACTCCGCCACCCAGTACCCCGACCTGTTCAATGCGAAGGTAAACGGCGAACCGGCCATCAAGCTGGTCGACCAGGCGTGGTATGAAAACGAATTCATTCCGGTAGTGCAGCAACGCGGCGCTGCCATCATCAAGGCGCGCGGCGCCTCCTCGGCCGCTTCCGCTGCCAATGCGGCTATCGGGCATATGCGCTCCTGGGTACTGGGTACCGAAGGCGACGACTGGGTCTCCATGGGCGTGCAGTCCGACGGCTCCTACGGCATCCAGGAAGGCCTGATCTATTCCTTCCCCTGTCGCTGCAGTGACGGCGAATGGACGATCGTACAGAGTGCGGAGATCGGTGATTTCAGCCGCGCGAAAATGAGCGCCACCGAACAGGAACTGGCGGAAGAGCGGGACGCGGTCAAGCATTTGCTGCCGTAAATCACCGGCAGGGACCCATGGCGGAGCCTGGGGGGCTTGGGAGTTCCTCGCGGTTGCGGCGGCGAGCGGCAGCGGGTATGCCCCGCTCGCTCAACTGAAAAGGCTATTCGCCGCGGTGCATACCCACTGCCGCTCGCCTCGGATCTCAACAGGGGTTAAGCTTACGCGATGACTGAAACTGCCGCTTCCAGGAACTACCATCACGGCAACCTTCGCGCCGAGTTGCTCACCACCGCTATCGAACAGTTGCAGGATACCGGTGTCGAGGAACTCAGCCTGCGCGCTCTGGCGCGGGCGGTAGGTGTTTCCCAGACCGCCCCTTATCGCCATTTTGCCGACAAGGGTGAACTGCTGGCGGCAATGGCAACCATCGGCTACCGGGGGCTTCTCGAAGCGCTGCGTGACGCCGCGGCCAACACCGGCGACTGTCCGCAGGAGCAGTTACTGGCCTTTGCCCAGGCCTACGTTGACTACGCGGCGCGCAATCCGCAACTGTTCAAGTTGATGTTTGGCCCGGCGGTACAACCCACCGTGAAATACCCCGAATTACGCAAAGCCAGCCGCGACACCCTGCAACTGGTACAGGACATCATGCAGCACGGCGTCCAGAGCGGCGTGTTCCGACAGGTAGATGATATCGCCTATATGGCGAATTCAGCCTGGTCCGCCATTTACGGCCTCTCCACACTGCTGGTCGATGCCCCCGAACTGTTCGAGCGCTACATCGACCTGCAGCGCCAGGTGAAGCTGGGTGTACAGATCTTCCTCGACGGCGTCAGCTATTCCCGTTAGCCCGCCTCGCTCAAAGCGCTGACGACACTGAACGGTATGAGTGGCCACACCGCCGCCGGCCGACTATCGAAGTGAGATCACCGACCCCACAGTGTCGATGACTGTAGAGTCGGTATCAAAGCTCCCGCAACACCCTCACCGGTGGCGTCGACACCACCCGCAGGCAACTGAAGACTCCAAGTGCGCCGATGACGAGCGCCCCGCTGAACACCCCGACCGGCCACAGCCACGGCGTCGGCGAGTAATCCATTTCCATCACCAGGGTCTGCAGTATGAACACCGACACCTCCGCAGCCATCGTGGCAAGCAGGCCGGCAAACAGGCCCAGAGTCGCAAACTCGATTAACAGGCCGCCGAGGATCAGGCGTCGCTGCGCACCCAGCGCGCGCAGGATGGCGCTTTCGTGCACCCGTGCATCGACACTGGCCTGCACGCCGGCGACCAGCACCAGGCCGCCCGCTGCCAGGATCACCACGAGCACCAGGTTGATCGCCGCGGATACCTGGTAGATGATCGTGCGAATCTGCTCCACGACCACATCCATCTCAATCACGGTCACGGTCGGGAAACTGCGAATAAAACGGTTCAGAAACCCCTTGTCCGCCTCGTCCAGATGAAAGCTGGTCATGAAGGTTGCGGGAAAGTCCGCCAGCAGACGCGGCGGAAAAACGAGGAAAAAATTGGGCCGCATGGACTGCCACTGCAACTGCCGGATACTGGCAACGCGCGCCTCAAGCGGCTGCGATCCCACCAGGAAGCCGACCTCGTCACCCACTTCGAGACCCATGCGCTCGGCAAATTCCTCTTCCAGGGAAACCAGCGGCTCATCGCTACCCGGTGCCCACCACTCACCGGCCAGCAGCCGATTTTCATTGGGCAGGGTATCGGACCAGGTGAAATTGATCTCGCGCTGGCGGCGCCCCTCCTGCACATCGTCCGTGCTCGGCAACTCTTCGCCCTTGACGGACATAATTCGCCCGCGAATCATCGGGTAGAACGGCTCGCTGGTGATATCTTCCACGCGCAGCAATTGCTCTATCGCCTGCACATTCTCGGGCCCGATATTGATCATGAAGTGATTGGGCGCATCCTCGGGAAGCTGCGCCTGCCACTCGTCGATGAGCGAGGTACGCACCAGTAACAATACCAGCAGCATCATAATCGCCATCGCAAATATGACTACCTGCAACGCGTTCGCGTTGCCCCTGCGCTGCAACCCGGCCAGCGCGAGGCGCCAGATACTGCCGGCGCTCATACCCACCAGGCGACCGCCGCGCAGCAGGGTAAGCGCCAGGCAAAAGCCGAGTCCGACGGTAAGCCCAAGGCCCGCCAGCACCGCGAGGGTAAGCTTCCAGTCCTGGCTGTACCACCACATCAACAGCGTTACCGCCAGCAAGCCCAACACGTAATCGAAAAAGGCGCGGCGATTCTCCATGGGCAAGTCACGGCGCAGCACTCGCAGCGGACTGGCGTGCCCCAGTCGCCGCAGCGGCGGCCAGGCGAAACAGAACAGGCAGGTCAGCGAGGTGACTGCGCCGATAGCATACGGCCTGATCCCGCTGGGGCCGGGCTGTACCGGCAATTGCTCGGCGAACAGCGAAAAGAACAACGCCTGAATGCCCCACCCGACCAGGCACCCGAGCAGCGTGGCGATTGCGCCGAGCAACAGCAAACTGCTGCCGTACAAGCGGTTTACCGCACCGGAGGTGGCCCCGAGGCTCTTGATGATGGCCACGTAATCGTGGTGCCGCTCACTGAATCGCCGCGCCGCCAGCGCAACGGCGACACCCGCCAATACCACGGCCAGGCTGCCGGCAAGCAGCAGGAAACTTTCGGCCCGGTCCAGCGCGCTGCCGATTCCGGGCTGCCCCTCCTCAACGGTGACCGCGCGCTGCCCCTCCTGCAGCCGGGGATCCAGCCACTCCCTGAACGAGGCCACGGCAGCGGTTTCACCCGCGTAGAGTTGACGATACTCCACCCGGCTGCCGGGCTGCACCACCCCGGTGGCGGGAATATCGCTGTAGTGCATCACCACTCTGGGGCCGTAACCATAGAAGGAAGAGCCCTGGTCAGGTTCTGTGCGCGCCGCGGCGACTGCGATAAAGCTCGCCTCGCCGATGGTGACTTCATCGCCGACAGCCACATCCAGCAAGGCGAACAGGCGCGAGTCCAACCAGACTTCTCCACGCCCGGGGCCGGTGTCGGCGGCCAGCACTGTACCGAAGGGTGCCTGACTGTAGGTCATTTCACCGCGCAGCGGGTAGGCGTCGCTGACTGCCTTGACCGATGCCAGTGCCATGGCATCATCGCCGGCGTACACCATGGAGGGAAATTGCAGCGTCAACGCCTGCTGCAGACCGCTTCGCTCAGCCGCCAGCAGCCAGTCCGCGGGCAGTTCCCGGCCGCCTGTCACCACCAGGTCGGCGGCCAGGAAGCGGTGGCTTTCCTGCTCCAGCGCATTCTGCAGCCGCGTGGTGAATGCGCTGATACCGGAGACCACGCCCACGGCGAGCACCAGCGCCATCACCAGCACTCCCAATTCCCCGCCGCGCCAGTCCCGCGCCAGCATTTTTGTCGCCGTCATCGACACCGGACTCTACTCCCCCACCAGCGCACCGCCATCCAGGCGCAGTCGCCGCTGGCAACGCTCCGCCAGGGCCTGGTCATGCGTTACCAGAACGAGCGTCGTACCCTCCTCCCGATTGAGTTCGAACAGGAGATCAATGATGTGCTCACCCGTGGTGGTATCCAGGTTGCCGGTCGGTTCGTCGGCGAACAGTATCGCGGGCTTGGAGGCAAACGCGCGCGCCAGCGCAACCCGCTGCTGCTCTCCCCCCGACAATTGCAGTGGATAATGCCCCGTCCGGGCAGCCAGGCCGACACGCTGCAGATAGTGCCGCGCCTGTTCCTCGACACTGTTCTGTCCCTGCAGTTCCAGCGGCAGCATCACATTCTCCAATGCCGTCAACGCGGGCAGCAACTGAAACGACTGGAATACAAAACCGATATGCTGGCCGCGAAAGCGCGCCCGATCGTCCTCATCCAGCGCGCCGATATCAGTGCCGTTTATTGCAACGCTGCCAGCCGTGGCCTCGTCGAGCCCGGCGAGCAGGCCCAACAGCGTCGATTTGCCGGAGCCGGATGCGCCGATGATGGCGACGGATTCGCCCGACTTGATTTCCAGCGTAATCCCTTTCAGTATCTCCAGCTCAGTGCCCGCCATCGGGACCCGTTTCTGGAGATTTTCACACTTGATCATGCATCATCCCTTTTACCGCCGTATACGCCAATCACTCGCAGTTGGATGCCTGTTGCTGGCACTGGTGGCCCAAGCGCACGCCAGCGAGCAGAAAATCCTGGTGCTGGGGGATAGTATCAGTGCAGCCTATGGTATGTCTCTTGATCAGGGCTGGGTTGCGCAATTGGCCCGCGAACTGCAGGCGCAATTCGACCAGCTCAGCGTGGTCAACGCCAGCATCAGCGGCGAAACAACCGCCGGTGGACTGCGGCGATTACCTGCGCTGCTGGAGGAGCACAAGCCCGGTATCGTTATCATTGAACTCGGCGCCAACGATGGGCTGCGCGGCTACCCGCTGCCGACCCTGCGCGACAACCTCACCGAACTGGTAACGCTATCCCAGGGCAGCGGGGCCCGGGTTATTCTGTTACCGATGGAAATTCCGCCCAATTACGGCGCTCGCTATACCAGCGGATTTCGCGAAAGCTTCCGCGAGGTAGCGGAGGAAACCGGCAGCGTACTGGCGCCATTCCTGCTGGACGGCGTTGCCACAAAGCCGGAACTGGTGCAAGCGGACGGGCTCCATCCCACGGTTGAGGCCCAGCCGCTGATCCTGGCCAACGTACTGCCGACAGTATCCGACGTGCTGGCCAGCCCGTGACGCACGCGTCCTGGCAGGAGATACAGCGCGCCGATAGCGCCGCCATCTGGCACCCCTATGCCCCAGCCACCGGTGGTCCGGCCGTCTACCCCGTAGTCAGAGCCAGCGGCGTACGCCTCAGGCTTGCCGACGGCCGGGAACTGATCGATGGCATGTCCTCCTGGTGGTGCGCGATTCACGGCTACAACCACCCTGTGCTGAACCGCGCCGCTATAGCGCAACTACAGCAGATGTCCCATGTGATGTTTGGCGGGCTGACGCACGAACCCGCCGCGCAACTGGCGAACTTGCTCGTCGAGTTGACGCCGGCACCACTCGACCGCGTATTTTTCAGCGACTCCGGATCGGTGTCAGTCGAAGTCGCGATGAAAATGGCCATCCAGTACTGGTACAGCGCAGGCAAGCCGCAAAAGCAGAAACTGCTGTCCCTGCGCAACGGTTATCACGGAGATACCTTCGGCGCGATGTCGCTGTGCGACCCGGTGACTGGTATGCATCATTTATTCGGTGCGGCCTTGTCACAACAACTGTTCGCGCCCGCACCCGGCTGCGCCTTCGACGCCCCCTGTGAAGACATTGATCTCGCCGCAATGAAACAATTGCTGTCGCAACACTGCACGGAACTGGCCGCAGTGATTGTGGAACCGGTGGTACAGGGCGCCGGCGGCATGCGGTTTTACTCGCCGCAGTACCTCGTAAAACTGCGCGCGCTGTGCGACGAGTTCGATGTGCTGCTGATTTTCGATGAGATTGCCACTGGCTTCGGTCGCACCGGCAAGCTGTTTGCCCTGGAGCACGCCGCAGTCGTGCCGGACATACTGTGTCTCGGCAAGGCGCTTACCGGTGGCTATATGACACTCGCGGCCACGCTGTGCAACGATCGCATCAGCAGCGGCATCAGCAGCGGCGAGGCCGGCGCATTCATGCACGGCCCGACCTTCATGGCCAATCCACTGGCCTGCGCGACAGCACTGGCCAGTATCAGGCTGCTGCTTTCCCAGCCCTGGCAACGCGTGGTCCAGCGCCTGAACAAGGAGCTCAGCGCCGGCCTGGCGCCGGCACGCGCGTTATCCCGGGTCGCGGATGTGCGCACCCTCGGTGCGATCGGTGTGATCGAGTTGCATGAACCGGTGGATATGCGCGTGGTGCAGCCGATGTTCGTCGAGCGCGGCGTCTGGGTGCGTCCGTTCGGCAGGCTGGTGTATGTGATGCCGCCGTACGTGATGAACAGCGCCGATGTAGCCGCGTTGACCGCCGCGATGGTAGATGTGGTGGCGCAGCTTTAGCGACACCTCACCTACACGTGGTATGCACGTGTCAATCTATAACGGACTCAAGGGATCATCCACTGTCGTCGGCCGGCGGGTGCGCGTATGCCCCGCTTGCTCAACACAAAAGGCCATTCGCCGCAAGGCATACGCGCACCCGCCGGCCTGCTGTATTACGCAATTCGAGCTCCTGTCAGGCAACCCGGACAGCAACATATGCAGGTTGCGCGACTGCTACCGGGCTCAAACTCCTTCGACAGTTCCCTGCATAAACGTCACGGCGGAGCCTGTCATAAACACCCGGCCGTCGCTGAGTTCGCAGTCCAGGTAGCCGCCGCGCGCGGAGATCTGCCGGCACTGCAGGCGGTTCTTGTGCAGGCGCGCCGCCCAGTACGGTACGAGGCTGCAGTGCGCGGAACCGGTGACCGGGTCTTCGTTGATGCCCACTGACGGACCGAAAAAGCGTGAAACGACATCGCAGTCATCGCCCGGGGCGCAGGCGATGACGCTGCGTGCGCTCGCCGCCAGCAGCGCAGCAAAATCGGGTTCGAGTCCGGCGATGTCCTGCTGAAACTCGTAGACGTACAGCAGCGCGCCGGAAGCGCCCGAAGACGGGGCCAGCGCCTCGCTGGCAGTGGCGCCGAGCGCGTTACACACGGCAATGTCGACATCGACCGCAACCAGGTCGGCCGCGGGAAAATCCAGCGTCATGCGCGCACCCGAGCGACGCACCCTCAGGTCACCGCTGCGCGTGTGGAACAGCACCTCCTCCGCCGTGACGCCCAGGTGCTGAAACAGCACATGGGCCGCCGCGAGCGTGGCGTGACCACACAGGTCGACTTCGACCTGCGGCGTAAACCAGCGCAGTTCATAGGCCCCGCCAATATCGACGAAGTAGGCGGTTTCTGACAGATTGTTCTCCATCGCGATAGCCTGCAGGAGACCGTCATCCAGCCACGCGTCCAGCGGCATGACCGCCGCGGGATTTCCTTTAAACACTTCCTCGGCAAAAGCGTCCACCTGGTAAATAGGCAAGGGCATGTCGTCCTCCAGTTCGTCGGCGCTGAGCAAGTTGTACAAAGTGCGCAGTGTTTAATATAGTGGCCACACCGCACAGAGGCCAGTTCCCGGTAACGATACCCGATGTCAAAGCGAGTACAAACGCCGCTCCAGGAAAAATTCTACGAGGTCATATTCGGCACGGAAACCCCGGCGGGCAAGTGGTTTGATATCGGCCTGATCATGGTCATTCTTGCCAGCGTGGCCGTCATCATGTTGGACTCGGTGCACAAACTGGATGCTGAATACGGCGATTTCTACCTGAAACTGGAGTGGGTCTTCACCCTGATGTTCACCGTGGAGTACCTGGTTCGTATCTGGTGTGCGCCCAACCGCAAGGGCTATATCCTCAGCATTTACGGCGTCGTTGACCTGCTGGCGCTGCTGCCGACCTACCTGTCATTGTTCGTACCCCAGACGGCGCCCCTGCTGATTATCCGGCTGCTGCGGATTCTGCGTATTTTCCGCGTATTGCGGCTTCTTGAGTTGTTGGCGGAAGCAAACTTCCTGGCCGGCGCATTACAGCGCTCGGCGCGCAAGGTGTTTGTATTCTTCGCCCTGATGCTGATCCTGACGACGATTTTCGGTTGCCTCGTCTACGTCGCGGAGGGCGGGCGAAACGGCTTCGACAATATCCCCGTGAGCATCTACTGGGCGATCGTGACCATCACCACGGTCGGCTATGGCGATGTGGTGCCCCACTCTGTTATCGGGCGTATCATCGCCGCCGCCGGTATGCTGATCGGCTACGCAGTCATCGCCGTGCCCACGGGCATCATCACCGCCGAATTGACCGTGGCACAACAGGCACGCAAGCACAAGGAGACACGCGATTCACGAAACTGTAGCAATTGCGCCTCGGTGGAACGCGACCCGAGCGCCCATTACTGCCGCAATTGCGGTTCACCACTGCCCAGGCCGGGACACGCATCGGAGTAACACGCCCTGGCGCACGGCTGCGTGCAGCAATCACCCTGTCATAAAAAAGTGGGATTATTGCAGCGAATTTCTCGCCAACCTCCCTTAAGATGATCACAGCCGCCGGCCCGGTCGCCTGGCACTGACAATAACTCGAACGAGGCTCTCGCTATGAAGCACCTGCAACGACATTCACTGGCCATTGCCATCGGCGCTGCCACTCTTGCCGGCACACCCACGACACTGCTGGCGGAAGGTGCACTCGAGGAAGTCGTGGTTACCGCGCAGAAACGCACGCAGAACCTGCAGGATGTACCGGTTGCCGTGACCGCATTCACCGGTGAAATGCTGCGGGAATCCGGTGTCCGCGACATGTTTGAACTCTCCTCCATTGCGCCCAGCCTGAGCGTCGAACAGACGCAAACGTCATCCAATACGACCTTCGGTATCAGGGGCATTTTCACCAGCGCCCAGAACTTCGGACTCGAACCGTCGGTAGGTTTGTACGTCGACGGGGTCTATCGCTCGCGGCAGGGTTCGATGATCAATAATATGGTGGATATAGCGTCCGTCGAGGTACTGCGAGGACCGCAGGGCACGCTGTTTGGACGCAACACGCCGGCGGGCGCCATCCTGATGAACAGTGTCGCCCCGGACTTCGACGGCTCGGGCTACCTGGAGGGCGGTGCCGGCGATTACGGACTCTGGAACATCAACGGTGCCAAGTCCTTTACCCTGATCGAGGATGAACTCGCCGTACGCATGACGGGCTTCAATATGGATCGCGACGGGACTGTCGATGTCGTCGGGAATAACGTCAACCAGGACGACGCGATAAACGACAGAAACCGGTGGGGATTACGCTTTCAAACACTGTATACGCCCAACGACGATCTTACCCTGCGATTTATCGGCGATCACTCGGAGGTCGATGAGATATGCTGTGCCGTCGGCAACTGGGAGAACAATTTTTACGCACAGAACCCTCCCCCTCCGGCGAAACCCGGAACCGATCTGACCGTACAGAATCAACTGGGGGGCACGGTGCTCAGCGGCAGGGATTTTTACGACTATAAAGTCTCCACCAGTTTCAAACCCGAGTCCCAGAATACAGACGAGGGCGTTTCACTGCAGGCGGACTGGCAAACGGAGTACTTCCTGGTAACCAGCATCTCGGCCTATCGCAAGCACGATGCCTATGACAATATCGATGCGGATTTTTACGATATCGATGCTCTGGTGAGGATTAACGACCTCACGCAGAAACAGTACTCGCAGGAACTTCGATTCAGTGGTGACGCCTTTGACGACAAGCTCAACTATGTCACCGGTCTTTACTATTTTTACCAGAAGCTGGACTCGACGACCGACACCATCATTGGCCAGGATGCCTATGTCCTCGCCAGTGCCTTCCTGGAGACGACCATCCCCCCGGAATGGTTGCCGGCGGGCAGTTCGGCGCTGAACACCGCAGACCAGAAACACGATAGCTACGCCATTTTTGGCCAGGCCGACTATCACGTCACCGAGCAGTTCATCGTGACAGCGGGCCTGCGCTGGACCGATGAAAACAAGGAGATGACGAACATATTTACCGAAAATCCCACGCCGGCGCCGATCGGATTCATCGGCCTGACCGAGTTGGCGCCGAGACCCAATATCGACGAGGACTTCAATGAAAGCAAGGTAACCGTAACCTTCAAGCTCAGTTGGTTCCTGAACGATATGACGATGTTTTACGCGTCCTACGGCACCGGTTACAAGGCGGGCGGCATCAACACG
Organism: Gammaproteobacteria bacterium; assembly: GCA_030427485.1. Lineage (GTDB taxonomy): Bacteria > Pseudomonadota > Gammaproteobacteria > Pseudomonadales > Halieaceae > Marimicrobium. The sequence continues at coordinate 145,013 of JAUICG010000011.1, forward strand.
GACCGCGTACCGCCTTCCGCCGATACCGTGTTCGAACCGGAAACCGCCGAATCGTATGAACTGGGCATGAAAGCCGAGTTCCCGGACCAGGCCCTGCGCCTGAATGTCGCCCTGCACAAAACCGATACGGATGACCTGCAAACCATTTCCTTCCAGGGCGCGGGTTTCGTACTGGACAACGCGGGAACGGCGGAAACCTACGGCGGCGAGGTCGACCTGCTGTGGCTGCCGACAGACAACACCACAATCACCCTCGGTTATGCCTACAATCACGCGGAGTACTCCGACTTTGAAAACGGGCCGTGCTGGACAGGCACCGTCTGGCAGACCAGCACACCTGACCCTGATACCAATTACGATGCCAACGGCGTCGCCACCGGCGCCTGTGACCGCAGCGGCGGCATGGTATCGGGTAACCCCGAAAACGTCGTGGCGATAACCGCCAACCAGCAGTTCCGCATCACCGACAGCTTCGGCGGTTTCGTCCACGGCGAGTACATCTGGACGGACGAACGCATGACCGATGTGAACAACGACCCGGAGAAACTGGACGGCTCCTTCGACGTGGTGAACCTGCGCGCCGGCGTGGTCTATGAGCCCTGGGACACCACCCTGACCTTCTGGGGCAGGAATGTATTTGACGCCAAGGCGACCACGACGATTGCGGATGCGGTCGCACAGCCCGGGCGCTTCATCGCGTATTACAAGGAACCGCCGACCTGGGGCGCCACCCTGCGCTGGGATTTCTAAAAGCCGGCCTGCTCGCTGGTGACACCGGGGCGGCCGCTAAAAAGCCGCCTGCCACCCCGACAGTGGCGTGCTATAATCCCCCGCGTTTTACCCGAGACGCGGTTTCCATGACCACACCTTTGTTTTCCTATCGCAAGTTCTGGGCGGAGTGCTTCGGCCCCGCTCGCGAACTGCCGATGTCCCGCGCCGAGATGGACGCGCTGGGCTGGGACAGCTGCGATATCATCATCGTCACCGGAGACGCCTACGTCGATCATCCCAGTTTCGGCATGGCCGTCATCGGGCGCCTGCTGGAGGCGCAGGGCTTCAGGGTGGGGATTATCGCGCAGCCGGACTGGACTTCCACCACGGATTTCCAGGCGCTAGGTGCGCCCAACCTGTTCTTCGGCGTGGCGGCGGGCAACATGGATTCGATGATCAACCGCTATACCGCCGACAGGAAACGGCGCAACGACGACGCCTACACGCCGGGCAACACCGGCGACAAACGCCCTGACCGTGCGGTGATCGTCTACTCCCAGCGACTGCGTGAGGCCTATCGACAGGTTCCGCTGGTCATCGGCAGTATCGAGGCGAGCCTGCGTCGTATCGCCCACTATGACTACTGGAGCGACCGGGTGCGGCGCTCTATCCTGGTCGACAGCAGCGCTGACCTGCTGCTGTACGGCAATGCGGAGCGTGCCATTGTCGCACTGGCGCACCGTATGGCTGCGGGCGAAGCCATCCATACGATTCGCGACCTGCGGGGCACCGCGTTCGTGCGCAAACGCATACCCGATGACTGGCGCGTAATCGACTCCACCAGCATCGATGTCGTCGGCCCGGTTTCCGCGCCTGCCGATCCCTATGCAGCGGCAGCCTCAACGGCATGCGCCAGCACAGCGGCGGCGGCGGATACCGCGGTGCCGATCACGCTGGTGGGCGATGTCGCCCAGCGGGACACACAGGCAGTCATCCGTATACCGGGTTTCGAACAGGTACGCGATGACCCGGCGCTGTACGCGCATGCCTCGCGGGTATTGCACAAGGAAACCAATCCACACAATGCCCGGCCGCTGGTGCAGTCGCACGGCGATCGTGAAGTCTGGCTCAATGCCCCGCCCCTGCCGCTGGCGACCACGGAACTGGACCAGGTATTCGAACTTCCCTACTCGCGTCTCCCCCACAGCGCATACGGCGATGCCCGCATCGTTGCGTATGAAATGATTCGCCACTCGGTGAACATCATGCGCGGCTGCTTTGGCGGTTGCACATTTTGCTCAATTACCGAGCACGAGGGACGCATCATCCAGAATCGTTCCGAGGACTCCATTATTCGCGAGATCGAACAGATCCGCGACACCTCGCCAGCGTTTACAGGCGTGATTTCCGACCTCGGTGGCCCGACCGCGAACATGTGGCGGCTCGCCTGTAACAGTCCTGAAGTGGAAGCCAAATGCCGCAAACTGAGCTGTGTCTTCCCGGGCATATGCAAAAATCTCAATACCGACCAGACGCCGCTGATCGGCCTCTACCGTCGCGCCCGAAAGGTGCAGGGCGTGAAGAAGGTGCTGATCGCTTCCGGACTGCGCTATGACCTGGCGGTGCGGACCCCCGATTATGTCCGGGAACTTGTCACCCACCACGTCGGCGGTTACCTGAAGATCGCGCCGGAACATACCGAAGACGCGCCGCTGTCAAAGATGATGAAGCCGGGAATAGGCTCCTACGAGGAGTTCAGGGCGATGTTCGAGGAGTACTCCCGCGCCGCCGGCAAAAAACAGTACCTGATCCCCTATTTCATCGCCGCCCACCCCGGCACATCGGACAAAGACATGATGCAGCTGGCGCTCTGGCTGAAACGCAATAAATACCGGGCTGACCAGGTGCAGACGTTCTATCCGTCGCCGATGGCCACCGCCACGGCGATGTACCACAGCGGGAAAAATCCGCTCAAGCGTGTGACCCGCACGAGCGACAGCATGCCGACCGTGAAAGGACTGCCGCAGCGCCGTCTGCACAAGGCCTTTTTACGCTACCACGACCCGGAAAACTGGCCCATACTGCGCCAGGCATTGAAGAAAATGGGCCGCGCCGACCTGATCGGCAGCGGCAGCAAACACCTGGTGCCCGCGCGGCAACCGGCAAAACAACACCCGGTGGTGGCGCCGTCGCGGGGTACACGCCCCTTCGCTACCCAGCACAATGGCGTGGACGGGGTGCCGGCGCGCCGCAAGCGCGCTTCAAAGCGCTAGCAAACGAGTTTAAGGCAATGAGTACATACACAGTTGTTAACAGGAGAAGAACCATGACAATTTCACGCTTGCTACCCGGCCTGATTCTGGCGTTTTGCTGCGGCGGCAGCTTTGCGGCGGCACCCACCGTGGACGCTCCGCTCAGCGAACTCAACATCAGCGAGCGCGGCGAACTGACCATGTCGGGGGATGATTTCAAGTTTGTACCGTGGCGCTCCGACGCGAATCTCGGGAAGGTTCATGTGATCCAGTATTTTGGCGCCACGATGAGCGACAGCAAGATCTTCGAACCCTTCACGGACCTGCTGCAGAAAAGTATGGAACCGGGGGTGATACACGTCACCACCGTACTCAATCTGGACGCGGCCATGTGGGGCACGACCGGGTTCGTGATCTCGGAACTGGAGAAGAACAAGCGACTGCACCCCGATTCGACCATGGTGGTGGATGATGACGGAACAGGGCTGGTCGAGTGGGACCTCGGCGAGGCCGGCAGCGGGCTTATCATTACCGACGACAAGGGCGTCGTGAAATACTTCACGAGAAAAGCGATGAGTGAGGACGAGATGGCCGCGGCGCTGGCACTTATCCAGGCCAACGTGAAAAGCTGATCCACCGACACCAGGAACAGGCCGCGCAAACGATATCCGGGGATATACCCGCGCGGCAGATAACCATGAACAAAAAAGTCCTGTATCCCATCGCGCTGCTCGTCGGCGGCCTGTTTCTTGCCTTTCTTATCAGCATAAACAAGCAGGAACTGGTACCCGAGCCCTATGAGCACATCGTGCCGGCGGTGCGCGTGATGCGCGTAACGGCGGCGGACGAGTATCTGCGTGTTGGCTCACAGGGTACCGTGCAACCGCGCAGCCAGAGCGAACTGATCCCCGAAGTCACCGGCAGAGTGGTCTGGATATCGCCCTCGCTGGTGAACGGCGGCGGGTTCAAGAAAGGGGATGTGCTACTGCGCATCGACGATGCCGATTACCTGACCCTGGTGGCGCGCAGCGAGGCAGCGTTGATGCGTACCGAGTCGGAGTACACACACGCCAGCGATGAATTAAAGCGCCTGGCCAGCCTGAACGAGCGAAAGCTGGCCAGTGAACAGCAACTGGATGATGCACGTCAGATGGCCCAGGTAAAACAGGCCAATCTGGACGAGGCCAGGGCCAGTCTCGAGCAAGCGCGCCGCGACCTGTCGCGCACCCGACTGCGGGCGCCATTTGACGGCCTGGTGCGCAGCGAACACGTCGACGTCGGTCAGTTCATTACCCGCGGACAGGAAATTGGCACGGTTTACGCGACCGATTATGTCGAGGTAAGGCTGCCGATCTCGGCGGATCAACTGGGCTACCTGGGTCTCCCCCTGTCGACGCGCGGACAAATACCGGCCACGCAGCGCCCACCGGTTACCGTGGCCGCCGATTTTGGCACGACCCGCCTGCTCTGGGAGGGGCAGTTGGTGCGCCTGGAAGCGCAGATCGATGAACTCTCCCGCATGGTCTATGGCGTCGCGCGGTTGCGCCTTGAAGATGACGAGGAGAGCCCGCTGCTGCCGGTCGGCATGTTCGTACAGGCGGAGATCCGTGGACGCAAAGTGGAAAACGTGATCCGACTACCCCGCTCGGCGATGCGTGACAACAACCAGGTGCTGGTGGTGGACGCCGACAACCGGCTGCATTTCCGGCAGATCTCCCTGCTGCGGCTGGAACACGATGACATCCTCGTCAGCAGCGGCCTGAAAAGCGGCGAACTGGTATGCACATCACCGATGCAGACCGTTGTGGAAGGCATGCTGGTCAAGCCTGTCATGGAGTGAGCAGGCGGCTACATGCATAGAATGATTGCCTGGTTTGTACGCAATTCAGTCGCTGCCAACCTGCTGATGATGATCCTGGTCGCCGGCGGTCTGCTGGCGCTCCCGCTGATTCACCAGGAAGAATTTCCCACTCTCGACGTCGATGCCGTACAGATCCGTGTGCCCTACCTCGGCGCAGCGCCCGAAGAGGTCGAGGCGGCTGTCTGCGTCCGCATCGAGGAAGCCATTGAAGGCACCGAGGGCATCGACAAGGTCGCCTCCGAGGCCTCGGAGGGCTTCTGTTCCGTCAGTGTGGAACTGGTCGCCGGCGTGGACAAGACCAAGGTAGCGAACGACATCAAGAGCAAGGTCGATGCCATTGACGCCTTTCCGGCGGAAACCGAGCAACCGATTACCGCGGAGGTCAGTATTATCGCCACGGTGTTCGAGATCGCGATTTCGGGTCCGGCTGATGAACGCACGCTGAACCTCATCGGCCAGCGGGTGCGCGACGACCTCGCTGCCCTCCCCGGCGTCTCCAAGGTCGAGTTGCAGTTTTTCCGCCCCTATGAAATTTCCGTGGAAGTCTCCGAACAGACGCTCAGGCGACATGGCCTGACGCTCGAACGAATCGGACAGGCTATTCAGCGCTCGTCCCTGGATATCCCCGGGGGCTCGATCAAGACTGAGGGCGGGGAGATCCTGCTGCGCACCACGGGCCAGGCCTATCACGGCCGGGAATTCGAGGACATCGTCGTGGTCACGCGGGCCGACGGCACCAGCATCACCCTGGGCGATATCGCAACGGTGATCGACGGCTTCGAGGAAAGTGACCTGCAAGCGCGCTTTGATGGTAATCCCGCGATTTCATTAAAAGTGTCCAGGGTGGGAGAAGAGGACATCGTGGCGATCGCCGAACGGGTGAAGGCCTACCTCGAGCAGGCGCGTTCCGAGGTGCCGGAGGGCATCGCAATCACCATATGGCAGGATGAATCCCAGGACCTGGTCGATCGGCTCGCCGCGCTGTCGAGCAACGCCCGTTCCGGACTTATGATGGTGCTCCTGGTGCTGACCCTGTTCCTGCGATTCCGCCTGGCACTGTGGGTCGCCGCGGGCGTTCCGGTGGCGCTGCTGGGCGCTGTGGCCATCTTTCCGCTGATCGGGCTGTCGATCAGCACCGTCTCGGTGATGGGCTTTATACTGGTGCTGGGCATCCTGGTGGACGACGCCATCGTGGTGGGTGAGCGCGTTTATGCCCTTGAACAACAGGGCACTCCAGCGCTGGAGGCCGCCCGTATCGGCACGCAGGATGTCTCGCTTCCCGTCGTGTTCGGTGTGTTGACGACGATGGCCACCTTCATTCCGATTCTCAGCATACCGGGCCCGATGGGGGGCTTCTACAAACCGTTGGCGTACACCGTTATTGCCGCCCTTGTTTTCAGCCTGCTCGAGTCACAGTTGATACTCCCCTCCCATCTCGCACACCGTTCGGTGAAGCGAACGTCAGGCAACTGGCTGACAAGTCGGTGGCTGGTATTGCAGGAGCGCATAGCGGGCTGGATGACGCGCATTGCCACGCACTATTATCAGCCGGCGGTAAACCGGGCGCTGGAGTGGCGTTACCTGA
>JAUICG010000052.1 GCA_030427485.1 Gammaproteobacteria bacterium
CCGGGTCTCTTCAACCGGCTGCATCAGCAGCAATGCCCCATGGCGCTACCATTGTCGCGGGTGGCGGGCGCCGCTTCAGCCGCGGCTTCCGCGGCTCCAAAGTACCGGGCCTCGTCCATGGTCTTGTAGGCTTCCCAGACTATACCGGCGGGATCCTCCACCCAGGATTTGTCAGAGCGCGCGTAACAGCACACAGTCTCGCCTTCGTCAAACAGGGACATGTCGGCCTCTTTCAGGCGCGTTCGCAGCTCTTCCAGTTCGCGCTCCTGCTCAACCTGGATCCCGAGATGGTTGACGCCTTTCTGTTCCGTGCGCGTTGAGATCGCAAAATTGATACAGGGATCATCCAGCATCCACTTTGCATAGTCCGGTTTTGTCTTCGTCGGAGGCGCACCAAACAATGCGCTGTAAAAGTGGATGGATTGCTCCAGGTGCTCAACACCAACGTGTATATGCATGCGTTTCATTGGTTCTTCTCCTGTTTATCGGCATCACAGCAGTCGGCCAACTCGATGATCGAACTGCCGCTGCCCTGTTCCCGGTGAATACTGGCAAACTCGTCACTGCAGCAGTCTTTCACCATGAAGTTGATCAGGGCGTGCATGACGTCGTAGTTCGCCGAATAAATGATGGACCTCCCCTCTCGACGGGATTCGACAATCCCCGCGTTGGAAAGGTGGCTGAGGTGAAATGACAAGGTATTGTGGGGTGTCCCCAGCTTTGCACTCAGCTCCCCCGCGGGCAAGCCGTGTTGCCCGGCCTGCACCAGAAAGCGGAATGCCCGCAGCCGGGTTTCCTGGGACAGGGCGTCGAATAGCGGGATTGCATCTCTTATATCCATATGTCCAGAATAGTCGACATATTTTGATCCGTCAAGCGTATCAAATAACTGGACCAATCCACGACGGCTTCCCTGTCCTGCGCAGCAGGACGGGGGCGGGCATTCTAGTGACCGGGGTAAACCAGTACAATCGCGCAGGCGCTGGCGGCGGATGAGTTACGATCGCGCTATCCCAACCAGATCACCCATCGCCTTTCGAACACATTTTACCGATTTATCTACAGACGAGGATTGCGGCATGAGCGAACGTCAGGTACTGAACAAGTCCAATCTGGGTATCCGGGACGGTCTGCCCCTGCAAGCGAGTGAGGGCGGCGTAGAGGAACTGCGCAAGGACATACAGCGACTGATGGATATCGAGGCCATCAAACAGCTGAAACACGCCTACTTCCGGTGCGTCGACACCGCCAACCTGGAAGAACTGGCGACCCTGTTCCACGAGGATGTCACCGTGCACTTTCGCGGCGGGAACTACGAGTGGAACCTGCAGGGCCGAGAGGAGTACGTGAAGAATATCGGTCAGTCGTTCACCAGTGAAGCGGTGGGCCAGCACAACGCCCACCACCCGGAAATCCAGATCCTGAGCGAGACGGAAGCCACAGCGTTATGGTACCTGGCGGACAATATGTGGATCCTCAATCACAACTTCAAGACACACGGCACCGCCCTCTACTGGGACCGCTACCTCAAAGTGGATGGCAGGTGGCTGATCAGGGAAACCAACTACGAGCGCATCTACGAGATCAACGATGTCCTGGAGGGACGTCCCAACCTGAGCTCACACTACCTCGGCGTACACGGCACCAAACCGCAGTTCTAGCACCCGGGCGGCTAAAGCATGATAATGGAAGCGCCGCCAATCGTGAGGAACACGTTGGCGAAGGTATAGGTGCCCGCATATCCCAGCGCGGGCACAGCGCTGCCGCTCATGTCGTTAAGCACCTTGAGGGCCGGGGTGCTGGTCATCGCGCCGGTGAGCGCGCCCAGCAACAACACGGGGTTCATTCTCAGCACCAGCGTACCGTACAGGTAGCCCACGGCCAGCGGCAACAGCATCACGCAGAAGCCCCCCAGCAGAATGGCGGCGCCACTTTCCCGCAATGCATCAACGATATCGGCGCCGGCCGATAACCCCACACTGACCATGAAGATATTCAGGCCCAGGTCCTTGAGCATATTGATCGCGCCCTGGGGCATATACCCGAACATCGGGTTCCGTGCGCGCAGAAAGCCCATGAAAATCCCCGCCAGCAGCAGCCCGCCGGCATTGCCCAGGGTAATGCGCAGGTCGCCGATGATCACACCGAGTTGCGCCAGCAATAATCCACCGACAAAAAAGAACGAGAAGGTCATCAGGTCAGAGACATCGCTCTCGTGTTCAATACAACCAACCTCGCCGGCAAACCGCTCCAGTCGCGTGCGCTCGCCACTAACGGACAACACATCGCCGCGATTGAGTTTCAGGCTGCGATCAAGAGGGAGTTCGACCTGTGCGCGCGCTACCCCGTCTATCAGGCAGCCGTAGTTCGCCTCCAGTTCCAGATCAGCCAGTGCAATACCAACCAGCTTGGGATTGCCCACCACCACCTGGGCGGTATCCAGGCGAAATTCCAGTAAATCGGGATCATAAACTTCTGCTTCGCGATCGACCTCGCCCCGCGCATGACTGTGGGGAAATCCAACGAGCGCCACCTTGTCGCCGACTTGCAGCACCAGATCAGGCTCCGGTTCTATCAACTCGCCTCCACGCTTGATTCGTTCCACGATCAGGCCGGCCCGCCGGAAGCTCCCGATCTCGCGCAAGGTCTTGCCCAGCCACGGCGCTTGCGCGCTGTTGCGGATTTCGTAGGCGCGCAGTATCGGCGTTCTGACATTGCGCCGGCGATTACTGTCCAGACCTCGCGCGCGCGCAATCTTCGAAGCCTCCTCCCGTGGATCGAAATGCGCGACGCGGGGCAGGTAGCGCATTACCGCCAGCAGGCCTATCAAACCCACGACGTATGTCATCGCGTAGCCGACGCTTATCTGGCCGACCATCTGCTCCCTCATCCCGGCGCTCAAGCCGGGCATCTGCGCAACGGCATCCTGAGCACCCACCAGCGTTGGCGTGGAGGTCAGCGCACCGGCCAGCAGCCCCGCGGCCAACCCGGAGTCGAGTCCCAGCCAATAGGCTGCGAGCTTGCTGACGGTGACAGCGGCCAGTACGATAATGGCCGCGATGGAGATAAACCGTACACCGTCCTGTGCGAAGCTACTGAAAAAATTGGGCCCGGCATCGATACCAACACAAAATATGAACAACATGAAGCCGAGGCTCTCTGTCTGGGCATCCAGGTCAAAGCCCCAGGAGCCCAGCACAATCGCCGCCAGCAGTACCCCCGGGGTGCTGCCCAGTTCCAGGCTGCCGAATCGCAGCTTCCCTACCAGCAGCCCCAGCGCCAGCACGGTAAATACCAGCATCACATCACTGGCTTCGAGCAGCTTCGCTAGATCAATATCCATGGTCTTCGGGTTTTCTGCATAAGTACTTGGTCATCAGGAAAAGCTGCAAATGGACTGCTACGCCTGCAGCGATTGCAGGTATTCCTGCAGTTTTGCCTCCGCGTCCTCGCCGAACAGAATCTCACAGGCCTCGCGCAGGCCCGGTGCGCTGGCGATGTCCGCGTTGCGCACCACCAGTTCGATCTTCGAGCGGCGCCGCATGAAATCCTCCAGCTTGACAATCATCTCCCGCCGCGCGGCCAGTTCGATCTCACAGCGCGTGTACTCGGCATTCTTGATCAACAAACTGGCGCAGCTTTCATCCTCGCGTATGCGCTCCAGCAGGCCAAAAGCGCTCTCTCCATAGCGGCGCCAGAAGCGCTCCGAGAGTGGCTCGGGAGACGATGGGTCGGTTAGCGAATCCAACTCCATCAACTTCGCCTGCAGCATGAATTCTTCGCGCAGTTCCAGCCCCGGCTCCCCATACCAGCGGTTGTCCCGCTGCGGCACCTCAATGCCCAGGCGATCTATCCACTCGGCAACTTCGTCGCCCACATTCAGGCAATCGGTCAGTTTGCCACCGAAAATACTCAGGTGTTGCCGCGCCTCATCGACTTCTATCACATGCTTGCGCGATAACTGCACCCAATCGGCCTCTCCGCTCTCTCCTTTGATCGCCAGTGGCCGCACGCCGACTCGCTCGGCAATTATGCTGTCCCGCGTCAGTGGTGGATCGAGGTCCAGCAGGGCGTTGGCGTTCGCCAGTATGAAATCGCGATCTTCGTCGGTTACCTCGACAAGCGGCGTTTCAACCTGGGTGTCGGTCGTGCCGATACAGGTTTTCGGTCCCATCGGAATCAGGAAGAACAAGCGGCCGTCGGTAGCAAAAAATGTCAGTACGCGCTTGTTGTCTGTTATGCGGTCAACAATGAGGTGAACGCCTTTGGAGAATAAATGGTGATGCTCGGTCTGTTCCCCGACGGCGATGTTTTGTGAATCCACCCATGGACCGCATGCATTGATGATCGCCTTTGACCGGATTTCAATAGTCTGTCCGCTAATGACATCGCGCGCGCTGGTAATCCACTGGCCCTGCTCTCGATGGCTGGCCAGGGATTCGACATAGTTGGCCGCGATGCAGCCGAAGTTCAGGCTTTTGCGGATAAAGCCAAAGACAAAACGGGCGTCGTTGTCATACAGGTAGCAATCGGAATACTCCAGTCCACCTGCCGCCTTGCTGGTGTTAACCACCGGCTCTGCGCTCTCAATGGCATTCGCGCCGACAAAGCGTGGAGCGCGCGTCACGAAGTGGCCCATCATCCAGTACAGCACGCTGCCCAGGTACACAAAGAATGGGGGAAAGCGAAAACCGCGCTGGATAGTTGTCAGGAACCTGATCTCCTTGACGGTAGACGGGTACGCGCGCATTAATCGATTGCGCGATCTACACAATTTGCTGACCAGCAAAAACTCCAGGCTTTCCAGGTACTTGATACCGCCCCAGGCCAGGTTGGACGAGTTGGAGCTGACACCGCCGGCGAAATCTCCGCGATCGACAAGTGCGACCCTGACACCGCGTCCCGCCAGTGACGCCGCCGCGACCGCGCCGTTGATGCCGCCGCCGACGACCAGCACATCAAAAGAGTGGTCTCGCAGCTTTTTCAGGTTGCTGTTACGCAGTGTGGCCGTCATATCACAGTTTCCAAAAGCGCTGGCAGAGCGCGATAAAGTTCGTCGCGCTGTCGCTCAGGCTGCTGCGGGCACGATAGTAGATGCCGACTTGCTTGTCGATGCGCCCAAAAGACACGTCATCCATGATACGGAAATCAGCGCAGTTAGGGTGCTCCTCCAAAAGCTTCCGGTCGATGAACGTCACACCCATCCCCTCGGCCACCATATAGATTCGCAGCGAGAGCGAGCTGACCTCCCAGACACTGCTGAACTGGTCGCGCAGGCGCTGGATCGAGGGTCGCATGTCCGGGTTATCGAGAGCCGAGGCGATCAGTGGCGTCAGCTTGAGCGCGCGCTCATCGCCGTTGATCATGTCCTCGTAGCGCGCGTGTTTAGGGCTCACCACCAGGTGGCGCGAATCCCGGTACAGCGGCAGTGTGTGGAATGCAGCCATATCCTTCTGGAACGGGCCGAGACCCAGTTCCACGTTGCCCGAAAGTACCGCGGAGATGATACTGCGCGACGGCATCTCCGCCACTTTCATGCTAGTTCGGGGGTTTTCGCGATAGTAAGCGCTTATTAATTCAGGGGCGTAAAACCGATTCAGCGAGGCGCTGAGGGCCAGGCTCAGGGTCTCGGTCTTCCCCTGCTTCAACTGCACGATATCTTCCAGCGTCTGCTGCTCGTCGCGCAGCACATCCACCGCGTGCTCAAACAGTCGCTTGCCGACATCGGTGAGGCGCAATTCCTTACCGCGCTGCACCAGCGGCGTCTCGAGTTTAAACTCCAGGCCCGCCACCGCCTGGCTGACGGCGGACTGACTGATATGCAGGGCTTCCGCCGCGCGTTTGAAGCCCCCTTCCTCAATCACCGCGCGAAATGCCCGCAGCTCACTGTTTTCCAGTCGCATATCAGTTCTCCTAATACAATTATAAGTATAATTAACTCAACTGATTGTTCTGCCCCCCCTATAATGTGAAAAAATACCAATTTTGAGAGCACGCTATGTCTACACAAGAACCTGTTTTCTCCAGCGATCTGGCTGGCATTATCGTTGGTGAAACTGCGATTTCCGATGTGCAGGGCGACGTGGGCCTGCTCAGTTACCGTGGCATAGACATCAACGACCTCGTTTCCGTGCCCTTTCTTCACGTGGTGTGGCTGGTGTTGTTCGGCGAATTGCCCGATGAACAACAGAAAAGCCGCCTAAAAAGTTTTATGTGCCGTCACAGCAAACTGAATCATGCCGAGATCGACCTGCTGAAGCATGTCCCGAGAGACCTGCACCCGATGCTGATGCTGCAGGGACTGGTACCGCTGCTGACACTGCCCGAGGAATCGAGGCTGGAGGTGGAGCCCGATGCGGAACAGGGCCTGTTCCTGGCGGCGAAGATTTCCGCCCTGGTCGCCGCACACTACCGCCTGTCGCAGAACAAGGTGATCCTCGCCCCGGTACCCGGCAAGCGCTTCCACGAGAACTTCCTGACCATGTTTACCGGCACCGCCCCGACGCAGGAGCAGCGGCACATGCTGGATGCGGCCCAGATCCTGCAAATGGAACACAGTTTCAACTGCGGCACCTTTGCCGGTCGCGTCTGTGCCAGTTCGCTGGCGCCGATACAGTCCAGCATCTCCGCCTCCATCGGCACCCTGTTTGGCAAGCTGCACGGCGGCGCCGACCAGGCGGCGCTGGAGATGGCGATGGAAATCGGCAGCCCGGAGAAGGCCGCAGCCTACGTCAAGAAATGCCTGGCGAACAAGGAAAAAATCATGGGCATGGGCCACCGCGAGTACCGCACGGTCGACCCGCGCGCGAAGATTCTCAAGCCCATGGCGGTGGAGTTGTGCCAGGACGCACAGAGCAGGAATCTGCTCGCCACGCTGGTCGCGGTGGAAGAGGCCTGCCAGCGCGCATTCGCCGACAAAAACAAGGAAATCTGGGCCAATGTGGAATTCTACAAAGGCGCGGTATTCCACAGTCTGGGTATTCCGACGCATTTTTTCACCGCGATGTTCGCGATGTCACGCGTGTACGGTTACATCGCCCATTTCCTCGAGTTCCGCCGTGACAGTCGCCTGATCCGGCCGCGCGCGCGCTATACCGGCCCGGCCGTCAAGCGCGACAATAAATCCGCCGCCTGATGTGCTGACCGAGGGTGCGGGCAGGCCCTCGCGCCCACCGGTGACCGGACGGGAACACCCTTGCAAGTGTTCCTGTCCATGCGTATAAAAAAGGGCGTCAACATCCACCCCGCAGCAGGCTTCCAGTATGCGCATCGCGGCTATTGTCACAGCAATCCTTGTACTGGCGGCATGCAACGATAACAACGCACGCGAAGCGCTCGGCACGCTGGAACGCGATCGCATTGTACTCAAGGCAACGGCAGCTGAAATCATCACGGATGAACCTGTCGCGGAAGGGACAATGGTGACCGCCGGCACCCTGCTGGTTCAACTGGACGACACGCGCCAACAGGCCAGGGTGGCATACGCCAACGCGGAGGTGGCGCAGGCGCATGCCAGGCTGGAGGAATTGCGCAACGGCGCACGCGCCGAAGACATCGCGGCTGCGAGCGCACGGGTTGCCGGTGCGCGTGCGACCGTCATCGAAGCCAATGCAAACTACAAACGGGCTGCAAAACTGTTGCAGCAAAAGCTGGCGGCACAGGCGACGCTGGATGCCGCGCTGGCCAATCGGGACGCCGCCGAGGCCGCTCTGGAATCCGCCCACGAAGAGTTGCTGCGCCTGACCAATGGCACCCGCAAGGAACAACTGGACCAGGCCGCGGCGGCGGTGCAGGCAGCGGTGGCGCAACAGGCGCTGGAACAGCAACAACTCGCTGACCTCAGTGTCGTGGCGACGCGCGATGCCTATCTCGACAGTCTGCCCTGGCATGTGGGTGAGCGTGTCACGATGGGCGCAACCGTCGCGGTACTGCTGGCCGATGCCGCACCCTACGCCAGGGTATATGTGCCGGAACCCTGGCGGGCGCGCCTGCAGGTGGGTGATCTCAGGCAGGTGCGCGTGGATGGCGTCTCACAAGCCCTGACCGGAAAACTGCGCTGGATCGCCACGGAGCCTGCATTCACCCCGTACTATGCGCTCAACGCTACGGATCGCTCGCGCCTGGTGTACCTTGCGGAGTTCGATCTCGAAGGGGGAGACGCACTGCCCACGGGCGTACCGGCCCAGGTGTCGCTCGACGATGACTGAACTCGCCATTCGCGCGACGCAGTTATCCAGGCACTTCGGCGATGTAATCGCCGTCGATAACGTCAACCTGGAAATTCCCGCGGGGGAGATCTACGGCTTCCTCGGGCCCAACGGCTCCGGCAAGACCACGATAATTCGCATGCTCTGCGGCCTGCTCACACCCACCGTCGGGGAGGTCAGCGTGCTCGGGCTGGATATCCCGGCGCAGGCCGAGACCCTGCGCCGCAACCTGGGGTACATGACACAGAAGTTTGCGTTGTACGACGATCTCACCGTCGAGGAGAACATGCGTTTTATGAGCCGTATCCACGGCTTGTCTCGCGCGGATGCTACAGCGCGCATCGAGGAACTGCTGGATCGCTATGCCCTGTCCCCCATGCGCACCCGATTCGCCGGTGCTATGAGCGGTGGCCAACGCCAACGCCTTGCACTGGCCGTGGCGACACTGCACTCACCGACCCTGCTGTTCCTGGATGAACCGACCTCGGCGGTAGACCCTGAAAACCGGCGCGACTTCTGGGAAAAGCTGTTCGACCTCAGTGACGCGGGCACCACCATTCTGGTGTCCACCCACTACATGGATGAAGCGGAACGCTGCCACCACCTGGCCATCCTTGAAACCGGCCACCTGCGCAACCAGGGTACGCCGCAGGAACTACTGGGGCAGCTACACAACCGCGTAGTGGAAATCTCGGCCGACGACCTGCGACAGGTGAAGCAGGACGCACTACGCCTGCCCCAGGTACAGTCTGCGGCGCAGCAGGGACTGCATCTGCGCGTGCTGCTGCGGCACGGCACAGCGGATCCGATCAGTTACCTGCACACGCACCTGAAGGATTCAACCCTTACACTGACCCATACCAAACCGAGCCTGGAGGACGTGTTTGTTGCCTCCACCGACACCGGAACAAAGCAGTGAGTTCGCTCCGCAGGGTCGGCGCGATCACCGCCAAGGAGTTCAAGCAACTCTCCCGCGACCGGGTGACCTTCGGCATGATTGTGATGATCCCACTGATGCAGCTGATATTGTTTGGCTACGCGATCAGTACCACGGTGCGCCACATTCCCGTCGCCGTGGTCGACAACAGCGGCAGTGCCGCGGCACGTGTCATCGCCGAGCAGGTGCGTGTAACACAGGTTGTCGATATCGTCGGCAACTACAACACCGCCGCCGAGGCGGAAACCGCCATCGTCGCGGGCGCCGTGCGCGCGGCACTGGTTCTGCCGGAGAACCTCACCCAGCGTGCGGCAGGCGGGGAACCGGTAGGCCAATGGCTGGTCGACGGCTCGGATACGATGGTGAGTTCGGCGCTGTTGGGGCTGCGCACCATGCCGCTGCACCTCGAGGCCGGTGTACCCCAGGGGGCCTACCAGGGCGCCACACCCAGCTTCGAAGTCGCCCTGTTCTTTAACCCCGAGCGCCGCTCGGAAGTGAATATTGTCCCTGGACTGACGGCGATCATCCTTACCATGACCCTGGTGCTGTTTACCGCCGTTGCGCTGGTTCGCGAACGCGAACGCGGCAACATGGAACTACTGATCACCACCCCTATCCACCCCTTGGAGTTAATGGTCGGCAAACTGGTGCCCTATATCTTTGTGGGCCTGGTTCAGGTCACGATCATCCTCGGGCTGGGGCACCTGGTATTCAGCGTGCCGTTCCAGGGCCAGGTGCTAGGCCTGACGGCGGTGACCCTGCCGTTTATCGCCGCCAGCCTCGCGCTCGGCCTGCTGTTTTCCACCCTGGCCGAAACACAGATGCAGGCCATGCAGATGACGTTCTTCATCGTAATGCCCTCTATCCTGCTCAGCGGTTTCATGTTTCCCTTCGACGCGATGCCGCAGCCGGCCCAGTACATCGCCGAGATTCTCCCCGCGACCCACTACATGCGGTTGATACGCGCGGTGTTTTTGCGCGGCGCAGACGCCGCACAATTATTGCCCGATATCCTCTGGCTACTGGGCTTCACTGTGGTTATGCTGGCCATCGCCACCAAACGCTTTCGCAAGTCACTGGATTAATCTGTCAATATGCGATTTATCGCGGCACGTTCGCTACTCGCCATCATCGCTCTGGTCCTATCTGCCTGTGGCAGTGGCGAATCGAATGTCACGCAGGGCAACCGCGAGAGCATACTGCACGTTGGCAACGGGAGCGAACCCCAGGGGCTGGACCCACACGTGGTGACCGGCATTCCCGAAAGCAATATTGTCCGGGCGCTGTTCGAAGGGCTGGCAGTGAAAAATCCCCACACCCTGGAGCCCGAGCCCGGCGTCGCGCAAAGCTGGGACATCAGCGACGACGGCCTGATCATTACGTTTCATCTCAACCCCGAGGCACGGTGGTCCAACGGCGACGCGATGACGGCGGAAGATTATGTGTGGTCCTGGCAGCGCGCGTTGAACCCGGCGATGGGCAACCAGTACGCCTACATGCTCTACCCGGTTAAGAACGCCGAAGCTTTTGCCACGGGCAAGCTGGACGATTTCGCGGAAGTGGGCGTAAAAGCGCTCGATGAACACACGCTCGAAGTCCGGCTCAACGCCCGAACCCCGTATTTCATACAGTTGATGGACCATTACAGCACCTACGCGGTGCACCGCCCGACCATCGAGAAATTCGGCAGGGCAACCGACCGTTTTACACCCTGGACCCATGTCGAAAACATCGTCGGCAACGGCGCGTTCCGCCTGAAGGAATGGAAGCTTAACCGCCGTATCATCGTCCAGAAGAGCGACACCTACTGGGACCGGGACCGGGTACAGCTCAATGGCATCGAGTTTTATCCCGTCGAAAATATCGCCAGTGAGGAGCGCATGTTCCGTGTGGGGCAACTGCACTACACCAACAGTATCCCGCTGGATAAAATCCCGGTGTACCGCGCGCAGGAAAACAGCCCCTACGCCAATGCACCCTATCTCGGCACCTACTACTATCTGCTCAATACCAGCAAGCCGCCACTCGATGATCCGCGCGTGCGTCAGGCCCTGTCGATGGCTGTCGATCGCGAACTCCTCAATGACTCCGTGTTACACGGCACCAATGTGCCGGCCTATGGCATTACGCCGCCGGGCACGCTCGGCTACCAGCCGCCAAAAATTTTTGACTACGATGTGGCCCGTGCCCGGGAGTTACTGGCGGAGGCCGGCTACCCCGACGGCGCGGGTTGGCCGGGGGTGGAACTGATTTACAATACCAGCGAGAGCCACCTCAAAATTGCGGTGGCGTTACAACAAATGTGGAAGGATGCGCTGAACATCGACGTGAGCCTGGCCAACCAGGAGTGGAAAGTGTACCTCGACTCCGTCGACCAGATGGATTTCCAGATGGCCAGGCGCGGCTGGATCGGCGACTATGTCGATCCGAACAATTTCCTCGACCTGTTCCTCTGCGGGGGCGGCAATAACAACACCGGCTTCTGCGACCCGGTGTATGACGAGATGATTCTGCAACAGGCGCCGCAGGCCAAAACCCGGGAGGAGCGCTACGCCATTTTTGCAGCGGCCGAGACCCGGCTGATGGAACAGATGCCCATCATTCCGATCTACACCTATACCAGCAATCACCTGGTGCACCCCAGTGTCCGGGGCAAGACGCCCAACCTGATGGACCACGTCAACTACAAGTACCTTTCACTCGACAGCGACTGGCAGGCGGAAGAATAAGGTGTGGCGTTTTATCGGCTTTCGCGTGCTGCAGTCCATCCCGGTGTTACTGGTGGTGATCACAGTTACCTTTTTCCTGGTGCGCATAGCGCCGGGCGGCCCATTTTCCGGCGAGAAGGCGGTGATCCCCGAGGTAAAAGCCGCGCTCGAGGCGCAGTACCGCCTGAACCTGCCGATGTTTGAACAGTACACCGCCTATCTCGGCGACCTGGCACGGGGCGACCTCGGCCCGTCCTTCAAGTACCCCGGCCGCAGTGTTAACGAGTTGATTGCCGCAGGCTTTCCGGTTACCGCGGAACTCGGTCTGTACGCGCTGCTCGTGGCTATCGGCATCGGGGCGATAGCGGGCGTGATCGCCGCGCTGCGACCCAACACGGCGCAGGACTACGTCCCGATGTCCGTGGCGATGATCGGTATTTGCGTGCCTTCCCTGCTGATGGGTCCCATCCTGATCCTGGTTTTCGGCATCTACCTGGAGTGGCTCCCGGTGTCCGGCTGGGGCGATATGCCCGGTGACAAGATACTGCCCGCCATCACCCTGGGTTCCACCTACGCCGCCTACATCGCCAGACTGAGCCGAGCGGGCATGTTGGAGGTGATGTCGCAGGACTACATTCGCACCGCGCGCGCCAAGGGCCTGCCCGAGTGGCGCGTAGTGACAGGCCACGCGCTGCGCGGCGGCATGATTCCGGTGGTCGCGTTTCTCGGCCCGGCGTTCGCCGGCTTGCTGTCCGGCTCGTTCGTGGTGGAAACAATTTTCCAGATTCCCGGCCTCGGGCGTTTTTATGTGCAGGCGGCGTTCAACCGCGACTACACGATGATTCTCGGCGCGACGGTGTTTCTGGCAACGCTGATCGTGGTGTTCAACCTGTTATCCGACATACTCGCTGCCTGGATGAACCCACGGCTGCGCAGCCAGTTTGGAGACTAAATGAATACGTCGACAATCACAGACATCTCAGAGGCCGAGCAGGGCACCTCGTTGTGGCGTGACGCCTGGCTGCGGTTGCGCCGCAATCGCCTGGCGGTGTTCGGCCTCGCCGTGCTGCTGGTCTTTGTAATCATCGCGATACTGACGCCGTGGATCGCACCCTATGGCTACGCGCAGCAGCAACTCGCTGTCGGTGCGACGCCACCCTCTGCGGCACACTGGCTGGGTACGGATATATTCGGTCGCGACCTGCTCACGCAGATTATGTATGGCGGCCGCGTCTCGCTTGCTGTCGGCTTCATCGCCACCGCCGTCGCGCTGGTGATCGGCATTACCTGGGGCGCCGTGGCCGGCTACGTCGGCGGCAAGGTCGACGCCGTGATGATGCGGCTGGTGGATATCCTCTATGCGCTGCCCTTCATGATATTCATCGTGCTGCTGATGGTGGTGTTCGGGCGCAATATGCTGCTGCTGTTCCTGGCGATCGGCGCCGTGGAATGGTTGACCATGGCGCGTATCATGCGTTCGCAGGTGCAGACACTGCGCCAGCAGGAGTTCGTGGAAGCGGCGATTTCACTGGGCCTGTCGCCGGCTACCATCATTCGCCGCCACCTCGTGCCCAACGCGCTGGGGCCGATTATCGTGTACACCACGCTGACGATTCCCAGCGTGATGTTACTGGAAGCCTTCCTGAGTTTTCTCGGCCTCGGCGTACAGCCCCCGCAAACCTCCTGGGGGCTGCTGATTTCCTATGGCGCCGAGACCATGGAGGAGTATCCCTGGCTATTGCTGTACCCCGGGCTGGCGCTGATTCTCACGCTGTTTTCCCTCAATTTCCTTGGCGACGGACTGCGCGATGCGCTGGACGTGCGCAGCGCGAAGGATTGAACCCGTGCTCAAGGTGGAAAACCTCAGCGTCAGTTTCGTCACCCGCATGGGTACGACCAAAGCGGTAGACGATATCAGTTTCACGGTGGACAAGGGAAAGATCACCGCGATTATCGGCGAGTCGGGTTCCGGCAAATCGGTCGCCTGCTACAGCCTGCTCGGACTTGTTCCGCAACCCCCGGGGCGCATCGACGGCGGGCGCGCCCTGTTCCACGACCAGGATCTGCTACAGCTCGATCCAACCGCGCTAAGGAAAATACGCGGCCGCGACATCGCGATGATATTCCAGGACCCGATGACCTGCCTCAACCCCTACATGACTATCGGCAGGCAACTGATGGAGCCCCTGCTCTACCATAAAAAGGTCAGTCGTGCGCAGGCTAGGTCGCGCGCACTGGAACTGCTGGAGGAAGTGGGCATCCGCGATCCAGTCTCTACGATAGACAACTACCCGCACCAGTTTTCCGGCGGCATGCGCCAACGGGTAATGATCGCGATGGCACTGATCAACGAACCCGAGCTGCTGATCGCGGACGAGCCCACCACGGCGCTTGACGTCACCATTCAGGCACAGATTCTCAAGCTGCTCGCCTCGCTGCAGGCAAAACGCGATATCGGCGTGCTCTTCATCAGTCACGACCTGGCGGTGGTTGCCGATATCGCCGACCAGATCGTCGTGATGCAACAGGGCCGCATAGTGGAAGCGGGCAAGCGGGACGCTATCTTCCGCAATGCCAGCCACCCCTATACACAGAAGTTGTTGCACGCCATTCCGCACGGCGGCAAACCGGGCGAGCGGCCAGTCTGTGAGCCGCTGGTGACAGTGCGCAATCTGTGCACCTGGTTTGGCTCCCGCAAGTCCCCGGTCAAAGCCGTCGACGATGTCAGCTTCGACATCCTGCGCGGCGAGGTACTGGGCCTGGTTGGCGAGTCCGGCAGCGGCAAATCGACCATCGGCCGCTCGCTGCTGCGACTGGTGCCGGTCACCTCCGGCGAGGTGCGTTTCGAGGATACTGATGTCACCGCGCTGCAGGGGCGCGCACTGAAAAACCTGCGCCGTCGCATGCAGTTTATTTTCCAGGACCCGTTCGCCTCGCTGAATCCACGCATGACGGTCTATGACACGCTGGCCGAGCCGTTGTTACTGCACGGCCTGGAATCTCGCGGCACGGTAGGTGCCCACGTGCTGAAACTGATGGACGATGTCGGCCTGGCCCGGGCATTTGTGCGCAAATACCCTCACGAGTTTTCCGGTGGCCAGCGCCAGCGCATCGCGATCGGCCGCGCGCTGGCGACACGGCCGGAGTTCGTCGTCGCGGACGAACCGGTATCGGCGCTGGATGTAACGATTCAGGCGCAGATACTGGCGCTGATGCAGGAACTGGGCAGGGAGTACGGACTCACCATGCTGTTCATTTCGCACGACCTGTCTGTCGTGCGCCAGCTGGCGGACCGTATCGTCGTGCTCCACAAGGGCACGATCGTGGAACAGGCCGGCACCGAGGACTTGTTTGAGCGGCCGCAACAGGCTTACACGCGGCAACTGCTGCAGTCCATTCCGGGCAGGACACTGCTGAATCTTGATGCGCCGCTGGGCGAGTCAACGGCTTAGTTGAAGCATTGGAACCGACGATGAAGTCACTGCCAACGAACGTAGAGAAATACAAGAGCACTCAAGAATTCGATGAGAATACCGTTCCACCAGGGTTGCTGAAAGCGCATCAAACGAAAGAAGGAACCTGGGGTAAAATCGTCGTGATTTCGGGGAGGCTGAATTATCGTATTTTGGAGCCTGGTGTCGAAGAGATTGAGTTGTCGACAAACTTACACGGTGTTGTAGAGCCCACGGTGCTTCACGAGGTAACTCCAATTGGTGCAGTCAAATTCTATGTCGAGTTCTACCGTGTTCCAAGCACTTAGCAATAGCGGGCAATCCACAGTCTTCGGTCACCGGACCGCTCTACCACGCATGGCGGCCCCGGCCCTGGCAGGCGTTCTGTACGGCATTGGTACTTTGACAAACCGGCCCGATCTGGTTTCAGTGTCCGCAATGGTGCTGTTGTCCTGCCTGGTCGCTCGGGCGCTAATTCCGTGACCTGTAACAGGCCAGAATATACTTTCGCTGTCGTATCGGGCACACACAGTCATGTGGCAACTGGATAGCCAGGAATCAAAAGAATGCCAACGCTTTATCCTGATAAATAATCAGGGCGTGGTGACCTTCGGTGAGGCACTGGCGTTATTTCGAAACAGTGAGGATTTTCGCGGATTCTTTATCGAATTTCTTCAACAGCTGCCATTCAACGCATACAAATGGGAGACTCCGCCTTTCTCGACTTCATTGCTGAAGCGGAAATTCGAGTTTGTCACCCTGAACGCACCATCGCTGGACAGGCCGGCTGACTCAAGTGCGTTCGACCAGTATACAGGCACTACAGGTGATAACGTTGTCGCGTTTCCCAACCTTGGCAAAGATGCGTATCTCGTTGTGCCATCCTGTACTGACACCAGGACTAACTACTGTCACCTGGGCTCGTTCTCAAAATCAGCGCCCTATGATCAGCAACAGCGCCTGTGGGCATTCGTCGGGGAAATCGGTTTAAGGTTGATATCCGACACGCCTCTCTGGCTCAGCACGGCCGGCGGAGGCGTACCCTGGTTGCACGTCAGGTTTGACCGTTTTCCGAAATACTACGGCTATGCCGAGTTCAGGCAAAGTACCTGGCCAGGATGAATGGCACCACGCCCCGCGGGCGCAGGGCCGATTACGTTTTCACTTGCGGATTTGGCGGGTCGCACCGATCTGCATTTACTTCACGGATGTATTGACGCTCCCGCTGGCGGAACCGCTTACCTGGTAGGGTATATTTCCATCCAGTGGTAGAGCACAAGGTCGCTAAGTTTGTTGCGCTGTTCGGTTGTCAGCTTGAGTTTGTTGGCCAGCAAAACCCCCCTCATGCACAGCGTTTTGACCGGCTTATTCGGTTCCGGCATCGCCAGGTTCATCGTGCGATAGATCTTGCTCCCGTTCCACAGGCTCTGCAGAAAGAGGTTGTCATTCAGCTCGACAAAACGATAGCGATCGCTGTTTTCGAGCGCATGACTGACCTCCGGCGAGCGCTCGCGGGGGCGGTGCACAACCATCACAGCATCCACGGTCGAATCCGGGGAATCCAGCTGCTGCATCGCGGCCAGCGTATCCCCGTAGACCACACTGATGTCGTCCATGCCAGGAATCCCGCTGGCCATGTATTGGAATGTTACCGCGACACCACTGGTGGGACTGGAGATTCCGATGCGCAGGTCCGCTGCGTCATGGAGGTCTTTTTCATTGCGTATCTTGCTGTCGCCACCCGTTATGATAAATACGCATTCCTGGCCGATGTTTTCCAGTAAATCGAGCTTCTCGATCTGCTCGGGGTGCCCGTCGAGGTAATATTGAGCCGCATCGGCCTGGGTAAAAGCCAGGTTGACCGGGCTGTTTTCATCCAGAGTCAGCTCCAGGTTTTCCAGCGAGCCGGTACTCGGCAGGACTTCCACCGCGAGGCCAGCTTTTTTCTCGGCCGCGGACTGCAGGCGTTTTGCCGCGTTCCAGTAGCCGCCCCCCCTGGATCCGGAGCTCAGAACCACATCAGGAGCGTCGGCAACTTCTCCGGACTCCTGCGCGACCGGGTGAAATGGCGCGCCAAACGCCAGCAGGCAAACCAATAGCGTTCGGGAAAATAAACGATCCATAAGACTTCCAGCATTGGGGCGCAAATTTGTCCAACCAGCGTAGCAGGGGCGGATTGGAGGGGAAAGTGTGAAGCGAGGAAATTCCTCGAGAGCGCAGCGCGGCTTCCGTCAGCCCGCCCGCTTCGCCAATACCGGCGCCGGCCTGAGAACTTCATCGAACGGCAATAAACCGGAGTTAACCAGTCGAATATACACTTCCAGCTGCGTAGACGCTTCAAGTTCCTCTGCAAAAGGACCCACTGTGTCGCCTTCGCGGGTCCTGAAATACCAGCCGCCCTTATCCATGAACATTCGACTGGTGCGATACTTCGCTTGGGCGTTGTAGGTGTCTGGTTGCGCCATTAGGGTTACTCCGGGTTTTTTCTGCCACTTTTCTTTTCATACTATAGACACGGTGTGGCAGAACTGAAATCCGAACTGTGAGCCAGGTCCCAGAACAGGCAATATTACCAATATGGGTCATTGTTGAAGGCCGACACCCGCGCGGATCCGGCACTTCAGCCCGCACATCACGGTCAATCAGGCCTGCAATACAATCCAGGTGGATCTCGCCCGGGCCACCACTTCGCCACGGGCTGTCGCAATGGCCGTCCCCGCATAGAACTTCCTGCCTTGGCTGCCCAGGGGCCAGGCATACACGACAAGTGCGTCGGCGCCGCTGGCGGCTGAATGCAGTTCGCCTGCGAGTTCACCAAGCAGCGCGGGGCGCGATTGCCCGTCCATCGCAGCGAAGTAACCCGGGCAATCCAATGCTGCCCAGAGGATTTCGGGGCGAATGTTGCCCCCGATATCCAGCAAATCCGCAGCAGGGCGCCACAGGCATGCGTGGATTTCCGCTTCCGCCAGGGGGCCTGGAAACAGCGCAAGCCCGTCATGTTGGCTGCGCCCGGGACCGCAGACAAAGCACGTGGGAAAGGCATGTCCCTCATACCAGGGAAAGCCGCTCATTGCGGCCAGCGCTTCTTCGGGTGAGGGAGGCGCCGGAACGTCGAGTTGCAGTGCGGCGGGCTCCGCGCTTCCCACCAGGGTTTCGCCATCGTACAGACTCACACCTCCCCCCTCCGCGGCGCTTATACGAAGCGCCCTGTCGAGCGGCGGGGGAACATGCAACCTGACACGGGCCGGGCCGGTGATATACGCCGCCAGCACACCACAGCTATAGCCTCCATTGCCCGAGTCGGGTGGACCGTTGAACCGGCCGGGAATAATTGCCGCTGACTGCATTCTGCTCTTGAGATACACCACCGAAAACGACAGTATAGCCTACTGTCCGTGCCTCGCCCTGATCACATCTCCTTTGTTTTCTGGCCTCATTCACCATTGCGCAACTCAGCGAGCGCGACACACTATCCCCATCATCAGAGGGTACTTGAATGGCTTATGACTACGATCCGGAATTAGCGCAGATGCTGCAGTTTCTGCCCGATACCGCGTTGACGATCAGCGATCCGGTGCAGGCGCGCGCACATTTTACAGACATGGTCGCAGCCCTTAATGCCGATCTCGATGATAGCGGCATACTGATTGACAACAGGACAATAGCAGGGCCCGAGGGCGCACCCGAAGTACCCGTGCGCATCTACACCCCCGAGGGCCTGAACACCGCAGTGCCGGGCATAGTGCATATCCACGGGGGCGGTTTTGTCGTCGGCAACCTTGACAGTGAACACGGTTCCTGTCTCGCTTTGTGCCGTGGTCTCGGCGTGGTGATCGTCTCCGTCGACTACCGCCTGGCGCCGGAAACGCCCTTCCCCGGGGCTTTGGAGGATTGCTATGCCGCACTGCAATGGACGAGCAGCAACAGCGGCCGGTTGCAGATCGACCCCGCGCGCCTGGCCGTGTTCGGGCAGAGCGCAGGTGGCGGGCTCGCGGCAGCACTTGCACTGCTCGCACGCGATCGCGCCGGGCCGCCAATCTGCTTTCAGTACCTGGGCATCCCCGAACTGGACGACCGCCTGCAGACCGCCAGCATGCAACGATTCGACGATACGCCGATGTGGAACAGGCCCAATGCTGAAGTCAGCTGGGATTTCTACCTGGGCGATCAATACCAGCGCGGCGCGGATGATGTGCCCTATCTCGCGGCCCCGGCCAGGGCGGAAGACCTGACGGACCTGCCACCGGCGTACATCACCACGATGGAATTCGATCCGCTGCGCGATGAAGGCATGGAGTACGCACTGAAACTGCTGCGTGCCGGTATCTCTACGGAATTGCACAGCTTCCCCGGCACCTTCCACGGCTCCAGCCTGTTTTCCACTGCCGCGGTCAGCAGGCGTGAATCCAAAGAAATGTTCGCCGTGCTGGAGCGCGCCCTGAAAATAGAAGCCTGAAGAGCAACCAACGACACCCACACATAGGGAGAGACAATGACCACAGAAGCACTGCGACACCCACCCCTGATGGCCCATCTGCTGATCGATGGCCTCTATCGCTATCACGACGAGCCCTGCCTGTTCCTCGGCGACAAAGTGGCCAGCTACAAGGATGTGCGCGAAAGCACCAGCCAGATGGTGCAGGCGCTGCAATCCAGGGGCCTGGGTGTGGGCAGTAGAGTGGCTGTTATTTCCGCAAACCGGCCGGAGGTTCTGTCCAACATTGCCGCCATGCAACTCGCCGGCTGCATCGGCACACCGCTGCATCCGCTCGGCTCGCTCGACGATCACGCCTATGTGCTGGAAGCGGCCGAGATAGAAACGCTGATTTTCGACGCCCCGGTGTTCGAGGAACTGGCGGGAGCGCTGAAGCAGCGCGTCCCCGGATTGAAAAACCTGCTCGGCTTCGGCCCCAATTCGATCGGCGATGATTACCTCGCCCTCGCGTCAACCTTCACACCCAGGCAACTGGTCGCGCCGGATATCGAGCCCGACCAGGTGGCATCGGTCAACTTCACCGGTGGCACCACCGGCAAGCCGAAAGGCGTGATGAGCACCTACAGCGTGACTTCGGCGATGACCCAGATCCAGATGGCCGAGTGGGAGTTTCCCGAAGAAGTCCGCATGCTGATGGCTACCCCGCTGTCGCACGCCGCAGCGGCGTTTTTCATCCCCGTGCTGCAGAAGGGCGGCGCGTTTTACGTGATGCAGGGCTTCAGCCCTGATGAATTCTTCGACATGGTCGAACAGCACAGGATCACCTGTACGATGCTCGTGCCGGTGATGATCTATTTCCTGCTCGATTCATCGCGCTCCGCCACCGCCGACATGTCCAGCATGGAGACCATTTTCTACGGCGCATCCCCGATGAGCCCGACGCGGCTGGCGGAGGGTATCAAAAAATGGGGGCAGATTTTCTACCAGTTTTTCGGCCAGTCCGAAGCCCCGATGGTCATCGCCAATATGCGCAAGAAGGATCACGACCTTTCCAAACCCCACCGCCTGTCATCCTGCGGACGCCCCACCCCCTGGGTTCACATGAGCCTGCGCGACCCGGATGGCAATGAGGTCGCACCCGGGGAGCCCGGCGAGATCTGCGTGCGCGGCCCGCTGGTCATGAAAGGCTACAAGGACATGCCGGAGCAGACTGCCGAGGCTTTTGCCGGCGGCTGGCTGCACACGGGCGATGTCGGCAAGCTGGACGAGGATGGCTTTCTCTACATCGTCGATCGCACCAAGGACATGATCGTCACCGGCGGTTTCAATGTGTTCCCGCGTGAAGTGGAAGATGTGCTGGCGACGCACGAAGCGGTCGGCCAGGTGGTCGTCATCGGCGTACCCGACGCGCAGTGGGGTGAAGCGGTGAAAGCGGTAGTGGTACTCAAGCCCGGCTTTGAAGGCAGCGATGAACTGGCCGCATCGATGCAAGCGCTGGTAAAGAAAGCGAAGGGCTCGGTGCAGGCGCCCAAGTCGGTAGATTTTGTCGCCGGCATCCCGCTGACGCCCGTGGGCAAGCCCGACAAGAAAGCCGTCAAGGCACAATACTGGGCTGACAGTGAGCGCGGTGTGGGCTAGGGAAGTCCCCGGCCCCGCAGAATTGAACCCACACCACAGGTTGACTCTCTATGCTGGAACCCAATCCTGAGCAATACCGCGGGCTTACCTACCCGTTTGCGCGCAGCGCGAACCCGACGCCCGGTGTGCCATGCCAAATCGCCGACGGTGTCTACTGGGTGCGCTTCGCAATGCCGATGTCACTGGATCATATCAACCTGTGGTTGCTGGAGGACGAGGGCGGCTGGACGATAGTGGACACCTGTTTGAACATTCCAGATGCTCGCGCTACCTGGGAGCAGTTATTCAGCGGCTTCATGCAGGGCAAGCCGGTGAGACGCGTGATCTGCACGCACATGCACCCGGATCACGTGGGACTGGCGGGCTGGCTCACCGAGCGCTTCGATTGCAACCTGTGGATGTCGCGCGAGGAGTTCCTGATGTGTCGCGCGATGAAAGCGGACACCGGACGGGAGGCGCCCGAGGTGGCCATCCGCTTCTACCGGGCCGCGGGGTACGATGACGCGCAACTGGACCAGTACAGGCAGAAGTTCGGCAATTTCGGCCGCGCGATCGCACCGCTTCCAGACAGTTTCCGGCGCCTGGTGGACCGCGAGACGATCACTATCGGCGGCCGCTACTGGCAGGTGATTATCGGCAGCGGGCATTCACCGGAGCACGCCACCCTGTATTGCCCCGCGCTCAAGCTGCTGATTTCCGGTGACCAGGTACTGCCCAGAA
The DNA here is from genome assembly GCA_030427485.1 of Gammaproteobacteria bacterium. Lineage (GTDB taxonomy): Bacteria > Pseudomonadota > Gammaproteobacteria > Pseudomonadales > Halieaceae > Marimicrobium. The sequence goes on from JAUICG010000052.1 coordinate 22,098, forward strand.
TCACCCCGAACGTGAGTGTTTTCCCGACCGAGCCCGAGGGCGATCCGCTCAATGAATGGCTGCGCTCCAGCGCCCGCTTGCGGGAAATACTGCCCGACGACCTGCTGGTACTGCCCGCCCACGAGGCGCCGTTTTACGGGTTGCACGTGCGCCTCAACCAGTTGATCGAGGGGCACAAAAACGATCTATCGAGTCTGTTTGACTATCTTGAGGAGCCGCGGCGCGCCATCGATTGCTTCCCCGCACTCTTCAATCGCAAGCCCGAGGGAGAAACCATGGGGTTCGCGACGGGCGAAACGCTGGCGCACCTGAATTGTTTGCTGGGAAGACGCGGGATTACCCGCAGCACCGACGCGCAGGGTGTGCACTGGTATCAGCAGAACCCCGCGACGGCGGCGAACGACTAGGCGAGATGCTCAGGGGGCGATCTTGTCGCGATGGGGAACTGTCGCCGCCCAAGCGCGGTTGGTGAAGAGACTGGAACTGAAATCAATAAACGGGACCTTGAGCGCCTGCCCCAACAGAAGGGATCGAAAACCGGTGCAGTCGATATATAGATCGAAAGCTGAGGACTCTCCGTTGACATCTATGA
>JAUICG010000053.1 GCA_030427485.1 Gammaproteobacteria bacterium
GAGCGGTTGCTCGAAAAGATACACCACGCAATCGAGACCAAAATGCCGACACGCCATAGCGGTGGCTACGCCGTGGTTTGTGCCCAGGGCACCCACTGTGATAATCCGCCTGGCGTTTTTCTCAAGCGCATCCGCGAGAATAAATTCCAGCTTGCGAATCTTGTTCCCACCGTATTCTGCGTGCGTCAGGTCGTCACGCTTGATCCACGCGTCTGCGGCCAGTGGCAGCGACTCCACGGGTGTGGGTAGCGAGGCAATACACTGTACGGAAATATGCGATCGCAAGCCGGGAAAATACTTCAGCAATGGCCGCTCGACGGCGCCGGTGGTCACGCTAGCGCTGCGCATGGCAACCGGGTCAGGGCGTGTACCAGATGGGCGAACTGTAAGCGCGCTCCTGGATGGACGATGGAAATTCCGGCGGTGAGTTCACGCCCATTGCGACGACGTCGTAGAGAGAGTGGCGCGGTGTCGGAATCTGCAAGACTCGCACGTAATAGAATGCGCTGCGCCGCGGGTCGAACTCCGGGTCTTCCCAGACGGTAGCCAGCTGAGCCGCGCCAATGGTGTCCGTATAGCTCGCCGTGGCCTCGTCGACGGTATTGCCGACGGAAGGTAGCGAGCCATCCGGCAGCGGCCGGCGTTCGCCGGACCACGCGACATCGTAGATTTTTTCCCGGCTTTCACCCGCGCTGTCCACCCAGCCCTTGATCACCTGAACCCGGTCGAGGTTGGCAGCTTCGGGATCTTTCTGCGCATTGATCAGCAGCTTTATTCCATCGGCCGAGTTCACTGTCGCTCGTAGCTCGCCCCCCATCGGCGCGCCGCCCGCATAGCCGATAGCGGCGAGGTCCGCGGACTGCGCATCCTCTGGCGCGAAGTCCCAGCCGGCGAACACTCTCAGTGCGATGCGCGGGCCGGTAGTGGCGTAGACCTCGCGCCGCTTGAGGGCATCGAAAATACCCTGGCGCGTGTTTTCAGTCGCCCATACCGCCGCCAGTCCGGCGGCTGCCATATCCCAGCCTGTTGCCCTCACGCCGCCCACGGCATCGTCATACTTGTTCTCGGGTACCGAGTCATAGGCCATTTTGCCCCAGAAGTTTTCCTCCTCGGCACTGGACAGGCCGGTGTGCGCGTCGGTCGAGCCGATAAGGCCGAATTGATAGGGATTGCTGCCGAGCTTCTGGCCGATCTGCAGGCCGCGGCCCAGCGCCGGCCGGATGAAATCGCCGACCGCGGCCCGGAACGGCTCCCACTCCTGCTGCAGGTAGAACTCGAAAGGTTCGAAATCGGCAAACGGATCGTCGGGTGAAAGACTGGGATGGGTCTCCGAGTCACCCTTGATCTGGGTCATCTCGGTCACGGGTTCCCAGCGCTTGCGGGTATTGATGTAGTCCCTGGTCAGCGCCGCGCCGCGCAGGGTGGTCTCGGCAAACATATAGCCCTTGGAGATGTTGGAGTTGTGCGGAATCGCGATGAACTGGCTGCCGGTGGCGTCCGCGGTTGCCTGCAGCCAGGCCCACAGGTCTTCCGGGTATTGGCTCTGGTCCGAGCCGTAGGGTATGTACTGCTCCGCCCGTTCGCGTCCATCGGGCGTCACCACGACCCGGTGCAGGTTTGCCCCGGCCGGGATGGAACTCCACTCCCAGCCCAGCAGCGCGGTAAACCGCCCGGGTGCATTGTGGGCTTCCGCTGCGCTGATCGTGTCATTCCAGGTGGCGGCCACGGTGGGGTTTATATCGCCGAGGGAGCTGTCGATGGGCGGATTGCCTGGGTCCAGCACCGGGTCATCGCCCCAGTGATAGAGTTTTACCGGCAACAGGTCCTTGAAGACGTCCGTGCCGTAACCCGCCCACATCGCGAGTCGCACAGTGGTAACGGTTAACCAGCGCGTCACCGCAGCCCAACCGGATGCTTCGCCAAATTCCGCATGGCGGTTAACGATCGCACGCAGAACCCCCAGGCCTTCGGCGTGGTCCGTGACGACCAGGAAATCCAGCGGCGTCCCGATCCTCACCCTGGTGTTGTTGTACGGATGCACAACGGGCAGGCCGCTGGCCCATCGATAGGCAGTGTCCGGGTCGGCAGAATCGTTGAGATTCAGGAAGGCGTCAAAGGAATAGGAGGTGTGCAGGTGCGTATCACCCCAGTACAGGTTGCGGCTCTCCTCGACCGCGAAGGAGCGGGTGCCGGCTCCAGCGAGAACGGTGATCAGCAACACGGCGTTGACGGTTTTCATCGCGTTTTTCCCTTTTCTAATAAGAATTGTTTGCAGGGGAGGGAACTGCTGACAGGCATCGACGCGGGGTGTCACCCCGCTAGCCGTTGCGCCGGATCACCATTATTTCGTAGCGGCCTTTCGGGCCGATGAAATGGGAGCAAAGCCCGCTGACCACGCTGACCACGATTGCGCCGAACACGGCGCTCCAGAAGCCCACCACCTGGAACCCTTCGACAAACCAGCCTGCCAGGTTGAGCATGCCGGCGTTTAGCAGCAACAGGAACAGACCGAGGGTCATCACGGTGAAGGGCAGGGTCAGCAGAACCAGTACGGGCCGCACGAATGCATTGATCAGGCCCAGCGCGATCGCTGCCCACACCAGGGCCGCGGTCGATGTCGCGTTGACGCCGGGGACCAGGTAGGTCGCAAACCAGATACCCAGTCCCGTGATCAGCGTTCTCAGAATAATGCCTCGCATGGATGCACTTTAGCATCAGGCTGTTGTCTCTGTCACCCGGCGTCCGCAGCGGCGCAGTGGCTCAGCTTGAACCTCGACAGATAGCGAGAGTCTGAGAGGCAGGCTTACGGTCTGGACCGTGTGGCGACAGGACGTCGCCACCCGAGCCTGCACATGGACGTGCGCTTTTTGGCGTGTCCAGGCCGTAAGCCTGCCTCTCAGGCTCCCCCTGACTGCCAGGTGTCAAGTTGAGGGACTACCCCGCAGCAGGTACGTGAAGGGCTTAGTTGGCCGGCTATGCCTTCCTCGACTGCATATCCAGCTTCAGGGGTATCAGCAACAGGACTCCCGTTAGTACGACTCCCGAGAACACCAGCAGCGCGAGCTGGTAGTTGCCGTAGGTGTCGAACAGCCGGCCGATCAGTGTGTATCCCGGTACGATGCAGACCGTCAGGAGCGGTCCCATCAGGCCCATGGCTTTTCCGTAACTCGAGAGCCCGAAAATCCTGGCCATCATCGCGCCCCACACAGGCACCATGCCGCCGGCGGCGAGTCCGATTGCGCCGCTTGCCGTGAGCAGGAGCAGCCAGCCGGGCTCAATCGTCAGCAGCAGAAGGCCAACGATCACCAAAGCCTGTGCGCACCACAGGCCTGCCTTGAGACTGAACTTGTCCGCGGCCATGCCGAACAGCAGCTTGCCGATAAACCCGGCCACGGCAATTGCGATGATCAGTGTAGAGGCGTCGGCTTCCGGGTAGCCCAGCGTAATCGCGTAGGGGCTGATATTAGCCACCACGGCTGAGTAGGCGCTGAACAACATGCCGAGGCTGAGGCCGAGGTACCAGTACCCTGGAGTCCTCAGAATGTCCATCGAAGACAGCGCCGCATGGTATGCCTGACTGGCGACATCATCCGTTGCCTCGGCAGACATCCCCACGTCGGACGGTTTGCCGCGCACGGTGAACACGACAATCGGGAGCATCACAAACAGTATCAGGATGGACAATTGCTGCAGCGCGCCGCGCCAGCCGTATTCGCCCAGCCAGTAGCTGACGAGCACGGGTATCGCGACGCCGCCCACCGACGTTCCCAGGGCGGCTATCCCGAGCGCCCGCCCGCGGTTTGCGGTGAACCAGCGCGAGATCACGGCCGAGGAACTCATGGAGCCGGACAGGCCATTGACCAGCGCCATGGTGAAGCCGAATACCCACACATACCCGGTGATGGATGCAGCGCTCGACATCAACCAGAGACCAGCGCTGAAAATTCCGGTTCCGGCGGTCATCAACCAGCGAACCGGGAATCTGTCGATCAGCATGCCGGACACCGGAGTGACCACGAGGCCCAGAATGGTCGCGAACGTGAGGCTGTACATGACCTGTTCAAGGGAGACGCCGAACTCGTCCCGTACCGGCGCGACGAGCAGACTTACCGCGTAGGTGAAAAAACCCACGACAAACAGCTGGGCAAGGAAGGCCCCGCACACCACACGCCATCCGTAGAACATGGCGCCTAACCTTTATCCGTTTTCACAATCAGTCGATACCCTGAAAATGGATTGATACTACCAGAAAGGTACTGTGCTATCTTTTTGCCGATGTGCTGCAGGCACTGCGGGTCACACCAGGCGGCGAAATCAGGTCGGCAACACAATGGGAGCACACGGAAATGGCGACACTGCTCTGCCACATCGAAATCCATCCGGGGAAAGAAGAAGCCTTTGAAGCGGTGATGAAAGAGATGTACCGCCGAACGCATGTGGAGGAACCAGACTGTGTGCGGTACGAGTATTACCGCGGCGCCCGTCCCGGTACCTACTACAGTCTGTTGAGCTTTGCCGATCGCTACGCATTTTTGCAGCACCAGACCAGCGACTACCATGAAGGTTTTGACTTCGCTGCCATGATCAGGCACCTCGATATGGAGTGGGTCGACCCGGTCGCCGGGGCGTCACCGCTGATTCCCACGGAGGTGGGCGAGTTGCCGCATAGCGCCAACGCGGCGATCAGGACCGCCGCCGAGACTTATCAGGTTGTCGTGCAAGCCTGGTGGCAGCAGCATCGCTCGCGCTGAATGCCCCGCTTCAGGGTCGCGGGTAGATCAGCGCACTGTTAGCCAGCTGTTCCGGCGCGACCAGTCGCCGCTCGTTGTTCTGCCACTGCAGCACGAGATTGCGCCGGCCGATCTGGCGGCCGGTATCGTCGACATTGTAGGAGCCAATTAATGCCTGGAAGTACATGGTTCTCAGTTGCTCCCGTACTGCATCGTGGTCGGTAGTGCCGGCCAGGCGAATCGCCGCTTCCAGGATCTCGCCCGCGCTGTAACCGATTACCGCGTAGACACCCGGATGGTAGCCGTAGCGCTGGGCAAAGCGGTAGGCAAAATCCTGCGCGCCGGGCTGTCGCGAACTGCGCAGCCACTGCACGACGCCCAGGATGCCTTCCGCATCCGCGCCCAACTGGTCCGCGAATTCCCGCAGTCCCGGCCCGATCGTGAAACCCAGCATCCTGGGTTTAACGCCTTCCCGTGTGAGCGCACGCACAATTTCGACGGAGTCTTCCAGGTAGGAGACGCCGAAGACCAGATCGGCGTTGACCTGTCCGAGCTTGCGGGCGAGTGCGGCGAAGTCGCGCTGCTCGGGTGCATAGCCTTCAACCAGCAGCATCTGCAGGCCACGGTCTCCAAAAGTTTTCTGTACATTGGCTGCCAGGTCCTCGCCGAAATCCGTGCGCGCGTAAATGAAGGCGACAGTTTTGACGCCGGCGTCGGCGGCGACATGCAGGCCATTCAAATAGTCGCTGGCCGGGGTGTCGGCGCCGAACACGTTTTTGAGACCGCGACTCCATATGGTATCGTCGGACGCCGCCGTGGTGACCATTGGCACATCGTATTTTTCCGCGACCAGGCTGGCCTCGAGCGTCAGCGACGAGGAATAGGGGCCGACCAGCACGTCCACCTCGTCCTTTCCGATCAGGTCGGTAAAACCTGAAACAGCACCGGCATCCCGCGAGCCGTCGTCGTAGTAAACGATTTCGACCGGGCGGCCCAGCAGCGCGCCGCGGGCGTTCACGTCCGCCGCCCACATTTGCAGGCCGCGCAACTGTTCAATGCCGAACTCCTTGTAGTGCCCGGTAAGCGACTGCGTCGTGCCGATGCGCACCGGCTCAGGTGATTGAGCGGCATCGTCCGAGTACGCGATGCGTGGAAACGCCAATGCGAGGGTAAAAGAGACCAGGAGTAAATAGCGAATCACGTGCATCCCCACTTTATTGCTCCACATCGAGCTTGCGCTTGGTTGAATACAGCCAGCGAACCATCTGGTACTCAAACGCGGACCCGTTCTCATAATAGCGGAACGAGGTGTTGGCCCGGGTATCGATGGGCAGCAGCAAGGTCGTGGTGATGTCCAGCGGTTCTGACAACACGGCGCTCTTGACTGAGCTTTGCAGGTAGGCGTCGGGCAACAGACCGAGACCATCGCGCAGGTTCGACGGTCCGAGGAAGGGGATTACCAGGTAGGGCCCCTGGCCCACGCCATAATAGCCCAGGGTATCGCCGAAGCTCTCCACCGGCCTTGGAATGCCCATTGCACTTGCCACGTCTATCAGGCCAAACAGGCCGACCGTCGAGTTGATCAGTACGCGCCCGGTACTGCGCAGGAGTTTTTTGCCGCGCAGCTGCAGCGCGGAGTTCACGGCCGTAACCATGTCTACGAAATTGTCGAAGAAATTCTCGATACCGTCCCGTCCGATACGGGGAACTACCGTCTCATAACCCCTTACCACCGGCAGGAATACGGCCTGGTCGAAATGGTAATTGAAGTTATAGATACGCTTGTTCATACCTTCCCAGGGGTCGTAGACCGCGGTCAGGTCGTCCAGCTCTGTTTTCTCGGGAGGCAGCAAGCGCTTGGCGGTGAACACGGGCTCCGGGTAGTCGGACGCTTGCGGCTGTGGCGGCGGCCCGCTGCTGCAGGCGCCAAGGGCCAGCGCCAGCAGCACTATGGAACAGAGAGAAAGGATTGATTTCATGGTCACATCCCCCCCTCGGTAAACGCGGCCACCATATGGGCCACGTTGTCGGGATAGCTCATATTGCCGCAGTGACCTCCAACGGGATAAATGGTGGCCCTGTCACCGAAGACCCTGGGGAAAAAGTCGATCTCCCCGGGTTCGAGGATGACGTCGTCGGCGTTGCCCATCATCGTGATTTTTTTCGTGTTCCTGAGGTAGTTCTCGATGCTGGTAAGACTCATGGAAGAGATAAACTCGTCCCTGGTCATAGTCGGGTATTCCGCCTTGTAAAAGGGGTAGAAAAACTCGTGGTAGTAGTCGGTGAAGCCAAGTCGCAGCGAGACATCATTGTAGAGGCGAAGATCGCTGTACCGGTTCAATACCAGTCCTTTTGGCTTGATGTACCCGAAATCCGCCATCACGTCCGAGGTGAACACCAGGGACGCGGAGGAGACGCGGAATGACGTGCCAATGAGCGCGGCCAGCTCCTCGTCTTTCAGGTTCAATGCCTTGTAGGTGTCGTAGAGGAAATCATCGCCACCGGCATTGGCGGTGTCTATATAGCCGGTGGATCTCAACGTTGACGTATAGGCGCGGATCAGCCTGTCAACGAACTTGTCGAAGTTGTTGACACCCCCGGGGATATCCTGGGTCATGCGATCCAGCAGCGAAATGGAGTTGTACAGCGACACCGGCGGGTTGATCAGCAGCACGCGCCTGAAATTAAATGACTGGCGCTCCTCGTCCAGCTTCGACACAAACGCCGCGTTAAAGCCGCCGAGGCTGTATCCGGTGACATTGAAGGAGGTGGCCGTGATTTCGTCTTTCAGTTCGGCCCAGATCATCTCGAACACGCGGTAGATATCCTCCGCATCGCGCTCCGCGTGACCGACGACGCCCGTGGTGGAGGCGGCGATCACGAAATTGTTGTAGGTGGGGGATGAAATCGAAACGACGTGAAAGCCCGCCTGGTAGAAGGCTTTTGCCATGTCGGTGTTCTTGCTGCCGTTGTGCGACGCGCCGGTGCCCGCGATAAGGAAAATCAGCGGTGCCGCGTCATCCTGCAGGGCCACCGAATAGAGCAGTTCATGGCCGTAGAAAAAAACGTCCGGCGTAACCCGCTCGGGGAATATCGTAATGCTCCGGCCCTTGAAAGGAATATCGTCCGGCAGCTTGGCCCGGTACTCCTCCGGTGTGCCCACCACCGTGGCGGCAAAGCGATCCTTTATCGGGTAGTTGTAGTTCGGTACGGTATTGACGGCGGCGAATGCCAGCGAGGCGAACAGGAGAGCGCACAAGCCGGCAATGAATTGCTGCGTGGATCTGCTTATAGTCACGTGATTTCCGGATCGTTCCCTGGGCGAGCGCAGATGGTGTCACGAATGGCGTGCGCTGTCACTATTCCCGCCAAAAATTGCCGCTAATTGCCTGCGCGACGAGGCACTTCTCCCGCGCGCTGTAAATGCAGTGCGTCGATTATTTCATTGCGCAGATCCGCGGGCGCTATGACCTTGTCGAAAGCCATTGCATCCGCCGGAACCCATGCCCCCGATTGCGCTTCCCTGAGTCTGGCGGCTTCCTCGTCGCTGGCGCGAGCGGCCTCGGCGCCGCCTATCGCTGGAATGCCTCCCAGGTTCACGCTGGGCAGGGCGAGGCTGACCAGTTGGCCGTCCCAGGGGTTCATGCCCATCACGGAACTGCCAAACCCAAAGGCCTTGCGCAGCGTTACGACGATTTTACGCCCGCTGTAGCGACGCTGTGCGCGGAACATCCGGCTGGCGGCTTTCAGTACGCCGGATTTCTCCGCTGCCGGGCCGGGCATCACCCCGGGGTTGTCCAGCAGGCAGACCAGCGGCAGCCCGAAGTCATCCGCCACCTCGATAAAATGACAGGCCTTTTCGGCCGCCTCCCGGGTAATCGCCCCCGCCTGCACGGTCGGCTGGTTGGCGAGCAGCATACAGGGAACACCGCCGATGCGGCCCAGTGCCGCGATCATGCTGCGGCCGTAGTCGGGCTGCAGTTCCAACAGCGACTGTTCATCGAGCAGTCCGTGCAGTACCTCGCGCATATCGTAGGCCTGGTTGGCCTGCGCCGGGATGATGTCCATCAGGTGTTCCACGGAGCGCGGCGCGGCCAGGGGATGTTCGCGCTGCTCCGGCAGGGAGTCCCCGGCGCGCGGCGGCAGCAGCGAGAGGAAGTAACGCGCCATCGCAATACAGTCCTGTTCGGTTTCGCCGAAGTTGTGGGCAACGCCGCTGTCGCGGGTGTGCATGATCGCACCACCCAACTCGGCCGGCGTGGCGTCGATACCCAGGGCGGTCCGCACCAGTGGAGGGCCGGCGGAGAACATCGCGGAGTCTGCCGCCATCACGATGAAATCCGCGAACATGCCCGTCAGTGCACCGTGACCGGCTGACGTGCCCAGCACCAGCGTCACCACCGGCACCCTGCCCTTGAGGTCCGCAACCAGTTGCAGGTCGTTGGGGCAGTTGGGATAGCGTTCTGACTGGTTGCCGGCGCGTTCACCGGCGCCGTCGAGCATCAGCACCAGCGGCAGGCCTTGTTCCAGCGCCAGGCGCACCAGGCGCGTGCGCTTGGCCGCATTGGGGTGGCCGATGGAGCCGCCCTTCACGGTGAAATCCTCGGCAATGACGACTAGGCTGCGGCCGTCGATGCGTCCGGTGCCCCCGACCACACCGTCGCCGGCGAGGGCCTCCTGTGAATCGGGCGGGCATCCGCCCGCCAGTGCCCCGTACTCGCTGAAGCTCTCCGCATCGCACAGGCACGCGATGCGCTCGCGTGCGTTAAGCCGTCCTCGCTCGCGCTGCTTGCGCAACTTGTCCGGACCGCCCATGGCCCTGGCCGTCTCGGTGCGTTCCTGCAGTTGCTGTAGCAGGGCTTGCCAGCCCTCGCGGTGTGTTGTCACTGTGCTGTCCTGGGTCGGGGTTTGTTCGTGTGCTGGTGAACATACGGGAGGATTTTCGGCAAAACAACACCTCCCGCGCGATCGACTATCAACGGATGTCAGGCGTAACCACTATGGGTTGTGGCGATTTCCAAGCTTTCCTGCCGATATCGTGTATAATGGCCGGCCCTCCCATCCAGAAAGGTCTGATCAACATGCCACGCAAACCCACGAGAGCGCCAGCGAAAAGAAAACAACCGGCAGCAGTGGAAACCTCAGAGTCTATCGAAGAGCAAACCCGGCGGTTCCTGAAGTCCGGCAACAAAATCGAAGTCATCAAATCCGGCGTCAGCGGCCAGCCCTCCATGGCGGTGAACCGGCATATCAAACTGGGAAACAAATCAGCGGCTTCATAGCCACTGTCGCAAGCGGACACGCCGTGGAGTGAAACCGCGCGGTGCACTGCTGGGCCCCTTTATTTCTGTTGACTTGCCTGTCGGCGGCGGTATACTGCGGTTCGCTTGTACGCAAACGATCTTATGCATACCGTCTCGAAGTCTCTCTGTCAGTACCTCGCCCTGTTTTTCATAAGTAATTACTTCGCACTTCAAGCGCAATCCGCCTTCAGGAAAGGCATCTGTTACCATTGAAAAAATAGGAAGTATGTATGGCTACTGGAACTGTCAAGTGGTTCAACGAAGCAAAAGGTTTTGGTTTTATCGAGCAGGAGTCCGGCCCTGATGTATTCGCGCATTACAGCGCGATTGCGGGCTCCGGCTTCAAGACACTGGCTGAAGGCCAGAAAGTCGAGTTCACTGTCACGCAAGGCCAGAAAGGCCCCCAGGCAGAAAACATCGTAGCGATCTGACCTGCACTCGCTTGAAGGCCCGCCCTGTTCGCAGCGCGGGCTTTTTTAGTTTCCGGACTCAGCGACGACCGGCAGGTAGAACTGTTCGTACCAGCGGCGCAGTTTGTTGATCGGGCCGTCGCCGTCGCACAGTATGGGATCGTCCCGGTAGACCTTGTCTTTCCAGATCTCCACGTCCTGGCCAAACGCGACATGGGCCATCTGCGGATACAGCTCGGCAAATCCGGGTGGCAGGGGAGCGTCGGTGAGGCTGCTGACTATCACCGCGGAGCACAGGTCGACTTCGTCCGGGTTCACCGGGGTGTGGCTGTTGACCCACCAGCTCTTGAAACTCACCTGCGGGCTCCTGGACTCGGTGTAATAGTACATGATGGACGGCCCGTGGTAGGTGGCGTCGCCCCAGGCGTCGGCATCCGGGCCGGCTTCCTCACGCGCCGACCCGACATCGAACGCCACGCCGGGCGGGATAATCATACTGGCGTCGGGATCGCGTTTCACCGTTGATAACTGCGTGACCGTGCGCTCACCAAAACGGTTCTCCCAGGCTTGCACATGGCCGCCATGGACGTGGGGAAAGTGCGCGATATCGACGATATTCTCGATGATGTCGCAGGGCTTTGCGCGAATACGTGAGCGGTAGAACGTCCAGTCGCCCCAGCCCTGTGGTCCCCACTGCGGTATCCGCGGCAGGTAGTCCTCCGGTTCTTCGCCGGCCGGCCCGTACCACAGCGCGATGAAGCCGTCGCGCTCCTCTACCTGCCAGCCCCGCAGGGCATTGACCGCTTTCTCGGGGATGTTTTTTGCGTAGGGAATATTCACGCACTGACCTTGCGGGTTGAAGGTCCAGCCGTGGAACGGACAGGCGATGTTGTCGCCGTGTACCCGCCCTTCGCCGCTGGCCAGGTTCGCGCCAAGGTGGGGACAGTGGGCATCGAGGATCGCGACACGGCCGGATTCACCGCGATACGCGACCAGGTCGCGGTCGAAGTAGCGCAGTTGTTTGACCTCTCCGACCTGTAGCTCCTGGGAAAACAGTACGACATGCCAGCCTCGCGCATAGCGGCCCGGTTCCAGAAACGCGTATTTGTGTGCATTCATGTCGACTCCTGTTCGTCACCGGCAAACGCGTGGCGGGCGGCGATGTAGGCGAATGTCATTGCGGAGCCGATGGTCGCTCCCGCACCGGGATAGGTGTTGCCCATGACCGCCGCGCTGGCATTGCCTGCGGCGTACAAGCCCTCTATCACTTTGCCGCCGGTATCCATTACCCGCGCGTACTCATCACACAACAAACCGCCCTTGGTGTCCAGGTCGCCGGGGTCGCAGCGCAGGGCGTAGTAGGGCGGTGTTTCCAGCGGCCCGAGCGAGGGGTTGGGCGATACCGTTCTGTCGGCGTAGTAGCGATCGTGTTGCGTCGCGCCCCGGCCGAACCCGGGGTCCTCGCCCCTGCGCGCATGGTGATTGAAGTCCGCCACGGTCTGCGACAGGGCGGCGCCATCGATCTGTAACTTGTCCGCCAGTTCCTCCAGGGTATCCGCCTTGGTCAGCAGCCCCGATGTAAAGTTTTCCCGCGGAATTCCCGCATCGCGTTCCACTTTGCCCGGCTTCAGGTGGCCGACGGCGTATTTGCCCCGGTACGTGGCATCAAACACCAGGTAGCAGGGGATGGCGCCCTCGCCGCGGGCCTCGCTCTGGTACTGTGCCTTGACGAGGTCTTCATAGGGTTGTGCCTCGTTGGCGAAACGCCTGCCCTGGCGATTGACCATGATGGAGCCCGGATTGGATTTGCCGGCGATCAACGCCAGCACCCGCCCGTCGGGAATGGTATAGGTGGGCGACCACCAGGCGCATTCCATAAAACCCAGTGCGGCTCCGATCCGCGTGCCCATCGTCACGGCATCCCCGGTCGCTCCCGGTGCGGCGGCCGTCCACTTGTCGCCGATTGGCGCGCGCTGGTAGCGCTGCCGCAAGGCGGCGTTGTGGGAGAAGCCGCCGGTCGCCAGCAATACGCCGCGCCGCGCTTCGACGCGCTGTACCTTGCCCTCCTTTTCCACCAGCGCACCGCAGACACGACTGCCATCTCGTACCAGTTCCCGTACCGGGGCGTTCAGCCACAGGGGGATGCCCCTGTCCTGCAGTGAGAGTCGCAACCTGGCCACCAGGGCCGGCCCGAGTGTCAGGCGGTTGTCGCGCTGGCGCTTCCACCTGGCGGGGATATCCAGCAGGTAGCGCAGCAGCAGGCGCAAACCGGTCAGGTAGGCGCGGGCATTCATTTCCTGCAGGGCCTGGCCTTCTTCCACCGTCACGTTGAACGGCAGTAGCAGTCCGTCGTAGTGCCCGAGACGGATAGTCCCGGCGTCCGCGCCAAGCCTGCGCAGGTCAATGGGCGCGTTGTCCATGGAGCGGCCGCCCGGTTTGTAGCCGGGCAGGTGCTCGTAGTAATCCATGTACCGGGGCAGGGCCGAGTAGGACACGTGGCTGTGCGTCGACATGAAGCACAACATTTCGCTGGCCCGGGTGGCGTAGGCCCGAATGCGCGCGTCGCTGACACTGTCGCCGATGAGTGCCTTGAGATAGGCGTAGCCCTCGTCGACGCTGTCGCGCACGCCCACCTCGGCCTGCCGGTGATTGGCCGGAATCCAGGCGACCCCACCCGATTTGGCGGTGGTTCCGCCATAGACGGCCTCCTTTTCCACCACCAGTACGGAGCCGCCCGACTGGTGCGCAACCACCGCGCCGGTCATGCCGGCGGCACCGGCGCCCACCACCAGCCAGTCGACCGTCAAATCGGGGTTTTCAACCGCCATAGGATGTCACCTGCAAACGCGTGTGCCCAGTGTGGCAGCGCCGCAGGGGATGAACCAGCATTCACTACAAATGCGGGTGTCCGGTTCAATAATCCGGCCGCCGTGGTTGACCGGGGGCAGCGCCGGTTCTATGGTCAGCAACACTTGCCCTGGACCCCGTGGTGAAACCCGTTATGCAAACAATTCCTCTGGCCCAAATCCACGGTGTCGATGATCTGCGCCTGGACCATACCGCGCCGCCGCAGTGCGGCCCCGACGACCTCGTGGTGCGCGTGCGCGAGTGCGGTATTTGCGGCTCAGACCTCGGTTATCTCGCGATCGGCGGACTGACAGGGCCTGATACGCCCATGCCGTTGGGGCACGAACTGTGGGGCGAAGTCAGCGAGACCGGGAAGAACGTGCGCCATGTGATGGCGGGTGATCGTGTCGTCGTGCAACCGATGAGCAACGGCAACAATATCGGCAATGGTGGTACGGAAGGCGGGTTCTCCCCCTACCTGCTGGTGCGCAATGCCGCGCTGGACGCCGGCAGTACACTCAAAATCCCGGCGGACCTGCCCGCGAACTACGGCGCGCTGGTGGAGCCCCTGTCCGTGGCGCAGCACGGCGCGAACCGGGTGGCGGCAAACGCCGCAGACAAGGCCGTGGTGTTCGGTGCCGGACCGATCGGCCTGTCAATCGTGCAGGTGTTGCACTACCGCGGCCTGCAACAGGTCGCCGTGGTGGACCTGTCGGATCGAAGGCTGGAGGCGGCACGCGCCCTGGGTGCGCTGCCGCTGCGCGCCGACGATCCGCAGTTGTCTGCGAAACTGGTCGAGTGTCACGGCACCTCAAATTTTTTCGGCGCGCCCATGCCCGGCAGTACATTGTTTTTCGAAGCCACCGGCGTGCGCGCGGTTTTTGAAAACATTGTCGCCATCGCCGGCCCGGGTAGCCGGATATGCCTGACGGGCGTGCATAAAGAGGCGGCGACCGTCGACCTGGTGATGCTGCTTGCCAAGGAAGTCGCGATCATTCCGGCGATGGGCTATGACAGGGAGTTTGAGGAAGTCCTCGCGATGTTGCAGTCGGGGAAAGTCGATCCTACGGTGATCGTGACACACCACTTCCCGTTGTCGCAGATCGAGGCGGCCTTCGCGACCGCGCGCGATACCACAGAAGCGATCAAAGTCATGATCGATTGCCAGGCCTGACGCCGTCGGGTTGCTTTGTTCCCGGCGTTGGGTCGGGAGCGTCACACAGGAGTACGTATGCAGGAATTGGACGGTAAAGTTGCGGTTGTTACCGGTGCGGGGTCCGGGATAGGCGAGGGCATTGTGCGCGCGGCGGCCGCTGCCGGGATGAAAGTCGTGGTGGCCGATATCGATCTGGCGAAGGCGCAGGCGGTTGCCGCTGACCTGGGCGAGAACGCGCTGGCGTACCAGGTTGATGTTGCCAGCCTGGCGTCGGTGGAGGGGCTGCGCGATGCGACCCTGGAACGGTTTGGCGTCGTGCATTTGCTGTGCAACAACGCGGGCGTGTGGATTGGCGCGTTGATGCACGATGCGGATATCAAGGATTGGCAATACCTGATCAACGTCAACCTGTACGGCGTCATTCACGGCGTGAAAGCCTTCCTGCCGCTGCTGGTTGCCCAGGGCGAGGGTCATATTGTGAACACTGCGTCGATGGGCGGATTGATCTCCGGTCCGCCCGAGGGGCTGTATACGACGACAAAGTTCGCCGTGGTAGGGTTGTCGGAAGCGCTGCTAATGGAAGTGGCCGAAAAAGGCGTGGGTGTCTCGGTGTTGTGCCCCGGCCTGGTGAACACCAATCTTATCACCCAGTCCTTCGCCGTGCGTCCGGACGAACTCGATTCCGGTATCGACCACCAGCAGGTGGCGCCCGATGTGGCCAGCGGTATCTCGCCGCTGCTGGTGGGTGAGCAGGTGATGGATGCCGTGCGCGAAGGGGGCTTCTACGTGATTACCCACGATGACTACCGCGATGTCATCGCGATGCGTCACGATGGCATCCTTGCTGCGCTCGATGACCACGCCCGGCGCTACGGGTCGACCTCCGGTAAAGTGGTGTGAGCCCTGCTTACCGCGACGCTGCGCCGGCGAGCGCATCGCTGGCGAATGCAAGTGCCGCGGCGGCGTCCACGCGCGAACTGTAGTCCTCCAGGAACAGCTTGCCGACCACACGGCCGCCGGGATCGACGATAATCATCCCCGGATGCGGAATGCCGTACTGGAAATCGCCGGGTGCGTACGCCCCATTCAGGATGCCGAGCGTTTTGAAGCTGAGCGCGTCCGAGTCCGACAGCAGTGGAATGGTGATACCGTATTTATCGATGAAAGCCTGCTGTAGTGCCGGTTCATCGTAGGTAATCGCGACCATGCCGATGCCCGCCGCGTCAAAGTCGGGCTTGTGTTCCTGTAACTGGATCATCTGGCGCATGCAATAGGGACACCAGTCGACCGAACGGCTGGCGATGAACACCGTACCCCTGGGGCCGGCAAACTCGTCGATAAGCGTAACTGTGCGCCCCTGGTAGCTGGCCTGGATTCCGGTAAACCTGGAGCCCAGGGCCGGGCCCGGGTCGAAGTCGTCGGTGTCGGCACCGACGAACATGTCGCGGGTGAAGAGTGCGAACGCGATCTCTTTTAGCTGGTCGCGAAACAGGAAGCCAAGACCGAGAACCAGTATCAGCGCGGGTACAGCACTCCTTAACACGACTCTCATGAGCGTTTCATCCAGTCACCAGCGGGAGGAAGCACATCGCAAAACAGGAGTTTATCCCAATATTCACCGATACTCTCCCGCTATTTTTGGCATACTCTACAACAGACTTTTTTATCTCTCTTTACGGTGTGTTTCGGGGCCTCAATGAATGAGTGAACAGCTATTGATGACAGTTCTGTTTCTAGCGCTGCTCTACGGCCTGATCTTCACCAAGTGGGCGGCGGAGTGGGTGTTTGTCACTATTATGCTGGCCACGTACTTCACCGGGCTGGTGAGTACCGAGGATGTGTTGGACAAGGCATCCAACAGCGGTGTCATCACGCTGGTACTGCTGTTGCTGGTGTCTACCGGTATTGAAAAGGTTTCCTGGCTGACGCAAATGTCGCACAAACTGATTGTGCCCGGTTACAAGGGAACCCTGTTGCGCATCGGGTCGGTGACCGCCATTTTTTCAGCCTTCGTCAACAATACGGCCGTTGTTGCCGCACTGGCGCATACCGTTCGCAACAACAAACTGCACCCGGCTTCCAAGTTGTTGATACCGCTGTCCTACGCCACCATCCTGGGGGGGACGATGACGCTGATAGGCACGTCAACCAATCTCGTGGTGAACAGTTTCCTGGAAGATGCCACCGGCAAAGGGCTCGGGTTCTGGGAGTTCTTCCCCATCGGCGCGACCGCGACAGTGTTGGGCCTGGTGACATTACTCCTGAGTTCTCGGCTGTTGCCGAGCGGCAGTGCGCCCACGATGGATATCGACGAGTACGTGATCGAGGCGAAAGTCGGCGAGGACTCATCCCTGATCGGCAAGACCATCCTGGAAAACAAGCTGCGCGACCTGGAAGACCTGTTCCTGGTGGAAATCGTGCGCGGCACGCAGTTGATATCGCCGGTATCGCCGCAGGAGCCTATCCATGCCGGCGACAAGCTGATCTTTTCCGGGGATATCCGGCAGGTGCAGGTACTGGAGTCGTTCGACGGCCTGCGCCTGTTTGCGGTGGACGAGGGCCTGCTCAGTTCCAATATGAAGGAGGTCATTGTCCTGCCCAACGCCTCCATCGAGGGGAAAACGGTCAAGGAAAGTGCCTTCCGCTCGGTGTTCGATGCCGCCGTGGTTGGCGTGCGCCGCGGCGGTAAACGCCTGTCGGGCAAGCTCGGGAATATCCGCATCGCGGCCGGGGACAGCATGATCCTCGCCGTGGGGCCGGATTTCAACGAGCGCAAGAACCTCGACAAGAATTTCGTGATCACCAACGACTCCATCGGCAGGATTCAACTGACACCGTTCCAGAACTACTTTGTCACCGGCGCATTGATGCTGGTGGTTACGCTCGCCTCGCTGGAACTGGTGCCGTTGATCAAGGGCGCGGCGTTCCTGCTGGTCGGGATGCTGGCCCTGGGCGTCGTCACGGGCTCGGAGTTACGCCGGCGGTTTCCCTTTGAGCTATGGCTGATCATCGCGTCGGCGCTGACCATATCACAGGCCCTGGCCAACTCCGGCCTGGTGACGGTGCTGACCGATGCGCTGCAAACCCACCTCGTGGTGTTGGGTCCGCTCGGCGCGATGATCGGTGTGTTTTTCTTCACGCTGCTGATGACCGAGGCGATGACCAACAACGCCGCCGCGGCGCTGTGTTTCCCGCTGGCCTTCGGTCTGGCGCAGAGTTACGGTGTGAGCTATATGCCTTTTGTGATGGCGGTTGCCTACGGCGCCAGCGCGAGCTTCATGACGCCATTCGGCTATACCACCAACCTGATGGTGCAGAACATGGGCGGCTACGAGTTCCGGGATTATTTCCGTACCGGCCTGCCCATATCGCTGGTGTTTTCCGCGGTGGTGATTTACATGCTGCCCCGGTTTTTTCCGTTCTGATGCCGCGCGCCGGTTTCAGGTCATGCCGGTCGAAAAGCCGCCGTCGACAGGCAGTGTCTGCCCGGTTATCCAGGACGCGGCCGGAGAACTGAGGAACAGCACGGCCGCGGCGATGTCCTGCGGTTCGCCGGTGCGTTTCAGGCCCTGCCGCTGCAGCGTTTCATCGACCATCTCCTGCATGCCATCCAGTACCGGCGCGGTCAGGTTGGAGCGCGTGAGGCCGGCCGCCACCGCGTTTGCGCGGATGCCGAGTTTGCCCCAACTCATCCCGAGGGTTTTGACCAGCTGCACCAGCCCCGCTTTTGACGGTCCGTATCCCGGGGTCCACTCGAAGCCGAAGTAGGAGGTCATCGAGGCAATGCCGATCACGCTGGCGCCGCCGGGAAAGTCGCTGGCTGTCAGCAGGTCCCTGCAGGCCGAACTCAGGTGGAACACGCTGGACAGGTTGACTGCGATGGACTGGTCAAACCCGTCCGCTTCCCATTCGTTGCCCTGCATGCCGCCGGCGTTGTTGACCAGGATGTCCAGTTTGGGGAGTGAGCCCGCCAGTGCGTACAGTGACGCGCGATTGCTGACATCCAGTTGCCGGTACGTCAGGCCGGCGAGGTCCGAATCGTAGTCTGCGCAGGACGTTTTCCGGCCCGTGATGATAACCTCCGCGCCCGCATCCCGATATTCGCGGGCGCAACCGAGCCCGATGCCGCTGGTGCCCCCGGTGATCAGCACAGTGGCGCCGGTGTAGTCGTAGGAAATGCCCTGAAACATGCCTGCTGCTCCTTGTGGTTGTTGTCCGTTGTGGACGTGGCGTTACGATAAAGGCATGCCGGGGAGGCCGCAAGGTCACCTGCGGCCGTCGATCAATGTCGCCAGTTGAGCGCCGTCGAGTAGCAGGGTGCGGCGGGCTAGAGTTGCGGCAGGGCGTCGTTGACCAGTCCCGCGCTCCAGCCGCCGTCGGCGATAAACTCCGCGCCGGTGCTGTACGTCGCCTCGTCGGAGGCCAGGAACGCGGTCAGGGCCGCCACTTCACGCGGCAGGCCGACGCGGGGCAGGGCGTGGTGCTGGTAGAACTTGTCGGCGTCCTGCTGTGACATCAGATCGGAGCCGTGCATCGCGGTATACACCCCGCCCGGGTGCACGCTGTTGACGCGGATATTGTACTTGCCCATTTCCATCGCCGCGGCCTTGGTCATGCCGCGCACCGCCCACTTGGTAGACGAGTAAGCGACCAGTGAGTTCTTCGACTGCAGGCCGTCGATGGAAGAGACATTGATGATGGAGCCGCCGCCGTTGGTTTTCAGGCTGGGGAATACCGCCTGCATGCCGAGGAATACACCCAGCTGGTTGACGCTGACGATCTTCATGAAGTCCGCTTCGCTGGTGTCCATAATGGTCTTCTGGAAAATGATGGCGGCGTTGTTCACCAGAACCGAAAGTGGGCCAAGCGTCTGCGCCAGCGGAATCGCCGCGTCCCAGTCCGCCTTGCTGGAGACGTCCATGTGCGTATAGAGCGCACTGTCGCCCAAGTCATCGGCGAGTGCCTGGCCGGGCTCATCCAGCACGTCGGCGATGAGCACCCTGGCGCCGTGCTCGACCAGCAGGCGAACGGTCGCCTCCCCCATACCGCGTGCGCCGCCCGTGACAATTGCAACTTTTCCCGCCAATCGTGTCATATAAAGCTCCCGGAGTTTCAGCCCATGAATAATAACGCACCCAGGGTTACGCTGGGTGGTCAACCAGGGTGCGTATGGCCTGGATTCGCAACGATTCTGTCAGACAAAAAAAAGCGGACACCAGAAGTGTCCGCTCGATGTAACGACTGAAGCTACAGACTAGAAGCGGTAGAGAGCGCTGATACCGATCTCGTCATAACTTGTTTCCAGTTTGCCCCTGCCCAGTGCCGGGTCAACTGTTGTCGCGTCGATGTCGTCAGGTGAAACATCTGAGTACGACAGATCGACAGCGAAGTTCTCAGTGATGAACCACTCGATATTCACACCGTAGGTGTCTGTTTCGAAGCCGTTGAAGTCTTCACTCTGGTAGCCCAAACCGAAGCCCAGGTTGTTGTTCAGGTACCATGTGCCGCCCAGGCCCCACGTGGTGGGATCATCGACGTCGCTGACAACTGTTTTGCCGCCGTTGGCGCGTACCATCAGTCCGCCATGGTTGAACGCGAAGAAGTGGTCAACGTCAAGCGCCCAGCGATCAGCCTCAGGGCCATTGTTGACGCTAACGTTCTCATAGCTCACAACAGCGGTGGTGTTTTGAGTCAGGTAATAACCCAGACCCGCTGACGTGGTGTCTACTTCTCTGTCACCCGGCTCGGCACGCTCGAAGCCAAGGTCGACGATTACGCCAGACAGCTTCCAGCCCGGACCTTCAGCAACATATCGCATATCAATGCTGTATGTCTGGCCGTCCGCATCGTCACCACCGGAAAGATCAAGTTCGCCATCGGCAAAGTCAAGCGAAATGGAGGAAGCGTGATCCAGGAAGGCAGCCTCACCAAGAGGGCCCTTGCTGGTGTCCACAGTCTCCAGGAAGTAGGTGGCGCCGAGGTTGTAGATATCAGAGTCAGTACTGTCACCAGAGTTACCCTGGTTCGTGTTTCTGAAATCGTAATCATAGCTACCGCGAGCGTAGCCAGCGTCCAACTCCCACCTGTAGTCGGCTTGCGCCGAGATTGAAAGTGCCAGGCCAATGCCTGCTACCAGTGCGGTCTTTTTGAACATTGTGTTCTCCTTACGGGGTCTCATAAAACTTACGGGCTCCCCAATCTTGATCGCGGGGATGACGCCAATATTACGCGTGGTACAGATAGCAGCAAGGTAATAATTTGGCGCGCGCTAATGTGAACTATTTACTTGTTTTTGTAAAGTCGAGTCAGTGCCGAATCTGGCGGCTGATGACCACCGTTTCACAGCGTGCGACAGACTGCCAACTGTTATCTGTAAGTTATTGTTTATAAAGGTATAAAAAAGGGCCAGACGCCACGTATCCAAAGGTGGGTTGCACGCCGCTTCGGTCCGCTGGACAGGTCAGTCGCGCTCGGCACGTCCTTTTTCGAGCACCCCCTGTCGACGCTCTTCAATCGCGGCGCCCGATGCCTGTCTGGCCCAGGCGATCGCGCGGGTTTCCTCAAAGTCCAGTGCCTCATTAAGGTGCATGGCGTAGCCTTCCTCGATCAGTGCCTGGTATTGCTCCAGTACCTGGGGCACGCAGGCACAGATATCACCGGCCATTTTCATTGCCAGGGGCAGCAGGTCCGCCTGGGGGACCACATGGTTGACCAGGCCCCATTCATAAGCCTGTCGGGCGAAGACGGGGGCCCCGGTGAATGCGATCTCCCGCGCTCGGGACAGGCCGATCAGTCGCGGCAGCTTCTGGCTCAGGCCCCAGCCGGGCAGCATGCCGACGCGGGCGTGGGTATCCGCGAAGCGGGCATTCTCCGAGGCGATCAGGATGTCGCAGGCCAGCGCCATTTCGAAGCCACCGGTGATGCAGTGGCCGTTGATGGCGCCGATAATCGGCCCCTGAAAGGCTTCCATTGCCCGCGCCACCACGTTGTCCGCCTCTTCGGCGGTATTGCTCGCATCGCCAGAGCCCAACTCTTTCAGGTCGAAGCCGGCGCAAAAGGCCTTGCCGTTGCCGGTAAGGATCACCACACGGGTGTCAGGGTCTTCTGTACACGCGGTGAACGCCGTGACAAAGTCGCGACGCAACTCCCGCGACAGCGCGTTCATCGATTCCGGTCGATTCAGTGTCACGATGGCGAAGCCCTCGTGTTTTTCCAGCAGCACGGTACTCATAGCGGCGTTATCCCAGCAGTGAAGGCGATTTAAGCAGTCCGAGTTCTTTTGCAATGGCCGGCCCGCGCAATACAGCCTCCGGCTCCCAGTCCTGTCGCGGCTCGTTGTCAGCCAGCCATGCGACAAGCGCGCCGATGGCGGCCGGTGTGCAGGGCTTGAACCTGGCCATCACCGCGTCGTCGATACCGGCCAGGCGCATCACTTCGGTCATCACCAGGCCAGGTTCCAGGTTGTACACGCGCAGTCCACTCCCAGGGTGCTCGGCGCGCAGGGAACCGGCCATACGCGACAGCGCGGCCTTGGAGGAGGGGTAGGCAAAGCCCCAGCCACCCCGGTTACCGGCCGCCGGCGGATCGGTGAATGCGCTGTGTGAGACCATATTCAGCACCGTGCCGTTGCCCCGTTCGAGCATGCCGGGCAGGAAAGCCTTCACCAGTAGCAGCGGGGTGAACACATTGCCCTGGTAGATCGCGTGCAGCTGTTCCTCGGTGACGTCCAGCAGGGGCTCGATGTTCCCGTTGCCCTGGTAGACCGCGTTGTTGAACAGCAGGTCCACGCGCCCGAAATGGTGCAGCGTCCGCGCCGCGGCGTCGCGCATGGAAGGTGGGTCGAGGATGTCGGCGCGCAGGCACAGGGCTTCGCCGCCGACCCTGGCCACCGCGTCGGCGGTCGCCTCCAGGCTTCCGGGCAGCGCACTGCTGGTGCCGACATGATCGTGACGTTCGCCATCCGCCAGTGTGCGCGCGGTGATCGCCACACGGTATCCGGCCCGGGCCAGCGCGACGGCGGCCTCCGCGCCAATGCCGCGGCTCGCGCCGGTGATGAAAGCCACTTTGTCACTCACGGGTAGTCTCTCCTGCCTGTAATAGCGTGTTCAGGTTGACAACCGTTTGT
>JAUICG010000012.1 GCA_030427485.1 Gammaproteobacteria bacterium
GCATCCACCAGACAGACCCCGAACAACCGATCTTCGTCTACTATGTACCGGGCGCATCGCACGCGCCGCACCATCCGACGAAGGAGTGGGTCGACAAGATTGAGGCGATGCATCTCTTCGATGACGGTTACGAAAAGTTGCGTGAAACGATTTTCGAGAACCAGAAGAAACTCGGGGTCATCCCCGGGGATATCGAGTTGACGCCCTGGCCAGATGACCTGATCACGCCGTGGGACGAACTCACACCCGAGGCCAAGAAACTTTTCATTCGGCAGGTCAACGTGTTCGCCGCTTACGTGGCGTATAACGATTATGAAAT
Source organism: Gammaproteobacteria bacterium (assembly GCA_030427485.1). Lineage (GTDB taxonomy): Bacteria > Pseudomonadota > Gammaproteobacteria > Pseudomonadales > Halieaceae > Marimicrobium. The sequence continues at coordinate 320 of JAUICG010000012.1, forward strand.
GGGTCGCGTAATCCAGGCCTTTGAGGATATGGGCAAGCTGGACAACACGCTCATCATCTACCAGAACGGTGACAACGGCACCAGCGGCGAGGGCGGTCCGCTCGGCACCTTCAACGAGGTCGCGTTTTTCAACGGCATTGCACCGCCGGTCGAAGTACAGATGAACTGGTATGACGTCTGGGGAACCGAGGAGACCTACAACCATATGTCCGCCGGTTGGTCCTGGGCGTTCGATACGCCCTTCGACTGGTTCAAGCAGAACGCGTCACGCCTGGGCGGCATCAACCAGAACATGGTGGTGTCCTGGCCGCGGGTCATCAAGGACAAGGGCGGGCTGCGTGAGCAGTTTATGCATGTGATCGATATTGTGCCGACCATTCTGGAGGTCACTGGTATTCCCGCGCCCAAAGAGGTCGACGGTATCGAGCAGAAGCCGATCGAAGGCACCAGCTTTGCCTACACATTCGAGCAGAGCAATGCGGACGCCCCCTCGCGCCACGTCACCCAGTACTTTGAGATGATGGGACAGTGGGCGCTGTACCACGACGGCTGGCTGCTCAGCACCAAGGCCAACCGTGCGCCCTGGCAGGCGTTCGAACCCGCGAACCCGGATCCGCTGAACAATCAGGTATTCCAGCTGTACGATTTCAGCAGCAGTTGGAACCAGTCGGAAGATGTCGCCGCGCAGTACCCGGAAAAAGTGACCGAAATGCGCGCGATGTTCCTCGCGGAGGCTGAAAAGTACCAGGTGTTACCCCTGGATGCGTCAGTGGGTGCGAGGGTGGCTGCACCGCGACCCAGCCTCACGGCGGGGCGCACCGAGTATGTCTATACGCGACCGATGATTGGACTGCCGCAAGGCGATGCGCCGTATCTGCTTGATACCTCCTATACGGTAACCGCGGATATCACCGTCCCCGAGGGCGGCGCCGAGGGTATGATCGTAACGTCGGGTGGCCGGTTTGGCGGCTGGGGTTTCTACCTGCTGAAAGACAAGCCGGTATTCCTGTGGAACCTGGTCGACCTGGAGCGCATCAAGTGGGAAGGCCCGGATGCGCTGACGCCAGGCAAACATACGGTGGAGTTCACCTTCGCGTATGACGGACTGGGTATCGGGACCATGGCCTACAACAACTTCAGCGGCATCGGTCGGGCGGGCGTCGGCACGCTCAAGGTCGATGGCAAGGAAGTGCATACCCAGAAGATGGAGAAGACCATACCGATCATTCTGCAGTGGGACGAATCATTTGATATCGGCTCCGACACCATCACGGGAGTCAACGACGCGGACTACAAACCCCCGTTCCCGCTCACCGCGGGACTGGACAAGTTGACCATCACGGTTGACCGGCCGGTTCTGTCGCCGGAGGAAGTCGAAAAACTCAAGGCAGGCATGAACAAGGTGGCAGCCGGTCGCGAGTAGTCGAGTGCGGCCCGGGTAGCCCGGGTACAGACTGCCGCCCGTTACGTCGCGAATTTCCTTCTCGTTGAAGTTTTGGGGCTCCCACCGGGGCCCGCTGCGCCTGCCAATCATCAAAGTCCACAGTTAACCCGCTGCCTCGCGCCGGCCGGAATTACGGCCGGCTTCAAGCCCCTGTCCGTCAAATAACCCGAAGGTCGAAGCCCGGTTGAATGTTCATACGACTTGCCGGCCGGCCGCAATCCGGGCTTGACGCGGCTCATCTTATCGATTTTAATTAGCATAATTTTATAGATAAGATAATATGCAGGTTATCCCGAGGTGGCCGGCAAAAAGCTTCGGAACGCAGTGTAGAGGGCGGAGCGATAACAGCCTTTGGACTGCGCCAATAACAAACTCAATGTGGAATCCCAGGGAGGCCCACAATGCCTGATCACCGATACCTTAGTCTGGTCGTGTCCGCCACCGTCGCGGCCGCCGCCAGCCATACCGTTCACGCGCAGGGCGGCAGCCCGGCGGCCCTCGAGGAAGTCGTAGTGACCGCCACGCGGCGCGATGAGAACCTGCAGGACGTGCCGATGACCGTCACCGCGATCACCGCGCAGGACGTCGCCGACTACGACATCTTCCGCTTCGAGGACCTTGAGCTGTTGTCGCCCGGGCTGTCGCTGGTCAATGACGGCGCATTCGGCTCGGTCGCGCAACTGCGCGGCGTGGGCTTCGATTCCAATGCATCGGCGGCCCCTGCGGTGGATATCTATATCAACGATACGCCCGTCGATGCCAACTACGCCTTCCAGAGCATTTACGATATCGGCCAGGTGGAAGTGCTGCGGGGGCCGCAGGGCACGCTGCGCGGGCGCCCGTCACCGGCGGGGGCGATCACGATGACGACGAAGCGGCCTGAACTCGGCGGCTGGGGCGGCACGTTCTCCGGTTCGGCCAGCGACCAGCACGCGGTAAACGGACAGGGCGCGGTAAATGTGCCGATCATTCCCGACCAGCTGGCGCTGCGCGTGGCCGGCCTGTACGACGAGAACGACGCCGCGCAGGTCAGCAGCTTCAATTCCAGCGAGGAGGACAACCTGGAAACGAAGAGCTGGCGCGGTTCGCTGCGCTGGGCGCCGACCGACGCGCTGGATGCGACGCTGATGCACACCTGGCTGAAATCGGATCGCACCGGGCTGACGCAGGTGGAGGGGCCGGGCGCGGGGTACAACGGGCCGGTGATCGACGACAGTCGCCACGCGGTACAGGAGACCAATCCGGGCGGCAAGCAGGAGTTTCAGTTGACCTCGCTGAATGTGTCATGGGAGCTCGACAAGCACCGACTGGTGTTTTCCGGTGCTGTGCAGGACAACTCGTTTGACTACTACCAGGAACTCGACATCTACAATGCGGTGATCGATTTCGCCGAGGCACAGTACACGAAGTCCACCTACAAGACAGACACCGCGGAACTGCGGTTGGAGTCGACTGACCCGGACCTGTTCGTGGAGTACCTGGTCGGCCTGTGGTACCAGAAGGACAAGACCAAGACGCAATTCGCGCAGCCCTCGCCGCAGTCAGGCGCGTTCGGCAACCCGCTGATGCCATCGCCGTTTGGCCCGCCGGACCCGGCCTATATCGTGAATGCAAGCGGTACCATTCCGACCAATACCGAGAACAAGGCGATCTACGCCAACCTCGTGTTCCACCTGACGGACGCGACCGACCTGAGCGTAGGGGCGCGCTACCTGCAGGATGATACGAAGCGTTCACAGACGATCAACCAGGACGAAACCATCGTCGACGTGGGCATCTCGCCGGGCGTGTCGACTGACTGCGCCTCGCTGGCGAATTTCGCCCCGTTTACCGGGAACCAGCCTTATCCCGGGTACTGCGAACTTATTCTCGCCGCGGGATCGACGACGCAATCGGCCGAGAAAGACAGGGATCACTGGGTGTACTCGGCCTCGCTCAAGCACAATTTCAGCGACGACCTGATGGCGTACTTCACCTATGCGCATTCCTGGCGGCCGCCGGGCGTCACGGTGGGAGTGCTCGCGCCGCTGGAGCCGGAAGACCTGATCTCCGGTGACCCGGAAAAATCCAATTCCTATGAACTGGGCCTGCGCTCGGAGTGGCTGGACGGTCGGCTGCGCTTCAACGCTTCCGTCTACCACCAGGACTACGACAATTTCATCGGTCGCTTCGACGACGTGCCCTATCTATCGCCCGGTCCGGTCGTGCTGTCTGGCGGTTTCACCTATCCCGGCGATGCGAAGGTCGACGGCTTTGAGGTGGACGCCACCTACGAGATCACCGACAACTGGTGGGCGCAGCTGACCACGGCTTACGCCGACGGGCATTTCGACGATGCCGACGTGCCCTGCCGCGACACGAACAAGGACGGCCGGCCGGACAACGGTGACATCGGCAACCTGACGCCCGGCGACTTCGTCGACAGCTCGGTGCTGTTCTGTTCGGTCGACTACGCGATTTCCACGATTCCGAAGTGGGTCACCACGCTGCAGTCCAGCTATACCTTCCCGGTACTCGGGCAGGAGGGCTACGTGCGCGGGCTCTACAACTACTACGGCGAGCAGGAGGATTACGGCCAGGGCTACGAGGCGGACGCCTACGGCATTTTCAACCTGTACGTGGGCGTGACCAGCGAAACCGGCGCCTGGGACCTGTCGCTGTGGGCGAAGAATGTGTTTGATGACGATACCCGGCTGTGGCAGGGCGAGCCGCAAACGGTGTATGGTGCGTTCGAGCCCAACTACTACACCACACGCTACGTATCGGAGCGTGAAGTGGGCGTAACGCTGCGCTATGTATTTGGCGAGGGTTGAGCGGCGTCGCCACACAGCCTGGATTCCGTTTGCTTGCGCCACTCGAGCAGTGGCGCTTTTTTTTAGCCGGCCATTTTCCGGATAATCACGATACGAAATACCGCACGCCATTGTCAGCGTCGAATGGTTGCAGTATATGGCGGATGACAGTCTTTCCGAATTCCCACGCCGGCATTTCACGGAACGCGCAATGACAGAGGCCGGGCGCGATTTCTCGCTCCGGGGCCGCCTGACCACTATCGTGCTGGCGCTGTTCATCGGCAGCTGGGTGGTGGCGGCGCTGGTGACCACGCAATCGGCCCGCGTCGCTTTCAGGAACGAGACTGACCGGGTGCTGGAGGCGATCGTGGTGCTGGCGGATACCGTGGGAAGCTCGGTGGCGGCACAATTGCAGGCGCTCCAAGCCGGCGACCTCTATACCGGAGAGGAAATCGGCCGCGACCCGCGCTCTCCCGATGCCGGGCAGGATACGCGCAAGCTTATCCAATTGCGCGACGTGCCCGGCTTCGATGCGCAGTACGCGCCGCGCCTGAATGTCTGGACGGCCGGCGATCACTACCTGGTGGGTTCCGGCACTCCGGCGTTCGCCAGTCCCGGCCCCGCCACCCGCACCGGGGTCGCCGCCGATCAACCGTTGGGGCAGGAGCAGTGGCGCGTGGTGTACCGCTACAACGCCAGTGCCAACATCTGGTACGCCGCCGGTGTCGATGCGCGGCAGATCCGGTTTGGCGGGACCGAGTTATTGCTGTACCTGTTGCTGCCGCTGGCGCTGGTGATCCCGCTCACCGCAATGGCGCTCTACCTGGGCATTGCCCGCGGGCTGCACCCGCTGGGCAGGCTGGTGGAGGCCATTGAAGCGCGCCGCCGTTCGTCTGCGCTGGACCCGCTGCCCGGTCGTCATACGCCCAGGGAGATGCGGCCCGTGGTGGCATCCCTCAATCATCTGTTGGAACGCCTGGCGGCAACGCTGGAGGATGAGAAATCCTTCACGGCCAATGCCGCCCACGAACTGAAAACGCCGTTGGCAGCGATCAGCGCCGAAGTGCACCTGTGCCAGCGATTGACCCGCGAAGCCGAAACCCGGGACAGGATGGAGCGGGTGTTGCAGAGGGTCGAGCGCGCCTCGCATTCGGTGAACCAGTTGCTGATCCTCGCGCGGCTGGATCCCCAGGGTGTGCTGCCGACGGGTGCCGTGGATCTGTACAGGCTATTGCAGGATGTCATCGCTGAGTCCGGCGGCCTCGCCAGCGAACGGCGGCTACAAGTGCAGGTGTGCGTGCCGCCGGGAGCAGTGGTGCCCGGCGATTGGGACACGCTGGCCATCCTGCTGCGCAACCTGGTGGTGAACGCCTTTCGCTACACGCCCGAGGGCTGTGCGGTGGCGATCAGTATGGAGGCAGGTATCCTCACGCTCAGCAACGATTCCCGCCCGGTAGCAACACCGGGGCGATTGACCGACCGCTTCTACCGGAGCGAGCAGGCAGGCGGTGCGGACGCTGTGCCCGGTACCGGCTTGGGGCTGGCCATCGTCCTGCGCATCTGCGAACGCCATGGTTTCGGTTTCAGTGTGGATTACCGGGAGGACGAACAACGCTTTCGTGCGGCGGTCAATTTTCGAATTTGCGCAAAGCAGTCACGCTCACAAGAAACGGATACAAACGACGATGCGGATACTGCTGGCTGAAGACGATCCGCAGTTCGGGGAGTCGCTGGAGGAGGCGCTCACCCTGGAGGGCTACGCGGTGGATCGCTGCGTGCGGGGCGATACCGTGCTGCCGGCGCTGGAACTAGCGCCCTACGACGCACTGATCCTGGATATCGGCCTGCCCGGATGTTCCGGTTTCGCGGTGCTCAAGCAGTTGCGCGAACGCGGTTCGTTGATTCCCGTGCTGTTGCTGACTGCCCGCGACGCGGTGAGCGATCGCGTCAGGGGCCTGGACCTGGGCGCGGACGATTACCTCGGCAAGCCCTTCGCCATGGACGAACTGTTCGCGCGCCTGCGCTCCTGCCTGCGCCGGACCGCGGGCGCCTCCGGCCCGCAGCTCAATGCCGGGGAACTGCAGCTCGACCTCGTCTCGCGCGAACTGACCTTCAAGAGTCAGCGCATGACCATGCCGGTGAAGGAACTCGCCGTGCTGGAAGTATTGATGCGCAACCGCGGCCGTTTCGTACCGCGGGCGCGGCTGGAGGCGAGTGTGTACAACTGGGACAGCCAGGTGGGGTCCAACACGGTGGAGGTCTACATATCGCACCTGCGCAAGCGATTGGGCAGCAATGCGATAGAGACCCTGCGCGGTGTGGGTTACCGGCTGTTGTTGTAACGAAAGGACTTACGCCAACGGCGGAAGACGCCGATTTTCGAGTGAAATGCAAATCCCAAGGAGGTTGTAATGAACGAACAGTACCGCAAAATGGCCGTGCGATTGCGGCAGTTCATGCTGACTTGGTTGATGCCTCTTTCGCTGCTGACAGCATGCAGCGACGGAAGCGATCAACCGGGCTCGGAAATTTTTCCAGAGTACGACACCAAGTTAACCGTGACCGACCCTGAGGGCCTGGGCTTGGTGGGGGATGACCTGTTGTCTCTGGCGGAGGCCATCCAATTGGCAAACGGTTCGCTGCAATCGACAGAATTGTCCGCGTCCGAACAGGCCAACATCGAGGGGTCGCCAGGCTCGGCGAGCCGCGACCGCATCGTGTTCGACGTCGATGGCGGAGCGGTGCGCTTCCCGCTACAGGTTCAGCCAAAGCCGCCGTTCGAATTCGCGCCACTGATCTCGGTTACGCTGATGCCGAAACTGGCCGGCAACGACGGCGACGCCATCGATGGTGGCGGCATCCGCTTCACCAATGGCGGCGATGACGCAATCGACACGACAAACACCCCGCCTATTTTTCGCCACGCGCCGCTGGGCGGTACTGCACTGGATATCGCGAGTTCCGATTTCAGCCTGCGGGACGTAACGTTCGAGCGGTTTATTCTGAGCCTCTCCCTCTATCCGGTGCAGGCCGACGGCGGATTGGTCAATGTGGAGATCAGCGGCAACCGCTTCCACAACACGGGCGGCTTGAATTTCGCCGCGACAACGCCCCAAGGCGAGCGTAGCGGGCTTCAGCAAATATCGGTCAGTGGTAACGAGTTCAGGGGGTCTTCGCTGTTCGACGAGAACTTCCCCAGCGCGCTGCACACGGCCATCTTCTTCGTGGGCGCCACCGAGGCGGCCGCCGGTGGCGCGGGGCAGGCGGTGGCAACCCTCGATGATATCCGGATTACTGGCAACTCGATTGAAGAGTTTGGTACCAGCGTCCAGTTCGCACCACTTCAGACAGTTTCCACTCCCAACAGTGGTGCACGCATGACACGAGTCACCATCAGCGCAAATGACATCTCGGTTGCCGAGGACGCGGGGGATCCGGCGATCTATGTGTGGGGTGCCGTAAACGTTGCTGGACAGGTTGCGGACGTCGAGGTCAGCGACCTCCGGATCGAGGACAACGACGTCACCGCGAACGGCTATGCTATGGTGGTCCTGGGCGTGGAAGTCCTGATTGCCGGGTCGCCTTCGACGAATGTCCGCATCGATGGGGTCAGGATAGTGGGTAACACCATCCTGCCACGCAGCGAATGTATCAACGGCATCGTGACCATGGGCGCGTTCCTGGAACTGGGCGGTTCCACGGCGCACGATGTCCTGCTGTCGAACCTCGAAATCGCCGACAACGCAATCCGTGGATGTCACACGGGAATCCTTGCATCCCCGGCCATCAACGTCGGTGCGCCAGACATCAGTGCCAACAACACTATCGATGGACTGGTGATCCAGCGTAATGACATTCGCGACGCGGATACCGGGATATTAGTGGCCGGCGGTGTGCTCGATTCGGCGGAATTCGGCGGGCTGGCCGGTCTTGAATCCAATGTCATCCGTGGCTTGATCGCCCGGGACAATGTGTTCGATACGCGCGGCGTGGATCTGCTCGTCGCTGGCGGCTATGCGACGGGCAGCGCGTTGGGCGAGATCACCATGAACAGCGTAGACATCGTTGATATCGCGGGTAATACCCAGGTGCAAGGTGAAGAACCGGCCAGGTGTGAAATCAAAAACGACGCCAGAGTCGCGGCCTCGGCGACGGTGCGCGACAACCTGGTCACGGGCATCGCCCCATCCTGCGAATGGGCAATGCCCTGAGCACGTTGGCCGGTGACTTCTGCGCGCTGCCGGCCTCACTGCCGCGTAGCGGCAGGCGTTAGCGGTTGAAAGGGGGGCAGCGACTTGAAATAGGCGACGACGTCAGTGAGGAGCAGGCGGGCTTGCGTGCCCCAGCCGCCGATCAGCACGTCGGGCTTGCCGTCGCCGTCGAGGTCTCCCTGTCCCATGCTCCAGCTCCTGCCGACGGTGATGCCCGGAACGACGTCCAGCGTCACGTCCTTGAAATTGCCTTGCCCGTCGTTCTGCCAGGCCCTCAACTGCAGCGGCACAAAACCAGGCACCTGGATCGCGCCTACCAGCAAATCCGGTGCGCCATCCGCATTGAAGTCGATCACCGTGCCGGCCCAGCTGGAGAACTCGTGCGCAGGTAGCCGTCGAGCGGTTTCGTCGCGAAATCGACCCCTGCCATCATTGATGAGTATCCGCGACTGGGGATCTCTCTCCCATCCCGCGTTGTTGCTGGTGATGTTGAAGAACACGATATCGTTGTGGCCGTCCCGGTTGAAATCCGCAACGTGGACTTCCCGGGTTTGCATGGAGACGGACAGTTCGAGGGATCCAGACGCCTCTGTGAAATGGCCGGCCCCATCATTGAGTAGCAGTCGGTTGGGATGTGCCGGGCTGGCAATGACAATATCGAGGCTGCCATTACCGTCCATGTCCGCCAGGGCAGCGCCCTCGGTCTGGTCATCGGTTCTGGGCAAGTGCGTCGGCGTTGCGTCCAGAAAATGGCCAGGCAGGTCGGGAGCGGAGAGAAAGAGGAGATTTTGGGCCGGAATCGTTTTCCCACCCTCTGCATGCCCGGGTTCGCCGGTGCAGCCAATGAAAATGTCGGGAAAACCATCACCATCGACATCCCCGGTAGCCAGTGCATTTCCCTGGCAGGCTGCCGGAAGGCGTTCGCTGACGTCCTTGAAGCCACCTTTGCCGTCACCCAGGAAAAGCTGCGGCACCTCGTCAGATTCCGCGACGAAAACCACGTCCAATTTGCCGTCCCGATCGAAATCGGCGGCGCGGACGTGCTCGTTGTCGTGGACGTCATGGCCAAACGCGTGTGGTATGTGCCTGAGTCGTCCCTTGCCGTCGTTCAGATACAGCCGGTTGGCGCCGTATTCGACGGATAGCACCACGTCGAGGTCGCCATCCTTGTCCGCGTCGATGAACACGGAGTCCGTGGCGTGAAGGCTGGGCGCCGTGGGCACATGAGTCGCGGTGGCATCCACGAAAACCTCGCTTGGACGCTCCGGAACCAGGACGAAGTTTTCAGCCGAAGAACTCGCCACTGAGGCGCCCAGGGCAGGCAAACAAGCGCTTAGAAGGGTAGCAAACAGGCCTCCAAGGATGCATTTCATGGATGTCACGGGAAATTTCACAGATAGCACAGAAGGCATCAGGGCGATATCGAATCGTACACCACGACTTTCTCCCACAGATGGGAGCAGTCCTCGACGAATAGCTTGTGGATCGGGTGCTGCTGGTACGCGTCCTGGTCCGCGACGCTGTCGAACATCAGGGTTTCCGAGACCTGGTAGCTGTTATCCACCACGTCGCGCTTCACTGTCGAGGCCGGGATGCCAATGTGAATGGCCTTGACGACGGGGATGTCGGCAAGGGTTTTCAGACCCTGGATCAACAGGTCACGATCGGCCGTGGAAGTTGGGTCCTTCAGCCAGAAGTATACGTTGTGCAGCAATGCAGCGGCAAGGATAGAGCGATCGTCACCGGCGCGGGACGCCGGAGCCATCAATGACGCACCGGCCAGCGTCGTGCCGGCGAGAAATGTTCTGCGGGAAGAATGCATGGGAGTTCCTGCCTTGGTCGTGGTCGAAGGACGAGGTCGATATGGGTACCGATTCTATAGTTGCGCATGGCTACATTCCACTGGCCGCTTTGATAGTAACCAGTTCAATCCCGGGCGACGCCAATGCCGCGTAGAGACTGACTGAAACCGCGTGTGGTACTTCCAGGTTGTTCAGTGATGGCTTAAGGATAACTTCAGGAATCGGCGACACAATGTCCGGCATCGAATACGAAGGGGCATACCGCAATGCCTGAAGCCAGATATCGCCGCGTAGTGCTGCTCCTCTGCCTTGTAGTGTGGGCCGCCGGCGCTCACGCGTCAGGGCAGGTGTCGCAACAGGCGCAGGAGACGGACGCCGTGGTCGCGATGTACCGGCTGACGCAAACCCAGTACCGGCAGAGTATCGCGGACATTTTTGGCGACGGCGTGCGCATCTACGGGCGCTTCGAACCCGATTACCGGCGCGATCACCTGCTCGCGACAGGCAGTGCCTGGGCCAGCGTGTCGCCCTCGGGCTTCGAGCAGTACGAACGGATGGCGCGCGGCATCGCCGAGCAGGTACTCGGCGCAGAACAGCGGGCGCGGTTCCTGGCCTGTGAGCCGGACGCCGCCAATGCGCGCACCGACACCTGTATCCAGGGCTTTTTGGCAGGGTACGGTGAAAAACTCTTCCGCCGCCCGCTGACAGCGGATGAACTGGCATCCCGGCTGGAAGTCGTTGCACAAGTGCTCGAAATCGGCGGCGATGTGCATGAGGGCATACAGTACGCGCTCGCCAGCCTGCTGGCCTCTCCTGAATTCCTGTTCCGCATCGAGGCGGTTGAGCCGGAACCTCAACGTCCCGGTGAAACGCGCCTCACTGGCTACAGCAAGGCCGCGCGGCTGAGTTTCTTCCTGTGGAACACCACGCCCGATACCCAATTGCTGGCCGCGGCCGAGCGAGGGGAACTGCACGACCCCGCGGGGATGCGCCGGCAGGTCAAGCGACTGCTGGCCTCCCCGCGTCTGGAGACCGGCATGCGCAGCCTGTTCGCGGATATGTTGCGATTTGATACCTTCCCGGAAGTCTCCAAGGACGCCGCGTTATACCCGGTGCTCACCAGCGAGGTGGCCCAGGCAATGCAGGAGCAGACCCTGCAAACACTGATGCAGCACCTGCTGGTGGAAAACGCCGACTACCGCGAGCTGTTCACCCGTGAGTCGATGCCGATGGATCGCCGGCTTGGCATGGTGTACGCCGTACCGGTGACAGCGCCAGAGGGGTGGGACAGCTATCGCTTCAATGAGGCATCCGCGCGCGGCGGGCTGTTGAGCCAGGCCAGCCTGCTCTCACTGCACGCCCACGCGGGCAGCAGTTCACCCACGCTGCGCGGCCTGTTCGTGCGGGAAACATTCCTGTGCCAGACCGTGCCGCCACCGCCGGCGGACGTGGACTTCACATTGGAGGAGGGGTTCGCCGTGGAAGCGACCGCGCGCGAACGCCTGACGCGACACCGCAGCGAGCCCGTGTGCGCGGGGTGTCATCACCTGATGGACCCGATCGGCCTGACGCTGGAGCAATTTGACGGTGTGGGCATGTACCGCACCCGCGAGAACGGCCACCTTATTGACGTCAGCGGTGAACTGGACGGCCGGCAATTCTCTGGCGCAAAAGGGTTGGGGCAGGCGCTGAGCGAACACCCGCGCGTGCCGGAATGCCTGGTGAATACGGTGTACCGCTACGCCGGGGGGCCGCAGGACGATACCGTGCAGGGCCCGTTGCTCCAGACCCTGAACGCGCAGTTTGCCGATTCGGGTTACCGCCTGCGCGACCTGTTGCGGCAGATCGCCACCAGCGACGACTTTTACTCGGTGTCCGTGTCGGACGACTGGGCTATTTGAGGAACAGACCATGACTGCGAAACGATTCTCCCGCCGCGCCGTGCTGCGCGGCATGTTGCAGGGTTCGGCGATCTCGGTGGCGCTGCCGGTGCTGGACGTGTTCCTCAACGACAGTGGCACCGCGCTGGCCGCCGGCGGGCCGCTGCCATTGCGCTTTGGCACCTGGTTCTGGGGCTGTGGCATGACGCCGGAGCGCTGGAATCCAGTTGCCCAGGGGCCGGACTACGCCATCACCCCGGAACTGGAAGCGCTGGCGCCGCATCGCCGGCAGCTCAATATTCTCAGCGGGTTCAACGTCAACCTCGACGGCCGGCCCAACCAGGTGCACAGCAGCGGGGTGGTGGGCACGCTCACCGGGAATGCGCCGCTGGTGCCCGATGAATTCGCCAGTCCCAGCCTCGATGTGCTCGTCGCCGATGCCGTGGGCGCCGGCACGCGTTTCCGCTCGCTGGAGATCGCCGCCTGCGGCGATCCGCGCCACAGCTACAGTCGGCGCAGCACCAGCGTGATCAACGTGGCGGAAGTCTCGCCGGTCGCGTTCTACCAGCGCATTTTCGGCAGCGGCTTCCAGGACCCGAATGCCGCGAGCTACACCCCCGACCCGGCGTTGATGATGCGCCAGAGCGTGCTGTCCGCCGTGAAGGACGATCGCCAACGGTTGATGCGGGCCGTCGGCAGCCGTGACCGCGCGCGACTGGACCAGTACTTCACTGCCGTGCGCCAGAGCGAGCAACAACTGGACATCATGCTGCGCAAACCCGAACCGCTGGCGAGTTGCGCGATGCCTGGAGCACCAGTGGAAATCGCGCAGGGGACGGAAATTGAGACGGCCGAGGCCAACCACCGGGCACTCGCACAGTTGCTGGCGCTGGCGCTCGCCTGCAACCAGACGAAGGTGTTCAACGTGGTGTTCTCGCCGGGCGCGTCCAGGCTGCGCCGTGCCGGCAGCAGTGCCGACCACCACCAGCTCACGCACGAAGAGCCGGTCGATACTGCGCTGGGCTACCAGCCGCAGTCCACATGGTTTGTGGAACGCAGCATGGCAGCGTTCAGCGAATTCCTGGACATCCTCAAATCCGTACCCGAGGGTGACGGCACTTTGCTCGACAACAGCCTGGTGCTGGCGCACTCCGAGACTTCCCTGGCCAAGACGCACGACGTCACAGGAATACCGCTGATGCTGGCGGGGCAGGCCGGCGGGCGTGTGCGCACCGGCCTGCATGTCAAGGGCAATGGCGACCCGGTCTCCCGGGTCGGCCTCACGGTGCAGCAGGTAATGGGTCTGCCCGTGGACCGCTGGGGCACCCGCTCGATGGAGACGCAGCGCCCGGTGAGCGAGGTACTCGCATGAGGCGCGGGCATTGCGAGGTACTTTCGCGACTCTGCCTGCGCGGTGGCATCGCGGGGCTGGTTTTTGTGGGCAGCCTTGCGGCGCAGGCGGCGGGCATCGTCGATGCCGGGCTCGCGAGCGAGCCCGGTGGCTATCTGGTCACCGAGTTTCGGTTGGTGACGCCGGGTGCCGGACCGGAAGATTGTCCCGACGGGTTCAACGAGGGTTATTCGCAGCAGTTCCTCGCCGGTCTCCCGCCCGCCGAGCGGGAGCCGTACGAAAAGGATCCCCGATTGCTTCAGCAGGCGCTCGCGCCGTGGTATTACGACGATCCCGCCGAGGACCCCTGTGCCAGCCCGGCGGCCTTTCCGGACCCGGGTATGCGCACTATCGAGCGCCCGCTCACGATGACGCGCTTTGAGCCCGACGGTTCACTGTCCACGCGCGAACTGCCGCCCAGCCAGTGTCCAACGCCGGAGGCCTTTGCCACGCAGGTGGAGCAACGCACGATCGACAACCAGTACTGGCGGGTCATGGGCTGCGTCCGCGGCTACCAAGCCAACGGGCTGGCGGCCTCCTTCGCCGATTCCGCGATCCTCGACGGCAGCATGACGATACTGCTGTCAGTCGGTGGAGCCGCAAGCGCTGACGACGGTGCGATTGACGTGTGGATGTATTCCAGTCACCAGCCTGTCACGGTCGGCACGGACGGCAAGCCCCTGCCATTTGCTTCCCTTCCGGTGTCGGCCGAGTCGCGCTACCACAATGTCGCGCGCGGTCATCTGCGCGACGGTGTTCTGACCACGGATCGTTTCAACCTGCGCATCATCCAGGCGGCGCAGCGGCTCGACAGCGAATTGTACCTGCGCGATGCACGCCTGCGGCTGGAACTGGACTCCGAGACCGGTGTGGCCAGCGGCTTCCTCGCCGGGTACTGGGATCTGGATTCACTGGCGCACGCCGCTATTCGCATACAGGATCGCACCGGTCTCTCATCGGGCAAGCCTGCGGCGGACGCCCACGGTTACACCTGTCCCGGCAAGTACTACGCGGTGCACCGCCTGGCGGATGGGCACCCCGACCCCGAAAGCGGGCATTGCAGCTCGATCTCGGTGCTATACAGTGTGAGAGCTGTGCCGGCGTTTGTGCTGGATGCGCCTAAGCCAATGTAGATAAAAGTGAACCAGGGGGTTCTCGTGATTAAACGAATCGTTCTGATCGTCGGCACTGTCATTGGTGCGGCGCTGTTATTGGGATCTGTCGGCGCGGTCTGGTTGCTCTTGAAAGTCGACGAATTCCTCACGCCGCCGCCCGATCCAGCAGGGCAGGCCAGCATCGCAAGCTTTGCGCAGAGCGCGTCTGCGATTCCACCCATACCCAGCCCGGCGCCGGCGCCGGCATTTTCCTGGGACGCCATCGCGACACCGCCCAAATCCGCGCGCGCGTGGACGCGCTGGTGGTGGCCGGGCGGCGCCGTCGATACCGCCACCGTGGAGGCGCAACTGGCGCTGCTGGATAAATCCGGCTTCGGCGGCGTGGAGATACAGCCGTTCCTCAGCGGTTTGATTCCGGTGGAGGACCCCGCCGTCATGGCGCGCGTTTACAGCTTCGACACGCCGGCCTACTACGAGATACTGCGTGCGGGTATCGACGCGGCGCACCGGCTCGGCCTGCAGGTGGACCTCACGCATTTCAGCGGCTGGCCACCCGGCGGCCCTGAAGTGAACCTCGACGACAGCCTGACGATACTGGCCTATGCCGAAACCGACGTGTCCAGCGCCGGTGGCGAATCACTCACTGTCGAGTTGCCGCGCCCCACGCCGGGCGTGGGCGAGTACATGTTCGCGATGACCGAGTTCTCGGGCGCGGACTTCACCAATTTCGCGGCCGACCGTGCGCGGCTGCTGAGCGTCGTGGCCGCGCGCGCGGTCGATGGGGAGCACGCCTGGAGCCCCTACAATGTGAACGACACGGTGACGCTCGATCCCGCGTCGCTGCAGGTGGTAACCGACCGGGTGCAGGGCGGCGTACTGCACTGGGATGCACCCCCCGGTGAGTGGACGGTAATCGCCAGCTACCTGTTGCCGTCGGGCGAGGCGCCGATGGGCGCCGCGCAGAAACCGCAGGGCTTCGTGCTCGATCACCTGCGTGTGCCGCAGGTGTTGGGTCATTACGAGTATGCATTCGGCGAGCGCACCGGTCTGCCGGCGCAGTACGGCAACGGCCTGCGCGGTTTCTTCAACGACAGCCTGGAATTCCGCCTGCGGCGCATGTCGGTCGAGGATATTCTCGAGGAATTCGAGGCGCGTCGAGGCTACGACCTTGAGCCCTACCTGCCGGCGGTATACATCGAGGGCCTGGACAATTTTTATGTGCGGGAACTGCTGGGCGTGCACGCGGCGCCCGAGTTCCGTGTCACGGACCTCGACGACCGCATTCGTCACGACTACCAGCAGACCTTGTCCGACCTGATGATCGAACGCTTCGTGGAAACCTCGGCGAGTTGGGCCCACGATCGCGGCCTGGCCTCACGCGGCCAGAGCTACGGTATGGATATCGATATTATCCGCGCACTGGGTGCGAACACGATTCCCGAGACGGAACAGTTGTGGGCCAGCGGCGCGGACGCCGGCCTCAAATTCGCGTCCTCCGCCGCGGCGCTGTACGGGCGACCGCTGGTCAGCGCCGAGTCCTTCGTGTGGATTAACCGCGACTACGCGCCTGCGGCCCGCCGCCTGAAGCTCGCCAGCGACAAGCTGTTCCTCGCCGGAATCAACCATATCGTGTACCACGGATCACCTTATCCGTTTACCGGTGGCGAGCCGAGTCCGTTCGGCGAGGAGGGTTGGACACCGTTCTCCGGACGGGACAACCCGGCGCACTTCTCCAGCAATGTCTCGCCGGGCAATACCGCGTTGTGGCCCGATGTGCCCGACCTGAACGATTACATCGCGCGCAGCCAGAACCTGCTGCGCCAGGGCGCGCCCGCCGTGGACGTATTGATCTACTACCCGTTCCTGGGTTTCCACGGCTTCAGCGGTGAAGCTGCGAGCACCGAGGCACTGCTCGCCGGCGCGCTGCCCGATGCCGACCCGGTCGGCGTAGAGAGCGAGAACGCCGCGCTGCAGATGGGTCGTGAACTGCTCGGGCAGCTCGTGACCATGCCGCCGCACGAGGAGGATGCGCGGGTTGCGTGGGTGAACGCGCTGCAGCCGTTGCTCAACGAACTGGATCGTCGCGGGATCAGCTGGGGTTGGGTGAACGGCCACGCGCTGCAATCGGGCAAGGTGGCCGGTGGACATCTGCCGGCATCCGGCGGGCGTTACAGCGCGATTGTGTTGCCGAACGTCGAGGCGCTTGACAGTGAGACCCTCTCGGCATTGCAGGACATCGCCGCCGACGGTTCGCCGGTGTTCTTCAGCGGTAGCCTGCCGCAGCGGCAACCGGGTTTCCGGGATGCCGCCAACAGCGATGCCGCAGTCCGCTCGGGCGTGGAGAGCCTGCTCGCCGGCGGCGCGATCGAGATCGATTTCACGCCCGAGGCCTGGACGGCGGTGCTGGCAAGCGCGGTCGAAGGCCCGGTGCGTTACCGCGAGGCCAGTACAATCAAGCGCTATCGCCGCCTGCTGCCCGGCGGTGGCGAGATCCATTTTTTCGGCAACCCGTCCGCCGCAGCGCAGACGCTCGCGTTGACGGTACCCGCCAATACCCCGTTGTGGTGGTTTGATGCGCGACAGGGCACGGCCTGGCCGGTGGCGACGGGAGCTGGCGGTGCTGCCACGCTGGCATTGGCCGGTCTCGAGAGCCGCTTCCTGATGGTCGGGGTGCCGTTTCCGGAGGGTTTGCAGGCTGAACCGTCAATGGCGGAGGCGGCGCGCGCGGCCAGCGCGCGATGGCCGTTGCAGCAATGGGCGCTGTCCGCCGACGATTTCAGCGATGGCGACTTCGCGCTGGTCGACTGGCGCGACGTGCCCGCATTGCGCCATGCGCGCGGCCCTGGAGCCTATCGACACGAGTTTATGCTCGACACCAAACGGCCCGGCGCGCGCTACCTGCTGGACCTCGGCCTGGTGCAGGGCTCGGCAAGCGTCAGCGTGAACGGCCGCGACCTCGGCCGCGCCAGCCTGCCGCCGTTCATGGTCGATATCACCCGGGCGCTCAAGGCCGGTAGCAACCGCATCGAGGTACAGGTGCTGGCGCCGCTGCGCAACGACTTCGTCGGCCGCGCGCTGGCCGGTGACGAGCGCTACGCCAATATGGCGGTGTACGAACAGCAACTGGTGGCGGCCGGGCTGATCGGGCCGGCCGAGGTCGTAGAGGTACACACGAGGGCAATCGAACGAGAAGACGGGGGTAGTCGATGATGGAACTCCAGGCGGTGGATGGTGGCGGTGGTACTGTCTTTGACACCAGTGGCGAGTACATCGATCGCTGGGAACGGCGTCCCCAGGGGTGGCGTATCGTCAGGCGCGACGCGGTCTGGTCGGTCTTCTCGGGTGATCCGGCCATTATTGCCGCTGGCCAAATCGAATCAGATAGGATTCAATGACCGCTGCCGAGTAATACCGCCAGCGTTCAGGTCACACGGAACAGCATGCCAGCACCCCTTCCCAGCGGGACGTGCGTTACGATAGCGCGCCCACGCTTACGCCCACAGGCTTTCGCTTTGTTATGCCTGGTCTCGCTGTTGGTACTGTCAGCGTGCTCCACCCGGGAAGAACTCCCTCAACACAACGATCCCGGTAAATATACGATTGCCCGCAACGTCGTCTGGGCCTCGCCGGATGGCGCGGATCTCGCCATGGACATCTACACGCCCAACGCGGGCGCGGAGCCGTTTCCTGTCGTCGTGATGTTTCACGGCGGCGGCTGGCTGATCAACGACAAGTCGATCATGGACCAGGCGGCCGCCTACCTCGCCACGCACGGCCGCTACGTGATCTGCAATGTCGATTACCGCCTGCTCGGCGACCGCGACAACACCGTGACGCTGGACGAGATCGTCGAGGACGCGTTCGGCGCGGTGCTCTGGGTACAGGAGAACATCGGCGCCTATGGTGGTGACGGCGCGCGGGTTGCCGTCACCGGCGACAGCGCGGGCGGGCACCTGACAGCGATGGTGGTCAACCGCGGTGACTGGCTGAGCTCCGATGGCTTCGCCGCCCAGCCGGGCGGGTTCAATCCCACCTACCTGCCACCCGGGCGGACGGCGGAAGACATTGCCGGGCGCGGCGGGATACAGGTGCAGGCCGCCATCCCAAATTACGGCGCATTCGATTTGTACCAGGCGGCGCTGAACGGCTTCGAAGGGTGGAGTAATATCTTCTGGTATATGGGCGGTGCAATGCCGCGTGGCGTGTTCGGCGACGACATGAATGTCGATGACAACCCGGACCTGTACAGGCGTGTATCACCCATCTCCCATATTCCCGATGCGACGCAGCGGCAGTTGCCGCCGCAACTGGTCACGGCGGGTGGCGAAGATACGCTGGTAACGCCGGCGTCAGTGCAGGCGTACGTGAAGCGGCTGCAATCCTCCGGGCAGCCGGCCCAGTACTGGGAGTACGCCGGCAAGCCGCATGCCTACCTCGATTCGGGCTCGAACCCGATCATGGGCACCGCGTTCGCGACGGATGCGCCGCCGGCGCTCGATGTGATGCTGCAGTTCCTCGACGGAGTCTTCTACCCATCATCCGGGTGATGGCGAACGCGGGTATCCCATCCGGGCGAGTGAACGCCACCGGTTCGCGCTCCGGGGGGCCCCGGGTTGCGTTAAGCCACTTCCGGCATGTATAGCGGTGTCACCGGCGCGCACTCGGGGTAGCTGGCCGGGCCGCCGAGGTCGTAGGCCGCGTTGATCGCGCGAATGAACGCGGCGTCGTGCAGCGGGTCCGTCGGCGTATCGATTGCAAAGCCCTTGGCGCGCGCATCGTCGATCAGCATGTTGATTGCCTTTTCATGCGTGAGGTCGTCGGTGCCGTCCATGTTCTTCTTCAATTCGTCGAAATCCTCGAAGACCTCGGCTGACCAGTGCACGAGGAAGCGCAGTTCGTCGGTGTGGTGGCGCGCGATGACTGTGTCACCGGTCTTCAGCAACCAATGGTCGCGGTCCGCAGGGTCGCCACAGAACGTCGTGCTGAATGCGAGCCCGTCGGGGCGCTGCTGTTCCACCGGCCCGTTCGCCTCGCCGCGGTGGTACATCATCTCGTTCTGTACCACCACGCCGCGGTTGTAGATCGGTGATTCCAGTCGCTGCGGCGGCTTTAGCGGCCCTTCCGGCCAGTAGGTGAAGCCGCTGTCCGTGTCGTGCGAGAACCATGTGATCACCTGCGCCATCTTCACCAGGTAATCCCGGAACAACCCGGATTTACCCATTACGCTGCACAGCCAGGTCGGCGAATTCTCGTAGCGCACGCCGCGGAAGCTGGGTGAATCGAGATGCCCGGGGTCGGTATTGCCGGCGGGGCCGTTCACGTTGAACAGCATCATCTGCGGCTTGGCGTACTTCGCGCCCCAGTAGTTCCGCGCGTGCTCGAGGAAGGTCTTGTTGTAGAAGCAGTCCTCGATCTCCGGGTACAGCGCGGCGGAGTAGTTCGCGTAGAAGCCGCGGAAGGTGGGGGTAAGGAACATGTCCAGCGTGAGTTCGAACCCCTCCGGCAGCGCACCGGACATCGTCGCGATGAGTTCGTCGGCGGAGGCGAAGTGCTGCGCGATAATCAGTTTCCACGGGGCGTTGTTACGCACCACGTCGAGCAGGCGCTCGAGCTGGTCCGGCGTGTACACGTTGTCCAGCGCGCGCGGCGGCGATACCGGGCGGAGCAGGTTGGAGAGTTCCTGTTTGCGGGTTTCAGTGAGCATGTCATGTACCTCTACTGCGTGATATACCTGTGATCGCCGAAGTCGGGAGAGAGTGACGCACGCGTCCGCTACCGCTTCAGGCTGGCCAGTTTCTGTTCCAGCGCCCTGATGATCTGTTCAAATCCTTCATCGAGTACGTCGTCCGTCGAGAGCGCAATATGGTGGGGACGCAGTTGCAGCAGGAACTCCTGCTCGTCCGGGTCCAGTTCCTCGATGTGCGAGAGCGACAGCGCGGAGTGGAAGTCCGAACCGACGTGCTCGAACATCACCAGCGCAATGGCCTGGCTGCAGAACAGGTAGGAGTGCAGCGCGAGGTCCCTGCCGCGCAGACCCTCGTGATGTAACGTGCGGCTCACGTGCAACGACACGCGCAACCATCCGGCCGTGGTCTGGCCGTCCACGCCCATCACCTGCAGGATCACCGGGTGTTGCTCGGCGAGTGCGCGCAGCGCCTTGAGCCAGGCGTGCAGTTTCTTCTGCCAGGGTTGGTCGCTGCGCACGCGCGGCATTTTGAAGCGCATGCACACGTCGTCCGCCACTGCGTTCAACAGCGCCTCGCGACTGGGGAAGTAGTTGTACAGGGCCATCGACACGGTATCGAGCTTGCGCGCGACGCGCGCCAGTGTGAACGCCTCCGCCGAGTCCGCTTCCAGCAGTTCAATGGACGCGTTCAGTATCGCCTCTCGCGACAGCCGTGCCGGGCGTCCGGCGCCCCTTGCTCCGGACGATGTCACATTCTTTGTACGGGCCTTGGCCCGCGCCTTTTTGGGTTTGTCAGTGGTCTTGTTCACGTGCATTCCTGGGCGTTATGGGAGCTCGCAACAGTATACAAACATCAATATCTTTCCGATAAGTAATTTGCAAGGTCGCCATCAGCTTCCTTCCCCCGACGCGACGATGCCGGGGTGCGCATACGGTGGGATCACCGGGTCCTCGATGCGGGTGCCGCCGTCCAGCGTGTACACCGGCAGCCGGTGGTGCAGCGGAAAGTGCAGGCTGTAGGCGGTGAGTCCGGTGCGTTCGGCGGCGGGCCGGTGGCACAGCGCAAGGCCGGTCTCGGCAATGTATTCGATGCACTCGGACGGATACTCCTCGGGAATATGCGCCGCCGCGCCCGGTGTGCGGATCGCGGTGCTCGGCGCGAGCGTGTTGACCGCGATGTTGTACGGCAGCAGTTCGGCAGCCAGGCCCTGCGTCATCCGGTGCACCGCCGCCTTGATCGCCGAATACACTGCATTGCCGCCGTAGGTCGCCCACTCGTCGTAGGGGCGCAGCGGGGGCAGGGCGGTGACCGAGCCCAGCACCACGATCCAGCCGGCGCCGCGGCGGCGCATCTCGGGCACCACGTGCTGGATCAGCTTGAACGGCGAGCGCAGGTAGTGGCCGATGGTCTGGTCGTACATGTCCTGCGGCATCTCCACGCTGGGCGCGTAGTTGGCCTTGCCGCCGCTGTGGATGAAGATGTCGACGCCGCCGGCGAGTTTGACGGCACGCGCGACGAGTGTGTCCAGGTCCTGGTCCTGCTCCAGGTCGGCGACCAGCGGGTGGGCGGTGCCGCCGGCTTGTTCGATCACCGCGATCGTTTCCTTCAGCGTGCCCTCGTACTGCCCGGCGGCATCGAGTGACCGGGCGCTCACCACCACGGTCGCCCCCGCGGCGGCCAATCGCTGGGCCAGTGCGCGGCCGATGCCGCGGCTGGCGCCGGTCACCAGCGCGACCTTGCCCGACAGAATTTTCGCCATGCGTAACGTCCTCGTATCTCGGGGTTAAACGGCCGGTTTCACGGCTTCCCTGCCGATGATGCTGTCCTGCAGGTGGCAGAACGCGTGCGAGAGGTTCACGTCCACCGCCTGCGCGCCGGATTCCGGATCAAACCAGCGGTCGATATGCGCCCAGTGGTGCGGGTGCGCCATGTACGGGCCGAGCAGATCGTCCAGGCTCGCGTACTCCTGCTCCCAGACGTAGGTCCAGGGCGCGCAATCGGCGGTGTTCCACGGCAGCGCGACGGTGCGGCTGAGGCGCCAGTTCAGGATTTCGGGGATCTGCTCCGTCATTTCCAGCAGGTCGCGCTCGAAGCGCTGTGCGCTGTCGGTCGCGGTATCCGGCAGCAGCCGGAAGTACGCGGTACGCTTGATGCCATTGACCAAATCCGAAGAGCGCACGCCGGCGCCAAGTGTCTGCAGGGCCAGCGCGTGGCAGGCCACGCAATGCTCGGCCAGTGCGGCGCTGATCGCCTGTTTCCACGCGGCGGATTCGCGTGCGTTGTCGGCGCTGTCGCGGTCCGGGTACAGCAGATCCCAGGTGTAGTGCCCCGCGGCGTACTCGGGTGCGTAGTTGGGCGACAGCGCGGCCGCTTGCAGACCCGGCAGCGCTGCGGCCGCTTCGCGCAACCGGGTTTCGAATGCGCTGCGGCGGGTGTCGTCAATATTCTCGCGCAGCCGCAGCTGCGCGGTTTCGCGGAAGCCGCACGTCGCAACCGCGTACGCACTCGCATCCACCGGTTGCGGTAATTCGGCTGCCGCGGCGTCGGCGAGGTACACGCGTTCGCGCGACACGCACAGCGCATCGACTTTGGCCCAGAATGCGGCGACCTGGGGCACGCCAGACTGTGCGCGCATCGCCCACCACGCGCCGGCATCCGCCACCTGCCAGCGCAGCCACAAGGTGAGCGGAGACCTGCGCAGTCTCACCGGCGGTGAGACCAGCGAGCCGGAGAAATGCAGGCCGCGTCCGGCTGCGGCGGGCATGTACTCTTCGCGGAACAATTGCAGCAGGGCATCGAGCCTGTCGCTGGCGACTTCAATCCTGTCCTGTACGTCAATCATGCGTCGTGCACTTCACCGAGCGAGGCCAGTACGTCGGGCGGCAGCGCCGGTGTCGACAGCGCTGTCAGGTGGGCGGCGCGATTGGCCGCGTACGCGCGTGTCAGATCCGGATGCGTGGAGACCCAGAACTCGCCGGCGGCGATCTGCGGCAGTATCACACGCGCCGCTTCCAGTCCCGTCATGCCGTTGGCGGCGAGCATGTCCTCCATCACTTTGCGGTGGAAACTGCTGACGGGGTCTTCGGTGCCCGACGAGTCGGTGAATATCCGCGTCGCCACCGGCCCCGGCAGCACCGCCGATACGTGTATGGGCAGGCGCTTCACCTGCATCTCCAGGTACAGACATTCGCTGAACGCGAGCACTGCGTGCTTGCTCAGGATGTACGAAGTCTGTACCGGCATGATGCCGAGCGCGCCGATGGACGATGTATTGGCGATGAACGCGGGTTCGCCGGCGGCGATCATCCGCGGTGCGAACGCGCGCACGCCGTGGATCACGCCGTGGATGTTGATGGCGAGGGTCTTCTCCCAGGTGTCCGCGGGAATTTCCCAGGTCAGGCCCAGTGTTTCGATACCGGCATTGTTCACCAGCAGCCGCACGCTGCCAAATGTGTCATAGGCGGTGGCGGCGAGCGCTTCCAGCGCGGCGGGGTCGCTCACGTCCGTTGTCACCGGCAGCGCGACGCCGCCAGCGCTTTCGATGTCCGCCGCCACTTTCTCGATGCGGTGCGGCGCGATGTCGGCCAGCACGACCTTCATCCCTGCTGCGGCCGCCTCCCGCGCGAGCCCTTCGCCGATACCGGAGCCGGCGCCGGTGATGACCGCGACGCCGCCCTGCAATGCTGTCAGTGAGTCGTTCATTTCAATGTACGCCTGTTATGGTGTGTTAGCCGTTCAGTGTAGCGGATAGCGACCCGGGCTGGGCTTATGTTGCGGATTTCATCGCCACGGGCCGTTCGTCGGACGAACTTGTTGCACCAGAAAACTCGAAATCTTCCGCTTTCGGTGCGCGTGTCATCCACCAGTAGTCCACCAGCCGGTACGGGCAGGACATCACGTTGCGCCCGCGCGCGTTCTTGTAGTAACTCTGCGGCGCGCTGGGGTGCAGCCAGATCAACCCGTTGAGCGCCTCGTTCACCTCGGCGTTGAACAGGTCGCAGGCGGCTACCGTCGGCTCCAGCGCCGTGGCGCCACGATGTCGGAGCAGTTCCAGGCATTCGAGGATATAGTGGATCTGCGATTCCGACGTGATGTTCTGGCCCCCGGCGTGGTTGGGTGCGCTGTTCGGCCCGACGGTCAGGAAGTAGTTGGGGTAGCCGGGCACGGCGACGCCGAGGTAGGCGCGCGGGTCGTCCTGCCACTCGTCGCGCAGGTTGCGCCCGTCGCGGCCGATTACTTCCATCGTGCCCACCATGTTCGCGGTGTCGAAACCGGTTGCGCAGACGATCGCGTCGACCTCAATGCGACGGCCGTCGGCGAGCACGATCGCGTTTGCTTCCACGCGGTCGATGCCGTCGATCTCGAGGGTGACATTGTCGCGGCACAGCGTGTCCAGCCAGTTGATGTCCATTACGATGCGCTTGCCGAACACCGGGTAGTCGGGCAGGAGCTTTTCCAGCAGGTCCGGCCGGTCCGCCAGTTTGGCGCGGTAGTTCTGCAGGCAGTACTCGCGCACACCGTCGTTCAGCGCCGAGATCGCGCGCTCGGGATGCGGCCAGTGGGGGTCGATGCGGATGTTCTCGAACAGCCCGTCAGCGGCGAACCAGAACGCGCGGAAGCGCAGCCACTCGGCGTAGTGCGGGATGTGTCGCTGCGCCCAGCGTACCGCCTCGGGCACCTCGATATAGTAATTCGGCATCAGCCAATGGCGCGAGCGCTGCAGCACGGTGAGATGGGAGACCTCTCCCGCGATCGCGCTGCCGACCTGCACCCCGCTCGCGCCGGTACCGAGCAGCGCGACGCGTTTGCCTTTCAGGGACACCGAGTGGTCCCACGCCGCGGTGTGCATCACGGTGCCGGCGAAATCTTCCAGCCCCTTGATAGCCGGGTATTTCCAGCGGTTGAGCGGGCCGTGCGCGTTGATCACCGCATTGGCTTCGATCACGCGCCCGCCCAGTGCATCCTCCACCGTGACGCGCCAGCGACCCGAACTCTCGACGAAGCGGCACTCGGTAACGCTGGTGTTGAACGCGATGTGGGGACGCAGGTCGTATTTCTCCGTAACGCCCAGCAGGTAGCGCTGGAACTCCGGGCCGTTCGGCGTGTAGTGCGACCAGTCCGGGTTCAACTCGAACGAATAGGAGTAGAAATGACTGGGGGTATCGACGGCGCAACCCGGGTAGGTGTTCTCCCACCAGGTGCCGCCAATCTCGGGGTTCTTCTCGATCACGGTGAAGTTGTAGCCCGCCTCGCGCAGTTTGACTGCCGCCAGCAGCCCGGTGAGGCCGGCGCCGATCACCAGTACGGTAAAATCCTCTTCCGGCGCCACGCGTTGCGGCCGCTCGCTGCGCAGTTCCGGCGGATTGAAACCCATCTGTTCCTGCAACATCGCGATGAATTCCTCACCCACCGGCTCGGCCACGGCGGTACTCAGCATCTTGTGGAACAGTTCGGCGCTCGGTGGGGTATCGTGCGGTGGCGGCTCCTGCGTCAGCAGCGCGAACAAGCGTTCACGCAGTTCCTGCACGAGGTCTTCCGGCGCCTGCTTCTGCGGGTCGAAGATCGAACTGACGAACGGGGCGCAGCGCGCCATGAACGCCTCGTCGCCGGTGAAGTACACGTACACCATCAACATCGGCGCCAGTTCGCTCTGCGCCAGGGCCGCTTTCAGTCGCCCGTGGTCGCGGATCGGCAGTGCGGTCGTGTGCCTGTCGGCGGGGTGGAGTGGGGCGGCCGGATCGTTCATGGGGTGCTCCGAGCTGTAATGCGCGCTAATAAACTTATGAATAAGTATATAGGTAAGAATACTATGCTTCAAGCGTTGGATAGCGCCAGGGGCCCCAAAAAATTGAACCGCGGCGTAGAGGTTGCAAATTGGCGGCCGGTCTCGCTGATGGCGGAAATGTCGTCTCCTGGATCGAAGCGCGCTCTACAGATCCGCGACCTTCAGCACCAGTTTCCCGCGATTGTGCCCCGACTGGATGACGCGATGCGCCTCGGCGGCCTCGGTGAGCGGGAACACCCGTATCGGCGGCAGCGAGATAGTCCCGTCCGCGAGCAGCCCGGCGATTTTTGCCAGTGTTGCCGCGCAGCCGATATCGTCCATTGTCGAGAACACCCGGTTCACGCCTTTCGCGTGTGCCGCTTCTGCCGCCGCTGCGAAGTCACCATCATCGACGAGGGTGGGGATGCTGACCAGCGTGCCGCCCGGCGCGACGAGGTCCAGCGCGTTCGGCAGGCTGCTGACCCCCACCGCGTCCAGCAGGAAGTCGAGCCCGCGCGGCGCCCAGGCATTCACCGCATCGGTGACCACCTCCCGGCGATAGTCGATCACGCGCGCCACGCCCAGCGACAGCAGGTAGTCCACGTTCGGCGTGCTGCAGGTAGCCGCGACGTCCGCGCCCGCCCAGCGCGCAAACTGCACCGCGAATCCGCCGAGCCCCCCGGAGCCGCCGTGCACCAGGATTTTCCGCCCGGCCTGCTGGCCGCCGCGATCAAACAGCGCCTGCCACGCGGTGAGCGCCGCCACCGGCAGTGCCGCCGCCTGTTCGAAACCGAGCGCATCAGGGATGCGCGCCACCCGGTCCTGGTTTGCCAGCGTGTACTCGGCATAGCTGCCCTGACCGCCCTGGCCGTGATTGGTCGGTGTAAACACGCGCTCGCCCGGCTTGAAGGCAGTGACATTTTCCCCGACCCCGGCGACCACGCCGGCCGCATCGAAGCCGATGATGTACGGAAACACGTAGGGACGATACATCGCCAGCAGTCCCTGCCGGTTTTTCCAGTCCGCCGGGTTAACGCCGGCGCACGCCACCCGGATCAATACATCGTCCGCCCCGGGCTCAGGCGTCGGCACCTCGGCGTAGCGAAGCACCTCCGGCCCGCCGGTTTCCTCGATGATCATTGCGTGCATAACCGTTCCCCGAATATTGTAAAAAGTCGTTCAATGTCCAGGCGTACTAGACAGTGGCTCGAAAAGAGGAGGAAGCGACATGTAGCTATCAGTGGGACCGTGTGGCGACAGGACGTCGCCACTCGAGCCTGCACATGGACGTGCGCTTTTTGGCGTGTCCCACTGATAGCTACATGTCGCTTCCTCCGTGGCTGTGGTAGCACTCTAATCCAGACATGAATGTTCGTTGCGATGAATAGGGCTATTGTCTGTTTTCTCCGACCAGTTTGCCTACAAAAAACGCTACCATAACTCCCAGCGCCTCCATGGTCTCCGGCAGATGCAGCGCGTACCAGTGCGTATGCGGCATCGCGTCAAACACCATCAGGTCGGCCTCAACGCCGGCGCGGCGCAGCGCGCGGTGGAAATTCGTCGTCGCGCTCAGCACCGCATCGCGCGTGCCGGAGAGCAGCAGCACCGGCGGGAAGTTAGACATCTCGCCCAGCACCGGCGAGACCAGCGGATCGCACGCGTCGGCGCCGTCGAGGTAGGCGCGCACCTCGCTCAGTTCGTGGTCCAGCGGAAACAGGTGGTGACCGAAGAAGCCGTTCAGCGTATAGATCTGCGGCGTATCGCCAAAACTCACCAGGTCGCCGCCCGCCGAAAACACCCCGGCGCAGGCCGGCATTGGCAGCCCCTCGCGGGCGATACGGGCCAGCAACTGGCCGGTGATGAAGCCGCCGGCCGAACTGCCGTACACGCCGATGTCCTCTGCTGAGCGGGTTTTCAGCGCGTCGCGGTAGACGGCGAGCGCGTCGTCGACCGCTGCCGGGAAGGGGTGTTCCGGCGCCAGGCGATAATCGACCGCGATGACCACAATGCCGGTGAGGTGCGCGATCGGGATCGCCTCCACCAGGCAACCGGAACCGATCACGAAACCGCCGCCGTGGAAATTGATCAGTATTTTGCCGCGTTTTTCGTCCGTCAACTCCAGCGGCGATACCCGGTGGCAGCGCACGCCGTCGATTCGGGTTTCCTCGATCCGCACCGGGAACATCGCCTGCGCCTGCTGGTTGAGTGCGGCGAAGGCCGGCGCGGTGGCGTCCCGGGTTTCCCACATCGGCGCCGCCGGCGCGCTGGTGTCCGTGCCCCACAGGTCCTGCGAGAGATACTGCTGCGCCTCGGGGCTGATTGTATCCGGAATACGCACCGGGTTGCCGCCGAGATTCACCGTGCCGTCTGTGTCGATATCGTAGCTCATGGCAGTCTGCTCACCCCGCGTACGCTTCGATGTGTTGCGTGACCTGCACCACTTCGATCAGGTGCCCCTCCGGGTCACTGACGAAACCGACCAGCACGCCGTGCTCCGGGTCGTCGCGCACCGCTTCCACGACCTTGCCGCCGGCTTGCACCGCGCGCGCCACGAATGCGGCCACGTCGTCTGTCTGGAAGCCGAGGATCACGTCATTGCTGGCCGGGCCGTCCTCGCCTTCGAACTTCAGCAGCACGAACATCGCGGCGCCCTCGCCGGTGGGGCTGAACATGATCTCGGAGATCGGGCGGCCGGCGATCGCGGCATCCACCCTTGCGAGTTCCGTCAGGCCGCAGACCTCAGAATAGAACCTGGCGGATGATTCCAGGTCGCGGACGAGCAGCTTGGTGAACCCGAAGTGGGCCGTGGATGGCTGTGACATGCTTACCTCGACTAGACAACAATAAATAATTTATATATAAGATAAATAGTAAAATAACGAGGATGTTTTGATTAGTCAAGCCGGGAGACACGAATTGTGGGCGCGATGCCGTATGCACTACACGGCAGGGCTCACCGCTTCCGCCGGAGGGCGCCGTGGCTAGGGCCGCAGCGATTCGAGGTAGGCAAAGCTCGCCGCCACTTCCTCCATTACCGGCGCCGGGAATGGATCCTCCTGCTCGATGAAGCAGGCTTTCACCCCTGCGCGCTCGGCGGCGGCCAGTACCGCCGGCCAGTCGACGATGCCGCCGCCGAGGTGGATGCCTTCGAGCTCGAGTCCTGTTCCGCCCGGCTTTCTGGCAGTGAGGTCCTTCAGGTGCAGCAGTTCGATACGGTCGCCGTGGCGCTCGAGGTAGTCCAGCGGGTCGTGGCCGGCATTCACCATCCAGCCACAATCCACTTCGAACGCCACGCGCTCCGGGTCGGTCATCGCCATCAAGTGGTCAAAGGCCGGCACGCCGTCGAACAAATGGAACTCGAAGCCGTGATTGTGGTAGGCCAGTTGCAGGTCGCTGGCATGCAGGTGAGCGGCGATGCGGTTGAGCTTCTCCGCGTTCCAGTGCCAGTCCTCCAGCGTGAGCGAATCCATCAACTTGCCGAAGGCCTGTTCCATCGGACCCTGCTGCATGGCCTTCTCAAAGCGCGCGCCGTCTTCCACCCAGGGTGCGGTGCACACCACGTAGCGAGCGCCTAGCGCCTTCATATCGAGGACTACCTGCTCGAGGTCGCCCAGCAGCAGCGGCAGCGGCACGTGCGCGCTAAGGCAGCGCATTCCCACCGTATCCAGCGCAGCACGCAGTTCGGCGGCGTCGAGGTCGACAGCGAAGTTCGCGGCCTCGACAGTGTGGCACCCCAACGCCGCCAGCCGGCGCAGCGTCCCGTTGAGATCGGCCTTCAGCGCATCCTTGACCGTGTATAACTGCAGGCCGATGTCGGGGGGCGATGGGGGCGCGGTGGACTGTGATGTCATGGGATACCTCTGCTACTCTTGTCTGCTCGTGAACGGCGACGCTGAAGCTCGCAGTCGTACTTTACTCCTGTTTTAGCGGCAGCTGTACAGGGGGTATCGTATTCGCTATGTACCGGATGTAGGCGCTTTAAATAAACTTACATATAAGATATATTGCGGACCGCATTACCGGAGTCAATTGCCCATGTCCGCCGACAACGCACCAGCCAGTCAGACGCTGATCGACACGCTGCGCCGCACTGCAGCCAAACACCCGCACAAGCTCGCGATCCGGCAGGGGACGCAGGCGTGGACCTATGCGGAATTTTTCGAACGCTGCCTGAAGGTCGCCGGTGGCCTGCAACAGCTGGGCATTGTATCAGGCGACCGCGTGGCGATACTGGCCAGGAATTCCCATGCCTTCGCTGCCAGCCGTTACGCGGTTGCGGCCCTCGGAGCGGTGCTGGTGCCGGTGAATTTCATGTTGAATCCGCAGGAGGCGGCCTACATTCTCAACCACAGCGGCGCGCGCCTGTTGCTGGTGGGGAACGGCGAAGCCGCCAAGGCCGAAGCGCTGGCGCCGCTGTGCCCGGGCATTGAACAGATGGTGTGGCTGGGGAGCGAGGACGGAGTGCCCACACCGCCGGCCATGCTGCCTTTTTCCGGGCTCGCCGAGTCCCCGCGGTGCGACGCGTTCGAGGGGCTCGATACGTCGGCGCCGGCGCAAATCATCTACACCAGCGGCACCGAGTCCGCGCCCAAGGGAGCGGTGCTGAGCCACGCGGCGATCCTCTGGCAGTACGGGAGCTGCCTGGTCGATGCCGAAATTGCCGAAGGGGACACGCACCTGCACTCGATGCCGCTGTACCACTGCGCGCAGCTCGACTGCTTCCTCGGCCCGTCGATCCAGGTGGGCGGCTGTAATGTCATCACCGATGACCCGACCCCGGAAAACCTGCTGCGCCTGCTGGAAGCGGAGCGTATTACCGCGTTCTTCGCGCCACCCACTGTGTGGATTGCATTGCTCAACTCGCCGCTGTTCGAGCAAACCGACCTGTCCAGCCTGTGCAAAGGCTATTACGGCGCCTCCATCATGCCGGTGGAGATCATGAAGAAAATCCAGCGCCTGATCCCGCAGATCCGCCTGTGGAACCTGTACGGCCAGACGGAGATCGCGCCGCTGGCGACTATCCTCAAGCCGGAGGACCAGCTGCGCAAGCCGGGCTCCTGCGGCAAGCCTGTGCTGCACGTGCAGACGCGCGTGGTGGACAGCGCGGGCGCCGATGTCGCGGTGGGCGAGGTGGGGGAGGTGGTGCACCGTTCGCCGCAACTGCTGACAGAGTACTACAACGACCCGGAGCGTACCGCCCAGGCCTTTGCCGGCGGCTGGTTTCACAGCGGAGACCTGGCGACCGTGGACGACGAGGGCTATATCACCATCGTCGACCGCAAGAAGGACATGATCAAGACCGGTGGCGAGAATGTGTCCGGCCGCGAGGTGGAGGAGGCACTGTACCAGTTTGCCGGCGTCGCCGAGGCGGCCGTGATCGGCCTGCCGCATCCGCACTGGGTGGAGGCGGTGACCGCGGTGCTGGTGCTGCAGCCCGACGCGGCAGCGGACGAAAGTGCGCTCATCGAACATTGCAGAGCGCGGCTCGCCGGTTTCAAGGTGCCGAAGAAAGTGATATTTGTCGAGCAACTGCCGCGCAATCCCTCGGGTAAAATACTCAAACGCGATCTGCGCGAGACCTATGGGAGCGCTTTTCTTTAAGCGCCGCCGATGGTGATATGGTGCCGCACTGAATCAAATGTCAACGAGGAGAGCACCCGTGGAAACCATCGCCATCGACTACCCGCGCCCCGAGGTCGCTGTCCTGCGACTGAACCGGCCCGAAAGCCTGAACGCGCTGTCGTGGCAAATGGTGCGGGAACTGCACGCGGCACTGGATGAACTCAACGCCAACAACCGCTGCCGTGTGGTGGTGCTGACCGGCGCGGGCAGGGGCTTTTGCGCCGGACTGGACCTGCGCGACCAGAACAATCCCGGCGAGGTGGTGGCCGGATTGCCGAGCGGACCGCAGGCCGGCCTGCTGGCGCAGAACCAGATGGCCAGCCTCATCCCGCACCTGCGCCGCATTCAGCAGCCGCTGATCGCCGCGATCAACGGCGCCGCCTACGGCGGGGGCCTGGCGCTGGCGCTGGGCTGCGATATCCGCATCGCCGCGCGCTCCGCCCGCCTGTGCGTCCAGTTTATCCGCCTCGGCGTGTCCGGCTGCGATATCGGCGTGAGTTATATGCTGCCGCGCCTGATCGGCGCCTCGCATGCGCACGACCTGATCCTGAGCGCACGGGCAATCGATGCCGAGGAGGCGGAGCGTTACGGTATCGTCACGCGCGTGGTGAACGATGCGGAAATCCTGCCCGCCGCGCTGCAACTGGCCGACGAACTCTGTGACTTCTCGCCGTTCGCGGTAATGGCCACCAAGCAGGTGATGTGGGCCAACCTCGACACCTCGAATCTTGAAGCGGCGATCCAGTTGGAGAACCGCAACCAGATCCTTGCCGGCTTGTCCGGCGAGGCCGAGGAGGCGGCGCTGGCATTCTTCGAGAAGCGCAAACCGCGCTGGTCGCACGAGCGTGGGCAGGACTGATACGGCGATAACCTGCGTCAGTTGTCGCGCCCATGAAATTTCGTTCGCAGCTTCCGGTGGCGCCACCAGAACACCAGGCGATACACGGGTTCGAAAGCCAGGCCGACCAGCGGCAGCCTGCTTTGGTAAGACACCACATCCGTGACCTGACAGCCGGACGCACGCGCTACGACGGTGCGCTCGTGGCGCCATAGGGCATTCACCAGCGATGTCGAGTGCTCGGAGAACCCCTGTCCGGGCCGGATGGCCTTGAGGCGAAAGTCGTGTCGATCGACGGGTAGCAGCCCCAGAAATAGAATCCAGCTGCGGAACAGGCGCTGCCCCACCGGCCAGTCGAGGATGGATCGCGTCGACCAGGCCTCGGGCGCGGTCATTCTCACCAGCGGATAAAGCTCGGCATTTACGCCGTGCATCGTCAATGTGTCGAGCAGCGTCTGCGCCGGAGCAGCCAGGCGGCTTTCGAATCTGAAGGTCCGGGCTGCCAGATTATCGTCCCTGCCACGCCGGGGGCCGTTTCTCGAAAAAGGCCGTTATGCCTTCCTTGACATCCTCGGTCTTCATCAGCCTCTCGTGAGCCGCGTGACTCAATGCCCAGATCGCCGATTCGTCGCCGTTCACTTCGGTGTTGAAGATATCCAGCGCCTCGCGTACTGCAACGGGTGCGTTGCTACAGATGCGCTGCGCCAGCGCGAGCGCCGCTTCCAGTGTTTTGCCCGGCGCCACCACCTGGTTCACGAAGCCCAATCTTTCCGCGCGATCTGCCGACAGGTTATCGCCGGTCAGCAGCAGTTCCCGCGCCACATTGACCGGCAGTGAGCGCGCCACCCTGAATGCGCCGCCGAAATCCGGCATCAGGCCCCGCTTTACCTCCGGCAGGCCGAACTGCGCGGTGCTCGCCGCAACCACCATGTCGCAACACAGCACCAGTTCCATGCCGCCGCCGAGCGCCATCCCCTCCACCGCGGCTATCAGCGGCTTGTTGCGTATGCGATTGATCAGACCCACGATGCCGCCCCGGGGCGTCGGCTCGCCAGGCCCCACCGCGAGGTCCGCCCCCGCGGAGAACACCTTGTCGCCGCCGGTGAGGATGCCGCACCACAGATCGGGCTCGTCCTCCAGCCTGTTCATCGCGGCGTCAATGCCCAGCGTAATACGCTCATTCAGCGCGTTGCGCTTTTCCGGTCGCGCCAGGGTGACCACGAGGACCTTGCCGCGTACTTCTGTACTGACAGACATCGATAGCTCCTTTATTCAGGTGTGTGAGCGACGCTACACGCTATAACGTTGCGGCGATAAGCGGGCAGGATGAGGTATCGCCGGTATATCATGCGGGAACGCCGGCCGAGCGGGTCCGGTAGACAATATAGGCTCCCACCGCGAGGTCGAACGCGAGGCAGGCCAGGGTATACCACTGCGGCGCGATGTGTGAGCCCGGGCCGAGCAGATGCACGGCCACGTCCCAGATCGGGTGCAGTGACCAGCCGGCGGCCAGCCACAGCGGTGAACCCCGTACAGCAAGCCAGTAGAAGCCGCCGTAGAGAACCACGCCGAGCGCTTCCACCAGCATCCACGCCGCATCACCCCACAGTGCGGCGAAGCCAATATAAATCAGTGCCGCGACGACCAGGCTCACGCCCAACAGGTTCGTCATCGCGCGCAGGCGCAGCCTGTTCGCCATTGCCAGCAGCGGCAATGCGAGCAGCGCGCCCAGTATCAGCCATATTATCGATGTCATTCAGGCTCCTGTAATCACGGGCGCTCGGCGCGCCACAATACGATTGATCTCCCGAGGGCCCGGCGGGCGAAGGCGGCATTGGCAGCCGGGAGGAGAATCACGCAGTCCTGCAGGCTGTCATGATACGCAGTCGCGCGCTGGATGCCCACGCCTGTGTTACAGCTTGAAGACCCGGTGCGCGTTGCCGCCGAGGAACAACCGCCGCGCCGCGTCGTCCAGCGACAGTTCATCGAGGCCCTCCAGCGCCTTCGCCGGCGTAATCATGGGGTAGTTCGTGCCGAACAGTACTTTGCTGCGGCCGTGCCCCCGCATGAAATCCACCAGGGCTCGCGGATACCGCCTGACGGTATAGGCGGAGGTGTCGATATACACATTTTCGTGTTTGGTGGCGACCGCAATTGCCTCTTCCGTCCAGGGGTAGCCGATGTGCCCCCCGACGATCACGAGCTCGGGAAAATCCAGCGCTACTTGGTCCAGGTAAATCGGACGCCCCACTTCCGAGGGCATCAGCGGCCCGGTGTGGCCGATCTGCGTACAGAACGGCACGCCCAGGTCGCAGCATGCCGTGTACACCGGGTAGAACCGGCGATCGGTGGGCGGCACTTCCCACAGCCAGGGCAGCACGCGGATCGCCTTGAAGCCCAGTTCCCCGACACAGCGGCGGATTTCCCGGACCGCATCCATCGGCCTTGCTATGTCGACGGAACCCACCCCGACCAGCCTGTCGGGCGCCGCCGCGACGAAGCTCGCGACCTCGTCGTTGGAAATCATCACATTGCGGGGGGCGACCCACGCGCTGATCAGGCTGCGCTCAACCCCCGCCTGAGCCATTGCCCCGAGCGTGACTTCAATCGGGATGTCGCTGGCGGGAATCTGGTCTTTGGTCCAGCGACGCAGAGACTCGAAGACCGGGTCCTGCAGGTGCCGGAGTGTCGGGTGCTGTGCCCAGGCGTCTATAATCATCAGCTGTTCTCTCGTGGTGTCCAACATTGCTGCCCTTGCCGTTGTGGGAGTTCACCGGGATAGCGTTGCAAAACAACTCGCCCGGTGCGCGAGTTGAGGCTAGCGCCCCTCCAGCCTGGGCGTGCGCTTCTGCGCGAACGCGTCGAGACACTCGCGAAAATCAGCGCTGCGTGTGGTCAGCAGCCACTGGTCGTGATCCATGTGCATGATCGATTCGCCGAGCGCCTGGGAGTAGCGGTTGATGCTGCGCTTGATCATCTGTACTGCGATGGGCGGCAGCGAAGCGTACTCACCGGCCCAGTCCATGGCCTGCCCCTGTAGCTGGTCCGCTGTGCAAACCCGGTCCAGCAAACCCCAGTCGAGCAACTGCGCCGCGTCCAGCAGTCTGCCTGACATCGCGAGCTGCTTGGCGCGCGCCGGCCCCAGCAGTTCGACGAAGGCGGGGATGGCGTGCCACATCAGGTTCATGCCGATCTTGACTTCGCCCAGCCCCAGCCGGGCCTCTTCGCTGGCGACACGGAAGTCACAGGCGGCGGCGAGGCAGGCGCCGGCGCCGGTGGCAACGCCCTGCACGGCGCACACCGTGGGCTGCGGCAGGTCTCGCAGGTTGCGCATCAGTGTCGCGCCAAGTTCCGCTTCGCGCCTGGCGACCAGCAGGGAGGGCTCGCTGAGAATGTCACCCACCTGGCCGAGGTCGGCGCCTACCGAAAAGGTCTCGCCGCGGGCACAGAGCACCACGGCGCGAATCGTCTCGTCGGCGGCGATAGTCTCCAGGTGCGATAGCAACTGCAGCATCATCTCGCGGTTCATCGCATTGCGTTTTTCCTCCCTGGCCAGTGTGAGCACGGCTATCTGCGCTTCCCGGGTGAGTAGGACGTGGGACGTATCATTTGTTCCGGTCATGGTTTCAGCACCTGAAGTGGTTGTCGTTAATGCACACTAGATGCGCGGCGCCTGCTTAGATACTGTGCGCTGCACTTCGCCACAGCTGGCCAAACAGCGGGATTGAACATCAGGCAGGAGGCGGCTGCGCCATGCCGGGACGAATTGATGAAGGGAAACATGGCCCGCAAGCCCCGGGTCTCCTCAGTCCGCAAATCGCCGGTGGCGCCACCGAAGTTTAGGGTACTTACCACCGGGCGAAAACCCCGGGGTTTGAATCCGCGGCGGACTGTTGCCAGCCCGGTTTCGGGCGCCTAGGCGGATTTGGCGCTCTTTTCCTTCTCGAATTCCGCGATCGCTTCCTCGATCGGCACCAGCATCGCGGCCGCGCGCGGGTAACCGGCGTACTGCGCGATAAACAGCAGGAATTCCCGCGCTTCTTCGGGGTTGATTTCACCGCGCTTCAGCGACGCCTTGATCTGTATCTTGAAGGTTGCCGCCTCGCCTTTCTCGGCAAGGATGCCCAGCAGCAGGATACGCTTGTCGCGCATGGACAGCGTGTCGCGCGTCCACAGCTCGGCGAATAACTGCCTCAGCATGTTATCGGAAAAGGCGTAGCTCCCCTCGGGCGGTACGATCACGTCGCCGGCATATACATCCTTTATCGTCGCCTCGCCCAGTTTCCAGCGTTCGCTGTCATCCATTGCGGTTCTCCCTTCAGATTAGTCCAGTGTGCCGAAGATCTTGTCGTAGAACAGTGTGATCGTCGCGTAGTTGCCCTTGTGCATATTCTCGTGGTGCACGTGGTGCTTGGCCACGATCCAGTTCAGGGTTTTGTACGGCGAGCGTGGCAGGTCGAAAAACACGTGGTTGATCTGGTTGATGTTGGTGAAGATCACGAAGGTCGCCACGACCGTCACGAGGTGGAATGGGCCCATCAACGGGGCCAGTATCACCACCGTTCCCATGAACAATGCCAGCCCGACGAAGGTTTCCAGCGGATGCACGTAGTGCGAGTCCAGATAGGTGGGATTGCGCGCCTGATGGTGCACGGCGTGTACCTTGCGCATCGCGCCCTGGCCGTGAAACCAGAAACGGTGGGACAGGTAGTAGAACAGGTCGTAGACCATCAGGATGACGAAGATGTCCAGTAACATGCTGGTCACCGGCTGCGCCGCGAATGTGACGCAGAACGGCAGCAGCACCAGGAAGAAGGTGATGTTGCAGTACAGGCCGACCTTCTGCGATGCGCGCACCATCGGCGGGTACTTTTCCTGCTTCCACTTGGCCTTGTCCTTCTCCTTGTTCTGCGCGCGCATCTCGCTCAGTGCGGGCACGCTGAACACCAGCTTTTTACCTACGACGGTGATTGCCACGATGCACGCCAGCGTCGCGAGCGAGCCGAGGATGTTGTAGTGTTCCCACACGGTGGAGAGCCAGTCGTTGAACATTGTCGTTTACCTCTCAGTAGCGGTGGCATCCAGCAGCAGCCGCGCCAGGGCGCGGCTGTCGTGATCGCCCAGTTGCAGTTGTAACTGGCGGGCCAGCAGACTCAGGTCCACTGCGCCCCTGTGTTCAAAAATGTCCTGTTCGAGCTGCAGTCCGCGATACAGCGCGTACAGCGTCTCGTTCATGCGCTTGAGCGCGGCGCGGCCGATGAGGCCGGCGAATTCGTCCTCGAGTTGGTCGACACCGGCCACGGAGTCGGCAATCAACTGCCGTCCGCGATCGGTGAACTGCAGCACCACCTGGCGCGCGTCCAGCGGGTCCGGCTGGCGTTGCAGGTAGCCCAGCTCCTCCAGTTCGGTGGCGATGGCGCTGATGGCCTGTTTACTGACGTCGTGGGCCGCCGCCATCTGCTGGATGCGACCGCCGTCGGGGCCGATCAGCGTCAACACCTGGCCGAACGACAGTTTGAGTCCACTGTGGCCCCGCGCCCGGGTCAGTTCCATCAGGCGCTGCATGATGTAGTCCGAAAGCCTCGGCAACCATCCCCCCATCACGGTGCCGGCGGCGCCGAGCGGCTGTGTCGCGAGTCCCAGGGAGGGGTGCAGGCTGATCCTGCCCAGCGATTTGCTGGCGTCGGCGAAGCGATCCGCGCCGACGATCGCGGCGAAGGCCCTGTCGAGCTCCGCAACGATGCGCGCTCCGTCGCGGCGCAACTGCCTGCCGCGCGCCGACAGGGACAGCTGCCTGGCCCGGCCATCCGCCGGGTCAGCGGTACTTTCGATGTAACCCGCGGCCGCTATCTGTTTTACCGCCTGGTTGCAGGCCTGGCGTGAAATGCCCAGGCAGTCGGCCAACTCCGTGAGCCGCCTGCTTTCCTCGCCCAACAGCATGATGTAAGGGGCGAAACCCAGGCGCAGTGCCGTGTGACCGCGCTGTTCCCGCAGCACGTTCATCAGGCTGTTCTGGAAGTAGAGCGCCACACCGAGCAGGTGTCGGGAAAAGTTGTGGCGGTACCTGTTCCAGACGAAATCCGGGTCGCCGGCTGTGGGCTTGGTTGCACTCATGGACAAATAGTAAATATAGATTGACTACAAGTCAATATATGTTGACAATATATTTTTGTTGGCAGTACACTCTGTTGCGCGATTAACAGCGTGCCTCTCGCCCACCCGTACCGGGTCAGCGGCGGTAAGGGGTAATAAATAAAGGAGAGCTCATGAGCACACTAACGAACGTCGGGTATATCGGGCTCGGCAATATCGGCAAGCCGTCCGCGCAGCGCCTGATCTGTGATCGCTACAGGGCGCACGTGTACGACGTCTACGCGCCGGCCGTGGAAGAACTGGTGGCAGCGGGCGCGGTGGGTTGCGCGTCTGTTGCCGAACTGGCAGCGGCCTGCGTTCATATCGGAGTCTGCGTGCGCGATGACGCGCAGGTTCAGAACCTGCTGCATGGCGACGAAGGCATATTCGCCCACGCCGCGAAAGGTACGCTGATCGCGATTCACAGCACCGTGACCCAGGCCAGCCTGTTGCGCTGGGCGCAAGAGGCGCAGGCGCTGGGTCTGCGGCTTATCGACGCGCCGATCACCGGCGGCGCCGACCGCGCCGCGCTGGGCACGCTGTGTTATATGGTCGGATGCAGCGAGGAGGAGTTGGCTGACTGTTCGCCGGTGTTCGAAACCTCGGCGGAGAAAGTCGTGCACGCGGGGGGTGTCGGCGCGGGTATCGCGTTGAAACTCTGCAATAATTTCATGCAGTACGCGGAGTTCGTGGCGATGGCAGAGGCGCTGCGCCTGGCCGAGTCCTGCGGCCTGAATGCCGAGGTGATGCGTGAAGTGGGCCTCAGCAACGGCGTGGTCAACGAGCAGATGTTCAGGTTCGCGACCGGCCGCAACTCCTATCTCGTACCGAGCGACGACCCGGGCATCCGGCAGTATTTCAATACGATGGGCGAACTGGCGAAGAAGGACCTCGATTGCGCG
This sequence comes from Gammaproteobacteria bacterium, assembly GCA_030427485.1. Lineage (GTDB taxonomy): Bacteria > Pseudomonadota > Gammaproteobacteria > Pseudomonadales > Halieaceae > Marimicrobium. The sequence goes on from JAUICG010000012.1 coordinate 39,899, forward strand.
ATCACCACCGCAGCCGAGAAGGGCGTGGTGATGCCCACCTGCGAATTCCTGCACAAACGCATCGTCGACGTCTTCATGGGTCGTGACGAGTCGGCGCCGCCGAAATGAGATTCTGGATTTCACTGGTCAACACGGAAGAAGTCGACCAGTTCATCGCGATCGCACAGAAAGCGGAGGAACTCGGTTTCGAGGGCATTACCGTGCCGGACCACCTGGCCTATCCGGCAATGATAGAAACCCCATACCCCTACACGGAAGACGGCAAGGTCTGGTGGCCGAACACCAATCCGTGGATGGACCCCTGGGTGACGCTCACGGCGATGGGCGTGGCCACCACGCGCCTGCGCATGGCGACGAACATCTACCTGGCGGCCCTGAGAGATCCCTTCACCGTATCGCGCGCGGTCAGTGCCGCCGCGGTTCTGACCAATAACCGCGTCGCCTGTGGCGTCTCCGCCGGGTGGCTGCCGGAAGAGTTCCGGATCGCGGGCGTGGATTTCCCGTCCCGCGGGCGTCGCCTGGACGAGGTGATCACCGCGGTGCGCGCGCTCAACACCGGGGAGGTGACCAGCCATCACGGAGAGTTCTTTGACTTCGATGGCGTGATCATGTCGCCGGTGCCGACCGAGCCCGTGCCGTTCTGGGTCGGCGGCAAGAGTAAAGCGGCACTGCGCAGGGCCGCAGATAACGACGGCTGGCTGGGCGTGCCACTGCACAACGATGCGATGAAAGCCGTTATCGCGGATATCTTCGAATTGCGACGGCGGAACGGCAAGTACGAGGAGCCTTTCCAGGTGATGATCAGCGCGATGGAAGCCTATACGCCCGAGTTTATCCAATCGCTGGACCCCGCGGGCACCTACCACGCCAGCACGCTGCCGTGGACCCCGTCGCCCTGGGGTCGCGCGTTCTGGGTCGAAGAAGGCGAAGATCACAGGGACGTCAATGTGAAGTTCCGCGCGATGGAGCGGTTCAAGGTGATGATGCAGAAGTTCGGGCTCTGGGACGAGTAGCCGGGCGCGATACTGCGGCAGGATCAGTCGCTGTCCGGCAGGGAACACCCTGCGTTGGAGGCAAACAAGACCCCCATCAAGATCGACAGTGCAGTGTGATCAGTTCGATGAAAGCAGTGATTGCTGGATTGCCTCGCCCAGCATCACCAGGGCGTCACGCCGCGGCATCGCCGCGATCGCGCTGAACATTGCCTCGTTCTGTTCGCCGGCGATAAACGTGGGGCCATCGGTGAGTTTATCCAGGGTCAATTGCACGACAGACGCCGGCGACATCATGCCGCTGACTTTGGCGCGGTCCACACCCTGCAACGCGTGCGCCTCGGTGTCTGTGCTGCCCGGGCAGACAGCCACCACATCGATTCCGCGGGGCGAGAGCTCGCCCCACAGTCCTTCGGCCAGGCTGTTTACGAACGCCTTGCTTGCCGAGTACGACGCGGAATTGGGAAAACCCAGCAGCCCCTCGACGGAACTGGTGAGAACAATGCCGCCGCTGCCGCGCGCGAGAAAGCGTGGTATGAAGGCGTGCGTCAGTTGCATGGGCGCGTGGCAATTCACCATCAGCATGTCCGTCATTGTAGGTGCGTCGTTCTGGTGGTGAGGGCCTTTCAGGCCGAAGCCGGCGTTGCTGACCAGCAGCCCGATATCCAGCCCCGCCGTGGCGGCGATCACCGTGTCGACAGCGCCGGGGGCGGCGAGGTCCGCTGCGAGAACGGTAGTCCGGGTGCCGTGAAGCGACTCCAGGCGCGCCGCGAGCGCGTTCAGGCGGGCTTCGCGGCGCGCTACCAGTACGAGGTCGAACCCGGCGCCGGCCAGGTGAATGGCGAACTGTTCACCAATGCCTGACGAGGCGCCGGTAACCAGCGCCACCGGTTTGTATTTGTCCAGCAGGTGTGTGTTGTCCATGGTCATCACTCCATTCCGTTGTCACCGTGTAATGTACCAGAGTCAGCCGTCGCCGGTTTGGCGCCCGCGCGGATACCCGCTGCGCTACCTTTGCCCAGTATAACTCTTTGCGCTACCTTGCCGATTCCAGCCTCGTTTGCTCTTCCGTCGATAATTGCGTGCAGGATGGGATTGCCAGTCTATCGACAATCAGGTTGAATGGCGTCAAATCCCAGGGGTATCAACAAATTCCGACGATCAATCCTCGCATCCGCTGAGGATTGCCGCGGCGACTGGCCCGCGCTGGAAGACACGCAATCAAACCCGAGGTGCACATTGATGGATCACCCCATAGCGAGCGCATTGAATCTGCCGCCGGCTGACCAGGTCGGTTTTGTCTATCGCGACCTGAAAAAAGCGATCGCGAGCTTCGAGCCGATTTTCGGCGAGTTCGATGTGCAGGAGTTCGGTGAGTTCGAATACAACTTTCGCGGCAAGCCCGAGAAGGCTGAGGTCATCTGCGCGTTTGCGTACAGCGGCGACCTGCAGATCGAACTGATCGGGTGGGTGTCGGGGGAGACGCCCCACAAGGAATTCCTCGACGCGGGCAAAGAAGGGATGCACCACATCCGCTTTCCGGTGGAAAACCTGGACGAGAAAGTCGCGGCCGCGGCGCAGTTTGGCTACAGGCCCATCTGGATGACCCGCTTTGGCGAGGGGCTGGCAGTCGCCTACCTGGAAAAGGAGGGGGAGCCGCTGGTGCTGGAGTTTTTCGAGAATATTCACGGCCGCATGGGTTAGCGGCGAGGCGGTGTCGCAAACCGGGAGCCGTCCAATTCGGCAGGACCCGGGCGGCCCCCAAGCACTCAGGAATCGACAGGCAAACGACAACGGGAGATATTGCATGCTTTCAAAAATGGATGACTACCCAATTCACCAGATCAGCGACGTGGTGCGCCATGTCGCCACCTCGGATCGCAATTTCTACGATCGCTACTACTTCAACATGCACAAATGCGATGACGAGATTTTCGTGGTCTTCGGTATGGGGCAGTATCCCGCCCTCGGCGTGCAGGACGCGTTTCTGCTGGTGCGACACGGCAATTCGCACCGGGTAATCCGCAGTTCCAAAGAGATCGACGATCGCGCCGACATCAGTGTCGGCCCGCTCAAAGTGGAGGTGCTGGAGGGCCTGCGGCGCCTGCGTGTCAGCGTCGAGCCCAACGAGTGGGGTATTGAGCTTGACGCAGTGTGGCAGGGGGAGCACGCGCCCATACTCGAGCCGAGGCACTATATCCGCCGGCGGGGCAGGACGCTGTTCGATACCATGCGATTCGCGCAGCTTGGCACCTGGGACGGCACGTTGAAGGTGGGAGACAAGGCGTGGGCAATCACGCCGGACAAGTGGATTGGCTCCAGGGACCGTTCCTGGGGTATCCGCCCGGTGGGGGAAGCCGAGCCGGCGGGTATCCACCAGGGCACGCCGTCGATGGAGGGGATGTGGAACTATTTCCCGGTGATGTTCAAGGAATTCGCTCTTCTTTACCTCGTCAATGAAGACAACGACGGCAACAGGACGATCGACGAGGCGGTGCGTATCTGGAAGGACGGAACGCGCGAACCCGAGTGGCTGGGACGGCCCGAACACGATCACGACTTCACGATGGCGGCCCCGTTCAAGGCGGATATCAGGCAGGGCCGTGTGCGCTTCCCCGACGCGCCGGGTGGCCCGCTGGAATTGATCGGTACACCGTTCCTGCAGACCTACCTGACCACCGGCACCGGGTACGGGCTGGAGCCGGACTGGCGCCACGGCATGTACCAGGGCGAGGGGGTGGTTACCCAGGGCGTCAGCTTCGATGTCGACAAGGATGACGTGTTCTACGGACTCGTGGAAACGCCGGCGCGCTTCGAACTCAACGGCGAGGTGGGCTATGGGATGATGGAGTTCGGCTTCTGGAGCAATTTCGATAAGTATATGCGCTAGCACAAGTCTCAGTCGGGCAGTTGTTCGCGCAGGAAGCGCAGCATATTGCCGCCCATGACCGCGCGGATTTCCGCCTCGGTAAAATCCTCATCGAGCATGGCCTGTGTCAGTGCCGCCAGCTCGGAAGTGTCCAGCGAGGTGGTGACCGCACCGTCATAATCCGAGCCGAGCGCGATATGTTCGAGGCCCATCAGCTCGATGCCGTAGCGGATGGATTTCGCGATGCCCGCCGGGGAGTAGTCGCAGGCGGTGGCATCCCAGTAGCCCACACCGATGATGCCGCCGGCGTCGGCCACCTGCAGCATCAATTCGTCGTCCAGGTTGCGCGCCGAATCGCAGTGCCCCTTGAAGCCGCCGTGGGAGAGGATCACCGGTCTTGACGTTAACGCGAGTACGTCACGTACCATTTGCGGCGAGGCGTGTGCAATATCAATGGTCATATTCAGTTGGTCGGCGCGTTCGACAACGCTGCGACCGAACGCGGTGAGTCCCTCGCCACTGATGCCGTGCAGGGACCCTCCCAGTTCGTTGTCGAAGAAATGCGTCAAACCGACAAACTGCAGTCCCTGTGCCTGTAAGGTGTCGAGCTTGTCGACGTCGCCTTCCAGTGGGTGGGCGCCCTCGATCAGGTACATGGCGCCTACGACAGCGCGATCGGATTGTCGGGCAGCCAGCAGCGCCTCGAGATCGGCTTTGCGGCGGATGAATATCAGCTGCGGCTGGTTGTCATCCACCAGTTCGAGCAGCTTGTCGAGCTGGTATTGCGCGCGCGCAAACAGGGAGCCCCAGGTGGAGCTGGGCCAGCCGCTGACGATGGCCAGTGGGGTAATCGTATCGGTACCCGCCTCGTTGCTGTCGTAATTCTGGCCGCTGGGGCTTTTCGTAGTCGCGGAAAACACCTGGATCGCCACGTTGCCCTGGCGCAGGCGCGGCAGGTCGACCTGGCCGCGCGACGATTGCTCGCCCAGGTCCCGGTCCCAGAGCAGCGAGTCGCTGTGCAAATCCACGATAAAGAGCGCGTCGTGCAACCGCTGTGCCTCCGCGGAGACGGCGTAGGGTGCATGCTCATCCACCACGTTCATCGCATTCTCGAGCAGCCCCGGTAGCAGCACGCGGCCAAGAACGGCGAGCGTGATGAGGAGCGCGAGCGCGCCCAGCAAGACTTTTTTAATCATCGGATAGACCGTCCTGTAAGTGGCTAGCCTGCGCACGCAGCGCCCCGGTGGCGCTGCCGTACCGTTCGCGATGCAGCGCGCCACCCATTCTGCAGAGGGGGCAGTGTACCTGAATGGTGCCGCATTTGGCGCGCTACCGGCCACACCCGAAATGCGGCGACAGGATAGCAAATATAAATGATAATGATTTGCATTAAGTCTCTAGTTTGATAGAGTTGCCCCCTTCTATCTGTACACCTGAGCACAGGCTTTCATTGTGGAACACCCGATGCACGCATTCTCCGTTGTCGGCGCTGCCGACCTGACTTGTCGAAAACGACCTGCTGGCCGCGCACGCCGTGCCCTCAACCACACGTGCGGTATGCTGCTCGGTGTTGTCCTTGCGCAAACAGGTCTGGCGCAGCCAATCCGGCAGCCTGCGGAAATTGAACAGGTCACGGTTTACGGCAGCCGCACTTCCAGCACGCTGGAGGATACCCTGAGCAGTATTGGCGTGGTGTCCAGCGAAGATATCGAGGACATGGACCTGCGCAGTTTTCGCGAGACATTTCGTATCCTGGCCAACGTCCAGGACAGCGACTGGGTCGATGGCGGTTTTATTATTCGCGGTATCAACTCCGAGGGTCTCACGCCAGGCGGGAACCCGCTGGCCAGCCTGTACATCGACGGTGTCCAGCAGACGGTCAACGGTGCGCGCCGCGGCTCGCGTGGTGTATGGGATGTAGAGCAGGTCGAGGTGTACCGCGGTCCGCAGTCGACGCTGTCCGGCCGTGCCTCCCTGGCGGGTGCAGTCTACATCAAGACGCGCGACCCCGGCTTCGACTGGGATGCTAGCGTACGCGGTATCTACGGTACAGATGATCTGGCAAACGGCGCCCTGTCGTTCGGTGGTCCGCTGGTCGACGATCAGCTGGCGTTTCGTCTCGCCGCCGAATACGAGACTGCGGAGTTCGATGACATCAACTATCCGTCGTACGAACAGTTTGATCGCTATGACGACTACGTCAAGGATGAGTACTACCAGGTGAGGGGCAAACTGCTGTACCTGCCAGATAACCTCCCTGATACCCGGGCGTTGCTGACCTACTCGTTCGCGGAGGATTCACCTTCATCGCGCGATATCGCTGGTCCGGTACTGGGTTTCGCGTACGATGAGCGTCGCGGCGAGGTGAATCCGCCGGTCTACACGGAACCTCGTGAAGCGCGCAATCACAACGCCGCGATGGAAATCAACCATGCGTTCAACCCTGCCTACAGGTTCACTGCGCTGAGCACCTGGTCGGATTCCGATACCGACAGGCCCTCGATCAACGAGGGTACCAGCGGTGAAACCGAGGTTACCAAAGGCAAGCAGCACCAGGAGTTGCTCACCCAGGAGTTGCGGCTGAACCATGACGGTGACGAATTGAGTGCTACCGTCGGCCTGTATTTTGCCGATGACCAGACCAATCTGCACTCCACCCGCAACGCCTTTGGCCGCGAGGATATCAGCAGGGGTTCCCGTGACGCCAACAACTATGCGTTGTTTGGCGAACTGTCGTGGGCGTTCAGGGAGAACTGGCAACTGATCGCGGGCGGCCGGGTCGATTACACGGATCAGCGCGACACGCTTTTTTTCTCCAGGAACGGCGCGGTAAGCACCGACAATGACTCTTCCTTCGACGAAACCGTGTTCCTTCCCAAGCTGGGCGTTGCCTACGATGTAGCGGAAAACCAGGTGATAGGTTTTACCGTGCAGGAGGGATTCCGGACCGGAGGGGCCGGGGTGCAGAACTCCACCGGCGAGCAGTTTGAATTCGATCCGGAGTATACCTGGAACTACGAACTGTCCTACAAGGGCCGCTTTGCCGACGACCGGCTGCGACTGAGCGCCAATGTTTTCTATACCGACTGGGATGACCAGCAGGTGGAGTTTCAGGAAATTCCGCAGGATTTTACCTCGACCATCACCGTGAATGCCGCCAACTCGACGAGCTACGGATTCGAGCTTGAAGGCCAGTACCAGGTCACCGAGACACTCTCCGCTTTCGTTGCGGTGGGCTATGTCAAATCCGAGTTCCAGGATTTCGTCGACTCTTCCCTGGGCGACCTCTCCGGTCTACCGTTTCCCGAGGCGCCCGAATGGAACGTGGTCCTGGGAGGCCGCTACGAGCATCCATCGGGCTTCTATCTCGGGGCAGACGCCAAGTACACGGATGACTATCTCGCCCGCTTCGGTGCGGCGCCGCAAGAGTACCTCGACAGTTACTGGGTCGCCAACGCCCAGGCGGGCTGGAACGTCGGACACTGGGCGCTGAGCCTGTTCGCGGAAAACGTATTCGACGAGGAGTACTTCGTCTACAACGACCGCAATGAGATCGATGATATCGCCGCCAGTCTGGGCTACCCGCGTCGCGTCGGTGTCTCCGTGACGTACAGTTTTTTCTAGCGGATGGCCGCTGTCTGAATGAGCCTCGATTACCTGGTGCCGGTACTTGTGGGCGCTATCATGCTCACCGGGCCGGCATTCCTGTTGGCAGTAGCGTGGTGGCGGCGCCCCGCTGTCGCGCCTCCGCGGTCAATCAAAGCGCACCACTACCGCCCCGGCCGGCGCCAGGCGTACAGCCTGTCGCGGAGTAGAGTGCAGGCCTGTCTCAGCGTCAGCCTGTTCGCTGCGGCGGTCGCGGGCCTGGGAATGGCACGCTGGTTACCGCTGTCCCCGGCGGACAGCGCGTTGTTGGCTACGCTGGCCGCGCCCCTGCTGTGGGCGGCGGGACTCGTTTTCCTGCTGACGCGAAAACGGTGGCGGCGAGCCTGCGCGGTCACCCTGGTGCTAGCGGCTGTGGCGCTGTGTTTCGAACTGGTGCCGCTGGTGACGGGCTAGAAAATGCAGCGCGATGTGCTCAAGGCCCTGTACGATGTGCATTCATGGGTAGGGCTTTTCCTGGGGCTTGCCCTCTATGTGCTCCTGTTTTCCGGTTCGGTGGCACTGTTCATCGGTGAAATGCGTCCCTGGGAACTCGGCGTCACCAGCACGCCGCGGGAAACAGCCGTCGCGGCGCTGGAATCAGTGGTGCAGCACCCGCAGGGCGCTGCCCCGGAAGCGACACACTTCAGTATCAGGCCGGCCTCGGGATACCGCCCGTGGATCACCCGGGAGACGGGCGATGATCACGATGGCGACCCTGCGCTTGTATATTTCGATCCGCTTACCGGCGCGCCGGTGACGATCGACGATGAACACGTGGTCCATGTCCTGGAAAAGCTGCACACCGACCTGCTCCTGCCCGCGCCCTGGGGACGCTACCTGACCGGCTTGCTGGGTGTCGCGATGCTCGTCTCCCTTGTCTCCGGGGTGTTCATGCACCGTAAGATTCTGCGTGAAATGTGGGCCGTCCGCATCTGGCGCAGCCCGCGCCTGAAATGGACGGACCTGCACAAGCTGGTCGCAGTATGGGGTTTGCCTTATCACGTGGTGATGGCGTTTACCGGCACCTACCTCGGACTGGTGGGATTCACCTTGCTGTTGAATGCGTTTGTCGCCTTTGGTGGGGATGCCGATGCCGCCAGCGCGGGTATCTCGGGCGTCCCGCAGGAGGCGGTAGGGGAGGCGGATGACATGCTTCCGCTGCGGGATTTACTCGCCCGTGCGCAGGCCGCTCTGCCCGGTCTGGAGCCCGAGTATCTCGGTTACCGGCACTACGGCGATCGCGGCGCAACACTGATGGTTCTCGGGCACCTGCCGTGGACACTGGAATACCTGCCGGGCGTGACCCTGAGCGCGGTTACCGGTGAACAGTTGCAGCTTATTCACTGGCGCGAAGAAAGCTGGACCAAGGCGCTGTATGCCATGATGACGCCCTTGCATTACGGCTCCTACGGTGGCCTGTTGCTGAAAGCACTGTACGCACTGCTGGGTCTGGGTGCCAGTTTCCTGGTGGTGTCCGGGCTGCGCATCTGGCAACTGCGGGTGCATCCCGGCGGTGGCGACCTGCGTATAGCCCTGTTTAACGGTGTTTGCTACGGCTTGCCGTATGCGATCGCGATATCGCTGTCGGCTGCGCGCCTGCTCACGGGGCCGGCGTTTTCATCCTACCAGGGCCGGCTGCTGTTATTTCTGTTCGCCTGGCTGACGGCACTGGGAATTGCCATTTGGCGTCGCGGAGACGCCGGCATGGTGCTGAGCCTCTGCACCGGTGTTGCGCTAGTGTTGCTGCCCCTGGCCACGGAACTCGGAGATCGCGCTTCCATCCTGAGCGCGTTGCGCACCGCCCCGACCTCCCCGCTGGCAATTGTCGAGATGAGCCTCGCGCTCATCGGACTCGCAGTGGTACTGATCGCGTGGCGGGTACGTCGTTCACAGGGCCGACAGCCATTCGCCCGCTGATCAGTCCGGTCGCGCGGGGCGCACGGTGACAGCGACACCGTTTACCGCGGCGTTGCCGGAGAGCGCGTCCAGGTGGTGTTCGTCGGTCACGTCATTGCAACTGACGCCCGCGTGGGCGGCGGCGGTCCGCATGCGAATGCCCTTGCGGTGATGACCAAAGCCGTGGGGCAGGCTGACCACGCCGCGCATCATGTCGTTCGAGGCCTCCACGGCCACGTCAAGCGAGCCGACGCGCGAGGACAGTGTCACCATGCCGCCCGGAGCGATGTTCTGGCTCGCCATATCATCCGGGTGCATCAGCAGCGTACAGCGCTCGCGACCTTTCATCAGGCGGTGGTAATTGTGCATCCAGGAGTTATTGGAGCGCACATGGCGCCGACCGATCAGCCGGAACGCGTCGTCGTCCGGCCGCTGGAATGCCTCGAACAGGCGTGCCAGGTCAGCCATCGCTTGCGGCGTGTCGCAGCGGATCGTTTTGTCCGGCGTTGCCAGGCGCTCGGGCAGTTGCGCTTGCAGTGGTCCCAGGTCAATGCCTGACGGGTGTTGGCGCAGTTTTTCCAGCGACAGACCTTCCGGTCCGGGAGCGCCTGCCTGCAGGCCCATGTCGATGATGTCATGCGGGGCGACGGCGGGTTGTTCCGGCTTATCCAGCAGCCTGGCGAGGCGGTTCCCCAACTGGTTGAAAATTTCCCAGTCGTGCAGGCTGCCCCGCGGCTTGTCGAATACCGGCTCGTTGTAGCGCGCGGTATTGCGCACCGCGAACAGGTGGAAGCTGATATCGTAATGATCGTGTTCCAGCGCGGAGGTGGGTGGCAGGATGATGTCCGCATGGCGTGTGGTTTCATTGATGAAGGGGTCCAGTGACACCATGAACGCCAGTTCCTCGAGCGCGCTGTCCAGTTGCCGCCCGTTGGGAGTGGACAACACCGGGTTGCCGGCGCCGGTGAACAGCGCGCGAATCTGTCCCTCGCCGGGTGTGCAGATCTCCTCGGCGAGGCACGCCGCGGGGAGTTCCCGGTCAAACTCCGGGAGGTCGCGCACGCGGCTCCGGTGGCGGCCGTGGCCCCCGGGACTGCTGGTTTTGACAGTATCCACGGCCGGGCTGGCGAACAGGCTGCCGCCGGGCTTGTCGAGGTTGCCGGTGGCAATGTTGATCAGCTGGATCAGCCACTGGCACAGGGTGCCGTAGGCCTGTGTGGACACGCCCATGCGCCCGTAACAGACGGCGCGCTCCGCGCCGGCGAATTCCCTGGCGATACGGCGCATCACCGCCGCCTCGATACCGGTGTGCGGCGCGGCGAAGTCCGGTGTGAATACCTCGATCGCACGTGCGACTTCATCCAGTCCGCGGGTGTACGCGGCCAGCGCGCCGGCATCCGTCAGATTTTCCCTGAAGAGGGTATTCAGCAGCGCCAGCAGGAACAGCGCGTCGGTGCCGGGGCGTATGAACTGGTGCTCGCTGGCGATACCGGCTGTCTCCGTCCGGCGCGGATCGATGACCACCAGTTTGCCGTTGCGCGCGGTCAACGCCTTCAGTCGTTTTTTTACGTCGGGCACGGTCCAGATGCTGCCGTTGGAGGCCAGCGGGTTCGCGCCCAGCATCAACAGGTAGTCGGTGTTGTCCACGTCCGGTACCGGGATCAGTAACTTGTGGCCGTACAACCACAGCGAGGTGAGGTGGTGGGGAAGCTGGTCCACGCTGGTTGCTGAAAACCGGTTGTTGGTGCGGATATGCTGGAACAGGTTGCCCTGGTGGGTCATCATGCCGTAGTTGTGCACCGAGGGGTTGCCCATGTAGATGCCGACGGCATGTACCCCGTGTTCGCTGATGATCTGCGCCAGGCGCTGCGCAGTGGTATCCAGTGCCTCGTCCCAGCTTATCTCCCGCCATTGATCGGCGCCGTCGACAGTGACGCGTTTCACCGGCGCGCGCAGCCGGTCCGGGTCGGTGTGCAGATCTTTCAGCGCGACGGCCTTGGGGCAGATATGTCCGCGGCTCAACGGGTCGGCCTTGTCGCCCTTGATAGAGACAATGTTTGTCCCTTCGGTTTCGATCACGAGCCCGCAGATGGCCTCGCACAGGTGGCAGGCGCGGTAATGTGTTTCGCGGGCCATACTGTCACTCCTCGAACGGGTTGGGCATCGAACTGTCGGCGCTAAAACACCTGCAGTCCTGCATGGACAACCGTCGAGTCTACCGCTTCAACGCGGGTATTCCTACCAGTGCCGCTTGCAGTCAGTGTCTCAGTTTGAACTTTGATCGATTCGAGAGCCTGAGAGGCAGGGTGCCGGTCGGGACCGTGTGGCGACAGGACGTCGCCACGCGAGCCTGCACAAGGACGTGCGCTTTTTGGCGTGTCCCGACCGCCACCCTGCCTCTCAGGCTCGTATGGTCAAGTTTCGGACTGAGACACTGCCCGCTACCATCGCACGATCAAAAGCTATAGCGCACCGTCACGCCATAGGTGCGCGGCGCTTCCAGCCAGAACGCGTCGGTACCGGAGTACGCGATCGGGGCGGCGGACAGTGTGGCGTAGACCTCATCGGTGGCGTTTTTCACCCAGGCCGCCGCATCCCAGTCGGCGTTGCGCCACCCCAGGCGGATGTTGAGCAGGTTCTTGTCCTGTTCGACGCTGTCCGCCTGGTAGGTAGGGTTGTTGAAGTGGTCGCCCATGAAACTGTAATCATTGCGCAGGTAGGTCACGCCGTCGGCCAGGGGCAATAGCAGGGTTGCCGACAGGTTGCCGCTCCAGGTGGGGGCATAGGGCACCTCGAAGTCCAGTTCATCCAGTTCGCCGTCGGTGTATTTGGCGTCCAGGTACTGCAGTCCGCCGCTCAGCGACAGCCATGGCCAGGGCGCCGCGGAAACGTTCAGGTCCACCCCGGCGCTGGTGCCCTCGGCGGCATTGCTGACAAAGGTGCCCACGCCGCTGGGCTGCTGTGCGAGAAACTGCAGGTCGCTGAACTCGGTATAGAATGCGCTGGCGTTCAATTGCAGGCGGTTGTCGAACAGTTGCGACTTGATACCCAACTCATAGTTGGTAGTGTCCTCGTCCTTGAATTCCCGCGGAGCGCCTTCACCGGCTACCCCGTTAAAACCGCCTGACTTGCTGCCGGTGGATACCGACGTGAATACCATGGTCTGCGCGGTGACGAACCAGGTGAGGTTGGCCAGTCCGGTAAAGCCGTCGGTATCGCGGTTGAAGCTTTCGTCGATGGGCGCGAAGGCCCGCTCCACCAGTGAGGCGCCGCTGCCAAAGGTGGGGGCGGTGGAGAAGGGCTGGGTCAACAGGTCGGCATCCTTGGTCTCGGTAGTGTAGCGGATGCCCAGCGTCGCCGCCCAGTCTTCGGTAATGTCGTAGGTGGACTGGCCGAACACGGCGTAGGTTTGGGTCTCCCACTTGTTGTCGAAATAGACGGTATCACCCGGTTGTACCAGGCTGGCAAACAATGGGCCCAGGCCCGTCTGCTTGCCGCCGACCGGGATCATGTCGTCACCCACCACCACCACGCCATCGCCGGTGCCGCCTCGCGTGCGCTGCTCGTAGGCAAGGAATGCGCCCAACATGTATTGCAGCGGCCCATCCAGGTCACTGGTCAGGCGGAACTCCTGTGAATACTGTTCGCCGGTGTACTTGTCGTCGATAAGGCCCAGTACGGCCAGTTGCGAGCGGTCGGCGTCCGTCGAGGTCTTGTAGTCGTAGTCACTCCACGCGGTCAGCGAGGTCAGCACGGCCGTCTCCAGTTCATAATCCAGTTTCACGCTCACCGCATCCGATTGCAGATCGAATCTGGAATCGATATCCACATTGTTTTTGTAGTCGAAGGCATCGTTCTTTGGTACCGGCAGGCCGCGGGCCACCAGTTGGTCTGTTACCGCGGCCGTCTGTGTGGCATCGGCTGCACAGCAACTGGTATCGCGATCGACATGTGCGACCGTAAGCAGTGCGCTGAGCGTATCGACGGGCAGCCACAACAGCTTGCCGCGCAGATTCCAGTCGCGCGCGTCATTCAGGTCGTCGCCGGTGGCGCTTTCCATCCAGCCGTCGGTCTCATGCCAGCTGCCGGCGATGCTGTAGCCCAGCGTGTCGGCGATGGGGCCCGTTGCGGAGCCCACGTACCGTTGCATGGAATAGTCCCCGAGGCTCAGCTCGACATAGCCCTCTGTTTCTTCCAGGTTCGGATCTTTCGTGATCACACTGACCACACCCGCATTGCTGTTTTTGCCGTACAGGGTGCCCTGCGGTCCCTGCAACACCTCGATGCGCTCGACATCGGTGAGATCCGACATCGCGAGACCCGAACTGCCCATGTACACTCCATCGAGTATGAAGGCCACCGAGGCTTCCAGTGAGGGATCGTTCTGCGAGGTCCCGAATCCGCGAATGCGCAGGGCGGAGGCAAACGGGTTGAGGTTTGAACTGACGGTCAGCGCCGGTACCAGTGCGGCGACATCGCTGATGTCATGGATGCCGGCTTCCTGGATGGTGTTTGCAGAGAGGGCGGTTACTGTAATGGGGATATCCTGCAGGCTTTCCGCCCGTTTGGTGGCGGTGACGATCACTTCTTCCAGCGCCCCGGCCTGCGCGAGCACACCGGCGCTGGCGATAGCGAGGGGCAGGGCGGTGAGGGGCCGGCGCATTCTTGTCATCGTGTGACTCCCGCTCAAATTATTTTATTGTATGGACATAGATGATGCCATAATATTATGACACAAGATATGCTGATATATTCCGAATTGCAAGCTGCACTTCGGATGCCTGTCGGTAGCCATCAGTGAGGGCATTGCGCCGCGTTGTTCGAGATGAAGAAATTGCTGCTCCCGATCGTGCTGCTGCCACTTGGCCTGCTCCTGTGCCTGTTCTGGCTGGGGTACCTGTCGTCGCGGCCGCCGCTGACGATCGATCCGCAGACCCTGGCAGGTGACGGCAGCGCGCTCGACTACTGCGCGTTGCCGGAACTGGATGGCAGCGGGCTGATGGCGGCGGATATCCCCAAGGGTAATACCCCGGGCTGTGGCTACGCGCATTTCCCGCTGCCGATACTGGCCCGGTGCACGGAACCCCTGCCTGACGAAGCGGACGATATTCGCGGGCTGTGGCTGGGCGTGGAGGGCGGTCACATCGGGCACGTGGAGCGTATTGAACAGTGCGGCAGCCGCACGGTGGTGACCTCGAGCGGGATCATCCACGACTACGGCCCCAACAGTACGGCCGGGCTGAACACGGACGACACGGAGGGTTCTGTGCTGTTCACGATCGGCGGCAGGGAGTACTGCCTGCGTACGTCCGCGTCGATGATCTGGGAGCGAGGCGTGCTGAACTTCCATGCGTTTGGCTGGGGGCCGGTCGTTGTCAGGCGTTACCGGGACGGGGAACAACTGGTGTGGGAGTACGCGGACGGCAGTACTACCCGCATGGACAGGCTTTGCCGACTACCCGGGGAACACAGGGTGCCGCCGCCCCGTGGCAGGCGCTATACATTTTTCTCTGACTTTTCATGGGAGACCCATTGATGGAAATTGCAATCTGGACGTGTGCCGCGCTGCTCTACCTGGCGTTTCGCTTCTGGTACGACGGCCGGGGAAAACCGTTGACGCCGCAAGAGGTTGAACATTTCATAGAAGTTCTGGAACAACGCACCGCCGCGGGCATCGCGACGCAGGACATCGCCACCGTGCGCAAGTTTCTGGAGCAGGATGACGGCAAGGAATTCATCATGGTCAACCTCGTCGAGTTCAAGGCTTCGCCAGTGGCGCACCCCGATACGGGAGAGGACGTCAAGGTACGCAGCTTGCTGATGGCCTACTTCAAACCGTTCATGGGCATTATGCTGCGCAGGGCGGGGCATCCGGTGCTGTCAATGGCCGGGGCGGGTGGTTACCTCGACGCCTGGAACACGCCACCGGATCCGGGCTGGCATCTGGCCGGGCTGATCCGGTACCGCTCTCGTAGGGATGCCATGCTGGCCTCCTTCGCCAACCCGGCGTTCGACGGACTGCACAAATACAAGATCGCCGCGATGGCACAGACCTTTGCCTTTCCGGCAAAAACACAGACGGCCGGCTACGCCTCGCCGCGCCTGACCGTTGCGCTGGTGCTGGCGCTGGCGGCGTCACTGTTGCAACTGCTTGTCGCGTAGCGAACGACACGATCGAGCGGGAGGAGTCAAAGTGAAGAGATTTCTGGTGACGGCGCTGGTGCTCGCGGTAGTGGCGGGGTCGATCGTCTGGCTGAAGCGGGTCGATATCATCCTGGCCATGGTCAAGTACCAGAGCAGCCGGAAATATACCGATATCGCCCCCACCCGGGAAATTCCCTGGCAGCGGGGGCCTGCCGAACCCGCGGGTGCCGCGAGCGAGCGGCCGCCCAATATCATCCTGATCGTGGCCGATGACCTGGGTTACAACGATATCTCCATCTTTGGCGGCGGCGTCGACGGCACGCTCAGGACGCCCAACATCGACCGCCTGGCTGCTGCGGGCGCGGTGTTCACGCAATCCTATTCCGGCGCGAGCACCTGCGCGCCGTCGCGCGCGATGATGATGACCGGCCGCTACCCCACACGGACCGGTTTCGAATTCACCCCCACCCCTCCCGGCATGGTCAAGATCGTCTCCACCGTGGCGAAGGGCCTCGATACCGGCCTGCCGCCCTCTGTGTATGACGAGGCGCTGGAGGCAAGCCAGCCGCCGTTCCAGCGCAAGGGCCTGCCGGCATCCGAAGTCACGATTGCGGAAATACTGAAGGACCGGGGCTATTACACCGCGCATATCGGCAAGTGGCACCTGGGCCGGGAAAACGGCATGGCGCCCCACGAGCAGGGGTTTGACGACAGCCTGCTGATGCAGAGCGGTCTCTACCTGCCGGAGGACGATCCGGACGTGGTCAACGCGAAACTGCCGTTCGACCCGATCGACCAGTTTCTCTGGGCGGGACTGAATTATTCAGCCTCGTACAACTCCGGCGATGCGGATGTGTTCAGGCCCGGCGGTTACCTGACCGATTACTGGACGGATGAAGCCATCAAGGTCATCGAGGCCAACCGGAATCGTCCTTTCTTCCTGTACCTCGCCCATTGGGGGCCGCATACGCCCCTGCAGGCGACGCGCAGCGACTACGAGGCCGTGGGCGACATCAAGCCCCATCGCAAGCGGGTTTACGCGGCGATGGTACGCGCGGTGGATCGCAGTGTGGGACGTATCCTGGATGCGCTGGAAGTTGAGGGCATCGCGGACAACACCCTGGTGGTATTCACCAGCGATAACGGCGGTGCCGGTTACATCGGCATTCCCGACGTGAACAGCCCGTATCGCGGCTGGAAGATCACCATGTTCGAGGGCGGGCTTCGCGTTCCGCTGTTTGTGAAGTGGCCGGCGGAGATAGCGGCCGGCACCATTGTCGACACCCCGGTCGCGCATATCGACATGATGCCGACCCTGGCGTCAGCCGCCGGCGCGCCCCCGCCCGCGGGCGTGGCCATCGACGGCCTCAACCTGTTGCCGCTGGCGACCGGAGACGAGACGCGGGGCTGGCGTCGGGAAACCCTGTTCTGGCAGAACGGTCACTACCAGGTGGTGCGCCACGGCGACTGGAAACTGCAGGTGAACGATCGCCCCACCGATGGCCTGCAGCACTGGCTCTACAACCTGGCGCAGGACCCTACTGAACAGCGGAACCTGGCGGCGACGCGCCCGGATAAACTGCGGGAACTGGGCGCGTTGCTGGCGGCCCACCAGGCGAACTCGCGCGGGCCGCTGTACCCGTCCGTGGTGCAAATGCCGGTGATGGTGGACAAAACCCTGGCCGAAAAATTCGAAGCGGGTGACGAGTACGTGTACACGCCCAATTGACGTGCGCGGGGCCTAACCCAGCCCCAGCGCTTTGGCCTCCTGCTCCAGCACAGCCTTCACGGCGGGCTCGTTCCTGACCCTTGCGATCAGGCCGGCAAGCGCCGGCCAGCGTGCTGCGTCCACCTCGTAACCCGCGTACGCAGCATTGATGAAGGGGCTGACAATGCTGAGGTCAGCCAGCATGAACGTGCCGAACAGAAAGCTGTCCATCGGCACCTGGCTTTCCAGGTAATCCAGCAACGGCGGCAGGTCCTTGTCGATGATGCGTGCGACCAGTTCCTCGTCGGGCTCCTGTTTGAAAGCGAAAGGCCGCATAAATCGCTGGAAGAAAATACCCGCGGCCAGTTCGGCCACGCGGCCCCCGCAGAGATCCTCGTACCACTCAGCCATCGCCTTCTCGGCGGCGTCCTTCGGGTACAGCGCAATGTCGGGATAGGCATTTTCGAGATACCGGCAGATCACCTTGGAATCGCCGAGTGTCAGCTCGCCGTCCACGATGGTGGGAACCTTGCCCAGCGGGTTTATCTTGAGGTACTCCTTGTCCCCGGTAAACGGCATCTGCGGCACTACTTCGTACGGGATGTTTTTCAGCGCGAGCGCGATGAAAACCTTGCGCACGAACGGGGAGCCGTGCACGCCATAAACCTTGATCATTTCAAATCCTCCAGTGTCGCCGGTTTGCATCGGTGAGGGCGGTACCTACGGGATGCCGGCGAGCTTAGCAAGCATGCGCCGGCTACGGTACCGGCATTATAGGAAGTATTGGCAGGCTGTCGAGAGAAGCGTTGTTCGCCCGACAGCGGGCGTTGCGCCGAACCCGGTCAGGCGACCTGCAGCGCGGCCACCTCGGGGTAACTCTCCCGCCACTGCTCGATCAGGTGGCGCTGGTCGATATCGTTGGGGTGAAAGCCGGGTTCGAGATAGCGCCTGAATTCCGGCGCCGACCAGCGCCGGAAACCGCCTTCGCCCCACATGAACGTCCAGGCCTCGCGGATATGCCGCAGCGAGGGTATCTTGCGGTCATGCCACAACAGCATGACCTGGGCGATGGCCATCTGCACCCAGAAGGTGCGGAAGATGATTTTTGCGACCACGATGCGCTGCTTCTCCCTGTTCACCGTTGCGCGGTAGACATCGAAGGCAACGGCCTTGTGTTCGATCTCCTCCATCGCATGCCAGACCAGCATCTCGCGCAGCGGCGAGTGGTTCTCGCCGCCCACGCCGGCCTCGGGGTTCTCCAGCGTCCACTGCGCCAGCGTGGCGGTGATATGCTCCAGCGCCGCCGTTATCGCCAGCTGTCGTCCCGGGTCCAGGTTGCGCCTGGCGGTGCCGATACGCCGTTTGAAGCGCCGCTGGATTTTCTCCATGGCCATGCCGAGCGAGGCCGCCTGGGCGTTGAAATCCTCATGGATGCGGCTGTGGTGCGCTTCCTGGCCGATGAAGCCGCGAATCTGGGCCTGCAGCACCGGGTCATCGATATCCTTCTGGTAGTGGCGAACCGTGTCGATAAAGAAGCGCTCGCCGTCTGGAAAGGATGCCGAGAGGGCATACATCAATGTGCTGAGGATCGGATTGTCGCGAAAAAAATACTT
The DNA here is from genome assembly GCA_030427485.1 of Gammaproteobacteria bacterium. Taxonomy (GTDB): domain Bacteria; phylum Pseudomonadota; class Gammaproteobacteria; order Pseudomonadales; family Halieaceae; genus Marimicrobium. The sequence continues at coordinate 58,766 of JAUICG010000012.1, forward strand.
GGTCCGCAGGCGGGACATATCGAAACTCATACGCCGTGGCTTGATAGCGCCCGGCTGCTGCGTCCCGGCTGCTGGTGTCGCTGTATTGGCTGCTGTCATCATCTCTCCTGCTGCACCCTTGGGGGCGGCCAGGCCGCTGCGAGTCGTTGTTGGGTCGGATAAACCCATTCAATGGATAATTTAAATATCCATGAAGATTCAATAAGAACACATATCCCCGATAGGGTCAACTACCCCGCGGCCAGGGCGGCACTGACCCGCTGTCGAACAACCGGCAACAGTTCGCGCTCAAACCAGGGGTTTTTCGCCAGCCAGATGTTATTGCGCGGGCTCGGGTGTGGTAGCGGGATAATGTGTTCATCGTACGTCTCCCAGCCTTGTACGGTAGCCGTCACCGTCCCGCGCTGTCGGGGCAGATGCCAGGCCTGCGCATATTGCCCTATCACCAGCGTGAGTCTGATACCCGGCAGCGCATCCAGCAGCCGTTGCCGCCAGGTTTCGGCGCAGACTGGCGGCGGGGGCAGGTCGCCCGACCTGCCGCGACCGGGATAGCAGAACGCCATCGGCAGTATCGCTATCTGTGACGCATCGTAGAATACCTCCCGACTGACACCCATCCACTCCCGCAGGCGGTCGCCGCTGGCATCGTCGAATGGCACTCCACAGGCGTGGACCTTCGCCCCCGGCGCCTGCCCTGCAATCAGCAGTCGGGCGTGCCGGTGCGCCTGTACAATGGGCCTGACGCCATCCTTGAGTTCAGCGGCGCACAGCGTGCAGGCGCGGACGTTGCCCAGAAGCGAGTCAAGCGATTGTCCGCGCATTGCAAGCTTCCTCCCGGGTAGGTTCAGGTGCAGTGTTTTCAAGGTACATCGCGGCCCGCCTGGCGTAGCGCGCCGGTTTTTTGCCGCAGTTTATGCAACAGCAGTTTCCGGTCCGTGGCGGCAGACAACAGGCGGTAAATCCTCTGCTTGCGGTGCTGCAAAACTTGCCTGGTCAGGTTGATCGGGGACAGGGATTTCCTGAGCTTCAGCGACAGGGGATGATACGCGTCGCTGGTACAGAGTCTCTCGGCAATGCCCTCGATGGCATGCTTGTCGAACCGGGCACTGTTCGCACAGAGAATGTCGACGACACGTTCGAGCGTCGCCACGTTCAACGACTGCCCTTCGGTTGGCGCCAGGTAGGAGCGTTCGCCCAGAATGGACAGTTTGAAATTGAACTGGTCGCCGCATATCGCGTTGAACTCGTCGAGCTGGTCGGAGAATGTCTGCGACAGGTGGCGATGGACCTCTTCGCTGTACACCGCCCGGGACTCCGTATCCGGGAATCTGTGCACCAGTTCGTCGGAAACGATCCCGGAGAAGCCATCAGCGCTAATGTCCATCTCCCTGAGCCATCTCCCGATGCTTTGCAACACGACGATCTCATCGCGGGACAGGGTCCGGTTTACCTGTTGTTCCGGCAGCGGGTCGAGCTGTGCGTAGTCCAGGCCGATGGCGTCGCAGAACGCGGTCGCGACGTTATCGACCACGCTGTCGTAATGAATCAACGTGACCGGGAAAAACCGCGAGAAGTTCTTGAAGGCCAGGAAATGCCGGAAGTGTTTTTCTTCCAGCACCGCTTGCTCGAAGCTTTCCAGACGATTCGATCGCTTTACGTGCTGGACGTGGGCGGAGTAGAAAAAGTCGTACAGGTTGCGCACATAGGCAACCACCCTGACCTGTACCCGGTGTTGATCGAAGAACTCCCTGAGCGCCTCAATGTACTCGGGCCGGTACCCGCTCAGAATTTCGCTGGAGACAATAGCCTTGTCGAATCCGGAAAAGTAGAGATCGAGAACTGTACGACCGCTATCGCGCTTGCCCGGTCCGCCGTTCTGCCTGATAAACGTGTCCAGGATTGCGGCATTGCCGGAGTTGATCCGGAAGTGCGCTGCCTCCCTGTCGGTGAGGGCGAAGTGGTAGCCCTGGTCGACAAGTTTTGCCTGATTGATGGCGAGCCAGGTTTGCAGCGCGGTAGAGCCCGTCTTCGGGCAGCCTATGTGCAGCACCAGTTCCTTCATGCAGTGAAGCCTTTCTCCCGACGATACGTACCGGTCCGGGCCTGCCTACTCTTCGCCGCGCGCATCCCGGGCAGCGAAATCGGCATAGGCCTGTGCCGTTCCCTGGGCCATTTTATCGCCATCGAAAGGGATGGACATGTCCGGCGTGAACGCCAGCACGACGCGTTCGGGTGTGTCGAGGAAGCGGATAAACATCGCCGGATCAATCCCCGAGGTGAAGGCGTTGCCCTCGTCGTGCTGCGCCTGGCTGGCGATGCCGTCGGCCAGCATCCGGTACATCCACAGTTGGGTGTCGCGGTCGTCGTGAATCACCGTATGACCCTTGTAGGTGACTGTTTTCCCCCCACCCATCGGCGTGCCCTTGCTGGAAATGACGACGGAGGAGCGGCCGTCGCGGGCAATCGCCTTGATGCGTACCCGTTCGCGGGTGGCGGTCATCCAGATTTTTCCACCGTGCGCAACATAGGCGGTGGTCACGCCGATCGGATGGCCAGACTTGTTGGCCCAGATAAACGTACATTCGCCGCCGGTTGCCAGCAGTTCCTGTTCGCGGTCTGGATCGAGTCGGTACTGTTTTACATCGTCGTAGTTTTCGGCTTGTCCGCTCATACGGTACCGGTTTCCTGGAAATCCCCGGGCCTGAGCTTGTGCCGAATCGCGGCCAATGTCAAAACTTCTGGTTTTTCAGGGTATCAATGAGTTGCCACCACAGTGTCTCCATGCGTTTCTGTCTCCGCGCGCCCGGCGTCGGGTCCATCGCCGCCAGGCCGATACCGCTGGCGACGATCATTTCGGCTACCACGCGCGCATCGGCGCTGCTCAATCCGATATTGCTCAATTTCCGTGAAACAAAGCGAATCACATCCCGGTCCGTTTTCCTGACAGATTCTGCGGTGTCGCCGCAGCTGTCGGCCCATACCCGCATGGCTTTGTCTATTCGGCCATAACCGAGTTTGCCGGACCGTCTGGCGATGGCCTTGATCTGCTCCCAGTCGTCGGTGCCGGAACTTTCCAGCGAGTCCAGAAACTGCGCTCCGTGTGACCAGTAATCCGCCATTGCCTGCAAAAACTCCTGGCTGCCCTTGAAATGCCAGTAGAAGCTGCCCTTGGTGAGTCCGAGCCTTGCGCACAGCCTGTCAATGGTTACCGATTCCAGGCCTTCCTCGGCCAGCAGCAGCAAACCGGCCTCGATCCAGTCACTGCGACGGGCGCGCGAGCTCTTTTTCGTTTTGGTCATGCAGTTGTCCCCCTGTTCTCCCGCGAGCCTTGCCATTGGCACATACCATACCATATAGTATGGTTTCAGGATTATTGCCATAGCCGGATGAATACCATAGTGATGTTACCGCGATGCAACTGCACAGCTATCCGCCATGCTGATGGCGAGCGCCGGTAACAGACGTGGTTGAAGACATCCAAAGTGCCTTTTCCGGATATTACCTGTACATCAAATTTGTGCACGTCTTCTTCGTGATGATCTGGTCATGGAGTACCGCGGTGGCGTATGGCTGGTTCGTAAAAGGCGCATTTTTGAACTGGGAAAAGCATCCCGATGACCCCGAGGCTATCAAGAGGCGCAACCGGGCTATCGAGCAGTTCGATAGAGGTGTGGTGCTCGAGCACATTGCCTTCCCGATCATTATGGTCACAGGCCCGTTGCTGTGGATACTTTCCGGATGGAGCCTGGAGAACCCCTGGCTGCTGTTGAAGCTGCTGATTGTGGTGTTCATCTTCGTGCCGTTGGAAATCATTGATTACCACCTGTCTCACTTTGGCGGAAACAAGTACAAATTGCGCATGCGTGGCGAGTCCGTGAGGTATGAACGTGCCATTCGCCAGCACTGGCTGTTTCTGCGCGTGACCACGCCGCTGATTATCGTATTTGTGCCGCTGACGATATTCCTGGCCATCGTCAAGCCGTCGTGGTGAGCTTTCGAGATGGGTGGGCAGGACCGTGCAGCATTGCGCTGACCGTGACAGGACAATCGGATTTGCAGTCAACAGACAAGAACAGGGTGTTTCTATGGCTAGCTCGTATCAACGCGTAAAAACGTTTGCTTTTTCCTCTTTTGCGCTGCTGCCGGCAACCGGCTATTCGCAGGGTAACGTTCTGGAGGAAGTCATCGTCACCGCGCAGAAACGGGTGGAGAACGTGCAGGATATCCCGGTTACCATTAACGTGGTGACCGGTGAGACGCTGGATATTTTCAGTATTCGCGACACCAATGACCTGGCCAATTCGGTTCCGGGCCTGGTCATCCAGGCGACGCCGCAAAACCTGTCACAGATCACGGTGCGTGGGCTGGGAACCGGCGCCGGCGGCGAGAGCCTGGACCAGTCGGTGGGCCTGTTTATTGACGGGGTCTGGGCGGGACGCCTGCGCGAGTTCCAGGCGGCATTGTTCGACGTCGAGCGCGTCGAGGTCATCAAGGGAACGCAGAGCACGCTGCTCGGCAAGAACACCAGTCTCGGCGCGATCAGCATCCTGTCCCGTCGCCCCGACAATGAGTTCGGTGGACACATCGAGGCTGATTTCGAGTTTGAGTACGACAGCGCCTATGCCACCGGCGCCGTGAACCTGCCCACCGCTTTTGGCAACTACCGGCTGGCTTTCAACCTCGTGGATGAAAAGGGCTATGTAGACAACAAGACCACCGGTAACAAAGTGCCCAAGCGGGAGCAGGGCACCGTGCGACTCGGCGCGAGCTACGATATCGCGGACAACGGGCATCTGTTGCTAAGCTACCAGTATGACAACCTCGATATTCACGGCGACACTTTCCAGCCCGACCGGGACGAGGTCGGTTTCATTGCCGGCATGGACCCAACGGCCGAGATAGGTATCGACAAGATCAAGAACGCCTGGACCTCCTACGGCGGCAGCGGGGATGCGGAGGACAACCAGGATTCACAGCGGGCGTTCATACAGTATGACCATGCCTTCGGAGACTTCCAGTTGACCTCGCTGACCGGCTGGTCCGACTATAACAACGACCGTTTGACCGACTCCGACTTTCTCAGCGTGGACTACCTCACCACCGAGTACCAGAGCGACTATGAGCAGGTTACCCAGGAACTGCGGTTCACCTCACCCGCCGGCGAGCGCCTGGAATATGTGGCGGGGCTGTTTTTCCTCGACAGCGATATGGACTATTCCAGCCTGCTGGACTCCCGGTTTCCGCCGCCGTATTTGCTCAGGGGTTTCCCGCTGGATGGCGCGAACCTGAAAACCTACGACCAGGATACCCGCGTCTGGTCTCTGTTCGGCCAGGGCACGCTGCATCTCTCCGAACGCTGGCGAGCGACGCTGGGCCTGCGTTACACCGACGAAGACAAGGACGCACACTGGGCGCGCAGTCGCCTGCGCACGGGCATACCCGGGTCCGAGGTGCTGGCCAACCTGCTGGCCCCTGTCGTGCCGACCACCCGCCTGCACCGGAGCGAGGATAATCTCGATGGTTCCATCAATATCCAGTACGACTTCAGCGAGGGTGCAATGGGCTATGCGTCCTGGGCCAGGGGCAGCAAGAGCGGCGGTTTTACCACGGAAGTGGCCTATCCCGAGGATGCCGAGTACGACACCGAAGAAGCTGAAACGAGCGAGTTGGGCGTCAAACTGAATTTCGCCGGCGGCGCCGCCTTGCTCAACGCATCCATTTTCTACACGGACATCGAGAATTTCCAGATTGTGTCCTTTGTCGGCACCGCGTTCGTGACGCAGACCGTGCCGGCCGATTCCAGGGGGCTGGAACTGGAGGGCGCATGGGCGGCGACAGACCGGCTAGTCCTGAGCACCAGTGCCACCTACGCAGACGCCCAGCAGAAGGACACCGATGAACGCGTGCCCTACGCGCCGAAGTGGGCCGTCTCGTTCAATACGCGCTACGAATACCCCTGGGACAGCGCGCCGCTCGCCTGGCGAGTGGATGCTGCGGTGAACTACCGCGACAAGCAGTACATGGGCCGGGGTGAATTGAACGAGGATGGCGCACTGACCCTGCTCGACCTGCGCCTCGCGCTGGCCGCTGCTGACGATACCTGGGAAGTGGCGGTGCTGGGGCGCAACCTGCTCGATCAGGCGACCTCCTTCAGCTTCGACTTTCCCGGATTCGGGGGGGTGGAGGTGCCGGTCGGGTCCACCACGATCGGCAGTCTCAACCGGCCGCTGACTATCACCCTGCAGGCCCGCTATAACTTCTAGCGGGAATCTCCCAGGGGCTCCTGGCAGGCCGGAAAAGTGGGTCAGCGAGTGTAAAAAAATCGCGGCGGGGATATCCCCGGGCCTGTTTTAGTGTCAGCTTTCTTTACATATCGAAACAATCGCGCTCTCCAAATCATTGAAAATAAAGCGTTTATTAACTTGGCCTGCAATTTGCATTAGATTGAGTGTTCGGGTTTTTCGGTCGCTGTGGAGGTGTAGCCCGGCGATGCCGATAGAGCGGTGGCTCATCGACAATACCGGGCAAAGGATTACAATGCAGAGAAACACGTGCTCCGCCGAGGAGACTGCTTCTCTGCATTGCGGGGTGTTCACTGGTGGTGCGAGGTTGGGAAAAGGAAATGAAAAACAGGGCGTACAAGGTAGTAATGGCCTTTTTGCTGGTTGGTATGTCGTCGCTGGCGCAGGCTGTGCCCATCCCTTTCACGGATGTGGTCCAGCCCGCATCTGTACCGGGCATTGCCTTCAACGCGAACTTCCCGGGTTTGCTCTATCTCCATGACATCAATGACAATGGCTATAACCCGGCCACGGATACGCTGATCAGCGCCGAGATCATTTTCCTGGTGCGTGATGATATCCGCAACGAAGCGCCTTTCCCCTATGATCCGCCCGCCGATCCCATGATAGCGATCCTGGATGATTTCGCGCATATCTACTCGTACGAGGTGAATCTCGTCGACATCGTGCAGCCTGTCGATCTCGCGTTACTCACCGATGGCCTCCTTTATGTGTATCTGGGGATACCCCAGCCGAATCTGCCGCAGTGGCAGTGGGATTTTTATCGCTCGACACTGAACGTGATCGCCGACCGGCGCGTCGACGTCCCGTTGCCGGGCACGCTGCTGCTGGTGGCTGGCGGTATGCTGTCACTTGGCTGGTCGCGGCGCGCGCGACGCCGGGTGATTTGACGCCTGGGTTACGACAGCAAGCGGAAAAGCAAGAGCTTTGGCGGCGCTAAAGCTCGTTACCGGGGAAAAACTTGGCCAGTAGCGTGTTGTAGAACGCATACTGCGACTGCATGTCCAGTTTCTGGTTCGTCCGCAGTTCAATGCATATCAACGCGACCAGCACCTTCAGGCCAGGTTCCGGTGAGGTTTTTCCCAGCAGCCTGATGCTCCGTTTCAGCGGCATTCTCCTCACGCGCGCCAGTAACGCGGAGTCGGCTTCCGCTTCGATGGTCTGGTCAACCAGGTTCTGCAGGAAATACGCGCAAAACTTCAGCCGCCATTCCGGGGTAAACCAGCGCGCTGCGTCCAGCATCGGGTAAAGGTTTTCCGCGAGCAAACTGAGGCCTTTTTCAGGATTGCGTGTTGCAATCTGCAACCCTGCATTGACCGTCAGGTCTTCACTTGACTCCACCCTTGAACGCTCCCTCGTGCGCGCACCCGGTGCTCACCATTTTTGGGGGTCGGCAAATGTCCGAACCGGGTATTTCACGCTTTGTAGTACAGTCTGGAACAGTTCTGGAATATGTCAATCAGCGCCGCTTCTCAGGCTGTCGACTCAATCCAGATTTCAAGCTGCGTCACGGCAAAGTGGTTCGATGCCGGGTTATTACCATCTAATATAGTCAACACAGTTGATTAATAGCTGGGGGGCGGTTATTATCACGCCCGGTCGCATTAGGTTAGTATTGAACAAGCAGGGTATGCCAGAAGAACGATAATGGCTCCCTGGTTCTGTTGCCGGATAGGTATGCGGAAGGAAAGTAAGCGGCGTAGCGGTAGATTTGGCGGCAGGATATAGCGCGGGAGTCGTAACGCTGAACAGGCTGCCGATTCCCACAACAATAATTATTCGCTCTCCAGCAGGAGTTCCCATCATGTCTGATCCCGGAAGAAAGCCACTGTACACATTTATCCGTTTATTATTGTCTGGGGCGTCATCACTGGCCCTCCTGCCCGCCATCGTCCATGCCCAGGGGGAGCAGGGCGGCGCTGCGCCGGAAACGGCACAGGAAATGGAAACCTTTGACCCCGGCGTGCCTGACGAAAAAGCACAGACTGCTCAGGCGCCGACCACACTGGAAGAAATCGTGGTGACCGGTACGCAAATGCGCGGCGTGGAACCGGTGGGCGCGCAAATTATCGCGATGGATCTCGAAGATGTGGCCGCGACCGGCGCTGTGACCACCGCGGAACTGTTGGCGACCATACCGCAGGACGCCTCATTCGGATCTACACCGGCCGTCGTCGGGGCCAACAATATTCAACTGACTGTCAACCGGGTCAACCTGCGCAACCTGCCCCAGGGTATTGGTGCGGCCTCGCCGACCCTGGTGCTGATGAACGGCCACCGCCTGGTGGGTGTCGGCATCGGGCAGAACTACCCCGACCCCGACGTCGTACCGCCCGGTGTGCTGCAGCGTGTCGAGGTGCTGACGGAAGGCGGGTCTTCGGTCTACGGTGCGGATGCGATAGGCGGCGTGGTGAACTTTATCACGCGCAAGGATATCGAAGGCGTGGAGGTCGGTGTGCGCCAGGGGATTGGCGATTCCTATAACACCACCGATGTCAACCTGACTGCCGGCAGTCGTTGGGGCGATATATCGGCCTACGGATCGTACAGCTACTCGCATAACGACAAGATATACGGCGGTGATCGCAACTACGTGAAGAAGATTGACTGGGCGACGGGGGTTCCGCAGGATCTCGCCTGTAACCCCGGGAACGTGACGATCGGTGCCGATACCTGGGCCATCAATCCGGCCGCCAATACATTGACGCCGGGCACGTCGGGTAAGTGCGATGCGGCGCAGGACAGTACTATCTTCCCCGAGATAGAGCGGAACTCGGTGTTTGCAGGAGCTACTTACGAGTTCTCGGATCGCCTGTCGTTTGATCTGCAATCCTGGTACACCAAGCGCGATAACACCAGCGATGAGGGTCCGCTGCAGGGCTTTACCACGGTCAGCAGCAGCAACCCCAACTATATCAGCACCGGTGGTGCGACGGCCGCGACTACGCAGAACGTGGCCTTCAATTTCGAGCCGATCAATGGCAAGCACATCGACCAGGACACGAACCTGGAAGAGTGGGGTTTCACGCCCACTGTGAGTTGGGACATCGGCCATGAGTGGCAGATGCGCGCCTACTACAATTACGGGTATAGCGAAACGGACTATAAGCAGCAGGAGGTGAATGCGGTACTGCTCAACGAGTACGTCGCCTCGGCCCTGATAAACCCCTACAACATTGCTGTTTCTGATCCAACGGCGATTGCCGACACCCTCAATCGCTACCAGGTGGGCCGCAGCAAGCAGGAATTGCACAATGTGAAGGCCGTGTTTGACGGACCGGTGTACGAACTGCCGGGCGGCGACATCAATGTTGCTATTGGAGCCGAATACCTCGACGAATACTATAAGGGCGGCACGCTGACCGATGTTGCGGGAACGCCGATTCCCTATGTCGACGCCGACCGCGACGTGAAGGCGGGCTTTGCTGAAATCAATATCCCGGTAGTGGGTTTCGGCAACCAGATGCCGGGTATCTATGAACTCACGCTCGCGGCCTCGTACCGCTATGACGATTACAGCGACTTCGGCGATACCGATTCACCCAACTACGCGATCACCTACCGGCCGGTAGAGTGGCTGGCGCTTCGCGGCCGCTGGAACGAGGCTTTCCAGGCACCGGGCCTGGCTGACCTCGCAAATGCCAATTCTACGGTGTTAGCGCTGTCGTTTATTCCGAGTATCATTGCGAACCCTGCGGTCCCCGTGCAGCCTGGCCAGTGGTTGCTGGCGGCGCAAGGCACCAAGCTGCCACTCGATCCGCAGACCTCGCAAAACTACAACGTCGGTTTCGATCTTGAAGTCCCGTTTGTCGAGGGACTCGAAATCGGTGCGAGTTATTACCACATCGAGTACGAGGGGCAGATTTCGATACCGCCCGTGTACGAACCTGGCGACTTCTACCCGAACTTCCCGGAAGATTACATAATGAGTCCTACCAACGCCGAGGCGGCCGCCTACCTGGCCGCTGCCGGTGTCCCGCAGGACGAGATTGACAATGCGCTGGCCGAGGTGGGTACCAACCCGCTGTACGCGGTGCTGGACAGCCGCCGGACGAACCTGGGTAAGAACACGTACTCGGGTTACGACCTGTTCATTCAATACAGTATCGATACATCCTTCGGCTCGATCTTTTCGAGCTTTAACGGTACCTATCTGGACAGCGCCAAGAACCAGCCGTTTGACGGGGCGCCGCAGAGCCAGAACGCAGGTATAGATGGCAGTCGTTTTAACTACACCTTCGGCCTGGGAGCCAGGATAGGCGACAGTATTTCCGTGCAGGGCACCCTGTACCATGTCGATGACTACGACTTGTCCACCCCGGCACAGCTCAACCAGACGAAAGTGGATAGCTGGGACACCGTGGATATCTATGCGCAATACGACTTTCCCGGGGTGGGAGACTGGACGGAGAACCTCGCGATCACCCTCGGGGTGAACAATGTGTTCGACGAGGATCCACCCGAGTATCGCGGCACCTCGGTCGGAAACACGTTTGGCTATGCGGGCGGTACGCTGGGCCAGGTGGTCCAGGTCGGTTTTACGAAACTGTTCTGAGGCGCTATTGCGGGTGAGTCCGCCTGGTGCTCGCCCGGGCAATGAGGAAACAGCGATATGCAGTACGTACTGGCTCTGATAGTAATGCTGTCACTGGGGAGCGTCAGCGCAGCCTCCAGCGACGCCGGCGACAAGGAACTGACCATGACTACACCATCAGCCGAAGACCCACTGTTTGCAAAGCCCTATACCGACATAGACGAGTGGCGGGATACGCCTGTGCGCCACCGCTATGTGCACGGCGGGTTTGAGGATACCGATACGCGATTTTCCTACTACTTTCCTGAGAAAGAACAGTATGAGGGACGCTTTTTCCAGTATGTGACGCCGGTTCCCGACAATGAAAACCTCGCCCAGAATCCGGAGAATGCGGACAATAAAATCGGCTTTTCAATCGATAGCGGGGCCTATTTCATTGAAACCAACGGCGGCGGTTCGGCGGCGACTGCGGGGCCGGCCTTTTATGCCGACCCGAGCATTGCGGCGTATCGCGCCAATGCCGCCGCCGCGCGCTATTCACGCGTGTTGGCGGCGGATATGTACGGGCCGCACCGCCCGTTCGGCTATCTCTACGGCGGCAGCGGCGGCGGCTACCGCACGCTGGGCAGCATGGAGAATACGGAAGGCGTGTGGGACGGCGCAGTGCCCTTTGTGTTGGGCTCGCCGATGGCCGCGCCGAATGTCTTCGCGGTGCGCATGCATGCGATGCGTGTACTGTACGACAAGTTCCCGCAGATCATCGACGCGATGGACGCCGGTGGCAGCGGCGACCCGTATGCCGGCCTGAATGAAGAGGAAGCCGCGGCATTGCGTGAGGTGACGCGCATGGGCTTTCCGCCGAACAGCTGGTTCGAGTACGACTCGATGGGCGTGCACGCCTTCACCCTGCTCTACCAGGGGATGATGATGGCGGATCCCTCCTATTTCGAGGATTTCTGGACTGTGCCCGGATACCTGGGCGCCGATCCGCCGGAATCGCTGAAGAAGGCGCGCCTCCAGTTCGAGACCACGATCGTCGCGGCGCTGTCGGATGAGGAGGCAACCGCGAAAGGACTGGAGAGCGTCCGCGATCTCGGAGTCGATCGCGGCACGGCGGACTCGGCCTGGAAAGTGCTGGTGAATGACGGCTCCGACCGTCCCGTCGCGTTTCAACTGGCCGCCGCACCACCCGATGTGGGCTTCCTCGGCGGTGATCTTTTTGTGCTGTCGGGGAAAGGCGAGGGCAAGCGTATCGCGGTGCGCGAGATTGTTGGTGACGTGGTGACGCTGGGCGTCGCCGACGTGAATACGCTGGCGCTGCTGAAACCCGGGGACAAGGTGCGCGTCGACAACAGCAATTTCCTGGCGGCGCAGACCTACCACCGGCACCAGGTGCCCGACGCCAGCTACAAGGTATGGGACCAGTTTCGCGACAAGGAGGGCAAGCCCCTCTATCCGCAGCGGGAGATCAATCTCGGCCCGCTGTTCGCGATGGGTGCGGCGGGGACGGTTCCCAGCGGCAAGTTTCACGGCAAGATCATCGTGGTGCAGTCGGGCCTGGATCGCGAGGCGTTTCCCTGGCAGGCGGACTGGTACGCGGAGCGCTTCAGGGAACATCTCGGCGACAAGGCCGATGAGTACTACCGCTTGTGGTTCACCGAGAATGCCCTGCACAGTCCGGACGAGAGCGAGCGCGCTCCCACCCGGGTGATCAGCTATATGCCGGTTCTGCAGCAGGCCTTGCGCGATGTCGCGCGGTGGGTGGAAAAGGGCGTGCCGCCGCCGGACACCTCCGGTTACCGGGTGGTCGAGGGGCAGGTCATCCTCGCCGGTACGGCCGCGGCGCGCAAGGGTATCCAGCCCGTGGTGTCGGTCAGCGCCAACGGCGGCGCACGCGCGGTGGTGGCACCGGGGCAGGAGGTGAATTTTAGCGCCACTGTCGAGGTGCCGCCGGGAGCGGGACGTGTCGTCGCCGCCCGCTGGGACTTTGACGGCGCAGGTACATTCCCGGTGGCAGCGGCGCTTCCCGCGGAATCCGATGCAATCCTGACCATCGGGGCGTCTCACCGCTTTACGGAACCGGGCACCTATTTCCCGACGCTGCGGGTCGAAACGCAGCGTGACGGCGACGCGACAACACCCTATGCCCGTATTCCAAACCTGGGTCGCGTACGCGTGGTGGTGGAGTGATTATGAGGTGGCTACGATGCGGGAATGGAAAGCGCAATATCTCATGCTTGGTTGTGTCGCGGTGCTGGCGCTTTCGGGTTTGCGGTCCGTGGCGGAGCAGCCGATGACCGGCGCTGCCGAGCCATCTGTGAAGGACGCCGCTGCCGCACCCTTCGTGCGCCCCGACGTGCGTGCCTACCTCGACCATTTGCAGGCCAACCCCAGGCCGCAACTGACGCGGGAATTGTTGGCGATGATTCGGACACTCCCGCCCGAGGCCATGATCAACCAGGATGACCTGCCCGTCGGCGAGTTGGCGACCATCAAGGATGTGATAATGCCGGGGCCCGGCGGTGAGATCAGGCTGCGGTTGTATGACCCGCGCGCTACCCGTGAAGCGGGGCCAGTGGTGGTGTTTTTCCACGGCGGCGCGTATATCGTCGGCAGTATCGAAACGCACGCGGGCCTGACCGCGGAGATGGCGCGCCACCTGGACCTGCCGGTTATTTCTGTTGACTATCGACTGGCGCCGGAGGATCCCTGGCCGGCGGCGCCGGACGACGGCGAGGCCGTTGCCCGCTGGATTGCACAGAATGGCGCGGCATTCGGGCGCGAATTTACCGGGCTGGTGATCAGCGGTGACAGCGCGGGCGGCAACCTGACACTCGTTACCGTGCAGGCGCTGCGCGACAAGCCGGCGGCGCTGCCCGTGCTGATGCAACTGCCCATTTACCCGGCGACAGACATGAGCAGGACCTACGCCTCCAAAACCCTGTTCAGCCAGGGTTACGGCCTGGATATCTCGGATGACGACGAGGATTTCTACGCCGCCGACCCGCACAGTCCCCGCGCCTCTCCGCTGTTGGCGGACCTCGCCGGGCTGCCGCCCACCGTGCTGGTCACCGCCTCGCTGGATCCACTGCGTGACCAGGGCCGTGCGTACGCCGCGAAACTCGTCGGGGCGGGTGTGCCCACCACCTACTATGAGGCCAGGGGCAACATCCACGGCTTTGCGACCTACCGCAAGGCGATTCCCTCGGCGCAGCGCGACACGGCCACCTTTCTGGATCTGGCGCAGGCCATGCTCAGCCAGGTGACTGAGGGCGCTGCGAACTAGAACGCCGGTTCCTTCCGGTGACCTGCGGCCAAAGTTGCGCCCTGCCAGTGATCCCGTTACCGTGCAAGTCGTAGCATGAAAGACGAGCCCTACAAGATTTTCCGGGTGCGGGACCTGCCGCGGGATGAAGGCTGGCTGCAGCGGCAAGCCATGCCTGTCATCGCGATCGGGGAGGGTGCCGCGGTCAATGCCGATGTGCGCGTCTTCGACGAGGCAGCGCTGGATGTGCTGCTCGCGCGCATCGTAGATACACCCCTGGCGGCGCTGACGCTGGTTCAGGTGTTGCGCATTGTAGAGAATCTGCCCACGGAAATGGCGTTGACGGTGGAATCGCTTGCCTACGCGACGCTGCAGGCCGGAAGCGAGTACCAGACGTGGCAGCGTGCCCGGGAGCAAGCGCCGCAATTGATATGCGGGGGCGATGGCGACGCGGTCATCCTCGAGCGCGACGGTGATGTGCTCACGGCACAACTCAATCGCCCAGAGAATCGCAATTCGCTGACCGTGGAAATGCGCGATGCGCTGGTCGAACTGTTCGAGCTGGTGCTGCTGGACCAGAGTATCCGGCGCGTGGAACTGAGCGGGCGAGGCGCCTGCTTCAGTGTGGGCGGAGAACTGCGGGAATTCGGGCTGGCGATGGATCCGGCATCCGCGCACTGGATCCGTTCGGCACACAATCCCGGCAGGCTCATCGCCCGTTGCGCGGACCGGGTAAGCTGTCACCTGCACAGCGCCTGCCTGGGGTCGGGGCTGGAAATACCGGCGTTTGCCGGTCATGTCAGCGCCGCGCCGAGCAGTTTTTTCCAGCTTCCGGAACTTGGCTTCGGACTGATTCCGGGCGCGGGAGGCTGCGTCAGCGTGTCGCGGCGTATCGGCCGCCAGCGCACCGCGTGGCTGGCGCTGTCGGGCAAGCGGATCAATGCCCGCCAGGCGCTGGAATGGGGCCTGATCGATGAGATTCGGGAGTCAGCCTGACCGGTAAATCAACTGCCCGTCCCGCCAGGTGGCGCGGACCTGTTCCCGCTTGAGTTGTGTACGCACTTCGCGCCATGGTGCGTGCAGCAGGCAGAGGTCCGCGCGCGCGCCCGGGGTCAGTGCAACCGGGCTGTCCCCGGCGCCGTTCAGCGGCGAGAGGAACAGGTGCAGCGCCTGTTCCGGGGTGAGCGCCTCGTCGGTGCACATTGCTTTCCCCGACGCCGTTCTGCGGACCGTGGCCGCCTGCATCGCACGCCACGGGTCCGCGTCTCCGAAGGGGGCATCGCTGCCGCCTGCCAGGGGGATGCCCGCGGCGAGAAATCCGGCGGCTCGGTACAGCCAGGGCTGGTCCTGTCTGTCCACCTCGGCGATATAGTGGTCGCCGCGCTCGGCGATGAAGTGCGGCTGGGTGACCACGCGCAGGCCGAGCGCGTGAATTTCCCGTAACTGCTCGGGAGGACAGACGGAGGCGTGTTCTATGCGGTCGCCGCGCCGTGCCCCGACATCGCGCAGCGCGCTCAGCGCGAATACCAGTTCCGTCAGCGTGACACAGTGCACGGCGACGCACCTGTCCGCCAGGTGGGCGTCCGCGATGTCGCGGCACAGGGTATCGAACTCGGGCAGCCGGGATTCCAGCAGATGGATTTTCCGCTCACCGCGACGCAGAGTAGGCGTCTCCTCGCATTGCCCGATGGCGGGCGTGCCCATTACGCGCAGGCGCTGCAGCAGGTCGCCGGCGGCCTGCGCATCGCGAAAGCAGCGCCATTCATCCGGCCCGTTCCCCGGTGTCGTATCGGTCAGGCCGGTGATGCCGTAGCTGGCGAGCAGGCGGCTGGCGGCAGCGAGCTTTGGCACTTGTGCGTGCAGGCGTTCCCGCAGCCAGAGGTCACCCTCATAGAGGCGGCCGGTGAGGCGACCGTCGATCTTCTCCAGCCCGGGTGGCGTATCCCCTGCGGCTGCGTCCAGTGCCGCCAGCGCGGGGGAGTTCAGAACCCACAGCCGCCCGCCGCGATGTTGTATGCGCAGCGGACGATCAGCGACATACCGGTCCAGCCAGTCCCTGTCGATATCGCCCGCCACGCTGGGGTGGTAGCCGATGCCTCGAATCCAGCCCGGTGCCTGCTGCCGGCAGGTGTCGCGCAGCAGTGCAAGCAGTGCCGCCTCGGAGTTGATGTCCGGCGGCCCGCAGCGCAGGGATTCCAGTGATGCGGCCAACGCCATCAGGTGTATGTGGTGATCGTGCAGCCCGGGTAGCAGCAGGCCCCCGTTGGCATCGACGCGGTAATCACCGGGGTCCGGTCGCAGGGAAGCGGCTATACGCTGGATAATCCCGCCCGCCAGTCGCACGTCGACCGGCGTCGCCGCGCCCGGCAGTTCGGCATTCTGTATCAGGGTGTTGATGGCGGCGCCACTCGCTTGCACCTGGGCGGCAGGGGTTGCAGCGCGTTGTCGTGCAGATAGCGCATCCAGCGCGCCTGTCGCTCGCGGTAATTCCCGTCCCCGGGCGCGGTGGCCGCAATGCAGTGGCGAACGGTTTTCTCCAGCGCGATATCGATGAGGTGGCCACCACCGCGCCGCCAACTCGCCCAGCCCGCCAGCGCCGCGTGCAGGCCGGTCAGGGGGTCGGCGATGGCATCGCCGCAGATCAGCCATTCTCCCGTCGCCTGGTGCAGGATATGTGAAAGCCCCGCGGCGATGCCGGCATCATCACCGTATGCGATCCAGTTCGCCTGTGGTTCGCCGCGTCCGTAACCGGTGATGCTGACCCAGGTGAGCCGCGGCAGCTCGGTTATCAATTCCTCGGCAACGATGCCCATCTGCCTCAGCGCGCGCGGGCGCGATCCTTCGAGCACAATATCCGCCTGCCTGATCAGGTCCAGCAGTTCCCGCTGTCCCGACTTTTTGTGCAGGTCGAGTGTCAGCGGGCGTTTGCCCTGGTTCAGCAGCGCAAAGAAGGCCGCCGGTCCGCGCCTCGCACCGTCGGGTCGCTGCGTGCTCTCCACCTTGATGACGTCCGCGCCCGCTGCCTGCCACAGGCTGCTGCAGAGCGGCCCGGCCCAGAGAGAGGAGAGGTCCACGACAAGCGGTGCGCCGTTGAGCCGCGGCGCGGCGGTGGGCGGCTTCCCGAGGCGCAGCCAGTCGCGCGGTTCGCCGCCTGCCGATTGCGCATCGGCCACGGCCAGCCCGAGCATGCGTCCACGGGCGAGCAGGTTGCGCGTGGTTCTGCGGCTTACCTGCGCTTGCAGAGACGGCCACTCCTCGACGGCCCCGGTCTCGAGCCATGCGGGTACAAGGTCCCAGTCGTCGGCTCTTGCGAGGTTGATCGCGATCGAGCCATCCAGGCTGGGCAGTATCCGGCAATGGCCTCCGGTGGCGTTGTCACTGTGGTCGCGCATCACGGCGGCTCGTTCCGCCAGCAACTCCGCGCCCTCGACTTCGGGCAGCACGGGGATGCCGGCCACCTTCCGGAATGCGTCCAGTGCACCGTCCGCACAACTGGCGAGGGCCACCGGGCAGAGCGTGGGTCGCGTGCCTGTCAGCGTCATCAGGCCGCATTGGGCCCAACGCCTTGCCGGGTGAATTGGCGCACGCTGTTCGCAGGCGGGCACCGGAATCCCCAGTTGCTCGCGCAAGCGCGCGCTGTACCTGCCGGCAATACCGCTGTCGGCGTCGTCGGGGTTGCCTATCGGAAGTAACATGGTGTCATAATAGGGTCGCATCCGAAAAAATGTAAGCTGGTTTGATCGTGGCGACTGTCTTCCGGGAATGCCCGGCGGGCGGCGTGATAACATTGCCCCCGCGCAACCATGGCGACATGGCAGCGGCCATTCATGAATGCGAGCACACGGAGTACAGAATGCCCAAAGCAACACCCCGACCGCGACGGAAACGCAATCCAGAGTCCACGCGACTCTCTATCCTCGAAGCAGCGAAGACGATCCTGGCGAAGGACGGCGCCGAGGGGCTGAGCGTCTCCAGCGTGGCGCAGCTTGCGAAAGTGAACCGCGGTACGGCCTACCAGCACTTCGAGGCGAAGGAAGACCTCGTCCGGGCAACGCTGGACCTGGTGAGCCATCAGCTTCTCGAGGCGGTCTTCGAGGGTGGTGATCTCGGCGGCGAGGCCCCCCCCGATATCCTCGCGCCCGACCTGGAGCACCTGCCGGAGGTGATCAACGGCATGGCCGCGTTTAACCTGCGTTTGTCGGAATACGCGATCGAGAACCCCGAAATCGCGCGCATCTGGCTGTACGATGTGCTGTCCAGGGAAGACCCCCGGGACGATGTGTTCTACAAGCGCTTCGAGCGCGCCCTGCAGGCCCTGGCAATGAGTAATGCCAGCTATGACGATATGGATACCGAGGTGCTCTCGGTGCTGATGTTGACCGGTTATTTCCTGTGGCCGGTCTGGGCCAGCGCCCACGCCAAGAGCAAAAAAGCGCGCAAGCAAATGGCGCAGCGCTACGCAACCGAGTTGTTGCGACTTTCCATGCACGGTGTATTGCGCGCTGACAGCCATTCCATTCTCAACGCCTACCTCAAGAGTAATCTCAAGGCCTCCTGAGGAGCGGCCCGGGTATTGCCGGATAGTTGAACACCGCTGTTGTATATAAGCTATACTGGAGCATTCCAGTGATCAGACAGAGGGCGTATTGCGAGTGCAGACCATCAATGTTCCCGACCAGAACAGGCGTTACCGCGTCGTCCAGTGGGCCACCGGCAAGGTCGGGCGCGGTAGCCTGAAAGCGCTGATTCAGCACCCCGTGCTCGAGCTGGCGGGACTCTATGTTCACTCCGGGGCGAAGGAGGGCAAAGATGCCGGGGAGCTTTGCGGTCTCGACCCGGTGGGCATCGCCGCCACGCGAAGCCTCGATGAGGTCATTGCGCTGCAACCGGACTGTGTCCTCTATATGCAGGAGGGGTTCGACCTGGATGATCTCTGCCGCATGCTGGAAGCCGGTATCAATGTCGTGACCACGCGCGGCGAATTTTTCTATCCCGAGAAAATGGACGCACAGATTCGGCAGCGCTGCGAGGCGGCCTGCGAGGCGGGCGCCTCATCGCTGCATGCGACGGGCAGCAGCCCGGGCTTTATAACCGAGGCTATTCCGTTGGTGCTGACCTCTGTAGCTCGCCGTCTCGACTGCCTGACCATCGACGAGTACGCCTGTATACCGGACTCCTGTTCGGCGGACATGATCTTCGACGTGATGGGGTACGGCAGGGCACCGGGCGCCGAGTTCGACCCCGGTTTGCTCACGCATATGGCACAGTGTTTCGAGCAGTCCCTGTCGATGCTGGCAAACACCCTGTCGCTGGACCTGGACGGGGTGGAGACCAGCGGGGAACAGGCTACCGCCGTTCGTCGTGTTGAAATCGCGAAGGATGCGTATATCGAAAAGGGCACGGTCGCGGCGCAGCGGATTACTGTCGCCGGCATGCGCAACGGTCGGCCCCTGCTGCGCTTTCGCGCCAACTGGTACTGCACCACGGAGATCGAACCGGCCTGGACCCTCGGGGAAACGGGCTGGCGTGTGCAGGTGGAAGGCGACACGCCCTTCGATATTACGATGAAACTGCCTGTCACCGGCGCGAGCGTCGTCGAGCAGATGGCCGGCTACACGGCGCACCGGGCGTTGAACGCGGTGCCTTATGTGTGCGCTGCGCGGCCGGGCATCCTGACCATCGCGGATCTGCCGCAGGTGATCGCGCGGCTGGCGTAGAGACTCAACAAACCGGTCCCGGGGATTCCTGCGACAGCGTCGTGCGGATTTTGTGCTTGAGGACTTTGCCGGCGTCGTTTTTCGGCAGCGCATCCCAGAGCGCTACCTGCTCGGGTATCTTGAATCGGGCGACGCCGTGCTCCTCGAGAAAATCGCGCAGACTTGCGATATCCGGTTGCGTCCCCTCGCCGGCAACAATCACAGCGCAGGCGCGTTCGCCGGTTCTCGGGTCGGGCAGTCCGACGATCGCCACCTCGATGATATCCGGATGACCCAGCAGCAGGTCTTCGACCTCCTTGGGTGAAATGTTCTCACCGTTGCGAATGATGATGTCCTTGATGCGGCCGGAAATCACCAGGTAGGTCTCGTCGACCCAGCGGCCCATGTCACCTGTGCGGTAATAGCCTTCGCTGTCGAATACGGCGCTCTCATCCTCGGCGTGCACATAGCCGACCAGCATTTGCGGCCCCCGTGCCAGTACTTCGCCGGACTGCGCGCGTGCGCCGGATGCGTCGACCAGTTTGATTTCGGCGATGCCCGCCTGTCCGTCGGTGTCCGCGGCGTGCGCGACATCGCCCCGCTCCAGCACGCCGACCGTGGTAACCGGGACTTCGGTGGAGCCGTAGACACGGGTGACCACCGCGCGCTGGAAGTAGTCCGCTGCCTCGCGAATCAGTGAGGGGGGGACTGACGCGCCGCCACAGACAAACAATTTGAGGTCCGGCAGGCGTGTTTTCGCGAGTTTTGCCGCGGCCAGGGTTTGCACCAGGAAGGGGGTGGCCCCGGCAAAGTGCGTGCAGCGCTCGTCAACCAGTGCGGCCACCGCCGCGGTGGCGTCCCAGGACTCCATCAGCACTGCCGTGGTGCCCAGCAGTAACGGGCACTCGAACGCGTAAATCGAGCCGCCGATATGGCTGATCGGCGACGCCACGAGAAATTTGTCACCCGGCTCGACCAGCCAGTGCCCGCCCAGTTGACGAATGAGGGCATGCAGGG
Source organism: Gammaproteobacteria bacterium (assembly GCA_030427485.1). Lineage (GTDB taxonomy): Bacteria > Pseudomonadota > Gammaproteobacteria > Pseudomonadales > Halieaceae > Marimicrobium. The sequence continues at coordinate 79,580 of JAUICG010000012.1, forward strand.
AATTGTGGCTGTGCATCACTCCTTTCGGACTGCCGGTGGTGCCGGAGGTGTACATGATCATGCGCACGGCGTCCGGCTCAGGTGAGGGCAGGGGGTGTGGCGCGACGCCCTGAAACAGTGAATCGTAGGCGATATGCGGGCCCGGGTCACCGCGCGTCACGATGACCTGGGGCGGCCTGCTGAGTTGCGGGGCTACACGAGCGAGCATGTCGGCCGTGTGATACCCGCGAAACTGCTCGGGAATGAAAATCATCCGGCAGTCGATATCATCCAGCATATAGCGCAGTTCGTGCTCGCGCAGGGAAGGCAGCACCGGGTGCGCGACCATGCCCGCCAGCGTGGCCGCCATATAGACAACGGCGGCCTCGTGCCAGTTCGGCAACATGAACGAGATGACGCTGCCGGCGGGGAAGCGGGCTGCCATCACCTGGGCCAGGCTGGCGGCCCGGGAGTGCAGGGAGCGGGCCGTGAGACGCACCGCGCCATCGATGACGAGCACGCGCTCCGGCGCGGCCGCCGCCACCTGCGCCAGGGTGTCGGCGAGCGTTTCGCGTACCCAGGAGCCCCCGGAATAATTGGCCGCGGCGCGATGTTCATCCCAGCGCAGCGACCTGCCGGCGATAGTTCGACGCTGATTGCTCAATGTAGGCACCCTGTTTTTGCTATATAATCAACATCGGTGATTATAAATTACTTCACCTCGGTTTGCGATCACGCTAAAGTGGCGCATTTCAGCAGACGAATTTGACGGGAATCTGGCTATGCAGGTAGCAATCATTACCGGCGCGGGCAGTGGCATAGGCTTCGCCACCGCCAGGCAACTGTATGACATGGGCATGGCGCTCGTGGGCGTCGGCCGGAATGAGGATAAACTCGCTGCGCTGGCCGCCGAGATCGATGATCCGCAGCGCCTGGCCACGCTGTCCGTGGACCTGACCGACGACGAAGCGCCCCAGGCCATCGTCAGGCTGGCACTGGAGCGCTTCGGGCGCATCGATGTGCTGGTGAACAATGCCGGTATCGGTAGCCCGAAACCGCTGCATGAGACCGACGACGACACCCTCGACCAGTTTCTCGGCATCATGTTGCGCGCCCCGTTTCGTCTCGCGCGGGACGTGATCGTGCACATGCGGCCCGGCTCGGCGATTGTCAATGTCACCTCCACCTACGCCGTGGTCGGCGGGCGTCGCGGCGGCGCCTACTCCGCCGCCAAGGGCGGCCTGACGGCGCTCACCCTGCACATGGCCTGTGAGTACGGCGCCAGCGGTATCCGTTCGAATTGCGTCGCGCCGGGCGTGACGATGACCGAGATGGTTCGCGAGCGCTTGAACGACCCGGCGTTTCGCCGCATGAACACAGAGATGACACCCTCACCGCGGCTCGGCGAGGTCGAGGATGTCGCCAGTACCATCGCGTTCCTGTGCTCGCCGGGAGCGGCCTACATCAACGGGCAGACCATCGTTGTCGATGGCGGCTGGTCATCGACGAAATACCTTTCACCCGAAGCGCTGAACGCCGAGTGGGTGAAAGCGCCGGACGCCTGACAGGCGGGAGCAAGCATGGCACAAAACCTTTTACAGCTTGACGGTCGTATTGTGATCGTGTCCGGCGCCGGTGGCGGCGGACTGGGAACGACCGTCACGCGCATGGCGGCTGGCGCCGGCGCCACCGTGATCGGCGTCAGCCGTACGCAGGACAATCTCGACCGGCACCTGGGACCCCTGGTCGACGAAGGGCTGTCAGTTATCCCCGTGGTAGCCGATGTGGAGACCGCCGCGGGCGTGGCCACCGTGATGGAGGTCGAGGCGCAGACCGCGGGCGACCTGTACGGGCTGGTCACGATTGTCGGGGGCGGGCCGCCCGCGAGTTGGGCACCTGCCACAAAGGTGTCGCGCGGCGCCTGGGATGCCGCGTTTTCGACGAATCTCGAATCCATGTTTTTTATCAGCCAGGCCGTGGCGTCCCGCTTGCAGGAGCAGGGGCGGGCGGGGTCGCTGGTCGCCATATCCTCGATCACCGGCGTCGGCAATATGCCCTATAACGTCGCTTACGGTGCCGCCAAGGCGGCCGTACTGTCCGTGGTGCGCACGATGGCGCTGGAACTGGCAAGCAGCAATATTCGCGTGAACGCGGTCGCGCCCGGAGCGATGTCGAGCCCGGCTTCCCTGCTGCCCCCGAATCCTGAACTCGAGAGCCGTGCGATTCCGCTGGCGCGCAAGGGAGATATGGGAGAAGTGGCGGGCACGGTGCTGTTCCTGCTGTCGGATGTCGCCGGCTATATGACCGGGCAATGCCTGGTGGTGGATGGCGGCGTCAGCCTCAAGTGGTCGCATCTGGCCGAGGACAACACGCCGCTGCTGGTGACTGACGAGAACTTCCTGAAAGCGATGAAAGGCGAATGAGCGGCATTTCCGTGAACGCGATACAGCAGGGTCGATACGCTCCGGCAGGTGAACCCGTTATCACCCCGGACTGGACCCTGCAACGGCTCACGCCGCCAAGTCGGCTGTTCGGCGCCAACGGCCTGCGCACGGGTCACGATGGCCGGATTTACGTGGCGCAGGTGTCGGGCAGCCAGATCAGCGCGATCGATCCGGACACCGGCGCGGTAGCAACGATCAGCCCTAAAGGGGGGGAGATCGTGGGCCCGGATGATCTGGTGTTCGACCCGCAGGGCAACCTCTACGCCACCGAAATCACCGAGGGCCGGGTCAGCGTGCAGGCACCCAATGGGCGCACCCGGGTGGTATACGGCGATATGCCCTGCGCCAACCCGATAACCTTTCACCAGGGTCGCTTGTTCGCCGGCGAGTGCCGTCCGGGCGGGCGCATCCTGGAGCTCGATCTCGATGGCGGCGCGCCGCGCGTGTTGCTCGACAACGTCCCGATGCCCAACGCGATGGAAGTGGGGCCGGACGGCTTGCTGTACATCCCGATCATGGGCAGCAATGAGATCTGGCGCGTGAGTCTCGATGGCGGTGCGCCGGAAGTGGTTGCGGGCGATCTCGGCGTGCCGGACGCGGTCAAGTTCGATCCCGCCGGCAACCTGGTCTCCACCCAGGTGGCGAGCGGTCAGGTGTTGCGCATCGATCCGCGCAGCGCCCGGCGCACAGTGCTCGCAACCCTTGCGCCCGGCCTCGACAACCTGACGTTTGTCGGCGACCGCCTGTTTGTCTCCAGCATCTCCGGGCAGGTCAATGAGATTCTCGCCGGCGGCGAGCTGCGTTCACTGGTACCCGACGGATTCAACTGGCCGCTGGACCTGGCGATGGGTGAGGATGGCGTGCTGTTCGTGATGGACGGCCCCTACAGTTATACGCTGCAGCCTGGAGGTACACCGCAGGTCGCCGGGATGTTGTTCAGCCCTGGCAATCCCGGCTACGCCCGCGGTGTGGCGGCGGTGGCGCCGGGTGAAATTATCATGACGACGGCGAATGGCGCGGTGGCCCGCTTCCGCCCCGGGCGGCAGGAGAGTGAAGTACTGGCCAGCGGCTTTGACCAGCTCTACGGCGTCGCGCAGGCGCCCGGCGGTGCGGTATTGTTCGCCGAACTCGGTACCGGACGCGTGCTGTCCGTCAGCTCGGGCCGGGTCGCGGTGCTGGCCGATGGGCTGCGCGCACCGATGGGCGTGGCAGTCGATAGCGACGGCAGCTGCCTGGTGTCCGAGAGCGGCGCGGGCAGGGTGGTGAGGCTTGCGCGCGGCGGCATCGAGACGGTGCTGGACGGGCTGCGAACACCGCAGGGGATCTTTTTGCGCGAGGGCCTGCTCTATGTCGTGGACGCGGCAGCCCGGGAATTGATCGAGTACGACATGGCGAGCCGGGTGCGCCGGACGCTGGCATCCGGGCTGCCGGTCGGTGCGCCGGAAGGCGTGGTCCCGAAATTCCTCGGGGCGATCGGAGACATGTCCGGGCCGATGGGCCCTTTCGCGGGGATCACCGGCGCAGCGGACGGCACACTGTATTTATCGGCCGATGCGGAGGGCAGCGTCCTGGCGCTGCGGCCGGATCGACTGAACAACTGACAACAATTCATACCTGAAGGGAGCGAAACATGAGTGAAAAGACATTGGACTGTTCAGACCTGGACGCCTACATGGGCAAGCCGATAGCGCCTGCCCGCATGAAGGAGCCGCTGCACAACAATGACTTCCGGCGCTGGGTACAGGCGATGCACTATCCCAACCTGCTGCACTATGATCATGACTTCGCCGCCGAAGGACGCTATGGCCGACTGGTCGCACCGCAGTCGTTTGCTGTCGCCACCGATGACGGACATGGCGCGGGGCCGGCCTGCGTCGGCTTCATACCCGACTCACACCTGATTTTTGGCGGCGATGAATGGTGGTTCTACGGGCCGAAAATCTTCGCCGGCGACGAAATCACCAACGAGAAAATTCCGTTTGACTACAGCATCAAGGATACTTCTTTCGCCGGTCCGACGTGTTTCCAGCGGGGGGATAACAACTACTACAACCAGAACGGCGATTACATCGCCAAACAGCGTTCAACCTCTATACGCTATCGCCGCGACCTCGCCGTTGAGATGGGTTCAGCGGCGGCGACTGAAGATCCGCGATGGACAGACGCAGAACTTCAGGAACTGGAAAAAAAGAAATACGAATACGTGAAAATGATGCACGACCTGGGACACGGCAAGCGCTACTGGGACGATGTGAACGTCGGTGATGAACTCCCGGTGCGCGTTATCGGTCCGCACAGTATCGCCAGCCTGGCAACCGAATGGCGCGCCTACCTGTTTACTATCTGGGGCGGCACTCACCGGCCCGGAATGGATATGGCGGCGTTTGGCTTTACCGAGGAATTTGCCGGCCACGAGAACGACCCGGTGATGGAACGCGATAATCCGGAGCTGACAGACGGCGCCTATTTCGGGCCGTCGCGCGGCCACCTGTTCCCCGAGTGGGCGCAGCGCATCGGCATGCCGCGCGGCTATGGCTACGGCGCGTCCATGGGAGCCTGGATCCTGGATTATCTCGCCGGTTGGGCGGGTGAATGGGGCCAGGTCGTGTACGTGAAATCCTCCTACCGCGGTCCGGCCTTTACCGGCGATGCGACGTTCATGACCGCTTCAGTCACCGAAAAGTCGGTTGACGAAGAAAAGCGCAATGTGGTGAAGGTCGAGTACAAGATGACGGATCAGATCGGGACCGTGATGGCGACAGCGAAGGCAGCGATCGAACTGCCGAAGCGGTAGCCGCTTGGCAGCGCTGTCCGGCAGGGTCGCAGTCGTCACCGGCGCGAGTCGCGGTATCGGCAGGGGAATCGCGCTGGCACTGGGCGCCGAGGGTGCGACGGTATACGTCACCGGTCGGACTGTGGCGGCCGGATCCTATCCTCTGCCCGGCACCATCGGTGAAACCGCCGCCGAGGTAAGCCGGCGCGGCGGCAAGGGTGTCGCCGTTGCGGTCGACCACGGTGATGACGCGCAGGTGGCCGCACTGTTCGAGCAGGTGCAACGGGAACAGGGCCGTCTCGACCTGCTGGTCAACAATGCGTTTGCGCTGCCGGAGGACCTCACCGAACCCCGCGCATTCTGGGAAAAACCGCTCGATTACTGGACGATGGTGGATGTCGGGGTGCGCTCGAACTACGTTGCTGCCGTCCACGCGGCGCGCATCATGGTGCCACAGCTATCCGGTCTTATCGTTGCCACCTCCGGCTACGTCGGCGTTACCTACACCTACGGCGTCGTGTTCGGCTTGTGCAAAGCCGCCGTCGACCGGATGGCGCGGGATATGGCGATCGAACTGAAGCCGCACAACGTGGCCTCGCTGTCCCTGTGGATGGGGCTGACTTTCACGGAGCGCGCGGAGCGGGCGCTGCGGGACAATCCCGCGATGAAATCCAGCACGGTCACCGACCCCAATGTCGGTTCCTCCGTCGAATTTCCGGGGCGGGTGATCGCTGCGCTACTGGCCGACCAGGCTATCATGCAGCGCAGCGGGGGCACTTTCATCACCGCTGAACTCGCCAGGGAATACGGTGTTACCGATATCGACGGCAAGCTACCCCCGTCGCTGCGAAAAGAGCGCGGAGCGCCTATCTATTCGCCTGTGTAGGTTAACCACAGTACGGCCGTGACCGGAGCACGGTTTCCGGCGTGCGACAGGTAGCCATTCGCAAACGTGAAGGAGACAATATGGCTAACAAAAGTCTCGATGGAATTGACCCGGAAAAGCTAGCGAGCATCGAGCAGCTCCTGGATCGACAGCAGATCAGTGATTGCCTGCTGCGCTTCAGTCGCGGCATGGATCGCTTCGACCGGACACTTTTCCTGAGTGCCTTCCATCCCGACGCGGTGATTTCCGCGGGCGATTTCGTGGGTGGGCCTGTCGAACTGTACGACTGGGCGTCCGAACTGCATGCGCAGGGGCAATCGGCGACCCAGCACAACCTGCTGAACCACAGCTGCGATATCGATGGCGACATTGCACACTGCGAGACGTACTACCTGTTTGTCGGTTGTAACCGTGACAACACCAACTGGCTGGCGGGCGGGCGTTACATTGACCGTCTGGAGCGCCGGGGCGGCGAGTGGAAGATCGCGCTGCGCTGTAACGCGATTGAGTGGTCCAGTGTGCTGCCGGCAGCGGCGCTGCCCTTTGCCGATGTGGTGGACGCGGAACTCAACGGTGTGATCGCGCGCGGCCCGGAGGATATTTCCTACCTGCGGCCATTGCTCAACCGGCGCCCTGTATAAGTTCGATCCGCACGCCGTCAGGGTCGGTGCAGAACACCATGGGGCCGAACGGGGAGTCGATGCGGGTTTCGCGGTGCACTCGGCCGCCGCAGCGCTCGATCTGCTCCGCGCTTGCGTCCACACTGTCAACGACCAGCGTCATGTGGGTGAAGCCGCGCCGGTTCATCGGGCGGCGCTCGGCAGCGCCGCTCACTGCCGAATCGGGGAAGCCGATAAGCTCAATGGTGACCGCACCGCACTGCATATAGTGTGCGCAGAATGTTGTACCGGGGACTTCGGCGAGCGCGTCGTAGGGCGGGCCGATGGGGTCGATGACCCGCACCTGCTCAAAGCCCAGCGCCTGTGTGTAGAAGCGTACAGACTGTTCGATGTCGGCGCAGCAGATGCCGATGTGTGAAATCGTAGCCGTCATTTTACTGTTCCTCGCTCAATCGCCACTCGCCCCGGCCCTGCTGGCCATCGCAAAGGAATACCGTATGTGATCGACGTGGCCCGAGGGTACCACGGGAAAGATCAGCGGAGAGTCAGTATCGCGAATCTGTTCCATCTGCGCCGCAACGTCTTCGATGCTCCAGGGGTCGCGATACACGCCCCGGGTTTCGCCGACAAAGGCGCGCGCGACACGCCCGGCTATGGAGATCAGCATTTCCCCGGTGATCGAGCAGTCCTCGTGCGCCAGCCAGCCCACGACCGGCGCCACCAGGTCCGGCGACATTGGCGGGTAGGCTGATGTATCGATGCCTTCCGCCATTCTCGTCAGGGCTCCGGGAACGATAACATTGCACTTGACGCCCTCCGCTTCACCCTCCAGCGCCACCACGTTGGACAGGCCGATGGTGCCGGCTTTGGCCACGCCGTAATTCGCCACCTCGTGGTTGCCGTAGAGTCCGCCGATGGACGAGGTCAATACGATGCGGCCGTATCCCGCTTCGCACATCAGCGGGAAAGCGGGGCGCACGACGTGGAAGGCACCGCGCAGGTGCACGTCCAGCACGGCGTCGAAGTCTTCCTGCGTCATGGTCTTCATCGAGGCTTGCCGTACATTGCCGGCATTGTGGATCAGGATGTCGACACGGCCGAAATGATCGAGCGCGCACCGGATGATGGCGTTGCCGCCCTCGGGTGTCGCAACCGACTCGGTGCAGGCAATGGCCTCCCCGCCCGCCTGCCGGATTTCCGTTACCACCGCTGTAGCGGGGCTGCTGTCGTTGTCGGTGCCTGTCAGTCCGACACCGGGATCGTTCACCACGACCTTTGCGCCCCGGGCAGCGAGTAGCAGGGCATAGGCGCGCCCCAGTCCCCGCCCCGCCCCGGTAACCACCGCGACACGGTTATCAAACCTCAGTTCGGACATCGGGCTCTCCCGGCGTGCGTTAACACCTTGCTAATAGGACTTTGGCAGCCCCAGTACTTTTTCAGCGATGAAATTCAGGATCATGTGCGGGCTCACCGGAGCGGTACGCGGAATCAGGATTTCCCGCAGGAAACGCTCGATATGGTACTCCTGCGCATAGCCCATGCCACCCAGTGTCAGCATCGCGGTGTGGCAGGCTTCGAAGCCCGCCTCGGCCGCGAGGTACTTCCCGGCATTGGCCTCAACGCCGCAGTCCCGCCCCTGGTCGAACAGGGTAGCGGCCTTCATTACCATCAGGTTCGCGGCCTCCACCTGTGCCCAGCACTTCGCCAGCGGGTGTTGTATGCCCTGGTTCATGCCGATCGGGCGATCGAAAACAATGCGCTCCTGCGCATACTGCGCGGCGCGTTGAATGGCCGCGCGGCCCAGTCCTACCGCCTCGGCGCCGAGCAGTACCCGCTCCGGATTGAAGCCGTGCATGATGATCTTGAATCCGTCACCCTCGGCGCCGATGCGGTCCTCTTCGGGAATCCACAGATCGGAGATGAACAGCATATTGGAATCGACCGCGTGGCGGCCCATCTTGTGGATCAGGCGGGTTTCGATTTTGCCGCGGTCGAAGTCGGTAAAGAACAACGACAGCCCCTCGGTCTTGCGTTTCACATCTTCCAGCGGCGTCGTCCGCGCCAGCAGCATCATCTTGTCTGCGACCTGCGCGACGGAAATCCAGATTTTCTCGCCGTTGACCAGGTAGCCGCCGTCCTTTTTCTGTGCGCGTGTTTTCAGCCGGGTGGTGTCCAGGCCGATATTGGGCTCGGTGACGGCAAAGCACATGCGGTGTTCGCCGTTCAGGATGGGCGGAATCATGCGCTGCTTCTGTGCGTCCGTACCGAACAGTTCGACCGGCTGCATGCTGAATACCGGGCCGTGGATGCTGGAGGCTGCGGCCATGCCGCCACCGGCCTCCGCGACCGCCTGCATCATGATCGCCGCCTCGGTGATACCGAGGCCTGAGCCGCCGACGGCCTCGGGCATCGCGATGCCCAGCCACCCCGCGTCGGCCATGGAGCGGTGAAACTCGTGCGGAAAAACCCCGTCCCGGTCGCGTTCCAGCCAGTACTCGTCGGGAAACTGCGAACAGTGCTTGAGCACTGTTTCGCGGATGTTCTGCTGATCGTCGGTGAGTGAGTAGTCCATTGTTCTAGTCCTTTGCGCCGAGGCCCAGGGACTGTAGCACCTCTTCGGTATGCGCGCCGAGCCTTGGCGCGGGACCGGCAACCCGTCCCGGTGTCTGTGAGAAGCGCGTCGGCACGCCCGGAAAACGCACCGGCCCGTTGGGCGAATCGACCGTTTCGAAGAAGCCGATTTCGTTCAGCTGCTGATTCTCGAGCAGGTCGTCCAGGGTGCGCAGCGGCGCGGCCGGGATATCCAGCGAGCGCAACAGGTCCAGCCATTCCCCGGTCGTGCGTTCCTGGAAAGTCTCGCCCAGCAGTGCGTAGACCGTGTCGATCTGTTGCGCGCGCTGTTCCAGCGTGGCGAATTTCGGGTCTTTGGCCCACTCCGGCTGCACCGCGTTCACGAATGTCGACCACTGTTTGTCGTTGTAGATCAGCGCCGCTATGTGGCCATCGCGGGTGCGGTAGGGACGACGATTGGGAGACACTGCGCGCGGGTAAAACGCCTCGCCGAGCGGCGGGTCGAACATCGTGCCGTTGGCGTGTTCGACCAGCATGAAGGAGGCCATGGTCTCAAACATGCTGACGTCCACCTCCTGTCCTTCGCCGGTTCGTTCGCGGTGAAAGAGCGCCATCATCGTCGCGTATACTGCGGTCAGCCCGGCGACCTTGTCCGCGATGATGCTGCCGATAAAGTTCGCCTCCCCGGTCAGCCTGGCCTGCACCATCGGCAGTCCGCACTCCGCCTGGATGGTATCGTCGTAGGCGGTCAGGTCGCGGTCCGGACCGCGCCGGTCATAGCCGTAGCAGTTGGTATAGACGATAGCCGGGTTGATTGCCGCCACGTCCTCGTAACCGAACCCCAGCTTGGTCACGGCTTTCAGTCGCATCGAGTGGATGAAAACATCGGCAGTTTCCAGTAGCGCACGCAGCGCCGTTTTGTCCGCTTCCGCGCGCAGGTCGAGCACCACGCTGCGTTTGCCGCGATTGATATTGGCGAATACGCCGCTCATTCCGGGTTCCGGTCCCACCGAGATCTGGCGTACGTTGTCGCCGCCGGGTGCCTCGATCTTGATCACGTCCGCGCCCATGTCCGCAAGAATCTGCGTGCAATACGGCCCGAAAACCATCGCCGTGAGATCGATAACGCGTATGCCGGACAGCGGTCCGGCCCCTTTGCTGTGCTTGCTGTCAGTCGAGTTCACGCGGCGCTCCGGTACCCATGTATTTCGCCAGGTTGTAGTGCAGGTTGGCGACACTGCGCTCCATATAGGGATTGGGCCTGGTGCCCCGGAATCCGCCGGACTTCATACCCTGCTGCACGGCGGCCATATTGGCGAAGTCCTGCGACAGCACATAGCACCAGGCTTCTTCGGTTGCCGGTGAAAACTCCCATTCCGTCTCCGGTTCCCCGCCCTCGGGGAACAACTCGTACACAGCCGCCTCGAAGATGCATTTATCCGGGTCGTTGCCGTAGGGCCTGGCGCTGTAGCACAGTGCATTGTTCACGGCGTGACCGATCTGGAAGTTCGGGAAAATCTGCCATGCGGTGCCGCTTCTGCCAACGTCAGCGGGATCGACGGTGGGCCAGATGACGCCGCGCGCCGCGTCGTCCGCGCGGGCGGATGCGAGCCAGTGCTTCAACACCTGGTCCGACGGGGTGCCCTCGGGCAATTCATCGACCAGCCGCAGGGCGGCATTCACCAGCGTCTGCGTGGTGTTGGTATTGGCTTTCTCCCAGGTGTAGACCTGCATTTCGGCGGTGGAAATTCGTGCATCCGCGCCCGAGCCGACCCGGAGTTTAGCCTGTTGGTTTTCGTCCATGTCTTTTGGTGCATCGTAGCCGATATTGCTGTGTTTTCCCTGTACCCGGGCCCAGCCGCGGAACTCGCCGAATTTGTTGAACTCCGGGTGGGTCGTCTGCACGTGGTAGGTCTCGCAGAATGCTTCCATCGCCACTTTCCAGTTGCAGTCAAAGATGCCCCACTTGCGCCAGCGATAGCGCATGTTCTGCAACTGGAACGGATCGAGCATGCCCGCGGCGGGTTCCAGGTAGTCGCGCAGGCTTTCGCACTCGGGGTCCAGGTTGATCCAGATCCACCCGCCCCAGGTGTCGACCCTGACCGCTTTAAGCCCGGCGCACTCGTCAGTCAGCGCACCCTGCCAGTCCTCTTTGTGCGGGATATGCGTGTTCCTGCCGTCCAGTGCAAACTGCCAGCCGTGATAGGCGCAGACGAACTGAGTTTTCCTGCCGCTGCCATTTCTCGCGCCCGCCGGTGTGTCCACGAGCTTGCGACCGCGGTGCGAACAGACGTTGTAGAACGCACGGATTTCGTCCGCGGCGGCGCGAACGATCACGATCGACTCACCGGCGATCTCGTAAGTCAGGTAGTTCCCGACCCGGGGAATCTCTTCTTCGCGGCCCACCTGCTGCCATACCCTGGTCCACAGTTTGGCACGCTCTTCGCGCGCATACTCGGGAGACAGGTAGGCCTCGACCGGGATCAATACCGGTTTTGCCAGGTCGTCGGGTGTGGCAACCCGCTTATCGGTATCGGTCATCGCGATGTCCCTCCGTTGTGTCCGCTGTTCCTCGCCACGTTCAGGCAAACGCCTCTTCGCCTTCGAGTTTGGTCCGGTGCAGCATACGCCCGGATGCCGGGTCATAGGCAATCGCGCGGTGCATGGTGCCTGTATTATCCCAGATTACGGTGTCGCCCACGGTCCACTCGTGTCGATAGACAAACTGCGGCTGGGTCGCCCACTCGCGCAGTTTCACCAGCAGTTTCGTGCTGTCCCTGAAGCTGCTGCCGACAAGCTGGTAGGCGGTGCAGCCGATCACCAGCGACTTGCGCCCGGAACGGTGTTTCCATACCAGCGGCAGTTCGGAGTCGCCGATGGCCATCATCTGCTCCAGCATCTGCAGCGGGGGTTCGGGAGCGTAGTACAACAGCGAGTTCCAGGCGGAGTGCAGCACCCGAAGCTGCTCGTAGGCGTTCTGTTCATCCTCGGGCAGGTCGTCGTAGGCGGCGTAGGTATTGCAGAATTCCGTCTGGCCGCCGGTAGGCGACAGCACCTTGGCGGACAAAATCGAAGCCAGAATGGGTACCTTGTTCATGGTGCCGTCGATATGCCAGTACAGGGAGCCCTTCAGGTAATCAGCGAGTTTGTTGGCGCCGGTGTCCAGCGTGACCTTGTAGATATTTTCGCCGGAGTTCTCCGGTGCGAATGTGCCCAGTGTCTCGGTGAACGTGATCTGCTCTTCATCGGTGAAATTTACCTGCGGGAACACCAGTACGCCGCGACGCTCGAGCAGGTCGCGAATTTCGCCGGCGTGTTCGCCGCTCAGCAGCGCGGCTTTATCAGCGCGAATTTCGGTGGCGATGCGGGGCTTCAAATCTCTGGTGCTAAGTGCCATGTCGGATCTCCTGAAAAAGAGGGTTCAAATTATGCAAGCGGCCCGGCCGGCCGCAGCGCTAGGCTTGCTCGAGCCTTGCGACGACCAGTTTGCGTAACTCGGGCCGCTGGATCTTGTTGCTGCCGGTCATGGGCAGTTCCTGTTCGCTGAAGAAGAGTACCCGGCGCGGTACCTTGTAACTGGCCAGGGATTGTTTGGCGAAAGCCCGCACGGCCTCTTCATCCAGCTGCTTGCCCTCGCTCAGCACCACGCAGGAAACCACAATCTCACCCAGCGTCTCGTGGGGTATACCCAGGGAAAACGCGGTGGCGATCGCGTCGTGCTTGCCCAGCGCAACATCGATTTCGGTCGGTGACACGTTGGCGCCGCCGGTCTTGATGATGTCGCCCAACCTGCCGATCCAGAACAGGTGGCCCTGGGGCGTGAAGTAACCCGCGTCCGCGGTGTGAATGAAACCCTCCTCGTCGAGCAGGTCCTCCGGCGGAGTCTTCAGGTAGCCCGGAGTCAGGGTGGGGCCCTTGGCGATGATCTCGCCGGTTTCTCCCATGGGCACAATGGCGCCGGTTTCCGGGTCCACGATGCGCACGATATTGCCCGGCAGCACCGGGCCAAAGGTATTGTCTGTATTCTCCTTCCCCGAAAATCCCGTGACGAAGGTGAACGTCTCGGTCAGGCCATAGCCGCTGGGCTGTCGCCAGGTGGTATTGATCGAGGGGTGTGTCGCCAGGATCAACTGCGCATCGACGTAATGCAGGGCGGACAGGTCCGCGCTGTCCCAACCCGGGCATTCTTTCAATCGCGCCTCCTGGTGAGGCCAGGCGATCGCCAGCGAGATACGTTCCTTCTGCAGCAGCTCCAGCGCGGCATCGGGATCGAAGTAGCGCTGCAATACCAGGCAACCCCCGACGGTCAGCGTACTGCCGAATGCCATGCCGAAGTTGCCGGACCAGAAGAAGCCATTGGCGCTCCAGGTGCGCACCGAGCTGTCCGCGTCATACCAGTGGCCGAAACGCCAGCACTGCAGCGTCGCCGCGCGGTGTGACTGCTGGATGGCCTTGGGTTGCGCGGTGGACCCGGAAGAGAAAAATACCAGGCCCAGATCCATGGGGCTGGAAGCCTCGGCCGCCGCGCTGGCGAGGGAAACCGGCACCGCGTTACCCAGTGCCAGGAATTCATCCCAGTTCTGCAATCCGGGGCGGGACAGCGCGCTGTCCAGGCAGATGACACGTCGCAGAAAGGGCAGGTCGTCCTGCTGCAGGTGCCCCGGGGCGACCGTGGCGAGGTCGGGGCATATCTCGAATATGTCGTGCACAAAATCCCGCGAGGCGACACCCGCCTCCATGATCAACAGCTCGATATCCGACTGGCGCAGCTGGAACGCCAGTTCTTCGCGGGTTGAGAACGTATTCAGGGCGACGGTGACACCGCCCGCCATGGCGATGCCGAACATGCCGAACAGCCATTCCGGCCTGTTGCTGACCAGCAGGCCGATCCGGGCGCCGCGTCCGACACCTGCCGCAAGTAGCGCCCTGGCGACGGCCAGCGATTCGCTGTAGAGATCGTGATAGGTCCAGCTCTGTTGCTCGCCAGCGAGATCCAGCCAGCGCAGCGCTTCGCGGTCGCCGTGCCGTTTGGCGATTTCTCCGACAAATCCGGGCAGGGTCAGGGGGCCGATGCCGGTCTCTTCACGCAGGGGAACGCCCCGCACCTCGGACAGTGCGCTCATGCTGTCAGGACCCCTCGCGCGAGGCGAGCATGCGCTCCCTCGTCTGACTGTCAAACCCTTCCACGCCGGGCTCCAGCGGGATGTCGAAGCTGCCCAGCGCCATGGCCAGTACGTTGTAACAGCCCACCAGGAATACCATGTCCATGATTTGTTGCGTATCGTAACGCGGCACAAGCGCGGCCCACGTCGTATCGGAGATGCGCGTATGCGTGTGCAGGTCATCCGCGACACGGACCAGGGCGGCGTCCTCGCTGTTCCACTGGGGCGCATCCGGCCCCGCCTGTACCCGTTCGATTTCCTCGTCTGTCAGGCCCGCCCGGCGTCCGAGTATTGCGTGTTGCACGAATTCGTATTCAGAGTGACGCAGCCAGCTGATGCGCAGAATCAGCAGTTCGCGCTCGCGGGCGGTGAGGGTGCTGCCCTGGGCGACATGTCGGTTGAAGGTGAGGAAGGCCTTGGCCAGCGCCGGGTAGTGCGCCAGGCTGCCCAGTGTGTACATGCCGCGGGCGTCCTCACCCCCGTCTTCCCAGCGCGAGAGAACAAATTGCAGCCCGCTGGGAAACGCGCCCAGCGCATCGAGAATCTCGTCGCTCCAGTCCGGTGGCAGCAGCGGTGACATTCGCGTGTTATTTTCATCCTGCATCAGGGTTTCTCCGTCGTTTGGCCATCCCGGGATCCAGCACCGTTCAAAGCTCGTCTCAGTCGATACCTTCGACGATGAAGGCCCGATACCGGGCGCCTTTTTTCCGGTGCACCAATGCGGCCTGGTATTCCGGGCTGTTGTACCACTCCCGGGCATCCTGCATGGTCGGGAATTGCAGCACGACCACGCCGTCCGGCGCCTCGCCCTCCAGGGACTCCAGCGCACCGTAAATCGCCAGCGGTGTCAGCTTGGCGGGAGGCGGATGACCCCGATTCATGCTTGAGTATTTGTCCATCTCCGCCTGGTCGATTACCGGGCCTTCACGGGTGAAAATAACGTAGGCGGTCACGACTCACTCTCCATCAGGGCATCACCCGGCCGCCATTGACGCCCAGCGTGTGACCGGTGACGTAGCCGGCGGCTTCCGACACCAGGTAGGAGCAGGCCGCGGCGATATCCTCCGGCTTGCCGGGACGGCCCATCGGTGAATTGGCTGAAGCCGCTTCAGCGTCGACATTCACCGGTGATTTGCGCAGCATCGGCGTATCGACAAAGCCGGGCGGGATATTGTTCACGGTAATACCCTTGCTGGCGTATTCCCTGGCAAGCGCTTTTGTGAACGCAACCACCGCGCCCTTGGAAGTCGCGTAGTGGGTCATCATCATCGCGCCGGTCTGGGCCGAGGAGGAGGAAATATTGACAATCCTGCCCCAGCCGGCGTCGAGCATGTCCGGAATAATCGCCTGCGAACAGAGAAAGGGCCCCATCACGTTGACCCGCAGCATTCGCTCCAGCATGTCGACCGAGATATCCAGGAACGCGTGGAAGCCGGTGATGCCGGCATTGTTCACCAGGATGGTAATCGCGCCCAGCTCCTCGCGCGTTCGGGCCGCGCTCGCGGCGATTGCGTCGACGTCAGAGGCGTCGCCGATACAGGCGATGGCGCGGCCCCCGGCCCCGGTTATCATATTTACCGTTTCTCCGGCCCCGGATTCATCGAGATCCCACACCGCGACAGCAGCGCCGTCACTGGCCAGTTTAAGGGCGATGGCGCGGCCTATGCCACTGGCGCCGCCGGTGACTACCGCTACTTTTCCGTTCAGTGACATGCTCGCTTTTCCTCGGGTTCTTATCGAATTAGCAGGGAGAGCAAGTTACTAGAAGCTATGCGAATAGTCAACAATGGTGTACACTACTTCGAAGAGGGCGGGCACGCTACACCCGTGGGGTGACGTGAAGTCGATGCTGGTGATCAACGTGTCTGTTACTATGCCGAGTGTCTATATTGTGAGTAATTGAAATGTCAGAACCCCACAAACCGACTCGCCGCAACAATACCGACCCGGAATCCACGCGCAGGGAAATACTCCAGGCAGCGCTCGAAGTGCTGGCCAAGGATGGGCCGGAAAGCCTCAGCGTGACGCAGGTGGCGCGCCTCGCGGGTGTCAACCGCGGTACCGCCTACCAGCATTTTCCCACGCGGGAGGATCTGGCCCACGCGACCACCGCGTGGGTCAGCGAGCGAATTTACGAGGAGTTCTACGGCGATTTCGAAGAGTTGTCCGAGAAAAACGAGGTCTTCCCCTCGGATGTCGCGATGGAGCGGCTATCCGACTTTGCGATGAACAACCCGGAATTGAGTCGCGCCTGGCTCTTCGATGTGATGTCGACCAAGGGCGTGGTGACCGACCCGTTCTGGAAACGCTACGTGCACGAACTCGAGCAGTTTTCGAAATCCGGCTACGGCCGGGAAGATATCGACATCGAGGTGTTTGCGTTCATCACGCTCTCCAGCGCGTTTTTGTGGCCGATCTGGGTCGGCGCGCATTCCAAAGGCTCCAAGTCCAGGAGCAGGATGCAGCAGCGCTTTGTCGACGAGATGTTGCGCCTGTCGATGTATGGCACACTCATCCCGGAGAAACACGCGGCCCTGATGGAGCGCTTCGCGAAAACCGGCAAGGCCGGTTGATACCCGTGCTGCCGTGACGCCGGGCCGTCGATACGACGCTTACTGGAATACGGCCCTGACCTTCGCCTTGAGCACCTTGCCGGTGGCTGTCTTGGGCAGTTCGTCCAGCACCCGGTAGTGCTTCGGCCGCTTGAACCTCGCCAGGTGATCCTGGCAGAATCGGTCGATGTCTGCGGTGTCGATCGCAGCGCCCGGTTGCGGGACCAGCGCAGCGGCCACCGACTCTCCCCACAGCGCGTCGGTTATACCGAGCACACAGGCCTCCCGCACAGCCGTGTGCTGCAGCAGTACTTCCTCGACCTCGCGCGGGTAGATGTTGGTGCCGCCGCTGATGATCAGGTCTTTGGAACGATCCTTCAGCGTGAGCACGTTGTCGCTGTCGAAGCAGCCGATGTCCCCGGTGTGCAGCCAGCCGTTGCGCAGGGTTTCAGCGCTCGCGCCCTCGTTGTGCCAGTAGCCGCTCATCACGGTGTCGCCGCGCACCACGATTTCGCCCGACTCACCGGCGGGCAGGGGGGTGCCGTCAGCGCCGATCACGGCCACTTCCACATCGCGAAACGGCTTGCCCACCGAGCCGAGGAAATCCAGCGCATTGTTCTCGAAGGCCTGGTACATCTGCTGCTTGTTCATCGCGGTGATGGTCATTGGCGTTTCGCCCTGGCCGTAGATCTGAGCCAGTTTGGGGCCGAATTTCTGCAGCGCGCTGAGGCAGTCCTGGACGTAGAGTGGCCCGCCGCCAAGCACCAGCGTCTTCAGGCCGGGCAGGCTGCCCGTCGACGGATTGGCGAGGAGTCGCTGCAGCATCGTGGGTGCGGCAAACAGGGTGCAGTGTTGAAAATGGTCGACCAGTTCGAGCAGTTCGTCTTCCTTGAACTTGCCCGATAGCGGTACCACCTGGGACGCCCCTTTGATCACGTGAGGTATGATGTACAGGCCGGAACCGTGGCTCATCGGCGCCGCGTGGACGAGATTGTCCCGGTCGCTTACCTCATCCACGTCACAGAAGTAGCAGTCGGCCATCGCCAGCAGGTTGCGGTGCGACAGCGTGGCGCCTTTCGGGCGCCCGGTGGTGCCGCTGGTGTAGAACAGCCAGGCCGGAAGTGCTGCGTCCTGTGGTGTTGCCGGCAGGGTGTTCTCGTCAGCGTCCTCGATCGATGCCGAGACTTCCGGGGACCCGACAGCCAGCAGTTTGACCGCGGCGCCGGCAGCGGCGGTGGCCTGCCGCAGGGTGTCCGCCAGGTCCGCGGTGACGAAGCAGACCCGTGCGCCCGAGTGTTCCAGCATGTACTGGAAGTCGGACGCGTGGCCCTTGGCATTCATCGGCACGGCAATCGCGCCGAGGCGCCAGCAGGCGTACAGAATCTCGACGAACTGGGGGCAGTTGCCCATCGCCAGGCCGACGCAATCGCCCTGGGAGATACCCAGTTGCTGCATCGCCGCGGCGAGTTTTTGCGTCCTGCGTTCGAGATCACGCCACGAGAGATACGGCGCCTTTCCGTGGTATATGGCGATCCTGTCGCCCAGCGCTGTGGCCGAGTGACCCAGGGAGTCTGCGATATTCACAGGAATTTACCCGCCCGCGTTGACAGGCATGTCAGCGACCCTGCCACTGCGGCCGCCGCTTCTCGGCAAACGCCCGGGGCCCCTCCTGGGCATCTTCGCTGTTGTAGCAGTACTCGGAGGCATGCCTGGCCGCCTGCAGCGCCGCCGAGCGGCCCATCTCGGTCGACAGCATCACGGTCTCCCGCGCCGCCCGCACCGACAGCGGGGCGCCATCGAGAATCTCGTTGGCCAACTCTATCGCCGCATCCAGCAGTTGCCCGGGTTCGGCGAGTCGATTCACCAGCCCGATCTCGTAGGCGCGCTGCGCGCTGATGGGCTTGCCGGTGAGCAGTATCTCCATCATGATCCGCTGCGGAATCATATGGATCAGCGGGGCGGCCCACGGCGAGCTTCTCCCGACCTTGACTTCGGTGACAGCGAATTTCGCGCTGGTACTGGCGACGCAGAGATCGCAGGCCTGGGCAATCATCCAGCCGCCCGCGAAGGCTACGCCGTTGACAGCGGCAATCGTCGGCTTGGACAGCTCCACCGTATCATAGGGCTGCGGAAACATGTCCCGCGGCGGTACCTTCATCCCGGTTTCGACCATTTCCTTCAGGTCGCCGCCGGCGCAAAAAGCCTTTTCGCCGGCGCCGGTGAGAATCGCCACGCGCAGTTCGGGGCTGCGCTCGAATCGCTCCCAGGCGTCGAACAGCCCCGCGCGAATCTCCCGGCTCAACGCATTGCGCGTGTCCGGTCGGTTCAGTGTAATGATCGCGATGCCGTCATCGCGCGCGTCAAACAGTACCGCGTCGCCCATGTGTATCCCTGTCCCTGCTGATTGAAAGTTGCCGACAACTATACCGGGTCGTCGGGCGTGTTCGCCATAGCGAAACTGTAGCGCAGATGATCGATGTGACCGGAGGGGACGACCGGGAAAACCACCGGCTCCGAGGAGTTTCGGATGGTGTCGATCTGTTCGGCGACCTGTTCGATGCTCCAGTCCGCTTGATAGACGCCGGGCGTCTCGGTCGCGTAGGCGCGGGCCATGCGGCCGCCAATCGCGATCAGCATTTCTCCCGAGACAGAGCAGGATTCATGGGCCAGCCAGCCCACCGCGGGGGCAACGAGTTCAGGCTGCATCGGCGGGTAGGCACTGGTGTCCAGCCCGTCGGCCATGCGCGTTACCGCTGCCGGAATGATGACATTGCTTTTCACGCCGTGCGCCGCACCTTCCAGCGCCGCGACATTCGCCAGGCCGATCAGGCCCGCCTTGGCGACACAGTAGTTGGCCACGTTCTGGTTGCCGTACAAGGCGTTGATCGACGCGGTCAGCACGATGCGCCCGTAACCGGCTTTGCACATTGCCGGGAATGCCGCGCGCACGACATGGAAGCCGCCGCGCAGATGCACGTCCAGGACAGTTTCGAAATCCTCGACGCTCATCTCGGCGAGCGGCGCGCGGCGAACGATACCGGCGTTATGGATCAGGATATCGATGCGACCGTAGTGTTGCAGCGCGTCGTCGGCAATGGCCTGCCCGCCCTCGGGCGTGGCCACGGATGCGGTACTGGCGACCGCGTCGCCGCCAGCGTCCCGGATCTCCCGCACAACCTCAGCGGCAGGGCCTTCATCGGTGGCTTCTCCCTGCATGCTGACACCGGGATCGTTGACGACCACTTTTGCGCCCCGGGAGGCGAGCAGCAGGGCATAGGCCCGGCCCAGCCCCCTGCCGGCGCCGGTTATCACCGCGACGCGATCGTCGAATCGTAACTCCGTCATTGCAAAACCCCTGTCGGTCCCGGTTTCGTGCGGGGATTATCCCCGGCTGGGCAATTCCACGACCGCCGCACCCGACGCGGACAGCTCGCCGCGATGGGTTTCAGCGCGCTGGGCGATTTCCACCAGGTGCTTGCCGTCTTCCTCGAACTTGCGCGTTACCGTGCCGTCGATCAGTACCACGTCACCGTCCGGGTTGTGCCGGCGTATCTGGCACTTGCTCTTGTGCAGGAAGCCGTCGTCGCCCATCCAGTTGGTGAGCTGGTGGGTGAGCCAGGAGCAGCGCTCCGGACCGTAATCGTAGGCGCCGGGCGCGCCGACGGCGAGCGCGAAATCCTCGTCCCAGTGAACGCGCTCGGGGCAGTCGGGCACATTGAAGCGGTTCTTGATGCCGAGGCCGGGGTGCTTCTGCTGCATCTTCCACGCCAGCTTGTTGGCGCGGATGTAGAGGCCGCCCCAGCCCTGTGCGTAACAGATGAAACCGGTCACCGTCATCGGGCCCTTCATCATGCGGGGGAGTTCATCACCTTCCTGCACATCCTCCCAGTAGCGGGGGGTGGCGCCGCGAATTTCCTCGGCGGCATACAGCTTGCCCAGGTTCGCCAGTTCCTCGTCGGTGAAGGGCTCCACCACCCCTTTTACGTCGGTGTACTTGGTGCCGCGTTCACGCGCTTCATCGCGGTCGGTGCGGAACACCCAGCTGTCAGCCCCGGCGACCTTGTCCCCGTGCTGGTTGAAGAAGTCCACATGGTAGATCTGCTGGAACGAGCGGCCGGCGAATCGTGTCTGGTGTTCGATCAGGTCCTTCAGGTGGGCCTCGGTGGTAATCGTATCGTTGCGCAGCACGGGTTTGTGCCAGGTCCAGTCGGCGCCGGCCCACATCGCGTGAATCCCTGAAAGCCCGCCACAGTAGCCGGAGATGATCCGGTCGGTCGAGAACAGGAAGCTGGGCAGCGCGACAATCGAGCCGTACTTTGTGTTCGCCGCGTAGTCGGGATCACACCACAGCGGGTTGTCATCACCTATACCGTGGGCGTAGTGGCGTATCGCGTCACGGGTTGCCTCGTGGTTCCACGGCTCGATGGTGTCGGTGATCTTCACGCCAATACGACTGCGGAGATCGTCCAGGCCCTGTTCGGTTATTTTCGGAAATCGGTCGGCTGACATAGTGTAGTTCTCCTTGGATAGCTATCTGAAGTCTTCAGTTGTGGGCCGCGGCAGCGGCTTCCCGGTCACGCAGTACCTTGCGGTGGACCTTGCCGGCGGGGGTTTTGGGTAGTTCATCCACGAACACGATGTGCCGGGGATATTCATGCTGCGCCAGGCGCTGGCGCGTGAAATTCTGCAGTTCCTCTATGTAGGCGTCGTCGGGTGCGCGCCTGCTGACGACAAACGCCTTGGCGACCTGCCCGCGCGTCTCGTCGGGCACGCCGATGACCGCGACCTCCTGGACGTCATCGTGCTTCAACAGGGTGTTCTCTATCTCCACCGCGCTCATGGTCCAGCCGGCTGAAATGATAACGTCGTCGGCGCGACCGCAGTGATACAGGTAGCCGCTCGCGTCAACTTTGGCAAGGTCCTTGGTCGTCTCCCAGTGGTCGCGTTTCCACAGCATCAGTTCGCCCACTTCGTCGGGCGCCGTCGGCGTGCCGTCCGCCCTGTGCACCTCGAGTTTCAGTCCCGGTATGGGCTTGCCCAGCGCTCCCGGCTTGACCTCGTAGTCCTGTGCCCCGGGAAAGTTGACCAGCACCACGCCGATCTCCGTGGTGCCGTACATGCTGCAGGCCGGGGTGTGAAACGTGTCCTCGATGAACTCAAGCGTCGCCGGGTCACAGGGTTCGCCGGTGAAGGACAGTTTCTCCAGCGCGAATTTGAATTTTCCCGCTTCGCCGGAGTTTTTCATCATCCGGTAATGCGTGGCGGCGGCCGACATATTGGTGATTCTATAGTCCTGCAGCCCTTTCATCAGTCGCACGGGGTCGAAGCGGCCGGCGAAAGTACCCGTGGTGACACCCAGTGCCAGCGGCGCCAGCGTGCCGTGCCACAGGCCGTGGCCCCACGCGGGAGAGGACGGGCAGAAGTATTCGTCGCCAGGCCGGATGCCGGTACCGTACAGCGCGGCGTACATCAGCGTAACGATCGAGCGGTGGGTATGCTTCACCGCGGCGGGCAGTTCGCGTGTCGTGCCAGAGGTGTACTGGAACACGGCGAGGTCGTCGGCCCGCGTGTTGCCGGCAAAATGGGTCGGGTAGTGACTGATCTGTTCGAGCAGGCTGGCGTCCGCGGTGACGACGCGCAAGTCCTCTACCTGGTTGGCGATGTCCGCTTTTTCCGCATTGGTCACCAGCAGGCGCGGTTTGCAATCGTCGACGCGCAGGCGCAGGCCATCCAGGCCGAAAAGCGTGAACAGGGGTACGCTGATAGCACCCATCATCATGGCGCCAAACAGGCTGGTGTAAAAAGGCAGTGAAGGTTCCAGCATGAAGGCGATCCGGTCGCCGGGCTCGATGCCGTTGTCGACCAGCCAGTGCGCAAACTGCGCGGAACTCGCGGCAATCACATCGAAGCTGAGGATTTCATCGCTGCCATCGGCGTGCGCGATGCGCACCGCTGTGCGACCCGTGCCGTCGGCGTGGCGGGTCATGCATTCGTGGGCGATATTCAGGTAGTCGCGATCGCCGTCAAACAACTCCCACAACGCGGCAGAACTGGCGTGCGCCAGCGCATCCGCGTAAGAGGTGTATTCAGTCAGTTTTGGCATTGATCCACCGCCGGATTGTTTGAATTTGACGCTGCTTCTCAGGAGGGGGCACAATGCCACAAAAAATTTTTGTTGTAAATACTGAATAATATTCTATATATTGAATATCTGGTCGGCTGCTGAATGGCCCCGGCCTATACGAATGCAACACGGAGTTACCATGACCACGCGAACAAGGCGCACTTCCGAGGAAGACCGTAAACTCGCCAAAACCCTGAAAGAGAGCAAGGCGCCGGCCATCTCACGCGCCGCCGCCATTTTGCGGCTGTTGGGAAAGAGCGAGGCGCCGCTGGGTCTGCAGGCGATAGCCCGCGCGCTGGGATTGGTGCCGAGCACCTGCCTCTACGTGCTCAGGGCGCTGGTCGCGGAAGAGTTCGTGGCTTTCGATCCCGATACCAAGCGCTACTCGCTGGAGGCGGGGGTACTCACGCTCGCGCGGCACTGGCTCAAGCGCAACCAGTTTACGGACCTGGTGCAACCCGAACTGGATCGTCTCAGCCAGGCGTTTGACGTGACGATGCTCGGGGTGAATATCGTGGGCCTGGATCACATGATTGTCGTCGCCGTTTCGCAATCGGGGAACAACTTCCAGCTCAGCGCGCAGATCGGTAGTCGCTTTCCGGCATTGATCAGCGCCACTGGCCGCTGTATCGCGGCATTCGGCGGTTACCCGGATGCTGAACTGGAATCGCGCTTCAATACCCTGCGCTGGGATGATCCGCCGACGCTGGACGAGTGGAAGGGACAGGTCGAGCAGACGCGGGCGCAGGGCTTTGGCGTCGATGAGGGCAATTACATAACCGGTGTGACCGTGGTTGCCGCCCCCGTCTGGAAGTCGCGCGGCGCCCTCAGCCATGCGGTGGTGGCCACCGGCATCGGTAGCGCCCTGAAGCGAACGGGCCTGCCGCCACTGCAGGATGCATTGCTGTCTTCGGCGCAAACACTGACGGTGCAGCTCGGCGGGGAGCCCGCGTAGCTGCGCCACGGAAACGATACCCTGACGGGAGGAGGCCGGTTTGAAATTTTGTTTTGCGATGCCCCATATGCTGCGCCTGAAGGCCACCATGCAGCCGTGGGAGCAGCAGGTGAACGGCCGTGACCAGAAGCGAATGGCGCGCCAGGCGGAAATCCAGGGCTACGATATGCTCGCCGTGCCGGAACACTTCATTATCCCGGCCGAGCATCTGGAACTATCCGGCCCGCACTATTTTCATGGCGCCGCGGCACAGAGTTTCTATGCCGGGGCCACCGAGCACATCAGGGTCAATTCCTGCATCGCGCTGCTGCCGCTGCAACATCCAGTCGTTACCGCCAAGGCGCTGTCCACAATGGACTGGCTGAGCGGTGGCCGGGCGATGGTGACATTCGGCGTCGGCTGGCTGCAGAGGGAATTCGAGATCCTGGACGTGCCCTTTCGTGAGCGCGGCCGCATGGCGGACGAGTACCTGGCCGCCATTCTGGAGTTGTGGACGAGCGAGACCCCCTGTTTCGAAGGGCGCTATGTGCGCTTCCGGGATGTCGTTTTCGAACCCAAGCCCGTGCAGAAGCCGCACTTGCCGGTGTGGATGGGGGGCGACAGCGACGCGGCCCTGCGCCGTGCGGCGCGCTTTGCCTCGGGCTGGTGGCCATTTCTCACGCCGCCGGATCAGCTGCGGGCGCGCATTGATTTCATCCACTCACAGCCTGATTTCCGCGGCGGGGAATTCGAGGTCATGTACGGTCTCGCCACCGCCCGCGTGGGGGAGGGGCATGCGGTGAATGCCGATTACCCCGCGCGGCCGGGGATGCCGGCCGGGGAAATCGTGGATGGCTTGTGCCGGCTGCGGGAGGCGGGCGTGACGATGAGTTCCGTACCCATTCCTCCGGTGCGGTCCATCGAGGAGTACCTGGATTACACGCAGTGGGTTATGGAAGAGATCAAGCCGTGCTTGCCCTGAATCAGCGGATGATTTTACTGGCCTGTGAGGAGCGCTCAACCATGCCGCAACACTCCTCGCCGTCCCAGCGGTAGCGGGCGTGCGCCTGTTGCACGACGGGAAATTCCGGCGGCACTACCGCTGAGCCCTTGTTCACGGAGCGGGTATTGATGAAGGTTGTCCCTGTCACCGACACGTTCCCGTCGGCGGTTTCCAGCACGAATGACACATCGTCACCACTGGCCCGCAAGCGGTCCAGCCAGGGTACCTGTATCGCCCTGGCGGGTTGCAGTACGCCGTCGCCGTTATACACAAATCCCTCGTTGTAGCTGGGCTGGCCGTCCTCACGGGGCGGATAGGCATTGAATCCAAACGCCTTGCCACTGGGGAACACCGCCGATTGCCAGCAGTGCCCGAAGAAGCCTTCCAGGCGGCGCACACCCTGGCGGCGAATCCGCAATCCATTGCCCCTTACATCGAGCACCTTGTTCCCGACACGCAGCGAGCCCTGTGCGCGACACAGTTGCTCGTAGCGCGCGCTCATGTGCTCGCCCTGCTGGCCTGCCAGCGTTTGTGCCGCCTCTTTGCGCAGCGTACCGGGTGCCCAGGCCGGCACCGCCATCGACAGGTCGAGGTCAAACGCGACCTCGACAGGGGATGGCGCATTGGCCAGCACGCCGTTGGCAAGCTGCGCCGCCGTGGTTTCGGGAGCCTGGCCCTGAAACGAAACCCGCCAGTGCGCAAACGGGGTCACGCACTGAAACCGGACCGGACCCGCCCCGCGGATCGTGGCCAGCCCACGCCCGTCAACGGCCGGCAGGGGCGGGTGACTTTCCCGCAAGCTGATGACGCGGCCGTCGGCGAACGCGATATCCAGCCAGATGTCCTGCGCCTCCCAGTTCGCGGCCAGGGCTTCAATGCCTATCCGCATGCCGAAGCCGCCGTCGGATGACTCGA
This sequence comes from Gammaproteobacteria bacterium, assembly GCA_030427485.1. GTDB lineage: Bacteria > Pseudomonadota > Gammaproteobacteria > Pseudomonadales > Halieaceae > Marimicrobium. The sequence goes on from JAUICG010000012.1 coordinate 105,543, forward strand.
TCCACACGTTGACGGCCTCGCGAATCTCCGGGTCCTCGGGCTGTGTCGCCAGCATGTATTCGCGGGCGGGATCGATGCCGCCGGATAGATCAACCGTCACGGCGCTCCCCTCCCGGTCCAGGCGGCCATCTGCCCGGCATAGTCGTTGAACAGCGGGCGAACCCGATTCAGGTCGATCCCGTAGTCCTGGTCTTTCCTGGCCGGCCCCGGTTCGCGATTGGCCGCGTTTTGCCGCCACCACTGCCGCATGCCGCCGGCGAAGTCCGCGCTGACCGTTTCCCCCAGCCAGTCGTACAGTTTGCGCACCTGCCCCACCGGGTCCTGCTGCATGTCCTTGAAGTGAATATCGAAAAAGCGTTCGTCACCGTGCTCGCGCCGGAACGCCAGCGCGCGCCGCATACCCTCGGCCCACATGGCGATGTTCAGGTCGACAATGTACTGCATGTCGAGATCGTCGGTGAACTTGCCGTTGATATCGGCGTACACATCGATCACGGAAACCATCACGTCTGTGGGGTCGCGGTGTGTCATCACAAAACGGGCGTCCGGAAAAGCCCTGTCGAGCGCTTCCAGGTAGAGGAGATGGGTGGGCGCCTTCAGCCGCCAGGGTTTGGTCGGCCGGCCCCACTGCAGGAGTTTCAGCGCGCGGCGTTCGTACGCGTAGCAGGCTGTGAGATCGGCGTCTTCCAGCCACCGGGCATAGGCGGGTACCCGGGCGAAGGCGAGAAAAATCTGCGAGGTAAACTCCAGGGACATCAAGTCCTGGCATTCCGCCGGCGCGAATTCGCCGGAGGGGACATGGGGCTTCCACCCGGCGACAGTTTCGGCTGCGTCTCTCAGGGACTCGCGCCGATCGTTCTCCACGGTCGAGGGCGGGGGACAGGGATTGGCGGCTTCACCCCGGGAGAGGTAACGGGCACGGGTATCCTGGGCCAGCAGGAAGGACAGCGCGGTGGACCCGGTGCGCGGCAGGCCCAGGCCAATCAGCGGCCTGGTAATCTGCTCATCCTCGATCTGCGGGTGGCGCCGGTACCAGTCTTCAATCTGCAGTCGTTGCTTCAGGTGTCCGAGTATACGCTCGCGCAGCACGTGTTCACCGGTGGCGTTCAGCCGGGCTTCGGCATTGAGGGACGCAACCAGTATCTCCAGGCCTTCGCGAAAGGAATCCGGCCCGAAATCGGCCAGGCCGGTAGCGTCCATCGCCGCGCGGATCAGTACCCGGGCATTGTCCACTTCTCCCTCCCCCCGGGTGTTGGCCCCCGGCCCTGCGCGTTACTGCGTGCCCTCGGCGTACCAGGTCCTGAACTCGGGGTATTTGGGCATCTCCTCCGAGTTTGCCTTGGGATCGATCACCACGTGTACCACGCCGACTTTGCCGCTGGCATAGGCGCGTTCTATCGCGGGTCTGATGTCCTCGGCCCTGGTGACATACTCACCGTGGCAGCCGAAGCCCTCACCGATCTTGTCAAAGCGCACGTCCTTGCTCCAGTGCGTTCCCGTCTCGGCCGTGCCCTTGCCGAAAGTGCGCTTGTACACGCCCACTTCCAGGCCCCACTGGTTGTCCACGCCCACCACACACACCAGCGGCAGTTTGCAGCGTACCGCGGTTTCCAGTTCCGCGATATGGAACATGAACGAGGAATCGCTGGTCAGCAGCATGCCCGGGCGTGTTTTGCCGGTGGCGGCCTGGTCCGCGAGCATCGCACCGGTGGCATAGGGCAGGCCGGTGCCGATGTGGCCGAAGTTCTGGTTCCATATCACGTCGTGGGGCTTGCACTGCGAATACGTCCACTGGAAGATCACCGTAGCGCCGCCGTCGCGGATCATAATCCCGTTTTTGGGGAAAGCCTGCGTCGCCTCGACGACGAAGCGCGAGGTGTGAATGGGCACTTTGCCCGTGCCGTCGCTGCGCGTGAGTGATTCCTTGGCCAGCGCATCCAGTTCCGCCTGCCCGTCCTTCATAAACTTCGCCAGGCCGCGCGCGGGTTTGCGCGGTGTGTCTTTCAGGGCTTTCACCAGCTGCGGAACCACGCCGCGCAGGTCGCCCACCAGCGGCACGTCGATCGGGCGATTCACGCCGATCGCAGCGGCATCCTGCTCCACGTAGATCCACTTGCGGATGGCCTCATTTTTCACCCAGTAACGCCAGCGCCCGTAGTGTACGGGCTCGCCCAACTCCGTGCCCAGCGCCAGGCACAGGTCGGATTCCGTCACCGCCTCGATGGATGCATCGGAAAAGACATACTGGAACGTGCGGTCCTCGAGCCCCTTGATATACGACGTGCCCCCCGATGTCTGGATGACCGGACAGTTCATCAGTTCCGCCAGTTTTTTGACCTGTGCGCCCGTGCGTGAGGTGTGCACGCCGTGGCCCACCAGCAGAATCGGGCGCTTGGCTTTGCGAATCAGTTTCGCGGCTTCTGCCACCTTGTCGATATCGGCGCCCTGGTCGACCAGGCGGTAGCGTGCCGGGGGCAGGGCGTCGCCCACGTCCAGTTCCTGCTCGATGATGTGCGAAGGATACTCGATGTAGGAGGGGCCGGGTGTGCCCGACAGCGACTGGCGAATGGCTTCGCGGATGATCTCGTCCGTCTGGTCGGCATATTCGATAGAGGCCGCGTATTTCACGGAGTTCTCGAACAGCGGCATCTGTTTGACGAACTGGATGCGGCCGCGACGTACCCGCTGCTCCGTCACACGGGCGCGCTGGCCGCTGAGGAAAATGACCGGCGAGTTTTCCACCAGCGCGCACTGGATGGCGGGGGCGGCGTTGGCGATGCCCGGTCCCAGCGTACCGATGCACACCGCGGGCTTGCCGGTGATGCGCGAAGCGGCCTCGGCCATGAAACCCGCGGCGGCTTCGTGGTGTGGCGCGACGACGGTCCAGCCGCGCGCTTCCGCTTCCAGGAACATGTGCACAAAGTTGGGGTCGGGAATGCCGAACAGCGTATTGATGCCCTCGGCTTCGAACAGTTGCAGGATGCGCTCAAACACTTTTACGGCCATGACAAAAATATCCTCATTGTTAGTCGATCTATCAGGTGCTGCGGTTTTTTTATTTGTCGAGGAGCCGGGGTGATCCTGTTCCCATGTATTGCGACAGGACACGGTGAAAATTGGTTACCTTGCGCTCCTGGTGGGGATTGGGCAGCGGGCCGCGGAACCCCCTTGATTTCATGCCTTTCTGAACCCACTCCATATTCGAGAAGTCCTGTGCCAGCACCGGCCCCCAGTTTTCCGCAGTGGGCTCCGCGTAAACCCATTCCGTGCTCGGCTCCTCTCCCTGCGGGTAGCGCTCCAGCGCGTAGGACTCGAAAATACACATGTTGGGATCGTCGCCATAGGGGCGGGACCGATAGCACAGGGCGAACGTGATGCCCTGCAGAATCGTCTGGTTGGGGAACAGGCTCCATGCGAGGCCCGCTTCCGACTGCTGCTCCGCTGTCATCTCGGGCCAGATCACGCCGCGCGCCGCGTCATCGGCCCTGGCCGAGGCCATCCAGTGCTTGATCACGTCCGGGCCCGATGTTCCCTCCGGCAGCTCGTCGACCAGGCGCCTGGCCGCATTCACCAGTGTATCCGTTGAGCCCGTCTTCATAAGGGTTTCGAAATTTTCCCGCGCCAGTTCGTAGGAGGTCACGCGAGGATCGGAGCCCTTGGCCCCTCCGGCGCGCGTGACAGAGGTGCCGCCCGCCTTGCGCAGTTCCGGGTCGCGCTCGTCGAAACCGCTCACGCCGTGATTGCCGTAGGCCTTGCTGTAGGCGTAGAACTCACCGTATTTGAGCAGCTGCGAGTGCGTGCCCGCGACATGGTAGGGCTCCATGAACGCCTCGATCGCGGTCTTCCAGTTACAGGGATAGATAACCCACTGGCGCCACTTGTAGCGCATCTTTTCGAACTCGAAGGGCGACAGGATGCGGTCGACATCGCCGAGGAACTCCAGCAGCGGTTCGCAGTCCGGGTCCATGTTGATGTACACCCAGCCGCCCCAGGTGTCGACCTTGAGCGGGGTCAGGCAGGTGCGCTCCTCATTGAGTGCGCCCTTCCAGTCCTGCGGGTCGAGTACAAAGGTGTTCTTGCCTTCCAGGTCGTAGGTCCAGCCGTGGAAACCGCAGACGAAATGCTGTTTCCTGCCGCGCACCCCGTTCGTGTCCTCCGGGGTGTTCACCAGTTGCCGGCCGCGGTGCGGGCAGACATTGTAGAACGCGCTGATCTTGTCCGGCGCGGTGCGCACGACGATGATCGACTCGTCCAGGATGTTGTAGGTGAAGAAATTGCCGACCTCGGGAATATCCTCCAGCCGGCCGGCCATCTGCCAGACCTTTGGCCACAATAACTCGCGCTCGGCCCTGGCGTACTCAGGAGAGAGGAACGCCTCGACAGGGTAGGTGAGCGGTTCGGCCAGGTCTTCGATGCTGATGTCGGCTTGTTTGTTCATGGTGACCTCCTGCTCTGTGTTTGCGCTTTCCTGTCGGGGTCATCGACCAGGACAAGGCCTTCGAGCTTGCCCGCGTCGCGCCACTCCTGCAACAGCTTTTCAAAGGCCGCCCAGCCGGGACCATAGGTCTCGCCGAGAAAGTTGCGGAATTTTTCCCGGCCGTCGCTGCCGATCAGCGTTTCGCTTTCATTGTTGTAATAACTGGGCGTACATTCACGCTGGAAGTCGGTTATGTCTATCGCGGTCTCGTGAAAATGCTTCACGTAGGCGTCCTGGGCCGCCTTGCTCGGCTCAACGGAGGCCAGGTCGCGGGCCAGCGCTTCCCTGATGATGTACGCGCAATGCGAGGTTTGCCGGTGATACTGCTCCGTGGTGCTGGCGTTGAGGCCGCCCTGGTAGTACCCGATGAAGAATAGGTTGGGGAATGCGTGGGTCATGACGCCGTGCAGCGTCTGGTAGCCGTCGGCCCAGTGGTCGTAGATCGACACGCCATCGCGGCCCTCGAAGAACTCGAAACCCCAGCGGCGATCCAGGTCGCTGCTGACTTCGAATCCGCTGGCGAATATCATGCAGTCCACTTCGTATTCCTTGCCGCGGGCGACAAAGCCCTTCCCTGTCATTTCCTCAACGCCCTTGGTGGCGGAGACATCGATCAGCGTCACATTGGGGCGGTTGAAGGTGTCGTAGTAGTCATCGTTCGACAGCGGTCGCTTACAGGAAAAACGGTAGTACGGCTTGAGCGCCTCGGCCGTCTCCGGGTCTTTCACCAGGGAAGCGACGCGGCGGCGCATCCGCTCCATCACCCGGTAGTCCATCACCTCGCGCCGCGCCATGAACTCCTCCGGGGTCAGCTCCGGCCACCCCTGTGCTTCGAGTTCCGCGGAGAGATTGCGGTTGACCTCGGTCCAGAAGTCGCACACCTGGTCTGCTTCCCCGGGCAGGAAGCCCTCCAGCGCGCCGCGTTGAAAGTTGGCGTGGCGCTCCGCCTGCCAGCCCGGTTTGAGCGTCTTCACCCATTGTGGATCCGTCGGCGGGTTGATGCGCTGGTCCACGGTCGACGGGGTGCGCTGCAACACGTAGAGGTGACCGGCGTACTTCCCCAGGTAGGGGATCGCCTGCAGTGCCGTGGCGCCGGTGCCGACGATGCCGACGCGCTTGTCGCCGAGCCTGTCGAGCACCGGGTTCGTCGTGCTGCCGCCGGTGTAATCGTACTCCCAGCGCGCGGTGTGGAACATTTTGCCCTTGAATTCGTGGATGCCGGGAATGCCGGGCAGTTTCGGTATGTTCAGCAGGCCGTTTGCCATGATGATGAAGCGGGCGCGGATGTCATCACCGCGATCGGTCATGATGCGCCAGCGCAGCCGGGATTCATCCCAGCGCACGCCTTTCACCAGGGTGTGGAACACGGCGTTGTCATACAACTCAAAGCGCCGCGCGATGCTCTGGCAGTACTGGAAAATCTCCGTGCCGTCGGCAAATTTCTTCGAGGGCATGTAGCCCATTTCCTCAAGCAGGGGAAGGTAGCAGTAGGCGTCGTTATCGCACTGTATGCCCGGGTAGCGGTTCCAGTACCAGACCCCGCCGAAATCGCCGGCATGGTCGATGATGCAAATATCGCGGACCCCGGCTTTGTGGAGGTCGACACCGGCCAGGATGCCGGAGATCCCGGCGCCGAGAATCGCGACCTCGACCTCTCTGGTGATCGGCTCGCGGGGCTCCACCGGCATGTGAGGATCCCCTTCATACGCCGATTCAAAGTCGTCCACCGGCTGTACATACTGCTTCTGGCCCTCGCGCTTGAGGCGCTTGTCGCGTTCCTGTCGGTATTTCTCGCGCAGGGCGGGGATATCGATGTCCTCGGCGGGAGGTATGTCAGTGGGTTTGCACTTCATAGGATGGCTCGCGAGGGGCAGTGGGTTTGTTAATATTTATGATCAACAATGATGTTGATTATTTAACACGATTGTTGTGGCATAGTAAAGCGCTATCTGGCGCGGTGACAGCGGGGTAATTTCGCCGCCGCCTTGTCCCGGGGTGCGACTCGTCTGCTCTGCTCCGGAAAGCCAGGCTGCCTGTGGTTGCCTGTCGGGTGCTTTGGCGCTAGCGTACCGCGCTACCGTTCACGATAAGAATTCAGGAGAAACATGTATGCGCTTCTCATGCTCATTGCCGATAGGGGATGCCGGTAGCGAGGATTTGCTCTCGATCGGGGCGATCGCGCAGTGCGTCCAGGCTGTCGATCAGGCGGGACTGGACGCCGTGTTCGTCACCGATCACCCGGCTCCCAGCAGTCGCTGGCTGGCGGGTGGGGGGCACGCCACACTGGATCCGTTCGTGGCCCTGTCGGTCGCGGCCACGGCAACCGAGCGCCTGCGTCTACACACCCATATCCTCGTTCTCGCCTACCGCAACCCGCTGATCGTCGCCAAATCTATCGCCTCGCTGGACCGTCTCTGCGGCGGGCGTCTCACGGTGGGTATCGGAACCGGTTACCTGAAATCGGAATACGCCGCGGTCGGTGTGCCCTTCGAGGAGCGGGGCGACCTCACTGACGAGGCGATTGCCGTATTGCGCCAGGCGTGGACCGGTGAAGCCATCCATTACCGCGGGCGCCATTTTGAGTGTCGGGACAACCGCGTATTGCCGACACCGGCGCAGACCCCGCTGCCCATCTGGGGTGGGGGCAACGCCCCGCGCGCGATTCGCCGGGCGGTCGAGTTGTGCCAGGGCTGGTCACCCTTTCCTGCCGGCGGTATGTTGAGTAAAACGGCGAAAACGGAAGAGCTGGTGAACATCGATCAATTGCGGGACAAGATTCGCTACGCGCACGACCTGGCGGAAGAAACCGGCCGCACCGAGCCGCTGGAGATCTGCGTGGCGGCCCTGGACGACACCATCCGGCAGGCCGGCGAGCAGATGGACGCCGCCCGATTGATCGATGCCTACGCGGCACTGGCGGAAGTGGGCGTCACCTGGTCCACGGTGTCGGTCGCGGCGCCCAGCCTCACGGCGTTCGTCGAGAATGTACAGCGGTTCGGCGAGGAGGTCGCCGCCAAACTGCCCGGGGCATCTGCCTATTAAACACCAGTGTTGACTGGTGTGATCATGGCGGGTAACCTCGCTGGTTTTTCCGCGCGGTGTTTCTTTTCGGGGTCATGAAACTATGAATTTTGATTTATCCGAAGATCAGCGAATGATGCTTGAATCGTTCGGCGGTTTCCTGGACGAGCACAGCAGCATGCAGCGGGTGCGGGCGGCCGCGAGCACCGGCGGCTTCGATGCGGCGATGTGGAAGGGCCTGGCTGATCTCGGCGCGTTTTCCCTGCGCGTTCCGGAGGCGGCCTCCGGACTGGGGCTGGGCCTGATGGATGCGGTGGTGCTGATGGAGGAGGTCGGGCGCACATTGGCGTCCGGGCCGATCGCCGAAACGCTGGTGGCCACCCGGCTGCTGGCGAACCTCGGCGGCGACGCCCACGGCGCGCTGCTGGACAGGGTTGTCGCCGGCGAGAGTGTCATCAGCATTGCGTTCCAGGATATCCGGCAACGACCCGTGCAATGGGTGGCGGGCGGCGCTGTCGCCGAGACCGTGATCGCCCGTGACGGCGACCGGGTAGTGCTGGTGACGTTTTCCGCGGGTACAGACCGCGGCGAGGCCAATCTCGCGTCCACGCCGCTCGCCGAACTGCGGCTCGACAGCGGCGACTGCGCGCTGCTCAGCGACAGTGCCGAGGGCCGCAGGCAGTTTGCGCAGGCTGTCGAGGAATGGAAACTGCTGATCGCCGCCGCGCTGGCCGGGCTGTCGCGCGAGGCGCTGCGCCTGGCCTCGGCCTACGCCTGCGAGCGCGTTGCCTTTGGCCAGCCCATCGGCACCTACCAGGGGATCTCCCATCCTTTGGCGGACCTCGTGGTGGATGTTGACGGCGGCAAGTACTTTACCTGGCGGACGATTCATGACATCGCCAGGGGGCTGCCGGACACCGGCGCCCAGATCTCCCTGGCGGCCTGGTGGAACGCGCATACTGCCACGCGGGTCGTCGCGCAGGCGCTGCACACCTATGGCGGCTACGGCCTCTCCACGGAATACGATATCCATCTGTACAACCTGCGCGCGAAATCCTGGCCGCTGGTCTACGGTGATCCGGCGCTGCTGCTGGAAGAGGCGGGACGCAGGCTGTATGCCGGAGAGACAGCGGAGTTGCCCGACGTGGGCGAGGTCACCATCGATTTCGACCTCGGTGACGAGGCCCGCGCGATGGCCGCCGAGCTGAACGCGTTTTTTGAGAGCACCCTGACCCCCGAGTTGCTGGCAAAGGCGCACTACTCCTTTGACGGCTTCGACGCGGGTGTGCACCGCAAACTGGCGGAGGCGAAACTGCTGTTCCCGGAGTGGCCGGTGGAGTGGGGCGGGCGCGAAGCGCAGCCCTACGTGATGAACGCCCTGCGCCAGGTGTGGGAAGACTGGGGCTGGAGCAGCCATGCGGCGAGCACGACCGGCCTGGTGGGCAGTATGATCCGCCTGTTCGGCAGCGATGAACTGAAGGAAGAAGTGCTGACGAAAATTGTCGCCGGCGAGGTGATCTGCAGCCTGGGCTACAGTGAACCCGGCTGCGGCTCCGACGTGTTCGCCGCGCAGACGCGGGCAACACCGGACGGCGACGGCTGGCGCATCGACGGTTCCAAGATGTTTACCAGCGGCGCCAATATCGCGCAATATGTGCTGATGCTGACACGGACCAACCCGGACGTGGCCAAGCACAAGGGGCTGACCATGTTTGTCGTGCCTCTGGAAGCGGAGGGCATCGAGATTCATCCGGTCTACACATTCCAGGACGAGCGCACCAATATCACCTACTACGACGGCGTGAAAGTGAAAGACAGCTACCGCCTCGGCGAGGTCGACGGCGGCGTCAAGGTCATGTCCGGGGCCCTGCAGATGGAACACGGCGGCGGTTTCGCCAAATCGCAGTGGGCCATGCTGCACGCTGCCGAGCAACTGTGCCGGGAAATACCCGGTGCCGACGGCGCATTGATCGAGCGTACGGACGCGCAAAAACGCCTGGCCCGCGCCCGGCTGCACGCCTGGCTCTCGGAGGTCATCGCCAACCGTGCACTGTGGGCCGGCGTGAAAAAACTGCCCAACCTGGCTTACGGGCCGATGGCCAAGCTGTTTTCGTCCGAGAAGTTTCTCAGCGACTCCGCCGACCTGCTGGACCTGACCGCGCCGTATTCGCTGTCCAAGCGCAAAGGGCCGGCAGGATTCCTCAACCAGTGCTACCGCCATGCGCAGGGGACCACCATTTACGGCGGGACCAGCGAGGTGCATCGCAGTATGATAGCCGAACGCGCGCTGGCCCTGCCCAGAACGCGTGCATAACAGGAAACCCGACCATGCCAGACGCTCCACATTTGCTAGTAGAGGACGAGGGCGCAATTCTCATTGCGACGCTGAACCGTCCGGAAAAACTCAATGCGATCACGCCCGAGACCATGGAACTGTTCGAGGAGGCCCTGCACCGCTTTCGCGATACCCCGGCCCTGAAGGTCATGCTGATTCGCGCGACCGGCCGCTATTTCTGCTCCGGCGTGGATCTGCGCGCCGGGAAGTCAAAACCGGCTGACATGGCGCGCTCGGCGGTGCAGATCCGCGAGAACCACCGCCTGAAAACGCTGGGCATGCACCGGATTTATGACGAGATGGAGTCCATTGAAAAGCCGATTGTGGTCGCACACCAGGGCGCAACGGTGGGCGGCGGCCTGGAGATGTCGCTGTCCTGCGATTTTCGTCTCGCGGCCAGGAGCGCCTCCTACGCGTTCCCCGAGGGCAAGTTCGGCGTGCTGCCGGCCTCCAATGGCGTGAGTCGCCTGGTGCGTATCATCGGTACCCACTGGACGCGCTACCTGATCATGGCGAACCTGCCCGCGGACGCCGACCGCGCGTACGTGATGGGACTGGTGCACGAGGTATTTCCCGACGAGACCTTTGACGAGGACGTGATGCGCTTCTGCCGGCACCTGTCAGAGCAGCACGGTGAGCAAATGGGTACGGCGAAGCTCGCGATAGAAATGTCGCGGGATCTCGGTCTCGCGCAGGCGCGCAATGTCGAGCGCATGGCCAACAGCGCGTTGATGTTGAACCCGGATTACCTCGCAATGATTGAGAAGCATATCAAGAGTATCGGGAGCAAGGGCGGCAAGGATTGATCGTCACCGCCGCGACAAGCAATCACTGATCGGGACCATAGCCTGATGGAATTTGACTGGAACCAGCAACAACGGGATTTTCGCGCGACGGTTCGCGCCTTTCTCGATGCCAACCTGCCGGACAACTGGGAGGAGATCGCACACGGCCCGGGTTCGTCCGCGCAAACGACGTTTTCAAAACAGTTTTGCGGTGCGCTCGCGGATGCCGGCCTGCTGGTGCCGCACTGGCCCGAGCGCTGGGGCGGTCGCGATGCCGACCCCTGGAGCGCGTTTATCCTCGCCGAGGAAATGTGGGCAGCCGGTGAACCGCGCGGTGGGCAGTATATGAACGTCAACTGGATCGGGCCCACCTTCATGCGCTTCGGTACCGAGCAGCAGCAGGAACGCTACATCCCGCCGATGGCGCGCGGCGAGACACTGTGGTGCCAGGGTTTTTCCGAGCCGGAGTCGGGCTCCGACCTGGCCTCGCTGCGCACCCGCGCGGACAAGACGGAAAGCGGCTATCGCGTCAACGGCCAGAAAATCTGGACATCCTACGCCGGGCATGCCGACACCTGCTTCCTGTTGTGTCGCACGGCGCCCGGCAAGGGCGGTATCTCGATTCTGCTGGTTCCCATGGAGACACCCGGCATCACGGTGCGACAGATTCCCAGCATCATCGGTGAGGGGGATATTCACGAGGTGTTTTTCGACGACGTGGAGGTGGCTGATACCGCGTTGCTCGGCGCCGAGGGCCAGGCCTGGGAAATCGTGCGCACCGCGCTGTCTCTGGAACGGGTCGGTATCCCCCGTTTTGCGCTGGCCTCGCGGATGCTGCGGCGCGCGGTGGAGGTGCTGAAACGCGACGGCCGCTTTACGCACGGCGCGATCGACCAGTCGGCGAAAGCGCACGCCGCGTGTGAGGTGGCGCGCATGTACAGCTACAACATTATCGACCAGCGCTGTCACGGGCAGCCGCCCGGGCCGGAAGCCAGCGCGGCGCGCATTGCCACTGTCAATGCGGAACGGCAGGTGACGGAGTTCGTCGTCGAACATCTGCCCGAAGCGCTCGCTGGCGCCGATCACATGCTGATGGCTCACCACCAGCGGGCGATCGTCGCGGGTATCGCCTCGGGTGCCGCTGAAATCCAGCTGAACCTGATCGCGACCGAATTGTTGCAACTGCCACGGGAGCCACGCTGATGGATTTCACACCGAACGAGGACCAGCTGGCGCTGGTGAGTGCGATCGAGCGGATCGCGGCGGAGTTCACCGCGGTACCGACGGACTTTCACGGCTTTGCGCTGGAGGGCGAGGCGCTGGCGCGGGAACTGGAAAACGGCCAGTACTTTGACATTGCGGCAATTCCCGAAATGGGGCCCGTGTCCGCGGCGACCGTGGTCGAGCGGTTGGCCCGCTTGCCCTGCACCACCGAGGTGGCGCTGTCGATGCTGGTGCGGCCGCAGATCGATATCGAACTGCCTCGCCCGTTCGCGCTGGTCGAGCACGGCCGCCCCGGTCGGTTCGTCGCCGCGGCCGGCACCCTGATCGTGATCGATGGCGATGACATCGGCATTGCCCATCCCCGGCCGGAGGATGTCGAAGCCGTGGAGTCGCTGTACGCCTACCCGATGGGCCGGCTGACCGGGAACCCCCCGGTCAAAGCCCTGTCGGGCGCCGACGCCGACACCGTGCGCACCTGGTTGCGTATCGCCTGCGCGGCTGAAATGGCCGGCTTGTTACAGGCCGCTATCGACGCCGCGGTGGAACACCTGAGCGTGCGCAAACAGTTTGGCCGGCCGCTGGGTACGTTCCAGGCACTGCGCCATCGCATGGCGGAGTGCGCGGTGCTGGCCGGCGGCGTGCGCCTGCTGGCACTGAAAGCCGCGTGGTCCGGTGACAGCGGGGAGGCGGCGCTGGCGGCGCTGCACGCGCAGGACAGCGCCAGCCGCGTGGTTTACGACGTGCACCAGATGATGGGCGCGATGGGTATGACGCTGGAAATGCCCGTGCACCTGTGGACGTACCGCGCCAAGGCCCTGCTCTCGGAGCTGGGCGGCAAGGGGGCGCAGGCGCGGGGCGTGGCGACGTTTATTTTTGACGCCGCGTAAAACGCGCGTCAGCCCGGTACCCGCTCACAGAGCAGCGCTTCCCTGGCAAGGTATTTGGTGGTGGACCAACCACCGTCCAGCGCGATGGTCTGGCCGTTGATGTAACTGCCCTGGTCCGACGCCAGGAAAAACACGGTATTGGCCACGTCTTCCGTCGTGCCTTCCCGGTTGAAGGGCGTCATCTCGTGATTGACGCGCTGGAACGCCGGGGCTTCCCACGCCGCTTCCGTCATGTCAGTCCTGATAACGCCGGGCGCTACCAGATTGGAGCGGATACCGTCAGCGCCGTACTGGGCGGCCATGGTCTGCGTGAGCCCGACCAGGCCCGCCTTGACTGCGCAATAGATGCCGCCGTCGAGTCCGCCGAGCGTGCCGAACACCGAGCCGACGTTGATAATGGAGGAGCCGGCGGCCATGACCGGTATCGCCGCGCGACAAAAGCGGAAGGGCGCCTTCATGCTGATGTCGATCACTTCGTCGAGGGTGGCATCATCGGTCTCGTGCACCGGCGCCCATTTGCCCGACCCCGCATTGTTGACCAGGCAATCGAGACGCCCGAAGGTCTCCATCGCGGTGGCGACAGCCCGCCCGGGGATATCCGCCGCCGCCACGTCGCCAGCGACAATCGCCACCCTCGCGCTGCCGTGCAGGTCGTCGGCGAGTTGTCGCAGGCGATCTTCACGCCGCGCGACGGCGACAATGTCGTAGCCGCCGTCGGCGAACCGGCGCGCTATTGCGTCCCCGATCCCCGCGCTGGCGCCGGTCACCAATACCACGGGTTTCTGCGAAGCCTTGTTCATCGTAATCCTGTCTCCTTCAGCGATAGCGGGAGGCAGCCGCTGCGCCTCCACAGAACGAGTGTATACAGATTCGGGTATAGCGGGGTGAATATAGCGCACGCGAAGGGGGCCAGTGCGGTCGCAGGCATTTTCTTATTCACACCTGGAATACTTTGCGGCGCCGGCGGTGGCGCCGGCTGCCTTCAGGCCGATCCGCTGTGCTGCCTGGCGGCGAGCAGCGCCTGGTTGCGGTAGTGCTTGGGTGTCACCCCGGTCCAGCGCTTGAACGCGCGACCGAAACTCGACTGCTCGGCGTAGCCGAGCCTGGCGGCCACATCGTCCAGTGATACCTGCTCCTGCGACAGGCAGTTTTTAGCGGTTTCCAGGCGCTGCGCCTCCAGGATATCCGAGAATTTCAGGCCGGACTCACTCAACTGCGCCTGCAGGGTGCGCACCGAAACGCCGAGCTTGCGGGCGCAGCGCTGGATGGTGCAGTTGCTGGAGGACAGGGTGCCGCGAACGTAATCCTGTACGCGGTCGGCTACCTCGGTCCGCGACGCGGCGCGAACCTGTGACAGGTAGCCGCCCAGCAGGTTGAACAGCAGGCGGCTGGAACTGCTGACCGGCTTGTCCAGCAGGCCCACGGGAAACGCTATTGCGTTCTCCGTGCGTGTTTTGTTGAACTTGCAACCCAGTTCCGATTCCAGTTCGTGTACATCCCTGGAGCGCGCATCGACAGCGAGATTCACGTAGCTGGGCTCGAAGCCGCGGCCGCCGACCAGGCGCAGGAGTTTCAGGTTCAACAGCACCGCCTGGTAGTTGGCCTGGTTGTTGAAACCCAGGTCCGCGCCCACGCTCCACCTGATCTCCGCCGTTTCATCGCCTTCCACCAACTCGAGGATCGTATCCGGTGCGTGGATTACCGGGATGAAGTTGATGAAGCCCTCGACCGACTCCCGCACGGTGGCCGCGGCGCGGCACAGTGCGGTGACGCAGCCGTAGACCTCGGGCTCCTGGGTCCGCGCCAGCTGCAGGCCAAACAGCGGGTTGTTCAGGGATCTGCTGGTGTATTCAAACAGGTCGACCACTGACTTGCAGTCGATGAAGTGATCCGGGTCGCGGATAAGCTGCGGATTGATCTCGTGCTTTTCCAGCAACGAGACCGGGTCCGCGCCGAGCCGGCGCACCAGGCCGGGAAAGCCGGACAGGTTGGCGATCCGCATTTGTCGGCTGGCGGGCATCGAGTCCAGGGGCCCTTCAATGCTGAAAAAGTGATTATTATCCATCGGTCCAGCCTCCTCACAGGCCGGTTCGGCCAGGGCGGGGGGTTTCCTGTGTCAACCGCCGATACTACCACAGCCGGTATTAAGTAGACACCGCTGTTGAGCTGCTGCCCGGACAGGCCCTAAAACTCGCCGGTGAGGCTCCATTCCCCCGCGCGGTTGCGAATCCAGCCGCCAGACGCCCAGCTGCCGCCGTCGACCGGAATCGTGGCGCCGGTGACATAGTCGCTCATCGCCGACGCCAGGAACACCGCGACATTGCCGCACTCGGTATCGACTCCCGGGCGGCCAAGGGGAATCCGCCGCGCGGTGAGCGCCTCGTGCTCCGCGCCGGGTTGCCACCACGTCGCGGGATCGACCGGGCCTTTTACATTGCCGCGTATGCCCGGGGTGACGGTGTAGTCGGGTGCGATGGCATTCACGCGAATACCGTGGTCCGCCAGCTCCAGCGCCATGGAGCGCGTAAAATTGAGCATACCGGCCTTGCACGCGCCGTATACCGCGTAGTTGGGGGCCGCGCGTGAGCCCTCGATGCTGCTGACATTGATGATCGAGCCGCCCCTTTGTCCCTCGATCATCTGCGGTATCACCGCGGAGGTGGTCGCCAGCAGGCTGATGAGGTTCAGGTCGATGATGCGGCGCCAGGCCTGTTCGGACTGGTCTTTGAACACCTTCGGCGTCACGCCGCCGACATTGTTGACCAGGATGTCGATGCGTCCAAAGTGTGTGCGGGCGGCCTGCACCATCGCGCGCACCTGTTCGGAGTCACTGGCGTCGCAGGGCGCGGACAGCGCGTTGCCGCCGAGCGCATCCACCCGGCTGACCACCTCTTCGCAGCGTTCAGGGATCCTGTCGGCAATGACCACATCGGCGCCCACGGAGGCGAAGCACAGCGCGATCGCGCGGCCTATCCCCGCGCCGCCGCCGGTAATGACCGCCACCTTGTCCTGCAGGGAGATGTCCGGGGTCGTCATTGAAAGCCTCCTGGTCAGTCCGTGCTTGCAAAAAAATGCAGCGGCTAAATACCGCTACTCGCCAGTGCCCGGCGGCGGTTGCGACATGGTCGCGATCTCCGCCGGCGCCTGCATGGCCCGCAGCCTGAGGTAGTGGCGGATATCCTCGAGCACCGATTCGGGCAGCGTCGGTGATGCCGGCATGCCCTGCATTTTGTAACTGCCGTCGATGACCACGGCCTTGAACAGGTCGGGGTTCAGTATCGCTGGCGAAAAGCGCAGGTCCGGCGCGGAGCCGCCGCCAATCGCATTGGTGCCGTGGCAGACGATGCAGGCGTTGGTCGCAAACGCCATCGCGCCGGCCTGCACCCGCTCTTCATCCGGCGCGAAATCCGGGTCGTCAGGCGGCACCAGGGGAGGGGGGGCGAATGCGGGCACTTCCGCGGCGCCGCCGATGGCGAACGTCAGCAGTCTGCGCGGCAATTGGTAATCTGTTCGATAGGCGGCGTTGCCGGTCGCGAGAATGCCGCCGCCCTGTGAGCCGTTGCCGGTCAGTACGCTGATGTATTGTTTGTCCTTGATACTGTAGGAGATCGGCGGCGCCACCACCGGCGCGTCCGTTTTGTACGACCAGACCTGCTCGCCGCTGCGCGCATCGTAAGCCACCAGGTAACCGTCGATCCTGCCCTGGAAGACGAGGTCGCCAGCGGTCGCCAGCACACCCCCGGGCCAGTCGCCCGGCAATTCGATGCTCCAGGCCGCGCGCTGGGAGACCGGGTCCCAGGCTTTCAGGAAGCTGCGGCGGCTGCCGGGCAGCTCCGCATCGGCGATCAGCGTAAGGCCCATGCCGGCGGTAAAGCCGGTGGCATCCGGCGGCGCGGCGCCGATCAGCGCGCCCACGTCCATCACCGGAATGTACACGAGGCCGGTGCGTTCACTGTAGGCCTGCGGCAGCCAACTGTGCGCCCCCTGCGGCCCGGGCCACAGCTCGAACAGGCCGGGCTTGTCCTGGTAGCGGATACCGGGGTTTTCCACCGGGCGGCCGGTTTTTGCGTCAATTCGCTCGGCCCAGCTGACCCTGGCGAATTTTTCTGCCGAGATAAACTCGCCGGTGGCCGCATCCAGCACGTAGAAAAAGCCGTTCTTCGGGGCCTGCATCAGCACCTTGCGGGGCTTGCCGTCAATCGGCACGGTGGCAATGGTCATATCCTGGGACGCGGTGCAGTCCCATTGCTCGCCGGGGCACACCTGGTAGTGCCAGACGTAGTCGCCGGTATCGGCGTTCACCGCCACGACAGACGCGAGGAAGAGATTGTCGCCGCCGCCCGGACTGCGCAGTTGCTGGTTGTAGGGGAAGCCGTTGCCGATGCCGAGATAGACCAGGTTGAGTTCAGCGTCGTAGCTGAAGGCGTTCCAGGCCGTGCCGCCGCCACCCTTGCCGTACCAGTCGCCTTTCCAGGTGGCGCGCATGATTTTTTCCGCCTCGTTGGCGGCGGGCACGGAAGGATCACCCGGTACGCTGTAGAATCGCCACAACTGCTTGCCCGTCAGCGCGTCGTAAGCGGTGACGTAGCCGCGCAGCGGGCTGATGTCGGCACCGCCATGACCGACGATCACCTTGCCGTCGAATACCCGCGGCGCGCCGTTGCTGTTGCGCAGTTCCGACAGTTCGAATTGCCGGGTATGCCACAGGGGTTGGCCTGTCTTATCGTCCAGCGCGATCACGCGGCCATCCGTGGTTGCGAGAAATACCCTGTCGTTCCACCAGGCGATACCCTTGTTGCCCCAGCTCATATGCAGCGGGCTTTGCGCGATGTCACGCACGCCGGCATTGAACTCCCACAACAACTTGCCGCTGGCGGCGTCAAAGGCGCGGATGTGGCTGTGCCCGGTGGTGGTGAACAGCTTGTCGCCGCCTTTCACCGGCGCCGAAACGGTAAACCCCGGTTCCAGGTCGAAGTACCAGGCCAGGCCCAGTTTTTCCACATTGCTGACAGCGATCCCGGTGAGCGGGCTGTAGTGCTGCTCACTGCCATCGCGGCCGAAGTTCGGCCAGTCGCCGGCAGCGACCTGCGCCGCCGCGGTCGTACCGGTACAGCAACAGGCCAGGCCCAGGATGAATAACAACACAGACAGTCGCGGCTTGAGCATGTTTGGATCGCCCCACATTTTTGTTGTTGTCTTTACCAGTGCGCCTGACCGGCTGCGCTTACCACACCAGGGGCACAGCTTCCGGTCCGACGACTCCGCCCGGTCGATACTCGATAGCGGCGCCGGGCTTCAGCGAAAACTCCGGGATGCGCCGCAGCCATTCCTGCAGCGCGATCTTGATCTCCAGCCGGGCGAGGTGCGCACCCATGCAACTGTGCGCACCGCCGGCAAACGCCAGCACCGGTTTGCGCCGGCGGTGGAAATCCGTGTCCTTCGGATTGGGGAAAACGTCCGGATCGTAGTTGCACACCGGCAGCAGTGACGTCACGCGGTCGCCTTTTTTCATTTTCACGCCGTGCAGCTCGCAGTCCTGCGCCAGCATGCGGCCGGAAAACGTGACGGTCCAGACGCGCAACAGCTCCTCGACCTGGTTGTCGATGTTCTCCGGCTCGGCGATCAGCTCCCGGCAGCGTGCGGGATTGTTGGCCAGCCACAGCCAGATATTGTTCAGCGTGGCGAAAACAGTGTCCAGCCCGCCGATAAACAGGAAAATCACGAAGCCGAAAATTTCCGGCGGCGTCATCGGTCGATCGTCGACGGTGGCGTGCACAATGCGGCTGATCACCCGGTCGTCCGGCGTCACGGTTTTCTCCGCGATCACTTCCTTCAGGTAGCTGCTGATCGCGGACATGGCGCTGGCCATCGCCGCGCGGTCCTGGGAGTGCAGCAACTGCATCGCCCAGTCCACGAAGGTGTCGCGCTTTTCCTGCGGCAGCCCCATCAGGTCGAGGAAAACGGACACCGGCAGCGGTCGCCCGAACGCGGTGGTGTACTCGCATTCACCCCGGTCGATAAACTCGTCGATCAACTCGTTGGCGAGAGCGCGAATCTTGTCCTGCAGCGCAAGCACCGCCTGGGGCGAAAATACCGGGTCGAGAATTGCGCGGTATTTGCGGTGGTCCGGCGGATCGATCTCGATCGGTATGAAGTAGAAGTAATCGTCGGGGTCGCGCGGGAAGGGGGTCGCGCCCTCATTGGAGAAATACTCCGGGTGCCGCAGCATGAACATCGCATCCGCGTGCTTGATCAATTGCCAGGAATTGCCGAAATCATTCACCTCGTAGAACACGGGCGGGTAGTGCGCGTGCATGTCGGCCATGAAGGCGTGCGGTGCGGCCAGGAACTCCGGTCCAAAGGGGATATTGCACGAACGGATCAGCGCCTCGGGGACGTGCGCGGGAATCTGGTCGCGGCCCGCGATGCGCGGGAATTGCGGTGGTACCGGATGGGTCGGGTCGATAGCCATGGTGTCGTTTCCTCAGTCTTCGGCGGGCTGGCGCAGGTAGCGATCCAGTTCCCGGTGCATTGCCATGATCACTTTCTCGTGGTGACTGGCCAGCCACACCTGCCGTATCGAGCGGGAGTGCAGGCCCTTCTGTATGCGCTTCAGGTTGCCGAGGTCCTGCCGCGGAATCTGGTACACCTGCGCGGGGTCCTCGAGGTCGGTGACGGGTATCACCTCGGCGCGTTCGCGCGCGGCGTCGGCCGGCAGCGAGCGGGTGGAATAAATCTCGAAGGTGCAGCGGTCGGGGTCGGTGGCGTGGGGGCGCACGCGGTAGATCATCGCGTTGCCGGCCTGCGGGAGAATCATCACATTCGGAAAGATCATCACCTCGCCGCCCCACATGCCGAGGATTTCCGGCGTGGGTTTCGGCATCGGACGCTGTTTCGCGGCCGCATCCTCGTACAGTGTGCGGATGTATTCCGCGCCGAGACTGGAGCCCTCGGGAATGGGCTTGCCGCGCAGGGTTTTCAGCAGGTCGACATCCGCCTGCAGCACCTGGGCATCCATGCCGTCCACCAGCAACTGCAGCCGCGCCGCCATCGCATCCACGGCGTCCGCGCCGGTCGGCATATTGCTCACCTTGCCCTGCATCGGGGTGTTCGCGCCGGCGTAGAAACGCCCGTGGCCGTGCTCGAACGTGTCATAGGCGACCTTGTGATGGGTGAAGTCGGCGTATTCCTGCTCCATCGTTTCGCCGTAGATGAAGTCGGCCGCACCCGTTTCCAGTTGCGGATGGGTCGCCGGTACATGGTAGGTCTCGTAGAACGCCTCCTGGGCCACCTTCCAGTTGGCCGGAATGGGGATGGACTTCCACCAGTAGTGGCGCATCTCGGCGACGTTCAGGTCCTCGAGCAATTCGCGGATCGGCGCGATGTAGTCCGCAAAGGGAATGCAGTCCGCATCGAAATTGATGAACACGAAACCGGCGAACACCTCACAGCGCAGGCTTTTCAGCGCGACATCCTCGTCGCACAGCTTGCCGCCGTGGAACTCCTCCCGCGCCAGCACGTATTGATTCGCGCCCTCTGTGTTCCAGCGCCAGCCGTGAAACGGGCAGATGATATTGCCGTGCTCGAACGTGCCCGAGCCCTCGGTCAGCGCGGTGCCGCGGTGCGGGCAGACGTTGTGGTAGGCCTTGACGGTTTGCTCGTCCACCCGCACCAGGAAAACCGCCTGGTCGCCGATTTCATAGGTGGTGAAATCGTTGACCGCCGGGATTTCATCGACCCGCGCCGCGACCTGCCACACCCTTGGCCACAGCCGCTCAAATTCCAGCTGCAGGAACTTCGGGTCGATATAGCGTCCCACGCGCAATCCGCCGTCCAGTGTCTCCCAGCTGGATGGCCAGTCCGGACCCGCGTCTTTGGCGCGCGCCATCTGCGCTACGTTGGATTTGCGGCTTTGCTTGCTCATGAATCCTCCCGTTTTATGCGGTTGCCGCGGAGTCGCACCGTACGGTGGATTTCGCGGCAGGGTGTTACTGGGCTGCGGCTCCTGTCTGGAAGAATCTCCCCGTCTCGCCAGGAGTGCGCCGGCTTGTCGCAGGGATTCTACGACCTTGTGCTAATCAACACAACTGTTCATTACCTGCCTGTGGTCCGGCGTGTCCGGATGGAGCGGTAACCTGCAAGCGGCGGCTCCCGAAGACGCTGTCCCGCCCCTGCCGGCGCTGTGTCCGCAATCGTATTGACACGCACTGTCTCATTTCTTACGATACGCAGCGTATCATAAATAACGTTCAACCGGGAGGAGGCAGTTCATGCCAGAGGTCATCGTCACCACGCGCAGCGGCGAGCAACAAGCCATTCCGTTTACGCCCGGCACCACCCTCATGCAGGCCATTACCGAAGGCGGTATCTACGAGTTGCAGGCCCTCTGCGGCGGCGTTTGTTCCTGCGCCACCTGCCATGTGCACATCGACGCCGGGCATAGCGCCGAGCTGCCGACCGTCAGCGAGGATGAGGACGGCCTGCTGGCGGGCTCCGAGCACCGCAGCGAACGGTCCCGTCTCTCCTGCCAGATTCGCCTGACCGATGCGCTGGACGGTTTGCGGGTCACGATCGCCGCCGAGGACGAGTAGCGCGGTTCGCGCGCACGACAGACAGGAGACGCACGCATGAGCGCTACCGATTTGACAGGCAAGGACTATTTCACGGATCTTTCCCTGCTGCTGGACCCCTACGAATACTTCAGGCAGATGTACGCCAGGGGGCCGGTGTCCCCGATGGGGTCGGCGGACTCCCTGCTGGTGACCGGCTTCGCGGAAGCGGTGGAGGTATTGCGCAACAACAGGGATTTTTCCTCCGCTATCGCCACCACAGGGGCCGGCCAGCCGCTGACCTTCGTTCCCGAGGGGCCGGACATTTCCACGCAACTCGATGCGTTCTACGAGCAGTTGGGGCCGATGAACCTGCTGGTCAACTACGACGGAATGCCGCACGCGCGACTGCGCGCGATCGCCAGCCAATTGTTCACCCCGACGCGCCTGAAGGCGACGCATGATTTCATGCACGAGTTCGCCGCGCAACTGGTGCGCGAGTCGGTGCAGAAGGGCGGCTGCGAAATCGTCAATGAGATCGCCACGCCGTTTGTCACGCTGGTGGTGGCCGAGATACTCGGTGTACCGCCCGGCGACCGCGAGAAGTTCCGCGCGGTGATCGACGCCGCGCCGCCGCCGGGCAACATGAATCGCGATGACGCGCGCGAAGACAGCGAACCGCAGATGTCGCCGCTGGAGTACATGGGCCTGTTTTTCTTCGAGTACCTGAGCGACCGGCGGGACAATCCGCGCGATGACCTGCTGACCCAGCTGGCGCTGGCGACCTACCCCGACGGTGAACTGCCCGACCTGCTCGAGATGGTCAAGTTGTCGGGTTTCCTGTTTGGCGCCGGCCAGGATACCAGCGCCAAGTTGATCAGCAACGCGATGCGCCGGATCGCCGAAGATCCGGTCCTGCAGGAGCAGCTGCGCGCGGACTACACCCTGATCCCGCCGATGCTGGAAGAGGTGCTGCGGCTGGAGGGTTCCACCAAGGCCACCTGGCGCATCGCCCGCCGGGATACGAAAATCGGCGACATGGAGATTCCCGCGGGCACGCGGCTGACCGTGGCGCTGGCAGCCGCTAACCGCGATCCGCGGCGCTGGGAAAATCCCGAGGAATTCCGGATCGGCCGTCCGCGCATCCAGGAGCACCTCGGCTTCGGGCGCGGGGTTCATACCTGTGCCGGCGCGCCGCTGGCGCGACTCGAGGTGGCCGCAATTCTCCGGCATTTCCTGGAGCAGACGACGCAGATCAGCCTGAACGCTGAGAAACACGGCCCGCCCGGCAATCGAAAACTGGAGTATGAACCCAGTTACATCATCCGCGGCCTGGCGAATCTGCACCTCGAACTGCGGGCCTGAGCATGCCAGCCGCGCCGGATGCCAGTAGCGAGAAGGCAATCGATGCACGCAAACTGCGTTCTCGACAGGCGTTGTCCCGGGCGTTCCTGAAACTGCTGGAGCGCAAGACTCTCGACCAGATAGCCATTCGGGAAATCGCAGCGGCCGCCAATATCGGACACGCGACGTTCTACCGTCACTACGCCAGCAAGGAGGCCCTGCTCAATGACCTGGCCGCGGACGAGATTCGTCGCCTGGTGAGTCTCAGCCTGCCGGTGATGCGCGAGGCCAGCACGCGGGCGGCCTGTGAAGCGCTGTGTACGCATGTCTATGGCAACAGAAAGATCTGGACTACACTGCTGACGGGCGGTGCTGCCAGCACAGTAAAAGAGGAGTTGCTGGGGATATCGCGCGATGTCGCGGCTCAGTTAGACAACCATTCCCCCAGTCCGGAGGTGGCAGAACTGAAAGTGATACTTTCGGTGAACGCCATTATGGAGATACTGGCGTGGTGGCTGCGGCAGAAAAAGCCGCTACCCCCCGGCTTTGTAGCAGAGGTATTGGAGCAGATTATCAGCCTGCACGACCAACTCGTTATCGCATGAGAATTCGATAAACTGCATACATAATCCGCTGGAAATAATAGCAGCATCCATATGGCGCTTTAGCCGGATTTCAGGTACTTCATTTCACAGGGCCTGAAATTTCACTATCTTGATTGAGGCAACGAAGGTACCCCCGTATTGCTGCTTCTGCATTGATTCAGTTCCTCTGAGCGATGCGTAAACGAACAGCAGTGACCTATACTTCCACTCCCATCCCTGTTTTGCGCCGTCAAAGTGAATCTGAAGAATAGGTTACACCGTCAAGGGACGTGACAAGGGTTCCCGAGAACTCCCCTTCCGCGCCCAGTCTCGACAGCGTCACCACAAATCCTCCGGGTTCGCTGGTTTTTCGCGTGCCCTCGTGAAGTCCGCTGAAGGTGAGGTCGGCATGCCATGTAAACGTGGTTTTAGATCCTTCTGTGCCACGAGTGCCTGACTCGGTTCCGTCAATAAAGTTGACACCATCAGCGCTGTAGTTGTAGTAGGTGACCGCGACCGAGACGACCTCTTCGTCCCCCTCCCTGAAGCGGGAGGGACCCGCGGTAACCACGACCTCAGCTGAGCCGCTCATACCAGTCAGGGTATAGGTGCCTGCTGGCACTATCGCGCGAGAGGGCGGCAGTGTGTCCCCGGGTGTGTAGGGAGTACCCCATGGAATGATGTCTGAAACCGGGTCCGGTGGCGGAAGTGGTTGGGTAGGTGTGCGGTCGGTGAACCTGGCGATCAGCAAACGTGAGTTACGGCCACCCGGTTCCAGTGAAGGTGGGCAATCTGCTGGTGCCGGATTACAGCCGCGCCGCTGGTAATAGACAACGGCCGTACTGTCTGGCGACCAGGCCGGATCGGCCCCGGCCAGCCACAGTGGGTCGCTGATGCTGCCACTGCCTGCCGTTGGGTCCCCCCCGAGGTTTATTTGTTGGCCGTCATGAATGTCAGGATCATCATTGCGGACAGGTTTATCCAGCTTGATCAGTACCGGTTGCAGGAACGAACCTCGGGCGCTGTTGGTATACAATCCGGCGATAGCCTCGGCGATGGCCATGTCCAGGAGCGGCGGAACGCCAATGCCTGCACTGGCGAAATAGAGGCGACCATCGGTCCCCGCCGGTTTGCCGCCCGGGTAGCCGGTCTGTTCGGTGACCCGGCCGTCCAGGATAACGATTGATTTACCATCGGGCGAGATATTGGCTGGGTCGGTGTAGGCCGGATCGCGACTGAGGCGCGTGGATTCCCCGGTTTCCAGGCTGGTGGAGAAGGTGTCCCAATTGAACGAGTCCTGGGTGCCTATGCCCAGTGTGCTTTTGCCATCGGGTGTAAAGCCCCGGAATTCACCAATTACGCCGGTGGGAGGTTCGAAGATGAGTTCTCCCGGCGATTTCACGCTGAAGAAACGGCCTGATTTTCCCAGTTCCGGGCTGAGCATGAACGAGACGTTGCGTAACTCATAACCCGGCGGTCCGAAGGCGGGTGAAGGATCAAATTCCAGCCGCCCGAATACGCCGAATTGTGTGGCACCACTGAGGTCAGGGGTTAGCACCAATTGGTTCCAGCCCAGATGGACGTTATCCGGATGCAGCCGCAGTTCTCTGATAATTCTGTAGGTCGGGAAGGGCGATTTGATCGGGTAGATGTGCGTGGCCTCGGGCGTGCAACTCGCAGCGGTGATCAGGTGCGGACTGCAGTCGAGGATGCTGGTGCCCATTTTCACGCGCGCGCCGTCGCGAAAAGCTTCGGGATAGGTGTTGTCGTCACTGTTAACGCCAACCCTGTTCTCCTCGGGTACCCCACAGGTAACGCAATGCCACCCGTCTCCGTTGGGAAAGGTCGTGCCGTCGGTTTTTACCAGTATAAGCTGGCCACCGCTATAGATACTGGCCGGATCGGGTGCCGCAGGCGCACCGGAGAAGCGAACCGAGACATAGACATGGTTTCCATCGGGTGTGAAGGTGCGGGCGCCGTCGATACCCGCTCTGCTGGCATTGAGGCATCCGGTGCCATTGGCATTGATTGCCTTGGTGCAGGCCCCGATAGTGTTTGATGGCGCCGTCGGTGGCAGCGGCAGCGCTTCGATTACGACGGTCTCCGGATTTTCAAGCGGGGGCATGACTGGTGGATCTATTGGTACCTCTGCAGGCGGCGGCGAATTGTCCGGAGGTCCCTGAGTGTTATTGCTATGGCTGCAGGCTGTGAGCAGTAACACACTGAGCAACGCAACGTATTTTGCAGCAAGAGAGATTGAGGTTGTTTTTCCCACTGATTGTTACTCCTTGACGGGCCAAATATGCAGGATAGAGGCGGTTTGTGCTTGCGTTTTCTATGGAGGAGTATATTATTGACCAAATGGTCGTAAAGATAGTCCAAATGGTATAATTATTGCTGAGCGGCGAGTTGGCGCCCCGTAATGTCTGCCCGATGTTGCGCAAGCAAGCAGGTTGCCAGGCGTTGGGTGCTGTACCTGAATGCGTGTCGCAGAGCTCCGCCATTGGCGGTTTATAGAAAAATAACGATGTTGTCTCCCGGAGGAATGATGAGAATCTCCGCAACAGTGCCATTGTGGCGGTTCCTCCTGGCGTGCTGTATCGGTGCAGGCTTAGTAGCGATTCATGCTACAGGCACCGCCGCTCTGGACGCGGCTGAACAACCTGAAGTCGTCAATATTTGGCCGGGTGCCGCACCGGGAACCGAGGACTGGAACTTCCCGGAGTACATAGGCAAGAATTCCGTAACCAATGTTACGGTACCGACGCTTACGGTTTACCGCCCGCCGGCGATCGAGGCCAACGGCACTGCCGTTATCGTCGCCCCGGGCGGTGCTTTTCAGGGACTCGCAATTAAAGTCGAAACAGAACCAACCGTGCAATGGTTGACCGCGCGTGGCATTACCGCTTTCGCCCTCAAGTACCGTGTGCGCGTGAACGCCGCAGCGCAGCCGCAAGCAGGGGAGGATTTTGATGAGCGGGCGCAGGCGTTGGAAGCGGGTCGTGCCATCGCCGTGGCGGATGGGTTGCAGGCCATGCGTTACCTGCGTGCGAACGCAGCCAAATTCAACATTGATCCCGACCGCATTGGCATGATGGGGTACTCCGCCGGCGCTATGCTCACCATGGGTGTGGTGATGGAGGGGGAGGCTGGCGAGCGTCCCGACTTTGCCGCCTCCATCTATGGCGCGATGCAGGGAGACTCCCCGCCCTCCGATGGACCGCCGCTGTTTATAGTTCACGCACAGGATGATCGGGCTGTTCCCGTAGAGGAAAGTATCAATATCTATTCAAACTGGATTGCGGCCGGCCTGCCAGTTGAACTGCATATTTTTGAACAGGGTGGACATGGCTTCGGCGCGAACCTGCGAGATCAGCCAACAGATCTATGGCTGAGTGCTTTCGATGCCTGGTTGCGTTTGCATAACTGGACTGAAAATAATCCAAGTGATCGAAAATAAAATAGGCTGTAATTGTACTGTATGGTTAAACGCCATCCAATCCTGACGCTACTGCTCCTCGCTCTCGCCGGCGCGGCTGCGTATTATGCCTGGACAATGCGACCGCTTCCGGATTTTGGTCGTGCCGTGCTGGTGTTTTCCAAAACTGAAGGCTATCGGCACGACAGTATTCCCAAAGGCATCGAAACGATAAACCAGTTGGCACGCGGCGGACGCTTTAACGTGATTGCCAGTGAAGATGCTTCATTGTTTGACGACGCTTCTCTCCCTGACTTTCAGGCAGTCATTTTTCTCAATACCACCGGCGACGTGCTGGATGAAGCGCAGCAGGAAGCATTTGAACGCTATATTCAGGCGGGTGGTGGCTTTGTCGGAATTCACTCGGCGGCGGATACCGAGTGGGACACTGGCAGCGTTTGGCCCTGGTATCAGCGACTGGTGGGCGGTGTCTTTGCGGGCCACCCCAAGGAGAGTTATCAGCGGGGAACGCTAACGGTGCGCGATGCTGATCATCCGGCAACGGCCAGTCTGCCAAAGAACTGGGATATCGTTGATGAATGGTATGACTATCGCCGTTTATCCAGCGGCATCAATGTGCTGATGACCGTCGATGAGAGCAGCTACGAGGGTGCCGAAATGGGTGCCGGTGAGTTCCACCCCGTCGCCTGGTATCGAGCGTTTGATGGCGGGCGCAGTTTTTATACGACGCTGGGCCACGGTGATGAAACTTATGACGATGAGAACTTTCGGACGCTGGTACAGGGAGGGATTGCCTATGCGCTGGGCGATGGACAGCCTCTGGACTATACCCTTTCCCGCCCCCAGAGTTGGCGATTTACCCGCACTGTACTGGATTCCAGTCTGGATGAACCCCTGAAGATCACCTTCAGCCCAACGGGCGAGCTGTATTTTGTTGAACGTACCGGTCGCCTGCGGCGCTATGATTTTGGTCAGGAAACCTCCGTTACTGTCCACGATTTTAAAGACATTTATACCTTTTCCGAATACGGCCTGCTGGGTTTGGCATTCGATCCCGATTACGGCGCGAATCAATGGCTCTATCTCTACCGCACTGTCCCATTGGGAGCCGCCGGTCGACAGGTGTTGTCGCGCTTTAAGCTGGTTGACAATGTGCTGGACGAAGGCTCTGAACAGATTCTGCTCACCATACCGATTGATGGAAATGAGAGTCATACGACATCACACACTGGTGGCGACATGGTGTTTGATCGGCACGGTAACCTATGGCTGACCACCGGTGATGACACCGAGGCCGATGATGCAGCCTATATAGATGACAGGCCTGGCAATGCCCACCGGGACGCCGCGCGGTCGGCTGGGAATACCCAGGACCTGCGCGGTAAAATTCTTCGTATCACCCCCCGTGATACGGCAGGTGCAGACGGCCGTTACTATGATATTCCGGGCGGCAACCTTTTTACCGATGCAGGTCAGGGGCGTCCGGAAATCTATGTGATGGGTTTGCGCAA
The DNA here is from genome assembly GCA_030427485.1 of Gammaproteobacteria bacterium. Classification (GTDB taxonomy): domain Bacteria; phylum Pseudomonadota; class Gammaproteobacteria; order Pseudomonadales; family Halieaceae; genus Marimicrobium. Next base: position 133,699 of record JAUICG010000012.1, read on the forward strand.
CCCGTATACCCTTGCGTACGACAACAAAAAGAATCGGCTTTACTGGGGTGAGGTTGGGCCAGACGCCCAGGCGCCTGATGACAGGGGCCCGTGGGGGTATGACGAGATCAACTTCGCTGAGCAGCCAGGCAACTATGGCTGGCCGTATGTCATCGCCGACAATCAGCCCTATGCCTATTTTGATTACCGTGAAGACAAGGCGCTGGACAAGGCGGATGTGCTGGCTCCACAGAACCGTTCACGCAACAATACGGGCTTGAAAATACTCCCCCCTGCGCAGCCCGCGTGGATCTACTATCCCTACAAGGAGAGCGACACTTTTTTTGAGCTGGGTAGCGGCGGGCGCAATGCGCTGGTCGCACCTGTCTATTACTCCGAGGACGCCGACCTCGACAGCGAGATAAAATTTCCATCCTACTTCGATGGCAAGCTGGTCATTTCAGACTTCATTCGTCGCTGGATCATGGTGGTCAATACCGACAGCGAGGGCAATCCGGAAACTATTGTACCTGTGATCAACCATTCCTTCAGTGCGCCGCTGGATATGGCGTTTGGGCCCGATGGCGCCCTCTATGTCGTTGAGTATGGCACGGACTGGTTTTCCGGCAATGTCGATTCCTACATCAGTCGTATTGAATACTACGATGGCTCCAATCCGCCTCCGGTCGCGGTAGCCACCGCCTCAAAGACGATAGGCGCAGTCCCTCTGCAGTCCACGCTTGATGCCAGCGAATCATATGACCGTGGCGACAGCAATGCCAGGCTCAGTTACCGCTGGCAACGGATCGAAAATGGAAAGCTCGCCGGCGTTATTGGTGAACAGGAAGTACAGCCCTTTTCACTGTCCGAAGCCGGTGTCCATTATGTGCAATTGACAGTAACCGATGAGGAGGGTCAGCAGGCCAGTACGCGTCTGCGCTTTGAGGCGGGTAACGAGCGACCTGAAATTACGCTGGAGATCGACGGTAATCGCTCCTTCTTTTTTCCCGATGAGACTCTGCGCTATCGCGCCACTGTCCGGGATAAGGAAGACGGTAGCAGCGCAGAGGGGCAGCTGGCGGATGCCAATATTGCGATAACGGTTGGCTATGTGAGTGGTGGCGCCGATTTTGCCAAGGCATTGACGCAGCAGACAGCTGACCCGATTCTCGAGGGCAGGGCGCTGGTGGAGGGAGGCAGCGACTGCCACGCCTGTCACCGGGTAGACGCACCCTCCATCGGGCCCTCGTTTACGGCTGTCGCTGAACGCTATGCCGACATGGACGATGCCTCGGCACACATCGCCGAACGCATTGCAGAAGGCGGTAGTGGTGTGTGGGGAGGCAGCCATGCGATGCCGGCCCACCCGATGCTGACTGAAGAGCAATTGCGCTATGCCAGTACTTTCATTCTCTCATTGGGCACACAGGGGTCGTCCGGCGCGAAGGATCCGTTGGGTCTGGAAGGCGAGATTGTGTTTGACCAGCACAGCGAGGATTTCGTCGACGCAAAAGTAGGCGGACAGGGAATCGAGTTGAGTCTCGGTCGGTTCTATAGCGGACGCTACATCTTCAATATCAGTTATACCGATCAGGGCACGGACTCCGCTGCGCCGTTGCAGGGCCAGGAGACGCTGATTTTTCGCAGCCCCCTGGTGCTGGCCGCCGACGTGGATGAAGTTGTGGGAATGCGGGGCGCAGGTATTGGCAGCGGCCTAAAGGCTCTGCTCGTGAGAGCACCCTCGATGTTGGCGCCGTTCAGTTACACGCTGCTTAAAGATATCGATCTGACGGGTATCGGGCAGATCAAGGTGCTGGCCGCAGGCCTGAAGCCAATGATGCGGGGAGGAGTGATTGAACTGCGCCTGAATAGTCCAGAGGCCGCGCCCACGGCCTCCGCAGAGGTACATGCCACTTTTGTACCCGATCTCGAAGAGAACCCACCGTTGTTGGATGTTTCAAACATTGAGGGTGTACACAATTTGTATATTGGTGCGCCAATGGCGAAGGACGAAGACGGAAAAACACCCTACGCCATTCTGGGCTTCGAGTTTCGCCCATAGCATGAGCGTTCAGAGAACAGGAGAACCACGATGATCCTGCGCATTCTACGTGCAGTATACCTGCCGCTGTTGGTTGTCATTGCCCTGGCGAGTGCAAAAACATCTTCGCTGTTTGCCGCTGAGACGGCCGAGGCCACTGCCTTGCAGCAGGGCTTCGACAACCCGCCCAACAGTGCCCAACCCCGGGTGTGGTGGCACTGGTTGAACGGGAATATTTCGCGTGAGGGTATACGCAAGGATCTGGAGTGGATGCAACGCTCGGGTATTGGCGGACTGCAGAACTTCGACGTGAATTTCGCTGTCCCCGCCATCGTCGATAAACCCATTCCCTATATGTCGCAGGAGTGGAAGGAGATTTATCGCTATAGCGTATCACTTGCGGCCCAACTGGGGCTCGAATTCGGGATTGCGGCGTCGCCCGGTTGGAGCGAAACGGGCGGCCCCTGGGTGAAGCCTGAAGACGGCATGAAGAAACTGGTATGGAGCCAGATTCGGGTCCCTGGGGGACAAGCGTTCAGTGGCGTACTCCCCGCACCACCGAGCGCGACCGGACCGTTCCAGGACATGGCACCCCCTGCCGATCCTAACCCAACCGCAAAAAAGGCGGACCCAGTGCTCTATGCGGATATCGCCGTGTTGGCCTATCCTGTCAATGCAATGCCAGAGGTCGCAATACCCGCTTACACACACTCTGACGGTACAGTGCTGGACGCCGCGCAACTCATAGATGGGCTCTATGGCAGCGGCGTAGAAATTCCACTGACCAGCGTAGATGCGCCGACAGTGATTGACATCGCTTACGAACAGCCACAGACAGTGCGCTCGGCAACGCTATTCATTCCGGATATCTCCGATATTTATTCGGGACCTACTATCAGTGCCAGTCTGCAAATGAACGCTGGCGATGACCAGTGGGATAAGGTTTGCGACATTACGCTCAGTACTGTGCCCACTACTGTCAGCTTTGCGCCGGTCACCGCCAGCGATTTCCGCGTTGTTGTCGACCCGGTGCCAAAAGCACACAGCAATTCGACTGGGTCTGCTCCTGGCTTTGACTCGACTTACTCAGATGCAATCGCTGCTTACCTTGCTCCAAAGAATATGACTCTGAATGAGCTGAAACTCTCGCCAGAGACACGCGTCAATCAGTTTGAGGTCAAAGCTGGCTTTTCGGTGGCACGCAATTATTACATGCTCGACACCGTGAGTGACGGCACTGTTGAAAGTGTGGAGCCTGCTGATGTCATTGATCTGACAGACCAGATGAAAAACGACGGCACCCTTGAGTGGACGCCGCCACCTGGCGCATGGCAAGTGCTGCGCTTTGGTTACTCGTTGTTGGGTAAAACGAATCACCCCGCGACAGCAGAGGCGACCGGTCTGGAAGTCGATAAACTCGATGCAGCCGCGGTGCGCGATTATGTGCAAACCTATTTGCAAAATTACCGGGATGCTGTTGGCCCTGATTTAATCGGCGAGCGCGGCATCAACGCTTTGTTGACCGACAGTACCGAAGTCGGCGCCTTCAACTGGACACCTGGCCTGCTGGACGAATTTAGTCGGCTGCGGGGCTATGATGCACGCCCCTGGCTGCCGACCCTGACCGGTGCGATTATCGATTCACCGCAGCGCAGCGACAAGTTTCTCTATGATTTCCGGCGAACGATTGCCGAGCTGCACGCCAGCGCACACTACGGTACGGTGGCAGAAGTTGCACACGAAAACGGTCTGAAGGTGTATGGGGAATCCCTCGAGGGCTGGAGGCCGTCTCTGGGTGACGACATGGGCATGCGCCGCTTTGCCGATTTTCCGATGGCGGCGATCTGGTCTTATCGGCCAGAAGAGGGCCCCAAGCCGCTGTATTTTGCCGACATGCGTGGTGCTGCGTCGGTTGCCCATCTCTATGGCCAGAATATCGCGGCGGCGGAATCCATGACGTCCACCCGCCATCCCTGGGACCATGTCCCGTCAGAACTGCGGCGCGTTGTGGATCTGGAGTTTGTCCACGGTATAAACCGTGTGGTTGTACATTCCTCGGTGCATCAACCTGTCGACGATAAAGTACCGGGGTTATCGTTGCGCCATATCGGACAGTTCTTCAACCGCCACACCGCATGGGCTGAAATGGCACGCCCCTGGATGGATTACATTGCGCGCAGCAGTTTCCTGTTGCAGCAGGGCCGGTTCGTTGCCGACGTTGCCTATTTTTATGGTGAGGAAGCGCCTGTTGGCGCGCAGACCTGGGATGCCTACCTTGACGATGTGCCGCATCGATACGCCTATGACTTCATCAATCCTGAAGCGGTGCTGCAACAACTTGCGGTGAAAGACGGGGAACTGGTTACGGCCGGTGGTGCCCGCTACAAATTGCTGTACCTCAGCGGTACCAGTGAGCGTATGACGCTAGGGATGTTGCGACGTATCTCTGAACTGGCAGACCGTGGCGCCACCATTGTCGGCGATGCGCCGATAGCTTCGCCAAGCCTGAAGGATGATCCTCGGGAATACCAGGCATTGCTAACGCGTTTGTGGTCGGGAAATGCGATCACTGAGGTTGGCAACGGTCGCGTGATAGCCGGCAAGGATGTGGAAGCGGCACTGCACCAGATTGGCGTCGTACCGGATGTCGAGCTGTTGAATCCGCAACCGGATACTGAGATTCCCTTTGTGCACCGTCAACTGGCTGAGGGAGACATTTACTACCTCAATAATCGTAACAGTCGTCCGGAAAAAACCGACATTCGCTTTCGTGTCAGCGGCAAAGCGCCGCAGATTTGGCGCGCCGATAGCGGCTCCAGGGTCCCTGTGTCCTATCGCATTGAAGGTGATGAAACGATTGTCCCGCTGTCTTTCGATCCGGAGGATGCGTATTTCGTCGTTTTTGTAGATAACACAACGGAACTATCACGGGTCGTGCCTGAGTTTCAATTCAAATCGGTGGCCTCCCTTGATCAATCGTGGACAGTGTCGTTTCAGGAGGGCCGTGGTGCACCGGCGACCATTGAGCTGGCGCAGTTGATTCCGCTAAATGCGCATGACGATACTGGTGTGAAGTACTTTTCTGGCATTGCCACGTATTCACGATCGTTTGCCGTGCCAGCGAATTACCTGACCGGTGAACCCCTGATCCTCGATCTGGGGAAAGTAGGTGACCTGGCGCAGGTATGGGTCAATAAACAACAGATCGGTACTGTCTGGCATTCACCGTATCGCGTGGATATCAGTGCTGCGGTTGTGCCCGGAGAGAACACACTGGAAATCCGTGTAGCGAATCGCTGGGTCAATCGATTGATTGGCGATGCACAGCCAGACGCTGAAAAGATCACCTTTACCGTAATCCCCACGTATTCCGCCGATGCGCCACTGCGACCGGCTGGTTTGATAGGTCCTGTGCAACTGTTGATGGACTCGAAATAGATGAGAGCCAGCGAGCAGTTCACGCGACCTCTGGGGCCCTATCCGGCGACGGCAGAAATTTCCGGGATACGTCCCGACATAACCATAAAGAGGAATACAAAAATGTGCAATTCAGTTCAGGATAAGGCAGATAGGCGGTTTGCGCTTGGGAAACTGTTTCTTGCGGTGTCCGGTGTGCTGCTTGGCACCGCAACATTCGGCGCTCATGCGCAGGATGCTCCCGCAGAAGACAGTAGTGATTTGCAGAAACTGGAAGAGGTGGTGGTGACCGGTACCCTGATTCGAGGAATAGAACCCACCGGATCACAGGTAATTGGTATCACAGCGGAGGATGTCAAGATATCCGGTGCTGTGGATTCCAACGCGTTGCTGGCAACCGTGCCGCAGGTCACCAATTTGTTCAATGAACGCACTACGATCAACCCTGCGGGGACGGCATCTATCCAGATAGTACGCCCCAACCTGCGGAGTTTGCCCTCTGGGAATACTGCAACCGGTGCGTCTACTCTGGTACTTCTGGATGGCCATCGGTTGCCGCCTGTAGGTGTAGGTCAGTCAGCACCCGATTCGGACATGATACCGCCCGGGATGGTCGAGCGTGTGGAACTGGTGACTGATGGTGGTTCGGCGATCTATGGCTCAGATGCTATCGGCGGTGTTATCAATTTTGTAACCCGAAGACAGGTTGATGGAGTGGAACTCAGCGGTGCCTATGGTGTTGCCGATGACTATGATCAATACGATACCAACCTGACCGCCGGTAAGGAATGGGATACAGGTTCGGTTTATGGCTCCTACAGCTACGCGGACAGAGGTCAACTACTCGTGGAAGACAGAGGTTGGGCCAAAAGCTTTAATTATACTGACCAGGTAGATTCGGAGACACGCTGTACGCCTGCAAATGTTTCAGCCGATGGCGTCAACTATGCGATGCCAAATTTGCAACCCGGTACGACAAACTATTGCGACCCTACTCAGGAGAGCTCGCTTTCGCCGAAGCAGACTCGCCAGAATTTCTTTGCAGGATATTCGCAGGATATTGGCGATACACTGGTCTTTGATATCAAGGGCTTTTACAGTGAGAGGAAGGTTACAGTTCGTCGCCCGCCATCGCTCGGGCTAGTGACTATCAATTCGGCTAACCCATACTACATGGATGTTAATGGCCAGGATTCAATTCAGAGTGTTTCCTTTGATTTCTCACCCTATAACGGCGATAGCGCCGGTGATGCGGAAACGGAATTCAAGGCGTGGAACATCGCACCTGAACTGAAATTTGAGTTCGCTGACGACTGGGTATTGCGTACGTTGATGGTTTATGGACATAGCGAGACGACATTCAACCAGCCAGAGGTAAATTCCACCCTGCTCAGCGAGTATGGCAATGGTACTACCTTTGAGGATGCCATCAATCCCTATAGCATAGGCAATACTCAAAACAAGCAGTTGCTCGCTGATATTCTCAACTGGCAACAGGTGGGTGAAAGTGAGGCTGATCTGTTCGATGCCAGGGCCATCGTCGACGGCCCTGTCTATCAGCTGCCTACCGGCGAGGTCAGAATAGCGATCGGCGCAGAGTACGTCGATGAGAAGTTCAAGCAGCGCCAGGGCTTCACGCAGTATGGTGGTGAAGGGGAACTCTTGTGGGGTGACGCAAACCGGGACGTGACGTCGGCTTTTGCTGAACTGCAGGTGCCGCTTGTAGGGGAGAGCAATAATATCCCCTGGGTCGAATATTTAGGTGTGTCGCTAGCCATTCGTTACGACGATTACAGTGACTTTGGCAGCACGACGAATCCAAAGTATGGCATTAACTACAATCCGGTTGAGTGGGTGACGTTAAGGGGCAGTTGGGGTAAGTCCTTCAATGCACCTTCGTTGGTTGACCTGCTGAACTCCTCGCAAAGCACCAGCTCGGTATTTTCATATGTGCCTATACGACCGCCGGGCGTAGACATTCCGCGGGGTTCCTGGGCGCTGGCGTTGCAGGGTGCGCGCCCGGGGCTGCAACCCCAGGAGGCCACTACCTGGTCCTATGGGTTTGATGTGTCACCGCCAAGCCTTCCTGGTCTGCAGGCAACTGCCAACTATTACTACATAGAGTTTGAAGGGGCGCTGGGCAGGCCACCGGTATTTGATCCTCCTATCTTTTTCAGCAACCCTGCCTACGATCAATTTTATATCCTGAATCCCACTGACGAGCAGATTGCCGCCGCTGCCGCGACCACGATAAATCCTGAAGTGGCGGATGTGCTGCTGGAACCCGGTGCTCCGTATACCTTTGAAATTATCGACTTTCGCACTACTAACCTGAGTAACAACAAGATCAAGGGCCTGGATGCTTCGGTCACCTATGTCACCGACGTGGAGTTCGGAACCCTGGACTTTCTGGTTGGCGGCAATTACCTCATTCAAAGCAGGCGACAGCTGTCAGATGGTGCGCCTTACGTCAGTGAACTGGACTTCCAGCCAACCAGTTTCATCCGGGCCTCAGCAGGTCTGACCAGGGGCAATTTCCGCTCACGCGCGACCGTCAATTATCGGGACTCGTATCCACTGCCTGTGAGCCCATCGATCAGCCAGGATCACGTGCAGGACTTCACTGTGGTAGACCTCTTTTTTGGATATGACCTGCAAGGAAGCGGCTGGCGTGAAAACCTGTCGGTCACGTTGAACATCCAGAATGTATTGGATCAGAATCCCCCCGAATTCCGCTCGGATAATGGTACTGGATACAGCAACGGTTTTACCATTGGGAGAATGTTCCAAGTGGGAATGAGTAAGCGATTTTGATAGGGTTCTAGCCCAATCAACCGTCCAGAATGCTGTGTGACAGCGCTGTATCGGGTTTGAAATTGTAGGGAGAGTTATGGAGGATATATTGCTGAACCATTCCCAACTCGCTGCAGTTGTCGCAGGATTTGCCAGCGTGGTGGTCGCGTTTCAGCGGCCACTCTCGCCTGTTCAACGACACAGATTCCTGACGATACTTTTTACATCGCTTCTTCAGATCATCGGCTGCCTTGTTCCGGTGTGGTTTTCAACAAGCGGGGACACGGGGCCGGAATTCTGGAGCATAATATCCGGTGTATACTTGGGACTTTCAGTCTTCGTTTGGAGTGTACTCGTCTATCCACTTAAGAGATTGGGAAAAGCCGGTGTCATCGCTATCAACCTACCGGTGAGCCTGATGGTGTATCTCCTGGGGGTTGCAATTATAGGCACCCTCGTTGCCAATATTTTTGTCGTAGCTACAGCCAATTTTTCACTGTACTACTCATCACTCATAGGCGGATTGATTGTCATATTTCTTGTCTTCGCGGATGTTGCCATTCGCACGGAGTAAATCTTGCGGGATTTACGCGCTATCTGAAAAGCGTATCTACACTGCCGATTCAGAAGTTATAGCGGAGCGAGGCTCCGTACGTACGCGGCGGCCCGTAGGTTGCTGCCACGTAACCCAGGGAATCCGGGACACTCAAACCACCGGTAATATAATCCTCGTCAAAGGCATTATTGATAAATAACGCCGCCTCAAACTCCGTGCCCATCACGTCACGCCAATCGATGCGGAAATTCGCAACAGTATAGTCGTCCACGTCTACAGTCGACAGGGCCGCCTGTAGATTTGCCTCACTCCAGCCAAGCGTTGGCCAAAGGAAGGCGCCATCATTTGACTTCATGCTGTCCTGCCAGTAGACGCTGCCATACACGGTGACTTCGCCGATCGACTGATCCAGCGGGAGGACATAACTGACCGCACTGGTAAAAGAATTTTTTGGGATATAGACGAAAGGAGCATCCGAGAAATCTACGGTCTCCCCGTTAACATCACGTTCCCACTGCTTGTATTTGGGGTCTACATAGGCGTAGGCAAGATTGATAGACAAGTTCTCCGTTGGGGCAACGGTGATATCAAATTCCAGCCCCTGTATTTCAGCGCGCGCGGCGTTGATCGTGTAGGTTTCGAAAGCGCCTGTTTGTGGATTCTGGCCAGCTACGGTTTTTTGAATGTCGTCGAAGTCCTGATAGTAAATAGCGGCATTGGTGCGCACTGTTGCCCAATCAAACAGATCCCAGTCAGTCTTCTGGCCCAGTTCATAGGTGATTACGGTCTCGGGATCGAATGGGGCAAGCTCCGCGTCGCTGGTTGCGCGCATGTTGAATCCGCCGCTGCGGTAACCGCTTGAGACGCTGGCATATACCAGCGCATCCTGCGTTGGCGTCCAGTTGACAGAGCCGCGACCAGTCAGTTTGTCGAAGCTTTCATCCGCCGAACGGACACAGTTATTATCCGGCAGGAGTGCGCCGGACTCATCGCGCATTGCACAGCCATAGTTCTGGGTCACCGCGTCGTAGGTGAAGTTCATCGCCTCCAGTTTGCGATCATCCCAGGTCTGGCGTGCGCCACCGGTGACGGACCACGCATCGTTGATGGTGTAGGTTCCCTCACCGTAGAACGCCCAGGACTCGTTCTGCACATTGGCATTGGGCGATAGCTGGGTGTAGCCATTGAAAGCAATAGCATCGAACAAGGCTATACCGGAACCACCCGCGGGCCAGTCAGGATTTGCCCCGACGATCTGGGTCGGCGCCGAGGTTGAACCTTCCATCTGCATCCAGTAGACACCGACCAGCCACTCCAGCGAATCCTCAAAGCTGTTTCCCAGCAGCTGCAACTCTTCACTGTACTGGGAGCTTGTGGTGGACGCGGCTTGGGGATCCGGCGTTGTCGACTCGGTCAAAGAGGTGATGCCACCAAACAGTGGTACCGATGTACCGTCCACATCGGCGACCTCTTCATATTTCAGGTTGCGATAGCCAGCAATGTTTTTAATGGTCAGGTTGTCTGTTATCTCGAACTCGGTGATGTTGGACACGATCCAGTTCTCGACTTTTTCGCGCCCGTCCAGATCTACCTGTACGTCAGTCCAGTCTCGCTGACTCTGCCACGCTAAGCCATCAGTAATATCCTGCCCACCGATGCCAAGACTGCCGTTATGGATTGCATTGGTCAGTACTCCAAGCTGACCTTCGGGGTTATACGCCAGGGGGATCGCCACGCGTGACTTCATTTCATTCTGGTCATAGGCGATTGTGCTGAGGTTACTCAGGCGATCCGTAGCGGCATAGTTGGTGGTCACGCGCAACCCATAGGAATCCTCATCCCAGTATTTGTCATTTCCCCTGAGAGAGTTATCCGCCAGATTGCTCTGGTAGCCATCCCGGTCGCGGCTGCGAGCGGCGACTCGGAACTGCAGGTCGTCGCTTACCGGCAGATCCATGGCACCTTCGAACTGGTAGAGGTCGTAATCACCCGCCTGAACCTCCCCATAGCCACCGAACTCGGTCCCTGGTGTTTGAGGTGTCAATAGCAGGGCTCCTCCCGTGCTGTTGCGCCCGAATAGTGTGCCTTGGGGCCCTTTCAATACCTGTACATTTGCCAGGTCGTACATGCCCAGGTTAGTGCCCTGACTTGGGGTGAGGACTACCTCAGCGAAGTAAATAGGCACGGCCGGATCCAGGGTCAGCAAGACCTCGGAGGGACGTTGGCCGCGCAGGGTAATCAGGGGGATGTTGGTGCTGCCTCCGCCCTCGGAGAAGCGTAGTGACGGTACATGCGTGCCGAGATCGGACAACTCGGTAATGTTTTGCTCGCGCAGGAAGTCGCCGCTCAACGCAGTCACAGCAATGGGTACGTCTTGCAGGCTCTCTTCACGTCGACGTGCGGTGACAAACACTTCCTCGAGCGCCACTATGTTCTGGCCGCTTTCTTGTGCCATCGCTTGGGGAAGATAGCTTGCGGCTGCCGCGGCCAGGACACCTATAGCCCATTCGTGATTCCTGCTGGTGGGGCGAAATAGTCTGCTCTTTAAAGGGGAATACAGACGTGGTTTACTGGTATTTTTCATGCTGGTCACCTGTTTATGTATGGATAGAGTCCGGAACGTTTAGTTAATTTACTTGTCAGCACTGTTCGATGGTTACCAGCGCTCTGGCGTCTGCTCGAGATCCAGTGGTCTTTGATAAGAAATATCGTTCGTGTTGCGCATGCCCTTGCTGTATCCCTGATCATGGAAAACAGGCGCATTGAGAACTGACGCATCACCTGATAGCAGCACATCGACCGTGGTGCGACGCAGCCTGATTTTCCATTCACCCTCGCGGCGCTCGAGTTGATCGATATACCGTCCGCTGATTTGGCAATTTCTCTGATATCGAGACCAAGCTTTTTCGCTGCCATATCGACTCTACTTGAAGCCCTGTCTACCCGGCCCTGTTCAAACCGGTGAACCCAGGCGCTCGGCCAGATCCTGCAACTCGTCTTCGCGCTCAATACGTATCGCATTACACACCAGTGCCAACTGCACATAGGTGCCAACGGTGAACAAGAAGTCGAGCAATTGTTGATAGTCAAGAAAACGCCCTAACGCCTGCCAGGTTTCATCGTCCAGATCGGAGGAATCTACCAACTGGTCGGTAGCGTGAAGCACTGTTTTTTCCTCACTATTCCAGTGTGGAGAGGATTCCCCGATCCCAACCGGCGTGAAATCCGCCTCTTCGAGTCCGGCACGCAATGACGTACGCAGATGGCTGGACCAGACATAGCTCGATTTCCTGATCCATGCTACGCGCAGGATAGCGATTTGACGGAGGCGCACGGGTAGAGTGGATGTTTTCAGCAGATGGCGGTTGAAAATGAGAAAGGGCTCCGCGAGTTCCGGATGGTGGGCGAAGGTGTTTAGCACGTGATTCTGTTCTACGTTCAATTGTCCAGGAAGGGCAAATACGTCAATCACCTTTTGTTGTGCCGCTGTTCTGTCTTCAGGCTGTAGTCTGGGAATACGGGCAGCAGGGTCTCTGTTCATGGCGATTCAACCAGCAGTATCATCGGATGATGTTGGGGTATTGAATATGCGGTTCAACCTTATGGGTGTCACGATAGGAGGTAGGTCGGCGCCCACCCTTATCTCTGATGCCATATTTTTCTGCCATCTCTGCGCCAATAACTGTCTGCCCGCTCAGTTCCATGAGGTTAGGATCGTTGTATAGCGCCCAGATCACATGGCCGGTAAATTCTGGTGTCTCGGTAACATCGGCCAGATGTCCATATTTTTCGGGGTCAGAGTCAATAACCATCTGAAGTCGTTCCGCTTGCAAGGCTCCCATCCATACCGACAATACCGCCACGTTAAAATCCTTCAAATCAACGGCCATATCAGCGGCAAATTTGTCCATGCCAGCCTTGTGTGCGCCATAGACAGGACCGTACACATAGTGAACTGAACCGGATGCCGATGTGAACATGATCAAGCTATGTTTCTTGTCAACCATAAGCGGAGCTGCAAAGTAACTGGCGACATAACTGCTACGCAGACCCACGTCCAGCATGTCGACAATGGCCAACGGTTTCTCCCAGAAATTGCCGGGAGCAGTGAGTTGATCGTTCAAAGCGCAGGCGTTGTTTACCAGAATGTCGACTCGCCCCTGCTCTTCTGCGACTTGTTGGAACAACCCCTGCACTTGTTCGTCGATACTGTGGTCGACACGCACAGCGATACCCTTTCCGCCGGCGGCGGTCACCGCCTTTGCAGTTTCATAGATGGTGCCAGGTAGCTGAGAGTCTGTTGCTTTCTCGGAGCGACCGGTTACATAGACCGTACAGCCATGACTACCCAGCGCAATGGCAATGCCTCGCCCTGCGCCTCGGCTGGCCCCTGTGACGACTGCGACCGGGCTGGCTACTGACACGGTGAAATCCGCAATCGATTCATGGTTGTTGTCCGGGCGTCATTGGATCAGGCGAACGGCTCATCACCGGCAATCTGGGTGCGATACATCAGGCGTCCGCTGTCCATGGCGTAGGGTAGGGCGCGATGCATCGTCCCGGTATTGTCCCAGATCACCAGGTCGCCGACCCTCCACTCATGGCGGTAGACAAACCGGGGTTGCGTGGCCCAATCGCGAAGACGGGTTAACAATGCCCAACCTTTCTGCAAGTCCATCCCTTCAACGTAGGAGGCGGTCGATCCAAGTACCAGAGACTTTCGACCAGAGCGATGCTTCCAGACCAGCGGGAGCGTGTTGGGCTTATGCTCCTGCCATTTGCTCAGTTCGGCAAAGCTCGGTTCTGGCTGAACGTAACGCTGGGCAGCCTCGAACATATGCACGACTTTTAATCCTTCCAACTCCAGCTTCTCGCTTTCGGGCAGGTCGTCGTAGGCAGCATAGGTGTTCGCAAACTCGGTTTGTCCGCCTGACTCCGATAATCGTCTGGAACTCATTATCGAAGCGAAGCATGGGACATCGAGCATGGTCCCGTCTATATGCCAAAAAAATGCTCCCCTGATGTAGTTGGCATTCGGGTTCTCCAGTGGGTCCATTGTGATTTTGGTCACTTCGTACTTTTGCGGGGTAATACCCAATGTTTTTGTGAAGGTAAGCTGCTGTTCGTCCGAGAGGTGTAGCTCCCGAAATGCAACAACGCCTCTTTCTTCCAACAAGTGTCTGATCGCATCAGCGTATTTTCCGCTCAATAAGCTGTGAAGGTCGGTCTCCAGTTCACAGGCGATGCGCGCAGTGAGGTCCTTCCTAGTCAGAGCGCTGTCTTTCACAGGGACAGTCCTCCGGTGACCTCAATGATTTGCCCGGTAACGTAGCCCATTTTTTCAGAGACCAGAGACACCACGACTCCGGATATGTCCGATGGGACACCCAGACGACGCAATGGCGTGGTTTGTTCAAGATATGTCCGAATGCCTTCGTCTGCGCGGATATCTGCATTTGCATCTGACGCGATCAATCCTGGTGAAATACAGTTCACCGTGATGTTTTGCGGGCCGAATTCCTTGGCCAAGACGACTGTGAGAGTCTCCACAGCGCGCTTGCTAATCGCATAGACGACGTACTCGGGCAGCGCGGTGCGCGCGCCCAATGAACTGGTAAAAATAACACGACCACCCTCACGCATGCGAGGCTTCAACAGTTTGGTGATATAGAAGGGGCCGCGCAAATTATCGGAGAATATTTGCTCAAAGAGCTCCGGTGTTGTCGCGTCGATATTGGCGACAGGCCCACCCCCTGCATTGTTGATCAAGATATCGAGCCCGTTACTGCCCGTGTGCTCTTCCAGCTGTGCATCCAGCTCAGCGGTAAGTTCTTCTGCCGCAGCATAGGTGCCCTGCGCACATTTGATCCGGAATGCCTTGCCACCCTTTGATTCAATTGCCTTGAGCGTGTCGTTTGCTGCTTCGTCATTGCTCGCATAATTGATTGCGACCAGGGCGCCGAGTTCTGCCAGGTCTTCCGCAATTGCCCGGCCCAGCCCGCGTGAGCCTCCGGTTACCAGGGCTGTTTTGCCCTGCAAAAATTTGCCTGTCTTCATGTTCGATGTCCCACAAGTATTGTCCAGAATTCCCAGTCAAAGAGCCGCGCTACTATTTTTCATAAGCCTCGTTCGGAAAACCCGCCACAGCAGGCGGCTCCATCTGCAGATAGACGTCCAGGTGACGCAGCTTGCCCTGTGGATTGAACTCGTAAACGGAGACAGAGTTCACTATGGTGGTTTCACCGTTATAGGTATTGCGTTCTTCCAGTTCGAGATACACGACATTATCGTGCTCATGGATACGCTTGAACGCGCCCTCCCAGGAAGAACTCAGGCACCATAGTTTCAGGAATCCCTTCATGTCGTCATAAGTCATGACTTCCTTGAAGTTACCAATGCGCTGAAAACTCTCCTTATCCACGAACTCATCGAGCGCGTCCCATTCATCCTCGGAATAGTCGGGGCCCTTGGCCCGTTCCGCTATACGCATTTGGCACATGCCGTATTCCAATGCTTTGCGCGAAAGCCCGCTGTAGCGCTGGGCTGCTTCAGAGATGTTTTCGAATACCTTGTCTACCATTTCAACTTCCTCGTGCTTGATTCTTTTCAATTGGCTCAAGGCCGCATGGTGGTTCCGCCATCGACGCTGATGACCTGGCCAGTTATGTAAGAGCCCTCATCGGAGAGCAGCAGTGCACCCATGGCGGCAACATCCTCCGGCCGGCCAATACGGGATTTTATCGCGGCAGCAGCGCGTGCCCATTCGATCATCTCTGTGGGTACAAGTGCCTCGATTGTTGGATGAAGCGTCATCGCCGGGGCGATGGTGTTTGCCCGGATACCTGCCTCTCCGTAGCGAGTGGCGACGTGTCGCATCAAAGCGTGGCCAGCTGCCTTTGCCATGGCGTATGCAACCTGCGCCGGACTGGATGCATGGGCTGCCGCCGAGCTGGTGTAAACGACCGAACCGCCTCCACGCTCAATAAGCGTCGGCAGGGCAGCGCGAGTGCACAGATAAAACCCGCGCGCGTTGATGCGTTGCGTTTCATCATAGGTTTCAAGAGGTAGTTCGAGGATGGCAACGGATGGATCGCAATCGCCCATGAACGCGAAATTTGCGTGCAGGCCATCCAGCCCGCCATAGGTGCCAACGCAAGTCTCAATGGCAGCGTCCACCGAGAGTTCATCCGCAGCATCGAGATGAATAGCGAGCGCATCGCCGCCGCTTTCCTCACGCCTCCCTCCCCAGCAGCTCCCGCACCACCGGACCCACCACGGCCACATGCTCGCAGTACTGCACCGCCCCCGAAAACGACGACGACGACGACGACGCCGTTTGCTCCACCACCGCCTCCGTCTTCTTCTTGAGCTTCTTCTC
>JAUICG010000054.1 GCA_030427485.1 Gammaproteobacteria bacterium
ACTACGATGCCAGAGACAAGCTGGAACAAATGATTGACTCCACCGGCGTCACTACCAACTTCTATGATGATGCGGGTCGCCTTGATAGCCACACAGACAGTAACGGCCATACGGTCGGTTACGACTATGATGCAGCGGGAAACCTCGCCACGTTGACCTATCCAGGCAACAAAACGGTCAGTTATACCTACGACAACCTGAACCGGTTGAGCACCGTGACGATTGATTGGGTGCCTGGCCAGCCAGTGATGCAGTATATCTACGATGATGCCAACCGCGTGGACCGCATCGAGCACTTCAACGCGATGGAAACGGACTACACCTGGGATGCCGCCAACCGCCTGACGGGCATCGCCCACGAGGGGCCGACGGACCTGGTCGCGTACAGTTTCGTGCTGGACGCCAACGGCAACCGCCTGCAGGAAACCGTCTCGCCGGAGCCGGTCATGCCGGGCAGCCTGATTTCCGATGACACCAGCTATTCCTACAACCTGCGACGGAACCGGTTGAATGCGCAGTCCAGGCACACCTATACCTACGACACTGAGGGCCAACTCACCGGCACGGTCGATACCGTGGCCAACACCTTCACCTACGACGACGAAGGACAATTGACTGGCAAGGCTGGCGTGAGCTATGTGTTTGACGACGCCCACCGATTGGTACAGCGAGGTAACGATAGCTTTGTTTACGACGGCGTGGGCAACCGCATCAAGGCGATACGCAACGGCGTGCAAACCCGGTACGTGTACGATGCGGCGGGCAACCTGCTGGCCCAGGCCAACGCCGCCGGGAGTATCACGCGCTACTTCATCTACGGCACTGGCCTGGCTGCAATGGTCACGGCAGCAAACAACTACTTCGTCTACCATTTTGACGGCACCGGCCACACTGTCGCACTGACCAACCCCGGTAACACTGCGGTCAACAAATACGCCTATGCGCCCTATGGCAGGCTGCTGGGCCAGTTGGAGGGTATCTCCCAGCCGTTCAAGTACGCCGGGCAGGTGGGGATCTTCACGGAGAGCAATCATCTCTACTACATGCGGGCGCGGTATTATGATGCCGATACAGGAAGATTCATCAGTGAGGACCCGGCGGGGTTTATTAACGGGCCGAATCTCTACGCTTACGTCGGAGGGAACCCAGTGAATGCGGTGGATCCGAGCGGGCAATTTGCCTGTGGTGGCTTATGTATTGCAGCAGTGGGAATTGGAGCCGGTCTTTCTTTTGACTTTGCTATTGATGCGATTCGCGGCTCAGGGAATTCAGATGCTGCAACTGCTGGAAATACCGCGCTTGGCGCAGGAGTTGCGCTTACTTTAGATACGCAAATTAAACCAAGAACAGGCATAGCAGGAGGTGGTCTGTCAGGGAATAGAACTTCTGTTGCGAGCCAGCTAAATCATAGCGCTGCAAGACAAGGGCTGTATTCAGTGGGCACCAGAAATGTCTTAACTAAAGGTTTGAGAAAGCTGCCATATGTAGGCAGTGCGGTTGGTGCCTATCAACTTGGCGATGCTATTTATGAACGGTACTTCAATACCAACCAGATTAGTAATGTATCCAATATTGGCAATGGCGGCTTTGGTTCTTCAGGAAAGTAATGGTAGATCGGAAATCAAGAGATGCTTTTGCTGAGCTACTCACACGATTTATATCAGGTGAGCTGAGTAATTTTGATTTTGAAAAGCTTACGCCGAATACAAAAGACAGGGCTATTTTAGGTATGGAGCATTCTTTGTGGTGTTTCTACGATGACTGTAAAGAACACAAAATGGATGGCGACCACACATTTCCAGAAGAAACAGAAAAGACTATAGCTAGGTGGATTCTATTTTTGCGTACTGACCAAGAATACGAATGGCCTGATATATCGTATCCTGGCGTCAGGCCAATTGAGCATAGCTTAATTTCCAAACTGTTCAATGGCCCAAAGCGAGAAAGAAAATTTATGCATTTTGGTGATTATTCTGTTTGGCCATTTTTTGAAGTTGATTCATACGAAAATGCGAAGAAAAACTTTGAACGCCGCCAATGAAGTCATCAACAAATACGTCTATGTGCCCTATGGCAAGCAGCTGGGCCAGATGGTGTACTTGGTCGAATTCAGCTGACAATGTGGTGTTCGGACTGAGGGGTACAGCAAGTAGCGCGAACAAAATAGACGGGCAACCATCCCGCCATCAACTGGAACTTCAACAATCGGGTCTATCTGCAAAGCCTCGAGGATCAGGCCGGGGCGACGACGTCATTCATCCACGACAACCGCGTGAAGCAGAGGACGGATTGTAATGCCTCCAAAAAGTAATCGATGTTTTGAGTAGAGACTTTTACAATAATCGCAGAAGGAGCGATAGATGAAGAAGTCTCGATTTTCGGAAATCCAGATACTGGCGATCCTGAAGCAACATGAAGCCGGCATTCCGGTCGCGGAAAGAGGTCTTGCGACACCATCACCTACCCCAACGCCAGCGTGGATTTCAACTACGATGCCAGAGACAAGCTGGAACAAATGATTGACTCCACCGGCGTCACTACCAACTTCTATGATGATGCGGGTCGCCTTGATAGCCACACAGACAGTAACGGCCATACGGTCGGTTACGACTATGATGCAGCGGGAAACCTCGCCACGTTGACCTATCCAGGCAACAAAACGGTCAGTTATACCTACGACAACCTGAACCGGTTGAGCACCGTGACGATTGATTGGGTGCCTGGCCAGCCAGTGATGCAGTATATCTACGATGATGCCAACCGCGTGGACCGGATCGAGCACTTCAACGCGATGGAGACAGACTACACCTGGGATGCCGCCAACCGCCTGACGGGCATCGCCCACGAGGGGCCGACGGACCTGGTCGCGTACAGTTTCGTGCTGGACGCCAATGGCAACCGCCTGCAGGAAACCGTCTCGCCGGGGCCGGTCATGCCGGGCAGCCTGATTTCCGATGACACCAGCTATTCCTACAACCTGCAACGGAACCGGTTGAATGCCCAGTCCAGGCACACCTATACCTACGACACTGAAGGCCAACTCACCGGCACGGTCGATACCGTGGCCAACACCTTCACCTACGACGACGAAGGACAATTGACTGGCAAGGCTGGCGTGAGCTATGTGTTTGATGCTATTGAACTTCGCGCATTTGGGGTACAGTGCCTTGTATTCAGCAGTGCCAATTAAAGCAGCTGCCATTTAAATTTGCTTGACTCGTGAGAGGTAGAACCGATGGGATCATATAGAATTGAACTGAACCGGCATCGTGAATCGTGGGTACCTTTCTTAACGATGACATCTGTTCTGTTGGCTTTTTCTCTCGCATTACCTGCTGAAGCTAATCAAGCGGAGACCGACTTTTATTCCGTAAGAGTTGTGCCTGAACAGCCGAGCCCTTCCGACCTTGTCTATTTGGAACTTGATAAACTCGAAGATGCTCCCTGCGATTTACAATTTGCCGGTGCAGCGATAGACAATACTAATAAAATTATTTGGGTTTCGGTGGAACCATTGGAGGTCACTCTCACAGGTTGCAACGGGCCTGATAGTTTTCGCTATCTAATCGGGCGCTTGGAGAAGGGTGGGACCTACCAGGTGACTCTATTTGAAGAAGTACCGTTTAGAGGGGAGTCAATTTTTAGAGCGGAGAACATGACAGCGGTTTTTCCAGTAAATACAACTTCAGCGATTGGAGGGTTCAATGCGGAGACACCCAAACATGGAAGCCTCCAGAGCGGTGTTGGTTTGGTGCGTGGTTGGGTATGTGATGCCAAACGTATACAAATTCAGTTTAATTCTGGTCAATTACATGATGTGCCCTATGGGAGTAGCCGTACCGATACAGAGGGCGTATGTGGCGATATCGATAACGGTTACGGAATGGTGATCACATGGTCAGATCTGGGCTTAGGTCAACATACTATGACGACCTACATTGATGGCATTGCAAGAAGTACCGTCGATTTCGAGGTGGTAGGTCTGGGAGAGGGATTTTTCAAAGATCTTGAAGGCACGTTCGATTTAGGCGGATTTCCAACCGAACACGAGTCCGTAACTGTTCAATGGGACGAGCCATTGCAAAACTTTATCGTGATTTCACGCGATTGATTGCCCTGCCGTCGCTCAAAAGATCCAAGGGCCAGCAGGCCGAGGTATGTAATCGAGTGACTACTGGACGTTTTCCTGTATGAACGGGCCGCCGTTACACTTCGTGTCTCCGAGAAATCGATTAGAGACTAAAAATAGTAGTTATGTGCCTCACTGGTGGCTCAGGGTTCATCACTCATGTCCGAAATGACCCACCTCTGTCAGATCAAAATCGGGTAGAGTGGACGACTGACGCGGTGGCAGGTCGGCCGAACCGAGGGCGGATGCGCGCGGCAAGAAGAGCTTCTAAGAATACACGGCGACGGGACAACTGAAGAAGACCACGGACCGAAAAGGCCGGGTCACCGAGTTTACCTACACAGACTCCGGCAAACCCAACACCATCACCTACCCCACAGCCGCCGTCGATTTCAACTACGATGCCAGAGACAAGCTGGTCGCAATGATTGACGCCACCGGCACGACCACCAACACCTGAGATGCGGCCGGCCGCCTCACCGGCCACACCGACGGCAATCGCCACACGGTGGGCTATAGCTACGACGCGGCGGGCAACCTGACGGAATTGCGCTATCCGCTGAACTGCAGGAAGGTGCCGATCAAAAGCGATTCCTAACTCAACGCGCGGTCCTCGATGCGCTGAAGCGCGAGTACCCGACGCTGCGCGGCACCACCCGCGACCGCAGCAGCGGTAAACGCCGCGCCTACCTGCGCTTCTTCGCCTGCGGGGAAGACCTGTCGAACGAGACACCGGACGCGTTGCTGCCGGCAGCCGTGGCCAGCGGCGCGGAGCCCTTCGTGGTCCTCGGAGCGATGTCGGGGGGCTAGTACGCCATCAACATGATAGTGATGACATACTGGCACCTCAGGCCATATAAGCACCCAGGGAATCCACGTAGCGGCGGGTATCCAGGTCCTTGTGCTGCTTCCAGGGATGAAATCCCGGCTTGAAAAAGGCCAGCCAGTCGCGAAACGGCCGCGTCAGGAAGCCCTGCCGCGGGCCGAAGCAAAATGCGATCCCCGTTTTCCAGGTGGACCACTTCCACAGGCTGCCATCCTTGTAGAGAAGCACCGTCAGGTTGACAAACAAACCCAGCAGGAAGAAAAAACTGGAAAGGAACATCGCAAAGCGCAGGAACACCGGGCTGCCACCGGTAGCCCGATAGACGTCAAACGCGACGCCCTTGTGTTCGGTTTCCTCCACCGCATGCCACTGGAACAACGCCCGGACTGCCGGGTCCAGCCCGCGCTGTGTCGCGTCCCCGTTGGTCAGCACCTGGTAAGCGAGAATCGCGGTAAAGTGTTCCATGCACACGGTCATCGCCAGCGCTGCCCGCCGCGCCCAGCGGTGCTTCTGGCCACGTTTGCTGAAACGGCGCAGGTCGCGACGCACCAGACCCTCCAGTGCCGCAACCGGGTAGCCGTGACGCGCCGCAAGGTCGTTCATCGCTTCGTGAACCAGGGTGTGCTGCGCTTCCTGGCCGCAGAATTCCCTGATCTCCTGCAGTAACTTCGGATCGCTGATCTCGTCGCGATAGGCCAGCACGGAGCGAATGAAAAAACGCTCCCCTTCCGGGAACAGTATCGACAATGCGTTCATGAAATGCGTTTTGAAGGGGTCGTTATCGAAGTAATACCGGGGTGCGTCGGCGGTGGCCGCGGGATCGAATTTCCGCACTTCAATGGACAGCGGTGTGTTGGACTGCTGGAAATGTTCTGCAACGCCCATGGGCAAATCCTCCTGCTTCAGGGCCTGCGGGCCCGGTTTTTATGGATAATAATATTATCCATTTAATGTGTCAACAAATTATCTATAATGGTCCGCCACAACAAAAATGCAGGGCCATTGGGCCGGGCGCTTGATACACTGTCGGGCGCTCCCCCATCCAGGCAGGTTCAGGACAGAGGCGAATGGCCAGACACTCGACGAAATCGCGCAGTACCCCCGAGCGACTGTACCGCATGTCTGAACTCGTCGAGACATCCGGCGTCTCCCGCGACATGATCAAGTATTACCTGCGCGCCGGGCTTCTTCCGCAACCGCGCAAGCCGCGCCGCAATCTCTCACTCTACACCGAGAACCACCTGCGGCTGATTCAACTGATCCTGAGCGCGCAACAGCAGACCAGCCTGTCCCTGCCGGAGATCGCCACGGCCTTTCAAACGGCGGAATACGACCCCGCGACAATCGAGATCGAACTGCTGTCGGACAAATACCGCGCAGGCCGCCGCGACTACATTATCCCGTTTGAGGCCGAGATCCGCGGCCACGTGGGATTGAACGCGCCGGCGGAGTTTCTCCACAAGCTTCACCACCACGGGCTGCTGGATAACACGGAACAACTGGACGAAAGCCAGAAAGAGATTGCGGGCTTGCTGTGGGCTGCCAGCAACGACGGTGTGCCGATCTCCTTCTTCCAGTCGGCGCGCGAAAAATTACAGGCGCTGGCGGAAAGCGAGGTGAAAGCGCTGATCGCGATTCAACGGCCCCAGTTACATTTCGCGGAGGTGGTTGCGGCTGTCACCGGCACAGACCGGGTGATCAACCGCTGGATGATCAGTGAGAAGACGCGCCTGGCGAGAACCATGTTTCAACGGGTTATCGAAAACTCGGAGAAAGCGCTGGCCACGGTACACGACACCATCTACCGTCCCAGCAAGGTGTTTCGCACGCGCTTTCGCATTGACGAGGAACTGTCCAGCCTCCGGCAGGCGATCAGCGAGCGTCCTCGGGATCGCGAGGCCTTGCACAACGCCTGTCGCACCTGCCTGCTGCTGGCCGATTTCGAAGGGGCACAGGGTTTCGCCGACGCCGCGCTGGCGCTCGAGCCCGATGACGACCTCGCCATCGCGTGCAAATGCCTGGCCTATGCAATGGATAAAAACCTTGAGCAGGCCCTGCTGTATGCAGGGCAGGTCGAGGCGGCTGACAATCGGCATACTATTGCGATGGAGGCGCGACTCCTGACCTTGCTGATGCAGGCGGCCAAGCTGGGCGGGGTGTCGGACACCACGGAGCTGATGAAGCGGGCCGCTGACCTGTTCCGCGAGCCGCTGCCCGTCCCCGCCAGGGACGAACTCGATCACCTCGAAGCCTGCCTGCTGCGCGCCAGGGCGAATACGATCTTTCCCGATGCAATCAACGCCGGGCCGGAGACGATCAGGGAACTCGAAACGATGCTGGAAACGCTGGAAACCAACACCTACGAGGCCCTGGGCTTACCGGTGGAGGGCACGCGCCTGGTGTACCAGGTGTACGCCAGCTTCTACCTGGGGCAATTGCATGAAACGCTCGGTGATACCGGACAGGCCGCGAAATACTTCGAGCGGGTTATCCAACTGGATCCCGCATCCAACTTTGGCGAAATGGCCTACCTGAAACTGGGGTGATCCTATGCAGATACCGGCTGGCGTCCTGTCCACACTCCGCTACCTCCTGCTGCTGTTGCTGCTTTACCTCCCCGCCGTCGCCAGGACAACTGAAGCGCCATGGGCACTGGAGCAGGACGAGGGGCGCATCCAGATTTACACGCGACCGGTTGCCGGCTCGCCTTTTCTCGAGGTCAAGGCGACTGCGCTGATCAATGCGCCAATCGCGCACCTGGCCAATGTAATGGGCGATGGGGAGCGTTGCAGCGAGTGGCGTGCGATGTGCAAATCCTCAGAAGTGCTGGGCACCGCCACCGATACGGAACGCACCATCTATATGGTGCTCGATCTGCCGTGGCCGGTTTCGGATCGCGATATGGTCATTCACTCCACCGTCGATATTGACAGGGTCGCCAAAACGGTCTCGGTGCAACTGGAGCCGGCATCCTCGGCATACCCCGAACAGGACTATGTGCGTGCGATCACCACCGGGTACTACCAGATCAAAGCCCTGGGTGAGCAACTGTCTGAACTTATTTACATCATGCACACCGATCTCGGTGGCGACCTGTCAGCGGATCTTATCAACCCGCGTGTGACCAGCAGCACCTACGAGGACGTGAAACGACTGCAGTTATTGGCGGAGAAATAGCGGCGGGGGTGCGACCCCGGCCGGCTAGAGCAGGGAATCGACCAGGTTTTCGATCAGCGCCGCGCCCGCCCAGGTCAGCGGTGGAATTATCAGGTAGAACGCCAGCGTGGTGATGCTGCCCATACTGAACGGCCAGGTCGATAGCTCGGCGATTTCGCGTCGGTAGGTCAGCAGCGGAGAGAGGGCATCGATATCCGCAGATTCGATATCGACCTCGCCAGTACCACCCAGCGATGCCGCAATTTTGTTCGAGACGCGTATCAACTCCTGCTCCTTGAGTTTTAACAGGCGCTTGTGCAACGGCCACACCGGAATAATGAAGATCACGATGAGCGGGCCAAGCGTGGCGACCGCACCAGGCACGCTCTCCATCAGATTCAAGCCACCCTCCAGGTTTATCAGCGGGAACAGCGCCAGCGCGCCGATAATCGCCAGGCTGGAAATGATCGAAACGCGGGCAAAGGGCAACAACGCGCGCGTATCCAGCAGCGAGACACGCGCCAGCGAACCGCCGATACGCCCGAATATTCGTGCCTGCCTGATCAGCATGACCAGTACGGTCGTCATTACAATGTAGACCATCTGCGTACCCAATACGCTCAGGAAACCGGAGACGCTGCCAACAGCGGTCGATACCGCGCCGGACAGGGATTGGGAAATGAAAACCGTATGCACGGCAGCGCCAACCGCCCCCCCGCAGAGACATACCAGCGGCAGGCGAAGATCGGTTGAATCGAGGCGCGCATGAATCGTTTCGAACACCGCGTCATCCACCGCGATGATCGGGCGGAGCGCGCGCAGCGCCTCTTGCGCCTTCGCCGTGATAAAGCTGAATACAGGGATGATATAGGCGATGATCAGGCTGAAAAAGAGCGCCGGGGGATTGTGTTCGCTGGTCTGGGTGCTGCCCGCATAAAACAGTGGGAGCAGGAGGGACAGCAGCAACAGGCCCGTCATTGTCCTGCCGTACCGCACCGGCAGCACCAGTTTCAGCAGCCAGATTTTACGCATGGGCACGCTGGTGTTACTGCCGCATCGAGGGTATCTGAGCAGCCGCTTGTTGCGGCATGAGCCCCGCACCGGCATCACTGCCAGCGTACAACGCTGGCTGGATGGCAGCCCTGACGAATTCGCTCATCTGCCGGCTCAGCGCACCCCCGCCTTCGACTTGGGCCGAACCTTGCGTTTGGCCACGGCCCTGACAGGGGACTTCGCGTTTACCTTTGTCTTTGTCCCGGGTTTGGTCCTGGACGTTGTCTTGGCCTTTGTCTTGGCCTTTGTCTTGGTTCTCACTTTGGTACCGCCGGTCGAAGGCGCCTTTTTCGCGGACTTCTTCGGTACCGGTTTTTTCGCCGCAGCTTTCGTCCTCTTTCCGGTGCGCAATCCGGCAATCTCTTCCAGTTCCACCAGGGCATCCTCCAGGTAATCGATCATGCGCTGGATCTCCGGCAATGAACGTCGGCAGGCGATAATGCCGAAATCCAGGCTTTTCGCATAACTCACCAGTGTAATGTTCATCGCGAAGCCGTCGAACACAATCGAGGCCGGGTAGATGCCGTCCATTCGCGCGCCGTTCCAGTACAACTGCTCGCGCGGACCGGGCACATTGGAGATCACGGTACTGAAGGCCGGAAACTGCGCGGCAAGGCCCAGCATCGAGGTCAACAGCGCCGGCACCTGCGTTAACTGCATGAACAGGATCGCCTCACGCGAACTCAAGCCCTTCAGCAAATCCTTGCCCGCGCGCATGGATTCCTGGATGGTTCTCAGGCGTCGTTGCGGCTCGGAGATATTGGTCGCGAGATCGGCAGTGATAAAACCGACCGCATTGCCGGCACTGAAGTCATCTTTCTCCCGCAGCGACACCGGCGCCATCGCCTTGAGCGAGTGTTTCGGCAGTTCGTGGTGCCCCTGGAGATAGCGCCGCAACGCCCCGGAACACATCGCCAGTACGACATCATTCACGGTGCCGTCAATCGCCTTGCACACGGCTTTCACACGCTCGAATTCCCACGACTGCGCAACAAAGCGCCGCGCACCGTCCACCCGGGTATTGATGGAAGTGCGCGGCACGTTGTGCCAGGGCACCGCGAGGTTGCCGCTGCGCCCGAAGAATGCGCCGCCAAAGCGGCGCAGCGCGCCGAGGATTTGCGCGGAGCTGTCAAACTGCTGTTTCAACGCCTCCGCGACCGCGCGCAACTCCCGCTCCTCGGGTACCACGCGCCGCGCTTTTCGTGCGCCGATTGCTGCCAGGTGTCGTTGATAGGCCTTCATCGACATCGGCAAATCGGATGTGCGAAAGTCCGGGTCGGTGGAAGAGATGCTCTGCGTCAATTGCATGGACGCCACACCGTCGATAGCCGCGTGGTGCATTTTCGAATACACCGCGAACTGGTGGTTCTGCAGACCTTCTATCAGGTGAATCTCCCACAGTGGGCGATTACGATCCAGCAGCGTGCTGTGCAGGCGCGATACGAGCGCAAACAGTTCGCGGTAACGGCCGGGACTGGGCAGCGCGGAATGGCGTACGTGGTAATCAATGTCGATACTCTTGTCTTTCGCCCAGTACAGAGGCCCGAGCGGCCCCGCACGGCCGGTGGTGACATACTCGCCAAAGGGCTCGCGAAAATCGTCGGGACCCAGTCCATCCACGGTCAACTCACTGACAAATTCCCGGGCGCTTACCCCCCTGGGCAGGGTGTACAGGGACACGCCACCAACATGCATGGGGGTTTCCCGTTTTTCGGCCATCAGGAACGCTGCATCCGCCAGATCAATTCGTCGCATTGTAGTGCCTCTCACGCTCGGGGATTTCGAGGGGACTATAGTACAGGGTCTGGCGATTACTCCAACATAATTGTGGCGCGCTGTCACAAAGCCGTCGGCTGCCGCGTCTTAAGGGTAAATCAGATCGGAGGACACCACTATGATCCGCTTGCTCGCTCATCGCTGGCTGCGCGCGTTCTCGCGGCGCTACGACTACGACACCGCTTACATGGCCCGAATGCTCGAGAGTGGCCCTTCGGTGCTGCTGAAATACGGTGCGCTCAATCTCCTGGCCTCACATCGGCGCGGCATTCCCCGGGCGCCGTGGTGGACCGCACGCATTCGGGCAGCGCTGTGGGAAGATTGCGGCCCCTGTGTGCAGCTGGTATGCAATATGGCGCTCGAAGATGGCCTGGAACCCGCTGTCGTCGCCGGAATCGCCAGCGCAGACATGGCGGCGCTGGACGATGACTGCGCGCTTGCGCTGCGCTTCACCGAGGCTGTACTGGCCCGGGCACCGGACGCCGAACCGATGCGCGAACAGGTGAGGCTGCGCTGGGGAGACGATGGCCTCATCTCCCTGGCCCTGACCGTCAGTACCACACGCGTCTATCCCTGCGTAAAGCATATCCTGGGGCACGGGCGCGCCTGCACTCGGGTACAGATAGCGCAGCGGGATATTACGCCTGCTGCCCTGCAGTCCGCTACAATGCCACAAACGGCAACTGGAGGACTGTCCCGGTGAAAGATCGCCTTATCGCACTCACCGCCCTGCTTCTCGGATTCGTCATGCTGGCGAACGGCAGTTGGCAGCTCGCGGCGCCGGAAGGCTGGTACTGGGCGATTCCGGGTGTTCCGGACAGGGGGCCGTTCAACCAGCACTTTGTGCGCGACCTGGGCATCATCTATGCGATGACGGGCGCCGGCCTGATCTTCGGCGCACTGCGCCCACAGGAGCGCCTCGCCTGGTGGTGGGCGCCCTGCTTCTGGCTGGTCGGACACGCGTTGTTCCACCTCTGGGAAGTGCTGGCGGGCATATGCGGGCCCGCCTCGCTGCTGGAAGATTTCGCCGGTGTCACCCTCCCCGCCCTCATTACCGCCGGATTGCTGCTGTATGCGCGCCGCGAACACCGTGCAGAGTAGTACACGGACGGCGTACCGGGTGATCGCACTGGCGGTCGCCTGCGGACTGGGCCTGAGTCTACTGCCGGGTCAGCCCGCGCCCCCGGACGCGCTGTACGGGGAGGTGGAGTGGCTCACGAACCCGCGTCCACTGGCGCAATTCACCCTCGCGTCCAGCACCGGCGAGGTGACCGCGGATTCCCTGCGCGGTCACTGGCAACTGCTGGTGCTGGGTTTTACTCAGTGTCCCGACGTGTGTCCCGCAACGCTGGCTGAACTGGCCGGATTACAGACCGCGACCGACGACGAGCAATTGCGCGTCGTATTCGTTTCGGTTGATCCAAACCGCGATTCGCCTTTGACGCTGGCCGCCTATGTGCAGTTTTTCGGCGAGGGCATCACCGGGATCACCGGCGAGTTGGCGGAACTTCGCCGACTCGCGAATTCCCTGGGCATGGACTTTCGCCACGCTGGCCGAAGTGATGAACCGCGTATCAGCCATTCACCCACCATCGCGCTTATCGACCCCGACGGTTATCTGCGCGGACACCTGCGACCGGGCTTCGACATACAACGGGCCGCTCGTGACATCTCCACGCGACTGGGGGCGGCCTCGTGAACGATGCCGCAAGCGCAGACCTCTTCGAGCAACAGCGGCCGCGACTGCTGTCACTGGCCTATCGCATGCTCGGCGAAATACAGGCGGCGGAAGATATCGTGCAGGAGGCCTGGCTACGCTGGTCCGCGGCAGCGCCGGGAAGTGTGGACACCCCGGGGGCCTGGCTGACCCGGGTAGTTACCCGGCTGGCCATTGATCAACTGCGCTCGGCACGGCAACGGCGGGAGGTCTATTCCGGGCCCTGGTTACCCGAACCGATCATCGATGACGAGGACGGCGGCCCGGGCCGCGCGATGGCGTTGGCGCAGGAGTGCGAACTGGCGCTGCTGTGGTCGCTGGAACGCCTGGCGGAGGAAGAGCGCGCCGCATTCCTGTTGAATCAGGTGTTTGAAACACCCTATGCGGAGATTGCGCGCGCCCTGGACAAGTCCGAGCAGGCTTGCAGGCAACTTGTCAGCCGCGCTCGCCGACGCGTGAAAGACAGCTCCCCGCGCTTCGATACCACCGCCGAACAACTGGAGCGCACACTGCTGGCTTTTTCCGCCGCCGCGGCCAGCGGCGACAAGCAGGAAGTCCTGCGCCTGCTGGCGCCTGATGTACTGGGCTTGAGCGACGGCGGAGGACTGGTGAGCGCGGCCCGCATTCCGCTGCATGGTCCGGCGCGGGTCGCACAGGTGTACACCCACATTGCGAGTAAAAAGCAAGCTTCAACAGTGGGTGAACCGGAACTGTTGCGCGTCAACGGCCAACCCGCATTGGTGCGCCTGGCCGGGGATGACAGCGATATGATATTTACCATCCGCCTCAACCGGCGCGGTGAAATCTGCTGGCTTTACACCCTGCGCAATCCACACAAACTGGCCAGGGTCGGGGCACTGCGCAACTGCACGACTGCTCTCTTCTGACAGGAGCCAGTATCATGGTCGCCGTGGCGAGCCGGTCATTTGCCTATCAGTCGGACTCCGCCTGCCCGGCTACCGTTATGTCGCGGTAGGTCGCCACCGGCACATCGATTTTTTCCGTCCGCAGGAAATCGACAAAGGAGCGGCTGAACACGTCGCGACGCATCGACCACCAGACCTGGAAGCCGGGCCGGGCATAATAGGTAAGAATCAAGCGCTGCCAGCCCAGCCACACATCGGGCTCCAGGTAACCCTTGCGATACTGGTAATACATGTTTTCGAAATTATGGAAGCAGGCGAAGAACAACTGCGAGCAGCGCGCCTTGTCCGCGGCGCTCAATGACTCGAAATCCTCCATCGCCTGTACGAACAGTATCGAGAGATCCGGCGTCTCGGCCATGGCCCTGTTCAGTGCGCCGAACTCCGATACCACCGACTGGTAGGTGGACGTCCGTGCAGAATCGGTATTGTTCTTGATCTGTAAGGCAAGGTACAGCAGGGAGATGATAACGGCCATTGCCGCCACCAGTTCCGACGCCGCCGCGATGGCATCCCAGTTCATAGTCATTGCCTGCTCCCAATCGTTTTCACAAGGATAGCGCAGAAGACCGATCCTGCGTTTGCCGGACTCCCTAAGTTGGTGCTCCAGCTTGAAACTTGTCGGAAGACGAGCGCCTGAGCGGAAGGGTTACGGTCTGAACACGCCAAAAAGCGCACATCCATGTGCAGGCTCGGGTGGCGACGTCCTGTCGCCACACGGTCCAGACCGTAACCCTTCCGCTCAGGCGCTCGCATCGCACAAAGTCTCAAATCTCCGGCGCGGGCTCTCCTGGCTGCGGCAGGCTGGCCAGGGCCAGACTGCTGCAAGCCATGAATGCTACCGTCATCAGCAGAAACGGCGTATAGCTGCCTGAAAAATCGAACACCGCGGCCGCCGCCAGCGGACCGAAAGCGGTGCCGATGGACAATGCGGTGAGCAAGCCACCGTAGATGGTACCGAAATTCCTCAGGCCGAAATGCTTCGTGGTCAGGTAGACGATGACGTCGATTTCCGAGCCGAGTGTCAGCCCGATCACAATGGCCGCGGCCGCCTGCGCCAACGGACTGGCGCCGGCCAACTGCAGCAGGGCGCAGGCGACAATCGGCAGCAGGAAAATCACGGCACCCACTCGCGCCGCGCGAAAATGATCGAGCAGGTAGCCGGTACCAAGGCGACCGATGACGGAAGACACACCCACCAGCGAGGCCACGCCCGCAGCGGCCAGGCGATCCGCCCCGGCGCTGGTCAGTATGGGAACAAAATGCACCACCAGCGCGATGACCGTAAATGTGAATAACATGCTGGCGACGAACAGGCGGGCAAATACCGTCGAGCGCATGGCTTCCAGCGCATCGACTCCCGCCAGGGTCGGCGCTGGCGCGGCGTCCTGCGGCGCGCTGGCGCCCTTATCACGCGCACCGCGAAAATACAGCAGCAGCATCGGGAAAGTGATCACGATCCACAGACCGCCCTCGGCGGCAAACGCGATACGCCAGCCGTAGGTGTCAATCAGCCAGGTCGCGAGCAGGGGAAATACCGTGGCGGCGAGCGAGGCGCCGCTCAGTGTCACCGCCAGCGCCATGCCGCGCGAGGTCTCGAAGCGGCTGGCGACTGCGCTGGTCCAGATGGTGGCCTGCACGGGCAGCGTCGCAAACGCCATCACACCCCACAAAAGGTACCAGTTCGTCTTCGCCCCGGTCGCTGTACCCAACAGTGCGAACGCACCTGTCGCCAGCAGCACCCCCACCAGGCCGACCATGCGTGGGCCCATACGGTCGACGAGCATGCCGATGGCGACACAGAAGATCGCGTTGATCACGGTGGCTACCGTCAGGCCGCTGGTGACCTGCGTGCGCGACCAGCCAAACGCGGCCTGGATGGGTTCGATATACGGGCCCAGCCCGTAGATATGAATCACGCTGGTCGCGTAGCCCAGTGCGGCCACCACGGGCAGCATGCCGTAACGGCGCCATTCCGCTTTTGCGGGCAAATTCAGGTCGTGCATGTGAGAGTCCTCAGGCGGCTCATACCGGGACAATAACAGCCGCCGGGATCATTCCACTCGTCGTTCCTGGAGAGGCGATTTTCCTTATGGTTTGGATTGTCTCCAGTTGCACGAATGGTATCACAGGCTTATTTTTGATTCCTGCAATCCGGGCCAGCGCAACCGACTGCGCCGTAGACGAGTACTCCATCAACCTGATATTGACGGCGTACCAGCTGTACCGAAAAGGACTTCGCTCCACTACAATGGCAATTTTTTCGAGCAGCACCCTATGACAGCCGAAGGGCATGCAGTACGCCACGCGATCTACCTCTCGGTGCTGATGGTCCTGCTGGCGAGCACGGCGGCGGCCGCCACCAAATACGTCTCCGCCCACGTTGCCATCGAGGCAATTGTCGCGGTGCAATACCTGGTATGCACACTGTTGTGCCTGCCGCGGATACTGCGGCCCGACCTGAAAAAACTGCGCACCGAACGCATCGGCCTGCACCTGGTGCGCGGATTGGTCGGTGTGCTGGGCTTCTACCTGTTTTACGCGGCGCTCGACAACATCCCGATGATGGATGCGATGCTGCTGCGCCAGAGCGCGCCGTTGACAGTGCCACTGGTGGTGTGGTTGTGGAGCCGGGAGACAGTCCCCAGAAGTGCCTGGTTACCGTTGCTGGTCGGCTTTGCCGGTATCGCGATTATTCTGCGGCCCACCCCGGTAGGCCTCAGCTGGTGGCATGCCGGTGGATTCCTGTCCGCCCTCTGCCTGGGTATCTCCATGGTGGCGACGCGCAAGCTCGCGACGACTGAACCCACGGTGCGTATTCTGTTCTATTACTGTGTGCTGTCACTCGCCTGCGTGCTGCCCTTTGCACTGAATGACTTCAGCGACGTCGCCGCGCTGGACTGGCTGGCTATGGTGTATATCGGCGCCGCGATCTACTGGGTGCTGGAACTGTACACTCGCGCCTACGGCATGGCGCCGACCGCAGCCATCGCGCCGATCAACTACTTCGCCGTGGTGCTGGCCGGACTGTGGGGCTGGTTGTTCTGGGATCAGGTACCGGACAGCTGGTCCGTGCTGGGTAGTGTGCTGGTCGTCATCGGCGGGCTGCTGACGATTTACCTCGCCCGTCAGGGACGCCACATACCGGAGCAAAAATAACCTGCGCCCCGTTCTTTGGCGTCCGGGCTTGGAATTACCTGCAGTGTCGGTACACTGGCTCCGTAACCGGTCTTAACAAACCAGAACGCACCGAGAGAATCAGATGACAGGCATATCGCGCTATAGCGCACTACTTCCCATTGTGCTGCTGCTGTTGCCAGACGCGGCCTGGGCTGCCCAGAAGCCGAAACTGATCCTGCAGATCACGGTGGACCAACTACGCGGCGATCTTCCCACCCGATACACTGAGCGACTGGACGAGGGTGGTTTTCGCTACCTGTGGGAAAAGGGAGTGGTCTATCGCAACGCCCATCACGGGCACGCGAACACGGAAACCATCGTGGGACACACCACGCTCGCGACCGGGGCGCAACCTGCGGTACATGGCATGGTGGGAAATTTGTGGTTTGACCGGGAGTCAGGATTCACCACGTATAATGTCGAAGACCCACGTTACGCGCTGCTGAGCCAGGGCGCTGATGTGGATGCCCGGACCGAGATTGATCCAACCCAGCGAGCGGCTCGCAGCGATGGCCGCTCTCCATCCGCTATACTGGTCACCACTTTCGCCGATGAGCTGCGCAGCAACACCAATGGCAATGCCAAAGCCATTGGTATCTCGGTCAAGGATCGCGGCGCGATCTCAATGGCGGGTCATTCGGGTACCGCCTACTGGTTCTCCAAAGCGACTGGCGAGTTTGTCACCAGTACCTATTACAAGGATAGCTATCCCGGTTGGGTAACCGAATGGAACGGCAAAAAGAAAGCGCAGGACTATGCCAACCAGCAGTGGACGCTACTGCAACCACAGGATCAATATCTCTTCGGCGCCTCCGATGACCGCCCCTGGGAGGCTGACATCGGAGGATTTGGACGCGTATTCCCACATGACTACGGCGATGGCAGCAACCGCTATTTCACCACCCTGCTGACACTGAGTCCGGCTGGCGATGAACTCGTACTTGATTTCGCCAAGGCCGCCCTGGTCGCGGAGCAGCTCGGTAAGGGTGACGCGACAGATTACCTGAGCCTCAGTTTTTCCTCTACGGATTATGTAGGTCACGTTTTCGGCCCTTCGAGCCTGGAGGCCGAGGACAATACCCTGCGGCTTGACCGCACACTGGCAGAGCTGTTTACCTTTGTCGATAAGGCAGTGGGGCTTGAAAACACCCTGATCGTACTATCCGCAGATCACGGTGGCCCGGATGCGCCTGGCTATCTCACTGACATGGGCATACCCGCCGGATATATAGATCCCGACGGCTGGGACAAGGCGGCTGCAATCGCCCACATCAAGCGCCGCTTCGGTATCCAGGGCAAGCTGATCGAAGCCTATGACCACCCCTACCTTTACTTCAGCACTAACGTAAGGAACGATGAGCACATCGACCAGCAAGCACTGGAGGCAGCCGTCGTCGCAGAACTCTCCAAGTTCCACGGCGTCTCACTCGCCGTATCCAGTTCGGCATTGCGGCGTGGCAACTTACCCGACACGGATGTGTACCGGGCCGTGGTCAACAACTTCAATCCCAAGCGGTCCGGCGATATATTCATCGTGTTCGAACCCAACTGGTTCATCAACGATTTTGACGGACTGACCGTCGCCTCCACACACGGCTCGCCGTGGAGTTACGATACCTTTGTGCCAATCGTATTCGCGGGAATGGAACTTGTACCACAGATTATCGATCGCAAGGTGGCCACCATTGACGTGGCAGTGACGCTGGCTGCGTATATGGAGATCAAACCTCCGTCCGGGTCTACCGGCATCCCACTGCTCGAAGTGCTGTCCGAAGACAGTCGGTAAATCCATTGCGGGTTGGTCTCGAGCCAGTGCGGTATGTTGCCGTTCAGGCCAGAAGAACTGCAGCCTTTCCTGTCGATAATTATCCTTTTGCCAACACTGGTCTCTCGCCGCAAAACCGCCTACTGCGCACTGGCAGTCGCCTTGTTTTCGTATATGCTGCGCCGCTCGGCGTTGTAATCCATTCCTGTCTTGCGCTTGTCCTCTTCGCTGCGCCAGGTTTTACGCTTCTCGCGCGGCGCATAGCGGCTCCCGGAGTCGAGGTTGGCCGGGTCCACACGCACTTCTTCGCGCGAACTGACAGTGTCACAGGCCTTGTCGGTAAAGCTCGTCGCCCCGGTCGCGTGATCCACGCACATGTAGACGCGTGCGAAGGCCAACTGCGGCGCCAGGAACAGCAGTGCTATAACAATAGTACGCTTCATTCTTAAAACTCCATGCGATTTGGCTATATCTTATTTGTAAACGACTTCCGGGGCGGAAGCGATAAAAAACTGGAGATTTCTCAAGATAACGCGAATGCGCTATTTTCTGACGCAATGGAGATACTAATGGCTACTGAAATTACATTTTATAGATAGTTTCACTGCGCATGAACTAACGTACGATTCCGGTGTCTACTGGCACTCCCCCTGAAGCAGTGGACTTTCTACCATGCATCGCAGCGCGCTATTGCTCATCACCTTCCTCACCTGCCCGGTCTACGTGCTGGCGGACACCGCCACCGCCATCTTCGCCGGGGGTTGCTTCTGGTGCATGGAGTCCGACTACGAAAAACTGGATGGCGTCACCAACGTCGTCTCCGGCTTCACCGGCGGTACGCTGCAAAACCCGACCTATTCGGGCAACCACGAGGGGCATTTCGAGGCCGTTGAAGTGACCTATGACCCCACGCTCATCAGTTACCGGCAACTGCTTGACCACTTCTGGCGCAGTATCGATCCCCTCGATAACAACGGCCAGTTCTGCGACAAGGGCGCCAGCTACCGCAGCGCCATCTTCCCGCGCAATGATTCCGAGCGCGTGATGGCCGAGGCATCGAAAGCGACCGTCGCGGCGCGCTTCAACCCGCAAACGGTGTATACGGAAATACTGGACGCCGGCACCTTCTGGCCGGTAGAAGACTATCACCAGGACTACTCACGGAAAAATCCCGTCCGCTACAAGTACTACCGCTGGAATTGCGGCCGCGACCAACGGCTGGAACAGCTTTGGGGAGACGAGGCCACGGCGCACGCCAGCGACAGCCGGTAAGGACTAGCGGCGAACACCCGGGTCAACGCTGCCGATCAGTTCCAGCGCCTCGTCGCACCACGCCAGGAACTGCTGACCCTGGCCGAGACCGCGGGTCAGTGCCAGGTAGGCGCCCTTGCTGCGCGTCGGCAGGGACGTCGGATCGGCGTAGTGGCGCAGGCGGATTTTTTCATACACGTAGAGCAGCTTCATCATCTGTTTGCGTCGCTCCGAGATTTCAGCCGCCAGATGCGCAGCATTGTCCGCGCTCAGATTGTACAGTTTGATGACCAGTTCATCCTTTGCCGCGCGGTGCCTGCTTTCCTTGTGCACCCACTCCGCCAGCGCATCGCGGCCCGCTTTCGTCAGGCCGTAGACGATCTTGTTCGGTTTGCCGCGCTGCTGGACTTCCCGCTTGTTGAGCCAGGCTTTCTCCGCGAGTTTGTGCAGTTCAAGGTAGATTTGCTGATGCGATGCGTGCCAGAAAAAACCCATGGAGGTTTCAAAGTCCCGCGCCAATTCATAGCCCGAGAGATCGGCATCGATCAGGGCAGTCATGATTGCGTGAGCCAACGCCATACCTGTAGGGCGAACTCAAAGTTCTGGAATGAGTTTCGAAAACTGCTCGATCATCGGCATCACGATCTCCGGCTTGTCCCAATTCTCCACTCCGACACCAATATTGCAGCGATGGATACCCATATCCCGGTAGGACTTGAGGAGATCGGCCGTCACCGGCGCCATTACCACCAGTGTAATCTCGATCGCGTCGGGATCGCGCCCGTGGTCCCTGACCAGTTGCCTGAAGTTGCTGATATCCTGCCCGATATCAGGCATCGCCACGTCCACTGGCATCCAGCCGTCCGCCCACTGTGCGGCATGCTTGACGCCCAGCGGTCCCATCGCGCCGAGGATCACCGGCGGGCCACCCGGCCGGGTGGCCTTGGGCTCCAGCCACACCGGGTCGAAGTCAATCAACTCCCCGTGAAATTCCGGCTCGGCATCCGTGAGCAGCGCACGCTGCGCCAGCACGGTTTCCTTCAACCCGAGGTAGCGGCGCTTGAACGGCAGCGCGGTCGCATTCTCGAACTCTTCCTGGTTCCAGCCAACACCGCAGCCGATGAGTACCCGACCATTGGAAAGACGGTCCAGCGTGGCGATAGTCTTGGCCTGGGAAAACAACTCACGCTCCATAAGCAGCGCGATACCGGTGCCGAGTTTCAGGGTGCTGGTCGCCGCCGCAGCGGCCATGAGCGACACGTAGGGATCCATCATTTTCTTGTACGGCTCGGGCAGTTCGTCGCCGGCGGGATACGGCGTCAGGCGGGAGACGGGAATATGGCTGTGCTCCCCGTACCAAAGCGACTCGAACCCTGCCTCCTCCAGCGTTTTCGCCAGGATGTGCGGAGCGGGATCATCCGCGGTGTTCATGGAACTGAAACCCAGGTGCATACTAGTTACCTCTCTTGGAATGGTGTGGCCAGACGTCGTTCAGGCCAGACACAGTAGCCCTGTT
>JAUICG010000013.1 GCA_030427485.1 Gammaproteobacteria bacterium
CCCCTTGATGAGGCTGCGGACTCTGTCCAGTATCGACTCGAACTTGAAGTCCTTGAATTCGCCGGCGTCCATAAACAGGCCGTGCTCCGGGCACAGCTCATACCAGATGTGTTTCTGCTTGGGGTCGGCAGACTTCTCCATCTCCTTACCGCAGCGTGGGCAGTTGATATCGGAAACAGTATCCCACTTCCACCCCTCCCTGGGGTCGCCAATGTCCACCAGGTGACCATCCTTGATCTTCTTCAATTCGTTGACTTCGTCATGATCAAACCAGAGCCCATTGCATTGGGAGCAGCGGTCAATGGTAATACCCTCATGAGTGACCTCTTCCATACCGTGGTGGCACTTGGGACATTTTAGGCTGTGCTGAGATGGATCATGTTCCATAGTCTGTAACTCCATGATTCGAGAGTTGTCATTATAGGCTCAATATGGGCGGTTGCCACCTGAATCCTGTGTGGAGGAGTCGGGGGAATCCAGGCGCTATGCTGCGATCCTGTCGAGAATCAGCAGCACATTTTCCCGATCCAGCAGCCTGGGCACCGGATAGGCAGCTCCCTCCTTGATTGCCAGCTGGCAGATCGCCTCGAAATCCGCGGGTTTGATCACGTCCATCTGGCTCGGGATACCCACTTCGGTGCGTAAATCCCTCACTGCCTGAATAAATTTGTCTGCCAGTACGGCAGCGCCTTCACTCTCGCTCCCCACCCCGATCAACACAGCCAGTTCCGCCAGGGATTGCTGCGCCTCCCGGCGACAAAATTCCAGGATATGCGGCAGGACCAGCGCATTGGCAAGACCGTGGGGGATGCCGTATTTGCCGCCGAGCTGGTGCGCAATCGCGTGCACATTGCCCACATTGACCTGGTTGATCGCAAGGCCCGCGTAGTAGGCCGCCATTGTCATTGCGCTACGCGCTTCCAGGTTTTGGCCGTCGCGGCAGGCGGCGGCCAGATGCTGAAAAATCAACTTGATGGCGAGGCGAGCGTCCTCAATTCGCGTGCCGCGCTCCCACACGCCGATATAGGCCTCAATGCCGTGGGTCAGCGCGTCCATCCCGGTGGCCGCCGTGATATGCGGCGGCAGGCCCACAATTAATTGCGGGTCGAGGGCGACCGCTGTCGGCAACAGGGTTTCACCCATGATAATACTCTTCTCGTGCGTCGCGGAGTCGGAAATCACTGCACCCATGGTCGCTTCGGAGCCGGTTCCCGAGGTCGTCGGGATGGCGTAGAGCTTGAGTACGGAATGCTTGATTTTCCCCAATCCCACCCAATCTGTCGGCGAGGCGGTACTGTTGGCGGCGGCGGCAATGATCTTCGCCGCATCCATGGAGGAGCCGCCACCAATAGCCAGCACCGCCTCACTGCCATGGGTCCTGGCAACCGCCGCGCCCGAGATCACCTGGTCAAACGTGGGATCCGGTAGCACGCCGTCGTAGTAGGCGACATCGACGCCGTCGGCCTCCAGCAGGGCGGCGATGGCCCTGTCCACAACGCCGAGATCGCGCAGCGGCCTGTCTGTCACCACCAGCACTTTTTTCACGCCGGTGTGGATGATGTGCTCACACAGTTGGCGGGAACTGCCATTGCCGGCAAACGCGGTATGTCGCAGCGGCGCCGAAAACCGGGCGAGCAC
The DNA here is from genome assembly GCA_030427485.1 of Gammaproteobacteria bacterium. Taxonomy (GTDB): domain Bacteria; phylum Pseudomonadota; class Gammaproteobacteria; order Pseudomonadales; family Halieaceae; genus Marimicrobium. The sequence continues at coordinate 1,639 of JAUICG010000013.1, forward strand.
GGTCATAATCTTCAACAACAGCGCGTGCAGTATTTTTCGCAAAAACATCGGCATAGCCTGCTCCAGTGTCAACGGGACTCACGGATGGAAAACCCGAGGGGGATACTAGCAAAAAAATGCGGCCGCGCCTCCTCCCGGAGCTAACGTCTCACTGTCGCCGCGGGTGTACAGACTATCATCAGCGCCGCCACCACCAGAATGCCGGCAAGCGCCAGGATCACCGCATCGTAGCTGCCGGTGCGGTCGAAGACATAGCCGGCCAGCGGCGCGCCGGTCAGCCCAAAGGGCAAAAACAGGGGCATCTGCGCACCGGTCACCTGGCTGATGATCGAGGCATCGAAATACCGGCTGTTGAGATAGCCGTGCATCGGGATGAAGGCGCCATTGGCCGCGCCCATCAGGGCAAGCGCGGCCACAACCTGCAGGGTATTCACCGACAGGTACAACAGGCCCAGCCCCAATGCGTTCGCCAGCAGAAGGCCTGCCGCCAACCACGTCACGTGGTTGCGTACGGCATCTCCCCACCAGGCGAGCAGGCTCTTTCCCGTCAGTCCGGCGACACCGGACACGGCCAGAAACCAGCCCGCATCCGCCACTGAATAACCCCGGCCAATAAAGAAGGGTGGATAGCACACGGATAACACAATCATCACATTGAGCCCCAGTGCGACACACAGGCCGATCAGCCAGAAGGCCCTGACGCGATAGAATATGCCCGATACAGGTGACTCATTGGCGCTTCCCGTTTCCACCACGCCGCGCGGCGTACCCGCCACGATCATCCCCCAGAGCACCAGCAGCAGACCCGCCGCCAGCAGTTGCAGTGACAGGCGCCAGTCGAGGCGGTCCAGCAGGCTCCCGATCAGGGGTGGCAGCAGGATCGCCGCCACGCTCATGCCGATTGCCGCCAGTGCCAGCGCACGCGCCTCGCGCCCCGGGTAGAGCTTGACCAGCATGCCGTTGACCACTACCGGGCCGTACATGGACAGGCCGAGCGAAAAGCCAAGGAAGCCCAGTGCAACCGAAAACAGAGTCGGTGCCGCCCCGATCGCGATCAGGGCACACATCGACAGGCTGGCGCCTGCCAGTATGATGTTGCGAACAGGCATGCGATCCGCCATCTTGCCGATGAACGCGCCCAGAAACGCCGGTACCAGCAGCAGTGCGACCGGGCCAGTATTCAATACAGTGGCACCGACGCCGAACTCCCGAGAAAGGGGCTCGACAAAAAAGCCGTAAATACTCATGACACCGCTGCCGAACGCCATGCAGCACATGCCGGTGAGTGCGGGAAGCCAGGTTTTTATTATCCGCATTTCAGGTTTATCACATCCCGCTTGCTACCCGGACCCCTACGCGCAATGTTGCTTCCCCGCCAGGCCCGCAGGGAGGGAAGCAGTGCAGGGCCGATAGAATCCCCGGGGATGCCTATCCGGGAAATCGGTCGCCAGGATCAGTCGCGCTTGGGCCCACCGTTGGTACCAGGCCACCGCGACCCGGAGATTGTGTCGGCATACGGCAGGAATTTCTCCGCATCCAGTTGGCCGGCCAGCGTCATTTCGCGGTCGAGAAAGGTCGGCCACCACAGGTAGGACGTCAACTGCTCGCGCATCGGTAACAGCGTGGTCAACGGATCCCAGGGGCTGTCGCGCAATGTCAGCTTGCCGTCGACCTCTTCGCGCCAGGCTGTGCCGTACTCGCTGCGCACACGCACCACGTGGGGCGGGAAGTCGAACCCCGTCGCCGGGCCGCCCACGCTGACGGCACGGGAATACTTCAGCCAGAATTCGTTCTGCTGAAATGGCTCGCCCGGATCGGAAGGCCCCCTGGAAAACCCCTGGAACTCCACAAAGGTGTAACCCTGGTGCGTGCAGCGCGCCTTGACCTGAGGCCCCAGACGATAGAACTCGGTAGTGCAGGGGTACTTCGGTTGTCCATTGGTTTCCTGGCTGATGAAAATTGCCGACTCCTGGTCGATGCCATAGCCCAGGGTGTACTCGCCGGCGATGCCGTCGTAGACCGCATCCACACTGGTGACGATGCCGTACTCGGGTTCATCGGGTACGGGAAAATTGTAAATGGTGAGGTTGACATTGGGCTCGGCGCCGGGCTCGATACCCGGCGGCAGCAAAGCCGCGATTTTGTCCGGATCCGTCCGGTACTTGATCTTCAGCATGGGCCAATTGACGATATCGCCCGGGTTGCCCTGGGGTGCACTGGATTCATTACTCATTATCGTTACCTTGTGAGGAGTGGATGGAATTGTTGTTGCCGGCTTGTTGTTACCTGATCATGCACCCACCATACTGGGTACGGGGGTGTCCCGGTTGAGAATCATCTCTGCGCGCGCGCGGATTTTGGCATCGGTTTCCGGCGTCGTAGCCAGCAACCAGAAGGCGTCTCTCTGCAGGCCTTCCACGGCCATTTCCGCCACTTCGTCCGGGTGCGTGGTCTGCAGTTCGATACCGTACTCCAGGCACATTTTCTTCATGTCCTCCACTGAACTGATGCCGGACTCATTGCCCTCGACGTCCTTCTTCAGTTCCTGCGGGCGCACCCTGCCGGAATTGAACAGTCCGGTATCCACCACATGGGGGCCTGGGAACAGCGCGCTGACCTTGACCGGACTTTGCGCCGCCTGCACCTGGTAATGCAGGTTTTCCGTGATGGCGTGTACAGCCGCCTTGCTCGCCGTATAGATAGGTTGGTCAGGGTAGACCAGTAGCGCGCCGTTGCCGGAACCGGTCACCACAAAGTGCGCCTCGACATTGCGCGCCACAAGCCTCGGCATAAACACGCGAATGGAATTGATCACGCCCCACATATTGACGTTCAGGCACCACTGCCAGTCTTTTTCCGAGTAGTCCCACATCGCGCCGGACTCGCCTGCGCCGATACCCGCATTGGCGAATACCAGATCGATCTGCCTGAAAGCGGCCTCGGCTTCGTCCGCGAGCTCACCCAGGCTCTGCACCGAGGTGACATCACAAAACGCTACAATGGCGTCAATGTTTTCGGCGGCGAGGTCGGCACGCATCTGTTCCATCGCGTTCCTGTCGACATCGCCCACGGCGATTTTCGCGCCGCGCCGTCCCAGCGCGAACGCGAGGGAGCGACCGACACCGCTGGCGCCCCCGGTAATCACCGCGACCTTTCCGTTGAAATCCCGCATGATCAGGCTATCTCGCGCTTGTCGTTGGAAGTCAGGTAGAACTGTCGCACCCATTTGCGAAACGTCACCAGCGTCTTGTCTTCCTTGCAGAATACAGGACGGTGCTTGTGCACTTTGTTGGCCCAGATAGGGTAGTCATCACTGAGCCCCGAGATAATACCCTCCATCACATCGTCTCCCACGGCGTCTTCAATCTCGCGGCGCACGATCAGGGTCCAGCGCATCATCGTCTCGTTGCGATTCAGCGGTTGGGCGCTGTTGTACATAATCATTTCAGCGCCGGGCCCGTAGGTGTTGCGCACCATCGCAAAACCGGGGCTGTAGGTTGTCGCGTGCAGATGACCCGGGTAATCCGCATTCGCCATTTCCGAATGCAGGTGCATGGTGCGGCCGTCGTCGTCTATGGTGACTTTTGAATTCGGTACGGACATCTGCCCGTGTACAAACTGGAAGTGCACGGGGTCGCAGGAGTTTTCGCAAATGTCCTGCACATGCGCCGGCACCAGGTGTTCGGTATAGCGCGGCGCGGTCCAGTTGGGGTCGCCGAGCTCCGGCAACTCGGGCAGCGGCCACTGCGGGCTGGTGTTTTCCGGGTGGAACCAGACATACACCTCCCCGTTTTTTTCCTCGGTATGCCAGGTACGCAACCGGGCCCGTTCGGGGATCTCGTCGCAGTAGGGTATCTCCACGCATGTTCCCTCGGTGTCATAACGCCAGCCGTGAAACGGGCAGCGCACGCTTTCGCCGACAACCCGCCCCTTGTGGCCCAGGTGCGCTCCCAAATGGGGACAGAATGCATCCTGCACTACGGCCCGGCCCGAACGGGTGCGATAGAGCACCAACTCACGGTCGAAGGCCTGCACCGGCTTGACCGCTCCCACCAGCAGCTCGTGCGACCGGTCAACGGAATACCAACCCATGGGAAAGTCCGGTGTGGAGTTGGTTCTGGATTCACATGCTTCTACGATTGTCATAAAACCTCTTCGAATTCGCCGTTGGTGTTGCCGGAAACGTCAGTTAAACAGTGCAGCCGTCGGCCCGATCTCGTCGGCAACGGCCTGCAGGCGCTGCCGGTCGAGGCCGTAAAAATTGATGGCATTCTCGCCCAGGATCTTGCGTCCGTCCGCTTCGGGAAAGCTGCTGAAATTGTCTTTGAAGTACTGCGCGGTATTCGGCCAACTGCCCTCGGGGTGCGGGAAATCGCTGCCCCACATCACCTTCTCCAGCCCGACCTGGTCGCGCAGGTCAAGATCCGGGCGCAGCACGCAGGAGGCGCCGATCCCGATATTATGGGCAAAGTACTCGCTTGGTTTCAGCGACAGGTGCTTGCGGAAATTGCCCAGCTTGGCCGAAATCTGCCCCTCGGTATAGTGGAAGTCCATCAGGCGCAGCCACGAGGGCAACATGAACATCGTGCCACCTTCGACAATCATCACCTTGAGTTTGGGGAACCGCTCGAACACACCGCCCCAGATCATGAACGTCAGCGGCCGGTACAACCACCACATTACCTCCGAAACATAGATGCCCATCGCGCCGGGCAACTCCTTGCTCTTGTCTTCCAGCGGAAACCCGGCGCCGAAGTATTCCGGGTGGGGGGCTGGCCCGGAGTGAAAGTGAACAATCACTTCAAGCTCTTCACAAACCGCCCAGAAGGGATCGTACTTGGTGTGGTGGTAGGGGTCCTGCTCACCCCACAAAGTGGGGATCATCACTGCCCTCAGACCGTTCTCGACGCACCAGCGCACAGCCTCCACCGCCTGCTGCACATCCCACAGCAGGGGAATCGAGGCCACCCCGATGTGGCGCGCGGGGTCGTTGGCGCACCACTCGGCCAGCCAGCGGTTGTGCGCCATTGCACCCGCCCACTGCAGCTCCGGCACCATGTCGCGCGGCGACAACCCGAGGCCGGCGCCAAACGGCGGCGTGTTTTTTTCCGTGATACCGTCCGGGAAAATGACCTCGGCGGCTATGCCGTCCCCGGCCAGCATGTTCAGGCGCTCCTTGTAATCCCAGGCGCCGGTCAACTGTTGTTCGATCGGTGCGCGCCAGGCATCGTTGATTTCCTTGATGAGAAAGGTGGATTCGGCCTTCTCCATCATGTCGACGGTAACGGGCACCGCCATATCCATCATCTCGTGGTACTTCGTCTCCACGTAGGGTTTGTAATCAGCGATGGGCAGGCCAGCGTGGCAGTCTGTAGACACCACTATCAGACGTTCAGACATTTCAGTACCTTCAGATTCCTGTTTGCCCAATGGGCGGGCAATAGCTTCCCAAATGAGCAAACTTGCACATTTGTATACAAAATAGTTTAATGGCTGGACGAATGCAATAGTCTTACGGAAATTTCATGGAGACCGCAGAGGCGCCCCTCGGGCGCCGCGAAAAACGCAAGCTGGAAATCCGCGCGCGCATCGAGGAAGCGGCGTACCAGCTGTTTCGTCAACAGGGCATCGAAGACACCAGCATCGAGCAGATCTGCGTGCAGGCCGACGTGGCGCGGCGCACCTTCTATGGACACTTCCCCAATAAACACTCCCTGCTCGGCGGCCTCGGAGTCTCGCGGCTGTACGATCAATCCGAACCCATGCTGCGCCAGCTGATGGAGAACCACCACACCACGCGCGACCGGCTCGAGGCGATGATCGATTACATTGAATCCAACTTCGCCGGGTATGATGACATCGATCGCCAGCTGATACTTCTCGCGCCGTCCACGTTCGCCGAGGACACGGAGCGCCAGCGTGAGGTTGGCGTGACGACCATGAGCAGCTTTGTCCGCCTGATAACAGCCGGAGTAGATATAGGCGATGTGCGAACGACCTTTTCTCCGGAAATCCTCGCCGCCACGGTGGTGGGCACGCTGAATATGCTGACCATCAGCTGGGCAATGGACAGCAGCTACCCGATTTTCGCCAAACTGGAGGAAGCCCGGGTAATGTTCGAGCACCTGATCTGCAAGGACACTGCGTAGACCCCTCTCAACACTCGGAGAACACAGCATGGGACCGCTACAGGGCCTGACCATTATCGAGATCGCCGGCATCGGGCCGGGCCCGTTCGCCGCGATGCTGCTGGCTGATATGGGCGCCAATGTCATCCGCGTGGAGCGTCCCGGCGGCAGCATGTTCGCCGCCGCGCACAACCCCAGGCTGGATTTCCTGAACCGCAACAAACGCTGTATCAGTATCGACCTGAAAAACGCTGAAGGCGTGGACACGGTGCTGGCCATGGTGGAAAAAGCCGATGCCCTGCTGGAGGGAAATCGTCCGGGCGTGATGGAGCGCCTTGGCCTCGGCCCCGATGTCTGCCTGGCCCGCAACCCTGCGCTGGTCTACGGGCGTATGACAGGTTGGGGGCAGGAGGGGCCGATGGCCGCGACAGCGGGGCACGACATCAATTATGTCGCCCTCGCCGGTGCCTTGCACCCGATAGGCCGCGCCGGGGAAAAACCGGCAATACCGCTCAACCTGGTCGGCGACTTCGGCGGCGGCGGCCTGATGCTGGCCTACGGCATGGTGTGCGCGCTACTGGATGCGCGACAGTCTGGCGAGGGGCAGGTGGTGGACGCGGCGATGATCGACGGCGCGGCGACCCTGATGGCCAGCACTTTCGCAGCCAACCAGGTGGGGTTCTGGTCGGATGAGCGAGGCACCAACCTGCTTGACTCCGGTGCGCACTTCTACGAGGTGTACGAGACCGCCGACGGCAAATATATCTCCCTGGGCTCGATCGAGCCACAGTTCTATGCGGCGCTGCTGGACAAACTGGGCGACGAGGCGAAACATTTCGACAACCAGTTTGATACGGCGCAGTGGCCTGCGATGAAGGAGCGCATGGCCGCCATCATCAAAAGCAAGACCCGCGACGAGTGGGACCGGGTGTTCGATGGCGTCGATGTCTGTTACGCGCCGGTGCTGTCCATGAGTGAGGTGCGCCATCACCCACACCACCAGGCGCGCGGCAGCTTTGTCGACGACGGCGAGGTATGGCAGCCCGCACCGGCACCCCGCTTCAGCCGCACGCGACCGGAAATTCACCGCAGCGCCGCCGCTATCGGCGAGCACAGCGAGGAGATTCTGCGCGAGTTCGGCTTCAGCCCCGAGCAAATTGAGGCGCGCATCGGCAGCGGCGCTGTCCATCGCCCTTAGGCCTGGGCTAGACTAGGCCCGCTAAGTGTATGGCCAGATAAGGATTGCCCCGAATGAGTGAAGCCAGCCCTGTCCCCGATCAGTGCCGCTATGTGGCCGTCGATCCTGATACTCACCACCTGAAAATAGAGCAGGGACCCGTGCCGACACCGCGCGCCGACGAAGTGCTGATAAAAGTGCATTCCGCCGGCCTCAATCGCGCCGATCTTCTACAGCGCAAGGGTTTGTATCCACCGCCCGAGGACGCCTCCCCCATTATGGGGCTGGAGGTAGCAGGCACCGTGCAGGCGCGGGGCGACCAGGTGACGAACTGGCAGCTGGGAGACCGAGTCTGCGCGCTGACCCACGGCGGCGGTTACGCCGATTACGCGGTTGCGCCCATCGGCCAGTGCATGCCAATTCCCACCGGCTTCAGCAAGGGCGAAGCCGCTGCGTTGCCTGAGGCCTTGCTCACGGTGTGGCACAACCTGTTCCAGCGCGCCGGGCTGCAAGCGGGAGAGCGCGTGTTGATCCACGGCGGCGCCAGCGGCATCGGCACAATGGCCGTGATGATTTGTTCGGCGCTGGGCGCCACGGTGTACACCACCGCGGGCAGCGACGAGAAATGCCGGGCGCTGGAGGCGCATGGCGCCACTTGCGCAGTCAATTACAAGACCAAGGACTTCGAGGCAACCCTCACCGAACTCGGGCTGAGCAACAGCATCAACGTCATCCTGGATATGATCGGGGGCGACTATATCCAGAAGAACCTGAATCTCGCCGCGCCGGAGGGCCGGATCGTCAACATTGCATACATGAACGGCTTCAAGGCGGAAGTGAATTTCGCGCCACTGCTGATGAAACGCATCACCATGACCGGGTCTACGCTGCGTGCGCAGACATTCGCACAGAAATCGGTGATGGTCGAGGAAATCCTGGCGCACATTTTTCCACTGCTGGAAAGTGGCAAGGTCAAACCGCTGATCGACAGCATCTACCCGCTCGAACAAGTGGAGCAGGCGCACGCCCATATGCAAAGCGGGCAACACATGGGCAAAATTATTCTGAAGGTACAGGGTAGCGCCTGATACTTTTTTAGGCGCTATTTTTCTATTAACTACGACCTCTTGTAGCAAAACAGTCTTAAAACTGCCTGATTCGACTCATTCATATCATCATCTTTCTAAAAAAGGCCCGTTTATACCCTATTTTAATAGCTTTCAGCGCTATTAATGTATTTGCAATATTCCAGTAATAGATTAAAAACGGCCCGCCGCACACTCATCCAGGCGCTGTCCCTAGCTTCGCACCCCGCTGGTGCTATACTCAAACCGAATGTCGGGACGGGGCTCTCAGAGCGGAAATTCTGACCAGGCATCGCGACGTTGTGCGTACTTGGCCAAACCACTGAAACGGCCTTCAACCCTCACTTAATAATACGGACAGGGGAACGCAGTATGAGCAGCATGAAACGCCACTACTACATCAGTGACGACCTCGACGACCTCGAACTCATCGAACAGCAACTGGAACAGGCCGGTGTCATCACGCCGCAAATACATGTGCTGAGCGAGGATGATGCGGGTGTCAAGGCGCACCATCTCAATGACGTCGAGGCAGTGCTGCGCAAGGATGTCGTCGGCGGTACCGAGCGCGGAGCCGTGGTGGGAGCCATCGGCGCGGCGCTGATCATCGGTGCCGCGTGGGCCACCGGCATCGCCGACGTTATTACCTGGGTGCCGCCCATCTTCCTCGCCGTGATTGTGCTCGGGTTCTGCACCTGGGAGGGAGGCCTGATCGGCATACAGGAGCCGCACTCGGATTTCGTTCGCTTCCGTGACAGCCTGCAGGCGGGTAAACATATCCTGGTCGTCGACGTCAGCGAATCCCAGGAGCAAATCCTGCGCAAGGTCACCGATGAACATCCCAAACTGTCACCCGCCGGCGAAGGTCCTGCTGCGCCCGGCTGGTTCATCGGCGCACGCGGCAAATTTGAGCAAATGATAAAGGGTACCGCCTGGCGCCATCAGTAGGGCAGTTACCCGATAAAAAAATAGCTACATTCCGAAGTACTCGGTACACCCGTTCGCCCGTGCGCGAACGGACAAGGAGTTGGCATGAAGATAGTGGTAGCACTGGTTCTGCTGGTAATCCTGACCCTGCTCTTTCACTGGCTGAGCCCGTGGTGGATGACACCCATTGCATCCAACTGGGACACCATTGATACCACTATCGATGTAACACTCTATATCACCGGCTTCGTGTTTGTTGCCGTCAATCTTTTCATGGCCTGGGCCATTTTCCGCTACCGCCACAACCCCTCACGTCGCTCGCACTACGAGCCGGAAAACAGGAAACTCGAAACCTGGCTGACCGTCATTACCACGGTGGGGGTAGCCGCGATGCTGGCGCCCGGGCTCATCGTCTGGGCGGATTTCGTGAATGTCCCGGAGGACGCCGACGAGGTAGAAGTCGTGGGCGCGCAGTGGCAATGGAGTTACCGCTTTCCCGGTGCCGACGGAGTACTGGGGGAAGTGGATGCGCGTTATGTCGGCCCCGACAACCCCTTTGGCATGAGCAGCAGTGACCCCGCAGGTGACGATGACATCCTCGTTAGCAGCAACGAGTTGCACCTGCCCATCGACCGGCCGGTAAAGCTGTTATTGCGCTCCAAAGACGTACTGCACAATTTTGCCGTACCGCAATTCCGCGTGAAGATGGATCTCGTGCCCGGCATGGTCACCTACGCCTGGCTGACGCCGACGGTGACGGGGAAATACGATATTCTCTGCATGGAACTGTGCGGCATCGCTCACTACACCATGCGCGGTTACGTCGTCGTCGACCAGCAGTCCGACTTTGACAGCTGGCTGGCACGGCAACCCACCTGGAGCGAGATGCGGGCGATACCGCCGGGTGACCCCGTTGCCGGCAAAGCCAGTTATGCGACATGCGCCGCCTGCCACGGACAGCAGGGTGAGGGCAATGTCGCCATGAATGCGCCCAGCCTCGCCGTGCTTCCGCCCTGGTACATTACGCGCCAGATTGAACACTTCAAACACGGTATTCGAGGCGCCAGCGAGGCCGATGAGTTCGGTCGCCAGATGGCCCCGATGGCAAATATGTTGCCGGACGAAACTGCGATTCGAAATGTGAACGCCTACATCGCGACACTGGAGCCTGAGGAGCCAGCGGCAACGCTCAGCGGCGACCCGCAGCGAGGCGCCGCGTTTTACAACACCTGTGGCGCATGCCATGGCGCCCGGGCGCAGGGCAACTACGCCTTACAGGCACCGCCCCTGGCCGGACAGGATGACTGGTACGTGAAACGCCAGTTGGAGAATTTCCGCCTGGGGGTGCGCGGCGCGCACACCAATGACACCTACGGTCACCAGATGGTGTTGATGGCGCGCTCCCTACAGAACGAGCAATCAATCAATGATTTGCTGGCATATCTGAACACGCTGTAATCCAGAGCCCCAACAGCGCAAAGGCCAGGCAAGCGAGGGTAGACAGTATGCAAAACGTGGCAATAGCCGACCAGCCCGACCACCTTCATGATCCGCAGACGTTTGTCACCAAGTATATCTACAGCCAGGATCACAAGGTCATTGCGATTCAGTACGGGCTGACTGCGGTCTTTGTTGGATTGGTCGCTCTGGTGCTCTCGGGGCTGATGCGGCTGCAACTGGGGTTTCCCGATACCTTCGACTTCATCGATCCAGGCGCCTACCTGCAATTCGTCACCATGCACGGCATGATCATGGTGATCTACCTGTTGACCGCGCTCTTACTCGGCGGATTTGGCAACTACATGATCCCGCTGATGATAGGCGCCCGGGATATGGTTTTCCCGTTCATGAACATGCTCAGTTTCTGGGCTTACCTGCTATCGGTGATCGTGCTGCTCGCCAGCTTTTTCGTACCGGGCGGGCCGACAGGCGCGGGATGGACGCTGTACCCGCCGCAGGCCATCCTGGACGGCACGCCGGGTTATGACTGGGGCATCATCCTGATGCTGGCATCACTGGCGATCTTTATTATCGCGTTCACGATGGGCGGCCTGAACTACGTCACCACCGTATTGCAGGCGCGCACCCACGGCATGACCCTGATGCGCATGCCGCTCACTATCTGGGGGATTTTTACGGCGACGGTGCTCGGTCTGCTGGCGTTTCCGGCGCTGTTGGTAAGCGCCATCATGATGATGCTGGACAAGACGCTGGGCACCAGTTTCTTCATGCCGGCACTGGTGTCATTGGGGGAAAACCTGGATTACTCGGGGGGGAGCCCGGTGCTGTTCCAGCACCTGTTCTGGTTTTTCGGCCACCCCGAGGTATACATCGTCGCCCTGCCCGCCTTCGGCATGGTGTCCGATGTACTGGCGACCCACGCGCGCAAGAATATTTTCGGCTACCGCATGATGGTGTGGGCCATCGTCGGCATCGGCGGCCTCAGTTTCTTCGTGTGGGCGCACCACATGTACGTGAGCGGCATGGATCCGGCATTCGGTTTCTTCTTCGCCACCACGACACTGATTATCGCCGTGCCGACGGCCATCAAGGTGTACAACTGGATACTCACACTGTACCGCGGCAATATTCACCTGACCGTGCCCATGCTCTTCGCGATCGGCTTTATCTTTACCTTCACCCACGGCGGACTGACCGGCCTGTTCCTGGGTAATGTCACCATCGACCTGCCGTTGTCGGATACCTATTTTGTCGTCGCCCACTTTCATATGGTGATGGGTGTGTCGCCCATCATGGTATTATTTGCCGCGATCTACCACTGGTACCCGCTGATCACGGGACGAATGTTCAACGAGCGGCTGGGCAAACTGCACTTCTGGTTCACCTTCCTGGGAACCTACGCTATTTACCTGCCGATGCACTATATCGGCTTCCTCGGCGTTCCACGCCGCTATTTCGCGATGGGCTCCACCGATTTCATACCGGAGTCGGCCCAGTCCCTCAACGCCAGTATTACCGTGTCGGCGCTGATAGTCGGCCTGAGCCAGTTGATCTTCCTGTACAACGTGTTCTGGAGTATGCGCCACGGCAAACCGGCGGGTCACAACCCCTGGGGCGCCACCACGCTGGAATGGCAGACGCCAGACGTACCGCCACGCCACGGGAACTGGGGACCGGAACTGCCCCAGGTCTACCGCTGGGCCTACGACTACAGCGTGCCGGGCGCCGAACAGGACTTCATACCGCAGAACCACCCGGTCAGCGCATCCGAGCAGACCTCGGGTGAACACGAGGAGCGCAATTCATGAATATCCTGCGAGCCTTGCGCGACAAACCCTGGCTGCACCCGTCGGCAGCCGCCACCGCGGCACAATACCCCGGCCCGGACACCACTGCCGCGATGCGCATACTGCTGCGCTTTATACTCGCCATCGTCGGGGTGCTCTTCTTCCTGTTCATCATCACTTTCCTGGCCCGGTCACAGTATCCGGACTTTGAGGCGCTGGCCGGCCAGCCCTGGCAACCCTTTACCGACCCCTCTCGCCTCTGGTTCAACACCGCGCTGCTGGCCTGTGCCAGCCTCGCCATTCAATGGGGTTTGGGCGGTACCCGCGCGGGCAGGCTGAATGTGACGGTCGCCGGCATCAGCGCCGCGGTCTTCTTTACCGTGTTATTCCTGGTGGCGCAGTTCGACTTGTGGCTGCGTCTGCAGTCCATGGGGTTCTACATGGCAAGCAATCCGGCGAACAGCTACTTCTACCTGCTGACGGCCGTTCATGGACTGCACCTGATCGGTGGGCTGGTAGTGCTCTCCAACGTGGTCTTCCGCGTGTGGTACGACAACAGCCCCGAATCCCTGTCGGCACCTTTGCAGTTGTGCACGACTTACTGGCATTTCCTGCTGGGGATCTGGTTGGTGCTGTTCGCACTGCTCACCAGCAGGCCGGAAACCATTAATGCACTGGCAGCCATGTGCGGATTTTGAGAGCAATACCATGACGATTCAGACAGACAAGAACAGCAGCTACGCAGAGCCCGGCATCGGCGGCATGGTGGCGGACTGGTCCGCGGACAAGCAGAACTTCGACCTGCCCTGGGGCAAGTTGATGATGTGGATATTCCTGCTCAGCGATACCTTTATTTTCAGTATTTTCCTGACCGGCTATATGAACGTGCGGCTGTCACAGACGGACAACTGGCCCAACGCCAGCGAGGTATTCGCGCTGGAGATAGCGGGTGTTCACTTGCCGCTGATCCTGATCGCGATCATGACGTTCGTGCTGATCACCAGCAGCGGTACCATGGCAATGGCCGTGAATTACGCCTACAGCCGGGACAAACGCAAAACCGTTATTCTGATGGCGTTGACCGCGCTGCTTGGCGCGTCGTTTGTAGGCATGCAGGTGTTCGAGTGGTCCAAGCTTATCTCCGAAGGCGTGCGCCCCTGGGGAAACCCGTTTGGCGCGGCGCAATTCGGCTCGACTTTTTTCATGATCACCGGTTTCCACGGCCTGCACGTCTCCGCGGGGGTGATTTACCTGGCTGTGATCGCGCGCCGCGTGGGGCGTGGATACTACGAAGACAAGGGCTACGCCATTGTCGAGATTACCGGGCTCTACTGGCACTTCGTCGACCTGGTATGGGTTTTCATTTTCGCGTTCTTCTACCTGTGGTGAGGTGACATCATGAGCGAAACTGCTGGCCAACAACACCCGATCGGAATCTACCTGAAAATATGGGCGCTACTGTTCGTGCTCAGTCTGTTTTCGTATCTGGTTGACTTCTTCCATGTCCAGGGCTATTTGCGCTGGTCGCTGATTTTAATCTTTATGTTCCTGAAAGCCGGCTTCATCGTCGCCATTTTTATGCATGTCGCCTGGGAAAGACTGTCCCTGAAGTATGTGCTGTTTGTACCGCTATCTGCTATCGTGGTGCTGATCGCGCTGATGGCAATCGAGGGCGATTACACGTTCCTTACCCGGGAAATTTTCTTCGACCCATAGAGGTGTGCGCTGATTTTGAGCATGTCTCCCCGCACACGAATGCTGGCGGGATTTCTGCTGGCAAATTTTGCTATCGTGGCTGTCGCCGCAATCGTGGTACTCAACCGCCCGCCAGCACCGCCACAGATACAGGGTGTGCTGCTACCCCAGCCCCGCGCACTGCCCGACTTCCGGCTCGTCGATCACCACAACAGGGTATTTGGCAACAACGAACTGAAAGGGCGCTGGCACCTGGTGTCCTACGGGTTTACGACGTGCCCGGACATCTGCCCGACCACACTGTCGCAACTGGCCAACGCAAGCCGCACGCTGAAGGCGCAGGGATACGCCGACCTGCGGGTACTGTTCTATACGGTTGACCCGGGGCGTGACAGCGTGGCTCAACTGGCCGCATACGTACCCTACTTTGACCCCGGGTTTGTCGGCCTGAAGGCCGAGGAGGGCAGCGACCTGCACCGGCCATTCGAACAGGGACTCGGCATTGTCGCGCAGTTATTGCCGCTAGCGGGGCCAGACATTGACCCCGGAGATAACGAGTACCAGGTCGTCCACGGCGTTAAACTGTTCCTGATAAATCCGGACGGCGAACTGCAGGCCATTTTTGACCCCGATACCAGTTTCTCCGGCGCGCACTCCTTTAATCCCGATACCGTCGCGCGCGACTACCTGGCCGTCCGCGGGTATCATGGCTGAGGTTTCAGTTTCAGGAACGCCAGGTCATGCCAGATAGTGCAAGCACACCCGCCATAATTGACTACTATACCGATATGCTCTGCGTCTGGGCCTGGATAGCACAGCCAAGACTGGAGGAGTTGCAAAAGCAGTGGGGCCGTCAAATCCATGTTCGCCACCGCTACGTGGACGTGTTCGGCGATGCACACCGCAAAATTGCGCAGCGCTGGGGTGCGGATGACGGTTTTGCCAGGTTTGGTGCACACGTCGTCCATTCCGCCGAGCCATTTCCGGACACACCTGTTCATCCCGCCAACTGGACGGAACTCCGGCCCCGATCCTCACTGCCCGCGCATCTTCTGCTCAAAGCCGTAGGTATTGTCGGCGGCGACGATGCGGTCAAAGCCATGGCCGTGCAGATCCGGCGCGCATTTTTTGTGGACGCGCAGGACATCGGCGATCTCAACCTCCTGCTCGATCTGGCCCGGCAAGCGGGGCTGGAGAAACAGCGCCTGGAAGCGGCAATCATGGACGGCGGCGCAATGGCCGAACTCAGCGCGGACCAGTTGAACGCACGTGATCTGGGCGTGAGAGGCAGCCCGACATGGGTGCTGAATGAGGGGCGGCAGATACTCTATGGCAATGTGGGCTACCGTATTTTGAACGCGAATATCGAGGAATTATTGAAGCGACCCATGGCCGAGGCCAGCTGGTGCTAACGCCGCCCCGCGCTGGTTTTTCTTGCGGCTATCCTTGCCCTGACGGTAGACGCGTATGATAATTCCCAAGCATACTGAAGCACCACCAATGGCAATCAGTGGAGAGCAGCCCTATGGAATACAACCCGGAAGTACACAGCATAGAATGCCCCAAGTGTGGGCACGGCATGGATGAAATCTCCTATGGTGGCGACCTGTTGATTGACCGCTGCACCAACTGCGAGGGAATGTGGTTCGATCAGGGAGAGGCGGATCTGCTCAAGGCCAAGTGGATGGGTGATGCGTTGGACACAGGCAAAGCCAGCAAGGGCAAGAAATGGGATTCAGTCAAAGACGCACCCTGTCCACGATGTGGAAAGACCATGGAAAAAGCCGCGGACCCCGACCAGCCCCATATCTGGTACGAAGTCTGCAAGGACCACGGCATGTTCATGGACGCTGGAGAATTTACCGATTACAAGCACGAGACCCTGTCGGACTGGTTTCGCAGCCTGATCAAGGGCTTGCGCTGAGCGCGGCGGCTACCGCCACCGCCAGGCCAATAAACTCCACACAGGCGTCACCACGTATAACCGAGGCGGAATCTGTAGGTTTGATCCAGATCGTCCACCTCGTCGACCGCCCCTGAGTCATACTCAAACAGCACCTCGACCGCAGCCTCGATCTGCCACAGCAGTGGATAGGACAATCCGAATGTGGAGTTGACAATGACATCCGAGGTGTCCTTCAGATTCCATATGCCATCCTGATTGAAATACAGCGAGGAGTCCCCGCCCAGATAGTCACTGGATGCTTGAATGCTCCAGTTGCTGGCGCCGTAATCGTCATCCTCGGCCATGTTGTATTCTTCGGTCACATAGGAGAAACCCAGTTCACCCTGCAGTGAAAATATCGGCTCGTCATAGAACTGGCGACCGAAGTAAGGTCCGACCAGATACCGAAGATCGAGATCCTGGAATTTGTCTTTCTCTGCCTGCACCAGCATACCCACGTAGTTGGGGTCTTCAAGGAAGTAGTCATACTTGCCGCTCACTCGCCAGTTGTCAGCGGTTTTAGTGCCGTCCGACTCATCGGTCTCACCGCTCGCTTTCACCGTATAGCGATCCTCCACACTGCGCCATTTGGATTCAAGCCTGTAATCGAGTTCGTCGGTATCGGTGTTGCCGCGTTGCCTGACCAACGCGAAGCCAATACTGCCCGTCCAGCGATACCCCTGGCCCAGTTCCCACGGTTCCGGATTGACCACCAGCAGGTCCTCCAGTGGGTAGGTCTGCCCGGGCTCCGACAGCACCAGTTGCTCCTCGGATATCACCAGGCTCGAGTCTCGCTGCACGGAATCGTCAGCCATCAGGATTACGACCGGATCCTGGGTGTTTACCGACTTGATCTGCGCAAGGTCCACCTCAAGCGTACCGGCGAAATCGGTTTCGATAGTAACCACGCCGTCCCTGGAACCGGTCACGGCGCCGAGTAGTCGCGAACCATTCTTCAGCAGGATTTCATCCTGCGCTGTTGCATCGGATTCGGCTTTTGCAAATACCGCTATGAAGATGGACAGCAGCAAGGCCAGCGACCGGCTTCGCGGAACTTTTGGTAACATCATTGTTTTTGCACCCATTCTGATTTGGATTCTCATTCAATATTCGTTTTACGGGGGCATAATAAAAAAAACACCTTGAGCTTTCCACCTGGCATTGAATTATTCTCATCCGTGCCAGACCGCACCAGTGAATGCAGCGAGTCAGCAATGGTGCCAAACGAACCCGGGCTGGTAGACTTGCCCACAGTTTTCGAGGAGATCCATGTGAGCAAGTTTGACTACGACCTGTTTGTAATCGGCGCCGGTTCTGGCGGCGTGCGGGCTGCCCGGATGGCAGCGGGGTTCGGCGCGAAAGTCGCAATTGCGGAGGATCGCTACATGGGCGGCACCTGCGTCAATGTCGGTTGCGTACCGAAGAAACTCTACGTGTACGCGGCAGAATACGGCAAGGGTTTCGCGGACGCACGCGGATTCGGCTGGCATAGCGAGGCCCCGCGCTTTGACTGGACAACACTGCGCGAGAACAAGAAAGCTGAAATTTCACGCCTGAACGCGATTTATCGCAATCTACTGGACGGTACGGGTGCCGTGGTGGTGGACGGGCGAGCGCGCATTATCGACCCGCATACCGTGGCGGTCGGGGAGACCCGTTACACCGCGGAAAAATTGCTTATCGCTACCGGTGGCTGGCCCCATATCCCCGATTTCCCCGGCAGTGAGTACGCGCTAAGTTCAAACGAGATATTCGACCTCGACAGCTTTCCCGACCGGGTGGTGATTGTCGGCGGCGGCTATATTGCCGTGGAATTCGCCGGGATATTCAACGGCCTCGGCGCGCAGACGACACAGCTCTATCGCGGACCGCTGTTTCTTCGGGGATTCGATACCGATATCCGCGCCCATGCCGCTCGGGAAATAGCAAAAAGCGGGGTGGACCTGCGCTTCGAGGTAAATGTCGAATCGATCAGTCGGGACGCGGACGCTTTGACACTGCAATTAACGGATGATTCGGTAATTCAGGCCGACGCTGTACTGTACGCCACCGGGCGCAAGGCCAATCTCGAAGGACTGGGTCTGGAAAACGTGAACGTCAACGTGAATGAGCACGGCGCCATCGAGGTCGACGAGAACTACAGCACCAGCGAGCCCGGCATCTTTGCGCTGGGGGATGTCACCGGGGGCCTTGAGTTGACACCGGTCGCCCTCGCCGAGGGGATGGCGTTCGCGAGGCGTAACTTCGGCGGCCTGGAGAAACCGGTGGCGTACGACTTCATACCCACGGCCGTGTTTTGCCAGCCCCCCATCGGTACTGTCGGCTATACCGAAGAGGAGGCGCGCGGAAAGTTTGGCGATATCACCCTGTTTAAGTCCAGTTTCCGCCCGATGAAGCACACGATAAGCGGCCGTGACGAAAAGACCTTTATGAAAGTCATTGTCGACACCGCCACCGACCGTGTAGTCGGTGTGCATATGATGGGCCCCGATGCGGGGGAAATCATCCAGGGCATCGCCATCGCAATGCGCGCCGGCGCCACCAAGGCGATTTTTGACGCAACAATCGGTATCCACCCTACCACCGCGGAAGAGTTTGTCACCCTGCGCGAGCCCTGGCTCCAGGACTGAGCATGGCGTTTGAGCTCTGGCAGATTGGACTGATCGCCGTCGTCGGCATCGCCAGCGGATTCCTGAACGTGGTCGCCGGTGGGGGCTCGCTGCTCACCGTCCCGGTGATGGTATTCATGGGCATACCGGGGCCGGTGGCCAACGGTACCAATCGTATCGGCATCCTTGCGCAAAACATTACCTCGGTGGTGACTTTCGCGCGCTCTGGTTTCAAGGATTTCAGGCTCAGCCTGAGCCTTTCCGCGTGCGCCATCCCCGGCGCTGTCGCCGGCGCGCTGATCGGTGTAAATCTTGAGGGCATCTGGTTCAACAGGGTGCTGGCGCTGATTATGCTCGGGGTCATGGTGGTCATGCACTTTGACCGCAACCCCGCGGCGCGAGCCGCCAACCACCAACCGTCTTCACGCCAAATGCTGCACGGCCATCTGCTGATGGTCGGCGTGGGTTTCTGGGGAGGGTTTATACAGCTCGGCGTGGGTTTTATTATCATGCCCGTGCTGAACCGCGTGATGGGGCTGGACCTGGTGCGAACCAATATGCACAAGGTATTTATCATCGCCATCTATACCATCGTCGCCCTGGCGATCTTCGCCGGGCAGCTGGAACTGCTGTGGATGCTGGGTATCGCACTGGCCGTAGGTAATTCGATCGGCGGCTATCTCGGCGCCCGTTTCACTATCAGCAAAGGCGAACAAATGATCCGCAGGGTGCTAAACCTGGTACTGCTAGTTTTTGTAATTAAGCTACTATTCGACTTCTAGCGCTGTAATCGGTGCTATACCATACCCGTTTCGACACGACGATCCCGACGACTGTCAGCCGTATGATTGAAGTACAAGCCCTGACGCGCCTCTACGGCACAACCACGGCAGTGAAGAACGTATCCTTCTCTATCGCCAGCGGTGAGATCGTAGGCCTGCTGGGGCACAATGGCGCCGGCAAGACCACCATCATGAGAATGCTCAGCGGCTACCTCGAGCCCTCTGATGGCAGTATCCGTATAGACGGCGAGAATCCCGCCGGAGACACCCGTGCGGTACAGCGGCAACTCGGCTACCTACCCGAAAACCTGCCGGTGTACCCGCAGATGCTGGTCGCCGACTATCTGGACTACGCCGCCACGCTCAAGGGCATTGCCGCCTCGCAGCGCATGGCCGCAGTGCGCGAAGCGCTGCTGGCTGCCGATCTCGCCCAGCGCGCGCTGGACCCGATCCATATCCTGTCACGGGGCTTCAGACAGCGTGTGGGCGTAGCCCAGGCGATTTTGGGGCAACCGAACCTGCTGATTCTCGATGAACCGACCCATGGCCTCGATCCAAACCAGGCAGAGCATATGCGGCGCCTGATCAAGCGCCTGGCACGACGAACCACCATTATTCTTTCCACGCATATCATGCAGGAGGTTGACGCCGTCTGTGACCGCGTGCTGATGCTCCGTAACGGTCAGTTGGCCCTGGACCAGAGCCTCGTCGAACTGCACCAGAGCAACGCCCTGGTGCTACGCACCAGCACCACCGAACAACCTCTTGCGACCTGCCTGCAGGCGTTGCCCCAGATCGCGTCACTGGATGCACCGGTTCGCGACGATGGCTTTTTGCATTTTGATCTGCAGTTGCACCCTGACGCCGACACAGACGCCGCGGCCAACGCCATCGCGCAATGTGTACTCAGGGCGGGTGCGCAGTTGTACCAGCTGCAGGTCGTACCGCGTGCGCTGGACGCGGTGTTCCGTGAGGTGAATGACAGTGGCGACTAATTCCGCCCTGCGCCGCGTCGCGCAGAAGGAAGTGCGGCTGTTCTTTTCGTCGCCCGTCGCATGGTTGTTCCTGGCAACATTTGCCACCGCTACCGGGTTCATATTTTTCTGGGTAGAGTCTTTTTTCGCGCGCAACATCGCCGATATACGACCCCTGTTCGAATGGATGCCGGTGTTATTGATTTTCCTGTGCGCGAGCCTGACCATGCGCATGTGGAGCGAGGAGCGGCAGAACGGCACGCTGGAGCACATACTCACCCTGCCAGCCGCTCTCTGGCAGTTCGTCATCGGCAAGTTCTGGGCCTGTTTAACGCTGCTGTTACTGGCACTGATCAGTACATTGCCCCTGCCCATTACCGTGTCGCTTGTTGCAAACCTGGACTGGGGGCCGGTGTATGGCGGCTATCTGGCAACAGTGTTGCTTGGGGCCACCTACCTGGCTATCGGGCTGTTTGTCTCCGCGCGCACTGAGAATCCCATCGTCAGCCTGATCGCCACCGTGGTGATGTGCTCTACTCTCTACCTGCTGGGCAGCGCGATGTTCACCGGCTTTTTCGATGTCCGGACCGGGGAGATTCTGCGCCTGCTGGGAAGCGGGGCCAGATTTGAAAGCATTAATCGGGGAATCATCGACCTGCGAGACCTGCTCTACTACTGCAGCCTGACGATCGCGTTCCTGGCGCTCAATATTGTTGTGCTGGAAAAACAACGATGGGCAAAACGCGCCGGCACCGCTCGACAGCGCGCCTGGCGCTCTGGCATCGCCCTGCTCCTGGGCAACCTGTTGCTGGCCAATGTCTGGCTCCCCGAACTCCCCGCCGTACGCCTGGACTTGACCGAAGGGAAATTGTTTACGGTCTCGCAACCAACCCACATTGTCCTCAATGAGTTACAGGAACCGCTTCTGATACGCGGTTATTTCAGCGACCAGACACATTCCCTGCTGGCACCACTGGTACCCCAGCTAAAGGATCTGCTGCGCGAGTACGAGGTGGCCGGCAAGGGCAAGGTCCGGGTTGAATTTGTGGACCCCGCCGAGGACCCCGAGACGGAGCGGGAGGCAAATGTTCGCTACGGTATCTCGGCCACGCCTTTTCACATTGCCGATCGACACCAGTCCTCGCTGGTCAATGCGTACTTCAATATCCTTGTCGCCTACGGCAGCGAACACAGGTCGCTGGGGTTTGCCGATCTTATCGAAGTGCACACTTCGCCCAAGGCCACCGCCGAGGTCAAGTTGCGCAATCCGGAGTACGATATCAGCCACGCCATCAAAAAAGTCATTTTCGATTATCGCTCCGGTGCCAACCTGTTTGACAGCATTGCCGAACCAGTTGAGTTTATAGGCTATGTATCGGCCGAGGAACGACTACCGGACTATTTGCGATCTTACAAGGAAGCGATTCTTCCGCAACTGGAACTGGCCGAGCAGAACTCCAACGGCAAGTTCAGTTTTCGCTTCATTGACCCGGAGGCGCATGACGGTTCCGTCGCCAAACGGATCGCGGAGCGATGGGGCTTCAAACCCATGGCAATCTCCGAGACTGACACTGAAACATTCCACTTCTATATGACGCTGGCGGATCCACAACAAGTGGTGGAACTTCCTACGGAAAACTTCAATCCCGCATCGTTTCGTTTGATCCTGGACTCCGGTTTAAAGCGGTTTGCACCGGGTTTGACCAGAATTGTCGCACTCGCATTACCCGCCCAGACTCCGGCGCAAGCCGGCGCCAGTGCCGACGAACCCACGTTTAGCAACCTGGAACGCGCCATATCCGGAGATTACAGCATTCGCCTGGAAGACCTGTCTGACAGCAGCGTTACACCCGAAGCAGACATACTGGCGGTAGTCGCCCCGCAGGACCTCGATGAAGAATCAATCTTCGCCATTGACCAGTTCCTGATGCGCGGCGGCACAGTCATCCTGGCAACCTCTCCGTTTACTGCAGACACCGGCGGCGCCGCACTGAAACTGCGAGAGCGCAACAGCGGCCTGCAGGACTGGCTGCAGCACAATGGCCTGAACATCGGGGATACGCTGGTGCTGGATACGCAGAGTTCGAGCTTCCATGCCCCCGTTTCCAGGGCGTCCGGCAACTATGATTTTCAGGAACTGCAACTGATTGATTACCCCTACTTTATCGATCTGCGGTCGCCCGGCCTGGCACCCAACCACGCCGCGACGGGCAGCCTGCCACAGCTAACCATGGCCTGGGCCTCTCCCATAACAGTACAACGGGATACCGGAAGGCATATTTCCGTACTGCTAAAAAGTTCGCCAAACGCCTGGCAGCGCAAGAGCAAAGATGTCATGCCGACGATCGATGCCAATGGGATCAGCAACTTGCGCGCGCCACCTGACGGCAAGCGCTCCTCGCGCAATCTCGGTGTGGTGATGCAGGGGCGTTTCACATCATTCTTCGCAGACCGGGAACAACACTCGCCGGGTGCGAACAAGCCCGGTGGAGTACTCGACCGGTCACCGGAATCCGCGCGCATAGTGTTGTACTCGTCCAACGACTTCATGAGTGACAGGGTTCTCAAAAGTCTTGTCGCGGTAAGCGGCACACAGTACCTGGGACCGGTGGATCTGTTCATGAACACCCTGGACTGGGCGTTACAGGATGAACAGTTGTTACAGATTCGATCACGCGCCCATTTCAACCGCACCCTTCCGCCGATGGAGCGCCGGGCGCAACTACTGATCGAGTATATTAACTACGGCTTCGCACTGTTATGGCTGGTGTTGCTGGCGATGGCCGCATGGCTGCAACGCAAGCTGCTGCGACGACGATATCGCAAGGGGCTGTCTCTGTGAACCGCTGGGTAGCTGCGCTGCTCCTCCTGCTGATAGTTCAGTGCGCTATCGTCACCGCCGTCTTCTGGCCAGACTCTCAACAGGGTGCTTCTGACAGATTGGCTTTTGCACCCTTTCCGGTAAACGCGATAGATGAACTGCATATCGGCGACGAGTTCGACAACGAGGTCCTGTTGCAGCGCTCGGGCGATCAGTGGCTGCTGCCAACCCTGGAGAGTTTACCCGCCAGTAGCGCAAAGGTTAGCGAATTGCTGCATAAGCTGACGGCACCGTCGGGAAAGTGGCCGGTCGCCGCTTCTTCCGCTGCCCGCCAGCGCTTCCAGGTTGCCGACTACTATTATCAGAAGCGCCTGTCATTGATGTCCGGGGGGGAGAAGCTGGGCACCATTTATCTCGGTACCTCTCCGGGCTTTCGCAAAATTCACGCACGCAATAGTGAGCAGGATGCCATTTACAGCATTACGCTCAGCCCCTCCGAGGTTCCCGCTGTCGGCGAGGAATGGCTAGACACCAGGCTGCTACAGGTTCGGGCACCACTGCGCATCGACACTGACCTGTACAATCTATACTTCGAAAACGGACTCTGGCGATCCGCCACCGGGGGTGTTCCCGACGAAAGGGAGCTCGATACGCTGCTGTCCGCGCTTAAAAATCTTGAGGTTGACGGCGTGGCCAATGAGGATCTACAGCGCGAACTCGCTGCGACGGAGGCGGACCTCGTAGTCGAGATACAAAGCCTGGCGGGGAACGTTACACTGGAAATCGTTAGCTTACACGGGAAACACTATATTCACAGCAGCGAGTTCCCGCTGTTCTTTACATGCAGTGCCTACGATTCTGGCCGGCTGACAGGAATAGACGCCGGCCTGATATCAGGAGAAGATAGCGCGCATTAAACAACACTCAAGCTCGCTGCTGCGATCCGGGTAATGACACAGGCGACTGCAGGAAAATTATGGACTGGGATATCGCGTTAAAGGAATTCATCACACTGTGGGTCGTTATCGATCCGATCGGAACGATACCGGTGTTCCTGGCAGTAACGGCGGGTCTCAGCAAGTCGCAGCAACACTTCATCGCGGTAAGATCGACATTGTACGCGGGTCTTATCCTGCTGTTCTTCATCGTCGGCGGACAGGTACTGCTGGAGGGCCTGAATATTCACCTGGAGGCATTCCAGATCGCCGGCGGCGTCGTACTGTTCCTGTTTGCAACCACGATGATCTTCGGGGACGGAAAACCCGCAACGGAGCAAAAGCAGTTCGACGGCAATATCGGCCACCTCGCAGTGTTTCCACTGGCAATACCTTCGCTGGCTTCACCCGGCGCTATGCTCTCCGTGGTGATGCTCACCGACAACCATCGTTATTCCATCGAGCAACAGGCAGTAACCGCGTCGATGATGGGCGCCGTGATAGTCAGCACACTGGTGTTGCTACTACTGGCCAACCCGATTCAGCGAATCATCGGGACGGCCGGCGCCAGTATTATAAGCCGAGTGATGGGGCTGATTCTGGCGTCGGTTGCCGTCGACAATATCCTGCGCGCGGTCAATACCTATTTTAAACTCGGGTTATAGCCCGTGCGCAGCGTTATCCGCGGCGACTAGTACTCAATCAACTTGATATTGACGGAGTACTAGTAGCGGTCAACAATTGTGAAATTCTGATCTGCCTCGCTCCACTCAATGCGAACGGTTTGTCCCGTTGCCGGGAAATCGGGCAGTTCGTACCCGCCGCTGAGGCCTGTCACGAACGGCTCTTCAAGCCCTCTCACCTCAAACGTAACCTCCCTTATGCGACGGCCATCAATAAATGTCTTCATGGTATGCGTGCCATGCCCCAGCGAGCCCCAGGCAAATACCGCACCGTAACCGTTGTCGTCATCACCACAAATAGCATTGGTATCCGTACGAGCGGAGCCGTAGGGAATCGGCGTGCGCGGCAAATCGTCAAACTGTACTTCTACCGACTTTGCATCGCAGGCCCAACCGCGAATCAGGCCTACACCACTCTGGATTGATCCCTCCGCCGGCGTCTCGGCATAAGAAAGATAGCTGGCGGAAGAAACGTCAACATGGAAGTCCCAGAGTAAATGTTCCTCGCCGAAAGGAACAAAGCCGTCCCCTGGTTCTTCCATGAACACTGAGACACTGAAGCTGTCTGTCCGGGGGAGGATTCCAATGGGAATGACATAAGTAGCAGGCACCGGACACAGAAACCCGACTTCTGAAATATTCAACGAGACATCCAAAGTCTGTTTAACGGCATCAATACGGATGACATTGGGCTCTACCAGGAGGCAGCTCTGGTGGCGGACACGTATATAGGTCATCGATGAGCTGCTAACATCGACGGGCTCAAAGTCCATTGCGAGATAGGAACTGCCAAGCCCGGCGTCAACCTCCGACTCAAAGGATTGAGCGGATGAAAAGCGAGCGAGCACAGCCGACATTATCAGTAGAGCCAGGGTAGCAACGTTTCGCATAATAGTGTTAACACCTCCGATCATGCAGTGAGTTCGCTAACGTTCGACCAGCCTTACACAATGCTGAGGTCAACAGCGCACATTCCAACTGACTATAGCCGTGAAGGGGGCGAATAAAAAGGATTACGCAAGCGCGAAAGAAAAAACCGGCTAGTCCTTGAACTGCGGTGGCCTGCTCTCCTTGCGCGCCTTGATTGCCTCTTCAAAGTTTTTTGTAGTCATCCGCACAAAGAGCTGTGCATGGCCCTCGTGGTTCATGTGGGTGTGCAAACTACCGGCATCTACTCCGGCCCAAAGCATCTGTTTGCTCAGTTCCACACCCAGCTGGCTGAAGCCATTGATGCGCTCGGCAATCGCATAGCACTCTTCCAGAAGTTGTGCCTGCGGCACCACCCTGGACAACATGCCAATTCGCTGCGCCTCCTCGGCGTCGACATCCCTGCCCGTCAACATGATCTCAAAAGCCCGGCTGGTGCCGATCGCACGCGGCAACATATAGCTCAGGCCCAGTTCAGCAGAGGTAAGACCGTTGTTGATACCCGCCGGGCGGAAGTAGGCGGTGTCCGACGCAATGCGAATATCCGTCGCCATCGCGAGGCAGAATCCGCCGCCAATGGCAGGGCCGTTGATCGCGCCGATAACGGGCTGGTGCATGTCGTGAATCGCCTTGATGACATCGTCGAGTATGCGCATCGCGCGGCGGGCGATGCCCGGCACAGTGAGTCCGTTGAAAATATCCAGCCAACCGGGGTCCTGCAAATCGGCGCCGGCGCAAAAGCCCTGGCCTGCGCCGGTCACGATGACCACTCTGGTCTCATTGTCGAAACTGACCTCTTCGAGGGCTTCCTTGAACGGCACCATTACATCAAAGGCCATCGCGTTCATGCGCTCCGGCCGGTTCAGGGTGATAAGGGTGATAAAGGGTCGCGGCTTCTCTACGGTTACAAAGGACATATCTGGGCCTTCTACGAATTTTTTGGTCCGCACAGACTACACCGGTGATCCGGGCTAATCTATGTCAAATGAGGTCAGTCCAAACCTTCAGTTTGCTATATTGAGCAACTGTTCCGGATGCGCGACGGCAGCGTGCAACGCGTGCTAAAGTAGATGAAGGAGGATAAGAACTATGCGAATCATCGGCCTTGTTCTCGCGCTTGGCGCGATCAGTTGGGTGCTCTACCAAATGGCAGGCGGCGGCGAGGCCGAGACAGTTATCTCGGCGGAGCAACAGAAGTCCATCGACAAAGCCAGAGATCTGGAACAAACGATGAAAGACGCGGCCCAAAGAAGTATGCAGGAGGCCGAAGGAGACTAGCGAATCCTTGGCTGACTCTTCCGCCTCCCGACACATGCACTGGCACTGAACAGGTTTCCTATGCGCACTAGTTTCGTATTCATGCTCGCCCTGGCCACTACCAACCCGGCGGCGGCGGAGCGGCAACTTCTATGGGGAGACACGCATCTTCATACCGCTTACTCTTCAGATGCATATACCAACAACAATCTCACGGGCGATCCGGATACCGCGTATCGCTACGCCCAGGGCCTGCCGGTAGTCCACCCCTACCATAAGGCGAGAGTGCAGATTGCTACCCCGCTGGATTTTCTCGCGGTTACGGATCACGCGGAATTCCTCGGAGAGATTCGCAATATCCATCTCAACGGAGTAGATACATCCGGCCTGGGTATCTGGGACAGCATCAAGGCGACGGTCGCCGGCTATGCGCTGAACTGGGCCATAGACAATGGCAGCGGCCGCGATTTGTTCGTCAGCGTACTGCCTGACCCCGACGTGTCACCACCGGACGATGCCGAGGCCAGCACCCTGCAAAGCAGTGACCTCAGCCTTCTACCCATGCCCAGGCAGGTCGAGATCGATACCTGGCGTGCAATTACCGATACCGCCGACAAGTATAATCAGCCCGGGGTATTCACCGCGCTTATCGGCTGGGAATGGAGTTCCCTGCCCGGCGGCGCTAACCTGCACCGTATCGTGCTGACGGACAGTGACAGCATCGCCGCGCAACAGTACGACCCTTTCGGTCTCGATGACAGTCCCTACCCGGAGGACCTGTGGGCCTGGCTGGAGGAAACCAGTGAGAAAACCGGGACACGATTCACCGCAATACCCCACAACTCCAACATCTCCAAGGGATATATGTTCTCCGATACCAGCCTGCGCGGTGAACCGTTCACTGAAGAGTATGTAGCGCTGCGCAGTAAATGGGAGCGTGTCGCAGAGATTACGCAGATAAAGGGCGATTCGGAATCGCATTCCACATTTTCACCGGAAGATGAGTTCACCGATTTCGAGGTCTACCCCTACTACATTCAACGCAAATGGACACCTTACAAGCCCCAGCGCGGAGACTTTGTCAGAGAGGCGTTAAAGCGCGGGCTGGAACTGGAACACAAGCTGGGTAAAAACCCCTATACGCTCGGCGTGATTGGATCGACGGATGCGCATACCGCGCTGTCCTCGGCCGAGGAAGACAATTTCCACGGCAAGCTGGCCACCGACTCCATACCCGCTAACAAAACCGCCAAATTCAGCGACGATGGCCCGGGCGCTTCGGGTTGGGCCATGTCCGCCTCCGGCATGGCCGCGGTTTGGGCACGCGACAATACCCGGGCCGACATCCTCGACGCGCTGGAGCGCCGGGAGGTCTATGCCACGACCGGACCGCGCATGGTCGTGCAGGTTTACGGCGGGAGCGGCTTCACCGAGGCGGACCTCGAGACCGGGGAAACCCTCGCCAGCGCAACGGCCCGGGGGGTGCCGATGGGCGGTACGCTAGGCCCGGTTGAAACGCCCTCGTTTATCGTGCTCGCGGCAAAAGATACCACAGGCGCGAACCTCGACCGGATTCAAATCGTGAAAGGCTGGCTCGATGCCTCGGGACAATCGCGGGAAAAAATATTCAATATCGCCTGGTCCGATGACCGCCAGATGAATGCCGATGGCAGCCTGCCCGCCGTGGGCAATACGGTAGACCTGGAAACCGGACAGGTTGAAAACTCCATCGGTGCAGCCGAGTTGGCCGCCGTCTGGTCAGACCCGGAGTTCGATACCAGCCAGGCGGCATTTTACTATGTCAGGGTGCTGCAGATTCCCACCGCGCGTCACTCCCTGCTGGATGCCATCGCGCTGGGTATGGAGCACGCTACAGATCAGCCCGACACGATACAGGAGCGCGCGTATACCTCCTCTATCTGGTACCGCCCCGGCGCCCCCGGCGAGGGCTGATGCAATATCATAGACCCATACAGTTGGCGTAGTAGGTTACGGTACCCGGCCAGTCAGAAAACACGCCTTTCACGCCAACTTCCCGGGCCAACACATCCAGCACTGTGTAGAGATCGCCATCCTTGCTTATTACAGCAGGCTGCGGATTGTTCGTGTCGCGGTTCAGCCCATTCAAGGTCTGGAAATAGTAGCCGCCGCCACCGCTCAATGGGCCCGAACGCTCGAGACTCCAGGTAACGATATCCAGGCCTGCGCGGTTGGCCGCACTGGCATAAGCCGAGGGCACGATGATGCCATCATCCACATCGAGCAGCATCCACAAGGGCGGCCCGATGACCCGTACCCCCTGGCTGGCGAGCGCCCGCATGGCGGGTTCAAGTGAGGCGGTGTCACGCGTGTCAAACTCCGCTGATGGCATACGTTCGTCGAGATACACCGCTTGCCGGCCGAACTCCGGCGTCTCATGCAACCAGAACAGAACGTCTTCAAGCTGGAAAGACTGCGGCCGGACATTGTCTGCCGCGACGCCCGCGTCCTGGTATTCGCGGATCATCTTGCGGGCGTAGTCCTGTTGCGTGAAGCCCTCGAATGGCATGGCCACCTCGGGCGCCTTCAACTCCGGTGTCATCCTGACCTTCATTCGCTGGAACAACGCAATGCTTTCACGGTGCGTCATCAACGTCCCGCGACCTGCGTGAATGTCCGTTCGCCAGCTCGCCGTACCGGCGAGATATTGCTCCGGCGTTGAGGCCATCGGGTCGCTCGCATCCATCTTCCCTAGCAGGCTTTTGAACTCCGCCAGCGTAATATCACTGGTACAACACCTCGCCGATGCCGGGGATACCAGAGCGCCAGAAGCGTTGTATACTGCGGGCTTAAACGGTTCCCGGCATTTCCGCCCCAGCTCGGTGGCGACGATGTTGGTGGTGGTGTGCAGGTCACACTGGGCGTGCCGACACACGAGTTCCTTGTCCCTGGTGAAGGTCACATCGCATTCGACGATGCCGGCGCCCATTCGCGCGGCCGCGATATAGGATTCCCTCGTATGCTCGGGAAACTGCAGCGGCGCGCCGCGATGACCGATGGAAAAGTCGGTCTTCTCAAAAGCGCTCTCACCGCAGCGCTTCAGGCGTTGCTTCAATGGGCCCTCGTCCATATCGTCCACCAGGAAATAGGGACGTACGCCCACCTGGATTGTCCCTGCCCAGAACCCGGTATCCAACGGCTCCGCCCGGCCCTCGCGAGCATTCACCGCATCACTGCAAACGCCCGTTAGCAAACCCGTTATGAGGGCTCCCGGCAGTAGCGCCGTCAAGAGTGTATTTTTCATACTGCCCATCCTTGTGAATCAAACATCGCCTCGGGACTGGATACCGGCATAGCGGGCATAATCGGCAACGCCGCCGCATCCGGCCGCAGCGCCCCACTTCCGGTTCCTGTGCAGCTGGTTGTATTCTGCCCCGAATGCACTATAAATGTATGACAATGGCTCAGTTTGGCCCCTCGGGTTCGACAGGTAAAGACAATACCATTCCATGATTGACAGGCAATCAGTAAAAAACGCCTCAGTAGCAGTATTACTTTGCGGCTGCCTGGGCGCCTGCGGCGGCGGTGATGATAGCAGTCTTGTAATAATCGCAGGCAGCAACACCGATGGCGGAAAAGTCGTCGTCATTGGCCGCACAGGCGATGACATCGCCCCCGGCGAGGGTGGCGCCGAAGGAAGTCAAACACCGGACTCTACTGCGCTGGAAAATAAGGCATTTACCGAACTTATGGCCAACACCGTGCAAGCCGATGCTTTTGGCAAGGTGGTTGACAGCACTGTCAGCGGCTTGCGCTATCGATCCGGGGCACACTGCGGCACGACCGACAGTGAGGGAAACTATGGCTATATGGAAGGCGAGCCGGTCGAGTTTTTTATCGGCGACATCCGTCTCGGCGACGCGATAGCGCCGGCTGCGCGACTAGGTCCGTATGACCTGGCCAGCGGTAACCCACAAACGGCAATGAATATCGCGCGGTTCCTGCAGACACTGGACAACGATGGCGACCCCGACAACGGCATTCATATCAATGATGCGGTTCATACACTCGCGGAAGGAAGAGAGCTGGATTTTGCCAGTGCCGGTTGGCTGGAAGAACCGTCGCCGACTGATCAGGACCTCGTGGACGGACAGTGGTTCGAAAAGAAATCCGAAGTGGAGTCACTGGTTCTTGAACTCTCAAGTGCGACAGAGGCCGGTGCGCGCGATTTGCTCCCGGCTGGCGCCGCGACGTACCGCCCGTAATCTTCACCGCCTGGAGTTCTCGGGCCTACTCCTGCAACCTGCGCAATATACCGGAAAAATCCCGCTGTCCGTTGCCCGCCTCCTGGTGTTGGCGATACAGCTCGCGCGCTAACTGCCCCATCGCATTGTCGATGTCACTCTGCTGCGCGATTTCCATCGCCAGCCCCAGGTCTTTCACCATCAGGTCCACCATAAAGCCCGGTTTGTAGTCGTTGCTGGCGGGCGCATTCGGCATCACATCCGGATAGGGGTTATACACTTCCAATGACCAGTTGCGCCCTGAACTGGCCAACATGATATCCGACAGCACTTTCGGATCGAGGCCATTGCGCGCCCCCATCTCGAGCGCCTCGCAGGTGCCGATCATATGGATGGCCAGCAACATGTTGTTGCAAGCCTTGGCCACCTGACCCGCGCCCGCCGGTCCGGCGTGAAAGATATTCTTGCCCATGTCCTGGAGAATTTGCCGGGCTTTCTCGAAAGTGGCCGCGTCACCACCGCACATGAATGCCAGCGTTCCCGCAGCCGCGGCAGCGACACCGCCAGATACCGGGGAATCCATGAACCCGATACCCTTACCAGCCGCGGCCTCGCCCACCCGGCGCGCGGTCGCGGCATCGATGGTACTGCAGTCCAGAATCGTGGTCGTGCCATCGAGTTTCGACAACAGACCGTCGCTCCCGAGGTAAGTGTCAGCCACATGCTTGCCCGCCGGCAACATCGAGATCACATAGTCGCGGCCTGTCGCCGCATCCAGCGCACTGCCGGCAACCACGGCTCCCGCCAATTTCATCTGCTCGCAGGCCGCTGCCGAAAGATCATAAACGGTGACGGCATGCCCGGCCTCGAGCAGGTTTTTGGCCATCGGACCACCCATATTGCCAAGACCGATAAACGCTACTTCTGCCATCCTCTTCTACCTCGAATTAATCGCCAGCTACAGGTCGACCAGGGGGTTGTCGTCCCATGGCGCAAAGAAAAATGCGTCCAGCACGTCCGCCGGGACATCGCGAGAACCACCGTATTGCCATGCCGGGTTACGATCCTTGTCGATCAACAGGGCGCGCACCCCCTCCGCAAATTCCGGGTGACGTACGATATTCGTTACCAAAAGGATTTCGGCTTGGAAGCACTCGCGCAGTGAACTGAGGCGCTGTTCGCGCAACTGCCGCGAAGTCCACAGCGCGGCCAGCGGTGAACCTTGCGCAAGGCTCTCGCTGGCCCTGGCCAACCAGGGATCGTCGGTTTGCAGCGACACGATGTTGTCAATGATCTCGTGAATGTCGTCGCCGTCGCACAATTGGCTGATCGCCGCCAGATGGGGCTCCACCTGGCCGTCCGGCATTTTAGCGCTGCACTCTCCGGCAAAAGACCGCAGCACATGGCGCACCAGCGCGTGGTTGCGCGAGGCAACGCCTTCCCAGTGCTGTTGCAGCAGCGCTTCCAGTACCTCTGATTTTCGTTCACTGTCGATGAATCGGTCGGCGATCCCCGTGTAAATCGAATCCGTCGCATTGATGGACGCGCCGGTCAGCGCGAGGAACTGACCCGCGCGACCGGGCATGTGGTTCAGGAACCAGGTACCGCCCACATCGGGGAACAGCGCTATCGTCACTTCCGGCATCGCGATTCGCGTCTTCTCCGTCACTACCCGATGGGAGCACCCTGCCATCACACCGAGTCCACCGCCCATCACGATACCGTGACCCCAGCAGACTATCGGCTTGGCATAGGTGTGCAGGGAGTAGTTCATACGGTATTCGCGCGCGAAAAAATCCTCGGCATAATCGCAGGGACCGCCGGGTGTCGCGACGGCAGACCTGTACAGCGCCTGCACATCGCCACCGGCACAGAACGCTTTTTCCCCGGCGCCATCGATAAAAACCGCGGCAATACTGTCATCATCGCGCCAGAGGTCGAGTTGTGCCTGCAACAGGTCAACCATTTCCAGGTTGAGCGAATTCAGCGTCGCGGCGACATTCAGGGTCACACGGCCAAGTTTGCGCGCGCCAGCCGGCAGTTCCTGGAACAGAACGGGGGCTTCAGCCATCACAAGGCCCCCTCAACCGTTTTTCCACACGGGTTTACGTTTCTCCAGAAACGCATTCACGCCCTCGCGCTGATCCTCCGTGGAAAACAACTCCACAAACAGGTCGCGTTCGCCTTCCAGGCCGGCAGCAATCACGGTATTGCGGCCACTGTGCAGCAGTTGCTTACAAAACGTGACCGAGGTCGGACTCTGCTCCCCGACCTGGGCCGCCAGCGCCAGGGCCCTCTCCAGTGCCGCGCCCCTGGCGACCACTTCCTCCACCAGACCAATACGCTCGGCCGTCGCGGCATCGATCCGCTCGCCGCACAAAATCATTCGCTTCGCCCAGCCCTCACCAACCAGCCACGCCAGGCGCTGGGTACCGCCTGCGCAGGGTAACAGCCCGACTTTCGCCTCGGGCAATGCCATTTGTGCCTGCTCCTCGGCAATGCGAATATCGCAGGCCATCGCCACCTCCAGCCCGCCGCCCATCGCGAAGCCATTGATCGCGGCGATGGATACGCCGCGAAAATCGGCCAGCGTTTCAAACGCCTCACCAAAATACTGCGCCATCGCGCGCGCGGTGGCAGGGTTGCCATCGGCAAACAGCTTGAGATCGGCGCCGGCGGAGAAGAACTTTTCACCGGCACCGGTCAGTACCAGTGCGTAGATGTCTTTCTCGGCATTCAGTTTTTCCACCAGGTCCTTCAGCGCGGGCAAAGACTCCGCATCCCAGGTATTGGCGCCGGGATTATCTATCGTGACCAGGGCGGTGTGCCCGCGTATTTCCACCTTCAGTTTGGGCGATGTGCTAAAACTCACTTGATAACCTCCAATGCGCCATCCATTAACAGTCGCCGGGCTACAATCACCCGCATGATTTCGTTGGTGCCCTCGAGAATCTGGTGTACGCGGGTGTCACGCACATGCCGTTCCATCGGGTACTCCCTGATGTAGCCATAGCCGCCGAACAACTGCAACGCGTCGTTACACACATTGAAGCCCACGTCTGTGGCAAAGCGCTTGGCCATAGCGCAATAGGTCGACGCTTGCGCATCCCCGGTATCGAGTTTATGCGCCGCCAGGCGCACCATCTGCCGCGCCGCAACCAGTTCCGTCAGCATATCGGCCAGCTTGAACTGTATCGCCTGGAAGTCGGCGATGGCGGTGTCAAACTGCCGGCGTTCACGCACGTAGGCAGTGGCCTCTTCCAGCGCCTGCTGTGCGGTGCCGACACTGCAGGTGGCGATATTGATGCGTCCCCCGTCGAGCCCCTCCATCGCTATTGCGAACCCCTGGCCTTCAGCACCCAGTCGATTGGCGACCGGCACCCGCACGTCCTCAAACGTGATCGTCGCCGTAGGCTGGGCGTTCCACCCCATCTTTTGCTCTTTCTTGCCGTAGGAGATGCCAGGGGCATCGGCTGGAATCAGCAGTGCGGTGACACCCCTCGGACCGGGGTCCCCGGTGCGCAGCATTACTACGAGCACATCGGTATGGCCGGCGCCGGAGATAAAGCACTTGCTGCCATTGACAATGTAGTCAGCGCCGTCGCGGACCGCGCTGGTGCGCAGCGAGGCCGCATCGGAACCGGCTCCCGGCTCCGTCAGGCAGTACGACGCGAGCTTTGCGCCCGCCGTCAGGTCAAGGCACCATTGCTCTATCACCGCTTCACTGCAGTACTTGCCCACCATATTGGTGGCCATATTGTGAATCGTGAGAAAGGCGGCGGTGGCGGTACACCCCATCGCCAGTTCCTCGATGATCACACTGGCATCGAGTCGCCCCATACCCAGGCCACCGGCGGCCTCGGGGGTATACATACCCATGAATCCCAGTTCCCCCGCCTGGCGCAACGCCTCCTTCGCAAAGTGTGAGTCTGCGTCCCAGGCGGCGGCATTGGGCGCCAGCACATCCCGGGAGAAAGCGCGTGCGCTGGAGGCATATGCCTGCTGGTCTTCCGTCAGGGAAAACTCCATATCCGGCTCCTCGTCCAGGGTTTTACCGCGCTAGAATTTGCCCATTACCGACCCGAACAGTTCCTCGTCCGGCGGGATCACCTTGGTGACCGTCAGCGGCCTGGACACCCAGGTCTCGTTGACCAGGTCGCGCCAGGTGATATTGTGGTTGATGCTGTTGCCACCCCAGGAGCCGCAGCCCAGCGAGAAGGTCTGGCGCATGCCGTTCCAGAGGTTACCACTGTTCGAAGCGGCCTGCGGCTGGTTGACCATCACCCTGGAGGTGCGGGTGGCCAGCGCCAGTTTCATAATGTTTTCGTCGCTCCTGGAGTAGATGCCGCAGCTATGGCCCTGCCCCTGGTAGGCCTGGATTCTGTTGGTCATCTCGATGGCCTCATCGATATCCTGCACCTTGTACAGCGCCATCGTGACGGTCAGCTTTTCACCGGAAAACGGGTAGTCGGGTCCGGCGCCGGTTTCCGGGATGATCAGGAATTGTTTGCCTTCGGGCAAATCGATACCCGCCTGGCCGGTAATATTGACCGCGGGCTGGGCGACAATACCCGGGTTCAGGTGACCGTCGTGCCAGAGGACCTTCTGCAGTTTCTCCTTGTCCGCGCCCTCAATGACATGGCCGCCCTCGTGCTTGAGCTTTTCCAGGAATTCATCGTAGACGGAAGCAAATACCAGCACGGCGTTGTCGGAGGAACACGAGGCTGCAAGATCCAGGGTCTTCGAGGTACGGATTTTATCGGCCGCCTCATCCAGGTCGGCAGTGTCGTCCACGGTGATCACGGCATTGCCTACGCCGACGCCGAGCGCGGGCGTTCCCGACGAATAGGCGGCACCCACCATGGCGGAACCGCCTGTCGCCAGGATCCGGTCGCACTGGCGCATCAATTCGTTGGTCTTGTCCAGCGAGGGTACATCTATGCTCTGTACAAGGTCTGCCGGGCCACCCAGCGCGGTGATAGCCTCACGCATATAGTCGCAGATTTTCTTGTTGGTCAGCTTGGCGCGAGGATGCGGCGCTATGATGATGGCATTGCGACCCTTGACCGCTGAAATCGCTTTGATTACCGGGGTGGCTTCCGGATTGGTTGACGGCGAAAGGGCGCCGATAACGCCAACCGGCTTGGCGATCTTCACGATATTGCGTTCGACATCCTCCTCGATCACGCCTACAGACTTGTCATTGATGATATCCATCAATGTGGCGCGTGTCTTCCGGTGGATCTTCAGGTACTTGCCTTCATAGTTCCCCAGCTGGGTTTCTTCCACCGCGAAACGAGCGATTTCTTCCGAGCGATCCTCGCGAGCTACCGCCCACACCATCGCAGTTATCAATTCATCCACCTGGGCCTGGGTATAGTTGTCAATGATGTGCTGGGCCGCGCGGGCACGTGACATCATTGCTGCCACTTCCTCGCGCGCCTCTATAAGCTCCTGTTTATCTTCCATTGTCGTGTACTCCACCGTTATTGCCTGGTACAAACACCCGCGCCTGCACCCTGATTAGCTTAGTCGATAAAAATCCGCGCACCAGAGTACAGACGCCCAGCGCGCCCTCCTAGGGAGGAAATTGCGTATATTATGGATTATATTGCGGTGCTGTTGTACCCACTGAACAAGCCCCCACACAGGCAACCCCAATGAGCGCTCCCTCGCAATGGCCGCTACCCGAAAATGGCATCCGCTTCCTGACGCCGGCTTTTATGGTCAACAAGTTGGCCAGGCACCCGCTGACCCGGGAGTGCTACCCCACCGCGATGGGGTTTTACCCGAGTGCCGACCGGCACCGCATGGAGCGCCACCGCCATAATGACAACCTGTTGATTTATTGCGTAGACGGCAAGGGCCACGCCGCTACCGAGAGCTGGCGCGGCGTGATCGGGCCAGGCGAGCTGCTGCTCCTGCCACAGGGGATTGCACACCAGTATGAAGCGGATCTCGAGCGGCCCTGGACCATTTACTGGGTGCATTACCAGGGCAGCGGCGCGGCCCTGTTCAACCAGTACCTGGAAAACCGGGAAGCAGGCCCCCCTTTGATCGAAGCGGGCATATCACCGCAGCTGGTCGCACATTTCCGCGGGCTGCTGGCTGTGCATCGCACCGGCTACAATACACGCGCTTTTATCAACGCGGCCAACCAGCTGCGCCACCTTCTCACCTTTATAGCGCTGGAGATTCGACGGGCAAAAGCCAGTAGCCAGGACAGCTTCAACCTTGAGGCAGTGCAGAACCTGATGCTCGAGCACATC
The DNA here is from genome assembly GCA_030427485.1 of Gammaproteobacteria bacterium. Classification (GTDB taxonomy): domain Bacteria; phylum Pseudomonadota; class Gammaproteobacteria; order Pseudomonadales; family Halieaceae; genus Marimicrobium. The sequence continues at coordinate 39,324 of JAUICG010000013.1, forward strand.
GGGCAGGCGCTGGACCTGGACACCCTGGCCGCCGCGGCCAACCTGTCGAAGTACCACTTCAGCGCCAAGTACAAGGCCCTCACCGGCTACTCACCGATCAAGCATTTTCTCAATATGAAGATGGAACACGCCTGTCATCTGCTGGACTCCAGCCAACTCAGCGTAAAGGGTGTGGCAAGTGCCCTGGGGTACGATGATCCACTGTACTTTTCACGACAGTTCAGCAAAACGATCGGTCTGTCCCCGCGCGCATACCGCCGTTCCGTCCGCAGCTAGTACTCCATCAACATGATATTGACGGAGTACTAGCCGGCCACGGCTTCGTCGGGCCGCACCACATCCGGTGACCGGCTGAGATGCTTCATCAACAGCGCTCGTATCCACTGGTGCGGCGCGCTGCGCGAGGTGCGGGTGTGGCGCATCAGGGACATCTTGCCGCGATTGCTGCTATTGGTATTGCGAATCAGGCGCTGTAACTCCGCCGGCAGTTCCTGGCCAAAAATGCGTTCGCGGTAGAGTCCGCCTTCCTGAAAGCCGGCATTGGCCACCAGCAGCGCGTCGGTGTGGTTCAGCACGCCCACCGCCGAGGAAAACTGCGTGGTCTCCAAAACAATATTGCGCCGCATGCCGTTTTGCCCCAGCACATCGTCTACCATACTGGTGTTCTCCCGCGTCAGCCCGGGCAGGTAGAGGCGCAGATGCGGATAGGCAAGGAAGTCTTCAAGGCTCATCGCTTTCGACGCCAGGGGATGATCGACGCGCATGTAACAACGCGGCTCGATCACAGCAATGGGTTCTGCCAGGATATCCCGCTCCGTCTCCAGTGCGAGAAAGGCGGCGAAGTCCGCATCCCCCTTCTTCAACAGTTCCTGGTAGTTCGGCGGCACCTCAGCCATGATGATTTGTACATTGGGCGCGATACTGGCCAGTTCCGCCATCAGGCCGGGAAGCAGCGATTCACACAGAATGGGCGGCATCAACAGCTTGAAAGAGCCAGCGTAGGTTTCCGGACTGAACTCGGCATCACCCAATACATGCTCTATGGTTTCCAACAGTCCAGGCAACTCCGCACCCAACTCCTCCGCTCGCGGCGTCGGAACGAGTCCGTGCGAGGTACGTGTAAAGAGTTCGTCCTCGAAGGAGTCGCGCAATTTCTGCAATGTTTTGCTGAGTGCCGGTTGGGAGACCGAAAGCCGCTCGGCAGCGCGCGTGACATTGCGTTCTTCCAACAGAATCTGTAACGCGACCAGTAAGTTCAAATCCGTACGAATCAGCCTGCGTGAAATCATAGTCACCGTCCAGAAATAACCTTTAGTTATAGCCTATCACCAACAAACAGCAATGGGCAGGGCGCCCGTACATTTTATTAGCGTTGCCGACGAGCGCGCCTACCAACCCTGCCTCTGCCTGGCAGTGGCCCTGTGTCGCGAGTATGTGGCCCGGGCCAACGCCACCTGCTACCATAGCCACGGCGCAGCGCCCCCACAAGGGAATGGCCTGTTTTACTCGCAAACCACTTGACCCTGGGGATAACGATGCGAAGCACCCTGATTCCAGCCATGACGATACTGTCGCTTGCGCTTGTCGCGTGCAGCGGTGTCGATATCCAGCAACAAGGAGTAGACAAGTTCAGCGCCGGCAACTATCGCTATTACACGTGGCGTACCGAGCCACTGCCCGCGAACACGTACTCGTCTGATCCAGTGTACACCATAGACCCGGTAATACGACGCGAAGTGGATGCGGATCTGCAGAGCAAGGGTTATGTGCTGGACAAGAGTCGCGCGCAGTTCAGTGTTGACTATCTCTACGTGAGTGGCATGCAACAGGGCGAGCGCAGTGAACTGGCCAGTAACATCACCCCCTATCCCAGGGTCACACCCAATCGGCAGGTAAACCAGGCTGTCGTGGACAACGCAATTGCGTTGGGCGGGGTCAAGGAGACAAACAACATCATCCTGCAGTTCAATGACCTGGAGAGCAATCAGGAGGTGTGGCAAGCCACCCTGAGCAAGGTTGTGGAAGATGCCAACAACATTGATGCCTCACGCCTTGACCAGAACCTGCAGGAGTACCTGGAGCGCGCCCTGGAACCCCTGCCGCCGGCAGGCCAGTGACCATTCATCACGTTATCTGGCGAGACAACGCCAGCGGATAAACCTCGGGATTAACGCAGTGCGGCATGGGCTGTCCCTGTAGCGCCGCAGCGGCATTGGCAACCGCCAGGTCCACCATTTTCGCGCGCGTCAGGGTAGTCGCACTACCGATATGCGGCACTACCACGACCCCGGGATGACGCAACAGAGGGTCGTCCGGCGCAATCGGCTCCCGCGCAAACACATCCAGCCCCGCCGCATACAGTTGCCCGCTATCCAGTGCCGCCGCCAGCGCCGATTCATCCACGATGCCACCCCTGGCTGTATTGACGAGTACCGCACCGGGCTTCATGGTCGCGATCCTGGCAGCATCCAGCAGGTTGCGCGTCTCCGGCGTAAGCGCGAGATGCACGCTGACAAAGTCACTGCGCAGCAGCAGCTCCTCCAGCGAGACTTTGTCCACTCCCGGGACGTTGCGCCCCGAGGGCGTCCAGCCCAGCACGTTCATACCGAAGCCCACCGCGCGACGCGAGACCGCCTGGCCGATGGCGCCGAGGCCAACGATGCCAAGAGTGCTGCCGCTGACGTCCTTGCCGAGAAAAAAATCCGGCGACCAGCGGCTTTCAGGGCGCCAGTTGCCGCCCCGGATGTAACGATCACCCTCGGCAACCCGCCGCGCCGCCGCCAACAGCAGCGCGAATGCAGTATCCGCCGTAGCGTCCACCAGCACCCCGGGCGTATTGCCTACCGGAATACTCCTTGCGGTCAACGCTTCCACGTCAATATGGTCGACCCCTACCGACACGCTGGAGACAAATCGCAGGTTTGGCAGCGCTTCCAGCAGGGGGGTATCGATCGGGTCGGTCAGCAGGCAGATCAAGCCGTGGCAGGCGGCCCGTTCTTCGCCCGATTGTTCCGACAGGTACCGCACTCCCCCCTCCAGCACTCTGATTTCACAATGCGGCGCCAGCGCCTCAAGGCACTCGCCCGGCAATGGGTGTGTGACAACAACCCGCCTGCGCATTGTCCTGCCGCTCTGATTATTCATGGTCCGCGGGGGATGCCGGCTGCAAGCCCGTCCTTCTTGCCAGGCGCGTCTGCCAGTCACGCAACTTTTCCGCGCTGTACGACGCGCCTTCCGGCAAATTGCCCCAGACCGGTTGAGGCCAGCAGGCATCCTGCGGTCGACGACCTATAATATGCAGGTGCATTGCGGGCACGACATTGCCGAGACCGGCAAAATTCACTTTATCGAAACCCAGTTCCTGCTTGATGAACGCGGAGATCGAAACACACTGGCACACTACTTCCTCGCGTACGGCGTCCGGCAGGTCCAGGAAATCACACAATGGCGTTTGTGGCACCAGGATAAACCACGGTACGGCGGCATTGCGGTGCAGCAACACAGTCGATGCCTGAAAACGACCAAGAAGATGGCAATCTGCCAGTAATTGTTCGGGTATGACTTGCTCACCCATGGCACCGCTCCCTGAATCCAACGTGAAGGCTTCCGGCTTATATCGTCATGCCGCCGTCGACAACAATACACTCGCCATTGGTGTAGCTGCTCGCATCCGACACCAGGTAGAGCACCGTGCCCGCCATTTCGCGCGGCTCGGCATGTCTGCCCATGGGAATACCCTGCACCGCCATCTGGTAAATATCATCGTTACTGAACAACGCGCCGGCAAATTTCGTTTTCGTCAGTCCGGGCAGCAGCGCATTGCAGCGAATTCCCAGCGTCGCGCACTCCTTGGCAAAAACTTTTGTCATATTTACGACCGCCGCCTTGGTGATGGAATAGATTCCCTGCAAGGGCCCCGGCTGAAGTGCGTTGACCGAGGCGGTGTTGACAATGGCGCCGCCGCCATTGTCACGCATCAGCTTGCCCGCTTCGATCGACATGAAAAAATAGCCGCGAATATTCACTTCGACAGTTTTATTGAACGCACCGAGATCAGTATCCAGGACATGGCCGAAGTAGGGATTGGTCGCCGCATTGTTAACGCAAATATCCAGCTTGCCGTGCGCCTCTTTTATGTGGGCGAACAGATCGGCAATCTGATCCATATTTCCCACGTTACAGGCGAACGCTTCCGCGCTGCCGCCCGCCTGTTGAATACCCTCTGCTACCATGGTGCAATCTTCAACCTTGCGGCTCGAAACTATCACGTGCGCGCCCTGCTCAGCGAGCAATTTGGCAATCTCCTCGCCAATACCGCGACTCGCGCCGCTCACCAGTGCAATTTTGTCAGTCAGGTCAAAAAGTTGTGTGGCCATATTCCGGGCTCCTGTTGGGTTTTCTACGGGTAGCTTGCAGTGTTACCGCACTCGGCAACGGAATACTACGCTGTTACAGATCGCGGTGCACTGGCTGTCTGGTTCGGCCCGCACTCCGTCCGGCGGCCTGGACGCAGGCCCACGTGAAATAGATCGAAACGACGCCCGCACTGCTCAACCAGGCACCGCGATATCCCACCGTCGCCAGGACGGCGCCCGCAAGCAACGGCCCGACCACCCGACCCCAGGACGAGGCCGCACTGGTGATGCCCATCATCCGCCCGCGAGAATCCAGGGTTGTGGTATAGCTGACAATCGTATTCAGCAGCGGTATGCAAATAGTCGCGCCCGTCATGGCGAGAAACACGGAGCCGACCATCGTCTGCATGGAATTGGCAAATCCCGCGCTTACCAACCCCAGCAGCAGTGCGAAAATCGCCAGGCACAGCAGGCGCCACTCACCCAGAGATCGCACCAGCAGACCGAGAAGTCCACCCTGCACAACGACCATGACACCACCCTGAATGCCGAACACGATGCCGACCTCCCTGGCGTTCCACCCAAGCATGTCACCCATCCACAGCGGGAAAAGGTAGTAGATCGAGCTGACGGCAACCTGGTGGAGGACGAACTGCGAGACCAGCAGCCTGTTTTCCGTCGCCCTCAACAGACCATAGATGGAAAGTGACTGGACGCCGCCCGCATCCGCCTGATTGTCCCTGCGCTGTTCCCGGGGAAGTGACTCCGGCAAAAAAACGGTCGCCGCGAGCATCGCGAGCAACGACATACCACCGGCCACAATACACGGCAGGGTAAAGCTGGCGTCGGGACCGGCCATCAGCCCGCCAAGCAACGGGCCCAGCACGATACCAAGACCAAACGCGGCACCGATCAACCCCATTCCTCGCGCCCGATTCTGTGGCGTGGTTACATCGGCAATCATTGCGGACGCGACGCCGAAATTTCCTGCCATCAGCCCGGCAAACGCGCGTGCGGCAAAGACCATCCACAGCTGTGAAGCCAGTCCCAGCATCACGTAGGAAGCGGCCGCACCCGCCAGGCAGACAATGATTACGGGCTTGCGGCCAACGCGATCGGAGAGGCGTCCCCAGAGCGGGCCGCAGAGACCGGCGCAAATCGCATAAATGACGAGGATCAGCGCAATATCGAATTTGTCCGCACCCAGGGTGGGCGACAAAAACGGCAGAATGGGAATCACGATGCCGAATCCAATCAGGTCCAGCACGATGACGCAGAACAGCACAGGCATCAGAGTTCAAGTCCCGTTGCGGTGACACGGCGCCCTGAATCAATCACCCTGCCATCGCTTTACCTGATCAAGCTCCAGGTCAAACAGGTCCAGCGCCCGACCGACGGTTTGTGTGACCATCTCGTCCAGGGACTGCGGTCGGGCGTAAAACGCCGGAACGGGCGGCGCAATCACCGCACCCATCTCTGAGAGCTGCGTCAGGCTGCGCAAATGACCGGTGTGCAACGGGGTTTCACGCACCATCAGCACCAGCCGCCGGCGCTCCTTGAGTACCACATCCGCAGCGCGGGTCAGCAGGGTTGAGGTGACACCGGTGGCGATCTCCGACATCGTGCGCACCGAACAGGGCGCTATCAGCATGCCGGCTGTCACGAATGAGCCGCTTGCTATGGCGGCGCCAATACTGTTAACAGGGTGTACTTCGGTGGCCAGGGACTCGAGTTCCGCCAACGACATTTCCAGCTCGTGGTGCAGCGTGAGTTTGGCAGACTTGCTGATCACCAGGTGAGTCTGCAAACCGCACTCGTGCAACAATTGCAACGCGCGCACGCCGTATATGATACCGGACGCACCGCTGATACCGACGATTATACGCCTGGACATAAAAGCCTCTCCGCCGTCTTAAACCCCTGCGACTCTATCAGTGTCCATGCCGAAAATCATTTGCCGCGACTCCGGCGCACCGCTGGCCTGCGCTTGTTTTCGTCCCGGGTTTTGCCTTTGCCGGCACCGCGCTTCTTTTGCGCTGCAGTCGACGACGCACCGCCGTCGGCCAACCTGGAAAGCTGTAGCTTCTGGCCACTGACCCAAACAGACTGGAGGTGTCTGAACACCTCCCGGGGCATGCCTTCGGGGAGATCCACGGTGCTGAAGTCATCGTGGATCTCAATCCGTCCAATATGTTCGCTATCGATCTGGGCTTCATTGGCGATGGCACCCACGATATTGCCCGGCTTCACACCGTGGTTCTTTCCAACTTCAATCCGAAACCGTTCCATGCCAGGCTGCAACGGCTCACCGGAACTTCGGCTTTTTCGCCGGGTTTTGTCGTCCGGTGTGGCAGGCGCCTTGCCTTCGGCGATGCCCCTCCGATCAGAGCGACCGGCGGGGCGCTCATCGTCCGCTTCCTGTCCGCCAGCGGCTGTCCGACTTTCCTGCAAGGGCTTTTTCCCCTGTGCCATCACACCCAGCGCGGCCGCGATGTCCGTCACCGGCACGCCCGTTTCGTACTCGTACTCCTGTATCAGTCTGCGGAACAGTTGCAGGTCCGCCTCCTCCAGGGTTTCTGTAATGCGCTGCTTGAATCTGCCCACGCGCCTGTCCGTCACTTCTTCCATGGTGGGCAGGGCCATTTTCTCGATGGTTTTACCCGTGGCCTTTTCTATCGCCGCCAACAGGCGCCTTTCCCGACTGGCAGCGAACAGTATGGCATCGCCACTGCGCCCGGCGCGACCAGTACGCCCTATACGGTGGATATAGGATTCCACGTCCGACGGTATATCGTAGTTGATCACGTGGCTGACGCGCTGTACATCGAGTCCTCGCGCCGCCACATCAGTAGCCACCACGATATCCAGCTTGCCGGCCTTCAGTTTTTCCACCGTCTGCTCGCGCTGCTTCTGCGGAATATCCCCGTTCAGCGCCGCCACCGAGTAGCCGCGCGCGGCCAGTTTATCGGTGAGTTCCACCGTCAGGATCCGTGTTCGCACAAAAATCAGCATTCCGTCAAATTCTTCCACTTCAAGAATGCGCGTCAGGGCATCGATTTTCTTCATCCCTGACATCATCCACACGCGCTGGCGTATCAACGCAGTGGTCACCGTCTTGACTTCGATCGCGATCTCTACCGGGTTGCGCAGGTGGCTCTTGGCGATCCGGCGAATGGCATGCGGCATCGTCGCGGAAAACAGCGCGATCTGGCGTTCCTGCGGGGTCTGTTCCAGAATCCATTGCACATCGTCTATGAAACCCATGCGCAACATCTCGTCGGCCTCATCGAGCACCAGTGTTTGCAGTCCGGACAAATCCAGCGAACCGCGGCGCATATGATCCATTACCCGGCCGGGAGTGCCGACCACCACATGCACACCGCGCTGCAACTGGCGCAACTGGCCGCGGTAGTCGGACCCGCCGTAAATGGGCAGCACATGAAATCCCGTCAAATACCGCGCGTATTTCTGGAATGCTTCCGCAACCTGTATCGCCAGTTCCCGGGTCGGTGCCAGCACCAGAACCTGCGGCAGTTTTTTCTGCAGATCCAGGCGCGCCAGTACCGGCAACGCGAACGCAGCTGTCTTGCCGGTGCCAGTCTGCGCCTGCCCCAGCACATCGACGCCTTGCAGCATATGGGGAATGATGCGGGCCTGGATGGGCGACGGGGTTTCGTAACCCACTTCCACCAGTGCCTTTTGCACAGGGGCAGGCAATGCCAGTTGAGCGAAACTGCTTACCGCTGCGGGAGAGGACATACTGCGACCTTGATGTAATGAGAGGGCCCCGATCCGGGGCGGCGCGAGAGTATACCGGGAATCGCGCTGGCTGTCCGGTGGGTGGACGGTCCGTTTCGATCAACGGGCCGCCATTTCCTCCAGCATTGCGCGCATTTTGGCATGCAACAGGTTTACGGCCTTCAGGGGGCGCACCATCACCTTGAATTCAGTGATTCTGCCCGCCTCATCGAAAGTCATGATATCCACCCCATTCACCAGGATGCCATCCACGTCACAGGTAAACTCCAGTACCGCGTGCTGCGCTGTAACAACCTCCTTCACATACTGAAACGTCTCATTGAAGACGTTCATGGCAGCAGCGAGATACCACGTGGTCAACTCACGCCCCTCTTGCGGCGTGTGCACAATCGGCGAGAGAAACACACAATTCTCCGCCAGAATTTCGTGCAGACCCGCGGGGTCCCGCTTGCGCACGATGTCATGCCATATATCCAGGGTGTTCATTACCATTGCTCCTTGTGCTTGCGCGGTGGGCATCTCACACCAACGTCCCCGGCGAGCGATGCAGGCCTCTGGTGTCCTGTCCGATTAATTCGCACAGAACGCTGGTACTTCATTAACATGATATTGACGGAGTACTAGAGGTCTATTTCCTGCATGAACTCCCGCTCAATCTTTTGTTGCATCTCATACCGAGTGACACCGGTGCTTTTCTGCGTCTCACGCAGGCGCTGCTGATAGCGGTTCCTGCGATAGTGCTTCACCAGTTGCGCAAAGTGGGCGGGTTCGGTCTCACCCGCGATGAGCGCCTCGATAAATGCGATGTCAATGCCCACGCGGTACGCGATGCGGCTGGGCCGAATCTTGTGGGCGTGAAATTCAGCCACTATATGCATTTGTTGCTCCCGCGAGTGCGTACATTCGCGGGAATAGCCATAAGGCGGCGAAGGCGTTCGGGTATCGCGCCGGGTATTGTCCGAATTCATAGGCTCTTTAATAGCAGTTCACTCCGCCAAAGCCAAGTCCGGGATGCCGGGACCGGGCATTGGCCATAAATGACCGTGAAATCTGATTAATATTCATCCGACAGCGGGCTATACTTGTCTATTATGTCGTACTCCCGATTAGCCCAACCCTGAGGAACTGATCATGAACGCGCCCGAGCAAGCCCTAAACCAAAGCGATACCGAGCAGCAAATGAAAGCCACGCTCGACATGCAGCGCGAGGATTATCTCAAGGAGGGGGTCGTCACCGCTGAAACACGCGTCGACCGCCTGCAGCGCGGTATCGACGTATTGATCAAGCACCAGACCAGAATCGTCGAAGCGCTCAATTCGGATTTTACCTGTCGTCCGCGCGAGGTGACCCTGCTTACCGACGTTGGCGCAGGCATCGCGCCGATGAAGCACGCGATAAAACACCTGCGTTCATGGATGAAACCGGAGAAACGCCCCACCATGTTCCCCTTCAATTTACTGGGCGGACGTTCGCGCATCGAATACCAGCCGCTGGGTGTGGTCGGCATCATTGCGCCGTGGAACTTCCCGGTCAATATGGTATTCGCGCCGCTGGCCGGCGTACTGGCCGCCGGCAATCGCGCAATGATCAAGCCCTCTGAATTCACCCCGGCGACATCCGCGCTGCTGGCTGAAATGATCGCCGAGGCCTACGACCCCAAGGAAGTCGCCATTTTCGACGGCGGGCCGGAAGTCGGACAGGCTTTCTCCAGCCTGCCCTTCGATCACATGATCTTTACCGGTGCAACCTCGATCGCACGCCACATCCTCGCGGCAGCGTCGCGCAACCTGGTCCCGGTCACGCTGGAACTGGGCGGAAAATCTCCGGTGGTCATCTCGCGCAGCGCCGATCTGGAAAAGAGCCTGGGTCGTATCATGGTAGGCAAGACCATGAACGCGGGTCAGATCTGCCTGGCGCCGGACTATCTCCTGGTGCCCGAGGAGAAGCTGCACGAAGTGATTGCCGCCGCGCAGAAGGCCGTCGCCCAGATGTTCCCGAAAATCCTGGACAATCCGCAGTACACCTCGGTTATCAACGAGCGCCACTTTCAGCGCCTCAACGGCTACCTCGCGGAAGCGGCTGAACGCGGCCAGAAGGTGATACCCATCAATCCCGCCAACGAGGACTTCAGCAAACAACAGGGCACGATGAAAATCCCGCCGACGCTGATCCCGGAGCCGGCGGATGACCTGCGGATGATGGAAGAAGAGTTGTTCGGGCCGCTGTTGCCCATTCGCACCTACAACAACTTTGAAGAGACCATCAGCTATATCAACAGTAAACCGCGCCCCCTCGCCGCGTATTATTTTGGCGAGGACAAGCAGGAGGAGTCCGCCCTGACAAACCGCACGACCTCCGGTGGCATGTGTATCAACGACGTGGTCATGCAGGTGGCGCAGGAAGATTTGCCTTTCGGCGGCGTCGGCCCGAGTGGCATGGGCGCCTACCACGGATTCAAGGGCTTCCAGACATTCAGTCACGCCAAGTCGATCTATCGCCAGGCCAGTTTCAACGTCGCGAAATTGGGCGGTATGCTGCCGCCCTACGGCAAGGCGACGGAAAGCACGATCAAGATGCAACTAAAAAAGTAGCAACGCGTTTTTTACGCATTGAAAGGAGCCCACGGGCTCCTTTCTCACATTGGATACAAGAGGCGAGACGATTATGCAACGGAGTTTACTCATCGGCTGCTTGTTGCTACTGGGTGCCTGCAGTGTAGAACCTGGCAGCGAAAAATGGTGCGAACAGAAAAAGGAACAGTCGAAAAGCGAGTGGACCAGTTCAGATGCCATCACGTTTGCCAGCAATTGCCTGCTGGAGAGCAACACCATCGGGTCCGAGGCGTGGTGCGAGGACCTGTCCGAAAAACCCAAGGGTGAGTGGACTGCCGATGAAGCTGCGAGTTACACCAAACACTGCATTATTTAGCCGGCTGGATCAACAGCGTCGGAATACCCAGGTCATGGCTCTTGAGCGTCGCGACCCGGGTTCCAGACTTCCTGCCGTCGCGGATATCTGATATCGCTACGCCCCGCGCGGCCAGCGTCCGCGCAAAGCCCGCCAGATCTTCGCACTGGTAGGCCAGCCCCCAGAAAGCGGGGGCCGCTTTCTCGTCGCCGCCGGACTCAATCACTTCCAGTGTCAGCTTGCCCGCGCGAAAAAACAGCATGCGTCCGCCCCACTGTGGCACTGTTTTGTCCAGTGCGAGCCGAATCCCCAGCTCGCCTGTGAACAGGTCCACGCATGCCTGCGCATCAGCAGTGCGCAGGACCACGTGATCCACACACAAATCGCCGCATTGCGCTTCGGGCTGCCGTTGGCGAAAGGCAGACGTGGCACTGCCATCGCACAAACCGATATCAACGCCCAATGTATTCGCAACACCTCTTTTCTGCTGCTGCTCGCCCGGCGCGCTGAACACAACCCCCTCTATATGACCGCTGTCAACTGCGCGTTCAGCCAGTTCGATAACGGTGTTGGACAGGCCCCACCACGCGCAGCGCCCCTGGTTCTCGGCGTGGGTAAAATACGTCTCCCCGCCAAGAATATCCCGGTACTGCGCGCAGGCCGCCGACAGATCAGGCACGGCCAGCACTATTCGGTCAAAATTCTCGACCATGGCACATCCTCTACAGGGCGCTTACGGGTATTGCATGATAAAAGGTTTTGGCATCTTTGCCGATCAGACTTACACTGTTCCCGCTTGAACCCACGTTCGCACCGGCACCATTTGCGAGTCACACAGTAATCTACCGGAGAAAATTCTGATGTTCAAAACAACCAGACACCTTCTGCTGGCAGCCGCTATTGCCCTGCTGGGCGCAATGCCTTTTCACACCCTCGCCGGAGACACGCTGGAACGCATCGTCGATTTCGAAGTGTTGAAGGTAGGCATGTCCGGCAATCAGCCACCGATGACCATGACAACCCGCGAGGGTGGCCTGATGGGCTTTGATGTCGACCTGGCACAGGCGCTGGCCATGGCGATGAATGTCAAACTGGAAATCAAGACCATTCCGTTCGGTGAACTGATGGACGCCCTGGAGGAGGACGAGATCGATATGGTGCTTTCGAACGTATCGATCACGCCGGCGCGCACCGAAGTGGTCTCCTTCGTCGGTCCCTATATGATGTCAGGCATGTCGATCCTGACAAAAAGTGATGTGTTGGGCACTATCACATCCGCTGCCGAGTTCAATAGCCCGGAGCTCAAACTGCTCGCCCTGAAAAACTCCACGCACGCCAATTTCATCAAGAAAGTCGCACCGGATGCCACGCTCATTGAATTTGGCAGTTACGATGAAGGCGTGGCACTACTGATCGACGACAAGGCCGACGCGATGGTCGCGGATATGACACAGTGCATACTTGCGGTGATGCGTTACCCCGAATCAGGACTGACTACACTGGAAAAACCATTGACCGTCGAGCCCATCGGCATTGCAGTCAGCAAGGATGATGCGCAATTCTACAATCTGGTGGACAACTACCTGACCGCGTATGAGAAAACGGGCGTGCTGAACCAACTGCGCAAAAAGTGGTTCGAAGACGATTCCTGGATAGCCGCACTGCCCTGACCGCCAGGCCTGGCGGCCGCTGCCAGAGAGTGCGAGGATAGACATTTTCGCCCTGTTCCGCTCCTGGCAGCGCAAAATCAACTGGCGAGGCATCGTTGTCAACATGAGTACCACCCGCAGCCCAATCGTTATCGCGCATCGTGGCGCCAGCGGGTATCTACCGGAACATACGCTTGCAGCCAAGGCACTGGCCCACGCGATGGGCGCCAACTTTCTCGAGCAGGACGTGGTTCTGAGCAGGGATGGTACAGCCATTGTGCTCCATGACATTCACCTGGACAGTACCACGGATGTGGCACAGCGCTTTCCGGGGCGCGCCCGAAACGACGGGCGATTTTACGCTATCGACTTCGACCTGGATGAAATACGCCAGCTCCGGGTGCACGAACGCACCCACGTGGACGGCAGCCGTGAAGGCTGTGCCGTCTACCCCGGGCGGTTCCCGGTTGAGCACGCGCTGTTCACCGTCCCCACGCTGGCAGAGGAACTCGACATGCTGGCCGGGCTGGACCGCAGTCGCGGCTGCCTCACCGGCGTCTATATCGAATTGAAGTCGCCCAACTGGCACCAACGCGAGGGACTGGACCTGTCGGCCGCCGTGCTAGCGGTGCTGGAGAAAACCGGCTATCGGGAGCGCCCGGAGCAGGTTTTCCTGCAGTGTTTCGATGACCTGACCCTGCAGCACCTGGGCCGCCGGCTCGCAACGCCTCTGCCGATGATTCAACTTATCGGCGACAATGAGTGGGGCGAAGACAGCGCGGTAGATTATGAGTACCTGCGCACACCTGCCGGATTGGATTATGTCGCCAGCTATGCCCAGGGCATCGGTCCATTCATTTCCCACATTTATCTCGGGAAGGCGGCATGCGGAACGCCGCGGCTCAGCGAACTGGTCGAGCAAGCCCAGGCACGGGGCCTGCAGGTCCACCCCTATACGTTCCGCAAGGATGACCTCCCCGTCGGTATCGAAAGTTTCTCTGAGCTGCTGGATGTTTTCATCCGCGATGCAGGCGTCGATGGGCTTTTCACCGATTTCCCCGATCTCGTGATCGATCACCTGAAGCAACTGCCGTCAGATGGACAGCTCCGATGAATAAACAACACTGGCATACTGCGGTGTTGGATGGCAGTATTCCCCGCGGTGAGATTGTACGCGTGGCGAACAACTCCGGAACGAGAACCGCAGTGAACCAAAAGCACCTGAGACGCACCAAGATAGTCGCCACCATTGGCCCCGCCAGTGAGTCCGACGATATGATTGCCAAGTTGATTACTGCGGGCGTTGACGTCTTTCGTCTCAATTTCAGCCACGGCACCGCAGATCACCACGTCGCCGTCGCCGCTCGAATTCGCAAGCAGGCCAGCATCGCCGGACTGTATGTTGGCATCATGGCCGACCTGCAGGGACCCAAGATCCGCATCGGCACTTTTCGCGACGGCTCGATCGAGCTTGCCAGCGGCGATCACTTTCGCCTGGACATGCACCTGCCGGACGGCGAGGGGGATTTTCACAGCGTAGGGCTCGAGTACAAGGAGCTGTGCAGCAGCGTCGAAAAAGGCGATATCCTGCTGTTGGATGACGGGCGCATCAGGCTGCGCGTGGACGATGTCGAGGTAAGCACCGTGGATTGCACTGTGCTGGTGGGTGGAACCCTCGGTTCACGCAAGGGGATCAATCGCCTGGGTGGGGGTCTTGCAGCGCCGGCTCTCACCGCCAAGGACCTGACGGATATCGACAGCCTGAGCGAACTCAGACCCGACATCGTGGCCGTGTCTTTTGTCTCCTCGCCGGAGGATATTTTCCAGACGAGAAGGCTGCTGCAACAGCATCAGTTACAACCCGCCATCATTGCCAAAATCGAACGCGCCGAAGTCATTGCCGACCAGGACACGCTCAACGGTATTGTAGTGGCCTCCGACGGCGTGATGGTCGCCCGCGGTGACCTGGGTGTCGAGGTCGGGGACGCGCAGTTGATCGGTATCCAGAAAGCCCTGATATCCCAGGCGCGAGCCATGGACCGGGTTGTGATCACCGCCACCCAGATGATGGAATCCATGATCAACAGCTCCATGCCCACACGCGCCGAGGTCTTCGATGTCGCCAATGCGGTGCTCGATGGCACAGATGCGGTAATGCTCTCCGCGGAGACCGCCGTCGGCAGGTACCCCGTTGAAGTGGTGCAGGCCATGGCGGATTCAGCGCTGGGAGCGGAGCGCCAGCCCGTGGCGAGGACCTCCAGGTTTCGCATCGACAGGGCATTCACCAGCGCCCAGGATGCAATCGCCATGTCGGCGATCTACGCGGCCAACCATTTTGACAACGTTCGCGGCATTGCCTGCCTCACCGAGTCAGGCACTACGCCACGCCTGATGTCACGCCTCAGTTCAGGCCTGCCGATCTTCGCGCTGAGCAACATCAGCGAGACTCTGCAGAAACTCTGCTTGTGTCGGGGCGTGGTTCCACTCTTTTTCGATGCCGCTGCCTTCGATGAGGATTGCATCGATGCCATGGCAATCGAGTTTTTGACGGATGGCGGTTATTTGCAAAAGGGAGACTCCATCATACTCACCAAGGGCGAGCGTATTGGCACCGCCGGCTCCACCAACATCATGAAAATTCTACCTGTGGACTAGGGCCGCAACCGTGTCAGGGCTCCCCTCCAGTCGACTCGTCGCGGATATCGGCGGCACCAATAGCCGCCTCGCACTGTACGACCCCGTTAGCGGTGAACTGCGATCAATGCGCAGCTATCTCAACAGGCAGTACGTACAGTTCGAGGATATCGTTGCGGACTGGCTGGGCGCACTCACCGAGCCCCGGCCCAGCGAGTGCTGCCTTGCAGTGGCAGCTCCCCCCCCGTACCACAACCGCGTCACCATGCTCAACATCGACTGGTCATTCTCACCGGACGAGTTGGCGAAGCGCTTTGAGTTTGCCCATCTGCGCTGTATCAACGATTTCGAGGCAAATGCCTATGCGCTTCCGCACCTCGGCGAGCGCGACCTCGCAGTACTCGCACCTGGCCGCAGCAGCGAGGCGGCCAAGCTTGCCACTGTTGGCCCCGGGACCGGCCTCGGCGGCGCCACGCTGAGCATGATAAATGGCATACCCACGGCCAGTGCCAGTGAGCCGGGGCATATGGGATTGACGCCGGCTTCCATGCTGGAGTTGGATGTCTTCCGTCATTTACTGCCGCTTAGCGGAGAGGTTTACGCGGAATTCCTGGTATCCGGGCCGGGCTTGCAGCGCCTTTATGAGGCGCTCGGCGCCGTCCTGGGCCGCAACACCGTTGCACCGCCTCCCGAAGTCATTTCCGCAAAAGCGCAGCGCGGGGAGTGCGAGCATTGCGCGCTGACTCTCAATACGTTCTGCGCTCTGCTGGGTTCGATTTGTGGCGACTATGTCCTGGCAAACGGCGCGTACGGCGGGCTATACCTGGCCGGCGGCTTTCTGTCGGAAATGATAGATTTCCTGCGGCAAAGCTCCTTCGTTCAGCGTTTCCGGGAAAAGGGGAAAATGCAGTCACATCTGGTGGATGTGCCCCTGTACGTCATCACCTGCGAGACTACCGGCCTGCTGGGCGCCGCCCATGCCCCGAGCACCATCACCTGAGCTTCGGTGGAATCTGTAGATCCGCTTCCCGTGGCCAGGCATGCGAGCGAAATTGCACAAAAAATAGTTTGCCGCCATTCCTGTAAATCGCCAATTATGGTGCTACACTCATATGGCTGAGTGGATTCAGCAGTATTTATGCTCACGGTCGAAGTCGAAGTTCCATCAAGATAATCGGTACGTAAACCATAAATAACACTATAAATGAAATGGCGCCTGGACATGGCGCCGCTAGCTATACAGGTAAACACTATGTCTAAGACAACCGGCACTGTTAAATGGTTTAACGAAACAAAAGGATTCGGCTTTATCGAGCGTGAAGATGGCCCCGATGTATTCGTTCATTTCAGCTCTATCCAGGGCGAAGGCTTCAAGACGCTGGCCGACGGCCAGAAGGTTGAATTCAACGTCACGGATGGACAGAAAGGCCCCCAGGCGGAGAACGTTGTCCCGCTGTAAGTTCGGGTACAAAAAAAAGGGAGCTTCAAGAGCTCCCTTTTTTATCAGGTAGTTTATAAAACCGCTATCCGGCCACTCTCCACCTCTGGAGATAGGCGTGTATTCAGCCTGCCGTCTGCTGTTGCGCCTCGCCTTCAGCCTGTTCTGCGGCTTCCTCCTCAGGCTCTGCCGCCGCGCCTTCTGATTCACCCTCCGCCTGCGTTTCCGGCTCGGCCTCTGATTCCCCGGCAGCCGCGCGGCCCTCATCCTGCAGGGATTTTTGACGAGCCAACTCCGAATCCATGTAACCAATCCACTGCTGGGCATAAGCCTTTGAGCGCTCGTCTCGACCTGCAGCGGTAAAGGCTTCGCGCGCCTTGTCATATTGCTTGGTATTGAAATAGGCCATGCCCAGTACCAGGCGCGCCGTATCGGGGCGCTTGATACCGCCGCGAGACAAGCCCTTGTTGATCGCCGTGATCGCCTTGTTGAAGTCATCGTTATCCAGGTAGATATTGCCGAGGCGCGCATACAACTCGCCCTTGTCGGATTTGGCAGCGGCCTCCTCCATTGCGGGTATCGCCTTGTCCAGTTCCTGCGCCTGCCGCCAGGCATTACCAGTGAGCTCCCAGTTCTTCGACTTGCTCTCAATCGAATTATTGCCCAGGCCCTTGTCCATCACCTTGGCCGCTTTATAAGGCACATCGGCATTGAGGTACAAATAGGCCATGGTCACCTGCTCATTGTCCTTGCTCAACATATTCTGAACATAGGCCGTTTCCATCGCCGCGAGCTGCTGGCTGGTCTTGTTCTGCTCGCCGTACATATGCGAAATCTGCACCCAGTATTCCTTTTTCGGGTAGTACTTCAGCAGTTCCTCCAGTGTCGCAACCGTGTTGTTGACATCGTTTTTCTCGAAATAAAGGAAACGCGCCAGGTTGTACCACTGCTCTTTGGGTATCTTGCCTGCAGCCTTGTGCATGTCGATCGCTTTATCGACATTGACCAGCGCCTTGTCGAAGTCCTTGACCTGGTAGTAACCCTGGGCCAGCAATATGTAGGCATTGGCATTGGGTTTTTCGGTCATGCTGAACCACTTGAGCATCGCATCGATGCCCTGCTGCCACTTCTCCTGCACAAAATACAGCTGCGCTATCGTATAACGCGTGTTTATTTCCATCGCCAGCGGGATATCAGGCTGCGCTACCACCTTCTCGTAGGACTGCAGCGCACCGGCGTAGTCCTCCCTGGAATACTGGATAAACGCGTAGAGGTTGTAGACATTCGCCAGTTCATAGCTGTTCAGCGCCTTGCTGCCACTGGTAGCAATCAGTTCATCGAGAATCGCCTTGGCGGCACTGAGGTTTTTCTCTTCAGCGGCGGTCTGCGCTTCCGACAATTTTTCATAGACGGCGTTTCGCAGCGCGGGTGTGCGACGTGTCTCCCGCTCCGGCTTCTGCCCACTCTCCTGTGCAAAGGCTGCGGACAGCGGGCGCAGTCCGGCACCGAACTGCAGTTGCGTAACTGCCACCTGCGTGGCAAGCACCGGAACAGCCAGCAGGGCAGCGCGTATCCAGACAGTGGGTGTAGTCCTATTCATAACGCGACAACCGTCTAATCTTCCAACTCGTAGGTAAACTTGTTCTGTACGCCCGGGACTTCAATAGCCTCGCCGTCAATGACGCGCGGCTTGTATTTGAACTTGTATGCGGCCTTCACAGAAGCGTCATCAAACACGCCGCTGGGTTGGCAATCGACCGCTCGCGGGTCGCGTATGGCGCCCGAGGTCGTAACCGTATACTCGACAATACAGTATCCGGTGATACCGCGGCTTTGCGCGCGCCTCGGATAGATGGGCGCCACTTTAACGATGGGCAGGTATTCGCCGTCGCCGGTCGCCATTCCTGAGCTCTCGATGGAGATATCTACCTGTGTCGTCGGTGCGACATTCTCGACCTCCACGTCCATGTCCAGGTCCAGTTGCACGACTTCCATTTCCGGCGGCGGCTCTTCCGGGTCTTCCACCTTGTCCGGTTTCGGCGTGGTGGTCTCAAGCTCGATTTCTTCCTCGGGCTGCACCAGCTCCGCAATCTGGCGAGCCTTCACCCCGGGGTCGACGTAGTCGGCATCGATCAGGCTGTGCATTATCAGGAACAACCCTACAACCACGGCAATAGACAGCAGTATCGAGATAACTGTTCTCACTGGACCGCTCACCATCTCGCCTACGCCTTCTCGTCAGTGGAGACGCACAGCGGCGCGTCCATAAGGGGCTTGATCGCAGTTACCAACTCGCTGAGAACCGAAGTGGGCGCTTCCTGGTCAGCCTGTATTACGAAATTTGCCTTGGGTGATTCTTTTTTGGCCGCTTCAGCGAGGCGAGGGGCGCGATCCAGCGGTATCTCCTGCTTGTCGTAGTGAACCTTACCCGCTGCATCGACCGCGAATATAATGGTACCCAGCACGCAGGGACTTACTGTAACCGCCTCGGGTTTTATGATCGGGGCTCCGGGCTCTTTCACGAAAGAAGACGTCACAATAAAAAAGATCAGCATGATAAACACGACGTCGAGCATCGGCGTCAAGTCTATATCCCCCTCGCCAGCGCCACCCTGCGCTGCCGATGGCCCCCCTGACATTCCACGCCTGCTCACTGCTTTTTCTCCGCGGGCCAATTAACCTGTTTTACGCCGGCTTCACGCGCGGCATCTGCGACACTAATGACGGTACCGGCTGTAGCGCCGGTATTCGTTACCACCGTAAAAGACTGTTCCGGGTCCGCAGCCAACAGCCGCGCAATATTAGCCCTTACCGCCCGCACATCGATAAGCCGATCTTCCATCCAGATCTGATCGTCCCCGGTTATCGTGACAAGGATACTTTTGGCATCCGAGTCAGGGGGATTCTGGTTCGCGTCAGGCCGATTCATCTCGACACCGGCCTCCTTCAGAAAAGACGCCACCACGATGAAAAATATCAACATAATGAACACCACATCGAGCATGGGTGTCAGGTCGATCTGAGCCTCATCAGCATCTAAATGTCGGTTTCTACTTCGCATGCATGTAGCTCTATCAGTATCAGTGATCAGTGGTCAGGTTGTCCCGCAGGAGCTCGCCCTCACGCTGGGCAATCCGGGTGACATAGGTATTGGCGAACACGCCGGAAAGAGCCGCTACCATGCCTGCCATAGTGGGGATGGTGGCTCGCTGCACCCCGCCAGCCATCGACTTGGCATCGCCACCACCGGTTACCGCCATGATATTGAACACTTCAATCATGCCCCACACCGTTCCCAGCAGACCGAGCAACGGACACAGGGCCACCAGCGTCTTGATCATTGGCAGGTACTGATTGATCCGCATACGGGCCTGAGAAATGAGCATGCTACGAATCTGGCTTGCTTCCCAGGACTGCCTCTCAGAGCGACCCTCCCACTTGGCAATGATCTTTGCCACGTCGTTTCTCCAGGCAAACTTCAGGTACCACACTCGCTCGAAGATCAGGGTCCACATGACGAACAGCAGGGCGGCAATCAGCCACAAGACCTCACCACCCTTTTCCATGAAAGCGAGGAGTACCTCAGTCACACCGTCCATATCAAGACCTCAAGTTAGCTTCGGTGTGCTCCGCAACAATACCCGTGGTCTGTTCGTCCAGAACGTGAATGATCCGTTGGGCCCGACCATTCACAATGGTATGCATCAGCACGGTCGGAATCGCCACCAGAAGACCAAGCACGGTGGTGATCAAGGCGCTGGAAATACCGCCGGCCATGGCCTTGGGATCACCCGCACCAAAGATGGTAATAGCCTGGAATGTCAATATCATACCGGTCACTGTACCCAGCAGTCCCATCAGCGGCGCAATGGCTGCAATAATCTTGAGAAGGGTAAGACCACTCTCCAGTTTGGGCGTTTCCTTCAACACACCCTCGGACATTTTCAGCTCTAACGTCTCGGTGTCCATATTGGGATTGTCTTCGTGTATCTTCAGCACACGGCCCAGCGGGTTGTTTTCGTTGGCCTTGTCTGACTTGAGCTGTGAACTCACCTTGGCGCCCACGGCAGTCAACACGATAAAGCGATAAATGGCCAGCAGGAAGGCGAAAACACCCAATGCGGTAATGGCGTAGCCCACGTAACCGCCCTGATGCCACCGCTCTGTGAGCGTCGGCGTATCAATGATCGCCGCCAGGAAGGACCCGCCGGAAGGTCCCGTCGGGTCCACGCCGAACGGGTTCAGGCCGGCCGAGGCGTTCACCAGGTCAGCAGCCCAGCCGGTGTAGGGGCCACTGGGCTGGCGGGGCAATTCACTGAGGTGTTCGTTCTGGTAGCTGAGGTAATTACCATCGGTATCGACAATGTTGAAAGAGCCCACGCGCAGCACCTGGCGCTCGGAGCGCTCTCCGTCTGGCGAGGATACTTCCGCCGAGAACGTTGTCACCACCCCGGTCTCGCGGGTTTCACGCAGCAGCTCGAACCACACCTGCTCGATCTCCTCGATACTGGGCAGCGCGTCGGAATTGTTCATCTTGTCCACGAGGTCACGCAGAAAGACTTCCCGCCCGGGATACTGGGCCGAGGCCAGCGACACCTCAAAGTTGGACGCCAGATCGCCGGCAGCGGAGGTCAGGTGCCCGAACAATTCGGTCAGGGTGCCGAGCTTTTCCTTCAACACCTCCCTCTTGGTGGCAATCAGCAGTTCATTTTCTTCGAAGACATTTTCCAGTTCGGTGGAGAGGGCTTCCTGGCGGGCGCGCTCTTCCTCCGCGCGTTTCAGCTCAGCGGCCTGGTTGGCCTTGTCATTGGCGAAGCGTTGTTCGCGCTGCCGATTTTCGGCGGCTTCGGCTGCCTGGCCCTGCTTGACAAAACCCAGCAGTTCATCGAGGGTCTTGGCCTCTTGCGCAAGGACAGAACCGGCTGGCAATGCCAGTGCACCGCAAATGGCGAGCACAACGCCTTTTACAAATTTAGCGCTCATTATTTAGTCTCCGGTGCTGGTACGGGCATTTTCAACAAATCCATCGATGCCTGTTTCTTCGAAATTCGAATACCCTCGCGAATAGCGGCATTGTATTCACCCGGGGGCAACTCGACCCAGCTCCTGCTCGCATTGTCCCACGCGCCAGATAACGCACCGTCGGTCGTTTGGTAGGCCAGCGCGATGCGGCCCATGCGCAAAAAATCCACCTCGCGCTCATTGCCGCCGATATCAATGGACCCCCGATAGGTATCCATTCCCCGGCCGTACTGCAGTTCGATGTTGTACGCTTCGAGTACAGCGCGGAACTTCTCCGCCACGCTCACGTCCGCGCGATCGATGCTGCTGCGCAGGCCTTGCACGCGCTTCAGACGTTCCTCTTTCTCGAAAGGGACGTCCAACTCAATAAATTTCTCGAGACCGTCGAGCATCCGAATCACCAACGGCGTCATTTGCCGGGCGATGACAGTCGAGTTATCGATGTTTTCGTCAATTGCGGCGATACGCGCCACCTGGTTATCGATCTGCTTCTGTAGGCGCGCGTTGTACACCTTGAGCCCATCAACCTGTTTGTTCACCGTCTTGTAATCGGACAGCAAATCGCGAGTTTCATCCGCCAGCTTGTCTATCTTCGCTTGTGAACTGCGCGCGGCGTCATTCTTGGACTTGCCCACCGCGAGGATGGAGTCCAGTGTACTGGCTTGCACGGTCGCCACAGCACCGCCGAGGGTGCCCGTAACGACCAGTGCAGCGATCAATACTTCTTTCAATCGATGCATAGTCATGGGAATAGCGCTTCCTATAATCCAACAGAGTGATTCAAGGCTACAAATTAGACCAGATTCATACTTATCTATAGTGCAAAATCTGATGTCGGTAAACCGAGGATGCAAATTTAAACCATGTACCGGTAGGTTTTCAATCAATGGGCAAACTCAATTTGGGTAGCAGGGTATCATGTGTATTTTGGTTACACTTTTAATGACAGAAGCATTTCACGGTAACACTTGCGGGGCGAGGAAGAACCGGCTTTGACTAAGCGCCAACCCAACGGTCATAGCACACGAAACTGTAGTCATAAGGGTTAGGGGGCTCGGCAACACGGTGATCACGACTGATTTCACGCCAGCAGCGCCACTCGATATCACACAGTTCGGCATCCCCCTCCACGCTGGCGTGGACTTCGGTGATGTACAGCCGGTCGGCAACGGGCAGGGCCTGGGCATAGATCTCGGCGCCGCCCATCACCATCACTTCCTCCGCGCCGTCACGCATGGCGATCTCCCTGGCCAGCGTGAGCGCGGCATCCAGGGAGGGCACTACCTCCACCCCCTCAGCGCGATAACCGGGGTTGCGCGAAATGACAATGTTGGTACGCCCCGGCAGCGGCTTGCCGATGGACTCGTAGGTCTTGCGACCCATCACAACGGGCTTGCCCATCGTGGTACGCCTGAAATGCTGCATATCCCCCGGAAGTTTCCAGGGCAGCGTGTTATCTCTGCCGATTACCCCGTTCTGGGCGACGGCGACGATGATCGCTACCCGCGGCACTGCGCGAAACCCGCGTTCACACGGCCACCGGCGCCGCTATATGGGCGTGCGGGTGGTAATTCACCAGCTCGAAGTCTTCGAATCGATACCCGTAGATTGTGTCCGGCCGACGCAGGATATTGAGTCGCGGCAGTGGACGCGGTTCGCGGCTCAGCTGCTGGGTGACCTGCTCGAGGTGATTGCTGTAGATGTGTGAGTCTCCGGTACAGATAATAATTTCCCCCGGCTCGAGGTCACATTGCTGCGCCAACATCATCGTCAGCAGCGCCAGGCTCGCCGTGTTGTAAGGCAAACCCAGAAAGGAGTCGCTGGAGCGAATCATCAACTGGGCGGAAACTCTCCCCTCGGCCACGTAAAACTGGTACAGCAAATGACAGGGCGGTAAAGCCATCCGGCCGGCCCTGACATTGTCCTGCGGACTCACACGCTCATCCGGCAGGTACTCCACGTTCCAGGCGTGGAACAGGATGCGCCGGCTGTCCGGATTATTGCGCAGGCAATCGACCACGTAGTCAATCTGGTTGATGGTGCCGCCATCGCGAGTGGGCCAGGCCGTCCACTGGGCGCCGTACACCGGCCCCAGATCACCCTCTTCGGTAGCCCATTCATCCCAGATGGACACACCGTTCTCCTTCAGCCAGCGCGTGTTGGTATCCCCCCGCAGGAACCACAACAACTCGTTCACAATGCTCTTGAAATGCAGTTTCTTGGTGGTCAGCAGCGGGAAGCCATCGGCAAGGTCATGGCGGTACTGGCGCCCGAACACGGATAGCGTTCCGGTGCCGGTACGATCGCCCTTGCGGACGCCGTGATCTAGAATATCCTGCAACAGGTCGAGGTATTGCTTCATTTGGTTCCTTTTGGCCGGGACGGCGCCACACCACCGGCTTTGTGGTAGGCGGATACTATCAGGTAGATGCCAAGTGCAATCATGGGCAGCGAAAGCAGTTGCCCGCGGGTCACCCAGCCGAACGCCTGGAATCCGATGTTTTGGTCCGGCTCACGAAAAAACTCCGCGATAAAGCGCAGGCAGCCATAGCCGAGCGCAAAGACACCCGCGACAGACCACGTGGGCCGCTCCCGCGATGAAAACCACATCATGATTGCGAAAAGCAGAACGCCCTCCAACGCGAACTGGTACAACTGTGAGGGGTGTCGGGCCAGCTGCAGCGGGTCGTTCGGAAACACCATCGCCCAGGGCACATCCGCGGCCCGACCCCACAACTCCTGGCCGATAAAATTCCCCAGCCGACCCAGTGCCAGGCCGACCGGCACCAACGGCGCGACAAAATCCATCAGCGCGCCGAATACAATCTTACGGCGACGCGCAAACAGCCACATCGCAAACAGCACGCCCAGAAAGCCGCCGTGAAACGACATCCCTCCCTGCCAAACCCGTAACAGCCAGCCCGGATCCTGCGCCAGCTTGTCGCCACCGTAAAAAATTGCGTAGCCAATCCTGCCGCCGAAAACCACACCCAGCGCCGCGTAAAAAATCAGGTCGTCAACCTGCTCCCGCTTGACCACGGACCAGGGTCGCCGTGTGCGACGCACGGCCAGCCACCAGGCGAACGCGAGGCCGGCGAGGTACGTCAGGCCGTACCAGTGAACCTTGAGGGGTCCCAGCGAGACGGCGACCGGGTCTATTTCGGGATAAGGCAACATGTTGGCAAGTCAGTAACAATCCAATGAAAAGGCTGAACGGTGTCGGCCATCCGGGGCGTCTTCGAATGTTGGCAGCCGTGCCCAGCGAAGTCCGGGAGTAATGCAGCTGGAAAAGCCGTATTATTATCCAGTGCGTGATGTTTCACAATTCTTTCCCCCAGGACCCGGCTGCCGTCTATGTGTCTGCTAGTTTTCGCCCACCAGGTATCGCGTGAATTTCCATTGCTCATCGCTGCCAACCGCGACGAGTTCCATGCCAGGGCCACGACCGTCTCTGGCTTCTGGGCCGAGCGCCCGGACCTGCTGGCGGGAAAAGACCTCGAGCAGGGCGGCACCTGGATGGGCGTTACCCGCAGCGGGCGCTTTGCGGCGGTAACCAATTTTCGCGACCCGGCGCGGACCGCCCCCGCGCCGCGCTCGCGCGGTGAACTGCCGCTGGCCTTTCTGAGCGGTACACGGGACCCGCGCGCATATCTGGACGAACTTGCCCAGCGGGCGCAGGACTATGCGGGCTTCAACCTGCTGGTCGGCGACAGCAGCCAGCTGTGGTATTTCTCCAACAGCGATACACGTGAGCCACGGCCTCTGTCACCCGGCATCTATGGCCTGAGCAATGCCAGCCTGGACACGCCCTGGCCGAAAGTGGCGCTGGGAAAAACCCGGCTGCAAACCCTCCTCGCAACAGGGCCTCCAGGCCACGACGCCCTGGCCGCCGTGGTCAGCGACCGGCAGCTCGCGGACCAGCGTGACCTGGAGGCCCTGCACCTCAATGGCGCGATGGATCCGGTTCTGTCCGCACAGTTTATCGTCACGCGGGAATACGGTACGCGCTCCAGTACCACGTTGCGCATCGATGCCCATGGGAACACCAGCTGGCGGGAGCAGAGTTTCGACAATCGGGGCGTGTTGCGGGACGAGCAGTTGATTGAGTTTCAACAGCAGGCCGCTACTCCATCAATATGACATTGACGGAGTACTAGTCCACCGGGCTGTGGATAAACTTTTCCATCCCGTGCTCAGCCAGGAAGCGCTCCAGTCTCGCGTTGACTTCTACTGCGCAGTCCAGCGCCATCACTTCCTTCAGCAAGCTGCGCGCCTCGCTGCGTCGCAGATTGAGCAGCGCTTTCTTGACCTTGAGCAGGCTGGTCGCATTCATTGACAATACGTTGTACCCCATAGCCAACAACAACACGGCACCGCCGGGATCGCCAGCCAGTTCCCCGCAAATACCGATGGGGACCCCTTCGGCCTGGCAGGCCATGGCGACGTAGGCCAGTGCCTGCAACACTGCGGGGTGGAGCGAATGATACAGGTGCGCCACCCGGGAATTGTTTCGATCCACTGCCAACAGGTATTGCGTCAGGTCGTTGCTGCCGACCGATATGAAATTGACCCGCCGGGCCAGGGTGCGGGCCTGGTACACCGCCGCCGGTACCTCGACCATCACACCGATAGGCGGCAGTTCTCCCTGCAGGCCATCCTGGCGAAGCTCACTGTGGCTGCGATGAATCAGTTTCAGCGCCTCATCAACCTCGGAAGTATTGCATACCATCGGCAGCATGATGCGCAGATTGCCCAGGCCTTCATTGGCCTTGAGCATCGCTCGCACCTGGGACAGGAAGATTTCCGGGTGATCCAGCGTCACGCGGATGCCCCGCCAGCCGAGAAAGGGATTTTCTTCCTCGATGGGAAAATAGGGCAGCGCTTTATCGCCGCCTATGTCCAGGGTGCGCATGGTGACCGGCTTGGGGGCGAAGGCCTCCAATTGCTCGCGATAAATCTGTCGTTGCTCCTCCTCGCTGGGAAACCGGTCCCTGAGCAGAAACGGCACTTCTGTGCGATAGAGGCCGACTCCCTCCGCGCCCTGTCCCAGCGAACGGGTGACATCGACCATCAACCCGGTATTGACCCACAGCGGCATGCGGTAGCCATCCAGCGTGATGCAGGGCTCGTCGCGCAGGGTTTCCAGGTCCCGCGACAGGGCCCTGTCCTCATCCAACACCCGCTGAAAACGCCGCTTTATTTTCGGCAGCGGGTTGATGTGCACGGTGCCGTTATAACCATCGATAATGACTTCGCGCCCCTGCAGTTTGGCATAGGGCAGATCAACCGCTCCCATCACCGTGGGCACACCCATCGCACGCGCCAGGATGGCGACGTGAGAATTGCCGGAACCACGCACGGAAATCAGGCCGGCCAGCTTCTCACGCGGGATTTCGCCGAGTGAGGTCGCGGTCAGTTCCTCACCCACCAGGATCGCGTGGTCGGGGTACACGCGCGGTTCCGGGTTCGCTTCCTGCAGGTAGGCGAGCACCCGGGTGCCGAGATCGCGCACATCGACGGCGCGCTCTTTCAGATAACTGTGTTCCATGCGCTCGAAATGGCGTATATGCTCGATCATCACCTGGCTCAGCGCACCCTGCGCCCACTCGCCGGCTTTAATCAGCCCCACCACTTCAGCACCGATGGTCGAATCATCCAGAATGCTGACATAGACATCGAACAGCGCGTGGTCCTCCGGGCTCAATTCCGCACCCAGGTTATCCGCCACAGTCTGGATGTCCTGCTGCACGCTCTGCAACGCCTCCCGGAAGGCGCGAACTTCCTTGCGCTTGTCGGTTGCCTTGCGCGGCTGCACCGCGTAGAGATCCGCTCCCGGAGATACCACCACCACGGTGCCGATTGCCACACCCGGGGCACCCGGCACGCCGGTAATCTTGGCCGGCGCCGTGCCCGTTAGCGCCTGGTTCAGCAGCACTCCTGTCACCTGCGCATGAGCGATCACCCCGGCAAGCTGGGCGGACAGCGTTACCAGGAAAGCCTCGTCGCTTTCGTCAAATCGGCGGGACTCGGACTGCTGCACGACCAGCACGCCGAGGACTCCGCGCTGGTGGATAATGGGTACGCCCAAAAACGAGTGAAACGGCTCCTCGCCGATGCCCGGCAACAGGCGAAACCTGGGGTGGTTTTCAGCGTCTTCCAGGTTGACGGGCTCGCCGCGCTCAGCCACCAGCCCGACGAGACCATCACTGGCGGCGAGACTGGCTACGCCCACCATCTCCGGGTTCAGGCCCTGGGTAGCCTGGAAAACATAGCGCCCGGTGTTCGAATCCCGCAGGAATACGCTGCACACCTGGGTTTTCATCGCGGCGCGTACCCGGGTCACGATGATCTGCAAGGCCTCATCGAGGCCGCCCGCGGCATTGACCTCCTGAACGATGTGGCGCAGGGTCTCGAGCATGGCGGATTACCTGCCCCCGTACTTTTCGGTGTGGCGCCCCAGTGGCAGGACCAGTTCCTTCATCGCCCTGCGGTACACCTCCCGCTTGAAGGAAATCACCTGGTTCAGTGGATACCAGTAGCTGACCCACTGCCAGCGGTCAAATTCGGGCTTTTCATTCAAATCGAGTTGCACGGCGCTGTCGGCTTCCAGCAGGCGCAGCAGGAACCATTTCTGCTTTTGCCCGATACACAGCGGCTTCTGGTTTTCGCGCACATAGCGCGCGGGCAGGCGATAGCGCAGCCAGCCCTTCGTCGAGCCCAGTACCTGCACGGCGTCGGGGGTAAGCCCCACCTCCTCGTAAAGCTCCCGGTACAGCGCCTCGGTCGGTGATTCTCCCGCACTGATGCCACCCTGGGGGAATTGCCAGGCATCGCGACCGCCAACGCGGCGCGCCCACAGCAGTTGGCCACGCTCGTTGCTCAGCATAATCCCTACATTCGGGCGAAAGCCGTCAGAATCTATCACGTTACTCAGTTCATCCTTTATTATCGCCCGCCATTGTTCCACAAATTGCGTGTCCAGAGAAATTTACTATAGCTGACTCCGCCGCTATGCTGGCCACCGGTTTCCGGAGGCAGCGCTCGTGACACTGGCAATTTTTGATCTGGACAACACCCTGATAGGCGGCGACAGCGACCACTTGTGGGGCCAGTTCGTCTGTGAGCAGCAATTGGTCGATGGCGCGGACTTCGCGTTGCGCAGTGACCAGTTCTACGCCGATTACCTATCGGGCGACCTGGATATCGACGCCTACCTGCGCTTCGTACTCAGCTCCCTGAGAGGCCATCCGGCCGACCGCCTGGACGCCTGGCACCGCGCTTTCATGAAGAGCAAGATCGAGCCGATTCTGCTTCCCAAGGCGACGGAACTGCTCGCCGATCACCAGGCGCGCGGACACCAGTTGCTGATTATCACGGCTACGAACCGTTTTATCACTGCCCCAATTGCGGCGGCCCTCGGTGTGGACCAGTTGATCGCCTGTGAAGGGGAAATCGTCGACGGACTGTACACCGGCGCCCCCAGCGGCATCCCGTCGTTCAAGGAGGGCAAGGTGACCCGGCTGCGGAACTGGCTGCACGAACACGACTGCGACCTGGACGGCGCCTGGTTTTACAGCGATTCTCACAATGACCTGCCGCTGCTGGAACTGGTGGACAATCCGGTGGCGGTTGACCCGGATGACATCTTGCGGGACAGGGCGGCTGAGCTCGGATGGCCGGTGATTTCACTGCGGTGACACTCGACCGGGTGATGTAGCCCTGTAAACTTTGTCTTTCAGAGCGTCTGTTGGCCGGTGCACTGGCCGTACGGTGTGGTTTCGGCTGCTGCTTCGTGCCTTCGGAAAGGCGCAGCGCAGGCTGTGTTGACTCGCCACAGGAAGCGCAAAAGCGCCATCCATGGCAGCTCGGGCTCGGCCATCCATGGCCTCGCACGTTCCTGTGGCGAGTCAACACAGCCTGCACTGCTCACTAATTCCCAGGCATCTATATCGCAAATCTCCAGACTCGAGGTTTGTAGCACGGCATTAGAGGACAGATGCATCGACCTTCCACAGAGTATATCCAGCGTGTAATGGTAGAGGCGTGGTAGTCGGGTGTGCCCGTCCGGGGGCGTGTGAGGCCATGGATGGCCGAACCCGAGCTGCCATGGACGGCGCTTTTGCGTCCCCCGGACGGGCACACCCGACTACCGCGCCGCGGCGATTGAGAAACCCAGGAGAGTAGCCGTATGACTAACCCCGATTTTTCACAGCCTGCGGACAAACAGCGCCTTGAGGTACTCGGTCTCCGGAATCGCCGGGTGTATCGGGTGATCCGCGCCCTGCGCCCCTTGCTCAACCACGCGCACCTGGCAAGCCGCCCGCACCGCGGCCTGTTGCACAACGCCCACCAAATCCGCGCGAGACAGGTGCATCGAGCAGGAAGCAGAGACAAGCAGGCCGCCCGGTTGCAGTAGCTGCAAGCCGAGTTCATTGACGCGCCGATAGGCCGCAATGCCTTTTTTCAGGTCCTTCCGACGCTGGATGAACGCCGGCGGATCGAGGATCAGCACATCGTACAGCTGGCCTTCAGCCTGCATGGCCGCCATCAGCTCCGGCGCAGAACCGCGGCGGGTCGTGACACGGTCCTCCAGCCGGTTCAGACGGGCATTCGCCTGCACACCCTCCAGCGCCTGCGCCGAGCTGTCGACACAGCAGACCGTCGCTGCGCCGAACGCCGCGGCCTGCACGCCCCAGCCGCCGATGTAGCTGTACACATCCAGCACATTCCTGCCGCCAACCCAGGGCGCGAGGCGGGCCCGCGACAGGCGGTGGTCGTAGAACCAGCCGGTCTTCTGGCCCTCGTACACCGGCGCGAGAAAGTGCACGCCGTTCTCTTCCAGCGCCACCTGCTGCGGCACCGTGCCGTACACGACTTCGCTGTCGGTTGGCAGCCCCTGCTCGCGACGACTGCGGCTGTCCGCCCGCAACAAGACGCCGCCGGGCGCCAGCGTTGCGATCAACGCTTCAAGCAGCGTCTCCCGATGACGTTCCAGGGCGCTGTTGTTGAGCTGCACCACCAGTATGTCGCCGAAGCGATCGACCACCAGTCCGGGGAGTGTGTCGCTGTCGCCGTAGACCAGTCGGTAGAAGGGTTTGTCAAAGGCCGACTCGCGCAGGGCCAGTGCGCTGCGCAGTCGTGTGACGAAGTATTCCACGTCCATTGCGCGCTGCTCTCCCGGTGCGTACACCCGCGCGCATATCAATGAATGAGGCTCCATGTAGGCGCTTCCCAGCAGCCTGTCATTGGTGTTTCTGACGGTGACAAGGTCGCCCGCGGCAAAACCGCCGAGCGGTGAGCGGGCGCTGTCGATTTCGTTGGAGTACACCCACAGGTGACCGCCCCGCAGGCGGTAGTCGGCCCCTTTGCGCAGGAACAGGTCTTTCACGGGGTGTTACTGAAAAGCAGAATCTCTATTCGTCGGCGCACTGCTGCTGGTAATCATCGGCGGACAACAGCGCGTCCAGTTCACCGGGGTCGGAGGGCTGCAGCTTGTAGAACCAGCCCGCGCCATAGGGATCGGAGTTGACGGTCTCGGGGTCATCTTCCAGCAGCATATTGATCTCGAGTACTTCGCCCGTCACCGGGGCATATATATCTGACGCCGCCTTGACCGACTCGACTACGCCGGCCTCATCGCCAGCCGCCAGCACCACGCCGACCTCGGGCGTCTCCACGAACACCACATCCCCGAGGGCGGCCTGCGCATGATCCGTAATGCCGACCGTCACCGTGCCATCCTCTTCCAGCCGCGCCCACTCGTGCGTGCTGGCGTACTTGAGTTCAATCGGCGTATGGCTCATAGCAGTTCCTCTTGGGGGCAGCGACCGTTGAATATTGCAACGGGTACGCCTGTGGGGTGTTGGAGCGGCCCATTCTAACGGTACAGGGGTGAAAAACAATCTCCTCCGCACGCTTTGCGCTGTAGACGCCTATCCCAGACCCATCGCGTGACGCATCAGTTGCCGTTTCACCGGCGGCAGGCTATCGATCCGCCGCATACCCGTGTTACGCACCCAGCGCAGGGGCAGGGACTGTTGCTCGAACAGACGCTTGAAGCCATCCATTGCGGACATCATCAGCAGGTTCTCCCCTTTTCGGCGGCGCTGATACCGGCGCAACAAGGCCAACTCACCGGGATGGATACCGCCGCGATGACCCGCCGCAATCTCCTCCGCCAGCACGGCCACGTCCTGCAAGCCCAGGTTGATTCCCTGGCCGGCAAGCGGGTGTATGGTGTGCGCGGCATCCGCTACCAGTGCGACCCCCGGTTGCACATAGTCCACCGCATGGCGCTGGCGCAGCGGGTGGGCGTATCGCCTGGTGCACGCCAGTACAGTTCCCAGCCGCGCTTCGCTGGCGCGCTCCAGGGCGGCACAGAACGTGTCGTCATCCAGCGCGAGGATCGCGTCCGCCTTGTCCTCCTGCACCGACCAGACAATGGAACAGTAATGCCGGTCCGCTCCGCCCGGCAGCGGCAACAGCGCCAGCGGCCCCGTGGGCAGGAATCGTTGCCAGGCTGTTTCCTGGTGCGGGCGCTCGACCTCTATCGTGGCGACGATGGCACGGTGGCCGTAGTCCCATTCCCGGCAGACAAAACCCATCATCTCCCGCACGCGTGACAACGCACCGTCTGCCGCTACCAGCAGATCCGCCTGGAGGCGCTCACCCCCCTCCAGTTCCAGTGAGATAGCCTTGGAAGGGAGACGTGAGCAGGACTGCAGCGCAGCCGGACTCAACACACTGATATCGGGTGCGTCGTTAACCAGCGCCAGCAGCGCGTGAACGATCGCGCGGTTCTCCACGATATGCCCGAGTTCCGCAGCGGCGACCTCAGCCCGGTCGAACTCGATCTGGCCGGTACCCTCGGCATCCCATACCGTCATATGGTGGTAACTGCAGCACCGGTATGCGGCGATCGCATCCCACGCGCCCAGCGCCTGCAGAAACCCGACGGAGCGCGGCGTCAGCGCACTGACCCGCGGATCGAAATCGGCCAGGTTCGCAGTTCGCGGCAGTGGCCGCTCACCCAGCGGCAGCGCTTCGACCAGCGCGATGCGCAGGCCCTCGCCGCTAAGCGCGACTGCCAGCGAAGCCCCGGCAATACCCGCTCCGACGATCACCACATCGTAGCGCCGGGGGTCAGCCATTCGCCCGCTCCCCTGCGGCGGAAACTCCGGCGGCGTGGCGCACGAATTCCCGCTTCAGTCCGGGCATGAAATCCAGGCCGGCCAGCGCGAGGTCACGGCCCATTCCCAGCAGCGGATCGGCGTGCATGAACAGTGCCGGCACGCGGTCACTGAACGCGATCGTTCTGTGTTGATCCTTTTGTTGTCGATGCTGGTAGCGCTGCAACAGTCCGAGGTCACCCGCAGGCAAGCCCTCGGCAACGCCCTGGGCAAGTACGCGAGCCAGCTCGGCCACGTCCCGCAGCGCCAGGTTAAAGCCCTGTCCGGCGACCGGGTGCAGAGCGTGGGCCGCGTTCCCCATAACCACGATACCTTGACGAACCTGCTCGCTGGATTGCACCAGCGACAGCGGATACTCGTGGCGTTCACCCACCCGCAACAGCCTCCCCAACCGATAGCCAAAGCGTTGTTGCAGGGTTGGCAGGAATTCCTCCTCCGGGCAGTTGCACAAGTGATGCGCGCGCTCGGGGGGCAGGGTCCAGACCAGCGAGCCGCGGTGCTCACCGTCGCGGGCCGGCAACAACGGCAACACCGCCAGCGGACCCTCATCGGTAAAGCGTTCATAGGCGCAGCCACGGTGCGGCTCGGCGAACGCGATATTTGCCACCAACGCATGCTGCCGGTAGGGCTTTTCGCTCACCGCGACACCGAGGCAGTCGCGCAGATTGGAATTGGCGCCATCAGCCACCAATAACAATTCCGCCGAGACCGGAGAGACGTCACCTGCCAATTCCACGCTGACACCAGTGCCCCGAGGCGAGGCACCGATGACTTTCGCGGGACTGCGTACCTCAACACGGCCGCCCTGTCGCAATTGCCGGATCAGTGTGTTTCCCAGCCAGCTGTTCTCGACGACATAACCGAGCGCCGGCCAGTCGTGGTCGCTGGCGCGCAGCAGGGTGCTGCCGAAACGGCCCCGGCTGGAAACATGGATACTTTCTATTGCGCACAGCCACTGGCTGAGATCATCCCACAGCTGCATCCGCTCATAGATGAGGCGTGTGCTGTAACTCAATGCCGTGGAGCGGGCATCGAATGCGGGATGATGGACAGGCGCTTCTCCCGGCGCGGGCTCCGGGATCGGAAACCCCTCGACCAGCAGGATCGACGTTTCAGGCGGCAGCGCAACACCCAGCTGCAGGGCCAGGCTTATCCCCACCATGCCGCCGCCGGCGATGACAATATCGAAAGAATCAGGCATCTGTCACACCGCCATCAGCGCTTCGATTTCATCAACGGTTTTCGGCGCTACCGAGGAAATTACGTCGCAACCATCACTCGTCACCACTACGTCGTCCTCTATACGTATACCGATACCGCGCCATTGTTTTGGCACCCGCTTGTTGTCGGCGGAGATATAAAGTCCCGGCTCCACTGTCATTACCATGCCGCGCTCCAGCAAGCGCCACTCGTTCCCGATGCGATAGTCACCGACGTCGTGCACATCCAGCCCCAGCCAGTGACCCACACGGTGCATATAAAACGCGCGATAGGCTTCACGCTTGATCAAACTGGCCACTCGGCCCTTGAGCAGGCCGAGTTCCACCAGACCCTCGGTAAACACCCGGACACTGGCATCGTGGGGCTGGTTCCAGTGATTGCCGGGCTTGATTTCGGCGATAGCGGCCAGTTGCGCTCTCAGCACCAGCTCGTAGAGCGCGCGCTGTTCGCTGCTGAACCGCCCGTTCACCGGAAAGGTGCGAGTGACATCGGACGCGTAATACTCCAGTTCGCATCCGGCATCAATCAGCACCAGATCACCGTCACGCAACCTGTCGCTGTTCTCGATATAGTGCATGACACAGGCGTTCGCCCCACCGCCAACGATACTGGGATACGCGGGAAAGCGCGCGCCGGAATTCGCGAATTCATGCTGTATTTCCGCTTCAAGCTGGTATTCATACAGGCCGGGGCGGCACAGCCGCATCGCGCGACGGTGGGCCCTGGCGGCAATGTCCGCGGCACTGCGCATCAGGCGCAATTCGGCGGCGCTCTTGTACAGGCGCATCTCGTGCAGCATATGGTTTAGGTCGGTGAATTCACCGGGAGGGGCGGCGCCGGATGCTTCCTTACCCCTGATACTGTTCACCCATTCCATGATCTGTCGGTCAAACTCGGCGCTGCGACCCATGGAATAATAGACCCTGTCCCGGCCTTCGAGTAAACCGGGAAGAATATCGTCGATATCGCCGATGGGAAAGGCGTCATCCGCGGCATACTGCTCACAGACGCCCTCCGGACCGGCCCGGTGGCCGTGCCACATCTCCATGTCCGGGTCCCGCTCCCGGCAAAAGATCACGAACTGCCCATGCCGCCGACCGGGCAACAGGATCAGGACAGCATCGGGCTCGATAAAGCCAGACAGATAGTAGAAGTCGCTGTCCTGGCGAAACGGATAGCCGGTGTCCCTGCTCCTGATCTGCTCGCGAGCCGAGGGAATAATGGCGATACTGTTGGGGTCCATCAACGCCATCAGGTTTTTTCGACGGCGTGCGAACTCAGCCTTGCTAATACTCATGGTTAAATTGCCTGTGTCGGCGGCAGCAAGAGATTATCACACGGATAGGGCACTAGTGGCGCCGCGGGCTGTCACCCGGTGAGTTACCCTCCGGGGCTGCCGCACTGCTATCCATGAAAATATTCACCACCGCCACGCGCAGGTATTCCACCAGTTCGCTGAAGCTGCCTTCCGCCTCGTCATCCGATTCATCAGGCCCGGCCTCTGCCTGCGCCATCGCAGCAATGTCCCTGAGCACCTCGCCGGCCTGGTCAGACAATGACGCGCCGGTAGCATCTGCACCCGCCAGGCCGAAGGCGAAGCCCGCCAGGAAGCCCTCGCACCAGTTGGCCAGCTCGCCGGTCCTCACGGCAATATCCTCGTCATCGTCTGGCAGCAGCGGGTGGAATGAAAATTCTTCGTCCCGCAGCGCGGCGGCGGTCACTTCGTAGAGCTGCATGATCCGGCTGGCCAACTCCCCGTACAGATCGAGGTGCAACGCCTGCGTCAATGCATCGAGCCCGTACTCCGGCTCAGGCGCCACTCCCGCGCTGAGCAGCCCGGTGAGGCAGCCGTGCAATTGCGAGGGCGAGGCCTGGACACCCTGATCCATCAGGTAACCGGCGAATTCATCGAATTCGAAGACTCCGACCTCAGCCGATAATTCGTCATACATGCGGTGTTCTCCCCGTGGTCCGCGTCATCCCCTGCAAAAAGAGTGGCAGGCTATTGATATCTATGCATTTTGTCTCGTTGACCTCGCTGTCACGCACTACTATAGTGTGGCTTCGAGAATCATTACCCCAGTATACCCGCATGGCTGACAACCCACTCAAAGACCTCGAAAATAAGATCGACGAGCTTATCGCCCTTTGCGAGGAACTCAACCGCGAAAACGCGGGGCTCAAGAGAGAACTTGCCGGTTGGCGCGATGAACGCAAAGACCTGTTGGACAAGAACGAACTGGCCCGCTCAAAAGTCGAAGCCATGATTGAGCGCCTGCGGACTATGGAGTAACAAGCGTGAGCCCTGCCAACACCGTAACTGTGAAAATCCTCGACAAGGAATACCAGGTGGCCTGCCCGGAGGAACAGGAGGCCGAACTGGTCGTCTCCGCAAAATACCTCGACAAGCAAATGCGCGGCATTCGCGATTCAGGAAAGGTCATCGGCCTGGAGCGCATCGCGGTGATGGCGGCGCTCAACATCAGCTACGAACTCCTGCAGGCCTCCTCCCACGGAGAGTCTGACCCGAGCGGCGGCGATTCCGTAAAACGCCTGAACCGTAAACTGGATGACGCCCTGCACGACCTGAGACAACTCGAAATCGGCTAACAGGTCACAGTTTGCCAAAACCGTCTACAAAGTTTCTGGCAAATTGCACCCAGTAGCGTCGGCTTCTGGGCTATACTGAATCCGGGTCCCTGGTGTATTTGCCAGACTTACAGTCCTCGAGCCGATATTTTGTAACCGGGGGCTTCTCGCTTCTGTTGGTGTGCAAGTCCGGTTTGACCGGAAAGCCTTATACAGATCAGAGGTCACCACCTTGAGCCATCGGGTTCAAGGGCAGTTCTGTCAGCGGTACTCCGGGAACCCGTTCTCTCTCATGACCGACAGCCACGCCAGAAAAGCAGCATTGCGCAGTACCCTGCGTCAACGTCGTCGAGCACTCAGCACTGCAGAGCAAAATGCCGCCGCACAGACTGTCATCCGGTCCGTACTGGCGCTACCCGCCTGGACCGGTGCGCAACGCATCGCGCTGTACCTGGCCCGGGACGGCGAAATTGATACCGCACCACTCGCCGGCATTGCTCGAAGCCACCACAAACAGTTGTTCCTGCCCGCACTGAGTACCGACAACAGCCTGTACTTCGCGCGCTGGAACACGGACGATACACTGTCGGTAAATCGCCACAATATACCGGAGCCCCCGGACGGGGCGGAGCGCTGCCCTGTGACCGGGCTCGATATCATGTTCCTGCCGGTTGTAGGGTGGGATAGGCACGGTGGCAGGCTCGGCATGGGCGGGGGGTATTACGACCGGACCCTGTCCAGCATCAACCGCCCACTGTTGGTCGGCCTGGCGCACGAAAGCCAGCAGGTGGAACGTGTCCCGCGCGAGGACTGGGATATTGCCCTGGACTATATTGCGACCGACAGCGGCCTGTACCGCACTAGTAGTCCGTGAAGAGCACGCCCGCATGCAGCTCGGACGCCGGATCAGCGACCGAGTGATTTGACGCCAGGGGCAGGAACAGCGTCACCAACACACCCAAAACAAACGCCGCCGTCAGTATCAGCACAATATCAGGTTTACGCTTCAATGATGTCTCTCAGTACTTTCTAAATAAAAAAGGTGGGCTGGCCGTTGAAACCCACACCCTTCAAGTTGCTACAGTTCTTATAATTGGCCCATTGCCGAATGGCGGCGATGTTAGCCCAAGCCCGTGCAAAAGAAAACCCCCGCACGCCGCGCGGTGACTGGTTTTCACGCTTTTTTTGGCAAGCCGCCGAGGTACAGCTGGTAGGCGCGATTATCCGTTTCTTCCGAGTAGGGGAAGTTAATGCTGTCGAGCACCGCTTCAAACTGCTTGCGCTCACTTGCAGGCGCCTGAATCCCGACAAAAATACGGCCGTAGGCCGCCCCGTGGTTGCGGTAGTGGAACATGGAGATGTTCCAGCGCTGGCCCAGACCCGACAGGAACTTGAGCAGCGCAC
Organism: Gammaproteobacteria bacterium; assembly: GCA_030427485.1. GTDB lineage: Bacteria > Pseudomonadota > Gammaproteobacteria > Pseudomonadales > Halieaceae > Marimicrobium. The sequence continues at coordinate 77,492 of JAUICG010000013.1, forward strand.
CGGGGCGCTCGGGGAATTCCACGCGATAGACCAGCTCCTTCTGTAGATCGGCCGGCGCGTGCCCGCCAACCATATAGCGGATGTGCAACTTGGCGACCTCGTTATCGGTCATGTCCTCTGTGGTGTAGCCGCGTTGACGCAGGTCGGCGAGCAGCGCCGCCAGGTCTTTGCCACCGGGCGCGACAGAGAGTCCCACGAAGACCTGCGCTGATTTTGAATCGGCATAGCGATAGTTGAACTCGGTGATATTGCGTCGCCCCAGCGCACTGCAGAACTGCTTGAAACTACCGGGTCGCTCCGGCACGGTAACACTGATGACCGCCTCGCGGTGCTCGCCAATTTCCGTGCGCTCGGAGATATAGCGCAGGCGATCGAAGTTGGTATTGGCGCCGCTGACGATCGCCAGCAAATCCTGCCCCTGCACAGTGTTGTCCTGCACATACTTCTTCAGGCCGGCCAGCGCCAGCGCCCCGGCGGGCTCCGCGATGCTGCGGGTATCCTCGAAGATGTCCTTGATCGCGGCACACATTTCATCCGTCGTAACAGTGATCACCTCCGAGACGGTCTCCCGGATGAGACGGAAGGGTTCCTTGCCTATCTGGGCAACGGCACAGCCATCGGCGAACAATCCGACCTCCGCCAGCGTATCCCTGCGCCCCCGGGCCAGCGCCAGTTGCAGGCATGCCGCGTCCTCCGGCTCCACACCGATGATCCGGGTCTGCGGCCATACATACTTCACATAGGCGGCAACACCCGCGATCAGGCCGCCGCCGCCGACTGGCACGAACAAGGCGTCCAGAGGCCGTTGGTGCTGCCGCACGATCTCCATACCGACGGTGCCCTGACCCGCGATCACATCCGGATCATCAAACGGGTGCACATACGTGAGACCCCTGGCCTCTAACAATTCCTGCGCATGCAATGCGGCTTCATCGTAGGAATCGCCGTGCAGCACCACCCGCGCACCCAGGTTGCGAACGGCATCCACCTTTATCACCGGAGTGGTGCGCGGCATCACGATAGTGGCTTTCACGTTCAGTTTGCCCGCCGCCATCGCCACGCCCTGCGCGTGATTGCCCGCCGAAGCGGCAATCACCCCGCGCTTGCGCTGCGCATCGCTCAGCCGACTCATCTTGCAGTACGCACCGCGCAATTTGAACGAGAATACCGGCTGTAAATCCTCCCGCTTCAACCAGACCCGATTGTCCAGGCGCCGAGACATCAGGCTGGCTTCGTGAATCGGGGTTTCGCGGGCCACGTCATAAACGCGGGCATCGAGAATCCGTTTGATATAAGACTGCGGCATAGGGGGTTCGCTTCCTCGAGGGACTGGCAGGTGCTCATCTTAATGGAGCGCGCCGCCGATTACAGCCCACCGAATACCATCGATCAGGCAGTTTGGGGTGCTCGCAACCACGGGCTACCCTATAATATCGTTCGCCCGATACCTGCAGACCGGAGAACCGAGCATGACCCAGGACGAACTCAAACAGGCGGTGGCCGACGCCGCACTGGCGTACATCAGGCCCCGGCTGGAGAACGACACCGTCCTCGGGATAGGTACCGGCTCCACCGCCAATCTTTTCATAGACGCGCTCGCGCAGATCAAGGGCCAGATCAACGCCACTGTAGCCAGTTCCGAAGCCTCGGCACAACGCCTCAAAGGCCACGGCATCCCCGTGTATGAACTCAACACTGTGGATCGCGTGGATTTCTACATCGACGGCGCGGACGAGAGTAACCGCGCGCTGCAGCTGATCAAGGGCGGCGGTGCCGCGCTGACACGGGAGAAGATCGTGGCGGCCGTCGCGCAGGAATTCATCTGCATAGCGGATGAAAGCAAACTGGTACATACACTGGGTCAGTTCCCTCTGCCGGTGGAGGTTATACCGATGGCGCGCAGCCACGTCGCCCGGGAACTGGTCAAGCTGGGCGGCGACCCCGTCTACCGCGAGGGCGTGGTCACCGATAACGGCAACGTGATTCTCGACGTGTTCAACTTCAGCATTCCACAACCGCTGACAATGGAAGAGAAGATCAACAACATTACCGGTGTGGTGACCAACGGCTTGTTCGCGCTGAAACCCGCGGATGTACTTTTGCTGGGCACGGCAGAGGGCGTGAAGACATTGCGCGCCGAGATACGCGCCGCATCGCCTGAACGGAGCTGCTGATGTTCAGTCACGTGACAATTGGATCGAGGGACCCGAATGCAGCGTCCCTGTTTTACGATAAAGTCCTGGGGACGCTTGGTATCGATGTCCTGTTCTCCATGGAAGGCGTGGTCGCCTATGGCGAAGTCTCAGGTCCGAAAACCTTTCTGGTGAAACCCTTCGACGGCGGCCCTCCTGCGCCCGGCAATGGAGGGCATATCGCCTACCTGGCCAGGACCCGCGCCCAGGTGGACGCCTTCTATGCCGCCGCACTTGAGATGGGAGGCTCCGATGAAGGCCCGCCCGGTTTACGGCCGCACTACCACCCGAATTACTATGCAGCCTACGTGCGCGACCCGGAGGGCAACAAAATCCAGGCCGTCTGTCACAGCAAGAACGGCTAGGAAACCGGCCTGACGCGCCGGGGGTCAGTCAAAGATCTTTCCGGGATTCATGATCCCCGCCGGGTCGAACGCCTTTTTGATCTGCCGCATAATCGACACCTCTAGCGGCGACCGGCTGTAGTGGAGATAGTCCTTCTTCAGCAAACCCACCCCGTGCTCTGCGGAAACACTGCCGCCATAGCGCTGCACAATATCGAATACCCACTCGCTCACTTCCGAACAGCGCTGCTGAAAGTCCGCCATTGGCAACGCCTCGGGCTTGAGAATATTGAGGTGCACATTGCCATCGCCGATGTGCCCGAACCAGACAATCTCGAATTCGGGATAGCTCTTGTTGACCACCGCCTCTACTTCTTCCAGGAAAGCAGGCACCCGGGAGGTCAACGTGGAGATGTCGTTCTTGTAGGGCGTCCAGCGCGAGATAGTCTCCGAAATATCCTCGCGCAGGCGCCACAGCGACTCAGCCTGCGCGATACTCTGGCTGACCACGCCGTCCAGCGCCCAGCCCTGTTCCAGGCAGTGCTCGAACAGGCTCATCGCCGTCTCCATCGCGCTGTCATCGCGCTGTTCAAACTCCAGCAACGCATAAAACCCGGCCGGCGTGTCAAACGGTCGCTGCAAGCCCTGGTGAGCAATGACTTTCTGTAATGCCAGTTCGGAGAAAAACTCGAACGCGCTCAGCTCCATTGCTCCCTGATAGGCGCACAACACATTCATGATGGCCGCCATATCCGGCGCGCCGAGCACCAGTACCGCGAGTTCCTGCGGCGGACGCGCCAGGCGCATCGTGGCCTCGACCACCACACCCAGGGTACCCTCGGCGCCAATCACCAGCTGTCGCAGGTCATACCCCGTGTTGTTCTTGACGAGGCCACGATTGAGGTCGAGCAGCTCCCCGTCGCCGGTGACCAGCTTCAGCCCCGCCACCCAGTCGCGGGTCATGCCGTGACGTATGACCTTGATGCCCCCGGCATTGGTGGAGATATTGCCGCCGATCTGGCTCGACCCGCTGGAGGCGAAATCAACCGGGTAGAACAGGCCCTGCTCGGCGGCGAAGTTCTGCAGTTGCTCTGTCACCACCCCCGCCCCGCAGCGCACGGTCCGGTCGATGGGACTGAAGTCGTCTATCGTGTTCAGCCGATCCAGGGCGAGCACCAGCTCGCCGTTGCAGGCGACCGCCCCGGCGCTGAGACCGGAGCGTCCACCCGAGGGTACGATGGCAAGTCCTGCCGCGGCGGCGAGCCGCACGATCGCCTGCACCTGTTCCACGCTGTCCGGCAGCACGACGGCCGCGGGATCCGGTGTGTGAACCCGGGTCCAATCGCGTCCGTAGAACTGCAGGGAATCGGCATCCGTCAGCACGCGGCCAACCCCGACAATTCCCTCCAGCGCGCGCAGGGTGGCTTCGTCGATTGCGGACAATATGGATTCCTCCGGTAATTTTCACAGGGCGCTGCTTCGAGCGGCGCGTATGGTACCATACGCGCCGTTTTTTTTGCCGCCACGGCAAGCACGCCGGACTGCCCGGCTCCCACCCGTAAAGGACCAGATCATCATGGCGCAGCAATCGCTGGAGAAGAGCAAAATCAAATTTCTGTTGTTGGAAGGCGTTCATCCCTCCGCCGTGGAAACCCTGCAAAAATCCGGTTACACCAATATCGAACAACACAAGAAGGCGCTGCCGACGCCGGAACTCCGGAAAGCGATTGCCAATGCACACTTTATCGGCATCCGCTCCGCCACCCAGCTCACCGAGGAAGTGATTGCAGCGGCCGGCAAACTGGTGGCAATCGGCTGCTTTTGTATAGGCACCAACCAGGTCGACCTGAAGGCTGCCACGCTGCGTGGAATACCCGTATTCAATGCCCCCTTCTCCAATACCCGCAGCGTGGCCGAACTTGTACTGGCGGAAGCTATCCTCCTGCTGCGTGGCGTGGCGGCAAAGAACGCGGCCGCACACCGCGGCGAATGGCAGAAAAGTGCCGCGAACTCCTTCGAAATTCGCGGGAAAAAGCTCGGTATTATCGGCTACGGTAATATCGGCATGCAGCTGGGCGTGATCGCCGAAGGGCTCGGCATGCAGGTGCAGTTTTATGACACCGTCAACAAACTGCCCCTCGGTAACGCGCGACAGGTACCGAGCCTCAACCAGTTGTTGGGCAATTCCGACGTCGTCAGCCTGCACGTTCCGCAGACCGACGCCACGAGAAACATGATGGGCGCCGCACAGCTCAAGCAGATGCAGCCCGGCAGTATCCTGATCAATGCCTCGCGCGGCACCGTGGTGGACATCGATGCCCTGGCCGACGCACTGGAGCGCGGCGCGCTCGGCGGCGCCGGCATCGATGTCTTCCCGGTGGAGCCGAACTCCAACGAGGAGGAGTTCGTCTCGCCGCTGCGTCGATTTGACAACACCTTCCTGACCCCGCATATCGGCGGGAGCACTATCGAGGCGCAGGAAAACATCGGCATGGAGGTCGCGGAAAAGCTGGCCCGTTACAGTGACAACGGCACCACGACCTCATCCATCAATCTTCCCGCAGTAGCGCTCCCTGAACACACCGGGAAACACCGGCTGCTGCATATCCACCGCAATGTGCCCGGCGTGATGAGCGCCATCAACAACGTTTTTTCCGAGAACCGGATCAACGTCGCCGCGCAGTTCCTGCAGACCAATGAGACAGTGGGCTACGTGGTGATAGACATCGACGCCGAATACAGCGAAATCGCGCTGCAGAAGCTGGCTGCGGTCGAGGGAACTATCCGCAGCCGCGTGCTGTTCTGACCCGACGGCACGATACACAATCTGCGATCATAAATTTCTGTAGCTATACGGCATAACATACTGACAGTGAACGGTATTTTTCCGCGTTATCGGTCGTTTTAAGGCGGCTGCCAGTGATGGTACCTTAGGGCGTGCAGATATATAAGAAAATGGGCTTCTCAACATCCGGGCAGCCCCAGGACGGAAAATACACGGAACAACCAGGCAACAGGGAAGGGCCTTATTTCTAACGATACTCACAGAGTACGAAAGGTTAACAACGCAAGTAGGGGCAAACATGCGGAATAACAGGGCAATCCAGGTCAGCGCACTATCAGCGGCAGTTGCATCCACACTCTTTTCCGGCCAGTCAGCAGTGGCTCAAACGGTCATTGAAGAGGTCGTGGTAACGGCCACGCGACGCTCGGAGTCGATACAGGACATCCCGATCAATATCACCGCGCTCAGCAGCACCATCATCGAGCGGGATCGACTCACTGATCTGGTCGATGTCGCGCGCGTGGTGCCGGGCATGACCGTGGTGGACCAGGGGCCGCGCAGCAGCAACACGCTTACCGTACGCGGTTTGAGCGTCGATTCCATTATCGCCAACGACGGCAGTAATGACGGCGGCGCGACCGTCGGCACCTATGTCGGGGAAATTCCGCTGTATATCGACCTGAAACTGAATGACATGGAGCGCGTGGAAGTACTGATGGGTCCCCAGGGCACGCTTTACGGTGCAGGGACAATGGGCGGTGCTGTACGCTATATCCCCAACCGGCCGCAGACCGACGCGCTGAGTTACCAGGTACGCGGTGATGTCTACGATCTGAGCGAATCGAGTGATGCCGGGTACGAGGGTGGCGGCACCGTCAACATCCCCATCATTGAGGATACCCTGGCGTTTCGCGCGTCCGTCGACTACCTCGACGATCCCGGTTTTATCGATTACAACTACCTCGTTCGCGAGGCTGGCGTTTCCAATCCCCAGCCCGATTTCAGTGACCCGGACGACGTCAACGCCAACCTGAAACAGCAAAAAGACGCGAATACCGAAGAGACATGGTCCGGCCGCGCCGCGCTGCGCTACACCACCGACAGGTTCGACGGCACGCTCTCCTATTATTATCAGGACCAGGACATTGGCGCTCGCCAGGTCAATCACCAGGAAAGCTTTGGTACGGGCAAATATGAGTCGGCGCACCGCTTCCTCGAGCCCAACAAGCGCAAGAACGAATTACTCGCACTGGAAATGGTCGCGGACCTCGGCTTTGCCGAGCTGACCTCGGCCACGGGCTATTCCGAGTACACGGAAAAAGGCCACCGCGACCAGACGGACCTGCTGCTTACTTTTGAGTACGGGTATGAGCTGTTTCCCAGTTTCTCAGCCTACACCAGCGAGAATGCGGACGAGGACACTTTCACCCAGGAGTTGCGACTGGTATCCACCAGTGAAGGGCCCTTCAGCTGGATAATCGGGGGCTTCTATAATGACTTCAAAAACGACGCGGAGAGCCGGGAGTTCGCCCCGGGCTTCGACCAGTTTGCAGTGGACAACCTCGGCGGCGTGCAGCTGCGCCCCGACTCCCTGGAGTACTACCAGATTTTTCATGAAGACCAGAAGGAAACCGCGATCTTCGGTGAACTGGGCTACGAAATAACCGACGCCTGGCAGGTGACCATCGGCGCGCGCTGGTTCAAGTACGAGTATGAAGCCAGCAACGGCTTTGCGCTGCCCTTGCTGGACACCGTGTTCTTTGGCGATCCGCCGGATTCGCTCAACGTCGTATCGGATTCCGGTGACGTGGATGACGACGACACCGTATACAAGTTCAATACCTCTTACGATTTCAACGATGACATCATGGCCTACCTGACGGTCAGCGAAGGCTACCGGCTGGGCGCATCGAACGGCATATCGCTGTGCCCGGACCCCATCGGTGATTTCCAGAACGTCTGCGTCCTGCCTGACGAGGCGTCATACTCCCCTGATAAAACGACCAACTACGAGATCGGGGTGCACTCCCAGTTCGGCGACTCCCTGATTGTCAACGGCGCCATTTACTACATTGAGTGGAGCGATGTCCAGGTGGGTTCCACCACGGTGAACGGCGCCCAACCCATCATCACCAATGGGAATGACGCGGAAAGTACGGGCCTCGAAGTATCGAGCCAGTACTTCGTCACGCCATCACTTTCCGTCAGCGGCTCCTATGCCTACACCGATGCACAGTTGACGCAGGACGCGCCCGGAATAGTGGGTGGCACGGACGCTTTCAGTGGTGATCGCCTGCCCGGCTCACCGAAAAACCAGTTGTATGTTGCAGCGCACTATGAGTTGGCTCTGCGGGACGGGTCACAGATAAACTTTGACTGGTCGATGTCCTATCAGAGCAGTGTACTGACCAAGGTCGGAGAAAGGGATTTCGGGGAGAGCATGCCGAGTTTTTACCTGAACAATATCTCCACGAGCTGGCTCAAGGATGACTGGGTTGTCACCCTTTATGCAGACAACGTCTTCGACGAGTACGCACAGACCGGTGTACGCGCAGATACCAGTTTCATCGGTGAGTCAGGCGATTTCACATTGCGGCGCTACTACCACAATATGGTTCGCCCGCGCCAGGTCGGCCTGAAGTTTACTTACACCTTCGACGAGTAGACCTGGCCAGGCCGTGCCAACGGGCGCTGCGGCGCCCGTTTTTTGCGTCCGCGCGCTTGCGCCGGGCCGCCCACCCACGCGAGTGACGCGCATTGGCATTGCGCCCGGAATGTGCAGCGATGATACCGACACAACAGCAGATCGCCACCCTTCACCGCGCGGCGCATCGAGCGACACGAGAAGGGCGGCTGCGAGAGGCGCACCAACACTGCCTGGCTATCCTCAAACTTGACCCGGGCTTCGCCGACGCCTGGTTTCTGTGCGGCGTCATTGCGGCACACAACGGCCAGGTCGAAAAGGCGATCAGTATTTTGCATAAGGCCATCGAACTGGCGCCCGACAATGCCGAATACCTGGCAGAACTGGGTAAGCATCTTGTCGGCACGCGGGATTCCCGGCAGGCACTTCGTGTTGCGCAGCGCGCCCACGCGCTCAACCCTTCAGAAGTACCCACTCTAAGTACCCTGGGTACGGTATTCAGTCACTGCGGTGAGCACGAAACAGCTCTGGACTGCTTCCGCCGCGCAGCGCAACTCCTGCAGGAAAGAGGTAGCAGCGCGGGCCGGCTTACCAAAGCCTGGCAAGCGGACCTGTTCTTCAATCTCGGCGCTTCGCTGAATTTCGCCGGTCTGTTCCAGGACGCTGAGGAGGCCTACGAGAAAGCCATCGCTTTGCGACCAGATTTGTTCAAGGCACATTCTGCATTGTCGCTACTGCGACCACAGACCGCAGAAAGCAACCACCTTGCGCGTCTGCAACAGTTGTACGACAAGGTTTCCAGCCCGCAGGACCAACTACACCTCGGCCACGCGATCGCCAGGGAGCAGGAGGATATGCACCACTATGCCGACTCGCTGGCAAGCCTTGGCTGGGCCAAGGAAAGGCAGGCGAAACAGGCCGCCTACCGCGCTGAATCAGATGCTGCCCTGTTCAACGGGATCAGGCGGTTGTTTACACCGGAGTTCGTTGGTGCAAAGGGGCCTTCCTGCAACAACCCCGAACCCGTTTTTATCGTCGGCATGCCGCGTACCGGCACGACGCTGGTCGAGCGGATTCTATCGAGCCACTCACAGGTCTTCGCCGCAGGTGAACTGCAAAACTTTCCCCTCCAGGTGAAACGCATGACGGGGTCCGCCTCCGCGGAGGTTATCGACATGGAAACACTCGAGCGATCTCTCGATCTGGATATGGCAGCACTGGGTACCGCGTATATTGAAAGCACCCGTCCGAGGACCGGACTTACGGCGCATTTTACCGACAAGCTACCGCTCAATTTCCTCTATCTCGGCCTTATCAGGCGCGCATTGCCCAACGCGAAACTGATCTGCCTGCGCCGCGACCCGATGGACACCTGCCTGAGCAACTACCGCCAGTTGTTCGCGGTCAACTTCCGGTACTATCACTACAACTATGATTTGCTGGATTGCGGACGCTATTACATCGAATTCGACCGCTTGATGCGGCACTGGCAGGACACACTGCACGGCACTGTTCTGCAGCTGCAGTACGAAGACCTGGTAGCCGACCCCGAGCGCGTTACCCGCGCGTTGCTCGCGCACTGCGGGCTGCCCTGGGAAGCGCAGTGCCTGGCGTTCCACCAGCAAAAAACCAGTGTGGCGACCGCCAGCGCGGTGCAGGTGAGGCAGGGCATCTACACCAGCTCGGTGAACCGCTGGAAGCGCTACGGTGACGCGGTGCAACCCCTGTACGAATTGCTCGAATCCGCCGGCTATTACTGACGATTAATCCAGCTCGATACCGCAGGCAGCTAGCCAGGTTTCCACGCGCTGTAGATAATCCGCGCGTATCCCGACTGCTTCATTTGCCAGTTGGTGACCCGCGCCGGGCAGGTACTCCACCTGGCTGCCGGGAAACAGCCTGGCAATGAATGGCATATTGTAGCGCCAGTCCACGGTCGCATCGGCATCACCCTGAATCACGAGCGCCGGGCCCACAGCCAGGTCGCGGGGCTGCAAATCGTCCAGCCAGCGCCGCAGCGCCGCCAGCCAGCGCAGGGAGATGCGATGACACTGCAGCGGGTCGCGCTGTATGAACTTCAGAAAATCACCATCGGAGGAATTCACCGCAAAGGTGCGCCGTACGCCATCCGTGAACGGACTCAGCATGCGCTGGGCCGTACTCACCCAGAACCATCCCGCCGGGCGCACCAGGGGCGCCAGTAATACCGTCGCGACGAATGGCCAGTCGTATTTCCTCGCGTAGTCGATCAGGGCAGCGCCACCGGTGCTCTGCGCGATAACCCACAGGGGCAGCGCCGGTAATTGCACCACGCGCAGTACATCGGCGAGCGCACGGCTGTAATCCCCGAAGTCATCGATCACGGCGGGCTCTCCGCTGGAAAGCCCGTGGCCGGGCAGGTCGAAGATCAATACGTTGCAGCGATGAGCGAGACCCCAGTCAATCAGCTTGTTGAACAATCCGGTGTGATCGAAGTAGCCGTGTAACACCAGCAGGTTGGTGCGCGCACCGGGCTGGCTCCAATGGTGCACCGCGAGCGTATAGTCCCCCGAGGTAATGCGCCCCGCATGATGCGAAACCTGTGGGTAGCGCGTCGTGAAATCAAGGCCATAGCTCGCGCAGAACGCGGCCAGGTCCTGCGGCCCTGACAATCGGGCACCGAAAGGCGGCAGTTGCTCGCGAAGCGTCTGCAGTTGCTCCGGCGTCAACAACCCGCCACCCCCTGGTACGCCATCAACATGATATTGATGGAGTACTAGTGCACAGCGGGTGTGAGCTCCCCGGATTCATACGCCAGCTGCATCTGGCTGAGCGAGCGCACCTTTATCTTGTCGGCGTTGCCGGCGGTACCGAAGGCCTCGTAGCGCGCGATGCAGATATCTTTCATCGCCGTGATCGTTTGCGCCAGATACTTGCGCGGGTCGAACTCCGCCGGGTGCTGCGCCAGAAAGCGGCGAATCGCGCCGGTGGAGGCCAGCCGCAGGTCAGTATCGATGTTCACCTTGCGCACACCGTGGCGTATCCCCTCCTGCACCTGCTCCACCGGTACGCCGTAGGTTTCAGGTATCTCGCCGCCAAACTCGTTGATGATCGCCAGCCAGTCCTGCGGCACCGCGGATGAGCCGTGCATCACCAGATGGGTGTTGGGAATACGCGAGTTGATCTCCTTAATGCGGTCGATGGCGAGAATATCGCCGGTGGGGGGGCGCGTGAACTTGTAGGCGCCATGGCTGGTGCCGCAGGCAATGGCCAGCGCATCCACCCCGGTGGCCTTTACAAAACTGGCCGCTTCCTCAGGGTCGGTCAGCATCTGGTCGTGGGTCAGCTTGCCCTCGGCCCCGATGCCGTCTTCTTCACCGGCCTCACCCGTCTCCAGCGAACCCAGGCAACCCAGTTCGCCCTCGACCGAGACACCACAGGCATGCGCCATCTCGACCGCAGCGCGCGTCACCGCAACATTGTAGTCGTAGTCCATGGGCGTCTTGCCGTCTTCACCCAGGGAGCCGTCCATCATCACGGAACTGAAGCCCAGTTGTATCGAGCGTTGACAAACGGCCGTCGACACGCCGTGGTCCTGATGCACCACCACGGGGATATGTGGAAATTCATTCATCGCCGCTTCCATCATTGCACGCAGGAAGGGGGCACCGGCGTATTTGCGGGCTCCCGCGCTGGCCTGCATGATAACCGGGGAATTGGTCGCATCGGCCGCCTCCATGATGGCGCGGGTCTGCTCGAGATTGTTGACATTGAAAGCCGGTACGCCGTAATTGTGCTCGGCGGCATGGTCCAGCAACTGACGCAAACTGATTAGTGCCATGATCTTATCCCTTCAGTCGTGAATGTGTGGTGAAGCCCAGCTTACTCCGATTTGCCACCGGCGCGCTGCTCAAGCATGGCAACCGCAGGCAGGGTTTTTCCCTCTACGTACTCCAGGAAAGCGCCGCCGCCGGTGGAGATATACGAAACTTTGCCCGCGATTTCAAATTTGTCTATGGCCGCGAGGGTGTCGCCGCCTCCGGCCAGTGAGAATGCCGGGCTGTCGGCGATCGCGTTGGCCAGGGTCCTGGTGCCCCCGGCAAACTGCTCGAACTCGAACACGCCGACCGGCCCGTTCCACAGGATGGTACCCGCATTCTTCAGGATAGCGGCGATCTGCTGGGCCGCCTGCGGCCCGATATCAAAAATCATATCATCGTCCGCCACATCGGCGGCGAGTTTCAGGCTGGCCGGGGTGTCCTCGGCGAACGCCTTACCCGTCACCACATCAACGGGCAGCGGGATGCCGGTTTTTCGCATCAACGCCTGGGCAGTGGGAATCAGGTCGTGTTCGCAGAGGGATTTGCCCACCGGGTTGCCGCTGGCGGCGAGGAACGTATTGGCGATCCCTCCACCCACCACCAACTGGTCCACCTTCTCCGACAGCGCCTCCAGCACTTCCAGCTTGGTCGATACTTTTGAGCCGCCGACGATCGCAACCAGGGGCCGCGCGGGATTTGACAGCGCTTGCGCCAGGGCATCGAGTTCCCCGGCGAGCAGCGGGCCCGCGCAAGCCACCGGCGCATACTTTGCCACACCGTGGGTGGACGCCTGCGCCCTGTGGGCAGTGCCGAACGCATCCATCACAAAAATATCGCACAGCGCCGCATAGGCGCGAGACAGCGCCTCGTCATCCTTCTTCTCGCCCGGATTGAAGCGCACGTTTTCCAGCAGCGCGACCTCGCCATCGGCGAGGTCTACCCCGTCCCGCCAGTCAGACACCAGCCTCACGGGTCTGCCGAGCAACCCCGCCAGGTGCCCGGCGACCGGCGCCAGGGAAAACGCCGGGTCAAACTCTCCCTCCACCGGCCGACCCAGATGCGACATCAGTATGACTTTCGCGCCACCCGCCAGCGCGGCTTCTATCGTGGGCAATGCCGCCCGGATACGAGCATCGCTGCTTACCGCGCCCTGCGCGACCGGCACATTGAGGTCTTCGCGAATCAATACCCGCTTTCCTCGCAGGTCCAACTCCTGCATCAGGTTTACTTTAAGCGTCATAGCGTTCATCCCCTACAAACTGCTGGCGACGTGCCAGCATTTCGCCACATCCAGCATCCGATTGGCGTAAGCCCATTCGTTGTCAAACCAGGTCAGTACCTTGACCAGCCGTTTACCGCTGACACGGGTCTGGCTGGCATCTACGATGCTGGAGCGCGAATCGTGATTAAAATCACAGGATGCCAGAAGCTCCTCGGTGTAGCCAAGTACGCCTTCGAAGCAAGTTTGTGACGCCTCTCTCAGTATGCGGTTGATAGCGGCCACATCGGTGTCCTGTCGTGTTTGCACGGTCAGGTCCAGCGCCGACACATTGAGTGTCGGCACGCGCAGCGCCTGCGCGGAAAACCGGCCGGCCATTGCCGGAAGAATGCGCTCGATACCCCTGGCAAGTTCGGTATCCACCGGAATAATCGATTGCGAGGCGGCCCGCGTTTTGCGCAAATCCGTGTGATGGTACGCATCCAGCACCGGCTGATCGTTCATCGCGGAGTGTATCGTCGTAATGGTACCCGTCTCTATCCCTACCGCGTCATCCAATGCCTTGATGACCGGCAGGATGCCGTTGGTCGTGCACGAGGCGTTGGAGGCAATGCGATGCGCGCCGGACAGCTCGCGGTGATTCACGCCATAAATCACCGTCTGGTCCACATCCGCCTGCGCAGGCTGGGAAAACAGCACCCTGGCGGCGCCCTGGCGCAGATGCTGTTCGGCCGTGGCGCGATCGGAAAACGCACCGGTGCACTCCAGTACGATATCCACCGCCAGCGATTGCCAGGGCAGCGTGTGTATCTGCTCGTGGCTCAACAGGGCAATGGCGTCGCCATCGACCAACAACTGTTTCGCGTCGCCCGCCAGCGGCAGTGGAAAGCGCCCGTGCGTGGAGTCGTAGCGGGTGAGGTGCAGTACCGTACCGGCGTCGGCCAGTTCGTTGATTGCGACGATCGCCATCTCGTGGCGCAGCGGGCTTTCGTACAACGCACGGAGGATACTGCGGCCGATACGGCCATAGCCATTGATAGCCAGACGCAGCACGGGGCAAGCTCTACTGCAGCAATTCTTCGACGGTCGCGACGACGTTTTCCGTCGTGAAGCCAAAGTGCCGGAACAGATCACCCGCCGGAGCGGACTCCCCGAACGAGGTCATGCCGATCACGCGCCCGTCCAGTCCCACGTACTTGTACCAGTAATCCGCGTGCAGGGCTTCCACCGCGACCCGGGCCAGCACATCGCTGGGCAATACCGATTCACGGTACTGCGCGTCCTGCAGTTCAAACACCTCGGCACAGGGCATGGAAACGACACGCACCTGCTTGCCCTTTCCGGCCAGTTCCCCGGCCGCCGCCATCGCCAGCTGGACTTCGGAGCCCGTGGCTATCAGGATGGCATCGGGTGCGCTTTCACAGTCGCTGAGTACATACGCGCCACGCGCAACGTCTGCCAGTTGCTGTGCACTGCGCGCCTGGTGAGGCAGCCCCTGGCGGGAAAAAATCAGCGAAGAGGGTCCATCGCGGCGCTCTATCGCAGCCTTCCAGGCCACCGCGGACTCGACCGCGTCACAGGGCCGCCAGGTTTGCATGTTGGGTGTGGCGCGCAGAGCCACTAATTGCTCGACCGGCTGGTGGGTCGGTCCGTCCTCACCCAGGCCGATGGAATCGTGCGTGAACACGAATATGGACTGCTGCTTCATCAACGCGGCCATGCGCACCGCGTTGCGCGCATACTCCATGAAAATCAGGAAAGTGGCGCCGTAATTGATAAAGCCGCCATGCAGGGCGATGCCGTTCATGATCGCGGCCATCGCGAACTCGCGCACCCCGTAGTATATATAGTTGCCGCTGGCGTCATCGGCAGTCACGCCTTTTGAGCCGCTCCAGACCGTCAGGTTGGACCCCGCCAGGTCGGCCGAACCCCCGAGCAATTCCGGCAGCATGGGGCCATAGGCATTGAGACAGTTCTCGGAGGCCTTGCGGGAGGCGATACTCGCGCCTTCCTGCTGGCAGCGCGCTATGTAGTCCGCGGCCTGCGCGGAAAAATCAGCCGGCAGATCGCCGGCCAGACGTCGCTGCAATTCCGCTGCCAGTTCCGGATGCGCAGCAGCGTATGCCGCCATCGCCTGCGTCCATTCCTGTTCCAGCCCTTTTCCGCGCGCACGCGCATCCCAGCCCGCATAGATCTCATCGGGAATTTCAAACGGGCCGTATTCCCAGCCGAGGGCTGTACGGGTCGCGGCGACCTCGTCCTCCCCGAGTGCGGAGCCGTGCACGGACTCGGTACCCTGTTTATTGGGCGCACCCTTGCCGATGATGGTCTTGCAGCAGATCAGGGTGGGCTTCTCATTCTGCGCCCGCGCCGTGTCGATGGCCGCCCTGACCGCGCTGGCGTCGTGGCCGTCCACATCGCTGATCACCTGCCAGCCGTAGGCGCGAAAACGGCCCGGGGTGTCGTCGGTGAACCAGCCCTCGACCTCGCCGTCGATGGAAATGCCGTTGTCATCATAAAAAGCCACCAGCTTGCCCAATCCCAGCGTACCGGCGAGCGAGCAGGCCTCGTGGGAAACTCCCTCCATCAGGCAACCGTCGCCCACAAAAACGTAGGTGTTGTGATCCACCACGGTGTGTCCGGCGCGATTGAACTGCGCCGCCAGCACTTTTTCGGCCAACGCCATACCTACCGCATTGGCCAGGCCCTGGCCCAGCGGGCCGGTGGTGGTCTCCACGCCCGGGGTATAGCCGTGTTCGGGGTGACCCGGTGTCTTACTGTGCAATTGGCGAAAATTGCGGATTTCTGACATCGGCAGGTCGTAGCCCGACAGGTGCAACAGCGAATAGATCAGCATGGAGCCGTGGCCATTGGACAGTACAAAGCGGTCGCGGCCTGGCCACGCCGGGTTCGCAGGGTTGTGCCGGAGGTAGTCATTCCAGAGTACCTCGGCGATATCCGCCATCCCCATGGGAGCCCCGGGGTGGCCGCTTTTGGCTTTCTGGACAGCGTCCATGCTCAGGGCGCGGATGGCATTGGCAAGTCTGGTACGAGAGGACGACATCGGGTTCTCCGTGGCGGAAATCAGGTGGGACTAAAATGGGCCGCCATTTTCGCGTAAGCGCGATCGAACGGCAAACAAATAGCTAAAAAATTAACCACCGGCGGCAGATCCATTGTTGTGACGGGGGTCGCATTACAATATCAAAATATTTTGATATAGCTGTTCGGGCCTGCTAGACTCCCGCCCCATGCCTTCGACTACCATTGCAAAACTGGTCAGGCCGACACCGGATCAACCGGCGCCAGACCTCCCGCTGACAGCGCTCACCAGCCTGTGCAAGGCCAGCGCTGATACGCTGCGCCTGCTGGTGCTGCGGGTATTGCGTAAAGATTCGTTCGGCGTGTCCGAGCTGTGCTCCATCTTCGATATCCGCCAACCCGCGCTCAGCCACCACCTCAAGGTACTGGCCAACGCCGGCCTGGTGGCGGCCCGGCGCGAGGCCAACTCCATCTTCTATCGCCGCAGCGAACTGGGGCAGCATCCCGACCTGGAGGCCTTGCAGCACTGCCTTTTTGAAACCGTGGACGCAATCGACTTGCCGGAGGAGATCCAGCGCCGGCTGGCGGCTCTTCATCGGCAGCGCGAAGAAAATTCGAGCAATTTTTTCCAGCTCAACGCCCACAAATTTCACCAGCAGCAGGATTTGATCGCCAGCTATGGGCAGTACGCCGATGTCGTCGCCCAGATCCTCGCGGGCGCGCCGCTGCAACGGCGCCAAACCGTTCTGGAAGTGGGACCGGGTGACGGTTCCTTCCTGCTTGAGCTGGCGTCGATGTTCGAGCGGGTCGTGGCGCTGGACAACGCCCCGGGCATGCTGCAGCAGGCGCGCGAGAAGGTCGCTGCCGCGCAGCTACACAACGTCGACTTTATTCTCGACGACACATGCAATCCGCAATTGCCGGGGCTGCAGGCGGACTGCGTGGTCATCAATATGGTATTGCACCACACGCCCGCGCCAGGCGATGTACTGCGAGACGTCGCCGCATGCCTCGCGCCCGGTGGCGTGGTGCTGGTTACCGAGCTGTGCAACCACGACCAGGGCTGGGCACGGGAGAATTGTGGCGACCTGTGGTTAGGCTTCGACCCCCAGGAACTGGCGCAGTGGGCGCAGGAGGCGGGACTGTCAGAAATAGCCAGTGAATACCTGGCGCAACGCAACGGATTTCAAGTACAGGTAAGGCTGTTTGGCCGAGCCTGATCATTTTTGTGCACTAAGGAAAAAACTATGAGCGAATATAAAATTTTCACGTCTGAGTCCGTCTCCGAGGGACACCCCGATAAAATGGCGGACCAGATATCCGATGCGGTGCTGGACTACCTGCTAAAAAGGGACAAGAACGCGCGCGTTGCGGTGGAGACCATGGTCAAAACCGGCATGGCCATTGTGGCGGGCGAGGTCACCACATCTGCCACCATGGACCTGGAGGAGACAATCCGCCAGACCATTCTGGATATCGGCTATGACAGCTCCGACGTCGGTTTTGACGGAGCCTCCTGCGCAGTGCTCAACGCGATCGGCAAGCAATCACCGGACATCGCTATGGGCGTGGATGAAAGCAAAAACCACGAACAGGGCGCGGGCGACCAGGGCCTGATGTTTGGCTACGCCACCAACGAGACCGACGTGCTGATGCCGGCGCCGATCTACTACTCGCACCGCCTGGTAGAGCGCCAGGCCGAACTGCGCAAGGACGGCTCGCTGCCCTGGCTGCGCCCCGACGCGAAAAGCCAGGTGACGCTGCGCTACGAGAACGGCAAGCCGGTGGCAATCGACGCGGTGGTGCTGTCCACCCAGCACGATGAGGGTGTCAGCCAGAAGGAGATTCACAAGCAGGTGCTGAAACATATCATCAAGGATGTCCTGCCCGAAGAGTGGCTGCACAAAGGCACCAAATACCACATCAACCCGACTGGCCAGTTCATCATCGGCGGCCCGGTGGGCGACTGTGGCCTGACCGGGCGCAAGATCATCGTGGACACTTACGGCGGTATGGCACGCCACGGCGGCGGCGCGTTTTCCGGCAAGGACCCCTCCAAGGTGGACCGTTCAGCGGCCTACGCGGGACGCTATGTCGCCAAGAACATCGTCGCGGCGGGCCTCGCGGACCGCTGTGAAATCCAGGTGTCCTACGCGATCGGCGTGGCCGAGCCGACATCTATATCGATTGACACATTCGGCACGGGGAAAATTTCCGATAACAGCATCGCGGAACTGGTGCGCGAGCATTTTGACCTGCGACCAAAGGGCCTGATCGCAATGCTGAACCTGAAGCGTCCCATCTACCGCAAGACGGCGGCCTATGGGCATTTCGGGCGTGAGGACAGGGACTTCACCTGGGAGAAGAAGGACAAGGCGAAGGTGCTTAAAAAAGCCGCCCGGTAAATTGTCATGTCAGGGCTGTACGGTGTTGTACCGGCCTGATGTGTGTGAACGGAGGATTCGGATCGGTGCTTTGTAGTGTCGGCCTGATGTGAGTGAAGGGGTTGCGGGACCCGCCGTGAACCCGTCCATGGGGGCTTGGGCTCGACATCCATGTCTCGCACAGGGACGCGCGTCGAGGCGGCCCCCTAAATTCGGCCGCAGCGAGGGCAGCCGCAGGCCGGTCGGGCGAAGAAAATATTCGATTCGTTTTAGAGCAGCAGTACTAGACAGGGCCAGAGCCCAGAGGAAAGAACCATGACCACAGCAGAAAAGATCAAGCAGAACGAGGACTACAAAGTCGCCGACATCAACCTGGCCCAGTGGGGCCGCCGGGAGTTGGACATCGCGGAAAGCGAAATGCCGGCGCTGATGGCGATGCGTGAGAAGTATTCCGGGAGCAAGCCGCTCAAGGGCGCGAAAATTCTGGGTTGTATCCACATGACCATCCAGACCGGAGTGCTGATCGAAACGCTGGTCCAGTTGGGCGCTGAAGTCCGCTGGTCGTCCTGCAATATCTTCTCCACGCAGGATCATGCGGCAGCCGCCATCGCCGCGGCGGGTATACCCGTATACGCCTGGAAAGGCGAGACCGAGGAAGAGTACGACTGGTGCATCGAGCAGACCATCCTGAAGGATGGCGAGCCCTGGGACGCCAATATGGTGCTGGATGACGGCGGCGACCTCACCGCGATGCTGCACGACAAGTACCCTGCGATGCTCGACAAGATCCACGGCATCACCGAGGAGACCACAACGGGCGTGCACCGGCTGCAGGAGATGCTGGAGCACGGCACGCTGAAAGTGCCGGCGATCAACGTCAACGACTCGGTCACCAAGTCCAAAAACGACAACAAGTACGGCTGCCGCCACAGCCTCAACGATGCCATCAAGCGCGGCACCGACCACCTGATGGCCGGCAAGAAAGCGCTGGTCATCGGCTACGGCGACGTGGGCAAAGGTTCGTCCCAGTCGCTGCGCCAGGAAGGTATGATCGTCAAGATCTCGGAGATCGACCCGATCTGCGCCATGCAGGCGTGCATGGACGGATTCGAGGTCGTCTCGCCGTTCATCGACGGGGTCAATGACGGCACCGAGGCGTGTATCAACCGCGACCTGCTCGCCGCAACCGACCTGGTGGTAACCACGACCGGCAACTACAAGGTGTGCGATTCCAACATGCTGAAGGCGCTGAAACCGAATGCCGTGGTATGCAACATCGGCCACTTCGACAACGAAATCGACACCGCCTTCATGCGCCGCAACTGGGAGTGGGAAGAGGTCAAGCCGCAGGTGCACAAGGTGTATCGCGACAAGGCCGCCAACGACTACCTGATCCTGCTGTCCGAAGGCCGGCTGGTCAACCTCGGCAACGCGACCGGCCACCCGTCGCGCGTGATGGACGGCTCGTTCTCCAACCAGGTGCTGGCGCAGATCTACCTGTTCGAACGCAAGTTCGCCGACCTCGAGCCCAATATGAAGCCGTCGGCGCTGTCCGTGGAGGTGCTGCCGAAGAAGCTCGACGAGGAAGTCGCCGCGCACATGATCACCGGCTTCGGCGCCGTGTTGACGCGTCTGACCCCGGAGCAGGCGGACTATATCAAAGTCAGCCCGGATGGCCCCTACAAGCCCAACAGCTACAAGTACTAGGGGCCCGGTATCGATGGCTGCAAAAAAACAGCGCATCAGCTGCGAGTTTTTCCCGCCCAAGACCGAGGCCGGCACAAACAAGTTGCTGACCGAGGTGGCGCCGGCGCTCAACACGCTTGGTCCCGAGTTCTTCTCGGTGACCTACGGCGCCGGCGGCAGCACCCGCGACTCCACGCTGGGCGTCGTATCGGCGCTCAAGGAGGCCGGCATCGACGTTGCGCCCCACCTCAGCTTTGGCGGTGATGACAAAGGGGCCGTGGCGGCCCTGCTGGAAACCTACCGCCAGCGCGGCATCAAACGCCTGGTCGCACTGCGCGGCGATATTCCCTCGGGAACAGGTGGTGCCGCACAGTTGGTGTACGCCAATGAGCTGGTGGCGTTCGTGCGCGAACACAGCGGGGACCACTTCGAAATCGAGGTTGCGGCCTATCCGGAGATCCATCCGGAGGCCAGGAGCTACGATAGCGATATCGGTTTCCTGAAAGCCAAGCTCGATGCCGGCGCCAACAGCGCCATCACACAGTATTTCTACAATGTGGAAGCGTATTTCTACTTTCTGGACCGGTGCGCGGCCCGCGGTATCGACAAGCCCATTTACGCCGGGATCATGCCCATTTCAAACTTCGCCAACCTGCAGCGCTTCTCCCGCAACTGCGGCGCGGAAATTCCCCGCTGGATTTGCCAGCGCATCGCCGGGTTCGGCGACGACCAGGACAGTATCAGGCAGTTCGGTATAGAGGTCGTCACACAACTGTGCCAGACACTGCTGGACAGCGGCGCCCCCGGCATTCATTTCTACACCATGAACCAGGTGGATCCGACGCGGGAAATCTACAACAACCTGGGCCTCTAGGAACCCGGCCTCAACGCGATGCGCGTAACCCGTATCTACACCAGTCAAACACTGGGTCCCAATCAGGATATCGAGCTGGAGCCCGGCCCCAGCCATCACCTGGCCCGCGTGCTGCGTCTCGGCGCGGGTGATTCGCTGACATTGTTTAACGGACTCGGCGGTGAGTACCCGGGCAGCATCACCGCCGTCGACAAGAAGCAGGTTCGGGTGCTGACCGGCGAACACCGGGACATCGAGCGCGAATCTCCGCTGTCGATCCACCTCGGCATCGCGGTCTCACGCGGCGAACGGATGGACTGGCTGGTACAGAAATCCACTGAATTGGGCGTGACAGCCCTGACACCGCTGTTAACCGAGCACACCGGCGTGAAGCTGTCCGGTGAACGCGCGACAAGGAAAATCCGGCACTGGCAACAGATTGCGATCAGCGCCTGCGAACAATGTGGCCGCAACCGCCCGCCTGCCATTCACCCGTTACAGCCGCTTGAACACTGGCTGGCGGCGACCACAGCCGAGCGGAAGTTCGTCCTCCACCACCGCGCAGATGCGCTCGAAGCGGGCGAGCAGCCTGCCAGTATCGCGCTGCTCGTTGGCCCGGAAGGCGGCTTGTCCGGGGAGAGTGAAGTCAGCGCGGCCGCAGAGGCCGGATACACTGCCCTGCGCCTGGGCCCACGCGTACTGCGGACAGAGACCGCTCCACTGGCGGCTATCGCGATCCTGCAAAGCTGCTGGGGCGACATGAAGCCGCAGTAAAGCCGATTAGCCGCGCAGCCACCTGGCGTGCGTCCACTCCAGGAAATCACCAACCGCATTCACGGTGTGATCAGTCCGCACCGAGTGGAAGACCTCGAAGGCATGCTGTCCTCCGGGTAATTCCGCGTAAGCTACCGGTTGCGTCGCCACGCTTTGCAGCGCGTCGACAAAAACGCGCGCCTCCTCTACCCAGACCAGCGTATCGTGCGTGCCCTGTATGACAAACATTGGCGGCGCATCTGCCGAGACATGACTCAGCGGCGAACCGGCATCCCACAGCTCCGGATCATCCTCCTGTGAGCACTGAATAACTTTCTCAGAGATCATACCGGCCATCGACATGTCGCCGCGAATCCCGTGTCGGTCGCGAAAGTCGTAGACACCGTAGACGGGGACCGCGGCCTGCACCGTGGTGTCTACGTCCTCGAATCCGGGCTGCCATTCGGCGCGGTTGGGGGTCAGTGCGGCCAGTGAACTCAGGTGACCACCGGCCGAGCCACCGGTGATCGCGATGAAATCGGGATTGCCTCCGTACTCCCGAATGTGCTCGCGGATCCACGCGATGGCTTTCTTCACATCAATAATATGGGCGGGGAAGGCTTCCCTGGGGCTGAGGCGGTAGTTGATGGCCACGCACAACCAGCCGCGCTCGGCCATGTGGTACATCAAAGGCTTGGCCTGCTGTTCCTTCTCGCCGATGATCCAGGCGCCGCCATGCACCTGTAACAGCACGGGGAAACCGCCCTCTCGCGCCTGATCGGGCTGGTAGATATCCAGCAGATTGCGCTTGCCGCTCTCGGCGTAGGCGATGTCACAGTGTTGCTGCACACCATCACGCTTGAAATGAAACGGCCGCAGCCAGTCACGGGAGCGAATATCATCACTGAGCAGCTGCCGCCGGTCGGCGGGGATGTCTGAACGGTAGTCCGCTCCCAGCGCGCGCTGCAGTGCGGGCCGCAGGTAGTAGGGCGTGTCCATGGACTGGCAGTGTAAATAGAGCAAACCCAACCAGGACAGCGCGAAAATACCCAGTCCGGCCTGCGCCAGCGGGTCCGCGAGTGCGCCAAAAAACCCCAGCAACGCGGTCAGGGCAACCTGCCAGATCAGGTGGACCAGCGCCAGTTCACCACACAGCCAGGCGAGTAGAAAATACACGGGCACCATCCAGTACAGGCGCCTCGCCTGCACTATCGCGGCAATCACGCTGATACCACTGAACAGCGCCAGGGTAAAATAGATACCTGCAACACTCACATGAATCTCCAGGACGTCAGTAGATTATTCGGCCGGCCATTCTAGAATACTTGGCGCTTCGGTGTCCCTACTCCACCCGTGATTTCGACATTGCCGCTCTAGAGACAGCGGATGCCGGTAACCCGTGGAAGAGGAGGCGGCCGAAACGAACCTGATAGAAAACCGAATTTCGTTATCATACTATTTATAAAATAAAAAGGTATTTGTAAAATATCTGGACACTGCATCACACTTTCTGCGTACGAACGCACCTTCCCGCCACGCGCTGTACCTGTCCGGATTCCCTGAATCACAGATTTTCGATCGCAATATCAACAGCTTAAATGCCCCTTTAAGTTCACATGCCGCGCACGAGAAAAACTGCGGCCAGCGGTCGCCAATATGGTCGCTGAAGGCCGGCAAAGAGCCTGAAATGTAAAGCGGTGTTTACACCGGTGTTAACAAGAAACAGGCGCCGCAGCTGCAGAACTGGACGGGTGCGGCTATCTCTTTGTTTTCTTGCGCCTTACAGCGCGTTGGCATTTTATTTGCTGCCAGTACAGCGGAGCAGGACGCCGTTTTCGTCACGACATGACAAAGAGGAGAGCTGTGATGATCAAACAACTGATTACCGCCATGGCATTCGGGCTTGCCGTCAACCCGGCCTCTGCCGCCTACTGGATGATTGGTGACGATGACGGGTATGGCATCGGTATTCCCGATGATGCCAATCATACCTTCGTCGCGCCGATTAAGGACTACCGCAGCGCGGCAGAAAAAGCGGCCACTGACGGCGCCCAGAACACCGATACCTACAGCACCCACCACGCTGGCTTCAGCCCGGTTGATCAGGTGGGCGACCTGACCACCTTCCTGTTCACCGGCCTGGGAAATGGCTGGACAGAAGGCAGCATGTGGTTTGACATGGCCGATTTCCAGGCCTCTACCTTTGGCGCGGTGGTCACCACCTACAACGGAATCAACCAGAACTGGGCGTTCAATGACGGCTATCCGAGCACCAAGGTGCGCTTTTTCGACCTGTCCCAGGACGTGCTGGATTCGATCAACTTGCTCGGCGAACTCAATGTCACCATTGATCGCAATGGCTCGTCCGATTTCTACGGCTTTGACTACGCACTGCTTTCCGATCGCAGAGGGGATGTCGGCAACCCCAGCGACATGCCGGTACCCTCCGTGATCATGCTGATGGGCGTCGGGTTTCTCAGCCTGGGGCTTGCCCGCCGTCGCAAGCCAGGTCAGTCGTAGCCTTTCACACCGTGAGTATCTCCCCGATCAGCAGTGACCGGGGAGTCCTGCATCAATTGATCTGCCAGATCCTGGCGCCATTGGTTCAGCCTGTTCATCTGGACTTGATCAGGCTTCTCTCCCTGCAACCTTCCGTTATATTTTCCTGACAGCGATGTTCCATAAAGAGGAGATTCATTGTCGAATTCCTCTTCAACGCTGGTGCTTTGCTACACTTCGGGTAAGAATACCACCCACGATTTTGTGAGGAGACCAGCAGCATGCACAAACACCCGAGCTTCAGAAGCCATCAGACAAGCCGCCTCCCGGCCTGTCGACTTACCGCAGTCATCGCCCTGGCAGCAGCACTTGCCTCCGGCTGCACCATGAGCGAAACGCAACAGCGCACGGGCGCTGGCGCCGCAATCGGCGCACTGGGCGGCGCATTGCTCGGCACCAGCCGGGAGAGTGCCGCGATCGGTGCCGCTGTCGGCGCAGCGGGTGGTTATATCTACGACCAGTACAACAAACGAGAGGACGCTGAAGCGGAGAACACCCAGTTGCGGCAGGAAAACGCACGACTGAAGCAGGAAGCCGCGAATAACTGAGGCGGCCAGCATTCACGGTTTACACACTGAATTTTCACGCTGCGAAATCAACGGTTATAGGGGAGTGACAACAATGACAGCACGAGGACTGATCGGCATATGCAGCCTGGTAGTGGGGGCCGCGATCGGGGTGATACCCGTCCAGGTATTCGCCACCTCCAATGGTTACACTGTGGAAGACATCAAACTCAGCTCAGCCGGCGAGCTGGTGGATGTTTGCACTGTCGAGGCATCGAATGTCGACCACGCTGCGGCGATGGGTTTCTGCTACGGTTTCTTTGAGGGTGCCATCCGCTACCACCAGGCGATCTCCGGCGCGGACGTCAACAGAAACCTGGTCTGCCCGCCTCCACAGACCACGCGTCTGCAGGCCGTCGACGAGTTCGTCAGCTTCATGGCGGAAAATCCGCAATACCAGACAGAGGCATCCATCGATGCGGTCTTTCGCGCTCTGATGGCCCGCTGGCCTTGTGAACAAGCGAACTAGGCCGCGCTGACAACAGACCCTGTATCGACGGCGCTGCGGAGCGCCGCTCGATACAGCGTGGGCTTCAATACGCCGAGTTCGCCGCGTATCTGGTCCAGCGGTTCGGCCAGGCGCTCCTCCCAGTTGACGGTCGCAAACCATGTCGCAGCCTCGCCGATGCGGCGACCTTCCTCGATGCAATCATCCACGGAAAACGACACGGCCGCCTGGCGAGCCTTGCGCCGCGCCATGAAAATGATAAAGGCGATACCGCGATTGGGCGTCTGCGTGACCATGAATGACAACAGGCAGAGCTCTCCTAGCGGATCGCGCCCATAACCGCAGACCACGTGTTGCAGATCGTGTATATCGCGCAGCCGATTGCCCAGCCAGCGCTCCTCGGGGTTCAGGCCGCTTCCGCGTCCGCGCGGCACCTCCTCGCTCGCCGCAACCAGGCCATCCGCGCTCAGTGATTGCGTCTCGACAAACTTGAGGTAGGCTCGACCCACACTGCCCTCGGGCATGGCCCGCAGCGCATCTCGATCACCCAGTAACGACAGAATATCAGGTTTCTGGCGCAGTAATTCCCGGCCACCCGGCAGGGATTCCAGCCTGGCCACGGCGCGCGTTATGCTGCCGCCCTTGAGGGCTTCGATGATCCTGAACACCTCCGCGGTATTGTCCGGGTTGGCAATCAGTGCCCGCACCGAGCGCAGCGCCTGCACCGGCTTCACGCCCCTGACGTCCTTGATGAAATTCGCGAGAGAGCCCGCCATGCTATGCACCTGTATCAATCGTTACACTGACCGCGACTTTCTCAATGTCGTGAGCCGTTCTTCAGGTTAGTCGATGAACCCGAACCGCGCCAATACAGCTCCGGGTGTGTCGCGTTGCCGACCTTGAGGGACAGGCACACCGGCAGCACGTCGTCATCATTGCTACTGCGCGTGCCGGTAAGCAACGAAGTCACCGATGCGGCGGGAGCAGTCGCCGCAATGACCCGGTTGCGCCCGTCTCCCTTGGCGCGATACAGCGCGGCGTCTGCGCGACCCAGCCAGCCCTCTCTGTCCTCAGCGGGCTGTAACTGGGCAACACCAATCGATACCGTCATTGGCGTACCCTCTATAAACTTTCCATGTTCAATCAGGCTGCGAACCTTTTCACCCAGTTTAAGCGCGCCAGCCAGTGACGTGTGTTCCGCGACAAGCACAAACTCCTCTCCACCATACCTGTACAGGGTTTCCGTGGCTCGCGTACTGCGGCTTATCAGTGCCGCGATGGCTATCAGCACCTGGTCACCCGTAATGTGTCCGTGCGTATCGTTGATGCGCTTGAAATGATCAATATCGATGAGCAGCAAACTGGCCGGACTGCCGTTGCGACGGAAGATAGCCGCCAGGGTATCGAGTTTGTTGCTTTGCGCGCGCCGGTTCCCGACACCGGTCAACGGATCAACATCAATGCTGTGGCGCAGTTCTTCCAATTGCCGCCGGTTCGTCAACGAAAACGTGTTCGCCAGCAATACCGTAACAACCAGCGCCAGACAGATCTTTATCACCGCCGCCGCCGACAGGTCATCCCAGACAATCGCGAGAAAACAGCCGACAAACCCTGTCGTGATGATAGTCGCCTGGCGCGCGTCCAGCGTGAAGTAGGCCACCATGAGCGCGGGAAAGGCCCAGAATATTTCGCTGGCACCCAGTAACAGGATGGATATCAGTGCGGCGCCGGTAAACCCGAGTGCCAGCAGGATACTCGCCGCATGCGTTTTGCGCCCGACATACACGTACAGGAACAGGAGCAGCATTATGCCGACAAAGCCCATATCCACGAAAGCCAGCGTCCAGCGGCTGTCGAGCGACCTGATGTAGGCGAGCAGGGTAACCGCGACAGCCAGGCTGCCACTGACCACTATCAACAGCGTTTCCGCTAGCGACCGCCTGTTCGCAGAATTCATCTCGCTTTTCATCATGCCATCCACCTCGTTGAATGTTCAATCACTCTGTTCAGCGAGTGACGGAAGCCAGCGCCGACGTTGTCCACGCGGCCGGGATGTCAGATATTTTTCATCGGGGGGAAGTTTGCAGTGGGCCCGATAAGGCCGCCCTATCAGTGACGAGCTGATTCCGCAATATCCACCGGCCTCTTCTCGACGACAGGAGGCCTGGATAACGTGATCTTAGTCACAGTTTGGCAACTAGTCCAACTCCGAAGGCAAAAAAACTGCCCGAATCTCATTTTTTTTGCTAGCGCTAGCTCCCGTTTGTGCAGCCCCCTGACAGCGTCACGGGATGGCTGGCCGCACCGGCTTCTCTCGACACATCTCATCCGCTTGCACCCGTGGACGCCTTTGCGTAAGTTAGCAAGCCGTCGTGGCAGGAGTACGAGCGTAATGACCGTCAAACTGGGCGTGGTGATGGACCCCATCGCCGGTATCAACTACAAGAAAGACACCACAATGGCAATGCTCTGGGCAGCCCAGGACAGGGGCTGGCAGCTGTTTTACATGGAGCAGGGGGACCTGTACCTCGAGCAGGGTGTCGCGCGCGCAAGCATGGCGGAGCTGACCGTACAGCGGGACCCGCAAAGCTGGTTCTCAACAGCCGAAGCGCGCGATGTGGACCTCGACCAACTCGACGTGATCCTGATGCGCAAGGACCCGCCCTTCGACAACGAATATATTTATACCACGTATATTCTGGAAGCCGCTGAACGCAGGGGTACACTGGTGGTCAACCGCTGCCAGAGCCTGCGCGACTGCAATGAAAAAGTGTTCGCCACGCAGTTTCCCGAGTGTTGCCCGCCGGTGCTGGTCAGCGCGGACATGCCTCGCCTGAAAGCGTTTCACCAGCAGCACGGCGACGCCATTTTCAAACCGCTGGACGGCATGGGCGGCAGCGCCATATTCAGGGTAAAAAAGGACGACCCGAATGTCAGCGTGATTCTCGAGATGCTGACCCGGCACGGTAGCCAGACAATCATGGCACAGCAGTTTATCCCGCAAATTGAAAAGGGCGATAAACGCATTCTGATGATCAACGGCGAACCCGTGCCGTATTGCCTTGCGCGCGTACCGCTGGTGGGGGAAACCCGCGGCAATCTCGCCGCGGGTGGAACCGGTGTCGCACAGCCGCTGACGGAACGGGATCAATGGATCGCTGCCCGGGTAGGGCCGGCTTTACGCGAGCGAGGGCTGCTGTTTGTCGGCCTGGACGTGATTGGAGACTACCTCACGGAGGTCAATGTCACCAGTCCCACCTGCATTCGGGAAATTGACGCGGCCTATGGGCTGGACATCGGCGGGCAACTCATGGATTGTATTGCCGGGGAGTTAAACAACAGAAACCGGCGCAGCGCCGATCAATAAGGAATTGCCCCGGCGGAGCCCTTGATGTATTACCTGGATTCTGGCCACCAGAGAGAAACACGGTTTCGAAACGCCGTGCTTGCGGCAATTGCGGCGCACGCGCTGCTTATCCTCGCAGTGTCCTTCAGGAGCAACCTTACGACGCCGTACAGCAGTCCGCAAATAGAAGTCACCCTGGCCACCAGGCCCAGCGCAGCCGCGCCAGAGAACGCGAACAACATTGCCCAGGCGAACCAGGCCGGCAGCGGCAACGAAGCCGACAGGAATCTGCTCAGTACCGACAATCCGCTACAGACCGACAGCCCGTCAGAGCAGCAGGCCCAAATACAAACCCCGCAGGCACAGGCCGCGATGCAGCACACTACACTCGCCACCAAAGGCCGGGCGGAGCGCAGCGTGGCCACAGAGCCGAACGATGCTAACGCACAACAAGCCGAACTGGACGGAATCAGTCCGGAGGTCGATCGCATCAACCAGGAGATCGCCAGTTTGCAGGCGGAGCTGGATCTGAAGACGCGTTCCGACTCGGCGCTGCCCCGGGTAAGGCGGCTGACGGCGGCGTCAGCGAAGCAATCGGTCGATGCTGCCTACCTGCTGGATTGGCGCAGGCGGCTGGAAGCAGTGGGAAACCAGTACTACCCACAGGCGTCGATTCGCTATGGTCTTTACGGAGACCTGCGCATGCTGGTGATAATTCGCAGCGACGGCAGCCTGGAAGACATACAAATCCTGTCCTCCTCGGGCTACAACGTACTCGACGAAGCCGCTATCAAAATTGTTCGCATGGCCGCGCCGTACTCGCCGTTCCCGCCTGAATTGAAAGCCACGACAGACAAGCTTGAAATCGTGCGCACGTGGCATTTTCAGGAAAACCAGCTAAGCTCACCTTAGGAGCCGGAAACCGCCCTGTAACGGATAATCAAGAGACCTGCGCGAAATGACCGGAAAGTTTTCCGTCAGTACAACCAAGAGCGGCGACTGCCTGCGGGATCATTTCCTGTTGGCGATGCCCGGCCTGACCGAGGGAATTTTTTCGCAGAGCATCACCTATATTTGCGAGCACGGTGAAAGCGGCGCCATGGGCATCGTCATCAACCGGCCGCTGGACCTGACGGTCACGGAGATATTCGAGCACTTGCAGATCAGCGCAGGCCATGACTTTTCCTCCGAACCGGTAATGGCCGGTGGCCCGGTGCAGATGGATCACGGGTTCGTGTTGCATCGCAATTGCGACAAGAGCTGGGAAGCCAGTCTCAAGGTTACTGCGGAGATCACCCTGACGACATCACGCGATATATTGCGCGCCATCGCCATCGGCGAGGGACCGCGCGATCACCTGATCGCGCTCGGCTACGCGGGCTGGGGCGCCGGCCAGCTTGAACAGGAGTTGGCGGACAACAGCTGGCTGACCCTGCCGGGCAACGGCGATGTCATTTTTTCCACACCCTGTGACCAACGCCTGGGTGCAGCCGCGGCGCAGCTGGGTATCGATATGAACCTGATATCGGGCCAGGCCGGCCACGCCTGATCACTCGCCAGGCGCAGCCAGTTCAGTCGCAATGCCCCAGTCTCATCGCACCGTAATGGCGTTCGATTTCGGCCTGAGCCAGATCGGCGTGGCTACGGGCAACAGTCTGCTGGGCACCACGCAAGCACTGCCGATACTGAAAGCCAGGGACGGCGTCCCGGAATGGCGTCTGCTGGAAGGCCTGGTCGCTGAATGGCGCCCTGACCTGCTGGTGGTGGGAGACCCGTTGAACATGGACGGCAGCGACAGCAAGCTGAGCGGACTGGCCGCGAAGTTTGCGCGCCGACTGCACGGGCGGCTAGGCCTCCAGGTAGAGATGGTGGATGAAAGACTGAGCAGCTTTGCAGCAAAACATGAATCCCGCGAACGCGGCCACCGGGGCGACTACAAGCGCCGGCCCATAGACAGCCTCGCCGCGGAGCTGATACTGCGCACCTGGTTCGCCGAGCACGGCAGGCGCAGCAGTTCCTAGTCTGCATCGCTCGCCAGCCGCCCGCGGCGCACGCCCTCACTACAGCAGCCGGTGTGCGGGGAAGGCTAGTTGGCGTCCGGGAATCTGGCTATACTGAAAACCGACAGGTTCTGGAGAGTTTGAATGAATGCCGGCATTAGCGCGCTCGATTTCGCAGGCATACTACGTCAATCAGACGAACTGGCAACGGCAGGATCGTGGGATGAGGCCATCAAGCTGCTTTCTGATTCCAATCGGCGCGAGGAGCATCCGGACGTCGAAAAACGGCTCATGGAAGTGCGGCACCGGGCCTTTGCCGACATCGCCGCCAGGGCAACGGTACCCGACTGGCCAAAGTCCCTGCCTGATTACTTCCCGGGCGAGACATCCATTCCGGAAATACCGGCTAGCGAACTGACCGCGGATATCATCACATCGGCGATCGCACACCACGGATCATTGATGGTGCGCGGATTGCTTGACCAGCACGTGGCCCAAGGTATCCGCGACGCTATAGACCACACTTTCAACAGCGCCGCCATCGTGCGGAGGCTGCGCACGCAGGTACCGCCCTGGTACCTGCCTTTCAGTCTGCATCGCGAAGATCAAAAGTTTGGCGCGGAACGCTCCTACGCGAGGCGCGGAGGTGGCGTGCTGGCTATCGATGCGCCGCGCGCCCTGTTCCGCCATATGGAGGCTTTGTCGGCCGTCGGTTTCGACCGCCTGCTGGAAGACTACTTCGGCGAGCGTGTCGCGCTGTCGGCGAAGAAAACCACGCTCAGGCGAACCGAACCCGGCGCCCTGGGCGGCTGGCACCAGGACGGCTCCTTTCTAGGTACCGACATCCGGTCCCTGAACATATGGACGGCCCTGAGCCCATGTGGCGTGGATGCCCCCGGCCTTGAAATCATCCCCTGCCGCCTGAACAGCCTGGTGAAAATGGGCGGCCCGGATATTTTCGACTGGGCGGTCAGCAATGAAACGGCCGCCCGCTATGGCGCCAGTTATTCGATCGCGCGCCCGGTGTTTGAAACCGGGGACGCGTTGTTGTTTGACGAGATGACGCTGCACCGCACCGGGGTCAACGACAGCATGACCAAAACGCGTTACGCGATAGAAATGTGGTGTTTCGCCGCATCGACTTACCCGCAGGAGCAAATTCCCATCTGCTGGTGATCTTCAGGCCAAACCGACGAATAGTCATCATCGGACACACGAAAGGCCTGAAAAACTCCGGGGGGCGCTATCGCCGGAGAAACCGTCCGTCCTGATCGGGCTGGCCGGTGGCCAGCGCCAGGCTGTCGCCAGTCCCCAACTCATTCCTGTCCAGCATTTTGATTTGCAGGCGCACATCGTTGGCGGAATCCGCGAAGCGGATCGCCTCTTCCTTGGAGATCAATCCCCCCTTGTAGGCTTTCACCAGTGACTGGTCGAGTGTCTGCATGCCAATCTCTGTCGACTTGGCCATCAGGTCCTTGATCAGGTGCACCTCACCCTTGCGGATATATTCCGCGACCAGGGGAGAGTTGAGCAGGACTTCCACTACCGGTGTGCGACCTTTCCCGTCTTTACGCGGCAGTAGCTGCTGCGCGACCATCGACCGCAGATTCAACGACAGATCCATCCACACCTGGTTGTGCAATTCGGCAGGGAAAAAGCTCTGTATCCGGTCGAGCGCCTGGTTGGCATTGTTGGCGTGCAGCGTGCACAGACAGAGATGGCCGGTCTCGGCGAAGGTCAACGCCTGCTGCATGGTCTCCGCAGTGCGCACCTCGCCGATCAATATCACATCCGGGGCCTGCCGCAGAGTGTTCTTCAGAGCGACATCAAAGGACTCGGTATCCATGCCCACCTCGCGCTGCGTAACGATACAGCCGGCATGCTCATGGATAAACTCTATCGGATCCTCAATGCTTATGATGTGGCCGCGGCTATTGCGATTGCGATAGTCGACCATCGAGGCGAGGGAAGTCGACTTACCGGTACCCGTGGCGCCGACGAAAATGACCAGGCCGCGCTTGGTCATTGCAAGGTCCCTGATTATCGGGGGCAGTCCCAGTTCTTCAATAGTCGGTATCACGGTCTGGATTCGACGCACGACCAGGCCGCATTGCCCCCTTTGTACGAACGCGCTGGCGCGGAAACGACCGAGTTCCCTGGTGCTGAGCGCATAATTGCATTCATGGTGTTTTCGAAAGTCGATCTGCTGATCCTCGCGCATCGTCGACAGCACCATTTCGCGCGCTTCTTCTTCCGTTACCGGCCGGTCGCTTATCGGATATATCTGGCCGTCCACCTTGATGCAAGGCGGAGCGTGCGCTGTGATAAACCCGTCGGAGGCGCCTTCCTTTACCATCCTCTGGAGCAAGATTTCAATGTTCATACTCGCGGCCCTTCCCCGACTACAAGCAACTAGAAGTTTTCCGGCATTCTCGCCTTTTCGCGCGCGACTTCCTTGGTGATGATACGCTTTCCTACGAGGTCCTCAAGACACTGATCCATCGTTTGCATACCCAGCGCATGACCGGTCTGGATCGCTGAATACATCTGCGCCACTTTATCTTCACGGATCAGGTTTCGTATGGCCGAAGTACCACGCATGATCTCGTGCGCCGCGACTCGCCCGCCGGTGGCGCGCTTGAGCAGTGTCTGCGATATCACGGCCTGCAGGGACTCCGACAACATTGAGCGCACCATGGATTTTTCCGCCGCCGGGAACACATCGATAACGCGGTCTATCGTTTTGGCCGCGGAGGTGGTATGCAGCGTACCGAACACCAGGTGTCCGGTTTCCGCAGCTGTGAGCGCAAGCCGTATTGTCTCCAGGTCGCGCATCTCACCCACCAGAATGATATCGGGGTCTTCCCGCAGCGCGGAGCGCAGGGCCTCCGAGAAACCCAGCGTATCACGGTGTACCTCGCGCTGGTTCACCAGGCACTTTTTGCTCTCGTGCACGAACTCGATCGGGTCCTCGATGGTCAGGATATGCTCGTACTTGTTGTCGTTGATGAAATCCACCATTGCCGCCAGAGTGGTCGACTTCCCGGAACCGGTTGGACCAGTCACCAGCACCAGCCCACGGGGCATCATCGAAATATCGCGAAAGACCTGTCCCATGCCGAGGTCTTCCATGGTGAGTACCTTCGACGGAATGGTACGAAAGACGCCGCCGGCACCGCGGTTCTGGTTAAAGGCGTTGACACGAAAGCGGGCGACACCCGGCACTTCGAAGGAAAAATCGGTTTCGAGGAACTCTTCATAATCCTTGCGCTGCTTATCGTTCATGATGTCGTAGATAAGCTCATGAACCTGCTTGTGTTCCATTGGCGGCAGGTTGATACGGCGAATATCGCCGTCTACGCGAATCATCGGCGGCAGCCCGGCTGATAGGTGCAGGTCTGACGCACCCTGCTTGGCACTGAACGCCAATAATTCCGTTATATCCATGCTTGATAATCCCCCGTCGGCTGTTGGTATCCGCGCGGACGCCTTTCAACCCTATTATTGTCCGTGTCGCCCAGGCGCCAAATCCGCTAACATCCGCGCCATGAACGAACAACAGCTCACCAAGAATATAGCAAAGCTGCGCGAAAGGGTAAGGCGGGTCGCTGAAAAAAGCCAGAACGCCAATCATCCGGTGCAGATTGTCGCCGTGAGCAAGACCCGGTCCGCGCAGGACATCAGGGCCGCCCACGCCTGCGGCCTGACAAATTTTGGCGAGAGCTATCTGCAGGAAGCCCTCGAGAAAATACACGACCTTGAGGACCTGCCCCTCATCTGGCACTTCATTGGTCCAATCCAGTCCAACAAGACGTCCGGTATTGCCACACATTTTGACTGGGTACACAGCGTTGATCGCGCCCGGGTCGCCGAGCGCCTCAACGCACAGCGACCACCCGGGCTGGAGCCATTGCAGGTCTGTCTCCAGGTCAATATATCGGGCGAAGGCAGCAAATCCGGCGTCACACTCGAGGATTTGCCGCAACTGGCCCGCCGGGTGCACGAGCTGCCGCATCTCAAGCTGCGGGGCCTGATGGCAATACCCGCGGCGGACGCCGAGCCCTGTCGACAGCGTGCGGCTTTCCGCCAGATGCGCCACGCGCTGGCGGAACTCCGGGCACTGGTGCCCGATGCCGACACGCTATCGATGGGCATGTCCGCCGACATGGACGCGGCAATCCTGGAGGGCACCACGATGCTCCGGGTCGGCACGGGGATATTCGGCCCGCGCAACAGGTGATTTTGACGGATTGCGGCGTGTATACTGCACGACTATTTTATCTTCGGTAACCCTATGGCAGACGGACACACGTATCTACCACACATCGCTTTTGTCGGCGCCGGCAATATGGCCAGCAGTATCATCGGCGGCCTGCTTGACAGCGGCCATCCCGCTGATCGCATCAGCGCGGCAGACCCTTTTCCGGACAGTCTGGAACGGCTGCGCGCGGTCGCTCCGGTAGCGGTGTACGGCGACAACGCCGCGGCGGTTGAGGGCGCAGACATCGTTATCCTGGCGGTGAAACCGCAGGTTATGGCCGAAGCGGCGGGCAGCATCGCCACAGCGGTGCAGACCAGCCGCTCGCTGGTAATCTCCATCGCGGCGGGGGTGACTATCGCCAGCATGCAGTCCAGGCTAGGCCCCGATGCCGCCATTGTGCGCTGTATGCCCAACACCCCGGCGCTGGTGGGCAGCGGTGCCAGCGGGCTCTTCGCCAACGACAACACATCCGCACAGCAGCGCGCGTTTGCGGAGCTGGCCCTCTCCGCCGTGGGTATTACCTGCTGGGTGGACTCCGAAGCGGAGCTGGACGCCATTACCGCCCTGTCCGGCAGCGGACCGGCCTATTTCTTCCTGTTGACTGAGGCGATGATTGACGCGGGCGTCGCGCTGGGGTTGAGCCGCGAGACAGCCACCCTGCTCGCGACACAAACCGGGCTGGGCGCAGCGCGCATGGCACTGGAAAGCGATGTGGACCTGGTGGAGTTGCGACGCCGGGTGACCAGTCCTGGCGGCACCACGGAACGCGCGATTCAAAGCTTTGAGAATGATGACCTTCGAGGCGCAGTGGCCAGGGCGATGCGCGCTGCCGCCGACCGGGCCACCGAAATGTCAATGGAAATGGGTTAGTGCCAATGAGCGCCTTGTATGCAATCCTGATTTACCTGATCCAGACCCTGCTCAGCCTCTACCTGGTGGCCATGTTACTGCGCTTCCTGCTGCAACTGGTGCGCGCGGATTTTTACAATCCGATTTCCCAGTTCGTGGTGAAGATCACCAATCCGTTGGTGGTTCCGCTGCGCCGCGTTGTTCCCGGCTATGCGGGTGTGGATACCGCATCGCTGCTACTGGCCGTCTTGCTGCAGGTCGCCGGCATAGCGGTGGTTGCCTTTATCCGCTTCGGAACTATTCCGCCGCCGGTGCCGCTTCTGCTCGGCGGGCTTCTGGGTGTCGTCGCCCTGCTGGTTCAGATGTATTTTTTTGCGTTGCTGGCCATGATCATTCTGAGTTGGGTCGCGCAGGGCAGCCGCCATCCCGCAATCCACCTGCTGTACCAGATTACCGAGCCGTTGATGGCGCCAATGCGCAAATTGCTGCCACCGATGGGCGGACTGGATTTCTCCCCGATTCTCGCCTTTATCCTGATCAATGTTGTGCAGATAGCCCTGCAGCATATGGCCGCGGCGGTGGGCGTGCTCGGTTTCGCACCCTGGCTGGGTTAGCGGACGGATCCGGAATCATGAACCCCCAGCACTCCGTCGGTATCGTCACGCCGCAAGTCGCGCACTTCGACGCGCCGCTGCAACTGGCCTGCGGCCGCGAACTGCAGAATTACGACCTGGTGTATGAAACCTACGGAACGCTGAATGAGCAGCGCAGCAATGCCGTGCTCATCTGCCACGCGCTCAGCGGCAACCATCACGCAGCGGGCTACCACAGCGCTGAAGACAAGAAGCCGGGATGGTGGGATGAGTGTATCGGCCCGGGGAAACCGATTGATACCACGCATTTTTTCGTCGTATGTCTGAACAATCTGGGCGGTTGTCACGGCTCTACCGGTCCGAGCTCCATCAATCCCGCGACCGGAAAGCCCTGGGGATCCGATTTCCCTCCCCTGCGAACACGGGACTGGGTACACAGCCAGGCGCGTCTGGCGGATTACCTCGAAATCGATTGCTGGGCCGCGGTGATTGGCGGCAGCCTGGGTGGAATGCAGGCCATGCGCTGGTCGCTGGAGTTCCCGCAGCGCATCAGGCACTGCATTGTCATTGCCGCAGCTCTCAAACTCAGCGCGCAGAATATCGCGTTCAACGAGGTGGCGCGCCAGGCTATCGAATCGGACCCGGGGTTTTTCGACGGAAGCTACCAGCAGCACAACACCATACCGACCCGGGGTCTGGCGCTCGCGCGAATGATCGGTCATATCACCTATCTGTCAGACGATGCCATGGCGAATAAGTTCGGGCGCGACCTGCGTTCCGGCAGCCTGCTGAGAGGCGAGGTTTCCAACGCGGAATTCCAGGTTCAAAGTTACCTGCGCCATCAGGGCAGCCAGTTTTCGGGCAGCTTCGATGCCAATACCTACATACTGATGACCCGTGCACTGGACTACTTCGACCTCGCACTGGAATACGACAACGACCCGGTGGCCGCTTTCCAGCATGCGCAGTGCAGTTTCCTGGTGATTTCCTTCTCCACGGACTGGCGGTTCTCGCCGGAGCGCTCCCGCGAGATTGTCAACGCCCTGATCGCGGCGGACCGGCCCGTAAGCTATGCCGAAATCGAGGCGAAAGAAGGGCACGATGCGTTCCTCATGCCGATTCCCCGCTACCTCGATGTGTTTAGCGCGTATATGCTGCGCGTGAGGGATGAAAACTGATGCGCCTGGACCTTTCGCATATTCAGCGCTGGATCGCACCTGAATCGCGGGTACTGGACCTCGGTTGTGGCGATGGCGTCTTCCTGGAGTTCCTGCGCGACCAGCGGCAGGTCAGGGGCACAGGCCTGGAAATCGACCAGCGGTATATTACCGCCGCCATATCGCGCGGCATCAATGTCATCGAGCAGGACATGGACGCGGGTCTCGCCAATTTCCCCGACCAGAGCTTCGATACAGTGGTGCTCGCACTGGCACTGCAGGCGGTGAAATACCCCGAAAGGGTACTGGATGAGATGCTGCGTATCGGTCGCGAGGGCATTGTCACCTTCCCCAATTTCGGACACTGGCGCTGCCGCCTGATGCTGGGCCTGCAAGGCCGCATGCCGGTATCGAGTTTCATGCCGTATACCTGGTACAACACGCCGAACATCCACTTCTGCACGGTGAAGGACTTTGAAGACCTGTGCCGGGCCAAGG
This sequence comes from Gammaproteobacteria bacterium, assembly GCA_030427485.1. Lineage (GTDB taxonomy): Bacteria > Pseudomonadota > Gammaproteobacteria > Pseudomonadales > Halieaceae > Marimicrobium. The sequence goes on from JAUICG010000013.1 coordinate 115,471, forward strand.
GCATTCGTATCGTTTCAAGGGACGTCGTGGGCGAAACCCGGGACCAGCCGATGCTTTCCAACAAGTGGCCAAACCTCTTCGCCTCCACGGCAATCTACCGGATCAGTCGATAATATGCGTCTACCTCTACCTATGCGATTCCTGATTATCTGCCTGGCACTGGTTGCCAGCCCCGCACCGGCACAACAGTCGGAGACCTTCGGTCCGTTTGAACTGCACTACAGCGTGGTCAACACCACATTCCTGGAGCCGGATATCGCCGCGACCTACGGTATCACCCGCGGAGAAAAACGGGCGATTCTCAACCTGGCCGCTCGAGAGAACGTGGCTGGCGGCAGTGAATCGCGCACCATGGCGCTCAAGGGGCGCACCTGGGACCTGATGCAGGAACAGGCGCTCGAGTTCAGGGAAATTCGCGAGGGCGATGCCGTCTACTACATAGCCGAGTTCGCCTTCATCAACGAGGAGTGGCGCTTTTTTGAATTCGACTTTCGGCCCTCCGGCGCGCAGCAGAGCTACACGTTCAAATTCAAGCACCAGCTCTTTGTCGAGTGATGGCTGAACCGGCACGCAGGCACACCGTGGTCCTCGCCAGCGGCAACGCCGGCAAACTGCGGGAGTTGGGAGAGGTGCTCGCGCCGCTGGGTGTAACGCTCACTCCGCAGGCGGCGTTCAACGTGCCCGAGGTCAATGAAACCGGCCTGAGTTTTGTCGAGAACGCGATCATCAAGGCGCGCGCAGCCGCACAGCACAGTGGTTTGGCGGCGATTGCGGACGACTCCGGCCTGGAAGTGGACTATCTCGACGGCGCCCCCGGCATTTACTCTGCGCGCTATTCAGGAACCGGTGACGAGGGCAACAATGCCCGCCTGCTGGAAGAGTTGCGCGACGTCCCCGAAGCGCAGCGCAGCGCCCGGTTCCAGTGTGTACTCGTTTACATGCGCCACGCGGCCGACCCGACACCGCTGGTATGCCAGGCCAGTTGGGAGGGCTCTATACTGCGCGCACCCAGGGGTGAGCACGGTTTCGGTTACGACCCGCTGTTCTACGTACCGGAACACCAGTGCAGTTCCGCGGAGCTGCCACGCGCGCTGAAAAACCGCATCAGTCACCGGGCAAAAGCCAGCGCGCTGCTGTTCCAGGCCCTGCGATCACGCTGATGCAACTGCCGCCCCTGGGGCTGTATATCCACCTGCCGTGGTGTGAACGCAAATGCCCCTATTGTGACTTCAATTCGCACGAAACCAGCCGCGTCCCCGAGGAACTGTACATTCGCGCTTTGTTATCCGATTTGCGGGGTGAACTGCATTTCTTGCAGGGGCGCACCATCGAAACCCTGTTCATCGGCGGCGGCACGCCCAGCCTGTTCTCGGCCAGCGCAATTCGCCAGTTAATGCGGGAAATCGCAACGATGGCGCCCCTCGCGCCAACGCTGGAGGCCACCATGGAGGCAAATCCCGGCAGCGCGGAGGCGGAGAAGTTCCACGCCTTCAGGGATGCGGGGATCAATCGCCTGTCACTGGGCATACAGAGCTTCGACGATGCCCACCTCGAGGCACTGGGCCGTGTTCACACCAGCGACCAGGCCCTCGCCGCAATTGAATTTGCGCGCAGTGCGCGCTTCGACAGCTTCAATCTTGACCTGATGCATGGGCTTCCGGGACAAACCCCGCGCACCGCCGAAAGCGACCTGCGAACGGCCATTGCAGGCAACCCCGCCCATCTCTCCTGGTACCAACTGACCATCGAGCAGAACACAGTTTTTCACAAACGGCCTCCGCTGCTGCCAGTGGAGGATGAACTGTCCGACATTCAGGAATGTGGAGAGGAGTTGCTGGCTGTCCATGGCTATGCCCAGTACGAGGTGTCCGCCTACAGCAAACCCGGCTTCCACTGCCGTCATAACAGGAACTACTGGTCGTTCGGCGATTATCTGGGCATCGGTGCCGGCGCGCACGGCAAGATCACTTTCAGCGACGGGCGCATCCAGCGTTTCGCGAAGCGCCGTCAGCCGCATGACTATATGTCTTCGGAGCCGGGTGATTTTGTTGCCCGCAGCCGAACGCTGGGGCAACGGGACACTGTCGGAGAGTATATGATGAATGCCCTGCGACTGAACGATGGTTTTTTCTTAACGGAGTTTAGCCAGAACACCAGGCTTGATGCCGACGTTCTGTCGCCGCTATTGACGAGTCTTTGCGAACGTGCGCTACTCGAGCGGTCCGGCGACCGTGTGAGGGCGACCGACGCCGGACGACGTTTCCTGGACAACGTGGTCGCCGAGTTTTTTGTAGATTGAGGGCGCTGTTGTCAATTATCGCGGCATGCTGTGCCTATCCGTCTGCTCCCATTTCGTGCTCCGGATCACTGGCTTCGTGGCAGCGCAAACGCCCGGACCTCTCCAGCGACGGTAATCGACACGTACTGCCGCCCGTCAGGACCCAGAAAGCTTATCGGTTGCGAGTAACCAGTAGAACCCAAATCGGTGCTCCACAGCTCCTTTCCATTTAGCGAATCGAAGGCGCGCAGCAGTCCATCACGCAAGGCCGCGTAGAAAACCAGCCCACCGGCCGTTGCTGTCGGACCTGCGTAGCCGTATGGCAGGCCTGTGTTACGCTTCCCTTCTGGCAAGCCCTCAGCGACACCAACAGGCCTCTGCCAGATAATCTCTCCAGTGTTTGCATCAACCGCGTTGAGCTGGCCCCAGGGCGGTTTTTGGCACGGGTACTCGGGCAGGCCCTCCCCGGCAGAAGCCGAGAAGGTGAAATGATCGAAATTACCGTCGACATTGGCGCGTGTGTAAGGCGTTATCGGGCCCTCCACATCGAATTGAGTGACTTCTTCCAGGTTCTTTTTTACAGTCCATCCAATCGAGCCAAGATTCTGCGTGTAGACAAACAGGTATCCGCGCCGCTGATCGGTAGCCATCCCGCCCCAGAGCGTTCCACCCGTACTGCCTGGAAAAATAATGCTTGACCGGGGCGCGGAGCCCTCGGTATGCAAGAGGAAGGGCGTGAAGGGCCCCGCGTTGTAAAATCCGCCGTTTCTTTCATACAGCGCCTTGCAGTTAGCCGCATGTGCTGAAGTAGTATCCTTAGCAGTAACCATGTCCTCCCGACTGAAGCTCATCCGGGCAAGTGGATACGGTTTCAATGGAAACGGCTGAGTCGGTGAATACCACTCTCCAGGTACATCTCCCATTGCGACCGGCCGCTCCTCTACGCCGAAGATTGGCTCGCCATTGCGACGATCGAGAATAAACATCCAGCCACTCTTGCCGATTTGCGCAATAGCCGGGATGGTCTTGCCGTCCTGCTGAATATTAATGAGTGACGGAGCGGGTGGGTTGTCATAATCCCAAAGGTCGTGATGTATGAACTGGAAATGCCAACGATATTCGCCCGTTTCCCCATCCACTGCCACGAGTGAGTTCCCGAAGAGGTTGCTTCCCGGTCGATCACCGCCGTAGTAGTTAGACGACGGACTGCCGAGATTGAAATACAACAGGCCGAGTTCCTCATCGACGCTCATGTGTGGACCCCAATTGTTGGTGCCTGACCTATCACGCCAACCGTCGTCAAGCCAGGTTTCATGGCCAATCTCTCCGGGCCTGGGTACGCTGTGAAACACCCACTTCCGGGCGCCAGTTACCGCGTCAAAACCACGTGTATCCCCGGGCTCGTTGGGATTCTGCGGAATCTCTCTGACGATGGAGCCAACTGCGAGCACATCGCGGAAGACCACGGGAACACCTGTCCAGATAACACCCATATCAATAGCACCGTCGCCGCCAAATTCACTCACTGGAAGTCCGGTTGCCGCATCAAGCGAAATCAGTTTGCTGCCGGATGTAAACACAATTCGTGCTTCTGATTCAGCATTGCCCGGCCAGTAATTGACGCCGTACTGGCTAACGTTCATCCCCTCAGCCACGGTGTATCTCCAAATCTCCCTGCCAGTTGCCGCATCAACGGCTGCCACGAAATTAAAGGAGGGTACGTACATGACACCGTCTACGACAATTGGGACCGCTTTAACAGTAACGCCAAATGAAGGAGAGATATTGAGTTTACGAAATGCTTTCGCCAAATCGTTGTCAGCATCGACGTCGAAGCCTGCATTAGGCTCAGATTTAACTGGAGAGTAAACCCAGGCGAGCTCCAGCTTACTTACATTACCAACGTTGATCTGATCGAGTGGTGAGTACCTTGAACTCCACTGGTCACGATTAAAGTGCGGCCAATCGCCAGGAGACACGCGCCGCTCAGCGGCCAGGGGTGCAAGTGCAGTGGCCGCGATAAAAATGCCCAGGATCACACTACGCATGTTTCACTCCAGTTCAGTCGCTGTGGATACCACCGGAAGGAGGTAGTTTCCCGCTCTATTCAACATAGCTATATACTGATCAGCAATAGACCCTAGTGGCGGCGCTCTTCTATGCGTGAGGACAAGTGGAGAAAAGCCTACAGAAAACGGTACTTTCTCTTGCTTAAATTGGATATTGGTTGTTCTAATGCAATATCTGATATTAGTAATTTCACTGCAGAATAAATGATGTGGCGTTTGTTGTGAAGCCTATAACTTTGTTGGCCAGTTTGCTTGCCCTGATATTCTGGTTGCCCTCAGTGCTTGCCGATGATACAGATCTGAAGGCAGTGCTGGTTACCGGTGCCAGCTCGGGTATCGGCCTGCGTATTACTGAAGTGCTTTCCTCAAACGGGTATCTGGTGTACGCCGGTGCACGCCAACCCGAAGACCTGAAACGGTTGGAGGCGATGGGAAATGTTGAATCAGTTCGCCTCGACGTTACCATACAGTCGGATATAGATGCAGCCGTAGAGCTAGTAAAAAGAAAGGGTCGCGGCCTCTACGGTGTAGTGAATAATGCGGGGGCCGTAATGATGGGCCCTCTGATTGAAGTGCCTGTTGAAGAGCTTGCGTGGTTGTTTGATGTAAACGTCTTTGGTCCCTACAGAATTACTCAGGCGTTCGCGCCGTTAATCATTGAAGATCAAGGGCGCATCGTCAATATCAGCTCGATTCATGGGATTTACTCTGAACAACTTAGCGGCCACTACAGTATGAGCAAGCATGCTATTGAGGCTTACACGGATAGCCTGGCCGCCGAAATGGATCGTTTTGGCGTAAAAGTCAGTGTGATAGAGCCTGGCGGTTTCGCATCCAATGCCGGAAAAGCGGCGATAGAGCGGCTCGAAGAGAAGCGGTACTGGAATGAAACTTCAGCCTACAAAAATGAGTTGATGTTCATCAAGATGATCAGTGCAGATAACAGCTCTCAGCAAGACCCTGCAGATGTGGCAATGGCCGTGATGCACGCATTGTCCTCGGAAACTCCCAAACGTCGCTATCTGGTGGCTGATATCCAAACGAACAACATCACCATTAATAAAGCGTTTGAGCGGCTTCTTCAACTCAACCAGGCTCAAGCCCATACCAAGAACGAAGAACAACTGACTGGAATTCTGAGCGCGCAGATCAAGAAGCTCAAGTGACACTGCTTGGCGGGAATCTATAGCGCAATCAACTCGACAAGGCCCACATTCAGGAATCCTCTCAGCAAACTCCGCCCCGACAAACAGTTGTTGCTGTAACTTTGGCTTATAGCTGACCCCTTGTTCGCTCACGAGAAAATTCCAGATCCCATACGCCGTGACCCAACTTCGCCCCCCGTAACTCAAATTTGGTCAGCGGTCGGTATTCCGGCCGCAACACAAACTCACCTTCCCCATGCATATTGGACAATCCTTCAGCGTTGCTGAGCACAGTCATCATCTGCTGCGCATAGTCCTCCCAGTCGGTGGCGAGATGCAGGATACCGCCCGGCTTGAGCCTGCTTACCAGCAACGCAACGAATGCCGGCTGTATCAGGCGGCGCTTCTTGTGCCGCTTCTTGTGCCAGGGGTCGGGGAAGAAAATCTGTACCGCGTCCAGGGATGCTTCGGGAATACAGTCTCGCAAAACCTCAACCGCATCGTGGCAGTATACCCGGATATTGCTGAGTTCGAGCTCGGCCACGCTGTGCAGCAGCCTGCCCACGCCAGGGCGGTGTACTTCAATCCCGATAAAGTTACTGTCCGGCCTGGACCGGGCCATTTCCACAAGGGACTGGCCCATTCCGAACCCGATCTCGAGGACGGTCGGGCCGGCCCGCCCGAACGCCGTGTCGATCGCCAGGTTGTCGCTGCCGTACTCAAGGCCCCAGCGCTGCCAACCTTCCTCGAAAGCGCGCCGCTGTGCCGGTGTCATACGACCAGTGCGCAGTACATAACTGCGTATGCGCTGTCTCTTGTCGAGATCAGTCATGTACGCCCCGGGGTGTGATTCAATCCAGCAGTTTCCAGGCGGTGGCTGCCAGACAGGCCCACCCGGCGATAAAGGCCAGCCCGCCCAGCGGCGTGATTGCGCCCAACCAGCGTTCACCTGTGATACTCAGCAGGTAAAGGCTGCCTGAAAATACGACAATCCCGAGCAGGAACAGCCAGCCGCTGCTTTTCAACAACAGGGTTTGCGGTTGGCTCATCGCGAGGATGCCCACTGCCAAAAGCGCGAGACTGTGATTGAAATGATACTGCACGGCCGTTTCGAACACACCCAGTGCGTAGTCATCCAGCCTGCCCTTGAGTGCATGTGCACCGAACGCGCCTAAGAGTACAGCCAACATGCCGCTCAGTGACGCCAGGGTAATGAATAGTTTCGCCATGGTTAGATTGTAACAGGGAGGCGGCCATGCCGCCTCCGTGGCGCGGGCTAGGTTGCGATAGCCGCTCGCAGTTTCTCCATGGCACTTTGTTCGAGCTGCCGGATGCGCTCGGCGGAAACACTGTACTGCGCCGCCAGTTCGTGCAGGGTGGCTTTCTTCTCGGCCAGCCAGCGCTGCGACAGTATATCGCGACTGCGTTCGTCCAGATCGGACAGCGCGTTGTGGAGCCGAGCTTCGCTGCTGTCCTGCCAGTCGCTGGACTCGAGGATCTGCGCGGGATCTGCACTGTGATCTTCCAGATAGTGTTGGGGCGCATGCCAGACGTCATCATCGTCGATGTCTGCCGGCTGGTCGTAACCGAGGTCGCGACTGCTCAGGCGACTCTCCATCCGCTGCACTTCGTGTACCTCGACACCCAGGTCCTCGGCGATCGCCTGTGCCTCTTCCGCACTGAGCCAGGATAGCGATTTTTTCGCGCTGCGCAGGTTGAAAAACAGTTTGCGCTGCGCCTTGGTTGTCGCAACTTTCACGATCCGCCAGTTGCGCAGGATGAACTCGTGCATCTCCGCCTTGATCCAGTGCACGGCAAACGACACCAGGCGCACTCCTTTCTCGGGATTGAAGCGCTTGACCGCCTTCATCAGGCCGACATTGCCCTCCTGCACCAGGTCCGCCTCGGCCAGTCCATAGCCGGAATAACTGCGCGCGATGTGTACCACGAAGCGCAGGTGCGACATCACCAACTCGCGCGCGGCCTGCAGGTTCTGGTTGTAGTAAAGATCTTCTGCCAACTCGCGTTCACGCTCGACACTGAGTATCGGAATACAGCTGACCGCCTGCACATAGGCCGGCAGATTCGCTCCCGGTACCATCTGGTCGATGGGCATCAAGCTCTTTGTCATCAATAGATCCTCTCGTAAATCCGGTGCCGATTTTAGCACTCTATGCATTAGAGTGCTAATTTCATAAAAGTTCAGTGTGTTATAAGAAAATAACTTTTTAATTCTTTAGAATCAGCAACTTAAAGGATCTGGCCAAAACCGGGCATACACTTATTGTGGCTCGATGCGTACCAGGTGCCGCGATACGGCAAGCCAGGCACCCGCCAGCCCCAGCAGCCCGCCGAGAATGACCAGGTTCAGGGCGCCCATCACACCCAGCCCACTCAGGTAAAAAGCGCTTTCATATAGCAACGCCAGGTCGCTGATGGGCTCTTCAAGGAACCACAGGGCTGCCGACACCAGAATGGCTGCCAGCGCACCCCCACCCACACCGTACCACAGGCCCGTATATAAAAATGGCCGGCGCACAAAGCCATTGCTGCCGCCCACCAACTTTACAATAACGATCTCATCCCTGCGGTTTTCAATGGCGAGCCGAATCGTATTACCCAGGATCAACAACACCCCGATAACCAGCATCCCGCCGACCGCCAGTACGATTCGGCGGCTGAGTTCCATCAGCGTATTGAGGCGCTGCAGCCAGGCCATGTCCAGAACGGCTTCTGCCACCGCGCTGATTTCTTCCAGTTCAGCGCGCAGGGCCACTACCTCCGGCTCTTCGAGGGTGGTGCGAGGCGTCACCAGGACAAGGTTGGGCAGGGGGTTTTCCTGTAAATTGGCCAAAACATCCGCAAACCCGGAGAGATCGCGGAACTCATCCAGTGCCTCTTCGCGGGGAATAAACCGTGTCGCCGCGACGTCCTGCCGTGCCGCCAGTTCATCCGTGAGGCGCTGCGCTTCGTCATTGCCCGCCCCGTCCTGCAAAAAGAGCGAAATTTGCGCGGGGCTGTCCCAGCCATCGCTCACCCGACTCACATTGTCCAGCGCCACGTTCAGGCCAACGGGCAAGGCCAGGGCGATGCCGATAACCAGCCATGTCAACAGGCTGGAGCCGGGGTTCTCTATCACGCGCACCAGGCTGTCCGCGGCGGAAAGCCGGTGGTGCTGAAACCAGGCCGCGAGCAGGTGCCATGCCCCCGTTCGCCTGGGACGGGCGCTTTCCTTGCGCTGCGGCTTTTTCCCGCGTCGTATCACCCGGCGCCCCCGCTGACGAGGTGACCCTGCTGAAGCGTAATGATGCGGTGGTGCAGGCGGGAGATAAGCGCAAGATCATGGCTTGCTATCAGCACGGTCACGCCCACCTGATTGAACTGTTCAAACAGGTTCATAATCTCAGCGGACAGCGCGGGGTCCAGGTTGCCCGTCGGTTCGTCCGCCAGGAGTATTCGCGGCTTGCCGACCACGGCCCTGGCAATCCCCACGCGCTGCTGTTCGCCCCCGGACAACGCCTTGGGCATGGCCCATTCACGGTGTAGCAAGCCCACTTTATCCAGGGCGGCGCGCACACGCCTTCCAATCTCGCGATGCTCATAGCCGGCGATAACCAGGGGCAGCGCGACATTGTCGAAAACCGTGCGATCGAACAATAACCGGTGGTTCTGGAACACAACACCGATATTGCGGCGCAACCGGGGTATTCCGCGGGCGCGCACGGTGGACAGGTCCTGGCCGTTTACGATGACCTGGCCCCGCGTGGGCCTGTCCATCAGCATGATAAGGCGCAGCATCGTACTCTTACCCGCGCCGGAATGGCCGGTGAGGAACACAAAGTCTTCACTGCCGATATGGAGGCTAACCTCGCGCAGTGCATCGCGTCCTTCCTCGTAACGCTTGCTGACCCTGTCGAATGTGATCATGCAGAGCTGTTATCGGTGTCAAACAGGGCTTCTATAAATTGCTCGGCCTGGAAAGGCCGCAGGTCTTCCATCGCTTCACCCACACCGATGAACCGAATAGGGAGCTGCAATTTTTTCGCTATCGCAAAAATAATCCCGCCCTTGGCTGTGCCGTCCAATTTGGTCAGGGTGATGCCGGACACGCCCACCCACTGCTGGAAATGTTCCGCCTGGGCAAGCGCGTTCTGCCCGGTGCCGGCGTCCAGTACCAGCATTACCTCATGCGGCGCCGATGGGTCGACCTTACCCATCACGCGCACAACCTTCTTCAATTCCTCCATGAGGTTGTCCTTATTGTGCAGGCGCCCTGCCGTATCCGCGATCAGCACGTCGATCTCGCGTGCGCGCGCCGCCTGCAGCGCATCAAAAAGCACAGACGCGCTGTCAGCACCGGTGTGCTGGGCGACCACAGGCACGTTATTGCGCTCACCCCACACCTGGAGTTGCTCGACCGCCGCCGCCCGGAACGTGTCTCCGGCCGCCAGCATCACGGATCGGCCCTCCGTCATAAAATGCTTTGCCAATTTGCCGATGGTCGTGGTCTTGCCCACGCCGTTCACACCCACCATCAGAATGACATACGGTTGATGGCCCCGGGCCTCCAACGGCTCCTCGCAGGGTTGCAGCAGCGACAACAATTCTTCCCGCAGCGCCTGGTGCAGCGCCTCCGGTCGCGTCAATTCCTTGCGCGATACCCGCTGTGTGAGGCGCCGGATGATATCCAGGGTGGCATCGACACCCACATCGGCCATTAACAAACGGGACTCCAATTCCTCGAACAACTCGTCATCGATTTCCTTGCGGCCGAGGAACAGATTGCCCAGGCCCTGCACGAGGTTGTCGCTGGTGCGCCCCAGACCGCGTCGCAACCGCGAGAAAAAGCCGGCCTTTTCCTCTTTTTTGCCGGCCGCCTTGTCCTTTTCCCGAGACTCGACAGTCTGTTCAGTGGCACCGGATTTTTCCACTTCGAGCGGCTCGCCGGCCGGCGCTTCAAGCGGGGCGTTTGCGACTGCGGAGGTTTTCTCTGGTGGCCCCGCAGCAGTTTCATCGCGCTGTTCAACGGGGGCCGCGGGTTCAGATGCCGGCTCGATAGCGGCGTCGCCCTGCGCAGTATCGGTCGTTGGCCCGGGTGAAGGCTCACTGGCCTGCGCCTGTTTTCTACGTTTGAAAAATTTCATAGGTGTCGTGCTAAAGTGTGTGGATAACGCATGCCTGAGAAGGCGCCTATCGTAACACCCTTGGATAAAGCGAAGAAATGTCAGGAAGCGGGAACCGCGCGGGAAAGCTGCGACAAGTTCGCATAATCGGTGGCCGCTGGCGCGGTCGCAAACTGGCATTTTCCCCCGCTGACGGGCTGCGCCCGACGGGTGATCGCATCCGGGAGACCCTGTTCAACTGGCTGGCTCCCCACATCCAGGACGCACGCTGCGCAGACCTGTTTGCCGGGAGCGGGGCGCTGGGAATGGAAGCGCTGTCCCGGGGTGCCGGCTACTGTGATTTCGTTGACTCCGGCACCGCGGTCATGTCGCTAATCAGGCGGCAGTTGGAAACCCTGGGCGCACAGGAACAGGGCGGTTGCCATGCCGTCACAGCGCAACAGTTCCTGGCACAGTCTGACACGCCCTACGATATTGTCTTTATTGATCCTCCCTTCAACAGGCAACTGGTGGAACCAATCTGTGCATCGCTGGCGCGCCGCGGCTTGCTGGCCCCCGCGGCACTGATCTATGTTGAGACAGCAGCGAGCGAGCCGTTACCCGATCTACCGGCAGGGTGGTCGTTGCACCGTGAAAAGGTTTCCGGCGGCGTAGCGTACCGGTTATTCCGGAACGCGCCGGCCTGGTCCCGGTGACATTGCAATACGCTGACTGCCGAGAACAGTACCGACGCGCGGCCCGCGTTGTCGCTGTCAGGCAAATTGTTTACCATCCGCTGCTCTGCCTCCTCAACGGGCCACAGCCATGAGAACCAACACTGTCATCTACCCTGGCACCTTCGACCCCATCACCAACGGCCACGTGGACCTCGCCGAACGCGCCGCACGCCTGTTCGACCGGGTGGTGGTTGCAATTGCCCACAGTGAAAAGAAAACACCGCTGTTTTCACTCGATGAGCGGGTATCACTTTGCAGGGAATCACTCGCACACCTCGACAACGTCGAGGTAGTCGGCTTTAGCAATCTGCTGACGGAGTTCGCCAAGAGCCTGAACGCGCGCTGCGTACTGCGCGGCCTGCGCGCAGTCGCGGATTTCGAGTACGAGTTTCAGCTGGCCAATATGAACAGGGCAATATTTCCCGAGTTTGAGAGTATCTTCCTGACGCCCTCGGAACACCTTTCATATATATCATCTTCGCTGGTACGGGAAATCGCCGCCCTGAACGGGGAAATCAGCCCGTTTGTTCCCGCACAGGTCGCCGCCGCGCTGAAAAGCCGATTCGCGAAGAGCTGATCCCGCCCCCGAAACGGCCTCTCGCATCAGGATCCGGCGTCTTCTGCGTTCCTCTCATTCATGCGTTTAATGGCTGCCGCATCCTTACCGCTATAACCCGGATTTCGGCATCCGAGGCAGCGCATGAACGTGGTCTCAACCGGACCACCAATCAGGGTGCCCGCCGCTTCGCTGGCATTCCCTGCGAGCAGGGTAAACGGCAAACTGACCAGCCATACCGCGGCGCCGCCAACGGTCAGCACTACGCCGATGGGTCGTGCGACAAGCAGGTCCCCCGCCATCGCCCATTCATTGGGACTCTCATCAATGGCTTCTTCCGCCCACAGCATCTGTGGCAACAACAGACAACCCACCAGCAGGGCAACCATGGCCCGACGCGCCCGAACTCTTATTTTCATAACCACACCCCCGGGTTTCTACCCGTTCCCCTTTGCCGGTAAGTGTAGCCTGTTCAGCGCTGGCAGGTCACGCAGTAGACACTGCTGCGCTGTCCCAGGCGCCGTTCTCGCAGCGGGCCGCCACACGCCTTGCAGGGCTGCCCGGCGCGACCATAGACATAGAGCTGCTGGGCGAAGTATCCCGGCTTGCCGTCGCCGCCTACGAAATCCCGCAACGTAGTTCCACCTTGCTCTATAGCAGAAGTAAGTACTCGCTTTATGATGTTTGCCAGCCGCTCGTAGCGGGCTCCGGAGACACGGCCGGCAGCGCGCCCCGGGTGAATACCCGACAGAAACAGCGCCTCATTAGCGTAAATATTACCAACACCCACGACGATGTTTCCGTCCATGATGAAGTTCTTGACCGACCCTTTGCGACCCCGCGACCGGCGAAACAAGTGTTGGCCATCGAATTCCGCCGACAGCGGCTCAGGCCCCAGGCCGGCAAGCAGAGGGTGAACCTCCCCCGGCGCCTGCCACAGAAAACAGCCGAAGCGCCGCGGGTCGTGGTAGCGCAGGCAGGCATCGTCATCGAGCAGCAGGTCGATATGGTCATGCCGACCCGGCGTATCTCCCGGGGAGGCCACACGCAGCGACCCGGACATCCCCAGGTGCACCAGCAGGCTGCCAGAATCCGTGCGAAAAAGCAGGTATTTGCCGCGGCGTTCGACCGCGGAGATGACCTGTCCACGAAGCACGGCTCCCAGGGTATCCGGCACCGTCCAGCGCAGACGGGGGTCACGCACGATGACATTCGCAACCGTACGCCCCCGGCAGTACGGCTCGACCCCCCGGCGCGTGGTTTCTACTTCAGGAAGCTCGGGCATAATGATGTGGTGTCTTTTGGCACCCTGTGCACAATGCGGGCCCCACAAGCAAAAAACCCCGGCGCTGGCCGGGGTTTCCTGTGCTGTACTTGCGGTATGGCAACTACTTGATCTTGCCTTCCTTATACAGCACATGCTTGCGCACAACGGGATCGTACTTCTTCATTTCGAGTTTATCCGGTGTGGTGCGCTTGTTCTTGTCGGTGGTGTAAAAATGACCCGTACCTGCGGTAGAGTTCATTCTGATCTTGTCTCTCATCGCTATTCTCCCCTAGATCTTTTCGCCGCGGGCGCGAATGTCCGCCAACACCTGCTCAATACCGACCTTGTCGATGACACGCATTCCCTTGCTAGATACACGCAAGGTTACGAAACGCTTGTCATCCTGCAACCAGAAGCGGTGCTGGTGCAGATTCGGCAAAAAACGTCGACGTGTACGGTTCTTTGCGTGTGACACATTGTTTCCCGTTACCGGCCGTTTGCCGGTAACCTGACAGACTCTAGACATGATCGTTCGCTCTCCCAAAAATACGCGGGATTTTCAGTAAATATGTTGTTGCCTGACGGTCAGAACCGGACCCAGGCTGCGCAGAGCGCGACTTTATACCAGAACACCAGGGCCATAGCAAGTACGGCCGTTGACGGGTGGTGCCTGCGCATTCATAGCAGCCCTTCCTCGGCAAACGAGTACTCCCGGCCACTGCCGACAATAATATGATCCAGCACCCGAATATCGAGCAGCGACAGCGCAGCGCACAGACGCTCGGTAATCCGCTTGTCCGCGCTGCTGGGCTCGGCGACGCCCGAGGGGTGGTTGTGCGCGAAGATTACCGCCGCCGCTCCGTACTGGAGCGCCCTGACGGCAACCTCGCGAGGGTAGACGGCAGCGCCATCGAGGGTGCCGAAAAACAAATCCTCGCAGCGCTGCACCCGGTGCTGGCTATCCAGGAACAGGCAGGTGAACACTTCCCGGTTGCGGCTCCCCAGGTGGTACTGCAAAAAGCGACGGGTATCGTTGGGACTGCTCAGCACATCGCCCTTGCACGCGATCTGTAACGCCTGACGACAGGCCAGTTCCATTGCGGCCCGCAGCCGGGCGTACTTTGCCGGCCCCACACCCGGGCAACCGAGCAGATTGCCCTGGGGTGCACGCATCAATCCGCCGATGCCACTGAACTCCTCCAGCAGGCTACGCGCCATCTCCACTGCGCTACAGTCCCGATAACCCGTGTGCAGCAGCACGGCAAGCAATTCGGCATCGGACAAAGCAGCCGCGCCGCGCTCCAGCAGTTTATCGCGCGGCCCTTCCCCGGGTATCCATTGGGCGATACTCATAGCGACCCTCCCTGCGCTCCTGCCGCGCGGTGTCAAATACCGCGCCACAGTGGTATCTTTCGCATCGATTATCCTCCCAGATAGAGCGAGCAAATGGCACATCTTTTCAATCGCAATATCCTGCTCGGTGTGAGCGGCGGCATCGCCGCGTACAAATCCGCGGAGCTGGTCAGGGAGTTACAGGAGCGCGGCGCACAGGTCCGCGTCATCATGACCCGCGGGGCGCAGGAGTTTATTACCCCCCTCACCCTGCAGGCCCTGTCCGGCCATCCTGTGCACACGGAACTGCTGGATGAACGCGCGGAACTGGGCATGGGACACATTGAGCTGGCACGCTGGGCGGATTTACTGCTGATCGCCCCGGCTACGGCCGACCTGGTCGCGCGTTTGAGCACCGGTCGCGCCGATGACCTCCTGTCAACTGTCGCACTCGCCACCGCAGCGCCGGTGATGCTGGCGCCGGCCATGAACCAGCAAATGTGGAAGGATCAGGCCACGGCGGCCAATATCAGTACGCTTGCGGAACGGGGCGTACACATAGTGGGACCGGCGGCGGGCCTGCAGGCCTGTGGCGATGTCGGGCCAGGCCGGATGGAAGCGCCATCAGCCATTGTCGATGCCGCGGGCAACCTGTTCGCAACAGGCGAACTGGCGGGCAAGCGTATCGTCATCACCGCCGGGCCCACGCGTGAGGCGCTCGACCCGGTGCGCTACATCTCGAACAACAGCTCCGGAAAAATGGGTTATGCCCTCGCGCAGGCAGCCGTGGATGCCGGAGCGATCACTACTCTCGTCAGCGGCCCGGTAAACCTGCCCGCACCGCGGCACACACGGGTTATGGACGTACACAGCGCCGAGGAAATGCTGGAGCAGTGCCTCAGCCTGTTACCGGAATGCGATATTTTTATCGCTTGCGCAGCGGTCGCTGATTATCGCCCCGCAGCGACAGAGGACCACAAAATAAAAAAGGGGCCGGAAGCCGTGACCCTGCAGCTGGTGCGCACCCCCGATATCGTTGCTACCGTGGCCGCGCAGGCGCAGAAGCCTTTCACCGTGGGCTTCGCCGCGGAAACCAACGACGTTCTGGCCTATGCCCGGGACAAGATGCAGCGCAAGGGGCTGGACATGATCGTCGCCAACGACGTCGCTGACCAGTCCATCGGCTTTAACAGCGATGAGAATGCAGTGACCGTACTGTGGCCGGAAGGGCAGCAGGTACTGCAGCGGGCAAACAAAAGTACGATAGCGCGACAAATCCTGCATCTGGTCGCCCAACACTACCGTTAACCGCGGGCGAACCGGGGGCCACCCACCTTCCGCATCCGGTTCCGCCAATCGGTACCCGTGTGCCGGGAGAGTTCAACTAAAGGGAATATGCCCGTTTGAGCGACCACCAGTATGTAATATCATCGCACCCTGAACGTGCAGACTGGCTCGGTGAATGCTGAAGTTTAAGAAGACAAAAAAAGCCCCCGAAGAAGCTCCGAAGAAGGCAGTAAGCAACAGCCCCCAGGGAATCAACGCGCGCGGCAATGCGTTGCAGAAAATCACCGGCTTTGCGCTGGCGGCTGTTCTGGTACCGCTCATTCTGGCCTTTTCCTACCTGGCACTGTGGCGGCAGCCTCAGCTCCAGGAACAGCAGCTCGACCGGATTTCATCGTCGTTTGCCGTGGAACAGGCGACAATCATCCACCGCCTGTTCTCCCAGATGCAGGCGCGCGTAAAAAGTGCCGCTTTGTCGCCGCTCGCGCTTTCCGCCATCGCGAGCAAATCCGCGGAGGACCTGTCGCTGGTGGAAAAAGCCATGCTGGACTACTTTCCGGAAGTCACCGGTTTACGGATCATCCCCATCGGAGACATGGGAACCGCTGATTTTTCCGAGGGCAACCAGGGCCTGCGCAATCATATTGAGGTCGACCTCGTGCGCCGCACCAGCGAAGGCGAAGAAACCCAGCCCGAGGCCTATAAATTTGAAGACCGATGGCTGACCTCCCTGGCGGCGAGAGTCACTCACCCGCGCGTTGAGGACCAGTCAGCCGTAATCCTGGTAACGCTGGACAACGGGGAAATATCCCGGCAACTAAAGCCAATGGGGGAATCGCCAGGCCGGTTCGCGCTGGAGCAGCTCTTTGTTACCCCCGGCGGCCAGGATCGCGTTGACACCATCGCCGAAAACGGCAGCGCTATGGTCGGTCCCGCGACCCGCTACGCTGATATCCCGGACACACCGTGGCGCGTGTCGTTCAGCCCCTCGGAAAAATTGCTGGACGAACTGAGTATAGACCCGGTCCCACTGTACATACTGCTGGCGCTGATGGTGCTGGCGGCCTTCGCGTCCATGTCCATCGTGCTGATTCTATTTCCCAGGAAGCTGGACGCGGAAATTGAAGTGGTTGTGGCGGCTGCGGATCAGAAAAGCCCGCTAAATCTGTCTGTACCCGAACTGGTTCCTCTGGCCAAGCAATTGCGCCGGGCCACCCTGCGCGCCCTGCGCCAGTCCAGTCCGGGCCCTGTGGCGAAACCCGCGCAACAGGAACCGGCTCGCGCGCTACCGAGTGCGGATCTCACCAACCCGCTGTTCCAGTCCAAGAGCATGCTCGATGATGACGAGGTACTCGACCTGGAGGTAGATAGCGACGATGCGGCCGGGGAAACACCCGCCAGCAAAGAGACGCAGGCGTTCCCGGAGCATGTATTTCGCGCCTATGATATCCGGGGCAATGCGCAGACTGAGCTTACCGATGAGCTGATCACCAGCATTGCGCAGGCCATAGGAACTATCGCCGGTGAAATGGGTGAGCAATCGCTGATCATAGGCTGCGACGGCCGCACATCCAGCCCACGCATTAAATCGGCGCTGGTACGCGCGCTGCTGGGGACCGGACGGGACATCATCGATATCGGCCTGGTTCCCACCCCGCTGCTGTATTTTGCCACTCGCCACCTGAACTGCCGTTCCGGCATCATGATCACGGGGAGTCACAATCCGGCCGACCAGAACGGATTGAAAATTGTGCTGAACCAGCAAACGATCGCTGCTGGCGGCATCCAGCAGATTCGCGAAAGAATGCGCGCGGGCACGTTCAGTACAGGCAGCGGACGCATGGTGCGCGAGGATATTGTGCCCGCCTATAAAGAGGAAGTGCTGCACGATATTGCCATCGCCGTTCCCCTCAAGATCGTGATAGACGCGGGCAACGGCGCTACCAGCGAACTGGCACCGCGACTGTTCGAAGAACTCGGCTGCGAGGTGGAGCGCCTGAACTGCCATATTGACGGACGGTTCCCCGGCCACCCGCCCGACACCAGCAACGAGGAGAATCTCGCCGAGCTCTGCCGCGTGGTGGTCGATGTGCAGGCAGATTTCGGCGTGGCATTCGACGGCGACGGCGACCGGCTTGCCGTGGTGACACCCAGCGGCCATATCATTCGCTCGGATGTACTGCTCATGCTCTACGCCCAGGATGTGGTGTCGCGCAACCCCGGAGCCGACGTCGTGTTCGATGTGAAGTGCACGCGCCGCCTTTCCGAGCTGATCACGCTGAACGGCGGTCGTCCTGTCTTGTGGAAGACCGGGCACGCCTTTATGAAGGAGAAAATGAAGGAGACCGGCGCGCTGCTTGGCGGCGAATTCTCCGGCCACATGTTCTTCGGCGAACGCTGGTTCGGGTTTGACGACGGCATGTACGCAGCGGGCCGCCTCGCCGAGATTCTCAGTACGCACGGTGAGAGCCTGGACGAGTCAATCGCCAGGTTTCCCGCCACTGTAAACACGCCGGAGATCATTATTCCTGTACCCGATGACTACAAGTTCGCGCTGGTGCAGAAGATCATTGAGAGTGCGGACTTCTCCACCGGGAAAGTGAACACAATGGACGGAATCCGGGTGGACTTCAACACCGGCTGGGGCCTGGTGCGTGCCTCGAACACCGGGCCGGCGCTCACCGCCCGTTTCGAAGCGGACACCCAGGAGAACCTCGAAATTATCCAGGATGAATTCAGGGAGCAGATCGCCCTGGTCGACCCGGATATCGAACTGAACTTTTAACCCTCTGCGGCCCCGCTGCGGGCTCCCGGAAAACGGCAGGCCACGACATGTCACTCGATCGCACAGACGCACTCAACATCGCACAGGTGCTCACCGAAGCGCTGCCTTATATACAGCGGTTTACGGGAAAAACCATCGTCGTCAAGTTTGGCGGCAATGCGATGGTCGACCCGCTGCTGCACGAAAGCTTCGCCAGGGACGTGGTGTTGATGAAACTGGTGGGGATGAATCCCGTGGTGGTGCACGGTGGCGGGCCCCAAATTGGTGCACTGCTGGAAAAACTCAACATTCACACCGAATTCGTGGACGGCATGCGTGTGACGGACGCGCAAACCATGGACGTGGTGGAAATGGTACTGGGCGGCAGCGTCAACAAGGAGATCGTCTCCTCCATCAATCGCAGCGGTGGCAAGGCCATCGGTGTCACGGGAAAAGACGGCCGGATGATTCGCGCGCACAAACTCACGGTCAGCCGTGACAGCCCGGGACTGAACGAGCCGGAGATTATCGATATCGGGCATGTCGGTGAGGTTGACCAGATCGACACTGAAGTGCTCTCGGTCATCCTGGAAAGCAATTTCATTCCGGTGATCGCACCGATCGGCGTGGGCGAGGACGGCAGCACCTACAATATCAACGCCGATCTGGTGGCCGGGAAGCTGGCCGAGGTGATGCGGGCGGAAAAATTAATGTTGCTCACCAATGTCGCAGGGTTGCTGGACAAAAACGGCCAAATTCTCACCGGTTTAACCACCCGTCAAGTCGATGAACTGATTGCGGACGGCACCATCAGCGGGGGCATGCTGCCGAAAATCCGTTGCGCGCTGGACGCGGTGAAAACGGGAGTCACCAGTGCCCATATCGTCGACGGCAGAGTACCGCACGCCGTGCTGCTGGAAATATTCACCGACGAGGGTATGGGTACCCTCATCACCAACAAGCGCAGCTGAGCGTAAAAAAACGATAGAAATCCCGTCCCATTGTGGCCGGGCTTATTGCAGGCGCGGCAGGTAATCGCTAGCATGGTTGAAAAGCCATTTTGAGTTGGAACGCCATGCCTCCGAGAAAATCCCAAAGGCGCCAGCAAATATTGGAAGCCCTGGCCCGCATGCTGGAAGCCAACCCTGGCAACCGCATCACCACCGCCGGCCTGGCAAAACAGGTAGGGGTCTCTGAAGCAGCGCTCTATCGACACTTTCCCAGCAAGTCCAAAATGTTCGAAGGCCTGATCGAGTTTATCGAAGATACGCTGTTCACCCGCATCGGCATTATCCTGGGAGAAGAGTCGACCGCGCAAAAGCGCTGCGAAAAAATGCTCATGCTGCTGCTGGTGTTTACCGAGCGCAATCCGGGGCTGACTCGCATCCTGACCGGCGATGCGCTCTCGGGAGAAACCGACCGCCTGCACCAGCGCGTCGCCCAGCTATTCGATCGCTTTGAAACCCAGCTCAAACAGGTAATTCGAGAGGCTGAGTTGCGGGAGGGGCTGCGACCGACCCTTTCCCTGGCCGCCGCGGCCAATCTGCTCATGGCAACCGCAGAGGGACGCATTTCCCAGTACGTGCGCAGCGGCTTCCAGCGTCCGCCTACGTCAGATTGGAGCAAACAGTGGGAGTTGCTGATGGGTGGGTTCTTTCGCGAGGCAATTACCCAACCACTCGCCGGCCAGGCCAGCGGCTTCGTCAGCTAGCGGCTACCGCGTGGAGCGCAGCGTTTGGCGCAGCTCGACGACATCACGCAACATTTCAAAACGTTCGATATCCGCGTCGTAGGCCGTCTCCAGCTCCTCTATCTCACGCTCCCGGTCTTTGATGTCGCGCTCCGTGCTGGCGATTTCGCTTTGCAGAATTTCAATCGCCCTCAGGCGCTCCACATCCACCGCCATACCCGAACGCTCCATATTGGCTGCCTGTGTCTGGTAGTTCTCCACTTTTTGCTTCAGCGCGCGACGGTTGCCCTTGAGGATGCTCATCCTGATCTGCAGGTCGCCGAGGGCGCGACGGCGGGCGTCTTCAATATCATCAACCGTGCTATAGCGGAGCATTAACGACTCGTCCCACTTGCGCAGGCGTTCCTGCTCCGCCCTGGCTTCCCGCTCCCGCTCGTTCTCGGCGTTTTCAATCGCCCGCTCTTCCGGGGTGAGCGCACGCGGCACCACCTTGATCACCATGCCTTCATTATTCAGCACTTCATAGCCTCCGCTGATCAACTCAACCGGCACCTGGTAATCGACGACAACATTACCCTCGGCATTGCGATAGCGATAGAGCGGTTTGGCCAGGGCCGTTGCTGTGAGACACAGCAAAAGCACGTAGGCCAAGCCTCCCCGGAGCAGCGTTGTTCGAGTCTTCATGCGCCCAATATAGAACCTGTACCCGGTCGGTACAAGCTACACCCCGTAACGTTCGCGATAGGCTTGCATGGCGGCCAGCGGTCCCTGGCCAGCTGCCTGCAGGTAGGCAATGATGTGCGCCATCGTGATGATACTCAACACCGGCACGTTGTGGCTTTGCTGGACTTCCTGCACCGCGGACAGTTCCCCGGCGCCGCGCTCCTGACGATCGAGCCCGATGACGACTCCCGCCAGCGCGGCTCCGGCTTTCTGGATCATGCCAATGACTTCCCGAACGGCGGTACCCGCGGTAATCACATCGTCTATTACCAGTACCCGCCCGTGGAGCGGAGCACCCACCAGGGTGCCGCCTTCGCCATGGGCTTTGGCCTCCTTGCGGTTATAGGCAAATGCCACATCCCGACCATGGTGGTCCGCCAGCGCGACCGCGGTGGCCGCGGCCAGTGGAATGCCTTTGTAGGCGGGACCCAGTAAAATGTCGAATTCCACACCGGAATCCACAATACACTGCGCGTAACAGCGGCCAAGCACCGCCAGCGCACCGCCAGAGGCAAAAGCGCCCGCGTTGAAAAAATACGGGCTGATCCGACCCGACTTCAGGGTAAATTCACCGAACTTCAACACCTCGCAGCGGCGTGCCAGCTCAATAAATTCCGTTTGATAGCCTTGCATAGCGATATTTGATCCTTAAGGAAACATTGTATTCCCCTGTTTACGATATAGAATACGCAAATCCGGGTTTCGACCACTTACTAATAACAGGGTCCGAGACTGCGCAGTCTCTTTTCGGACGCTACCGCGATCACCGCTGGCGAAACAGTGGTGGTTCAACTAAAACGATCAGATGTACGAAGTGACTTCTTCGGGCACTCGGCGCGCTTTCAGGTCGCTGCGTGGTTCGTGCATCATAATACACGCTCTCATATCAAGGGGCCAAGAATGAGGATCATCAGCTTCAGCGCTGACGGCATAAAAAACGCCGCAGACAATGGATTTTATGACTGGCTGAACGAACAGGATGCGGATT
The DNA here is from genome assembly GCA_030427485.1 of Gammaproteobacteria bacterium. GTDB lineage: Bacteria > Pseudomonadota > Gammaproteobacteria > Pseudomonadales > Halieaceae > Marimicrobium. The sequence continues at coordinate 137,406 of JAUICG010000013.1, forward strand.
TTATCTGCGTCCAGGATTTGCAGTGCTCGGAATACGATCTACAGGACAATCTCTACTTCCCGTCCGACTACAACGCCTACTTTTTTGACGATGTCGATGGCAAGGCCAATGGCGTCGCCATTTACTGCCGTCAGATGCCCAAGGCGATCATGACCGGTCTCGGATTCACCGACTTCGACATGGAGGGGCGCTATATCCAGGCCGATTACGAGCACCTCAGCGTTGCCTGCCTGCTGGCCCCGCACGCACTGGGCAACGACAGTGCCAGGCAGGCCCGCAAGAACGATTTTTATGAACTGCTGGGCGCCCACCTGCAAAAAATCCGCAACAAGCGCCGGGAGTTCATTATCTGCGGAAACTGGTATATCGCACACAGTGCCGCCGATGTGCAGGATACCGAGCGCAATAGCACGACGACCGGGTTCCTGGCGGAAGAGCGACAGTGGATGGACGAACTGCTCGCGTCGGGGTATGTCGACGCGTTTCGCGAGATCAACTCAGACCAGGACGAATTCAGCTGGTGGCCAGACGGCAAGCGCGGCGAGAACGGCTGGCGCACGGACTTTCAAATCATCTCCCAGGGACTGAAGTACGCCGCGGATTATGGCGCGATCTACAAGATCAAGGAGTTCTCCACGCATGCACCCATCATTATGGACTACGATATAGAGCTGTAGCCCCACACCTGTGTTCAGGTCGCCAATGCCTGCTTTTGCACGTCGACCAGCTGCCGGATTCCCACACTCGCCAGGTCCAGCAAGCTGTCCAGTTCAGCGCGCGCAAAGGGTGCCTGCTCCGCGGTGCCCTGCACCTCGATGAATCCGCCGGAAGCGTCCATGATGACATTCATGTCGGTATCCGCCGCTGAATCCTCGGCATAATCCAGGTCCAGCACCGGGACGCCCTGGTACACACCCACTGAAACGGACGCAACCATCTGCAACAGCGGGTCCTCCCTGATGATTTTCTCGCGCTGCAGGTAGTGAATGGCATCCACCAGGGCAACACAGGCCCCGGTTATAGCGGCTGTTCGGGTTCCTCCGTCAGCCTGGATCACGTCGCAATCGACGGTGATCGTGTTTTCGCCAAGCCGCGAGAGATCGAGGGCCGCGCGCAGGGAGCGGCCGATCAGTCGCTGAATCTCTACCGTGCGCCCACCCTGCTTGCCGCGGCTGGCTTCCCTGCCCATGCGGGTGCCGGTGGAGCGCGGCAGCATGCCATACTCGGCGGTCACCCAGCCCCGACCCTCACCGCGCATGAAACCCGGTACCCCTTTCTCGGCGGAGGCCGTACAAATAACCCGGGTATCGCCAAAACACACCAGCACGGAACCCTCGGCGTGTCGGGTGTAATTGCGTGTGATACTTATTTCGCGCAGCTGATCTGCCGCACGGCCACTCGGTCGTTGCATGGTATTACTCCGGTTGCGTTTGAAGCGCGCTAGTATACGCGAGGCGACACATCGATGTTGCACTGCCGACCGACGAACCCGCTGTTGCTCCCCTCGGCTACCCGGATACCGTGGCCCGACCTGCGCGGCCCGACCTGCGCGGCCCGACCTGCGCGGCCCGACCTGTATGCACCAGAGACAAGCTGCTACACTCGCTGCCCTGCCGCACAACAAAGGCCCGCGACCTGAATGATTCAAAGCATGACCGCTTTTGCGCGTGAAAGCGCCGCCACCCGACAGGGCGTCCTGACGGTGGAACTGCGCTCGGTAAACCAGCGCTATCTGGACTGCAGCTTCAAGCTGCCGGATGCCCTGCGGGCCCTGGAACCGCGCCTGCGCGACAAGGCAAGCGCTGCCCTCTCCAGAGGTAAACTCGACTGTATGATCCGGCTGCAGTCGCACCCGACCCAGTCCGGTGAACTCGAGATCGACGGAGACGGGTTGGACGCTCTGATGGCTGCGGTACGGCGCATTCAGCCGCTGCTGGACAACCCGGCGCCGGTCAGCCCATTGGATGTCCTGCAATTCCCCGGCATTTACAGCGCCCCGGAAGAACCTGAAGAAGAGCTGCGCGAGCAGGCCCTGTCGCTGTTCACCGACGCACTGGCCAGCTTGCAACAAAACCGCCGACGGGAAGGTGGCAAACTGGCTACGCTGATACAGGATCGCCTGGCACAAGTCGCTGCCGCTGTAGCAGCTACCCGGGAAATACTGCCCGCTTTGATACAGCAGCAACGCGATCGCATCATTGCACGAATTGCTGACCTCGAAGCGGAGGTTGACCAGGGCCGCCTCGAGCAGGAACTGGTCTATCTGGCGCAGAAGGCGGATGTCGACGAAGAACTGGATCGGCTGGTCGCGCACATTGACGAGGTGCAACGCACACTGGATAAGGGCGGGCCCTGCGGTCGACGGCTGGATTTCCTGATGCAGGAACTGAACCGGGAGGCCAATACCCTGTCTTCCAAGTCCCAGTCCGCCAGTACCACCCAGAACGCGGTGGAACTGAAAGTGCTGATCGAGCAGATGCGCGAACAGATCCAGAATATCGAATAGCAGGAACCGTTCATGGCCCAAACTGGCACACTCTACACCGTATCTGCCCCATCCGGGGCGGGCAAAACGAGCCTGGTCAACGCGCTGGTCGAGCAGTGTCAGGGGATACAGGTTTCCGTCTCACACACCACCCGACCGATCCGCCCGGGCGAGCAGGACGGCGTAAACTACCACTTCGTCACAGAGGGCGATTTTCTCGCCATGCTGGAACGCGACGACTTCCTGGAACATGCCCGCGTTTTTGGCAATCTTTACGGTACATCGCGCATCTGGGTGGAAAACCAGCTCACACTCGGACATGACATAATCCTGGAAATTGACTGGCAGGGGGCGCAACAGGTAAAGCGCCTGCTGCCACGGACGCGAGCCATTTTCATCCTGCCGCCCGACCGCGAGGCCCTGCTGCAACGGCTGAAACTGCGGGGGCAGGATGACCCGGCAACCATCGAGAAACGCATGAACGTGGCCGTGGAGGAAATGTCCCACTACGTAGCGAGCGACTATCTGGTGGTGAACAGGGACTTTGACCGGGCTCTGGAAGAATTGCGAGCCATTGTCATCAGCCAGCGCCTTTGCACCGCGCGACAGCAGGACGTTCTCGCAGATATGCTGCAGGACCTCCTGTCCCGGGAGCCCGGGAGCCCATAGATGCCGCGCACCGCCGGGGAGGACCCACTGGCGACCGGAACTATTTGCGCTGGACGCACCCGGGGTACATTGCGCTATAATTGACGGTTCCGCCGGGTCAGCTTCGCTGTCCCGGCGAAGTGCGGGCGCCTGTCTATTCGCCCGCCCTGCCTTACATCACCCGCGCCGCGAGGGACTGGCCCTGCGGTGCACGCAAAATGGGAAGTATTTGAGAATGGCACGCGTAACCGTTGAAGATTGTCTGGAAAATGTCGCTAACCGTTTCGAACTGGTAATGGTTGCCAGCAAACGCGCCCGGCAGCTGGCCACCGGCGGCCGAGACCCGATGGTCCTGGAGGAATCAGACAAGCCCACAGTAATCGCCCTGCGCGAAATTGCCGAGGGCCTCGTGTCCAGCGATATCCTGAAGCGAGAGAGCGAAATAGACGCCGAGGAAGAGCTGGCAGACGTAATGGAGGCCACTGAAACCCTGTAACAGAGTTTCCTCACGCTGCGGGCATCCTCTGTCAAGGGTCTTGAGTTCACGACATGCAAACCCTGGATGCCCTGAATACCACCCTGCGCAGTTACCTCAATCCCGAGCAGGCCAACCACGTCAATCGCGCTTACTTCTTCGCTGAGCAGGCTCACTACGGCCAGCGGCGGCGCAGTGGCGAGCCCTATGTGACCCACCCCCTCGCCGTTGCCGGCATCCTCGCCGACATGCACATGGATCACCAGAGTCTGATCGCCGCCATGCTGCACGATGTCATCGAGGACACAGGTATTGAGAAGTTCGCGATAGGCGAGCAATTCGGTTCAACCGTGGCAGAGCTTGTCGACGGCGTGAGCAAGCTGACGCAGATGGAGTTCGGGTCGCTGGAAGAGAAGCAGGCCGAGAATTTCCAGAAAATGGCACTGGCCATGGCCCAGGATATCCGCGTTATCCTGGTAAAACTGGCCGATCGCCTGCACAACATGCGCACCCTCGGGGTCCTGAACTCCGCCAAAGCGCGGCGCATTGCGCGCGAGACCCTCGAGATTTACTCACCGATCGCGATGCGGCTGGGTATGAATTCAGTGCGGATGGAGTTCGAAGATCTCGGTTTCAAGGCCCTCTATCCGATGCGCGCCAGCCGCATTGATGCCGCGCTGCGCCAGGCCAGGGGGCATCGCAAGGAACTGGTGGAAAAAGTCCGGCACCAGATCGAGGCCACACTGCAGCAGGAAGGTCACGATGTCGCTGTACTTGGTCGCGAAAAGCACCTGTACAGTATTTACAAGAAGATGAAATCCAAGCGTAAATCCTTTTCCGAGATCATGGATATTTACGCGTTTCGTATCATCGTGGACTCTGTGGATACCTGCTACCGCGTGCTTGGCTGCATACACAGCCTGTACAAGCCGGTGCCAGGGGAGTTCAAGGATTACATCGCCATTCCCAAGGCCAATGGCTATCAATCCCTGCACACAGTGCTGATGGGTATGCACGGCGTGCCCATCGAAGTCCAGATCCGCACCCAGGAGATGGAGGACATGGCCAACAACGGTATCGCCGCCCACTGGCTTTACAAGAGTGACGACCAGTCCCCCAAAGGCACTCACGCGCGCGCCCGCGAATGGGTGCAGGGCCTGCTCGAAATGCAGCAGCGTGCCGGCAACTCGCTGGAATTCATCGAGAGTGTCAAGATCGACCTGTTCCCGGATGAGATTTATGTCTTCACGCCAAAGGGCCATATCCTGGAATTGCCGCGACGCGCCACGGCCGTCGACTTCGCCTACGCGGTGCACACGGATGTCGGCAACAGTTGCGTCGCCTGTCGAATCAACCGGCGCCTGGCGCCCTTGTCAGAACCCCTGCAGAGCGGGCAGACCGTTGAAATCCTGACCTCGTCCGGCGCGCGTCCCAATCCCTCCTGGCTCGATTACGCTGTCACCGCGAAAGCCCGTTCGAATATCCACCACTTCCTGAAATACCAGACCAGGGATGACTCGGTAGCGCTGGGGCGCAGCCTGCTGGACAAGTCGCTGGCCAGCTTCGGCAGCAGCCTGGAGAGCCTTCCCGAGAAAAAGCTCGCGGATTTCCTCGCGCAACATCGGTATGACAGCCTGGACGACCTGCTCGAAGAGATAGCCCGCGGCAGCCGCCTGCCAACGTTCACCTCGCAGCAGCTGCTCAGCGGCCTGCATGAAAGCCAGCCGCAGCAGATGAACGGATCGGACGAGCCGGTCGCCATCTGCGGCACCGAGGGCTTCATGGTCAGTTATGCACGGTGTTGCCACCCCATTCCCGGTGATCCGATAGAGGGCTACCTGAGCCTCGAGAAGGGCGTGGTCGTGCACCGTGAGCAGTGCAAGAACCTGGTGGACATGCGCGATCACAACGAGCGTCGCATCGCCTTGCGCTGGGACAGCTCTGTGAAGGGTGAATACCGCGCTGAGCTGCGAGTGGAAGTCGAAAACCGCCGCGGCATGATCGCCGTCATCGCCACACGGATCAACAGTATGGGCGTCAACATCGAGAAAATCTCCACCGACGACAAGGACTACCAGTTCACCTACGTCAACCTCGAAATGATGGTCCAGGGCCGCATACACCTCGCCCGAATCATGAAACGCCTGCGCACGATCAAGCATGTACGCAAGGTCACCCGGATCAAGAATTGAATACTGGAGAACTCTCTTGAGCAACCGCGCCATTATCTCGACCCCCGACGCCCCCGACGCCATCGGCCCCTACTCCCAGGCGGTCAAGGTGGGCAATACCGTTTGGCTTTCCGGCCAGATTCCACTGGTGCCCGGCACAACGGAACTGGTCGCCGGCGACATCACCGCACAGGCAACGCAGGTATTCAAAAACCTCGGCGCCGTGGCCGAGGCGGCTGGCGGCAGCCTGCAGCACGCCGTCAAGATCAACATTTCACTGGTCGACCTGCAGCATTTCGCAGCAGTGAATGAGGTGATGGCGCAGTTTCTGG
>JAUICG010000062.1 GCA_030427485.1 Gammaproteobacteria bacterium
GATCAGCGGGCCGGTTGCCGCCACGGAGAGCAATGCCGCGGCCGCGGATGGTGCCGACGATGGCGGAATTCTCGGGGTGGGCAAGGCATTCCTCGCGGATATCGGCGGGCTGGTGCAGGTGGAGAAGGATGGTGAACCGGTAGTGCCGCCGCTTTCGCCCGAGATTCGCCAGATGATCATTGAGCGTGGAAAGCTGATCCTCGAGGGCGCCCAGGTCGCGCTCATGCGCGCGCAGCCCGTGGTGTACCAGGACCGGCTGGACGCTGCAGCGCAATGGATCCACGAACGCTTCGTGGACGACGACGAGCAGGTGGTCCGCTGGCTGGAGCAGCTGGAAGGTCTGAAGAGCGTAGACCCGGAGGTGGAGATGCCGGACATCTCCGGTTCGCTGTCCGCGCTGCGCGGCGTGATGGGCGGGGCCTGATCCGGTGAAGCTCATCATCTCCATCATCATTGCGCTCGGCCTCGCCATTGGCTTGGCGATGTATGCCACTGAGGATCCCGGCTACGTGGTGCTGTCGCGGGATCCCTACACGGTGCGCATGCCGCTGGCGCTATTCGCGCTTTTCCTGGTCGTGCTGTTCGCGGCGCTTTACCTGCTGTTCAATTTCATCGTCGGCGTGTTCCGCGCGCCGAAACGGGTTGGCCGCTGGCGCAAGGGGCGCAAGGAGGTCGGCGCCCAGCACGAGACGATGAAGGGATTCGCGAGCCTTATCGAGGGCAACTGGAACGATGCCGAAGGGCACCTGATGTCGCGCCTCGAGCACAACAAGGCATCGCTCATGAACTATCTCGGCGCGGCATACGCCGCCCAGCAGCAGGGCGAATACGACCGCCGCAACGGGCATATCGAGGCCGCCCTCGCCGCCCATCCGCAGCAGGAACTGGCGATCAAGCTGACCCGTTCGCGCATGCTGATGCAGTCCGGCGAATGGGGCGACGCCAGGGACCAGCTCGAATACATCCGCCTGAGCGCGCCGCGCAACGTCGCCGCCGCGCGCCTGCTGGCGGACGTCTACCGTCAGCTCGGCGACTGGCCAGCGCTGGTCAAGTTGCTTCCCGTGCTGGGCAAGCTCAAGGCGTTCCCCGAGGAGGAGCTGAAGGCGCGCGAGTCCCAGGCGCTGCAGCAGCACATGGAGGCCCCGGCGCTACTCCAGGGCGACGGAACACGGGTGGACAAGACCTTCAAGGCGTTGCCCCGCGCCCGGCGCAAGGACGCCGCCGCGGTGGCGGGCTATGCGCGCCAGCTCGTTCGATCCGGCGAGGGGCACCGCGCCGAGGCCGTGCTGCGCAAGGCGCTGAATCACGGCTGGAACGGGGAGCTGGCGAAGCTGTATGGCGAACTGGAAACGCGCAACACCGGCGACCAGATCAAGCTGCTGCAGAGCTGGGGCAAGGGGCACGAGGACGATCCGGAACTCCTGATATCCCTCGCCCGGCTGTACCGCCGGGACAACCAGCTCGAAGAGGCGCGCGACATCCTCGGGCGACTGGTGGCGCAGACTGGTGATGCCGAGGCCCTGGCCGAACTCGGCGACCTGCTGGAACAGATGGGCGAGCCCGATTCGGCCCTCGCCACCTACCGCCAGGGGATGCGCAGCCTGCTGGGAAGCGAGGCGCCAGCCGCGGGCCAGAACACCGCGGTACTGGACGCACCAAAATCCGCCGTGGATGGCGGGAACACCATGCCCGTAGTTTCAGACCAGTAGCAAAATCACTTACCAGTACAGACCGTGCCCGGCACCTGATCGAGGTCACTCCGGTTTCGTAAACCCCGACTTCTATCTCTGGATCCCAGCTTTCGCTGGGATTACAAGATTTCTAGTCCAGACAAATGCTTCGAAACGCCAGCGAAGGCTCACTACTGTCCGGAACGTTTTCACATCGGTATTTCGACCTGCCTGTCGAGGGCCTGACGATAGCGTAGCTCTCGTCGTTTTCGATGCTCGTATGGGCAGTCTGCACGGTGGAACAACGTGGTCTGTAGCTTGGTGAGCCACAGGTAAAATTCTTCTGTGTGACTCCCCCGTTCCCTGTACCGGTGGAGCAGCAGATACACGATCAGCGCCACGTAGATCTGGATCTTCACCGCATTCTCCGACCGGCCCACAAAGCGCTTGATCTTGAGGCGCTGCTTCACCCATTTGAAGAACAGCTCGATCCCCCAGCGCTGACGGTACAGGTCCGCAATCTCCTGTGCCGGACGATTGAGGTCATTGGTCGCCAGGAGCCACTCCGCGCCATCGGGTTTTCTGAGGCGGATCCGTCGGATAGGCTGGCCGTAGTACGTGCTCGGCGCTCTCCCCGCCCCGGGCTTCCGGTGGCGGAAGGTCACCAGTTCATCCGCCAGAATCGACGCATCACAACCTTCAAGCGAGCGGCTCTCCACCAGATCCACCGCCGCATCGTTCTTGAACCGGGTCACAAAGTGACTCCCGCACTGGTCGATTTTGTGCCACCAGCTGTAGTCATAATATCCCCGGTCAAAGACATATATCGCCTGTTTTTCCAGGGTTAAACCCTGTGCCCAGGTAATGTCGTTCACATGCGCCGGCCCCATCTCTGCCCGGCATGGCACCCCAGTCCTGGGGGCGAACACCAGGTGCAGCTTGAGCCCCGTGATATGGGCGCTCTTCGTCTCCTGTGCCCAGTCATACCCCCGGCCCAGCAGCATGATCGGTGAGGAATCCAGGAACAGCAGCAGTTCTTTGGCCTCCTTACGCGCCTGACGGTGGGCGGCCGTCATCAGCTCCGTCGCCAGGGTAGCAAACAGGCCGCTGTCCCGCTTGCCGTTGGCTTCAGACAGAGTGGCCCGCTTCGCCGGTTTGACCCCCAGGTGGTACTGGCGGCCCCGGTGGGCGTCATAGGTGCTCTCCAATCCGCGCAGGCTGTTGCCAGGGCTCAGCTGCACCAGGCACATCGCCACCAGGTGGGACCAGCTATTGAATCCCTTGCTGTGCTTGTCGGCCTGAAACTGGTCTACCAGTTGATTAAATCGGGCCCGCGGGAGGAGTTGGAGAAGTGCATCAAAGCGTGTTCTACTATGCATGTTGCAGTGTCCGAAAAGGTTGAAACGCACTTCCGGTTTTAGAGA
>JAUICG010000014.1 GCA_030427485.1 Gammaproteobacteria bacterium
CCTGGGCAGCATCTTCAATAGCGCCCTGGTCGTGGCCGCCGTGCTCTTCGCCTATCAGCAGGTGCTGATTCGCGAGCGCCAGCCCCAGGCCTGCTTCAAAGCCTTCCTGAACAACAACTGGGTAGGCGCTGTTCTTTTCCTGGGCGTGGCCCTGGACCAACAGTTAGGGAACGCCTGAATCAGCGATGGCAAACTCACCGCAGGCCGAAGCGCTGAGCGCTGAATTTGTCACCAGCCTTGAGCAGGTCCCCGCTGAGCAATGGGATGGTGTCGCGGGTACCGATTACCCCTTTATGCGGCACCGGTTCCTGTACGGCCTGGAAAAAACCGACTGCACAACGGCAGACACCGGGTGGCAGCCCTGTCACCTCCTCCTGCGCAAGGGCGACACCCTGGCGGCCGTGATGCCTCTCTACCTGAAGTCCCATTCCTACGGCGAGTACGTATTTGACTGGTCGTGGGCAGACGCCTGGCGGCAGAGCGGCCTGGACTATTACCCGAAATTGCTCACCGCTATCCCGTTTACGCCCGCCACCGGCCCGCGGCTGTGTGTCGCCGCGAATATGGACGAAAACACGTGCCTGCGCGCGGCTATCACTGCGGTCCAGGACCTGGCAGGCCGGCAGAATCTCTCCTCCTGGCACCTGTTGTTTCCGACGGAAGAGGTGTGCGAGAAATTACTCGATGCGGGCCTGCATCGCCGCGCGGCCACCCAGTTTCACTGGTTCAACGAGGGCTTTCACAGTTTCGAAGACTTCCTCGCGACATTCAACAGCCGCAAACGCAAATCGCTGAAACGCGAGCGCAGGCGGGTGGCCGAGCAGGGCATTGCGCTGCGGACGCTGACCGGCGCAGAGATCGGGAAAAAGGAATGGGAGCAATTTTTCCACTTCTACCAGCTCACCTACGCCAAGCGCAGCGGCCACGGCGGCTACCTGAGTCGCGAATTCTTTGTAGACACCGCAGCGGGTATGGAAGAGCAGGTGGTCATGGTGCTGGCGTACCTGGCGGACCGCGCTGTCGCCGGCGCCCTGTATTTTCGCAGCAGCAATACCCTCTACGGGCGTTACTGGGGGTGCGAGCGGGAATATGAGTGCCTGCATTTCGAAGCCTGTTATTACCAGGGCATCGAATACTGCATCGCCCACAAACTGCAGCGCTTCGACCCCGGCGCGCAGGGGGAACACAAAATCCAGCGCGGCTTCCGCCCGATCACCACCTGGTCGAATCACTGGATAGCCGATCCACGACTCTCGGCCGCAGTGGCTGACTTCACGCGCCGGGAGGCGCAGCACAACGAACAGTACCGGCAGGCTGCGGCGAGCATGCTGCCGTTCAAATCTCCGCCCGGTTAAGCAACCTGACGCGGGAACACCGGTTGCAGCACGGCGCTCGCGCGATTTGGAATCAGGCGCTCGCGGGGAGAGTGTCGCGGGTAAACACCAGTTCCCGTGCGCTGGATTCTGCCTGATTGTAGCGATAGCCGCCTTCGTTGAATTGTTTCAGGCCGTCAGGCTCCTGCAGTTCGTTCTCAATGATGAAGCGCGCCATCTGCCCGCGCGCCTTTTTGGCAAAAAAGCTGATGACTTTATAGCGCTCGCCCTTCAGATCCTTGAATACCGGTGTAATCACCTCTGCCTGCAGCGCTTTTAGTTGCACTGCGCGGATATACTCCTGCGAGGCCAGGTTCACCAGTATTTTGGTGCCGGACTTGCGGATCGATGCATCGAGCGCTTCCGTTATCGCGCTACCCCAGAATTCATAGAGATTTTTGCCCCCGCGATTGGCAAATGGCAGGCCCATTTCGAGGCGATAGGGCTGCATCAGATCGAGCGGGCGCAACAGACCGTATAGCCCGGACAGAATGCGTAGATGGCGCTGAGCGAAACGCAGCTGCCGCTCACTCAACGTCGCGGCGTCCAGGCCGACGTAGACATCACCCTTGAAAGCCAGCAGTGAATGCCTGGCATTGCGCTTATTGAACGGCTGGCTCCAGTCCATGAACCGCCGGTGGTTCAGCGCTGCAATACCCTCGCTCACACCCATCAGGTTACGGATATCGTCCGGATTCAGGGCCCGGGCGTCCTCGACAAGTTCAGCGGCACGCGCCAGGAATTGCGGCCGGGTCGCCCTGTGCGAGGGCGCGGCGGTTTCAAAATCCAGCGTCTTGGCCGGCGAAATTACGGTCAGCATTGTGTTTCATCCTGCTTGCGATGTTTTCAGGGGGAATATCTTTTCACGTCGGGGAGTGCGCTATGATACCCTTCGACCGAATAATCAAAAAGACCTGTCCGATAATGCCTTTTCTGCACGCCTGTGTGCGTTTTATCGACGCGTTTACCGATCGCAGCGGCCGCCTGCTGGCATGGCTGCTGCTATTCATGGCGATACTGACGACCTGCGTGGTTGTGCTGCGCTATGGCTTCGGTATCGGCTCAATCCCGGTGCAGGAGGCGGTTACCTATATGCACGGCTGCGTATTTTTGCTGGGCGCGGCATATACGTTGAAAACCGGTGCGCATGTGCGGGTCGATATCTTTTACCGGCGTTTCAGCGCGCGTGCCCGCGCCTGGACAAACAGCCTGGGCGGTATCGTTTTTTTGCTGCCGCTGTGCGCATTTATTGTGGCAAGCAGTTGGCATTATGTCGGCGAATCCTGGGGTATGCGGGAAATCTCCGCCGAACCCGGCGGCATACCCGCCGTGTATCTTCTCAAAACCCTGATCCCCCTGATGGCCGTCAACCTGGCGTTACAGGGGCTGGCCGAAGTCCTGCGCAATGCGCTGTTACTGGTAGAGGGCGCAAACGAGTAGTGGAATACCTCTCTCTCTACCTGTTCCTCGCAATCTGCCTGTTGCTGATGCTCGGCTACCCGGTGGCATTCACCCTTGCGGGAACGGCGCTGGCATTCGCCGCCGGCGGTGTACTTGGCGGCGTGTTCGATGCCAGCTTCCTGTCGGCGCTGCCCGGTCGCATATTCGGTACGATCAACAACACGACACTGATCGCGGTACCGCTGTTCATTCTTATGGGCAATATCCTGGAAAAATCCCGGGTCGCGGAAGAGTTGCTCGACAGCATGGCCCGCCTGTTCGGCAGTCTGCGTGGCGGACTGGGAATTTCTGTTGTAGTGGTAGGCATGTTCCTGGCCGCGAGCACCGGTATCGTCGGCGCCACGGTGGTGACGATGGGCCTGTTGTCGCTGCCCACTATGCTGCGTAACGGCTACAGCCCCTCGCTGGCGACCGGGACCATCTGTGCCACCGGGACGCTGGGCCAGATTGTTCCCCCGTCCATCGTCCTGGTGATGCTGGGCGATATTCTCTCCAATGCGTATCAGCGCGCCCAGCTCAATATGCACGTGCTCAACCCCATGACCGTGTCCGTGGGCGACCTGTTTGTTGGCGCACTGCTGCCCGGCCTGCTGCTGATTGGCCTGTATATCCTCTACCTGCTGGTCCAGGCCCACCTGAAGCCTGAAACAGCGCCAGCGGGCAAGCTCGAGCCGATATCCGCCGCAGAGGTACTGCGCGGCCTGATACCGCCTCTGGTCCTGATCGGGGTCGTGCTCGGCTCCATCATGATGGGCGCCGCCACACCCACGGAAGCCGCCGGTATCGGCGCGATGGGCGCCTTCCTGCTGGCTCTTCTGAAGCGGCAAATGAACCTGCCGCGACTACGGGAGACCCTGCAGCACACCCTGGAGGTGACCTGCATGGTGTTCATGATCCTGATCGGTGCAGCCGTGTTTTCCCTCGTATTTCGCGGGTTTGGCGGCGAAGAGCTGATTCACGAGTTCTTTAACAGCCTGCCCGGCGGTATGATGGCCGCCACACTGGTGGTAATGCTGTTGATTTTTCTGCTGGGCTTTATTCTCGATTTTATCGAGATCACCTTCGTGGTCGTACCCATTGTCGGCCCCATTCTGTTGAGCATGGGCGTCGACCCGATCTGGCTCGGAATCATGATTGCCCTCAATCTGCAGACATCCTTTCTCACACCCCCGTTCGGTTTTGCCCTCTTCTACCTGCGCGGCGTAGCGCCGCCATCGGTGTCGACGGGCGCTATCTATCGGGGCGTCGTTCCCTTTATACTGCTACAGCTGGCGCTAATGGCGGCTCTGTGGGTCTGGCCGCAAATGGCAACGTGGTTGCCCGCGGCCCTCAAGTAAGCGTCGCGAGCCAATACGGTAACCCCGTCTCAGTAATGACATGCAATAACAGGCAACTGACATGAGCGATATTGACACTGCGCCGGTACCCCAGGGTGACCTGGCTCTGCAAACAGTAGCTATGCCCAAGGATACCAATGCCAACGGCGATATTTTCGGCGGCTGGCTGTTGTCACAAATGGATATCGCCGGAATGATCACCGCAATTGAAGTCGCCGGTGGCCGGGTGGCCACTGTTGCTATCGACGGCATGGCGTTTCTGACGCCCGTTCACGTGGGTGCGGTGGTGTCCTGTTACTGCGATGTGCTGGAAGTGGGTCGCAGTTCCATCCGAATTGTTGTCGAGGTGTGGATCAACTCAAAGCACGACCGTGAACCGATCAAGGTGACGGAGGGAGAGTTCGTGTTCGTCGCCATCGATGAAAAAGGCCGCACCCGCACCATCAAGAGCTAAGCGCGCACCCATTGTCCGTGGCGGAGCGCTGCAGGCCTTCACCGGGCGTATGATACGGGCTAGAAATCGTCGTCACCCATCACCACGTCCCGGGCATTGATATAGGCCTGTTCGGAGATATGGTGATAATTGCGCACCCCCCGGTAAAACTTCCGGTACGAGGCATACACTTTCGCCGCCATCGGGTCCGATTCCACCAGATTGCGCAGGGCCAGCTGCGTTCCTTTCCACAGCGCGAGCAACACATCGTCGGGCAAGCGGCGCAACTGCACATCGTGGTCATCGATCAGGCTCTGCAGGGCGGCGTTATTGCGCGCTGTGTACTCATCCAGCATATCCTGGTTCGCCGCCCGCGACGCCGTCCTGACGATGGCTTGCAGATCCTCGGGCAATGCCTCCAGTGAATCCTTGTTGACGACGAACTCCAGGATGGACCCGGGTTCATGCCAGCCCGGATAGTAATAGTACCGGGCCACCTCCTGGAAACCAAAGGCCTGGTCATTGTAGGGCCCCACCCACTCCAGCGCATCGATCACCCCGGTTTGCATGGATGTGTAGAGCTCGCCACCGGGAATTGTCACGGCGGTACCGCCGGCAAGGGCAAACACTTCCCCGGCGAGCCCGGGGATGCGCATCTTCAGCCCCTTGAGATCATCGATTGAGGTGATTTCCTTGTTGAACCAGCCGGCCATCTGCACACCCGTGCTCCCCCCGGCCATGGGCACCAGGTTGTAGGGCGCGTAGGCCTCCTGCCACAATTCTAGGCCGCCGCCATAATGCAGCCAGCCGTTCATCTCCTGCGCGTTCAGGCCAAAGGGGACGGAGGTAAAAAATACCGATGAGGGCACTTTGCCCTTCCAGTAGTACGCTGCGCCATGTCCGGCATCCACGACGCCTTGCGACACCGCATCAAACACCTCCATGGCGGGCACCAGTTCTCCGGCACCATACACGTGCACCGTGAGGCGACCGTCGCTCATCTCCTCTACCAGCTCCGCAAAATTCTCCGCGGCCATGCCGAGCCCGGGGAAGTTCTTTGGCCAGGTTGTAATCATTTTCCATTGAAAGGTCTCACGGCTGGCGGCCGCGCTTTGCCGGGTCTGGCCCGTTTCGGAGCCCGCGCGGTCACCAGCCCAGAGGCCCAGTGTCGTCACCAGCGCTGCAACCAACAGCAGGATCACCAGTGGTGCATAACGTCGTTCGAGAGAGGTGTCGCCCATACTTGAGTTCGTCCCGCTTTTGAGGGTGCTACAGCAGCTGCAATTTGGCGTATTGCAGTACCAGCCATTTGCCGCCTTCGGTATCGAAATTTACTTCCACGCGAGCGTTGGTGCCGCGGCCTTCGAAGTTTAGCACGACCCCTTCACCAAACACCTGGTGGTACACGCGCTGGCCCAGCGACAACCCGGTATCCGGTACCTGGGCCTGGGTGAGACTGCTCACGGCTTGTGTGACCGTACCGTGCAGGCGCACCTCCCGCAGCAGCTGCGCCGGAATCTCCCGCACGAACCGCGAGGGTGTGTTATAGGATTCGCCGCCATGCAGGCGGCGGCATTCCGCGTAGGTGAGCACCAGTTTTTCCATCGCCCGCGTAATGCCGACATAACAGAGCCTGCGCTCCTCTTCGAGGCGCCCGGGTTCCTCCAGGGACATACGATGGGGAAAAAGGTTCTCCTCCATGCCCGCCATGAATACCAGCGGGAACTCCAGGCCTTTCGCGGAATGCAGCGTCATCAATTGCACACTGTCTTCGTGCTCATCAGCCTGGGCATCGCCCGCATCCAGTGCGGCGCGGTCGAGAAACTGCTGCGCCGGTGATAGTTCACTGTCCTCCGGGGCGAACTGCCTGGCAGCGCTGACCAGTTCCTCGAGGTTTTCGACTCGCGCCTGACCTTTCTCACCCTTCTCATTGCGGTGGTAGTCCAACAGGCCAGACTCCTTTATCGCCATCTCGGCCAGTGCCTCCAGCGGCATTTCCCCCACGCGGTTGTCCAGGGAATTTATCAGGTCGACAAAGCCCTGTAGCGCGCCCAGCGCCCGCGCGGGCAGCAATTTTTCCTCCAGCACCGCGGCGATTGCGAGCCACAGCGTCAGACCCCTGTCGCGGGCGCACTCGCGGACCGTTTCGAGCGTCTTGCTGCCGATACCGCGCGGTGGTGTGTTGATGACACGCTCCACAGCGGCATCGTCGCCACGGTTCAATAACAGGCGCAGGTAGGCGAGCGCATTGCGAATTTCCAGTCGCTCATAGAAGCGCTGTCCGCCGTAGATGCGATACGGCAAACCGCCGCGAATCAGCGCTTCTTCCAGCACGCGTGACTGTGCATTGGACCGATACAGAATTGCGACGGACGAACGGGGATTGCCCTCGAGCAGCCACTGCTCCGTCTGCTCCACGATATATCGCGCCTCATCGTGTTCGTTGTAGCCGGCGTACAGGCTGATGGGCTCGCCCGCGTCCCCCGCCGTCCACAACTCCTTGCCAAGGCGCCCGAAGTTGTGCGCGATGATCCCGTTTGCCGCCTGCAGAATCGTCTGTGTCGAGCGATAATTCTGCTCCAGGCGAATCGTCCGGGTGCCTTGGAAGTCTTGCGCGAAGCGCTGGATGTTCTCGATCCTGGCCCCGCGCCAGCCGTAGATGGACTGATCGTCGTCGCCGACGGCAACGACGGGAATTTCCGCGCCCGCCAGAACCCTGAGCCAGGCGTACTGCACGGTGTTGGTATCCTGGAACTCATCCACCAGAATCTGCCGAAAGCGGCCCTGGTAGTGCCGCAACACCTCCGGGTTTTGCAACCACAACTCGTGAGCGCGCAGCAGCAACTCGGCGAAATCCACCATGCCAGCGCGCTCACAGGCCGTTTCGTATGCGCGGTAAATCTGCAACATGGTCTGGGCAAATAAATCGCCGGCGGGCACATCGACATGCGCGCTGCGCAGACCTTCGTCTTTCTGCCCGTTGATAAACCACATCGCCTGTTTGGGCGGCCAGCGCGATTCGTCCAGTTCCAATTCCCTGCACACGCGCTTGACCAGGCGCAGCTGATCATCGCTGTCAAGGATCTGGAAATTCTGCGGCAGACCCGCTTCCCTCCAGTGCGCTTTCAACAGTCGGTGGGCCAGCCCGTGAAAGGTGCCAACCCACATACCGTGCGCGGGAATGTGCAGCATCTCCTCGATGCGGCTGCGCATTTCACGGGCCGCCTTGTTGGTAAAGGTGACCGCCAGAATCGACCAGGGTGAGAAGTTTTCCGCTTTGATGAGCCACGCAATACGGTGGACCAGCACACGCGTCTTGCCACTGCCGGCACCCGCCAGCACCAGCATGTTCCGGTTTTCCGCTGCAACGGCATCGCGCTGGGCTTCGTTCAGGGGAGAGAGAATTTCGGAGACATCCATCGCACCATTCTAACGAGTGGCCGTCCGGAAACGTACTTTTTTTGCACGTTCCGGGAACCTCACCACCGAGCACAGCAGTCCAATTACTGCAGGGAAATTGCGCCAAGGGTCTGATATGATCGCCCCGATTATCGACACGCACAGGTGCGCCTGGACCATGGCAAGAGACAACGACGATCACTCGGGCAATGATTTCGAGCGCTCGCACGGCGTTAACCCCGGACAGTCCGGCAGGCAGCGCCGGGAGCCCACCTTCAGCGACTACGACGAGGAGTACGAGGAGTCTGATCGCGACGCCGACTACACCTCGGGGTACCACGCCGAAGACGAGGATCCCGAGGAAGATTTTGACGACGATTATCTCGAGGAAGACGAGCCGGACCTGTTTCGGGATGAGCAAGCCGATGACGAATACGATCCAGCGGCCGGATCCGAGCCGTGGCAGGAACAGGACGATTATTTTGAAGACGATGAAGATCCTCAGCAGCACTGGCCGCTGGGACTGATTGCTGTCGCTATCGTCGCCCTGGTGCTACTGGCCGCCGGCGGCTATGGCGTGATGCAACAGCGCACCGCCACCGAAAACGAATTGCGCGAACTGCGCGCCGCCCTCGCCACCGCCGCAAATCCGGAAGACGGCGGTGAGGGTCTCGCTGCGCTGGAGGCGAAGCAGCAGGCGTTTGACGCACTTGCCGCCGAAGCGGAGGCGCTGCGGCTGGAAAACCGGGCACTGAGCGATACTGTTGCGGGCCTGCAGGCGCAACTGGATGAAATGCAGACGGCGATAGCGACAGGACCCGCCGCCGGGCGGGCGGGCAGCAGTGATGCGGCGCAGCGGACTGAACCGGCCGCGCCAGTCACTGCGCAGGCCGCATCGCCCGCACCAGCGAAAACAGCAGAAGCAGCGAAACCAACGACACAGCCGCAACAGCCGCAACAGCCGCAACAGCCGCAACAGCCGCAACAGCCGCAACAGCCGACAACAGTGTCCACATCCGGCCCCTGGTTTGTGAACTTCGGTTCCTACGCGACACGCAACATGGCGGAGTCCTGGGCCGCCCGGCTGCAGCCCGGCGCGGGCAAAGTAGTGGTAATCCCCAATGCCAGTGACGGCCGAACGCTCTATCGGCTCAGGGTGGTCGGGCTGCCTGACAGGGCATCGGCGCAGCAGGTGGCCCGCAAGATGGAGACAGACCTGAACGTTTCCCAGTTGTGGGTAGGCAAGGATTAATCCGCGAGCGACAGGCGTACCGACTTGGCAGGAGCGCGGTCTCCTGTTACTGTTTTGCCTCAAATAACTCAATGCAGGTAAGGATCCAATGAACAACTCTATCAAGCTGGCTGTATTCGGATTGGCGCTCACCAGCGCGGCAAGCTTTGCCCAGGATTGTACGGCACCGGACGCACCCACCCTGCCGGATGGCGCCACGGCGACCCTGGAGCAAATGCTGGCCGGGCAAAAAGCCGTCAAGGATTTTCAGGCCATGAACACCGAATACCGTACCTGCCTGGAACCGAAAATCGCGGCTGCTGAAACGGCCGCCGCAGGCGACTCCCCCGGGCCGGAGCTGGTCGAGGCCCTGAAAAACCTCACCGACGAGTACAACGCCTCGGTATCAAAAGAAGAAGAACTCGCGACCCAGTTCAATACCGAGCTGCGCGAGTACAAGGAAGCGAACCCGGGCTAGCCCGGCTGCCGTCCGGCGTCTGGCCTGCGGGCCGCTTATCGCACGGACGGCGTCCTCTCAGGCGAAGATCGGCTGTATAAAGCCCAACGGGCTTTTACTGTACGCCACGGAGACGATATATCCCGCCGTCGCCAGCGCCAGCAGCCATGCGCCCACACGTATCCTCCTCGACCGGCCAAAACGCAAGGCCACCATCCCCAGCCCGATATACACCAGCAGCGCCGCCAGCTTGGCGACCAGCCAGGGGGTTTCCAGTGGCGACAGCCGCCAGACGGCCAGTAGCACAATCGCCGACAGCAACAGCAGCGTATCGATCACGTGGGGCAGGCGCCGCACCAGTCGATGCTGCAGCAGGGGGTTGTCGCGCAGCATCCAGTAGCCGCGCAGGCCAAAACCTGCGATCGACAGAAACGCGCAGGTGACGTGGGTGAACTTGAAAAGGACCGCCAGCGTCACTCGACGGTAACGGATTTCGCCAGGTTGCGGGGCTTGTCGACATCGGTGCCCTTTTGCAGGGCCACATGGTAGGACAGCAGTTGCAGGGCCACCGTGTACACAATCGGCTTGATCACCTCGGGGCAGTGGGGCATCGGCTGTACCTGCACCCGCTGCTCGTTGGCAAAACCGGCTTCCCTGTCCGCGAAGACGAACAGTTCCCCGCCCCGGGAGCGCACTTCCTCGAGGTTGGACTTAAGCTTTTCCAACAACTCGTCATTGGGCGCGACCGCCACCACCGGCATGTCATCGTCTACCAGCGCCAGCGGGCCGTGCTTGAGTTCACCGGCGGGGTAGGCCTCCGCGTGGATATAGGAGATTTCCTTGAGCTTGAGCGCACCTTCCATCGCAATGGGGTACTGGATACCACGGCCCAGGAACAGCGCGTGCCGCTTGGGAATAAACGCCTCGGACAGCTTCTGTATAGCGCTGTTCAGCTCCAGCGTCTGGCGTACATAGTGTGGCAGATTCGTCAGGGCGTCTATGATTTCCTGCTGTCGGGCGGCGGCCATACCGCGGCGGCGCCCCAGAGCCACGGTCAGCATCAACATCGCCACCAACTGCGTGGTAAACGCCTTGGTGGATGCCACGCCGATTTCAGCGCCGGCGCGGGTGAGGAACACCAGATCACACTCCCGGACCAGCGAGCTGTTGTCCACATTGGCTACCACCAGGCTGCCGATAAATTCCCCCTCCGTCGCGTTGCGCAGCGCCGCCAGCGTATCCGCCGTCTCGCCCGACTGGGAGATGGCCACCAGCAGCGTACCCTCGTGCTGCACGCGTTTGCGGTAGCGAAACTCGGAAGCCACCTCAACTTCACAGCTGATACCCGCCAGTTCTTCCAGCCAGTATCGCGCCACCATGCCGGCGTGGTAGCTGGTGCCGCAGGCGACAATCTGTACATTGGTGACCCGGTCGAACATGGCTGACGCTTCCTTGCCGAAGCAGTCCTCCAGCTGTTGCGCCGTGCTCGCGCCGGCGAACGTGGCTTCCAGCGCGACGGGCTGTTCGAATATTTCCTTGATCATGTAGTGATCAAAGTCGCCCAGTTCGCTGGTTTCCACTGCCTCCTTGATGCGCGTGACCGGCCGCTCCACCGTCTTGCCGTCAACTGTGCACACCCGGATAGTGCCGGGCGATACCTCCACAAGATCGCCCTCTTCCAGATAGATAAAACTATCCGTTACCTGCCGCAGCGCCATCTGGTCGGAGGCCAGGAAGTTCTCGCCGATACCCACGCCCACTACCAGCGGACTGCCCTTGCGCGCGCCGACCACCGTGCTCGGGCTCTGGGTGTCAATCGCAGCCAGCGCGTATGCGCCTTCGAGTCGGGCTACTGTTTTCTGCATGGCTTCGAGCAGTGACCCGCCTGGCAGGAGATTGAGGTGCAGCAGGTGGACAATGACTTCTGTGTCGGTGGCGGATGCCATCTCGTAGCCGGCGGCAATGAGTTCTTCGCGCAGCAGGGCGTGGTTTTCGATGATACCGTTGTGGACAATAGCGATACGACCACCGGATGTATGCGGATGCGCATTCGCCTGCGAGGGTTTTCCATGCGTCGCCCACCGCGTGTGCGCTATACCGGTACTGCCGTAGAAGGGCTCCTGTTGCTGTGCTGCCTCCAGCGCCTTGACCTTGCCATTACGCTTGTGCAGGCACAGGCCCTGCTGGTCGTCAATCAGCGCCATGCCGGCTGAGTCATAGCCCCGGTATTCCAGTCTCCTGAGACCTTCCAGCAGTATTTCAGAAACCTCGCGCCGCGCCGCGGCGGCCACAATGCCACACATATTCAGTCCTTGCTGACCCGTTTGTCGGGACGGTTCCAACCCTTGATATTGCGCTGCCTGGAACGGCTGACGGCCAGTTCGTCCTTGCCGACGGTGGTGGTCACCGTTGAGCCCGCGGCGACGAAGCCCTGATCCTCTATGCACAAGGGGGCCACGAGTGTGCTGTTTGAGCCGACAAAGACACCATCGCCAATGTCCGTTTTGTGCTTGTTGATACCGTCGTAATTACAGGTAATCGTGCCCGCGCCAATATTGACCGCCGCACCCATATCACAGTCGCCGATATAGCTCAGGTGGTTCACTTTGCTGCCGGCGCCGATGTTGGCCTTTTTGGTTTCCACAAAATTACCGATGCGCGCGCCGTCCGCCAACACGGTGCCGGGGCGCAACCGCGCATAAGGCCCCACCGAGCAATCCCGCCCGATTACCGCACCCTGAATATGACTCATCGGATGAATCACCGTACCGTCTGCCACGCTGACATCCGATAAAACACAATTGGCGCCGACCACGACACCGCTGCCGAGCGTCACCGCTCCTTCAAATACCGCGTTAACGTCGATGAAGACCTCTTCACCGCAGCTGAGCTCGCCCCGGATATCCAGCCGCGCAGCATCGGCGATGCTCACTCCCTGTCGCATCAGTTCTTCCGCCTGGCGACGCTGGTACTCACGCTCCACCTGATTGAGCTGGATACGGTCGTTGACCCCGAGTATTTCCAGTTCGGATTCCGCCGTACAGGACGCCATGCGCTGTCCATCGGCAACAGACAAGGGGATGATATCGGGGAGATAGTACTCGCCCTGCTGGTTATTGTTGTTGACGCGTGGCAGATAAGCCTTCAAATCGCGGGCGCGGGCGGCCAGTAAACCGGTATTGATTTCCCGCAGAAGGCGCTGCTCCGCCGTCGCGTCCTTGTCTTCCACCACGCCGACCATGGTCCCGTCAGGCGCCCGCAGAATCCTGCCGTAACCCTTGGGGTCTTGCAGTGTGGCCGTCAGGAGAGCTGGGCCCTCCTGCGCCTGCTCAACGAGGTGTTGCAAGGTGCCCAGGCGGGTCAACGGCACATCGCCATACAGCACCAACACCACGCTGTCGTCGGCAATTGCGGGCAGGGCCTGCAGCACCGCATGGCCGGTACCGAGACGCTCGGACTGAATCACCCAGTTGATATCGTAGTCCGCCAGCGCCTCCTGAACCTGTTCACCGCCGTGCCCGACCACAACATGCAGTGCTTTGGGAGCCAGTGCCTGCGCGGTATTGATCACATGCTCGAGCAATGGCTTGCCGCCCACACAGTGCAATACCTTGGGCAGACGGGATTTCATCCGTGTTCCCTGGCCAGCGGCGAGGATCACGATTTCGAGGTTCATGGCGATGGTTTTTCCTCCCTGCTGTCGCGATGAGCTTTTGGAGCGGACAACTGGATAAGTGTGGATATCATTATGCGCTGCGCTGTTGCCATCGCCAACTGTGTCAGTGTGAAGCATTTATCAACTGGCAAAAAAAAACCCCGGCTGGACCGGGGTTCTTTGTAGCAACGATTGCGGTAAAACACATTCAACCGCGACCCGCCCGGTTCTTCATCTTGCGCAATGTGGCCAGCTGGGCTGCCGCCTCGGCCAGCTGCGCCGAGGCGCGCCCGTAATCAAAATCTCCGGTCTGGTTGGCAAGCGCATGCTCGGCTTCCTTGCGCGCTTCCTCCGCCGCCGCCTCATCGACGTCGTCGGCCCGGATAGCGGTATCGGCCAGGATGGAGACAACGCCGGGCTGAACTTCCAGAAACCCGCCGGAGACGTAAAAAACCTGCTCGTGACCCTCCTGGGTGACAACCCGAACCGGGCCCGGCACCAGCGAGGTAAGGAGGGGAGCGTGCCCGTAGCTCACGCCGAGTTCGCCCAGTTCACCCGTCGCCACCAGCATCTCAACCAGCCCGGAGTAGATCTCCTCCTCCGCGCTGACGATGTCGCAATGAATGGTCATTGCCATAGTTTAGCCTCTCTATACCCGTGTCGGCTTACAGCTTCTTGGCTTTCTCGACGGCTTCATCGATGCCGCCAACCATGTAAAACGCCTGTTCCGGCAAGTGATCGTACTCCCCTGCAAGAATGCCCCGGAACCCTGCGATGGTTTCCTTGAGAGAGACGTATTTGCCCGGTGAACCGGTAAAGATTTCCGCCACATGGAAAGGCTGGGACAGGAAGCGTTCGATTTTACGCGCACGAGCCACCGTTTGCTTGTCTTCCTCGGAAAGCTCGTCCATACCCAGAATGGCAATAATGTCTTTCAGTTCCTTGTAGCGCTGCAGCACCGTCTGTACGCCGCGCGCGGTGTCGTAGTGTTCATTACCAATCATCAGCGGGTCCAGCTGCCGCGAGGTAGAATCCAGCGGGTCTACCGCGGGATAAATACCTTTCGCGGCGATATCACGGCTCAGTACCACAGTTGAATCCAGGTGCGCGAAGGTGGTAGCCGGAGACGGGTCAGTCAGGTCATCCGCCGGTACATACACCGCCTGGATAGACGTGATGGATCCGACTTTTGTGGAGGTAATCCGCTCCTGCAATACGCCCATTTCTTCCGCCAGGGTCGGCTGGTAACCCACCGCTGAAGGCATACGACCCAGCAGTGCGGATACTTCCGTACCGGCGAGTGTATAGCGGTAGATGTTGTCGATAAACAGCAGTACGTCCCTGCCTTCGTCGCGGAACTTTTCCGCCATGGTCAGGCCGGTCAGGGCCACGCGCAGACGGTTGCCGGGCGGCTCGTTCATCTGGCCGTAGACCATCGCAACCTTGGAGTTACTGAAGTTCTCGACATCGACGACCTTGGACTCCTGCATCTCGAAGTAGAAGTCGTTACCTTCCCGGGTCCGCTCGCCCACACCGGCGAATACAGACAAACCGGAGTGCTCGGTAGCGATGTTGTTGATCAGCTCCATCATGTTGACGGTCTTGCCCACACCGGCGCCGCCGAACAGGCCGACCTTGCCGCCCTTGGCGAACGGACAAACGAGGTCGATAACCTTGATGCCCGTTTCCAACAGTTCGTTGGACGCCGACAATTCTTCGTAGGTCGGAGCGGCGCGGTGTATTGACGCGCGCTCCTTTTCACCAATCGGCCCGCACTCATCGATCGGGTTGCCCAACACGTCCATGATCCGGCCGAGGGTCTCTGCTCCCACAGGCACGGCAATCGGCGCGCCGGTGTTTTCCACTGCCAGGCCGCGGCTGACCCCTTCGGAAGAACCCATCGCGATGGTGCGAACCACGCCATCCCCCAACTGCTGCTGCACCTCCAGGGTCAGGTCCCTTTCGGGCACCTTCAATGCATCGTATACCTTGGGTACCACATCGCGCGGAAACTCCACGTCGATGACGGCGCCAATGATTTGTACGATTCGTCCGCTGCTCATGTCCGGATCCTCTATCTCAAAGTTCAGTTCTGTTTGGCTCGGAGCGCCCGCTTGCTGGCGGCTGCCGGATGCCTTGTCTGTAGTCATTCCAGGCTCGTTATGACGCCGCGCTATCCGATTGCCGCGGCACCACCCACAATTTCAGACAGTTCCTGCGTAATCGCCGCCTGTCGGGCCTTGTTGTAAATCAGCTGTAAATCGTCTATCAGCTCGCCGGCATTTTCCGTGGCATTCTTCATCGCCAGCATTCGGGCCGCCTGCTCACAGGCGCCATTTTCCACCACCGCCTGGTACACCTGCGATTCGATATAGCGCGTCAACAGACCTTCCAGCAGTTCCTTCGCATCGGGCTCATAGATGTAGTCCCAGTGATGCTGCATCTCCTGGCTGTCATCCGCCTCCAGCGGCAGGAGCTGCTCCAGGGTCGGAACCTGCGTCATCGTATTAACGAATTGGTTGCTCACCAGGAACAGTCGGTCGATTCGCCCTTCTTCGTAGGCATCCAGCATTGTCTTTACGCCGCCGATCAGGTCCGCAAGGGCGGGCGTTTCACCAATATCGCGAATGGCGGCGATGACGTTGCCGCCGTAGCTGTTGAAAAAGGCGGCGGCCTTGGCGCCGATCAGCGACAGATCGATTTCTACCCCCTGATCAGCCCACTCTCTCATGGACTTGACGGTGTGCTTGAACAGGTTGATGTTCAATCCACCGCACAAGCCGCGGTCCGTGGATACCACGAGAAAGCCCACTCGCTTCACATCCCGCTGTTCCATATACATGTGTCGGTATTCCGGCGCTGCGTTGGCAATATGGCCCACCACCGCACGCATTCGGCGTGCGTAGGGCTTGCCAAGACGCATGCGCTCCTGGACCTTGCGCATTTTGCTCGCGGCGACCATTTCCATCGCGCTGGTGATCTTCTGCGTGCTGCGGATACTCGAGATCTTGGTGCGTATTTCTTTTCCGGCTGCCATTTGCTGGTCCTCGGCTTACCAGGTCTGCGTGGCTTTGAAATTCTCGAGCGCCGACTTAAAGGCTGCCTCGATCTCGTCGTTGTAATCGCCAGTCTCGACGATGCGGTTCATCAACTCGCCATGTTCAGTGCGCATGAACGACAGCAACGCGTGTTCAAAGTCGCCAATTTTGTTCACTTCGATATCGTTGAGGTAGCCCTCGTTCGCCGCGTACAGCATCACGCCCATATCCGCAGTACTTTGCGGGGAGTACTGCTTTTGCTTCATCAGCTCTGTAACACGTTCACCGTGATCGAGCTGTGCGCGGGTGGCATCATCGAGGTCCGATGCAAACTGCGAAAAAGCCGCCAGTTCACGATACTGGGCCAGTGCTGTACGAATACCCCCCGACAGTTTTTTCATGATCTTGGTCTGGGCCGCGCCACCAACACGGGATACCGATATACCCGCGTTCATCGCGGGACGGATACCGGCATTAAACATGTCCGCTTCAAGGAAGATCTGACCGTCGGTAATGGAGATCACGTTAGTGGGTACGAACGCCGATACGTCGCCCGCCTGTGTCTCGATGACCGGCAATGCCGTCAGCGAGCCCGTCTTGCCCTTGACTTCACCCTTGGTGAAGTTTTCGACATAGGTTTCGTTCACGCGTGCGGCGCGCTCCAGCAAGCGGGAGTGCAAATAGAAAACGTCGCCGGGGTACGCCTCACGACCCGGCGGACGGCGCAGCAGCAGGGATATCTGGCGGTACGCCCAGGCCTGCTTGGTCAGGTCGTCGTAAATGATCAGGGCGTCCTGCCCGCGGTCCCGGTAGTACTCGCCCATGGTACAGCCCGCAAAGGGCGCGAGATACTGCATGGCCGCCGGGTCTGACGCTGTCGCGGCAACGATGATTGTGTGCTCCATCGCGCCGTGCTCTTCCAGTTTTCGCACCACTGCTGCAACCGAGGATGCTTTCTGGCCGATCGCGACATAAATACACTTGATGCCCGATCCCTTCTGGTTGATGATCGCGTCCACCGCGATGGCGGTTTTACCGATCTGGCGATCGCCGATGATCAGCTCGCGCTGACCGCGGCCAATCGGCACCATCGAGTCAACGGCTTTCAAACCTATCTGTACCGGCTGGTCGACCGACTTACGCGCGATAACACCCGGCGCGACTTTTTCCAGCGCATCGGTAAGCGGTGCGTTGATCGGGCCCTTGCCGTCAATCGGATTACCCAGCGCGTCAACCACCCGGCCCTGCAGCTCAGGCCCAACAGGCACTTCCAGAATACGGCCCGTGCAGCGGCAGGACTGCCCCTCGGCCAACCCCTTGTAGTCACCCAGGATTACCGCACCGACAGAGTCGCGCTCCAGGTTCAGCGCCATACCGAAGATGCCGCCGTCGAATTCAATCATCTCACCGTACATCACGTCGGCCAGCCCGTGAATGCGAATGATGCCGTCGGTAACCGATACCACGGTACCCACATTGCTCGCCTGCGAGCTGACATCGAGCTGGTCGATGCGGCGCTTGATGATTTCGCTAATCTCTGATGGATTCAGTTGCTGCATGCTCTAATCCTCAATCCTGAGTCTGTATGTCTAGGAATTCATTGCTGCGGCCAGCTTGTTCAGCCGACCGCGTATTGAGCCATCGATCACCAGATCGCCGGCCCTGATTAATACACCACCCAGCAAGTTACGGTCTGTGGAGGTGCGTACTTCTACCTGGCGTTCAAGCTTCTTGCCCAGCACGGCCGCCAATTTGTCGCGCGCCGAATCGGCCAGGTCAAAAGCGGAAACCACTTCGACGTCCACGGTCTTTTCCTGGTTGGCCTTGAACGTCATGAACAGTGCGTAAATCTCCGGCAACAGTGCCAGGCGCTTGTTGCTTGCCAGCACCGCGATGTAATTGCGTACCGGTTCACCGAGGGCGTCGCCGCACACCTCGCTGAGAGTTTTGGCCTGCTCTTCGGCGGTCATTGATGGATCATTGAGCGCTGCTTTCAGGCCGTCGTCGGTGATGACAGCCGCAGCCGTTGCCAACTGTTCAGCCCACTGCGATAGTTGCTGCTTATCGCGCGCGTATTCGAATGCGGCTTTGGCATAAGGTCGCGCTAATGTGCTTAATTCCGCCATGGCGCCCCCGTCCTAGAGCTCTGAAGCCAGTTTGTCGACCAATTCGGCGTGCGACGCCTGGTCTATTTGCGCGCCCAGCACTTTTTCCGCTCCTGCCAGCGCCAGCGCCGCCACCTGACCGCGCAGCTGCTCCCTGGCGCGGTTGGTTTCCTGCTCTATTTCTGCTTGTGCAGCAGCCTTGACACGGTCCGCTTCAACAATCGCGGCTTGCTTGGCCTCTTCAATGAGCTGCGCACCGCGCTTGTTCGCCGCATCCACAATGCCCGCCGCCTCGTGCTTTGCTTCTTTGAGGCGTTCGACGGCCTTTTCCTGGGCCAATTCAAGATCGTGGCTGGCGCGGTCAGCCGCAGCCAGTCCATCAGCGATCTTTTTCTCCCGTTCTGCCATGGCTGCCAGAAGCGGCGGCCATACGTACTTCATGCAGAACATGACAAAGCAGACAAAGGCGATCATCTGCCCGATTAGCGTAAGATTAATATTCACGCCGTGCTCCTCACAGATTATTAAGGGCCGCACCGGATGCGGCCCCATTCATGTCGGCGGTTGGGTTAACCCGCGACAACGAAAATCAGGTACATTGCGATACCAACACCGATAATGGGGATAGCGTCGACCAGACCTGCACCCAGGAAGAAGGTAACCTGCAGTTTAGGCGCCAGTTCCGGCTGGCGGGCCGAGCCCTCAATGAGCTTGCCGCCCAACAGGCCAACACCGATCGCAGCACCCAGACCACCCAGACCCATCATGATGGCGGCAGCAACGTAGATTAATTCACCCATTTTTTTCTCCTAGCGTTTAATTAAGCAAAGCTTAAAAGTTAAAGTAAATCAGTGATCTTCATGGGCCATGCTGAGGTACACGACCGTCAACACCATAAAGATGAAGGCTTGCAGGGGGATAACCAACAAGTGAAATATGCCCCACGCAACTTGCAACAACCCCGCCGGCACCATCCACAGTGCTCCGGCACTGAACAGGGCAGCAATCAGGATAAAGATCATCTCACCGGCGTAGAGGTTTCCGAACAGCCGCAGGCCGAGAGAGAATGGCTTGGCGAGCAAGCCTACGATTTCCATAAACAGGTTCACCGGGATAAACGCCCAGTGGTTAAACGGTGTCATGGTCAGTTCCTTGACGAAACCGAAGCCTTTCACCTTGATCGAGTAATACAGCATAAGGATAAAGACGCCCACCGCCATACCCAGGGTGATATTCGGGTCCGTGGACGGCACGATCTTCATGAAATGGACGCCCGCCAGCTCGAACAGCTTGGGGAACAGGTCAATCGGGACGAGATCCATCAGGTTCAGCAGGAAAACCCAGACAAAGACCGTCAGGGCCAGCGGGGCGATTAGCTTGTTCTTCCCATGGAAGGTATCGCGTACCGTGTTGTCGACAAACTGCACGATCATTTCGACGGCATTGACCATGCCGCTGGGAACACCGGACTGCGCTTTCTTCGCGACACTGCGAAAAATCCAGCAAAAAACAAGGCCGAGACCGATCGACCACAACATGGAGTCAACGTGAATGGCATTAAAGCCCATCGCAGAGGCCTCTGCGCCATCATGGGCGAAAACCCAGGCGCCATCAGCGCCTATGAACGTGCCGTCCGCCCGCTCAAAACCGCCTGGCAACTTGCCAAATGTGAGGTTGGTCAGGTGGTGAGTAATGTATTCCGAAACCGTCGGGGTTGAGCCTGCCATCTGTCAAAATACTCGCGTCTATCTATTTCCGTTGGTTGCGTGTCAGCAACATCCAACTTCCCGTAATTTGAGCCACCAGCATCGCCAGGTAACCCACGAAGACCGACGGGCCGTCAATCGGCCGCACCGCGGCAAACACCAGTGCAAATCCGGCGATGCTCAGTAAAAACTTGCCCAACACCCCAGCGTAACTGGACCGGGCAATCGCGCTGGCTGATTGCGCTCCCCGCCATCTGAAGGCGAGCACCGCGAAATAAGCCTGGGGCACAATAGCGACCAAACCACCGCTGAGCACCGAATATGCCACAACCCTGTCAACTGCAAGCATGCCAAGGCTGAGCAAAACAAGTAGCACCAATTGTGCCAGGGTAATACGGTGAACCGGAGGGCGTGCTATCTCAGCACCAATCATCAGCGCCTCGCAATTCGTCCCCTCATCACGAACATCTTCGGGGTTCTTCCTCGATTCGGGCGCGCATTATAGGGGGATTAGAGGGCTGGTTCAACCTGCCGATGCCCGCAATTCGGATAAATATTGGCGCATTTACCGGCAACATCGTGGCCAGTTTTTCAAAGCCTCTCCACTTTCAACTACGCTCCACTGTATGTAGTGTTTCTGCCGTCACCACCTACCAGATCATGTGGTTTGCACGGCATTCTCCCCTTTTTCTTCCCGATAAGCCCGCAGGTGCAACCGCGCGCGGCGAAAACGCGTGTGTACTGTGCGGGAAATGATAGTATGGCGGCCCGACGCGGGGCCAACATTACAGCCGGCGTCCCGAACCCACACGCGCCACGGCAAGGCCCCACAATGCGATGATCAAGCAACTGTCTTTCTACCTTATAATGCTGGCGATCATGCTGGCCGTGCTGGAGCTTTTCGCGTTCGTCGCGGCCAAACTGATCGACCAGGACGATTTCTTCGACGCCCGGCACAGCGTCTACGCTCGCCTGACGGAAGAGAATCTGGCCGCGTTCAAAGCCGGCGGCGCCGATGCCATCACCGGCTGGCACAGCTGGGGACCGCGGGTTCGCGAAGAGGACAACTGTCTCGGACAGCCCGTGGAATACAGCTACGATGCTGCCGGCGCGCGCGTGTTCGATGGCTTTGATGCCGCCGGTTCGAAGATCATTATCGTCGGCGACTCGTATACCAATGGCGACGAAGCTCCCGATAATGAGACCTACCCGGCCGTGTTGTCCCGAAAGCTCGGCGTGTCGGTCGCAAACCACGGGGTCGGCGGCTACGACCCGACGCAAAGCCTGCTGAACCTGCAGCAACAGATCACGCGATACCCGCAGGCGAAGGTAGCTGTGCTGGGTATCATGTACGAAAACGTGTATCGCATGGTAAACAGCTACCGGCCGGTGCTATACGCCACGTCTTCGGACTTTACCCTCAAGCCCTACATGGCTGGCGGCATGATCGTCCCGCACCCGGGCAGCCAGGTGTTTGACAGCCTGGAGGTTTTCAGGAAGACGGCGGACCTGGCCTTCGATAACGATTTCTGGGCCAAACCGAGAGCGGAGTTTCCCTATCTGCTAGCACTGGGCAAAAGCCTGCACAGCAATTATTTTCTCTACAGGAAGCTGCAGAAAACGCTGCGCAAGGTCGGCATGCCGGAGTTTCAGATGGTGTTCGCGGACGAGGAAATCCAGCGCAACCTGGTAGCGTTGCTGAACCAGTTCGCTGACTTGTCACAACAGTGGGGTGTTGAACCCGTCGTCGTCTTCATCCCCAGGAACGAATTGGACACGTCAAGCGCGTCCAGCTTCATTGACCAAAACCACTCACAACTCGACGACCGCCTGGTGATAGGCGATGTCGCCAGGGCCCGGGATGTCGATTGGATGAAGTTCAATTTGCGCGAGGAACATGGCGACAATATCTGTCACCCATCGGCGTACGGATACAGCGTCATCGCGGAGTACATCGCCGGATTGCTGCGCGAAAACGGGGTATGGCCGGACTGAGGACAGGCGCAAACGACAAATTACTTGATGTGACTCAGTATTCCGTCGAGTTCATCCAGACTGTTGTAGGACAACACCAACTTACCCCGGCCCTTCGCCGAGTGCTGGATAGTGACCGCTGCCCCGAGGCGCCGTGACAGGTCATCCTGCAGATGGCGAATGTTGGGGTCCATCTGCCGATTCTGGTCCGGCTGTGTTTTTGCCGCCAACAGCTTGCGCACCAGGGCTTCCGTCTGGCGCACCGTCAGCCCCTTGCCGACGACCGTGCGTGCGGCCTGTGACTGGTTTGCGCCCTCCAGTGCCAACAATGCGCGGGCGTGGCCCATCTCCAGGTCGCCGTGCTCAACCAGGCGGCGAACATCTTCCTGCAGCGTCATAAGCCGCATCAGGTTCGCCACGGTAGAGCGTGATTTACCGACCGCTTCCGCCACTTCCTGTTGGGTGAGATCAAACTCTTGTTGCAGGCGCGCCAGAGAGGCGGCTTCCTCTATCGGGTTGAGGTCTTCACGCTGGATGTTCTCTATCAGAGCCATCGCAATCGCTGCCTGGTCCGACACATCGCGCACCAGTGCCGGGATGACGTCGAGCCCCGCCAACTGCGTGGCGCGCCAGCGCCGCTCTCCTGCAATTATCTCGAACTTCTTGTCGGAGATGGGCCGCACCACGATGGGCTGCATTACGCCCTGTGCAGTGATACTGTCCGCAAGTTCACGCAGGGATTCCTGTTCCATGTCCCGGCGCGGTTGGTATTTTCCACGCTGGATAAGGTCCACCGGCAGTTCCCGCAATTGCCCCTCTTCCGTATTGATACTTCCCTCGCCCTCCGGCCGCCGTGCATCGACAGCGGTCGCCGGCGCCGGTTTTCCGGCACCCAGCAGCGCATCAAGGCCGCGGCCCAAACCCCGTTTCTTAACAGACATGAACGCTCTCCGGTATCTCGGGCTTCAACATATCAGGTCACCCGGGCAGGATCTGGCTGCTGCGCAGTCCGCTGTTCCCAGCGCCGGATGATTTCCCCGGCCAGCGCCATGTAGGCTTTGGAGCCGCGGGAGTTTTTATCGTAATACATCGCGGGTATTCCGTGGCTGGGCGCCTCCGCCAGGCGCACGTTACGCGGCACGACCGTGCGGTATACACGGTCCCCAAAATGCGAGCGCAACTGGGAAGATACATCCGTCGTCAGGCTATTCCGTGGATCGTACATGGTGCGCAGAATGCCCTCTATCTGCAGTTTGCTGTTGATGGTTTCGGCCACGCCCTCAATGGTGCGCACCAGCGCCGCCAAACCCTCGAGCGCAAAGTACTCGCACTGCATCGCGATAATCACCCCGTCCGCTGCTACCAGCGCGTTGATGGTCAGCATATTGAGGGATGGCGGACAGTCAATCAGGATATAGTCATACTCTCCGGCAAGATCCGAGAGCGCGGCGCGCAGCCGTTGCTCCTTGTGCGCCAGCGACAGCATTTCAACTTCAGCCGCTGTGAGGTCGCCGTTGGCGGGCAGTACATCATAGCCACTTTCGCCCGTGGGCAGAATGACCAGCTGAATCGGCACCTGGTGAACCAGCACATCGTAGATGCTGCGTTGGATCTCATACTTGTCGATGCCACTGGCCATCGTGGCGTTGCCCTGCGGATCGAGGTCGACTAGCAGGACGCGCTGCTTCATCGCCGCCAGCGATGCGGCCAGGTTTACGCAGGTCGTGGTTTTACCGACGCCTCCTTTCTGGTTCGCTATCGCGAGTATTCTGGTCAATGTAATGTCCCTGACGTAGTCTTCACGGCTGGTTTATGTGCTGTCGCGGCGCGAGCACAACAAGGTGTCGCTGTTCATCCAGGCCAGGCACACGCAAAGGATAGACCGCGCGCTCTGGATAATCCTGGCTCACTGACGCCAACTCGTCGGTCGGAAACGCCCCCTTCATGGCCAGGAAACAGCCCCCCGGGGTTAACAAATGGCGGCAACCTTGCACCATATCCTGCAAAGATGCAAAAGCGCGGGACAGCACAGCCTCGTACCGCTGCGCGGGATGGAACAATTCCACGCGCGCCTGGTGCACCGTCATATTATCCAAGCCAAGGGCAGTTTTCACCTGAAAAAGGAAGCGGGTCTTTTTGCCATTGCTGTCGAGTAAATGAAATTCCCGCGCCGGGAACAGTATCGCCAGCGGTACGCCGGGCAAACCCGCTCCGGTGCCCACATCGACAAGCCGGCGAGCCGTCACTAACGGCGCGATGGACAGGCTGTCCAGCAAGTGACGGGTCACCATCTGCGCCTCGTCGCGCACCGCCGTCAGGTTATAGGCCCGATTCCATTTTACCAACAGCGCGAGATACTCGAGCAGCTGCTGTTGCTGGCCGCGATCGACCGCAAGCTCGAGTTCAGTGCAACCCCGTTGCAACAGTGTAGATAGCTTCGGCTCCAACTCAGGCCAGCTTGCGTTGACCGTCGGGGTCGTGCCGATCATCGCCGGGCAGGGCGCCACGCTTTTTAAGATAGATCAGCAGCAACGCAATGGCCGCAGCCGTAACACCGGGCACCCGCCCTGCGCGCGCCAGCGTATCGGGCCGCGCAGCCGCCAATTTCTGCTTTACTTCGTTGGACAAGCCATCGACCGCGTAGTAATCAAGTTCCGCAGGCAGCCGTGTGTTTTCATGCCGTCGCAATCGGGCGATGTCCTCTTTTTGCCGATCAATATAGCCGGCATATTTGGCCTGTATTTCCACTTGTTCAGCCGCCTGCGGATCGGGTGTCGATTCCCCCGCCAGAGCCGCGAGATCCGCATATTCCAGCTCCGGTCGCTTCAGTAATTCCGCAAGCGAGTACTCCCGGGAAATGGGGTTGCGCAATTTGCCGGCCAGCGCATCGGCTTGCGGCGTATGCGGGTGAACCCAGGTAGTAGACAACCTCGCAGTTTCCCGCGCAATCGCCTCGCGTTTCTGTTCGAACCGGGACCATCGCTCGTCGTCGACCAATCCGAGCGCCCGGCCTTTTTCCGTCAGGCGCAAATCCGCATTGTCTTCGCGCAGCAACAGGCGGTACTCCGCCCGGGAGGTAAACATCCGGTAAGGCTCCAGCGTACCCATTGTGATCAGGTCATCCACCAGCACCCCGATATAGGCTTCATCCCGGCGCGGGCACCAGGGCGCATCGCCACGCACTGCGAGGGCGGCGTTCAAACCCGCCAACAAGCCCTGCGCCGCCGCTTCTTCATAGCCGGTCGTGCCATTGATCTGCCCGGCGAAGTACAGCCCCGGCAAGACTTTGGTTTCCAGCGACGGATAAAGGTCGCGCGGGTCAAAGAAATCGTATTCGATGGCGTATCCGGGGCGCGTGATATGCGCGCTCTCAAAACCCCTGATGGAACGCACCAGCGCCAGCTGCACATCGAACGGCAGACTGGTGGAGATGCCGTTTGGATACAATTCACGGGTCGTCAGGCCCTCGGGCTCGATAAACACCTGGTGCGAGTTTTTGTCTGCGAAGCGGTGGATCTTGTCCTCGATGCTGGGACAGTAGCGAGGACCCACTCCCTCTATCACCCCTGAATACATTGGCGACCGGTCCAGTCCACCGCGAATAATCTGGTGTGTTTGTTCATTGGTATAGGTTACCCAGCAACAACGCTGCTCGGGATGTTCCGCGCTGCTGCCAAGGTATGACATAACCGGTTCAGGTGTGTCGCCCCACTGTTCCTCGAGATCGCTGAAATCGACAGTGCGCGCATCGATACGCGGGGGGGTGCCTGTTTTCAGGCGATCGACACGGAACGGCAGCTCGCGAAGCCGTCGGGCCAGCGCGATTGCAGGTGGGTCCCCGGCACGGCCCCCGGCACTGTTTTCCAGTCCGATGTGGATTTTCCCGCCGAGGAAGGTCCCACTGGTGAGCACCACGCGCGGCGCCCGAAACACGAGCCCCATCTGTGTTATCGCACCGGCGATACAGCCATTTTCTATCAACAGGTCATCCACGGGCTGCTGGAAGATAGACAGGTTGGGCTGTGCTTCCAGCATCTGGCGGATCGCATTTCGGTACAACACCCGGTCCGCCTGAGCGCGGGTAGCGCGTACCGCCGGTCCTTTACGCCGATTGAGTACACGAAACTGTATGCCAGCCCGATCCGTGGCGCGAGCCATCGCACCGCCAAGGGCGTCGATTTCTTTCACCAGGTGGCTTTTTCCTATGCCGCCAATGGCCGGATTGCAGGACATCTGCCCGAGCGTATCGACGCTGTGCGTGAGCAGCAACGTGCGAGCGCCCATGCGCGCGGCGGCAAGGCTCGCCTCGGTGCCGGCGTGGCCGCCTCCGATCACGATCACTTCAAACTGCTGCTCGTATTCCACTGTCGGCCTCATGCGCCAAACGCACGCTGTTATGCGGGGCGGGAATTATACGCAGGCAGGGGGCTTTGTACAAAATTTGTTCTATGTCAGTAGCAACCCAACTTGAAATTTGGCATATGTATGAAGCCAGAGAGACGGAGTGGCGGTCTGCAGAATAAAACTGTCAGGCTACAGACAGTCTTTTCTCACACCAGGCCAGCACGTCCTCAAGGACCTGTGCGCGTTCAGGTTCATTGAATATCTCGTGGTACAGGCCCGGGTATATTTTCAGGGTCCTGTCTTCGGAGCCGATGTGATCCATTAAGTACTGCGATCCCTGCGGCGAGGTCATCGCGTCCGCGCCACCGTGCAGGATAAGCATCGGCAGGGTAATACCTTGGGCACCCGCCTGTACCGCATGCATTCCCGCGAACAACTCACGCACCATACGCGCCGTCATCTTGCCGTGGAACACCAGCGGATCCGCAATATAGTCCCGGACAACTTCCGGATCCCGGCTCACACCCGCCGCATCGAGTTTCAACATGCCGACCTTTGGCAGCAGCAGGGACAACAACCGCAGTAGTGCCATTTGTATGAATCCGGGCTCCAGATCCGTCTTGATAGCGGGGCCGGACAATACGGCACCCGCGTACTGCTGCTGGTGGCGCAACAGGAAATGGCAGGCTATCAGGCCGCCCATGCTGTGCCCCAGGAGTATCGTCGGCACACCGGTGAAGCGCGCGGCTATCTGCCGGTGGAATACAGCCAGATCGTGCACATAGTCCGCAAAGGAATCGACATGTCCGGGTACCCCCTCGGAATGCCCATGCCCGTTGTGGTCCAGTGCCGCGACAACATAGCCATGGCCGGTGAAAAACTGCGCCAGCGATTGATAGCGAGCACTGTGTTCACCCGCGCCATGGGCGACCAGAAGCACCGCTTTGACTGTTGCTTCCGGGGCCCAGCACTGGAAGTAAATAGAACGTTCGCCGGCGCCACTGAACCTGCCGTCACTGTGCTTCATTCCGATACCTCTCCCACATACTAAAATAGGGTAAAAGTGAGCGTATCACTTTCGCTTGTCACCCCTGCCTCTATTTAGGTAGCATGAAGCGCGCAGTATAAATAATAAAATCACGGAGTCAGGATATGACTGAATACTATGCTCTTCCCCCTATCCTCGGGCTAGTCGGCCTGGGTGTCGCTTTTATCATCTATCACATCATGACGCGTCACAACCACGGCGACGGTGCGGTGAAGGACATCGGTGACCAGATCCACCTGGGTGCGATGGTATTTATGCGTCGCGAATACTCGATGTTGTCAATGTTCGCACTGGTCATCCTGGTGGCTGTTTTTGTGTCGCCGCTCGGCATGAATACTGCAATCGCATTTCTCGCGGGCGCCCTGTCCTCCGCAACAGCGGGGTATTTGGGCATGTTTGCAGCGACCAAAGCCAATGTGCGCACGGCGGTTGCAGCCCATGGGCACGGTCAGGGCATGGCGCTCTCCATCGCCTTTTACGGCGGTTCCGTGATGGGGCTATGTGTTGCCGCGCTGGGCCTGGTCGGCCTCGGTGGCGTGTACTGGTACTTCGGCGGCGATCCGTCGACCGCTCACGCCATCCACGGCTTTGGCATGGGCGCGTCGGTCGTCGCGCTGTTCTCACGGGTCGGCGGCGGTATTTTCACCAAGAGCGCGGATGTGGGCGCCGACCTGGTGGGCAAGATCGAAGCGGGTATCCCGGAAGACGATCCGCGCAACCCCGGTGTCATCGCCGACAACGTGGGTGACAACGTGGGTGATATCGCCGGTATGGGCTCGGATATCTTCGAATCGTATTGTGGTTCGATGATCGCCTGTATTGCGATCGCGGCAACCTCTGCGCTGGATACACGGGCCGCGATGATGTTCCTGCCCCTGTCACTGGCCAGCATCGGTCTGCTCTCTTCCATCTGTGGCATCGGCATTGTGCGAGCCAGATCCGATGCGGCACCCGAGGTCGCCCTGCGCACTGGTACTATGCTGGCCCCGGTGATTTTCATCATCCTGGCCTGGTTCCTGATCTCCGCCCTGGGCCTGGACTCCAACATCTGGTGGTCAGTCATCTGCGGCGCGGTAGGCGGTATCGCTATCGGATTGATCACGGAGTACTACACCGGCGGAGCGCCGGTGCGCAAAATCGCCAAGTCCGGCGAAACCGGTTCGGCCACCGTGATGATCACAGGCCTGGCCGTCGGCATGCAGTCGGTGGTATTGCCGATTCTGTGCCTGGCCGCGGTAATCTTTATCTCTACGGGCCTGTCTGACCTGTACGGCGTGGGTATTGCCGCAGTGGGCATGCTGGCTACCGTGGGTATCACGATGGCAATTGACGCCTACGGACCAGTGGCGGACAACGCGGGCGGTATCGCCGAGATGGCCGGTATGGGGGAGGATACTCGCAAGATCACGGACGGTCTCGACGAGGTGGGCAACACCACGGCAGCCATTGGTAAAGGCTTTGCGATCGGCGCCGCCGCATTGGCGGCGCTGGCGATCATCGCTGCTTTCGTGGAGACCGTGGAAGCACACAATCACGGCTTCCACCTGGAACTCACGGACCCACGGGTGTTGGTCGGAATGTTTATCGGCGGTACGATCCCTTTCCTGATCGCGGCCATCACTATGACCGCTGTCGGAGAGGCCGCATTCGATATGATCAACGAGATACGCCGCCAGTTTCGCGAAATTCCAGGGTTACTGGAGGGCACCGCCAAACCTGACACGGCAAGATGTGTTGATATCGCGACAACCGCAGCCCTGCGCAAAATGATTTTGCCCGGCGTGATCGCGGTAGCAGCGCCTGTCATCGTCGGTTTCGGGCTCGGAGCGACATCTCTTGGGGGTATGCTGGGTGGCGCCCTGCTCTCCTGCGTATTGATGGCATTGTTGATGGCCAATGCGGGCGGTGCCTGGGACAACGCGAAGAAATTTGTCGAGAAAGGCAACCTCGGGGGCAAGGGCTCAGCTACGCATTCGGCGGTCGTTGTCGGCGATACTGTTGGCGACCCTTTCAAGGACACTTCGGGCCCCTCGATGAATATTTTGATCAATGTAATGGCGATAGTCAGTCTGGTAATAGCGCCGTTGCTGTAGAGTGAAAGGAGTAATTTATGGCGCGCTGGAAACGCAAAGAACTGGAGCAGGCATTTGAAAAGTATCAGGCGGCAGCGCTCACCGGGGCCCAGACAAAGAACTGGTCGGATTGGGCCAACTGCTTCACCGAGGACGCGACGTATTTTGAGCACCATTACGGCCGCTTTTGGGGCCGTAAAAGGATACTGAAATGGATCACGGCAACAATGAAGGAATGGCCCGCCAGCGAAATGACCGCTTTTCCAATTACCTGGTATTCCATCGACGTGGACAAGGGTTGGATCATTTGTGAGGTGATGAACCGCATGGCGGACCTGGGCGACGGCAAAATCTACCAGGAGCCGAATATCACCATTTTGCACTATGCGGGTAACGGCCTGTTCAAGTATGAAGAGGACGCTTACAACCCGCACAATATGGGCGTGACGATCGGTGCCTGGATCGAGGCCAAAAAGCAACTTGAGGCGAAGAAAGACAAGTAGCAAGCTCACCGATTATTCCTGCAACAGGTTCCATGCGTAACATTGTCCTGCGCTTCGATATGCGCAGCGCACCGCAATGCACCGATCCGCCAGCGGAGCGCTATCGCGCGGCGATTGAAATGGCCGAGTGGGCCGATCAAAACGCCGTGGACGTTATCGGTTTATCGGAACACCACGACACCGGCGATGGATTCCTGTCGGCGCCGCTACAACTGGCGGGCATGATGATCGCCCGCACCAGGCGGGTACGCATCAGCGTCAGTGCTTTACTCGTTCCCCTGCACGATCCGCTGCGCCTGGCGGAAGATATCGCCTTGCTGGACCTGGTTGCCAATGGGCGTTTTTCAGCCACCTGCGGCCTGGGCTATCGAGAAAACGAGTACGCTTGCTTCGGTGTGGACTGGGAGAGGCGTGGCAAGGTATTCGATGAAAAGCTCGATGCCCTGTTGCGCGCACTCGGGGGCGAGGTCGTGGAATTCAACGGTTCTGCAACGCAATTACAACCGGCTCCGACATCACCCATACCCTTGCTGCTGAACATCGGGGGCAACAGTAAGATAGCGGCACGCAGGGCGGCTCGCGCTGGCCTGTTTTTCTGCCCCGCGATTGATGATCCGGCGTTGGAGGATTCGTACTGGGCGGCCTGCCGGGAGTACGGTTTCAAGCGCGGTTTCTACATTTCTCCCCGAGCGCCCTCCACGACCTTCATCAGTGAGGATCCGGAACAATGCTGGAAGGAGATTGGCCCCTATCTATTGTATGACGCTACAGCCTACGGCGCATGGCGTCATCCGACACGTCGCGCTTACGCGGAATCTTTTGCGTCGGACATTGAGGAACTGCGGTCAGAGGGGAAGTACCGCGTGCTCACCCCGGCACAGGCCGTTAAAACAGTCCAGGATACAGGTTCCCTGCATCTGGCACCCCTGACAGGGGGAGTACCCCTCGATGCCGCCTGGCGCTCTCTGAGGCTTTTTGAGCAAGCCGTACAGGTGCACCTGTAAAGGCAGTCACTTTCTGTTTAGACCCTTAAGGGCCGACAGGCAGTTTCCATCGCACATCCGATTTCCCTTTTCTCTAACTTATTAAAATTAAGTTATATAAATATTGTGTTATTGAAGAGTTATTGTTGTTGTAGTTATTAGTGTCCTGTCCACTTGTGGAGAAATGCTTTTTCTTATTTTGAATCAGGTGTTTACAGTATTGAGAACTGTTTGGAAAAGGCCTGCAACGAGTGGTTGGAAACCGTGATTAACAGGTGTATCGAACACTGATAAATGTGGATGTTTTGTCCAACCGCGTTTGAACCGTGGATAAGCGGTTATTTTGTTCCCTGCCAGTACAGGGCATGCAAAGGTTTTTTGCACAGCACAGAGAGTTACGGAGAAAGCGGGCAGGCAACCTGTTGGTCCGCCAT
This sequence comes from Gammaproteobacteria bacterium, assembly GCA_030427485.1. Taxonomy (GTDB): domain Bacteria; phylum Pseudomonadota; class Gammaproteobacteria; order Pseudomonadales; family Halieaceae; genus Marimicrobium. The sequence goes on from JAUICG010000014.1 coordinate 31,554, forward strand.
GGTTATTCTGTTGATAAGATCTTTGTTCGGTATAGTCTGTTGAAAATGTGTGTGCGCGTGGTTGAAAACCGCAAGCACCTGCAGCAACTGTTATTTCCCTATGCAAAAGCTGGAAAATATGGCGCCCAGGAGTTCGTCGCTGCTGACTGACCCGGTGATCTCGCCGAGGCTTTTTTGGCATAGGCGCAAGTCTTCCGCGAGCAATTCGCCGGCCCCGGCTTCCAGCAATTGCGATTGGCCACTCTGCAGGAACCTCCTGGCATCATCAAGCGCGAGCAAATGACGGCGCCTGGCGCTGAAGTTTCCATCGGCTCCCTCGTTGTAGCCCATGCAAGTTTTCAGGTGCCCTCTCAGCAGATCCAGACCGGCGCCGGTTTTCGCAGAGAGGTGGATCACAGGGATATCACCGTGCGCTGTGATTTCGGGTGGCTGTTCGCGCAGGTCACATTTGTTGCATACAATTGTCACCGGTATATCGCGTACCTGGCGGCGTTGTTGTAGCGGCCATAACGCTGCGCTGTTTAACACGTCATTCACCCGTGTGCTGTGTTCCACCACCAGGAGAATTCTGTCGGCCGATTCAATTTCTGTCCATGCGCGGCGTATGCCTTCCTGTTCGATTTCGTCCTCGCTGTCTCGAAGGCCGGCGGTATCCACGATGTGTAACGGCATGCCATCGATCTGTATCCGCTCACGCAGTACATCCCTTGTGGTACCTTCAATCGCTGTAACGATGGCGGTGTCCTGTCCGGACAGGGCGTTCAATAAACTGGATTTACCGGCATTGGGTTTGCCGGCGATGACCAGTTTCATACCCTCCTGCAGCAGGCTTCCCTGCCTGGCTTCGTCCGCCACCGCATTGAATTGCTGAAGAATATCTTCAAGCTGCGATTGAACCTGGCTGTTATTCAGAAAGTCAATTTCCTCTTCGGGGAAATCGATAGCGGCTTCTACGAATACGCGCAATTCCGTAATCTGCGCTACCAGGGTGTCGATCTTTGCGGAAAACACTCCCTGTAGAGAACGGCTGGCGTTCAATGCGGCCTGTTCGGTAGAGCTATTGATGAGATCCGCAATCGCTTCCGCCTGAGCAAGATCAATCTTGTCGTTGAGATAGGCTCTGTGGGAGAACTCGCCCGGTTTTGCCTGACGGGCGCCCAGTCTGCACGCCTGCTGCACAAGAAGGTCGAGAATTACCGGTCCGCCATGTGCTTGCAGTTCAACGGTATCTTCGCCGGTGAAAGAATTCGGACCCGGAAAAAACAGGCAAATACCGGTATCCAGTGTGTGACCGGAGCCATCGCGGAACGCACAGTAATGCGCATGGCGGGGCTGCAGCGCGGTTTCCGTCATCGCCGTGGCTATCGCGAGTGACAATTTACCGGATAAGCGGACTATACCAATGCCTCCGGGGCCGGGAGCAGTGGCAATTGCAACAATCGTGTCCTCCTCCATGGCGTATGGCCTCGCTTTCCCGGTGTTAGTGTACTTAAGCCTTTGACCCCGCTTTTTCTATTTGCCGGGTAATGACATATTGTTGTGCGATGGACAGTAAATTGTTGACCACCCAGTACAGGACCAGTCCCGCGGGAAACCAGAGGAAAAAGAATGTGAACATCACCGGCATCCACTGCATGATTTTTGCCTGCATGGGATCGGGTGGGGGAGGGTTGAGCTTTTGCATGAAGTACATACTGGCTCCCATAATCAAAGGGAGTACGAAATAGGGATCCATGACCGATAGATCCTTGATCCAAAGAACGAAGGGCGCCTGCCGCAATTCCACGCTTTCCATCAACATCCAGTACAGGCCAATGAACACGGGCATTTGTACCAGTATAGGTAGACAGCCTCCCATCGGGTTGATCTTCTCTTTCTTGTATAACTCCATCATGGCCTGGGACTGTTTTTGTTTGTCGTCAGCAAACTGTTCCCGCAGTGCCATGAGTTTCGGCTGGACTCGCCGCATATTTGCCATTGATCGGTATGAAGCCGCGGACAGCTTGAAGAAAGCCGCTTTTATAAGCACCGTCAACAGGATAATCGCGACGCCCCAGTTTCCCACCAGTGCGTGGATTTTAGTCAGCAGCCAGAACAACGGCTGTGCAATCCACCACAGGAATCCGTAATCCACGCTGAGATCCAGGTAGGGTGAAATCTCGCGGAGGCGATACTGGTCTTTGGGGCCCGCGTAGAATTCCGCGCCTATGCTGCCGGATTTCCCGGGGTCCAGTACCAGTGCGGGGCTGGTAAATCCGGCAATGTTGAAGCCGGACGAGGTTACGCGAGCGCTGTAGTTGTAAGTTTGGTCAGGGTCGGGAATCCACGCGCTGAGGAAATAGTGCTGGATCATTGCTATCCAGCCACCGGGAAGCTGCGCCTTGAAGGGTTCTTCAGCGAGGTCTTCAAACGTGAATTTGGTAAAACGATCGTCAGGTTGCGTGACCGCCACACCCAGGAACGGCTGCATTCCCATGGCATGACTGCTTGCCGATGGAGGCGGACCACTACCGCGCTTTATCTGGCCGAACAGGTTGGCCTGCCAGCGTTGCGCGCTGTTGTTTTCAACCAGGTATTCGACCTTGATGAGGTATTCCCCGCGGCTCAGAGTGAGTCGCTTGGTTATCTTGACATCGCCGTCTCCCTGCCAGTGTAGATCGATAACCAGTTTTTCCGCGCCTTCTTCCAGCTTGAATCGGGACGCTGGGGCGCTGAATTTCGCGCGGCCCCTGGTATCGATACCGTCACTACCTATCAGCCCGCTTTGTGCCACATAGATAAGAGAGCTGTTGTCCTCGAGCAGCACATAGGGTTTGTTCGGGTTATCCAACTCTGCCAGATACTTTGGCAAAGACAGCTCGATGATATCGCCGCCGTTCAGATCAACAGCCAACTGGAGAACATCGGTATAGATTTGAATGATGTTGCCGTTGTCGGTCTGGGCTGCCGTGGGTGGGGTGGCCTCGACGGCAGTGTGTTCCGGTGCGACCGGAATATCTTCCTCGTCAGTGCTGTCGGTGGGGACGGCTAATGGCGACGTCGCGGACTCCGCCGTCGGGCTGAGCCGCGAGGCTTCCTGGACGGAATCTGCATGCTTTGCGTCGGTAAATGCGACCCACTCTGTGAGCAGCATGAAGGAAAGTACGGCTATAGCGCCAATGAGCAGTGTGCGTTGCAAATCCATAATAGATATCTGTCACTCAGTGAGAATGCGGACAGGGTGGGACGGGGTCTTCGCCCCCCTCGTGCCAGGGATGGCAACGGCCAATACGCATTATGGCCAGATAGGCGCCTTTGATGACACCGTGTGTCGCGATAGCCTGCTGCGCATAGGTGGAGCAACTGGGGTAGAAGCGGCAGTTGTCTCCCAGGAACGGACTGAGGCAGGCCTTATAGCAGGAAATAAAGAGGATCAACAGACGACGCATTAGGAGTCCTGACTGATATTGGGTGTGGTTATGTTGAGCTGGTGAACCAGTTTTAGCCACTGCTGCCGCAATATAGAGGATAGTTGGGTATTATCCAACTGCCCTATACCCCGCCTTGCCAGAAGTATTACATCGACCGGGGGTTCACTGGCAGGCAGATTGCGAAAAACCTCCCGTACTATCCTTTTTACCCGATTGCGCTGTACCGCCAATCGAACATTTTTCTTGGCTATCACCAAACCCAGGCGGTGCCCGGGTCCTGCGTTGATTCTTGCCAGTAGCAATAGGTGCTGGTGTGAAGCTCGCGCGTCGGGGTTGTCGAACACCCTGCCGTAGTCTCTGGCGTTGAGTAAGCGCTTTGCTTTGCTGAATCTGGTATCAGTTGCCTGGCCGCGCAATCTACAGCTCTATGCGGACAGACGCTTGCGACCCTTGGCGCGACGACGATTCAAAACCTGACGTCCACCCCTTGTGGCCATACGTGAGCGAAATCCGTGTGTGCGCTTGCGTTTCAAAACGCTGGGCTGAAATGTTCTTTTCATAGCTTGATTCCAGATAAGCAGGGTGAGCCCGGGATTGCTCAATGCGCTGTTTGTCGCGCGTTACGCCCAGGCTCGAAAAAAGGGTGGCTATTCTATGTAAATGTGCTATCCAATTCAACGCTTTAGCAGGTCTTTTTGGATGTGGTCCCGGAGGCCGGCCGGAGGTGGGACGATGGCACCGCGTAGATGCAGTAGTCACGCGCCCCGGGGGCATCGGCTCACAAGTTTCCACAAAGATATCTACAACTTATGCACAGAAAAAACTATTCAGCCGAAAACATCACTGCGTTGCTTATAAAATAATCAATAATTGTTTAAGCATATGATATTTAAAGGGAAAAAAATTTTTCGTTTCACGATTTTATTTGTGGATAACTTGGCGAATCAGCGGTATGATTCGCCCACTCACCCGGTATTGAAGCCGGGTCATAATAGAATTGTCATCATCCATTAGTTTACTCAAAGCCCGGGTGTCCTACCCAGCTTTAAGGGGTCACTTTTGCCTGAAGCAGTGTGGCAGAAATGTGTCGATCGTTTGCGGGATGAATTGCCCTCGCAGCAATTCAATACCTGGATTCGACCGCTACAAGCGAGCGCTGACGCTCATTCCTTGACGCTTTTCGCACCGAACCGGTTTATCAAGGATTTCGTTGCGGAAAAGTATGCCGACCGGATTAATGAACTGGTTCGGGAGTACCGGCCCGAGGAGTTGTTTGATATTGCGCTGGAAATCGGGTCATACGACCGCGCCAGGGATTTGCGTTCCGAACAGCTCGTACCGGCTGCACCGCGGGCCGGGCAGTCCTCCCTCACTACGGACAATGCTACTTCCCGGGTGGTCCCGACTGTCCGGGCCGTAGCCCCTTCCGCAGACTCCCCGGTTGAGCATTCGGTGGTCTCGCCCGGCAGCTCCAGCAGGTCGGAGGTCGAGAGTTCCCTGCAACATTCGCAGAACCTGTTCGAGAATTATACGTTTGGCAGCTTTGTAGAGGGTAAATCCAATCAACTGGCCCTGGCGGCGGCACAGCAGGTTGCGGAGAATCCCGGTAATTCCTACAACCCGTTGTTTTTGTACGGTGGAGTCGGGTTGGGTAAAACACATTTGATGCATGCCGTGGGTAACGCCCTGAAGGCGCATAATCCAGAGGCCAAGGTGGTGTACCTCCATTCGGAGCGCTTTGTCGCCGATATGGTAAAGGCGCTGCAGTTGAATGCCATCACTGACTTCAAACGATACTACCGTTCGGTGGACGCCCTGTTGATTGATGATATCCAGTTCTTCGCGAAGAAAGATCGCTCGCAAGAAGAGTTCTTTCACACCTTCAATGCGCTGCTCGAAGGTGGCCAGCAAATGATCCTGACCTGTGATCGCTATCCGAAGGAGATTGATGGTCTGGAAGAACGCCTGAAATCCCGTTTCGGTTGGGGCCTTACTGTCGCGGTGGAGCCCCCTGAACTTGAAACCCGCGTAGCGATCCTGATGAAAAAAGCCTCCGAGGTAAATGTTGATTTGCCACCGGATGCGGCATTTTTTATCGCGCAACGTATCCGCTCCAATGTCAGGGAACTGGAAGGCGCGTTGAAACGCGTGATCGCCAGTGCGCGGTTTGTCGGTCGAGCGATTGATATAGAACTGATAAAGGAAAGCCTGAAAGACTTATTGGCCCTACAGGCGAGGCAAGTCAGCATGGATAACATCCAGCGAACGGCTGCGGAGTACTACAAGATCAAAATAGCGGATATGATGTCTCGCCGACGCAGTCGCTCGGTTGCCAGGCCCCGTCAGATGGCGATGGCATTGTCCAAGGAATTGACTAACCATAGCCTGCCCGAGATCGGCGACAGTTTTGGAGGCAGAGACCACACGACAGTTCTCCATGCTTGTCGTAAAATCAAGGAACTTCGTGAAACAAACTCCGATATTCGCGAAGATTACAAGAACTTGCTCAGAACATTGACGACCTAAAAACAAATATTTGTTTTATACTAATTGTGCATGTGAAGGGAAAACACCTCTATGAAGTTCAGCATTTCACGGGATAGCCTGGTCAAGTCCTTAAATCTCGTGGCAGGCGTAGTGGAGCGCCGCCAAACATTGCCGATCCTGGCGAATGTGCTGGTCGTTCTGGAGGACGATCATCTCTCGCTCACAGGGACAGATCTGGAGGTGGAACTGGTGGGTCGGGTACAACTGGCCACTGCCGGAGAATCGGGTGAAATTACCGTGCCGGCGCGGAAGCTGTTGGATATTTGTAAATCGCTGCCCGAGGGCTCCGATATTGATATCACGGCGAAAGAAAACAAAGTGACGGTGAAATCCGGACGCAGCCGCTTTACGCTGTCTACCCTGCCCGCACGAGAGTTCCCCAATGTAGAAGACAGTATCGGTACCCATCAACTGACGTTGAAGCAGGGCCAGTTGCGGCGACTCATCGATCGAACCGGCTTTGCGATGGCCCAGCAGGATGTTCGCTACTATTTGAACGGCATGCTGTGGGAGATCGATGACAAGCAGCAGTTGCGGGTGGTCGCTACGGATGGCCATCGGTTGGCGATGTGCACATTGCCGGAGAAAGTGAAAGTGAAAGGCGAGGGCGGTACCCAGGTGATTCTTCCCCGCAAGGGTGTGCTCGAGCTGGCGCGGCTGCTGCTGGATGATGATGAGGATATAGCTATCGTCATCGGAAGCAACCATATCCGTGCCGCAACGGATAACTTTACGTTTACCTCCAAGTTGGTAGACGGCAAGTTTCCCGACTATCAAAGAGTCCTGCCGCGCTCGCCGGACAAAGTTTTGATGGGCTCTCGTCAGGAGCTACGCCAGGCTTTCACGCGGACCGCTATCCTGTCCAATGAGAAGTACCGGGGTGTGCGACTGAAACTGACGCCGGATACCCTGGACATTGTTGCCAACAACCCGGAGCAGGAAGAGGCGGAAGAAACGGTTTCTGTCGAGTTTTCGGGTGAGCCGCTCGAGATCGGGTTTAACGTGAGTTATCTTCTCGATGTCCTCGGTGTACTCAGTGGTGAGCAGGTAAAACTGTCATTGGCCGATCCCAACAGCAGCGCCCTGCTGGAAGAGTCTGAGGCCGGTGATTCGCTGTATGTTGTCATGCCGATGCGCCTTTAGCCGCGCGCCGTCCCATCAAATGCCGAATGCTACCGGGTTTGGGCATTGCAACGCCTCCCGTATGCCGATTTCAGAGCGTGTTTACCCGGACATCATCGTGTCCCCTCCGGCACGCTGAAACCATGCGAAGTAGTCGGATAAGGCACTAGGTGGCGCTTACCCAGTTACAGATTAATCATGTCAGAAACCTGCGGCAGGTCAGGCTGCAGGGCTTGCAAAGGGTCAATGTGTTTTTCGGCTCGAACGGTAGTGGCAAAACCAGCGTATTGGAATCGATACATCTGCTGGGCATGGCGCGCTCCTTCCGTGGTACCAGTATCAAGAGCTTGATTACCCACGATACACCGATGTGCACGGTTTTCGGCGTGGCCGCAAGGCTGCCAGGTGAAGGAGTGCCGGGCCCAAGCGGATTGCCGATGGGTGTGCAGAGGAGCAGAAACGGTGAGGCGCAAATCAAGATTGGCGGTAAGCCCGTTCGAACAGTTGCCGAGTTGGCGACACATCTGCCACTGCAGGTCATAACTGCGGAAAGCTTCGGGCTGCTGACGGGGCCGCCGGTTGGCCGGCGCCAGTACCTTGACTGGGGTGTGTTCCACGTGGAACAACAGTTTTTCGGGCAGTGGCAGCGTTTCCAAAGGTGTATAAAACAGCGCAATAATCTGCTTCGCCGTGGTAAAATCGACGACCGGGAATTGGCGGTGTGGACGCGCGACCTGGCGCAGACAGGCGAGGCCATACATTCGTACAGAAAAAACTATTTCCAGATGTTGTCGCCCCGTTTCAAGGAGATAATGGCAAGCTTGGCGCCGTCCCTGAATCAACTGGAGCTGCGCTACAAGCGGGGTTGGGACCGACAACTGAGTTACCTTGATGCGCTGCAACATGGCTACAGTGCCGACACTGAGCAGGGATATACGCATTCTGGTCCGCAGCGTGCAGACGTCCGTGTTTTGTCGGGCGGTCACCTGGCTGCGGAAACCTTGTCACGGGGGCAGCAGAAACTGGTGGTCTGTGGCCTCAAGTTAGCGCAGGGCCAATTGATGGCGCAGCTGGGCACGAGGGGCAAGTGTACCTACCTGATCGACGATCTGCCCTCTGAGTTGGATCACGAACACAGCATGCTGGTATGCGGACTGCTGGATTCGATGGATGCGCAAGTTTTCATCACCTGTATCGGCCAGGAGGAAATTCGCTCAGTATGGCCGCAGACGGGCGAGCTGACCTTGTTCCACGTGGAACAGGGTACTGTACGTCGCCACTGTGCAGCGTAATGGATCGAGAGATTTTGAGTTGATTGAAAGTCTAGAAAGAGAGTGATTGTCTATGAGTAGCGACTATGATTCATCCAGTATCAAGGTGTTAAAGGGGCTGGATGCAGTCCGCAAACGCCCGGGGATGTATATTGGAGACACTGATGATGGCTCCGGCCTGCATCATATGGTTTTCGAGCTGGTGGACAACTCCATTGATGAAGCACTTGCCGGACACTGTTCGAGGATCAATATCGTCATTCACCCCGACGAGTCGGTGTCTGTTAGCGACAACGGCAGGGGTATACCGACAGAAATGCACGACGAAGGCGTTTCTGCCGCGCAAGTTATCATGACCGTGCTGCACGCGGGCGGAAAGTTTGATGACAACAGCTACAAGGTCTCAGGTGGTCTGCACGGCGTCGGCGTATCGGTGGTGAACGCGTTGTCTGAGCACCTTGTGCTGACGATCCGCCGACAGGGCAAGATGTTCGAGCAGGTATACCGGCACGGCGTTCCGGATGCACCCCTGGCTGAAATTGGCGCCACCGAGTCCACCGGCACCACAGTGCGTTTCAAACCGTCCGTGGCGACATTCTCCAATATCGAGTTCCATTTTGAGCAACTGGCCAAACGCCTGCGCGAACTCGCTTTTCTGAATTCCGGTGTGTGTATTCACCTGAAAGATGAGCGCAGCGGAAAAGAAGAGACCTATCAGTATGAAGGCGGCCTGAGGGCCTTCGTCGACTACTTGAACCTGAATAAATCAACGATTAACAAACCATTTCATTTTCAGCTGGATTCTGCGGATGGCATCGGGGTTGAGGTCGCATTGCAGTGGAACGATACCTTCCAGGAAAATGTTCTCTGCTACACCAACAATATTCCGCAACGGGACGGAGGCACACACCTGGTTGGCTTCAGGACGGCGTTGACTCGCTGCCTGAACACCTACATCGAGAAAGAGGGTCTGGCGAAGAAAGCCAAGGTCAATACGACCGGTGATGATGCGCGGGAAGGCCTGACGGCGATTATTTCAGTCAAAGTACCTGACCCCAAGTTTTCGTCACAAACCAAGGACAAATTGGTTTCCTCCGAGGTGAAGACCGCCGTCGAACAGGCGATGAATGCGCAGCTCAATGACTACCTGTTGGAAAACCCCAGTGAAGCCAAGGCTGTCGTAGGGAAAATGCTGGACGCGGCGAGGGCAAGGGAGGCCGCTCGTAAAGCCCGCGATATGACCCGGCGCAAAGGCGCCCTGGATATCGCCGGACTTCCCGGCAAACTCGCGGACTGCCAGGAGAAGGACCCGGCCCTGTCCGAAATCTATCTGGTAGAGGGTGACTCCGCGGGCGGTTCGGCGAAACAGGGCCGCAACCGGAAGTATCAGGCGATTCTGCCCCTGAAGGGTAAGATCCTCAACGTTGAGAAAGCGCGATTCGATAAAATGCTGGGATCCGCCGAGGTGGGAACCATCGTGACCGCACTGGGTTGCGGAATCGGCAAGGAAGAGTTTAATCCCGACAAGTTGCGCTACCACAGCATCATTATCATGACAGACGCGGATGTGGATGGGTCCCATATTAGAACTCTGTTGCTAACCTTCTTTTTCCGGCAAATGCGGGAGCTGATTGAGCGCGGACACATTTTTATCGCCCAGCCGCCGCTGTACAAGATTGCCAGGGGCAAGCAGCACCAGTATTTGAAAGATGACGACGCGCTGGATCAGTACCTGACGCAATCGGCGCTGGAGAACGCATCGATCTTCGTAAACCCGGATGCCCCGCCCATAGCCGGTAGCGCTCTGGAAGACCTGGTCAGGCAGTACCGCACAGTGGAGACGACGATCAATCGCCTGAGCCGCCTGTACGCCAGAAACGTGCTGTGGCAGATGGTGTATGGCACGTCACTTTCCCTGGAGCAGATGCGCGACGAGCAAACCGTGATGACGTTCTGTGAACAACTCGGTGAGCGGCTGGAAACCGTTGCGGCGAAAGGCAGTGTCTATAGCGTGGTCGTTCGCAAGGATCCGGAACGCCAGTTGTATTTCCCCGTGGTAAAACTGCTTGCGCACGGCGTGGAGTCCGAGACGGAATACCACCATGAATTCTTCTCGTCCGGGGAGTACCGCAGCCTGATCGCGCTCGGGGAAACACTGAATACGCTGATTGACGAGGACGGCTTTTTCCAGCGCGGCGACAAGGTTCTGCAAACGCGCAGTTTTGCCGACGGCCTGGACTGGCTGATGCTGGAAGCACGCAAGGGTTACAATATCCAGCGCTACAAGGGTCTCGGGGAAATGAACCCGGAGCAACTGTGGGAAACCACGATGGATCCCGAGGTGCGACGCATGCTGAAAGTGACGATCGAGGACGCCATTGCGGCCGACCAGATTTTCACTACCCTGATGGGCGACCATGTGGAGCCGCGCCGGGAATTCATTGAAGAGAACGCTCTGTCGGTGGCCAACCTCGATATTTGACCCGTCTGCCGCGCCAGTGTAGGCGTGTTCGCAGGGCTCGAATCTCGCCGGTACTGCTTGCAAAGGCGCTTCAGTTCGCGGCGCCGGGCGTAGCGACAACCTCGCGATGTATATTCCTGTAGCGCTGGCTCAGGAAGCGCCGCTCTACGAGGTAGTAAAACGGGTAGGTAAGCACCAGTGTGCTCACAATGGTTGCCAGGCCGAGAGCCATGCTGTCGGCGCTGATGAGTTGACTGGCGAACATGAACGGCAGGGCAAAGAGCTTCAGGTGCAGCAGGTAGACGGAGTAGGACATCGCACCCAGCACCAGCCAGGGCTCCAGCAGCAGGTACACCAGCCAACTATTGCTGCGCTTCAGGCGCTGCAATACCAGTTCCGCATCAGCGTACAGCCAAAGCAGGGCGCCAAAGATCAACGCGAACCCCAGGAACTGCGTTCTTATCTGTATCGGGTGGATATACGCAGCGCAGGCCAGGGTGATTGCGGAGCCCGCGATCAGCACCAGCGCATTGCGCCATGAATTCAGGTGTAGTTTTATTCCGTACCGGTGCAGGTAAGCCAGAAGAATCCCGACTGAAAAAGCGGGCCAGTAGTGGAGAAACAAGCCGTGATTTACGTCATTGGGGATGATCGCGAGCAAGAGCGATAACAGCGTCACCAACGCTATCGCGTGGCGGTAGAACTTTCCCAGGCACAGCGCGATGAACACCACCAGATAAAACTGAAACTCAATCGCCAGGGTCCAGTAGACGGTGTTTATCGCGGCAAACTCGTGGGCCAGGTCATTGGAGTTCGCCCAGAACACCTTTGTAAGCAGCACAATATTGATCCATTCCACCGCGTTGTATCGGGCAAGCAGGTTCTCCGGAAGCGTGTAGTGACCTGTCTTGAGGCTGCTCAGCAGCTCCAGTGCGTAAGGCAGCAGCAGCACCACCAGCAGCGAGGCCCAGTAGGTGAGATAGATTCGCCGGAAACGGTTCTGTAGAAATGCCAGCGGTGCTCTTCCAGCCTGGCGGCTGGATTCGGCGGCGAAGGTGATCACGTAGCCGGAAATAACAAAAAACATCGGGACACCCAGGTGGCCAAAGGATGCGATGCTGGCGATAAGTGGAGAGGGCACGGTAAAGAGGCTTTGCAGATGGAAAAAAAATACCCAGAGGCACGCCAAGCCCCGGGCCAGGTCTAACAGCAGTACCATTGTCCGTTCCCTAGACGTTCTTGTTCAGCCTTACAAGGCTGTCCTCAGTGGCCTGCGAATCGCCTTTTTCAAGGCGGCGCAATTCTGATTGCTCATCCACTACACTGGTGATGCTTTCCAGGCGACCATTCTCAATTTCCTCGTCGACAGGCTCCAGTGCGACCATCTCCCTGTTGGCCTTGGCCGACAGCAGTTGGAAGCGCTCAACCTTGCCGTGCAGGCCCTGCTTGCCGACCACGCCGGTAACCGTTTCGTTGTAATGGTTGGTGGCGGCCCGCAGGGTATTCCCCAGTTTGCTGAGCCGCTCCGCGACAAGGCAAACCTGGTTGTAGATATCTCCTGCCCGATTGCTGATCTCCTTCGCTTCCCGATTGCCCTGCTCAATCATCCACAGGTTGGCCACGGTGCGCAGAATGGGCATCAAGGTGGTGTGAGACACCATGATGACGCCCTTCTGGTAGCCGTAGTTGAACAGCTCCTTGTTGTGCTTCATCGCTTCGATATAGGCGGGCTCGATCGGCATGAACATCAGGACAAAATCCGGGCTCCCGAGCTCGGGCAGATTCGCGTAATCCTTGGACGCGAGGTCGTCGATATGATTGCGAACGGCCTGTGCGTGGGCGTTGAGCGCCTCGTTACAGGCCTCGTCAGTCTCGGCGGCGATGGCCCGGTCGTAATCAACCAGCGAGACTTTGCTGTCGATAACGATGTGTTTGCTGTCTGGTAACCTGACGATAAAATCCGGGAGCTTGCGCCTGCCCGCTTCGTCGCGAAACGCTGTCTGCGTATCATAGTGCTCGCCGGACTGCAGGCCAGCCAGCTCCAGTGTGCGTTGCAGCTGCGCCTCGCCCCAATTGCCGGCGGTTTTCTTGTCGCCTTTCAGCGCCACGCTCAGGTTGCTGGCCTGGCTGTTCATTTCCAGGCCGATCTCAAGCACTTTCTGAATCTCCTTTTCCAGTGCGGTATTTCCGCGCAGGGACTCTGAGTGCACTTCGTTGATGCGTGTCTGGAAACCTGCGATCTGCTCCCGAAACGGTTTCAACATGGCTTCCAGTGAAGTCTGGCTTGCCGAGGTGAAGCTCTTGCCTTTGTCTTCAAATATCCGGTTGGCCAGGTTCTCGAACTCTTTCTTCAGGTTCTCACGCGTTTCGTTCAATAGCCGGATCTGTTCCTGATGCCGGTCCTCCCGTTCGCGCTGTTGCGTTTTCAGTTGGGCGTGCTCTTGCAGCGTGCTGTTGAGTTGGCGTTGCACGGTGGCGAGTTCCGCTTTAAGGCCGCTAAGTTCGCGCTGGCTTGATTGTAGTTGCTGGTTGCCCTGCTCCAGCGCGACTGACAAGCCGCGATGTTGCGCACGGGCCTCCGATAGCTCCTGTTCTCGAGAACGCAGCTCTTCGCGCGCCGCTGCGAGTACGCGCCGGCCAGCGATCCCCTGCCAGACGCTGATCCCCAGCGCAGTCACTATGGTCGCTGCCAGCGCAGCGGCGATTATGATCAATTGGTCGTCAGTTAGCGGCATCGGTTCACCCTTCCCACGAATTGCCAGTGTAAATCAATTCGTGCCCGCGATGGCGCTTTGCTTGTCGCGGCGGACCATAACGTGTCGCTATCCGGGACAGGTTGTGTCGCCCGGGACTACCTGGCGACGACCAGCAGCGAGATATCTGCGACACCCAGGAACAGGTCGCGCAACTGCTTCAGGAGGTTGAGCCGGTTTTGGCGCAGTGCATCGTCCTCCACATTGACCATAACGCCGTCAAAAAAAGCGTCCACGGGTGCTCGCAGGCTGGCCAGGGAATTGAGTGCCTGTGTGTATTCACTGCGTTCCAGGTATTGCTGGCAGCCCAGCGACAGGGATTCGATCTGCTCGAAAAGTGTTTTTTCCTGGGGTTCTGCCAGTAAGTCAGTACTTACTTCGCTAAAAGAGTGAGTACTCTCCAACTTGTCCAGAATATTGGATACACGTTTGTTGGCCGCGGCCAGTGCCTGTGCTTCCGGCAGCATTGTGAAGGCGTGCACGGCCTGTACCCGGCGATCGATATCCAGTGGTCGCGAGAGCCGGCGCGCGCTGACGGATTTGAAAACCTCGACGGGGATGTCATCCTCTTCATACCAGGCGCGAAAACGCTCGATCATATAGTCCAGCACCTGGGATGCCGTGCCCTGCGCCAGGGTGTCCCGCGGATACTGTGCGACCGCCTGTTCCAGGCACTCGCGCAAATCCAGGGACAGCTGTTTGTCGACGATGATGCGCAATACCGATAGCGAAGCGCGGCGCAACGCGAACGGATCTTTTGAACCGGTGGGTGGCTGGCCAATACCGAATATACCGACCAGCGTATCCAGGCGGTCGGCGAGCGCGAGCGTGCAAGCCGTCAGGCTTTCCGGCAGCCGGTCGCCGGCAAACTTTGGCCAGTACTGCTGCGCCAGCGCGGCGGCGACCTCGGCATCTTCGCCATCGTGCAGTGCGTAGTAAGCGCCCGCAATACCCTGCATGTCAGCGAACTCGAGCACCATGTCGGTGACCAGGTCGGCCTTGCTCAACTGTGCCGCGCGCTGCGCAAGTTCCACCCGCGCGCCAACCAGTGGCGCCAGCGCGGCGGCCAGCCCGGTGACGCGTGCTGTCTTGTCGCGCAGCGTCCCCAGTTTCTGCTGGAAGACAATGTTGTCCAGAGCCGGCAGGCGATCCGCGAGCGGGGTTTTCTTGTCGGTCTCGAAGAAAAAAGCCGCGTCCGACAGGCGCGGCCGGATAACACGTTCATTGCCGGCAATGATCTGCCGTGGATCGGTGCTGATAATGTTGGCTACGGTAATGAAGTGCGGCAGCAACTTGCCGGCATCGTCTACCACGTGAAAATACTTCTGGTGTTCCTTCATGGAGGAAATCAACGCCTCCGAGGGAACCTGCAGAAACCTGGCTTCAAACGAGCCGGCCAGCGCGACCGGCCACTCGACCAGCCCGGTGACCTCGTCCAGCAGGTCGTCATCAATGACCGCGATCGCCCCCAGGTCTCGGGCCTGCGCGGTGACCTGCTCACGGATCATTTCCCGGCGCTGTGCGAATCCCGCCACCACGTTGGCACTGAGCAGCGCATCGACGTACTGCTCGGGCCGGCGCAGCGCGATCGGCCCGCCATTCATGAAGCGGTGGCCCCTGGTGGTGTTGCCGGTGGCCACGCCGAGAATTTCACCGTGGTTGGCATCCTCGCCCAACATCGCAACCACCCAGTGCACGGGCCTGACAAACTCTGCCCGGCTGGCGCCCCAACGCATTCGTCGGGGTATGGGAAGCTTCTGTATGCTTTCATGAATGATGGCGTTGAGTGATTCCGCAGCGCTGAGCCCCGGAACGGTCGTGCGCAAACCAAGACGCTGCCCCCTGGGAGTGTCGATGGTTTGTAGCGCTTCCGGTTCAACGCCCTGCTTCCGGGCGAAGCCTGCGGCGGCGGCCGACCAGTTGCCCTGTGCGTCGCGCGCCTGTTCCAGCGGCGGGCCGGAGATCTCGACTGTTTTCTCCGTGCTTCGCAGCACGAGTTGTTCGACGATTATCGCCAGGCGGCGCGGCGTGGCAAACCACTGGACATCGCCGTGCCCCAGTTCGCGATGTTTGAGGCCCTCGACAATGCCATCGCGAAACGCCAGGCCCAGGGACTGCAGTGCAGTGGGAGGCAATTCCTCGGTGCCCAGTTCAACCAACAGGGTCTCGGTGTTCATCTGTTTACTGCTCCCCCGCCTGCACTCGTTGCAGGACTTCCGCGCGCAGGCTCTCGGCAGCCAGTGGAAAACCCAGTGTCGCCCTGGCGTCGAAGTAGGCCTGGGCGACGGCCCTGGCGAGCGTCCGCACGCGCAATATAAAGCGCTGTCGCTCGGTAACGGATATCGCGTGGCGCGCGTCCAGCAAGTTGAAGGCGTGGGAGGCTTTCATCACCATTTCGTAGGCCGGCAGCGGCAGGTCCAGCCCTATCAGTCGCAGGGCTTCGCCCTCACAGAAATCAAAATCGGCAAACAGTTTGGCCACATCCGCTTGCTCAAAGTTGTAGCGTGACATCTCCACCTCGTTCTGGTGGAACACATCGCCGTAGGTAACCCTGCCCGCAGGTCCTTCGGACCACAGCAGGTCATAGATACTGTCTACACCCTGCAAATACATCGCGATACGTTCTATGCCGTAGGTAATTTCCCCGGTGACGGGGTAACACTCCAACCCGCCGGCCTGCTGGAAATAGGTGAACTGGGTGACCTCCATCCCATTCAGCCAGACCTCCCAGCCCAGGCCCCAGGCGCCCAGCGTGGGTGACTCCCAGTTGTCTTCCACGAAGCGAATATCGTGAATTGCCGTATCAATACCCAGTGCAGCCAGCGACTCCAGGTACAGCTCCTGGAAATTGTCCGGCGACGGTTTCATCACGACCTGGAACTGGTAGTAATGCTGCAGCCGGTTGGGGTTTTCGCCGTAACGCCCATCGGTGGGTCGGCGGCACGGTTGTACATAGGCCGCGTTCCAGTTTTCCGGGCCCACCGCTCGTAGAAAAGTAGCGGGGTGGAATGTGCCCGCGCCGACCTCCATATCCAGCGGCTGCAAAACCACGCAGCCCTGTGTCGCCCAGAACTGCTGCAGCTTGAGTACTAACGCCTGAAATGTGAGGGTTTCAATCCTGGTCTGTGCCACCGGCCCGCCTGTCAGATACTTGCAAAAAGCCGGGTATTATACAGGCTCTTTTGGCGGCATAATACGTACATTCCCCGAAAGTGAAACTCTTCCGGACGCGTCGACCGGGCCGCCGAGTCCCGTGTTACGCATTCCATTTTGAGAATTCGCGGGATTCCCTTTGCCTCCACCAGTAGATGAACGGATATGAAGTACCCCTTTTTTGGAAAAATCATCGCCGGACTAATCGGGCTCGCCGCGGGAGGCCTGCCCGGCCTGGTATTTGGCGCTCTGTTGGGCCACCTGTTTGACCGGGCACTGTTGAAGGCGCTGCGCTTTGGCTCGCCGGAGAATATTGAGCGCATTCGCCGCAGCTTTTTCGAGACCACCTTCCTGCTGTCAGGCTACCTGGCGAAGGTTGATGGCCGCATCTCGAAATCGGAGATTGACCACACAGAACAGATCATTGCGCAAATGGCGCTGGATGCGCAGCAGCGCAAGCGTGCGATTGAGCTCTTTCATCGCGGTGCTGCCAGCGACTTCCAGATGGAGCAGGCAGTCGCCGCTTTTGTAGCGGTGTGCGGCCCGCAGCGCCAGCTACAGCAAACGCTGCTGTTGTTCCTGATTACCCTGGCGCAGGCCGACCAGGGCATCGAGGTATCGGAACATGCCGCGCTGGTGCGAATCGCCAGTGTGATGGGCTTGGCCGCTGCGCAACTGGAACAGCTGCTGCGTATGGCGCGTGCGCAGGAGCATTTCCAGCAGCAGGACCCGCGGACCGCCCCTGGCAGCAGCACTCTCGAAGAGGCCTACGCGGCGCTGGGCGTCAACAGCAACGCCAGCGACAGGGACGTCAAACATGCGTATCGCAAGCGAATGAGCGAAAACCACCCCGACAAACTGATTGCCAAAGGCGTCCCGCAGGAGATGATTGAGCTGGCGACCGCCCGCTCCCAGGAAATACAGAATGCGTATGAAATGATCAGGAAGACGCGACCGGCCATGCGGTGAGCGATGCGTGCTAGATGCGCCAGAACGCCGGCGTGAACAGTACCAGCAGGGTAAAAATTTCAAGGCGTCCCAGCAGCATCGCAAAGCAGAGGATCGCCTTTCCCCATTCAGAGACCTCTCCAAAGCCGCCGGCCACGCCGGCGATGCCCATACCGAGGTTATTCAGGGTTGCGGCGACAGCGGAAAAGGCGGTGGTAAAGTCCATCCCTATCAGCATCAGGGATAACAGCAGAGCGATAAAAGCCGTTGTATAGATCGCAAAAAAACTCCATACGGCACTGACAACCGTCGCCTCCACCCGCCTGCCCCCTACTTTCAGCGGAATGACAGCCTGGGGGTGCACCAGTTGTTTGAGTTCGCGCATCCCCTGCTTGGTGACCAGCATGACCCGCATGGCCTTGATGCCGCCCGTGGTCGAGCCAACGCAGCCGCCCATGCAGGAAAAGAAGATAGCCATGATCGGCAGGGCAATGGGCCACGCCGCGAGATTTTCGGTAGAAAAACCGGTGGTGGTGATAATGGACAGGACCTGGAATACGCCGTGCAGCACGCTCTCGGCGTGCCCGTGAATGTCCCAGACGATCAGGCTGACGATCGTAACGCACATGCAGGCCAACACTGCGTACGTATAGAAGCGCGTCTCCGAGTCCCGTCGGTAGACCTTCAGGGACTTGCGGTGCCAGGCGATGAAGTGCAGCCCGAAATTGATACTCGACGCGAACATGAAAAATGTAGCGACGATCAGCACAGCGTCGCTCTTGAAATATCCCAGGCTGGCGTCGTGCGTGGAAAAACCGCCCAGCGCCACTGTGGAGAAGGAGTGCGCTATGGCATCGAATGCCGACATGCCGACCGCATAATAGGACGCCGCGCAGCACACCGTGATGACGAGATAAACGACGAAAAGCGCTTTCGCTGTTTCCGTGATTCTCGGCGTGAGCTTGTTGTCCTTGGAGGGGCCGGGTGTCTCCGCTTTGTACAACTGCATGCCCCCGATCCCCAGCATGGGCAGGATTGCCACCGCGACAACGATAATCCCGATACCACCCAGCCACTGCAGCAGCTGACGATACAGGAGAATGGATTGCGGCAATTCATCGAGACCCGTGATAACCGTACCGCCGGACGACGTGAGACCCGAGATGGATTCGAACACCGCACCCATCGGTGTTATGTCAATGGCGTCGGTGAGCGCGAACGGCAGCGCACCAAACAGGCCCAACACTGTCCAGAACAGCGAAGTGATCAGGAAGCCGTCGCGTATGCGCAGTTCATGGCTGGCATTGCGCACCGGAAACCACATCAGCAGACCGGAGAAAAAAATGATACCCATCGCGGAAATGAAACCGGGAACCGTATGATCGGTTTCGAGAATCGCGAGTAACAGGGGAATCAGCAGCACCGTGCTGAACAGCATCAGCAGAATTCCGAGAATTCGAAAAGAGATCGAGAAATGCATGGTCTAGGAAAAGAACCCCAGGCCGACGGCAAATAACTTTTCGACAGCGCCGATCTGCCTGCGATCGAGCAAAAAGAGGATCACGTGGTCGTCCGTTTCCACCACGACATGCCCGTGGGCGATCAGGACCTGCTCGCCCCGTACAATCGCTCCGATGGTCACACCCTCCGGCAGGTTGATTTCATCCAGCTGCCTGCCGACAACCTTGGAGGAGCGTGAATCCCCGTGCGCCGTGACCTCGATGGCTTCCGCGGCGCCCCGGCGCAGTGAATGCACATTGCTGATGTCGCCCTTGCGCACGTGGGTGAGCAGGCTGCCGATGGTAATTTGCTGCGGCGAGATGGCGATGTCGATCTCATCGCCCACTAGTTCGGCGTAGGCCGCGTTGGTGATCAGGGTGATGACTTTCTTGGCGCCCATGCGCTTGGCCAGCATCGACATCATGATATTGGCTTCATCGCTGTTGGTCAGCGCGCAGAACACATCCGTCGCCTCGATGTTTTCCGAGGCGAGTAGCTGCGGTTCCGAGGCACTGCCGTTCAGGACGATGGTATGCTTGAGGCGCTCAGCCAACACGCGACAGAGATCGTACGATTTTTCTATCAGCTTCACCTGGTACTGGTTTTCAAGTGTCTGCGCCAGGGTCGCGCCAATATTGCCGCCGCCCGCTATCATCACCCGCTTGTAGGGTTTGTCCACTTTGCGCAGTTCTGACATCACAGCGCGGATATTGTCCTTGGCGGCGATGAAGAACACCTCGTCATCGACCTGGACCACGGTGTTGCCCTCGGGGATCAGTGCGCGGTCGTGGCGGAATATTGCCGCCACGCGCGTATCCACTTTGGGCATGTGTCGGCGTATTTCCTGTAACTCGTGGCCGACGATAGGCCCGTCGCTGTATGCCCGCACCGCGACCAGCTGTACCCTGCCCTCGGCAAAATCGAGTACCTGCAGGGCCCCGGGGTTGGCTATCAAACTCTGGATACTCTGCGTGACCAGCTGTTCCGGGCCGATAATGACATCCACGGGTACGTGCTCCCTGGAGAACAACTGCGCCTGGTGTGCGAGGTAGTTGGGTGAGCGCACGCGGCAGATCTTGGTGGGTGTATTGAACAGGGTATGGGCGACCTGGCAGGCCATCATATTGATCTCATCGCTATTGGTCACCGCGATGAGCATGTCGGCATCTTCGGCCCCTGCCTTGTAAAGTGTATTGGGATGAGACGCACCGCCGACGATGGTCCCGATATCGAGGCGATCCTGAAGGGCGCGCAGTTTGTCGCCGTCAGTGTCAACCACGATGATGTCGTTCTGCTCGATGGCCAGGTGTTCGGCGAGTGTGCCGCCGACCTGGCCTGCCCCGAGGATGATAATCTTCATGGCCTGCTGAGCTCTGCCCGGTAAAGAGTCCTTAAGTTTGCGAGCACGATAAAGAAATCACCCGGGGATTGTAAGGGTCGGAGGGGCGTAATTTTACACTTGTCATGCGTTCGCTTTGCAGAGTAGCGCATAAAACAAACCATCGGGGCCGTTCGGGGCCGGAAGGATTTGCCGGCCGGCGGCTGCGGGCTCTCCCCAGGCAGCGTCCGTTTTCACCAGGGTCGCGTCGCCCTGTTCCTGTAGGAAATGCTGCACCACCTGGCTGTTTTCCTCGTCGAATATCGAGCAGGTTGCGTACAGCAGGATCCCACCGGCTTTCAGCAGTGGCCACAGGCCCCGGAGGATCCCGAGTTGCTGCCTGGCCAGCGGCAGTATATCGCTGTCGCGACGCAACAGTTTGACATCGGGGTGGCGCCGGATAACCCCGCTGGCGGAACAGGGTGCGTCAAGCAGAATACGATCGAAGCTGCCCGCGGCAAGTTGTGGCGGCGGGTGCGCCGCGTCTCCAGCCAACAGGGTCGCTTTGAGCTCGAGACGGGCCAGGTTCTCCGCGACCCGTTGCAGGCGGGAATCGTCGATATCCATTGCGACCAGATCAGTGAGCGCCGGCTGAAGTTCGAGTATATGGCAGGTTTTCCCGCCGGGTGCGGCGCAGGCGTCCAGCACGCGTTCCCCGGCGCGGGCCGACAACAGGGGAGCCGCCATTTGCGCAGCCTCGTCCTGTACGCTCAAAAGCCCGGCCTCAAATCCCGGGATCTCCCATACGTCCAGTGGTTGCGCAAGTTGCACGGCCTGAGCGCTCAGCTCGCCGGCAGTGGCTTTGATGCCGCGGGCGCGCAGCGTGGCGAGGCATTCCTCCCGGGTGATCCGGGCACTGTTCGTGCGCAGGGTCATCGGCGGCTGCTGGTTGTTGGCAGCGATTATCTCCGCCGCCCGGGACGGCCACTGCGCGATTATCCTCTGCTGTAACCAGCGCGGGTGACTGGCCATCGCCGCCGCATCCAGGGCCTGGGCCAATTGCTCGCGCTCGCGCAGGTAGCGCCGCAGAATGGCATTGGCCATGCCCTTGGCCCAGTGCTTCTTCAGCGCCCTGGTGGCGCCGACGGTTGCCGCCACCGCCGCGTGGTTGGGAACCCGGGTACTGTCCAGTTGATAGAGCCCGCACAGCAGCAGACCCTGGACATCGCGATCCTTGTCGCGCAGCGGTTTGTCCAGCAGCTGCGCCAGAAGCGCCTGCAGCCGGGGGGCTTCACGCAGAGTGCCGTAACACAGCTGTCGCAACAGGCCTCGGTCGCGGGCGCTGACCTTGTCGAGCGCGGCGGGCAGCGCCTGGTTGAGGGAGAGACCACCCAGGACGTCGCCGATTACTGCAGCGGCAGCGGCGCGGACATCCCGCGGCATCAGCTGGCGCTCGTCGGGGGCAGGTCGAATCGCTTGCCGGGGGCGAACCTGGCCTGATGGGCGCTCAGCAGTTCCTTCACCGGGAGTGCCTTGCCTCCCTCCAGTTGCAGCACTTGCAGTAGCAGTGAGCCTTCGCCACAGCACACCGCAATACCCCTTTCATCGGCCTGCACGATGGTGCCCGGAGCCCCAGTCGGGCCTGGCGGCGTGTGCGTGGCTGCCTGCCACACCCGGATGCGCTCGCCCGCCAGCGGGCTGAAGCAGACCGGAAACGGATTGAACGCACGCACACGGCGATCCAGCACCGGTGCGCTGCAGCGCCAGTCCAACTGTGCCTCGGGTTTGAGGATCTTGTGGGCGTAAGTGGCCTGGTCGTCATCCTGTTCGCGACGGTGCCGCTGCCGCTCCGGTAACTCCCCCAGCACCTCCAACAGCAGGGGTGGGCCCAGGACCGCGAGCTCATCATGCAGCTGCCCGGCGTGGGTGCGCGGGCCGATCGGGCAGCTGGCGGTGGCCAGCATTGCCCCGGTGTCCAGCCCGGCATCCATCTGCATGATCGTGATACCCGTTGTGGAATCGCCCGCCTCGATGGCGCGTTGTATCGGCGCCGCGCCGCGCCACCGCGGCAGCAGAGAGGCGTGCACATTGAGGCAGCCGAAGCGCGGCGCGTCCAGTACGGCCTGTGGCAGGATCAGGCCGTAGGCCACGACGACCATCACGTCGGCCTGTAGTGCCGCCAGTTGTTGTTGCGCAACAGGGTCCCTGAGCGATGCGGGCTGGAACACCGGTAGGGCGGCACTCCGGGCGAGTTTTTTCACCGGGCTGGACTGCAGTTTGCGCCCTCTCCCGGACGGGCGATCGGGCTGCGTATACACACCTATGAGTGAGTGCTCACTACCGATGAGGCTCCTCAAGTGTATGGATGCAAACTCGGGCGTACCGGCGAACAGGATCCGCAGGGGGGCTTCTCCCATCTGCTTCAGGCGCGCTGGCGCTGGTCTTTTTCCAGCTTCTTGCGGATGCGTTGTCTTTTCAGGGTGGACAGGTAGTCCACGAACAGCTTGCCATTCAGGTGATCGACTTCATGCTGCAGGCAAATCGCCGCCAGCCCCTTGAGCTGGCGGGCAAATGGGTTGCCATCGCGATCCAGGGCCGTGACTTCTACATGCTGCGGGCGGCTCACGGTTTCGTAGAAACCGGGCACCGAGAGGCACCCCTCGTCGTACTCCCCCAGCTCGGGATCCAGAACAGTAACCTGTGGATTGATGAACACCATCGGTTCACTTTTATCCTCCGAAACATCCATCACCAGCAGTCGTTGGTGGACGTTGACCTGTGTCGCTGCGAGGCCGATGCCCGGAGCCGCGTACATGGTTTCCAACATGTTGTCGATGAGCGTGCGTGTGGCCGTTGTGACTTCCGTGACAGGTGCGGCTTCAGTGCGCAGGCGCGAATCGGGGAACTCGAGTATTTCCAGTACTGCCATGATATTGATTGCCTACCGGGATCATTAGTGGCTTGAATTGGCTGCGTGAATTAATAACATTTGGGCTTGCCACCACTATAATGCAGCAGCAAACTGTCGCTAGTATACAGGCTGGGATTGGGGGGTGCCTAGCGTGGGGCGCAGCGATGCCAAACCTTCTGGAACCCGCGCGGAACCCTTGTCGTATACGCAGGAATCATAGGGGCAGCGGTGCCACGACATCGCGCAGTGGTCGGGGGCGGCCGCGAAAACCGCATCGGTTCTTTTTGACCGGCGGATAATAAACAGGCCAAATAAGGGACGCAACACAATGAATTCAAGGCCACTATTGGTTTGCTTGCTGTTTTTTTCGCTGTTTTTCAGCGCATGGACGCAGGCGGCGGTGGAACTCAACGACAATGTTCCCGAGACCTATATTGTCAAGAAAGGCGATACGCTCTGGGGCATTTCCGGCATGTATCTCAAGGAGCCCTGGCTGTGGCCGGAACTGTGGGATGCCAATCCGCAGATAGATAATCCGCACCTGATCTACCCGGGGGACGAGCTTTACCTGGTGTGGGTTGATGGCCGGCCTTACCTGCGCATGCGGCGCGGCAGGGATGTCAAACTGTCGCCCAATATGCGCGTCACCCCGCTGGATCTCGCCATTCCGGCGATTCCCCTGGACCAGATTGGCCCCTGGCTGATCAAGAACCGTGTGATGGACGCGGAGGACATCAACAACTCTGCCTACATCGTGGCCGGGGACGAAAGGCGCCTGATCAGTGGTCCCGGCGACACCATCTATGGGCGCGGCCCTTTTCCGGACGGTGAGCGCGCCTACGGGATTTATCGCATCGGCCAGAACTTCGTCGACCCGGTAACCCGGGAGTATCTCGGGTATGAAGTCAGGGACATCGGCAGTGCCAAGCTGGTGAGCAGCAATCGCGACGAAATCACCCAGCTGGATATTACCCGGATCGCTGAAGAGGTGATGAATGGCGATCGACTGTTGCCACTGGAAGAGCGCGTGCTGGATGCCAGTTTCCACCCCAGGCCACCGGACCACGAGATCGAAGGCGGTGTGATGATCGCCGTGGAGGGCGGGCTCACGCAGATCGGCGATATGAGCATTGTGGTTATCAACCGGGGTAAACGCGAGGGTCTGGAGATTGGCAATGTGCTGGCTGTTTACCAGGCCGGAGAGCATGTTTACGACAAAATATCGGAGTCGAATGTGGTACTGCCAGATACCCGCGCCGGACTGGCCATGGTGTTTGAAGCCTATGAGAAAGTCAGCTTCGCGATTGTCATGAAAACCAGTCGGCCGTTGCAGGTATTCGATCTGGTGAAAAACCCCTAGTAGACCGCTGCCGCAATATTATCAGCCTGCTTGGACAGGCTGCTGGCATTTACTCAACAGGCATGACGTCAAGGATGATGTATGAATGTTGCAAAAGCGAAGGCCGCGGCCCGCGCCGTGGATGCAATCGCGTTGGCAGTCGACGACGAGCAGTATCCGCCGTTGCTGCGCACTATTCCCGATCCACCTCCCCTGTTGTATGTCCGCGGCGACCCCGCCCTGTTACTGGAGGCGCAGCTGGCGGTGGTGGGCAGTCGTCGCGCCAGCCCGGCTGCCCTGCGCGTAGCACAGTTGCTCAGCGGTCAGCTTACCCGCGCGGGACTGCATATCTGTTCGGGAATGGCGATCGGCATCGACGGCGCCGCGCACCGTGGCGCGCTTGACGCGGGTGGCAAGAGTGTCGCTGTCGTCGCCACGGGGATAGACCGCGTGTATCCGCGGCGTCATCGCGAGCTGGCGGATCAACTGCAGCAGGCGGGATGCCTGGTGACGGAGTTTCCGCCCGGAACACCACCCCTGCGGCAGAACTTTCCACAGCGCAACCGCATTATCAGTGGCCTGTCCCTGGGCGTCCTGGTCGTGGAGGCGGCGCTGCCGAGCGGTTCGCTGATCACCGCGGGAACGGCTTTGGCGCAGGGCCGGGAAGTGTTCGCCCTGCCCTGGTCCATGCTGCACGAGGGCGGCAGGGGTTGCCTGCAGTTGATCCGTGACGGCGCCAAGATGGTGCTGCAAGTCGAGGACATCCTGGAGGAGTTGGGACCTTTGTATGCGTTGCAGCTGGAAGCTGGCGCTGCGGTCGCGCCTGCGGATGATGCGCACCAGCGCGAGTCATGGGCGCTCGACCTGGTGGGCTTTGAGGTCATTACACTGGATGAGCTGGTACAACGGAGTGCAAAACCGGCAGCGCAGGTGTTGGCAGCGCTGTCCGAGCTCGAGATGGCGGGCCTGGTAGCGCGCACCGCGGGTGGTTTTATACGCTGCTAGCGATTTGCTACTTGCCAAGCGGGTGCCGTTTCGTTAGATTTCCGCCCTTTTCACTTCGCGGCGCACGCGCCGCCCTGTGCACAGGAGAAATGTGATGAGCAAGCCATTTGTAGCGATTGTGATGGGGTCGGACTCCGACCTGCCGGTGATGGAGGCCAGTTTCGCGGTGTTGCGTTCGTTCGGCGTCGCATTTGAGGCGCGAATTACCTCTGCGCATCGCACACCGGAGGCGACAAAGACCTATGTGCAGGATGCCGAGAAACGCGGTTGCGCGGTGTTTATTGCCGCTGCCGGCATGGCTGCGCACCTGGCGGGCGCGGTAGCGGCCGCAACGGTGAAGCCGGTTATCGGAGTGCCGATGAATGCTTCACTGGATGGCCTAGATGCGCTGTTGTCCACCGTTCAGATGCCGGCGGGAATCCCGGTGGCCACTGTCGCAATCGGCAAAGCAGGCGCGAAAAACGCCGCCTACCTCGCGGCGCAAATGCTGTCCCTGGGCGATGCGCAACTCGCGCAGGCGCTGAGTGACGAGCGCGCGGCGAACGCACAGGACATCTATGCCAAAAACGAGGCGCTGCAGGAAACACTGAAAAACTGACCGGTGTACCCCGGCGCGCACCATTTGCGAACGGCGGTCAACGCACTGCGTCTGGGCGGCGTCATTGCCTGCCCCACGGAAGCGGTGTGGGGCCTCAGTTGCAACCCGGATGACGAGGAGGCGGTGACGCGTCTTCTGGCGCTCAAAGGCAGGCCGGTCGCCAAGGGGCTGATACTGGTGGCAGCACACCAGGAGCAGCTCGAATTCCTGTTCGCCGGGCTTACCGATATGCAGCGAGAGACACTCTTGGATAGTTGGCCTGGGCCCAATACCTGGCTGCTGCCCCACCGGAATCGGGTGCCGGCTTGGGTTTGTGGCGACCATTCCACGGTGGCCGTTCGTGTCAGCAGCCATCCGGGGGTTCGCAGGCTGTGTTCGGCCTGGGGTGGTCCGCTGGTTTCCACTTCGGCCAATCCAGCGGGCGCACGGCCGGCGCGGGAAGCTTTTCAGGTGCGGCGCTATTTTGGCGACGCACTGGACTATCTGCTGCCCGGCAGGGTGGGTGCGGCGCAGCGACCAAGCGTCATTCGTGATCTTGCCAGTGGACAGGTTATCAGGGGCTAGCGGACTGTCGGATTCCAGGTCCGGCGGGCTCCCCGGGCGCCCCGGTACAGTTCCCGCCAGCGCGTGCGTATAATGCGCCCCGACGATTGTTCCAGGGAAAACAGGTATGCGGATCGAGCAGGTCAAAGATTATCTCTTGCAGCTGCAGGACAGTATTTGCACATCCCTGGCGGACGAGGACGGCGGGGCTGCCTTTCTGGAAGAGGCGTGGCAGCGCGAAGAGGGCGGCGGTGGCCGCAGTCGGGTTCTCTCTGAAGGTGCGGTCTTCGAGAAGGCGGGTGTGAACTTCTCACACGTTCGTGGCGCCGCCTTGCCGGCCTCCGCCAGCGCCTCACGGCCGGAACTGGCGGGCTGTAGTTATGAAGCGATGGGTGTGTCGCTGGTGATCCATCCGCGCAACCCCTACGTGCCGACCTCCCATGCCAATGTGCGCCTGTTTGTGGCGAGTAAACCCGGTGCAGAGCCCGTCTGGTGGTTCGGCGGCGGTTACGACCTCACCCCCTACTATGCGAATCGCCAAGATTGTATCAGCTGGCACCGCGAGGCCGCTGCCGCCTGTGCGCCGTTTGGAGACGATGTTTACCCGCGTTTCAAGGCGTGGTGTGACGAGTACTTTCACCTCAAACATCGCGGCGAACCGCGCGGCGTCGGCGGCCTGTTTTTCGATGACCTGAATGAATGGGATTTCGCCACCAGTTTCGCGTTCATGCGCTCCGTGGGTGACTCCTACCTGCGCGCCTACCGCCCGATCGTGCAGCGCAACAAGGACCGACCCTACGGGGAGCGAGAGCGACAGTTCCAGTTGTATCGGCGTGGGCGCTACGTGGAGTTCAACCTGGTGTTTGACCGCGGTACCCTGTTCGGCCTGCAATCGGGAGGGCGCACTGAAGCTATTTTGATGTCGCTGCCGCCGCTGGTGCGGTGGGAGTACAACTACAATCCGGAGCCGGGTTCGCCGGAGGCAGAGCTTACAGAGTACTACCTTTGTGATAGGGACTGGCTGGGTGAGGAAGCGCGCGGGATGGGTAACACATGACCGGAAAAGACAGGTACGCGGTATTCGGTAATCCCATCAAGCACAGCAAATCTCCCGAGATTCATGCCATGTTCGCCGAGCAGTGTGCACAGCCGATGGTCTACCGCGCGGTTAAAGTTGATCTCGACGGGTTCGCGCGTGCAGCCTCCAGGTTCTTCAATGACGGCGGATCCGGTTTGAATGTGACCGTACCGTTCAAGCGGGAATCATTCGAATTCGCCGAGCGCGTGAGTGCGCGCGCCCGTCGAGCGGGGGCGGTCAATACGCTCTCCCGGGCGGCGGATGGCGCAATCGAAGGCGATAACACCGATGGTATCGGCCTGATCAGAGACCTCATTGCCAACCTCGGCTGGACGGTGCGGGGATTGCGCGTACTGTTGCTGGGAGCGGGCGGCGCCGCGCGAGGGGTGCTGGAACCACTGCTGCGGGAACGGCCGAAAGAACTGCTGATCGTCAATCGCAATGGCGCTCGCGCCACGCAGCTGGCCCGGGAGTTCAGCGATATCGGGCCATTGCGGGGCGGCGCCTACGACCTGATCGGGAAGCAAAAATTTGACCTGGTTATCAACGCCACCAGCGCCGGGTTGACGGGTGCGGCGCCGGAATTGCCGGGCGACCTGCTGACCGAACGCAGCTGTTGCTATGACATGGTATACGGCGCGGAGCCGACGCCCTTTATGCGCTGGTCGGCGCATCACGCGGCATGGGCCGTGGCCGATGGACTGGGTATGCTGGTGGAGCAGGCGGCAGAGTCGTTCTATATATGGCGCAATGCGCGGCCGGCCACCGGGCCGGTGATCAGCCACCTGCGCGAAACGATGGCGGCGCGGGGCGAATAGCCCGCATCGTTCACGGGTTGGCGGCCGCCAGTTCAGCAATGTGCTGGTCCTTGAGTTTTACATAGTTATTGCTGCTATAGACAAAGTACTCGAGCTCTTTGTCGCTCAATGGTCGAATTTCCCGCGCCGGGGTCCCCGCATACAGGTGGCCACTACGTAAATTCTTTCCCGGCGTCACCAGGGCACCGGCGGCAATCACGACCTCGTCCTCTACCACTGCGCCATCCATCACCAGCGCCGACATGCCCACCAGCACACGGCTTCCCACCTTGCAGCCATGCAGCACGGCGTTGTGGCCGATGGTTACGTCGCAGCCAATTTCCAGTGGCCATCCATCAGGGTTAAAAGGCCCCGCATGTGTGATGTGTAATACGCAGCCGTCCTGGACGCTGGTGCGAGCCCCGACATGGATGCGGTGCATATCACCGCGGATCGCCACCTGCGGCCATACGGAGACGTCATCGTCGAGGCTGACCTGTCCCAGCACCACGGCGCTTGGATCAATCAGTACGCGCTGGCCGATCCGAGGGGTGTGACCGCCAAAGCTGCGAACGTTCTTCGGGTTGTAGTGTTGCATGGCTATGAACTCGTAGCGGCACCAGGCTGTTACAATAGCCAGCCTGGCGCACCGTGGCCAGACCCCGGTGAATATTTGGAGGAAGTGTCATGCAGGATATCCCGCATCGCCGGCGGTTCATCGCCGGAGCCGTGTGTCCCCGCTGTGCCCTGATGGACAAGATGGTGGTGGACCTCGACACAGACCAGCGGTTGTGCGTGAGTTGCGGGTTCAGCGAGGCCCGGCCCGGCGTGGCGGATACGCTCCCGGCCGGGACAGCCGTGCAGCAACCGCCGGGGCAGCCCAGGGAACTCCCGACGCGGGTGAGCCGCGCCGCGGCGCGGCGGGTCGAGACGCCTGCCGAGGCAGTCACGCTCATTGATCCGCGTCGTGACGGCGATGCCGGCTAGGAAGCGAGTCGCAGGCGGATTTTCGCCGCCGGCTCAGTGAGATTGTCCGACGTGAACAGCGGTTTTGCCGGCTCCGAGCGACCCGGTACGTTGCGCACCTGCTCCCACATATGTTCCCGGTGTAGCAATTGCCCGGCGGCATATTGCACCAACTGCTCCATGCGGGTGGCAAACTCATCCCCCAGCAAATGGTGCACAATGGTATTGGCTTCGGTCATGTCCAGTGGGAGCAGCGGACGACCGAGATGCCGTATATGGTGATCGTTGACCTCCTCCAGCAGGCGCAGGGCGAGGAAGGACTCGTCCAGCAGCGCCTCCAGGCCGCCATCCTGCGGCAAATCATCCGGCGGTTGCAGAAAGTAGTCCTCCGCGAGGTACAGGAAGGGGGCGGCGTACTCAAAGAAGCCCAGCCGTTTACTGACAGCCGTCACCAGGCGCAAACAACTCGGTACGCTTTTCACGTAGCCGCTGATGAAGGCCATCAACGCGGCCACCGGCTCCTGCTCCGGCAGCACCAGCTTGAGCTGCAGATGCGGCAACTGCCGCTCTATGCGCGAACGCAACTGGTGGGTCTCTTCTTCATGGCGAAGGGCGGCGCGGATAGTTTCCCTGATTTCACGTGAGACCATAATCAACCTGAGCCCAAGCGATGCGTGGTTGAAAGCGTTCCTAAAGGCTAGTACATCTGTGCCAATTAGCCAGAAGCCTCTCGACCCGGGCTCGGGGGTGCAGGCGTTGACATAATGGCAAACACCTGTCCACACAAATATTACCGGCCTCGCCGCCTGCCTGAACTAAGTAGGATTTGTGCGCCATATCCGATATAATCCGCGCGTTTTTGTGGCCATGGCCTGGGCTGTCGTCATCAAACAACACATATTAATCGGTAAGATTCCGCAGAGAGTGTGTCCGGGTTGGCTGCCTTACGGCAGCTTATATGCCCGGAAACTGCAGTTTTCGCAGGCCGTGGGGTTACCGGCGCAACACATTGCCGATTAGGGAACTACAGATTTTATTCATGGAGACACGGGAAATGGTTTTTAAAGCGAAGCGGCTGGGTATGCTCGCGCTTGGTCCTGTGCTGTTGCTGATGAGCGTGTTCGCCATGGCAGCCGGCGGCGAGGTCAGCGAGGTCAATATGTCACCCGGGGTTACCGAGGTGGGCCAGAAAATTTATGACCTGCACATGATAATCCTCGGCATCTCTACCCTGATAGGTATTGTCGTGTTCGGGGTGATGTTCTATTCCATCTATTACCACCGCAAGTCGCGCGGCGTTACTCCCGCAACCTTTCATGAAAGCACCAAGGTGGAAATTGCCTGGACCGTGGTGCCGTTCTTTATCCTGCTTGGCATGGCAGTGCCCGCAACCACCACCCTGCTGGAAATCTACGACAACGACAACGCTGAACTGGACGTGGTCGTCACGGGTTACCAGTGGAAGTGGAAGTATGAATACCTCAATGAAAACGGCGAAAATGTGAGTTTTTTCAGTAACTTGCGCACGCCGCAAACAGAGATTGACAACAGCGAGGCCAAGGGCGAGCACTACCTGCTGGAGGTGGATGAGCCCCTGGTGCTTCCCGTCGATACCAAGGTGCGTTTCCTGGTAACGGCCAATGACGTGATTCACTCCTGGTGGGTGCCGGAGCTCGCGGTGAAGCGGGATGCCATTCCGGGCTTTATCAACGAAGTGTGGACACACGCTACCGAGGAGGGCGTGTACCGCGGCCAGTGCGCCGAACTGTGTGGCAGAAACCACGGCTTTATGCCCATTGTGGTCAACGTGGTGAGCAAGGACGAGTACGGCCAGTGGCTGTCTGCGAAGCAGCAGGAGGCGGCGGAGATCAAGGAATTGATGGCGCAGACGTTTACACTGGATGAGTTGATGGCGCGCGGCAAGGCCGTCTACGATACGAATTGCCTGGCCTGCCACGGCGTCAATGGTGAAGGCGGGGTCGGTGTGGCGATCGCCGGAAGTGCCGTTGCCACGGGCGATCTCGGACAACACCTGGATATTGGTATAAACGGCGTGCCGGGCACGGCGATGCAGGCCTTTGGTGGGCAGTTGAACGACGTTGATATGGCGGCAGTGATCACCTATCAGCGCAACGCATTTGGCAACAATATGGGCGACACTATTCAGCCCATTGATGTCTACAACCACAAAAAAGGCTAATTGGAGGAGTTAACGATGGGCGATCATCATCACGGTCCTGCCAAGGGCCTCGGACGCTGGCTGTTTACCACGAACCACAAGGACATCGGTACGATGTACCTGTGGTTTTCATTCTGCATGTTTATCCTCGGCGGCACCTTCGCGATGATAATCCGGGCCGAGTTGTTCCAGCCCGGCATGCAACTGGTTGACCCCGAGTTCTTTAACCAGATGACGACACTGCATGGCCTCGTCATGGTATTCGGCGCGATCATGCCCTCCTTCGTCGGCCTGGCCAACTGGATGATCCCGATGATGATCGGGGCTCCGGACATGGCGCTGCCGCGCATGAACAACTGGAGCTTCTGGATACTGCCGCCGACGTTCCTGCTGTTGGCATCCACACTGTTCATGGAAGGCGGCGCGCCGCAGGCGGGCTGGACATTCTACGCTCCTCTGTCGACAACCTACGCCGGCCCTTCCGTAACCTATTTCATCTTCTGTATCCACGTGCTGGGTCTGTCATCGATTATGGGCTCGATCAATATCATTGCCACGGTAATGAATATGCGGGCACCGGGCATGACGTATATGAAGATGCCGCTGTTCGTGTGGACGTGGCTGATAACGGCGTTCCTGCTGGTGGCGGTAATGCCGGTGCTGGCGGGTGCGGTGACGATGATGTTGATGGATGTGCACTTCGGTACCAGCTTCTTCTCCGCCGCGGGCGGCGGTGATCCGGTGTTGTTCCAGCACGTGTTCTGGTTCTTCGGCCACCCCGAGGTTTACATCATCATCCTGCCGGCGTTTGGTGTGGTCTCGCAGATTATTCCGGCGTTTTCTCGCAAGCCCTTGTTCGGTTATGACTCCATGGTGTACGCCACGGCGTCGATCGCTTTCCTGTCTTTCATCGTGTGGGCGCACCACATGTACACAGTGGGCATGCCGGTTTCCGGCGAGTTGTTCTTCATGTACGCCACCATGCTGATAGCGGTCCCCACGGGGGTGAAGGTGTTCAACTGGGTTACCACGATGTGGCGCGGCGCGATGACCTTCGAAACCCCCATGCTGTTCTGTATCGGTTTCCTTGTCCTGTTCACCATCGGCGGCTTCACCGGACTGATGCTCTCCATCGCGCCGGCGGACTTCCAGTACCATGACTCCTACTTCGTGGTTGCCCACTTCCACTATGTGATGGTGGCGGGTGCGGTATTCAGCATGACGGCGGCCGTGTACTACTGGTTGCCCAAGTGGTGTGGCCGGATGTACAACGAGACCATGGGCAAGACGCATTTCTGGATTTCATTCATCGGCTTCAACCTGACGTTTTTCCCGCAGCATTTCGTCGGATTGGCCGGTATGCCGCGCCGGATTCCGGATTACGCGCTGCAGTTTGCGGATTTCAACATGATGTCCAGCATCGGCGCGTTCATTTACGGTGCGTCGCAGATACTGTGGCTGTACAACGTCATAGCGACCATCGTTGCCGGCGAAAAAATCAGCGATGAGAAAGTCTGGGACGGTGCGGAAGGCCTCGAGTGGACAATTCCCACTCCCGCGCCCTATCACACGTTTGAAACACCGCCGAAAATCGACCCGGCGCACGCGCACTCCTAGGGGTTTGTTGATCGATGCTTCGATTCAGCGACAAGCCGGCCGTCAATACCGCAGTCAATCTGGTTGCGGTAGCGGTGATGATGTTTGCGTTCGTCTTCGTCGTGATGGTGCCGCTGTACAATGTGCTTTGTGATGCCCTGGGAATCAACGGCAAGCCCAGCGGGCAGAGCTATACGGCGGTTGCGGCAAAGGTCGATGAAAGCCGTACGGTGACTATCCAGTTTATCGCCAGCAATAACGAGGGCATGCCCTGGGAGTTCGCGCCCACCACCACGATGATGGAAGTGCACCCCGGCGCGGTGAACGGCACGGTCTTCCAGGCGCGAAACCCGATGCCCCATGCGATGGTAGGCCAGGCGATACCCAGTATCTCCCCTGCCCGGGCGGCGCCGTACTTTCACAAGACCGAGTGTTTTTGTTTTAACCAGCAGCCCCTGGATGGCGAGTCCGCGGCGGAGTTGCCATTGCAGTTTATCGTCGACCAGGATCTGCCACGCGACATCGGGACTATCACCTTGTCGTACACTATATTTGATGTAACCGATATGGCGGGTGCCGCAGTCGCCACTCGCTAAGTGCAGGTCGGTGACCTGCCTCCCAAACACGGAGAGATAACATGACAAGTCAAACGTCCACAGAGTACGAAAAGTACTACGTACCCGAGAAGAGCAAACTGGCCGTTTGCGCCACGATAGGCCTGCTTCTGAGCATCTACGGTGCCGCCGGGGTCATGAATGACATGACGTTTGGCGACCCGGCCGTGGCCACCAATTCCTGGACGATTTTCCTCTTTGGTATGTTTTTCTTCGTCGCCACCCTGTTCGCCTGGTTCCGAATCACGATTCGGGAAAATATTGCCGGTATGAACAGCGCGCAGCTCAAGAAGTCCTATGTGCTGGGTATGTTCTGGTTCATCTTTTCGGAAGTAATGTTTTTCTTCGCGTTTTTTGGCGCGTTGTTTTATGTGCGCACCCTGGTTGGCCCATGGCTGGCGGGGGAAGGCGATGGCGGGCGCATGAATGAGATGCTGTGGCCCGGGTTCGAGTATGCCTGGCCAATGATGCAGACACCCCAGGAAGCCGTGGGCGGCGCAGCGGCGCAAGTGATAGCCAACAACGGCTCTTTCACCAGTCCCAACACCAGCCTGTCCTTCGCTGACGCCCATGTCTGGTGGCACTGGCTGCCGATGTGGAACACGCTGGTACTGTTGACCTCCAGCCTGACATGTCATTTCGCCCATACCG
Organism: Gammaproteobacteria bacterium; assembly: GCA_030427485.1. Classification (GTDB taxonomy): domain Bacteria; phylum Pseudomonadota; class Gammaproteobacteria; order Pseudomonadales; family Halieaceae; genus Marimicrobium. The sequence continues at coordinate 66,314 of JAUICG010000014.1, forward strand.
GCATACTGGCCGGCGACCGCAATAAATTCAACCTGTGGTTGTCCATCACTGTCATCCTGGGCATCATCTTCCTGTTCCTGCAGTACATGGAGTACCACGAGGCCTATGTCGAGTTCGGCCTGACGCTGAACGCGGGTATTTACGGCTCAACGTTCTTTATGCTGACAGGGTTTCACGGCTTCCATGTATTCATGGGCATGACGATGCTGTTGATTCAGCTGTTGCGGTCAGTGATCGGCAAACAGTTCACAGCGACCGACCACTTCGGGTTTGAAGCGTCCAGCTGGTACTGGCACTTTGTTGACGTGGTGTGGGTGTTCCTGTTCCTGTTCGTTTACATACTCTAGGGCGTTTCCGGTGGTGATTCCTGGGTAGCCTGCGGCGTCGTCGGCCCGCCGTCCCAGGGGTTGCCGTGGCCCAACTGGCCGGTCGATACTCCGTAGGCAATCAGCGCCATCAGCACAAACGCGATGGCCAGTCTGACACCCAGCGAGTGAAATGTTCTGCGTTTGTTCCCGTCACCCTGGTCCAGCATCAGGAAATAGAATCCGCTTCCAAGGCTGGCGATCAGGGCCAGCATCAATATGACAATTGCAGCTTTTAACAATGGGTGTCTCCTTCGATAGTCCGGTGCAGTATAAACCACCCGCAAACATTGCGCCGGGGGGGCACAGTGGTTGAGCCCAGGTCCGGATTTCACTTTGATTTTGAATGGCGGATCGCGCTGTTCACCGTGTTGCTGGTTCCGTTGATGATCAGTCTCGGATTCTGGCAACTGCACAGGGCTGAGGAGAAAACCGCGATGGCGGCCGCTTTTGATCTTCGCCAGCAGCAGCGTCCCGCGTCGCTGGCCGCGCTCTGGGATCAGCCGGCCGGCTTGTTGGCATACGCGCCGGTGAGCCTGCGTGGCCGCTTTTTGCCGGAGGAGTATTTTCTCCTGGACAACCAGATGCGTGAAGGCCAGGTTGGCTACGAGGTGCTGGATGTGATGCTGCTGGAGGACGGCGATAGTGTGCTGGTGAATCGGGGCTGGATAGCGGGCGGCGCCGACCGGCAAACACTGCCGGCGGTCCCGCGCGTTAACGGTCCGGTGGAAATCACCGGGCACGTCTACGTCGCACCCGGCGCGCCTTTCCTGCTGGCGGAACAGCGCTTGGAGGACAACTGGCCGAAGCGGATACAGGCCGTGGAAATGGATAAACTGGCTCCGTTGATAGCGGCAGAGCAAGGCGGCAAAGTGTTCCCCTATCCGGTTCGTATCGATACCGGGGCGCGCGGTGCGCTGGTCACGGACTGGCAAATACTGAACACGAGCCCGTTAAAACACCAGGCGTACGCGGTGCAGTGGTTCGCGATGGCGGCAGTACTTCTTGTGTATTACCTGATGCGCAGCAGTAACCTGTGGCAGTTACTGACGGGCTTACTGAGGACAGGCAAGTAAATGACGAACACCAATCCCGCCGCCGGCAATCGCATGGTACTGTTACTGATCGGCGGTATTCCGTTGACCGTGATACTGACGGCCTCCTGGCTGTGGTTTTTCGTGGCGCGCGGCGACCTCGACCTGGTGGGTATGCTCGGTACGGCCAACCGGGGAACGCTAGTGCAACCGCCGCGGCAACTGGATGACCAGGTTCTTCGAGATGAATCGGGAGCGAGGATAAAAATCACCGGCCTGGAGCCGCGCTGGACGATGGTCATCCCGGTTGCCGGTGGGCGCTGCGACGCGTCCTGCGAGGAAACCCTGTATCTGACACGCCAGATTCACGTGGCGATGGGCAAGGAGTTCAACCGGCTGCGGCGTTTGTATCTCAGCGACGAGGCCGTGCAAGACACCGGCCTGGCGGTGGAGAAACTGAGTGATGATCGCCGCGTTCCGGCGAGCTTTGCCCGCTACCTGTCGACAGAACACAACGGGATGCTGGCTTTGACGCTGTCCGTCGCCGCCTATCAGGCATTGTTTCCGGAGCAGGATGCCGATGCCGGTACCTGGTACCTGATGGACCCTGCGGGCTGGATCATGATGTCATACAATGACCAGGTGCCCTATAAAGATGTAATCGCGGATTTAAAATTCCTGCTGAAGAATTCCGGTGGCTAAACGCTCATGACAGATACGCAGTCCACAGGTGCGGCCAATTGGCGCGACTACAAGGAGCTGACCAAGCCCAATGTGGTCCTGCTGATGATTCTGACCTCGGCCATTGGCATGTTCATGGCGGTGCCGGGCATGGTACCGCTGGAGGTTCTGGTGCTGGGCAACCTGGGTATAGCCCTCTGCGCCGGATCGGCCGCGGCGGTCAATCATCTGGTGGATCAGCACGTGGACGAGAAAATGGCCCGCACGCACAATCGCCCTCTCGTCCAGGGCCGTGTGACCAATACGCAAGCCGCGCTGTTTGCCGCTGTACTGGGCGGGCTTGGCATGGCGATTCTCTTTATCTGGATCAACGCGCTCACGGCGTGGCTGACGCTGGCGTCACTGGTGGGGTACGCGTTTGTGTACACGATGTTTCTCAAGCGGGCCACACCGCAGAATATCGTGATTGGCGGACTGGCGGGTGCGGCGCCGCCGCTGCTCGGCTGGACTGCGGTTACCGGTGATATCAACGGCCATGCGCTGTTATTGGTGCTGATTATCTTTGCCTGGACTCCCCCGCATTTCTGGGCCCTGGCGATTCACCGCCGGGAAGAGTACGCCGCGGTGGAGATTCCGATGCTGCCGGTAACGCACGGGGTCGCATTCACCAAGCTGCACATCCTGCTGTATACCATACTGATGTTTCTCATCACCCTGCTGCCTTTCGCAACTCGTATGAGTGGGCCGCTCTATCTGCTGGGAGCGGTGGTGCTGGGCGGCGGTTTCCTGTATTGGGCCATCGAACTGATGCGCGGCAAAAACCCGAATGCGCCTATGGAGACGTTCAAGTATTCCATTATCTACCTGATGTCACTGTTTGTGATTATGTTGATTGATCATTACATTTTTCCAATGAGTACCTTATGAGCCAGTCCCGTAACATCAAGCTCACCGTCGCCGGGCTGCTGGCGGTGATCGCCGTTATCGTCGGCGGCTTCGTGCACCGGGTGTCGTTGCCCCGGGTGATGACCGATTCGGAAATGAGAATCAACGGCCTGTACCTGTTTGACACCCCGCGTGACATCGGGGAGTTCGCGCTGATTGACCATCACGGAGCGCCGTTTGACCCGAAACGTCTTGAGGGCCACTGGAGCCTGGTATTTTTTGGATTCACGCACTGCCCGGATATATGTCCCACCACCATGGCATTTCTCAATCAATTCATCGGCAGTCTTGAAGGTACCGAGGCCCGGGACACCCGGGTAGTGATGGTCTCCGTAGACCCGGCCCGGGATACGGTGCAGCAACTGGCGACGTATGTACCTTTTTTTAATCCCGAATTTACCGGCGTCACCGGCGACTTTCTCGATATACATCGATTTGCCACGGCCTTGAATACGCCGTTTCGCAAAGTGCCCGGTGAGGGTGACGACTATCAGGTAGAACATAGTGCTAATGTGGCACTTATTAACCCCCGCGGAGATTATGCGGGGTTCTTCAAATCGCCGCTGGACCTGGCGAAAATGAAGGTGACCTATCGCTCCGCCAGGTATCTCTGGGATAACTGATTTTGAGGGGGCTACCTGATAGGCGGGCACTCACTAACGCAGAATGAGCGGGCCGACCTCGCCGGGAAAAACAAAAACCAGAGAGAGTTCTATTATGGCTTCCGAAGTGCCGCCCCTTGTTCTTGTCGACGGCTCCTCCTATGTCTACAGGGCATATCACGCCCTGCCGATGCTGACGACGTCCGGTGGCCAGAATACCGGTGCCGTGCGCGGAGTGATCAGCATGCTGCGGCGCCTGGTCGCAGATTACCCCGACAGCCCCGTCGCGGTGGTGTTTGACGCCAAGGGCAAGACCTTCCGCGATGATATTTTCAAGGAGTACAAAGCGCACCGCCCACCGATGCCGGACGAACTGCGCGAGCAGATAGAGCCGATTCACGCCATCGTCAAGGCGATGGGGCTGCCGTTTATCTGCGAGCCCGGCGTGGAAGCAGACGATGTAATCGGGACACTTGCGCGCCAGGCCAGTGAACAGGGCCGGCAGGTGATCGTGTCAACCGGGGACAAGGACATGGCGCAGCTGGTGAATGAACATACCACGCTGGTCAACACGATGACCGATACGGTGCTGGACGAGGCCGCGGTCGGCGAAAAATTTGGCGTACCGCCGGCCCTGATCATCGATTTGCTCGCGCTAATGGGCGACAAGGTGGACAACATCCCCGGCGTGCCGGGCGTCGGTGAAAAAACCGCGCTGGCACTGATACAGGGGCTGGGTGGGCTGGACGCCATCTACGGCAACCTCGACAAGGTGGCGGAACTGTCGTTTCGGGGTGCCAGGACGATGGCGGCGAAGCTGGAGCAGGAAAAGGACAACGCCTACCTCTCTTACCTGCTGGCTACAATCAAAACGGATGTTCCGCTGGAGCAGGGTCCTGAGCAACTGAAAAACGCACCTCCCGACCGGGACGCACTGGTGGACTGGTTTACGCGACTGGAATTTCGCTCCTGGCTGGATGAGGCGCTCGATAACCCCGGTGCACCGAGTGTCGGAGAGGAAAACACACCCGCAACCTACGACATTGTCACCGAGCAGTCCGCGTTCGACAGCTGGCTGCAGGCACTCTCGGCTGCGCCGTTGTTCGCGTTTGATACCGAGACCACCAGCCTGAACTACATGGACGCGCGTATCGTCGGCGTGTCGTTCGCGGTGGAAGCGGGCAAGGCGGCCTACGTGCCGCTGGCGCACGACTACCTGGGAGCGCCGGCACAGTTGCCGCGCGACGCTGTGCTGGCCGCGCTGCGGCCCCTGCTGGAAGACGATAACCGCGCCAAGGTGGGACAGAACCTGAAGTATGACGCCAGCGTACTCGCCAATCACGGCATCACCCTGCGCGGTATCCGCTTCGACACCATGCTCGAGTCCTATGTACTGGACTCCACTGCCACGCGTCACGATATGGACAGTCTCGCCCTGAAGTATCTCGGCCAGAAGACCATCCACTACGAGGATGTCGCCGGCAAGGGCGCCAAACAGTTGACCTTCAACCAGGTCAAGCTCGAGGATGCGGGGCCCTACGCCGCCGAGGATGCGGATATCACGCTGCGTCTGCACCACGCGCTGTGGCCGAAGCTGGAGCAGCACACACGGCTCAGTGAGGTCCTGACTTCCATTGAGGTGCCCCTGGTGCCGGTGTTGTCCCGAATCGAGCGCCAGGGCGCGCTGATATCCAGGGAGCTGCTGGTGCAGCAGAGCAGCGAGTTGGGTAAGCGCCTGCAGGAACTGGAAGCCGAGGTACACGAACTGGCCGGGCAGCCGTTCAACCTGGGCTCACCCAAGCAGCTGGGAGAAATCCTGTTCGACAAACTGCAACTGCCGGTTATCAAGAAAACTCCCAAGGGCGCACCCTCCACTGCCGAGGAAGTGCTGGCGGAGCTGGCCCTGGACTATCCCGTGCCCAGGCTGCTGCTGGAGTACCGCAGCCTGAGCAAGCTGAAGTCAACCTACACCGACAAGCTGCCGGAGATGATCAACGCCACCACCGGTCGGGTGCACACATCCTATCACCAGGCCGTGGCCGCGACGGGCAGATTGTCCTCCACCGACCCCAATTTACAGAATATCCCCATTCGTACCCAGGAGGGCCGGCGAATCCGCCAGGCCTTTATAGCCCCGCAGGGGTACAGGATCCTCGCGGCGGACTACTCGCAGATCGAGTTGCGCATCATGGCCCACTTGTCGGCGGACGAAGGCCTCCTCAAGGCCTTCACCGAGGGGCGGGATGTGCATTCCGCCACTGCTTCCGAGGTGTTTGAAGTGCCGCTGGATTCAGTATCCGGTGAACAGCGGCGCAAGGCGAAGGCAATCAATTTTGGCCTGATCTACGGGATGTCCGCGTTCGGGCTGGCGAAACAACTGCACCTGGGCCGGCAGGAAGCCCAGCAGTATATCGACCGCTACTTTGAACGCTATCCGGGTGTCGCGCAGTACATGGATCGCACGCGGGCCCTGGCCAAAGAGCAGGGCTATGTGGAAACCCTGTTCGGCCGCCGCCTGTACCTCCCGAATATCAATGCGCGCAACAAGATGCACGTGCAGGCGGCGGAGCGCACGGCGATCAACGCGCCGATGCAGGGCACCGCGGCAGATATTATCAAGCGCGCGATGCTGGCGGTGGACGCCTGGCTCCAGCGGGACGAGCCGGATGCCCGCATGATCATGCAGGTGCACGACGAACTGGTGTTCGAGGTGGCGAGCGGCGAGGTCGACGCTGTGAGTGAGCGAATCTGCCAGTTGATGTCGGAGGCGGCGGAGTTGTCGGTTCCGTTGCTGGTTGAGGCCGGGGTTGGGGATAACTGGGACGAGGCGCACTAGGGAATGCGCGCAGCGTCGCCGTCCCGCATCGAGCAAAATTTGGAGTCTGCCGGAACTTTCATTCGGATATCCGGTCTCAATGCCTGTAGCGCAAGCTACATCCCTAAGTGGCTTCTATCCTGAGCCAAGTGAGCAAGCCTCCTTCCCCAGGAGGCCATTGTTTCCCCGGTTGCCTGCGAGATGGCAACCGGGGTTTGTTTTTTCAGGGTGGCCGGCTAGGCGCCCGCGTTGCTGTCGGAGGAAGCCGTCAACCAGCGGTCCAGTACGGCGACCAGTTCACCGTGACCCTCGTGCTTCAGGGCGGAAAACAGCTGCACACTGACCCGATCGTTGGTGGGCTTTAACCTGGCGCGAACCTGCAGCAACGCGTTACCGGCCGCCCCGCGCTTCAGCTTGTCGGCCTTGGTCAGCAGTATGTGGACGGGCATCGCTGCCTGCTGCGCCCAGTCAAGCATTTGCTGGTCAAACGGTTGCAGGGGGTGCCGGATATCCATCAGCAGTACCAGGCCGCGCAGGCACCGGCGATTCTGCAGGTAATTTTCCAGCTGCCGAGTCCATTCCCGCTTCACAGCGAGCGGTACTTTGGCAAAGCCATAACCGGGCAGATCGACCAGGCGCTGGCTGTCGGATACCTGGAAGAAATTGATGAGCTGCGTTCTTCCGGGAGTTTTGGACGTTTTCGCGAGCTTTTTATTGTGAGTTAAGCTATTGATAGCACTTGATTTTCCGGCGTTCGACCGGCCCGCAAAGGCCACCTCCCAGCCGCTGTCGGGCGGGCACTGCGATACTTTTGCCGCGCTGGTGAGGAACTGCGCATTGCGATAACCGGGTGCGGCGGGCGCGATCGCGGGATCGGGGTTGTCCATTGCGTGGGTTTGCCTTTTTTGGTCTGGGTATCTCGTATATAATGCCACAGCTTTTTCGTCTGTTATCAATCGCTTGTGTGATTGATTAGCTTGCTGAAACTACCGAGGTCTCCCCATGAAAAAACTTTTTGCCGCTGTTTTGATGAGCACCGCTGTCGGCGCATTCGCTGACGCCGCGCCCGCACAATACCAGGCGTCATGTTTTGCCTGTCATTCAACGGGAGCCGCGGGCGCGCCCAAGACACACGACCAGGCCGCCTGGGAGCCGCGCATGGCCAAGGGCATGCCTGCGATGGTTGAATCGGTAAAGAAAGGACTCAACGCCATGCCGCCCACAGGTTTGTGCGCAAGCTGCACCGATGAAGACTACACCGCTCTGATTGAGTTCATGGCCGCGCCTGCGCCAACAAACTGAGCGTACTCTCCTATACGTTATCTCTGGAATTCACATGAAGAAACTAGCAGTTTTGTTCTGCCTGGCTCTGGGCTGGACATCGAACGGTTTTGCAGCCACCGCCAACCCGGTGGGTGATGCGGCCGCTGGCAAGGCAAAAAGCACCGCCTGTGGCGCCTGTCACGGTGCGGATGGCAACGGCGCCTCGCCTTTTCCCAAGCTCGCTGCACAGGGTGAGAAATACCTGTTCAAGCAACTGCAGGATATTCGCGATGATCTTCGCGCCATACCGACTATGGTTGGTCAGCTGGAAGGCAAGACCGATCAGGACCTGGCGGACATCGCGGCCTATTTTTCCTCACAGGAGCGATCGGGTGGCCACACCGACCCGCAACTCCTCGAACTGGGCGAAAAAATCTACCGTGCCGGTGTTCCCGATCGCAAGGTAGCCGCGTGTATCGCCTGTCACTCGCCGACCGGCAAGGGCAATGCGCCGGCGGGCTTTCCGGCTCTCGCTGGGCAGCATGCCCAGTATGTCGCAGACCAGTTGCGCGCCTATCGCAAAGGCTATGAAGATCCCGCTGGCCGCACCAATGACGGTGAAGCGATGATTATGCGCACTACAGCGTTTGGTCTCAGTGACAAGGAGATCGAAGCCGTGTCCAGTTACGTGGCCGGCCTGAAATAAGTTGAACGCCTGCCGTTTGCCGCTGTCCTATCAAGCGTCAAATATCAAAGGAGAGCACGATGATCAAACAAGCAATGCTGGCCCTGTCCCTGCTGGTTTTCGGGATGTCGGGTGCGGTTGGGGAGGACGCAGCGAATACCTATGTGGCAGGTACCGATTACGACGTAATTTCGCCCCCGGTGCGGACTGTTGACCAGGATAGTATCGAAGTCGCGGAGTTTTTCTGGTACGGGTGCAGCCACTGCTATGCTTTCGAGCCGCTGCTGGAGCAGTGGAGAAAGACGCAGCCTGACGACGTGAGCTTTCGCGGTGTTCCGGCGGTTTGGCGAGATAATATGGAACTGCACGCGAAGGCGTACTACACCGCGGAGGCACTCGGGGTGCTGGACACCATGCAGATGGTGATTTTCCAGGCGATGAACGTGGACCGCAAGCCGCTGTCGTCGCAGGGAGAAATTGCCGCGTTGTTTGTGGCCAATGGGGTGTCCGAGGAGGATTTCAACAAGGCGTTTAATTCCTTCGGCGTGAACAGCCAGGTCAGCCAGGCCATGGCGACCGCCAAAGCCGCGAAGCTGGACGGTACGCCTGCGCTGATGGTCAACGGCAAATACTACATCAGCTCGCGCAAGGCGGGGTCGCAGGCAAACATGCTGAAGGTAGCGGACTTCCTCATTGAACAGGAACGCGCCGCCGCGGGAAGCTGAATCCTAGATCACCAGCCACTCGGGAACCGGGAGCCCCTTGTTCTCGAGGAAGACCGGGTTGAACAGTTTGCTCTGGTAGCGGTTCCCGTAATCGCACAGGATGGTGACGATGGTGTGGCCCGGCCCCAGGTGCCGGGCAAGCCGAACCGCTCCGGCAATGTTGATCCCGGATGACCCTCCCAGGCACAGGCCCTCGTGCTTCAGCAGGTCAAAGATATAGGGCAGCGCCTCCTCGTCACTGATCATGAAGGAGACATCCACTTTCGCCTGGGCGGTGTTATTTGTCAGGTGGTTGATGCCGATGCCTTCAATGATGGAGCCGCCCTCGCTCGGGCGCAACTCGCCGCTGTGAAAGTATTCGTAGAGTGAGGCGCCAGCCGGGTCAGCCAGGCCGATGGTAACGCCGGCATTGTGCGCCTTCAGCGCAGTCGAAATTCCCGCCAGTGTGCCGCCGGTCCCGACAGCACAAACGAAGCCGTCCACTTCGCCATCAGTCTGCTCCCAGATTTCCTCGCCGGTGGTGCGGCGGTGGATCTCCATATTGGCGAGATTGTCAAACTGCCTGGCCCATACCGCGCCATTCTCCTCGCTTTTGTCGAACTTCTCCGCCAGGCGTTGCGCCGTGTGTATGTAGTGGTTTGGGTCACTGTAGGAGGTTGCGCCCACCAGGTGCAGGTCTGCGCCGAGCAACTCGAGCGTGTCGATTTTCTCCTTGCTCTGGGTGACCGGCATTACCACGGTGCTCCGGTAACCCATCGCATTGGCCAGCAGTGTCAGGCCGATTCCGGTATTCCCCGCCGTGCCCTCGACGATGCGGCCACCGGGTCTCAACTCGCCTGACGCCTGTGCGGCCTGCAGAATCCCCAGTGCCGTGCGATCTTTCACCGAGCCGCCGGGGTTGAGGAACTCCGCTTTACCGAGGATCGTGCAGCCGGTTTTTTCCGATACCTGTTTCAGGTACAAAAGGGGGGTATTGCCTATGAGTTGGGTAACGTCAGACGCCGTGCGCACGTTGTTCTCTCCTCGGAAAATGCCCAGTGAGTATGCCACAGCGCGGACCTCTGGTCAGGGCTTTGTCACCTCGTGTCGGCGATACAGCGATGCGCTCAGCAGTAGCGCGAAGATTGTGATCAGGACCATGAAGTTCAGCATGGGCGCGGGTGTATCGATAAGATAAGCACCGACCAGTGCGGTCGTCGACGCCGACAGTGCCATCTGGATAAAGCCCATCAGCGCTGACGCGGTACCCGCAATATGCGGGAAAGCGCGCAGCGCCACTGCCATGGCATTGGGCAGTACCAGGCCCATACCAGTGGAGTACAGCATCATCGGCAACATCAGCACGGCAACGCTTCCCGGTAGCAGATATGTGCCAATCCACATTGCGGAGGTTGAGATCGTCACCAGTACGGCGCCGACCAGCACCGTCCTCTCGGAGTCATGGCTGCGGCTCAGTCTCGCACTGAGCGCGCTGCCCAGCATGTAACCTACCACGGACGTCAGGAAGATCAGGCCGAAGTATTGCACGGGCACGCCCAGCATATCGATATACACGAAACTGGACGATGACAGATAGGCCATCAGGCCCGCGTAAACAAAACTGCTGGCAAACGTCGCGACGATGAACGTGGGATCGCGAATCAACTCTGCGAAGTTGCGTGCGATGGAAAGCGGGTGAAGGCTCTGCCGCTGTGGCAGGGACTCGGCCAGGAATACCTGGATGAGAACGACCATCGTTACACCGTACACCGCCAGAAAAATAAAAATACTGGGCCAGGGCAGCCACAACATCAGGATACTGCCCAGGGTCGGTGCGACCGCCGGCGCCAGCGCCATCAGCATCGCAATCAGTGACAGTGCCCGTGCCGCGCGGGTCGGGCCGAACACATCGCGCGCGACCGCGCGGGCAAGGGTGGGCCCTACGCACGCGCCCACACCCTGTATGAAGCGAAAAACCAGCAGCTCCTCCACCGTGCTGGACAGGCTGCAACCCAGGCAGGCCAGTACGAACAGTAAGGTACCGCCTATCAGTACCGGCCTGCGGCCGAAGCGGTCTGCAAGGGGGCCGCAGGCGAGATGGAACAACGCGAATCCGGTGAGGTAAGTGCTCAGGGTCAGGTGCATGTGCTGGATATCGGTGCTGAGCGCCGCCATCATCGCCGGCATCGCGGGCAGGTAGACATCCACGCTCAGCGGACCGAGCGCGACCAGCGCCGCCAGCAATACCAGCAGCCAGCGGGAGTCGGGATGCAACTGTCGGTGGGCCATGGGGCGGCGATGCTAAGCCATGTGCCGGGTTAAAGCAAAGTCTTCAGGCGCTTACTCCAATCGATGGATAGCGGCCTTCAGAGACCGGGAAATTTTTTCCCGATCGTTCACCTTGACCCATATATTAGATATTACTAATATTCATGCCAACGGGAAGGCGGGTAGCAAAGAGCAAGTGGATATCGACCTGATGCACAAGAACGTAGCGGAGGCATCTGCAATGCTGAAGTCCCTCGCCAACCCCAGTCGCCTGCTCGTTCTGTGTGCGCTGGTAACGCGTGAGCACACTCCCGGGGAACTGGAGGAACTGACCGGGCTCAGCCAGTCGGCGATCTCGCAACACCTCGCCCGCCTGCGAGATGAGCGGATAGTTGCAACACGCCGCGATGCGCAACGCGTCTATTACTCTTTGAGCAGTAGACAGGTGATGGCGATAATTGAGACCTTGCACGGAATCTACTGTGTCGAACCCTGAATCTGGCGCTTACGGCGCCGCGGTGGCCAATGCCATGGACGGCCTCGTGCGCTATGCGCTGAGCGGCGGATTGCCTAAACTGATTTTCCTGCTGGCCCTAGCTGCGGGCGTGCTGGCCCTGGTGTATACACCGCGGGAAGAGGAACCGCAGATTGTCGTACCAATGGTCGATGTATTGGTACAGGCGCCTGGATTGAGCGCCAAGCAGGTGGAGCGGCAGGTAACCATTCCACTGGAAAAACTGCTGTCGCAGATCCCCGGCGTGGAGCACGTGTACTCGACCTCGGCCGCCGGCCGGGCAAGTGTCACCCTGTCTTTCTTCGTCGGACAGGACCGGGAAGACTCACTGTTCGATACCTACAACAAGATCTACTCGAGCCAGGATCGCATTCCCGCCGTGGTGGGCCAGTGGATGGTGCGCCCGGTCGAGGTGGACGATGTGCCAATTGTCCTGCTGGGGCTGTGGAGTGCGCAGCCCGATCGCTACAGCGATTTCGAACTGCGGCGCATCGCGGACGAGGTGTCGACCGTGCTGCAGGGTATTCCCCAGACCAGCGAAGTAAACGTGGTCGGCGGCCGTCCCCGTACCGTTAAAATACTGATCAATCCCGAGAGTATGGGCGCGCGCAAAACCACGACGGCCGATGTGGTGGCGGCGCTTGCAGTGTCAAACATGCGGCAAGCGGCCGGAAACTGGGCTTTCAACAATGAATCCATCGTGCTGGAATCCGGCGACTTCGCGGGAGGGGTGCGCGAACTCGAGAATATGGTCGTCAATGTTATCGACTCGGTGCCGGTTTATCTGCGTGATGTCGCGCGGATCGAGGATGGACCCGCAGAGGCCAGTAATTACACCTGGATGGATTTTCCCTCGGCGCGCCGTGACGGCGATAACGCGACAGGTGAAACAACTGCCGTGCCGCCTTATCCAATGGTGGCGATATCCGTCGCCAAACAGCGGGGTGCGAATGCAGTAAGCGTGGCACGGGAAGTACATGCCGCAATCGCGCGTCTGCAGCAGACACTCCTGCCGCCCGAGGTCCGGGTGGAAGTGTTGCGTGACTACGGCCAGACGGCAGATGAGAAAGTTAACGAGCTCACCAGTAGCCTCGCTTTCGCAATCGTCACCGTGGTGATCTTTATCGGTGTATTCCTTGGCTGGCGTGCCGCGGTCGTTGTCGGCCTCGCGGTGCCGGTGTGTTATGGCATCACCCTGGGCCTGGACTATGCGATGGGCTACACGATAAACCGGGTAACGCTGTTTGCGCTGATCCTTTCGCTGGGATTGTTGGTCGATGATCCGATCACCGGGGTGGACAACATTTCCCGCTTCATGAGCAGAACCTCGATGCCATTGCGCGAGCGGGTAGCCGAAGCGATAGCGGAGATAAGGGTGCCCCTGGTGTTGTCCACGGTCACTATCGTGCTGGCTTTTCTGCCCCTTGCGTTTATTACCGGAATGATGGGCCCTTACATGGCGCCGATGGCGTTCAACGTGCCCGTCAGTGTTATTGCCAGCACTCTTGTGGCCTTCCTGCTCACACCCTGGCTGGCCAGCCGCGTTCTGAGGGAGCCAGCGGCCACCGCGGGCGAGGGTGAAGAGGCGCAGCGGGACGGGTTCTACCGTCGTATGGCGACGCCGCTGTTTCTTCACAGAAGTCGGGCTAAAGCCCTGTTGTGGCTGGTACTGGCGCTATTCCTTGCGGCGGCGGTGTTGCCGCTGTTCCGGGCAGTGCCGTTAAAACTCCTGCCCTTCGACAACAAGAATGAAGTACAGGTGCTGATCGACATGCCCGAAAGCGCCAGTCTCGAGCACACGGCGGCCGTTGTCGAGCGAGTGGCAAAGGAGGTGACAAGACTGCCCGAGGTAGAGGCTGTGGCAGCCTTCGTGGGCGTCCCTTCGCCAATCGACTTTAACGGGATGGTGCGCCGCTATTACCTCCGCCATCAGCCAAATATGGGAGAGCTGCGCCTGATACTGGCGGACAAGCCACAACGAGTGCAGCAATCGCACGGAATCGTACTGCGCCTGCGGGAACTGCTGTCGCCCTTCAACGGCGACGGGGTGAGTATCAAGGTAGTGGAGGTCCCGCCTGGCCCGCCCGTGCTAAGCACACTGGTGGCGGAAATTTACGGCGACACCCTGACGCCATACGATGCGCAAAAAGCCGCCGCGGCAATACTGATGGACAGGCTGTCACGCGAGGCCCACGTGGTGGAAATCGACTCGACGATTGAAGCCGGGCAGCGGCGCTTGCGTTTTGTGGCCGACAAACAGAAGGCTGCGCTGTCCGGTGTTTCCACAGAAGACATCGCAAGCACGATTGCCATGGCGAATGCGGGCCATGTCGGCGGCTATCTGCAGCTCGAGCGGGAAGCCCGGCCGCTGCCGCTGGAGCTGCGCCTGGACCCGCGTCTGCGCGGATCTGCTCACGATTTCGAGCGCTTGCTGGTCCGGGGGCGCCAGGGTGTTACCAAGGCTACTACCGGTCAGGGGCTGGAGATAGCGCCGCAACCGCTGGTACCGCTCGGCGAACTGGGTAGCTTCCGCGAAAGCCCGGCCGACCAGACCATACACCACAAGGACCTTCGTCCCGTCGTATACGTAATGGCCGAGCTCAACGGCCGTACTCCCGCGGAGGTAATCGCCGATGTCAGCGCCGACCGGGACGCACAAACGCGTGCTGGCGTATCGTGGGAGACGCGCAGTTATCTTTCCAGCGGCGCGGGTGATGGCTGGCGACTACCTGCCGATACCGAGTTGGTGTGGAGCGGTGAGGGTGAATGGCGCATTACGGTCGATGTATTCCGGGATATGGGCCTGGGTTATTTGTTTGCGCTGCTGGCAATCTTTGTGGTGCTGCGCCTGCAGACAAACTCCGCCGCGCTCGCGCTGGTCATCATGTCCGCTATCCCGCTGACAATTATCGGCATCATGCCAGGTTTCTGGCTGATGAATCAGTTCGGTGAGCGGGTCATCGGAGGGGCGCCCGACCCGGTATTGTTCACGGCGACCGCAATGATCGGCATGATCGCACTGGCCGGTATTGTCGTGCGCAATTCACTGATACTGGTGGAGTTCATCAGCCAGGCCAGGGCGAGGGGCGACAACGTGCAGGAAGCGGTGCTGCAGGCAGGCTCGGTGCGCATGCGCCCGGTACTGCTCACCGCGGGCACCACGGTGCTGGGTAACCTGGTCATTACACTCGACCCGGTATTCAGTGGGTTGGCGCTGGCCATCATATTCGGCATTGTGGCGTCTACCCTGCTCAGTTTGATCGTGGTGCCGGCGGTTTACCTGCTGGTCTTTGGCGATGACGCCGTGGCAGGCCGTGGCGCTGGCAAAGAGGGTACAGCTGCATGAGCAAGGTACAGAAGACGTTACTGATGTCGGCCGGCGCTCTACTGGTGTTTCTGCTGCTGGTTGCACTGATGGCGGGTGTTTTTACGGAGAAAATCGCGCCTGGCCTGGACACTCCCGTCGCGGTCGTTCCCGGCGATGCTGTCGAGGTCATTGCGCGGGAGATAACGGTCGCTGAATCTGTGCCAGCCTCGATAGAAGCCAGGGAGACGACGATCATCTCCTCGCGCCTGCTGGCGCGCATCACCGCCATTGCGGTGCGCGCCGGGGATTTCGTGGAGCAGGGACAACTTCTGATACAGCTGGAAAAGGATGACCTGCTGGCGAGGGCGGAACAAACCCGCGAACAAATTCTCGCAGTAGAAGCGCGCCTCACCGAGGCCAGGAAAAACCTGGAACGCGCAGAGGAACTGCACTCGCGCGGACTGATAGCGCTTGCCGACCGTGATGCGGCACGCGCCAATGCCGCCGCGCTGGAAGCCGAACTTGGCGCGGCACGGCAGGAACTGCAATCGGCGGAGACGGCGGTCAGCTTCACCGAGATACGCTCGCCGATTGCCGGGCGTATCGTCGACCGCTTTGCGGAACTCGGCGATACCGCATCTCCCGGCCAAACCCTGTTGTCGCTGTACAACCCGTTCTCGCTGCGCGTCGAGGCCTGGGTGCGTGAGCGACTCGCGTTGACGCTCCAGCCCGGCCAGCAGTTGCAGGCGGAAATACCCGCTGTGGGGGAAACCTTCAATGCGCAGATCGAGGAAATTGTACCGGCCGCCGACCCCGGCTCACGCAGCTTCCTGGTGCGGGCCATACTGCCCGCTGACCAACGCCTGTTGCCGGGAATCTACGCCCGCCTGCTGGTTGCAGCGGGCCGTCGATCTCTGGTGCTGATACCCGCTGACCGGGTCGCCAGCGTAGGACAATTGGATGTTGTGTGGGTGGCGGACGAGGGTGGTGCCCAGCGCCGGTTTGTGCGGCTGGGAGAGCAGCACGACGACGGCATGGTAGAGGTGATCAGCGGGTTGTCTGCGGGGGAACTGGTGCTGCCGCGAGAGGAGTAGAGTCGCCGGGAGACATCCCGGCTTACTCACGCCGCACCAACCCTTCCACCGCAATCCCATCATCCATCCTCTCCTCACACCAATACGGCACCAGTGTCCGCGGGTCGATGCCAATCCCCTCTCGACAGTTTATGGCAGTGAGCGCAAACGCGTTTCCGCTGAAACGCGTATTGAGCCCGGTCGCAATCGCGTTGCCGTCGGGAGTGCGGAACACCGCTTCGCCTGGCTCATCCAGTGCAAGGCCGTAATCGCCCTCATGCACCAGTTTGTGATGATGGCGACGCAGTAACAGCAGGTTGTCCATGCTGGTCTCGCCGCCGTCGGCCCAGTGCCTGATATGGTGTGCATCCACAGCTTGCCGTGCGCTGCAACCGGGAAAGCGGCAGCCACCGTCGTTCCAGCCGAGGCGCTGGTCGAACTCGTGGATCAGTGTGAGCAAACGGTAGGTGGCGACATTCAAATGGGCGGAGAGCTCGGTGATTTCGTCGGCGAGAGTGGCCAGGTCATGGGCCGGTGAGGGGCGAGTTTGCCCAACTCGAAAATGGCGCTTTACCCGGTTTGGGCAGTCGCACTGCGGCGCACCGGGCGCGCGTGATGACGGAAGTCGCCATGGAACACTACTTGCTCAAAAGTCGCGATAATTGAGAAACCCATGACCAACTTGCTCAAAAACGCCTATATTTGAGCAAGTCGCTGGCCATCTGCGCTCACAAGGCAAATTATGAGCACGTACTCGCCGCAGGAGTTTCCCCCGTCTGCGCCGCTGGAAACGGATGCGGTGCTGCGGGCGTTGGTCCCCGCCCACCGCTATCTGGCGGAGCTGAAGGGGCTGGCGCGGTGAAGCCCCATCAAATCCAATGGCCCGCAGCTTGCCGCGCGAAAACACGCCGTCAAGGCGCGTGTCCGGTAATGGGCGGACAAGTTCGAGGTTACAGATTGTATGGTTGGGCGTGCGCCCGCTATGCCTTCCTGAAATAAACAATCGCCCCCAACACCCCGTGATCAGTCAGCACCACATGACAATTTTTCACGCCGAGCGTCCAGAGCTTTTTCATGATGATGCCCAGCTCGTACTCGTTCATTTGCATGTGAGGCGCGTTGAGGGGCTTTCCCTGCATCAGGTTTCGCAACTGCTTGTTGAACGGGATTCTGCGAATCAGTTTCCAGTAGCGGAAACGTGAATTGCTGAAGGTGAAATGCAGTACGCCGATACCGCCGCTACGCAGGCTGGCAAGGAGCTTGTCGAGTATCGCATAGCCCCTGTCTTCGGGGATGTGTTGGAAAACGATATAAGAATGTACCAGGCAGAACGTGTTTTCACCGAGCTCCCCGCAATCGCGGCTTTCGATGAGCGTGACGTTATCGATGCCTTTCTTCGCGGCTTCGCGCGTTGCTTCGGCCAGCATCGAGCGTGAGACATCCACGCCAGTCACGCGCTCGCAGCGGCTGCTCAGGGCAAAGAGCAGTCGTCCCACGCCGCAACCAAAATCCAGTGCATGCACAGGCTGGAAGTCGGGGTCGATGTGTTCCCTGATGTTCTGGAAAACGACCTCGATATCATCCTGGCCAGATCGCCAGAAATCCAGCCTGGATGCTTCGTTCAGGTTCTCGGACAGGAACTTTTCGTTCGATATCACACCGAAGTAGGGGTTTTCTGCGCCGTAGGTTTCCCAATCCCTGTCTGAATTCTCGAACATCTGTGTTATCCGCTGACGGGTGTATTGCAGTGAAAATTGCCGCCCCAGTGTAACCAAAGCGCCTGGCATTTCCAGTTGAATTGAGTGTTCAGCGAGCGCAGCGGCCTGTAGACTGGTGCGCATCCAGGTAGGGGGATTTTCATGAGGATACACACTCTGGCAGGCGCGGTGTTGCTCGGCCTGCTCTATACCGGGCAGGGCCTCGCCCAAACATCGCCTGATGCCGCGCTGGATACCTTTTACAGTGCCGGCATGGTGGGAAACCAGGCCGGGGTAATTGCGGTGTTGGCGCCTGATGCGGTCTTTCTCGGCGTGGCTGGCAAGCCCCGGCTGCAGGGCCAGGAACTGCGTGACGCCCTCAATGAAAGCATTGCAAGCGGTAGTCGCTGGAACTACCTGAGCAGTGAAAGGGTAGTGCGGCAGTCTGTCGATGGCTCTGTCGCGTGGTTTGACGAGCGTCTGGCAGACCAGCAGTTGGGCAATGGTCGCGCCTCGGGCGTGTTGTTGAAAAACGGGGAAGTGTGGCAGATCGCCCAGTACAACCTCACGCTGCCGTTGCCCGATGCGCTGACGGGGTCGGCAACCGGGACACCTGGCGCTGCTGCTACCGCGACGCCCCAGGTGCAAGCCCCGCAGGAGCCCGAGTGCCGGAAGACGCGTCACAAGACCAATAAACGCGCCCGCTGTTGAGTTTTGGCCGCCGCTGGCGGCCTGGGCGAAGCAGCTACTTCTCGAACTTCATAACCACTTTCCACCATAGCTGCGGCAACAGTGCGCGCCACAGGTACAGTAACCTGGCTTCCTTCGGGTAGATGATGTCCCTGTCCTTCCTCACGCCTTTTTCTATCGCGTCGATCATCTGCTCGGGGTCGCCCAGGCGGCCGTTTTTCTTGGCCTCAATAATACTGCCCGGCGTATCCGTCGACAGGGTCTGGTCGACCAGGGGGGTGTTCACTGCCGGCGGGCACACCAGGTGGACCCGTACCCCGGTATTGCGGATCTCGTTCTGGAGAACCTCGATGTAGGCGTTCACCGCGGCCTTGGTCGCACAGTAGGCGCCCATTTTCGGCACCAGGGCGATGCCCGCAATCGAGCCGAATACAATGATGCGGCCGCCGCCCCGCGCCACCATGTCGGGCAACACGGTCTTCACCACATACGTGGTCCCGAAATAGTTGATGCGGAACAATCGCTCCATGTCCTCGTGGGTGTGGTCGATCAGGCTGTGGCCGGGCATCAACGCCGCGGCGTGTACCAGTAACTCGATGGGCCCCAGTGAGTTGGCAACTTCGGCTATTTTCTCTTCGACGTCCTGCAGGCGGGAGATATCGCAGTGGAAGGCCGTGATATTGTCCGATTCTGCCGCGGTGTCTTTCAGCGCCTGGTCGTTGACGTCAAAGATCGCGACCCTGGCGCCCTGTTTCGCCAGGCGGCGCGCCGCGATCTGGCCCATTCCGCTGGCGCCGCCGGTGACGATTGCAACCTTACCCGCCATATTGATCATGGTCACTCCACTTTGTTATCGACTGGATATGCACCGCACAGTTTGCATGCCAGCACAGCCGTCGACAAGACTGCAAACGGCCATGGAAACTGGCCGTTTCTTCACAGTACGGTAGCGTCGGTGATGTGCTCCAGAGGCAACACGGTTTTTTGTACCACGCGCCGCAATTCAAAGCTCGAGTGGACCCCTGTAACGCCGTCTATGCGGGTGAGCTTGCCGAGCAGGAAGCGCTCATAGTATTCCATATCCGGTACCACGGCCTTGAGCAGATAGTCGGAAGCCTGGCCGGTGACGACGGAGCACTCCATTACCTCCGGGTAGTTTGTTACCTCTGCTTCAAAGGCCTCGAACCGGTCCGGTGTGTGGCGGTCCATGCTGATGCCAATGTAGGCGGTGAGCTTGAGTCCGAGCATCGCCTGGTTCAGCAGCGTGACATGAGCGCGAATCAGGCCGGACTCCTCCAGTCGCTTGACCCGCCGGGAACAGGGTGTAGGCGACAGGCCCACCGCGTCGGCCAGTTCCAGGTTGCTGATACGGGCGTTGTTTTGCATGGCCTGCAGTATTTTGCGGTCGGTGCGATCCAGTTTCATGTGGCCCCCCGGGGACAGGATGGATAAGCGCGGTGGCGAAACTATATCACTAAGAATAGTCATATAATTAGGTAATTATTGCTAATAAAGTCGAAGTGAGCGCTATATTTGCAATTTTTCTCTCTCGGCAGCGCCTTATACTATGCATCCGGCTGATCAATCACCCGTCGCCGTGGGTCGTTGCGGGGTTACCCCTCCGCGAACGCCCGGTACTCCGCCTCACGAGGGCCGGTACACATGCGGCGTACGGGTGATCGGCCACCCAGACACGGATTACAGGTAGAGCATCATGAGCAGCTTTGATCATCGCAAGTACCGGGCATTCCCTCCCATTGCCATGCCAAACCGACGCTGGCCCGACAGGGTCATCGAGCGGGCACCGCGCTGGTGCAGCGTGGACCTGCGCGACGGCAACCAGGCGCTGATCGAGCCCATGACGACGCGTCAGAAGTCGCAGCTCTGGGACCAGTTGGTCAAGATCGGCTTCAAGGAGATCGAGGTGGGTTTTCCCTCCGCGTCGGGTCACGACTATGACTTTGTGCGCGAGCTGATCGATAACGACCGGATACCCTCCGACGTGACCATACAGGTGCTCACGCAGGCGCGCCCCGATCTGATCGAGAAAACATTCCAGGCCCTCAAGGGGGCGCGGCGCGCGATCGTGCACGTCTACAACTCCACTTCCACGGTACAGCGCGAGCAAGTTTTCGGCCTGGATCGCCAGGGCATTATTGATATTGCGGTAAAAGGCGCAGAGCTGGTCAGGGACTGTGCCGCCCGGCACCCGGAGACGGAATGGGTATTCGAGTATTCACCGGAGAGCTTTACCGGTACGGAGCTCGACTTTGCGGTGGAGATTTGCGATGCGGTCAACGCTGTCTGGCAGCCGACGCCCGAACGGCCGGTGATCATTAATCTGCCGGCGACGGTCGAGGTGAGTACGCCGAATGTCTACGCGGACCAGATCGAGTGGTTCTGTGATCATGTCGCCAACCGGGAGAGCCTGTTGATATCGCTGCACACGCACAATGATCGCGGCTGTGCTGTCGCCGCGGGCGAACTCGGCGTACTGGCGGGCGCCGACCGGGTAGAAGGCACCCTGATGGGCAATGGCGAGCGCACGGGCAATATGGACATCATCACAATGGCGATGAACCTTTACAGCCAGGGCGTGGACCCACAGCTGCAGTTGGGCCATATGGATGAAATTCTTCAGACCACGCGTGAATGCACCCAGTTGCCGGTGCATCCGCGCCATCCCTATGCCGGCGAACTGGTGTTCACCGCATTCTCCGGGAGTCACCAGGACGCCATCAAGAAATGCCTGGTCAAGCGCGACAAAAATGCGCCCTGGGATGTCGCCTACCTGCCGATTGATCCACAGGATATTGGTCGCTCCTACCAGGAGGTGATCCGTATTAACAGCCAGTCAGGCAAAGGTGGCATTGCTTTCGTATTGCAGCGTGATTACGGCCTGGAGTTGCCGCGTTGGCTGCAGATCGATTTCAGTGCCTCGGTCCAGGCGTACGCTGAAGAACGCGAGACAGAGGTTGGTTCCGCGGAGGTTTACCAGCTGTTCCAGGATACCTACCTCGCCGCGAACGGTCGCTGGACCCTGGGCAACTATCAGGTGAGCCGCGAGGAAGGCGTGGACCGGCTGCAGGCAGCATTGCAGGAAGGCTCGGCAGTTCACCACCTGTCCGCCACCGGCAACGGTGTCGTGGCCTCGTTTGTCGACGCCATGCAGACTTTTACCGGAAAGCAGATCGTGTTGGTGGAGTACAACGAGCACGCGTTGAGCCACAGCGCCGATGCCGAGGCCATTTGCTATATACAGCTCAACATCGATGGCGACCGCTACTGTGGAGTCGGCCGCAGCCCGGATATCATCCAGGCCTCGCTGGACGGTATTCTGGGGGCGATCAACAAGGCGGCCGCTCGCGAGCACGACGCGGCCGCATAACCCGGTTCTGCAATCCTCATTTTGTGTGCAAAGTGTGAGCTTGTGCGCGTTGCGTAATGGCCCCGGTCATGTACCAGTGGTAACGTGGGCCATCGTATAGGCGTATAGGACGGTACCAGGGCTCATCAGGGATGATTCGGGTATCCGATATGGGCACTATGATAAACTCTAACAAGGCGCGCTGGTTGCGGCTCAAGCGCCATTTTACAGAGTCCTTCACCGGGGACCTGTTGCCTCGCAAGCACGCCGGGAATGAAGGGCATGTCGATGAGCAGCGCGAAAAACGTCGACGCAGCGCCTACCGGTACATCTTCCTGCTGCTCGCGGTAACCCTGCTGCCCATTGTGGCCAACAACTTTTACATTGGCCAGCACCTGCTCGCCGTCGCAGCGCTCGTCCTGCTGGGCCTGCTAGTCGTGGATATTGTCCGCACCAGCCTTCATCGCGAAGCGTTACTCTCTCCTCCAGTGGTCGTAGGGATGTGCCTCGGGTTGGCAATCCTGTCCATGTACCTCGGCCAGCTGTACAGCCTGTATCTACTGTTCCCGTTGCTGGTGTCACTGCCGGTTATGTTCCAGACACGCTGGGCTATCACTCTGGGTGTGGTTGTCGCGGGAGCTGCGGCTCCTGTGGTGCTGACTCACTTTGACCTGACGACCGCTTTCGTGATCGGCATCAGTACCGTGCTTACCTGGCTGGTCAGCGCCTGGCTGGTCTACGCGATGACGGAACAGTCGCGGCGGCTCAAGAACATGGCGATCACCGATTCGCTGACCGGCGCATTCAATCGACGCTATCTGGAACTGCAGGCACTGCGAGCGCTGCAGGACTGGGAGCGCAATCGTCGCAGCGTTTCTCTCCTGTTGCTGGACATAGACCACTTCAAAAGCATCAACGACGAGTTTGGGCACGATGTCGGGGACGCGGCGCTTAAGAGCCTGGTCAGCCTGATCAAGGAACGAATTCGCGGGGTGGATACCCTGTGCCGATACGGCGGCGAGGAATTCGTGTTATTGCTGAGTGAAACCACCGCGGTACAGGCCAAAATTGTCGCCAATCAATTGCGCCGCGCAGTGGAGGAAGCGCAGCTGCTGCCGCGGGGCCCCATGACCATCAGCGTGGGGGTGTGTGACCTGATGCAGGTGCCGGACCTGGAAAACTGGTTCAGGTTTGCCGACGCCGCACTCTATTCCGCCAAAGACCTCGGGCGCAACCGGGTGGAACTGGCCGAGCCGCAAGCCGGACAATTATCTGCTACAGTAACGGTACTTAACAACGCCGCAGTGGGTTGATAACAGGCAAGTGGAAAAGCCCCTTTCTCGATACTCCCGTAGTTACCTCGTCGCGGTCGGCCTGCTCCTGCTGTCGGCCTGCAGCAGCACCACATTCGTCTACAACCAGCTTGACTATCTCGTGCCGTGGTACGTGGACGGGTACGTCGACCTCAACCCGCAGCAGGAACGCCACCTCGATGGCTTGCTCGCGCCGTTCCTCGCCTGGCATCGGTCCAGGGAGCTCCCGGCTTACCTGCAGATACTTGAGACAATCGAGGGCAACCTGGACCAGCCGCAAACACCCGAAATGGTGGCCGCCGTTTTCAGCGACTTCGAAGCGGCCTGGCTGCGCCTGGAGGCCGAGTCGCTGGACTGGCTGCTGGACCTCGGCGCGCAGTTGTCCGATGCACAGATTGCCCAGTTGATGGAGGAGCTCTGGGAGCGGCAGGCCGATTTCGAAGAGGAGTATCTGGAGCGCACCGACGAGGAGTTCTACCAGGAGAGCTACGAGGATGCCAAGGACAACGCCAAGGAATACCTGGGCCCGCTGTCGGATGCGCAGCGCGAACAGCTGTTCGCTTTCAGCCGCAGCCTGCAGCGTTCTGACAGCGCGTGGCTGAAGGCCCGCGCGCAGTGGTTGACGAAACTTGGCGTGTTGCTGGAGCGCAAACCGGGGTGGCAGCAGCGTGTCCGGGAAGCGGTGGCGGCGCAGCGAGAGAATCAATCACCAGAGTACCAGCGGGTGTTCGATCACAACCTGCAGGCGATATGCGTGGTGATCGCGCAGCTACTGGACGGGCGCAGCGAGCAACAGGACCTGCATCTTCGCGACCGTCTGTCTTCGCTGCGTGAAGACCTGCAAAGTCTCGTTGCTGAAGGCGAGGAAGCGGTGCCTGCGCCGATTCCCGATTCACCGGGTTAATCGAGTAGTGACAGGTCCCGTACCGCACCCTTGTCGGCACTGGTCACCATCCGGGCGTAGACTTTCAACGCCGGCGTGACCTTGCGCGGGCGCGATTCACTCGGCTGCCATGCCTTGTCGCCCCGCGCTTCCATGGCCGCCCGCCGCTGTGCCAGCACCTCGTCGCTGAGGACAACATTGATGCTGCGACCGGGAATATCAATCTCGATGATATCGCCATTCTCCACCAGGCCTATCGCGCCGCCAGCGGCCGCTTCCGGAGACGCGTGGCCAATTGACAGTCCGGAGGTTCCCCCGGAGAAGCGCCCGTCGGTGAGCAGCGCACACGCCTTCCCGAGACCCTTGGATTTGATGTAGCTGGTGGGGTAGAGCATCTCCTGCATGCCCGGCCCACCGCGCGGACCCTCGTAACGCACAACGACCACATCGCCCGCCTTGACGCGATCGTTGAGAATGTCATCAACCGCCGCATCCTGGCTTTCGCAGACATGGGCGGGACCGGAGAACTTCAGTATTGAATCGTCGACGCCCGCCGTCTTCACCACGCAGCCGTCCAGTGCGATGTTGCCGGTCAGGATAGCCAGTCCGCCCTCCAGCGAGAACGCGTTTTCCAGCGAGCGGATACATCCGTCCCGGCGGTCTTTGTCGAGGCTGGGCCAGCGAGTGCTCTGGCTGAATGCTGTCTGGGTCGGGATTCCCGCAGGGCCGGCACTGTAGAACTTGTGCACGCCGGCATCATCGGTGCGCATGATATCCCAACTGTCCAGGGCGTCCCCCATCGTTTTGCTGTGGACCGTGGCGCACTCCGCGTGCAGCAGTCCCGCGCGATCCAGCTCGCCGAGTATCCCCATGATGCCCCCGGCCCGGTGCACGTCCTCCATGTGATACTTCGGTGTGCTGGGCGCCACTTTGCACAACTGCGGCACCTTGCGCGACAGCCGGTCGATGTCCGCCAGCGTGAAATCCAGCTCCGCCTCCTGCGCGGCGGCAAGCAGGTGCAGAATGGTGTTGGTGGAGCCGCCCATTGCGATATCCAGGCTCATCGCATTTTCGAAGGCTTTGAAGTTACCGATGTTCCGCGGCAACACAGACTCGTCATCCTGTTCGTAATAGCGCTTGCACAGCTCGACCACCAGGCGGCCGGCGCGCAGGAACAACTGCTCCCGGTCAGCATGGGTCGCCAGTGTTGACCCGTTTCCCGGCAGCGACAGGCCCAGTGCTTCGGTCAGGCAATTCATCGAATTGGCGGTGAACATCCCGGAGCAGGACCCGCAGGTTGGACAGGCGGAGCGCTCATACTCCGCGACCTGTTCATCGCTGGCGCCGTCGTCGGCGGCAATCACCATTGCATCGATCAGATCCAGTTTGTTCTCGGACAACCTCGTTTTGCCCGCTTCCATCGGTCCGCCGGAGACAAATACCACGGGGATATTGAGGCGCATCGCCGCGTTTAACATGCCGGGGGTGATCTTGTCGCAGTTGGAGATACACACCATGGCATCGGCGCAATGTGCGTTGACCATGTACTCGACGGAATCGGAGATGATGTCGCGCGAGGGCAGGCTGTACAACATGCCGTCGTGGCCCATCGCGATGCCGTCGTCCACGGCGATGGTGTTGAACTCCTTCGCTACCCCGCCGGCCGCTTCGATTTCGCGCGCGACCAGCTGGCCGAGGTCCTTGAGGTGCACGTGGCCGGGTACGAACTGGGTGAAAGAGTTCACCACCGCGATGATGGGTTTGCCGAAATCCCCATCCTTCATTCCGGTGGCGCGCCACAGTGCGCGGGCGCCGGCCATGTTGCGGCCGGCGGTGGAAGTCTTGGAGCGATAGTCAGGCATGTGTCGTTACCGTGTCCCGGGTCGGCGCTGGGCCGGTTGTCCCTGTGCAAAATGGGCTGGAAGGATAGCAAATATTGCTCGAACTTTAACCTCGTATTTCCGTCCGGCCTGGATTTTCCGCTGGGCCGTCGCACGTTTGGCCTGGGCCAGAGATAACCTTGATTGTTTGGCGGTGGGTGATCAGGAGGGTTCGGGTGGGTGGGGTGTGCAGACAATCAGGCCCCGCTTAAGCAGCCCGCGCCGTCGGGAGTCTTTCTGCGAGCACTGTTCGAGTCCCAATTTTTTGCGCAGCGAAAAATGGTCGAGTTGCGCAGCAGCCCGGCGGTGCGGGCTGCTTGGGGCCGTCTGGATACCCCGCCCACCCGAACCCTCCGAGGATGTGGCATGATCATCGATTGGTTTTGCAGAAACGCAATTCGTCCAGCGCTATCGCGACAACAACGCACCCTTTCGGAGGTTCAGACGGATTTGAAGAACACCTTCGAGTTCCGCTGCAGGTTGTAAAGCAACTTCTTCTGCGCCGGGAGTTCATCCCGCGAGGTCTCCACGAAGCCCTGCTCGATAAACCAGTGCGCTGTTTGCGTGGTGAGCACGAACACCCGCGTGAGGCCGAGGCGACGCGCCTCCTGCTCGAGCGTTGTCAGCAGCCGCTGCCCGCGCCGGCCACCCCGGTACTCCGGGTGCGACACGATACAGGCGATTTCGCCACTGCCATCGTCGGGAAAGGGATAGAGGGCGGCACAGGCGATGATGCGCCCGTCGCGGACCAGCAGTCGGAACTGGTTGATCTCGGTTTCCAGCAGTTCGCGCGAGCGTTTCAGCAGCACGCCCTGGTGTTCCAGCGGCTCGATCAGTTCCAGGATGCCGCCCACATCGTCGATATTCGCCTGCCTGAGCAGCTCGTACTCGTCGTTCCCCACCAGTGTACCGCAGCCGTCATGGGTAAAGAGTTCCTGTAACAGAGCGCAGTCGTCCTCGTGGCTGATGATATGGCAGCGCGAAACACCGGCGAGGCAGGCGCGTTTGGCGGTCTGCAGCAGGGACAGTTGCTCGGGGTCTGCGATAGAGAATCCGCTGATATCGCCCACTGCGCACTGCCGGATCAGATCACCCTCCTCGTCGACGATACCCGCCGCCGCACCAAACAGTACCAGTTTGTCCGCGCCGATAGCGGCTGCGCAGTGCACGGCGATATCCTGCAGTGCCAGGTTAAAAATCTCTCCGGTTGGCGAGTAGCCCAGCGGCGATAGCAGCACGATCGAGCCATTGGCCAGTTGCTGGTGGATGCCGCTGGCGTCAATACGCCGGACCCGGCCGGTGTGGTGAAAGTCTACGCCGTCAACCACGCCGATCGGGCGAGCGGTAACGAAATTTCCCGAGCACACACGCATACGTGAGCCCTGCATCGGTGAGTTGGGCAGGCCCATGGACAACAGTGCTTCAATCTGCGCCCGCAACGAGCCGGCGGCATCCTTGACGTGCTCCAGGGCAGCGTTGTCGGTGATGCGCATACCATCGTGGAACACACTGTCGAGTCCCGCGAGCTGCAGGCGCTGTTCGATCTGGTTGCGCGAGCCGTGAATCAGCACCAGGCGTACCCCGAGGCTGTTCAGCAGCGCGATATCGTGGATCAGGTGGGAAAAGTTCTCGTGTTGCGCAACCTCGCCGCCCAACATCAGCACGAAGGTCTTGCCCCTGTGTGCGTTGATATAGGGTGCGGTATTTCTCAACCAGCGAATATGGGATTGCGCCGACGTTGCCACGTTGCTTTCCAGGTCATTGATAAATAGGAAGTTATCAAGGGTACCCAAAGCGATGCCGATTACCTAATGGCAATATTGCACAGTGTTCACAGGCAGTAGTGGCGGATGCACTGCTGCAGTAGCGAGATACAGGGTTGAATCTGCTCCAGCTCCAGGTATTCGTCGGGCTGGTGGGCGCGGTCGATGGAGCCCGGCCCCATCACGATAGTCTCCATGCCGAGGCGCTGCAGAAATGGCGCCTCGGTCGCGAATGCGACCGCTTCAGCCGTGTGACCGGTCAGTTTCTCAGCCAGTTGCACCAGTTCGCTTTGCGGGCCCTGTTCGAAAGGGCCGATGTCGTCTATCAAAGGGCGTAATTCGATATCCAGCCCACATTGCGCCGCCAGGCTTTGCATTCGTTGCGCTATTTCTGCGCGTACCGTGGCGTTGTCGCCGCCGGGTGTCAGGCGCAGGTCGAAATGCAGTTCTGCGCTGCCGCAGATGCGGTTGGGGCTGTCGCCGCCGTGAATACAGCCGAGGTTTAGCGTGGGGAAAGCGACCTGGAAAAATTCATTGCTGTACCTCGCGGCCAGCTCTCTCCGGTAGGTCATCAGATCGCCCATCACCGCGTGCATACCCTCCAGCGCACTGTTCCCCAGGCCCGGGTTGGAGGAGTGACCGGCGCGCCCTGTTACCCGTACCGCCTCCATCATGATGCCCTTGTGCATACGCACCGGCACCAGCGATGTCGGCTCGCCGATAATTGCGGCCCTGGCCTTCGGCCGGCCGGCCGCGGCCAGTTGTCGCGCGCCGTTCATTGAGCTCTCCTCGTCGGCAGTGGCCAGCAGGATCAGGGGCTGCTGGAGGTGCTCGGCGGTGAAGGCGCTTGCGGCGGCGATAGCGAGAGGGAAAAACCCCTTCATGTCCGTACTGCCCAAACCGTATAGCCGATTGTCGCGCTCCGTCAATGCGAGCGGATCGCTTTGCCAGCGCCCTTCATCAAAGGGTACGGTGTCGGTGTGTCCCGACAGGACCAGTCCTCCGGGACCGCTACCCAATGTAGCGATGAGATTGGCCTTGCCGCCATTCGCGGTGACGTCCTGGATTTCTACCCGAAAGCCCATGTCGGACAGCCAGCCGGCCAACAGGTCGATTACCGCGCGATTGCCCTGGTCCCAGTCGGGGTCCGTGGAGCTGACGGAGGGTGTTCCCACCAGTTGTTGGAGTTGCGCGAGTACCTGTCGCTCGGTCCGGGGCATGTGTTTCGTTTCCGCCAGTTCTCTGTGCGCGGGAACTGCTCGGTGGAGTCAGTGGTCTCCGCGCGAAATGTATTTCTGTTCTAGAAGCTGAATATAGCCTTGAACAGGAAGAAAAACAGGATTGCCAGGGAGGCGCCCGCGGGCAGCGTAATGAGCCACGAGAGGAATATGCTGCCGACAACGCCCCAGTTGAGCGCGCCAATACCACGGGCGAAGCCCACTCCCAATACCGCACCTACCAGGGTGTGGGTCGTGGAAATGGGCAGCCCGGTGCCCGATGCGATCACCACGGTCCCGGCGGCTCCCAGTTCTGCCGCAAACCCGCGGCTGGGTGTCAGCTCGGTAATCTTGCGTCCCACCGTGGCGATGACTTTCCAGCCGTAGGTGGCCAGGCCCACGGCTATCCCGCCGCCGCCCACCAGCAGTATCCACCAGGGCATCGAAGACTGCGCCGCGATGATGCCGCCGGACTGTACTGTACTGACAATGGCGGCCAGCGGGCCCACGGCATTGGCCACGTCATTGGAGCCGTGCGCGAACGCCATGGAGCAGGCGGTAAAGATCATCAATACGCCAAAAACCCGTTCTACCGACTGGAACCGGTTGGAGGTGGATGGCACTTCTTCAATGCCCCGCAACAACACAAAGCCAAAAAAGGCGACGACCACACCGGCCAGCACGGATATCGGCAGGGCATTGGCAAAGCTGCTGCCCAGTCCGAGGTCCAGGTCCAGGCCGACGTGCTTGAGTCCCTTGAGCAGCGTGACCATTGAGATCATGAAGCCCACCATCCACATGTAGGCAGGAATGAACTTTTTCGCGCGGCGGAAGGGATCGTCGGTATCGAGAATGAGTATCTTCACACTCATGAACAAGCCGAAGGACATCGCGCCAGCCAGTACGGGAGAAACCACCCAGCTCGCGACAATACCGCCGATTTTCCCCCAGTGTACGGCCTCGACCGAGATACCGACGGCGGCAAAGCCGACGATAGCACCGACAATCGAATGCGTGGTGGACACCGGCCAGCCCCTGAGACTGGCCACCAGCAGCCAGGTGCCGGCTGCCAGCAGCGCTGACATCATCCCGTACACCAGCAGCTGCGGGTCGTCCCTCATTACCTCGGGGTCTATGATGCCCTTGCGGATGGTGGCGGTGACCTCTCCCCCCGCGAGGTAGGCACCCAGGAATTCGAACACCATCGCGATCAGAATCGCCTGTTTTAGAGTGAGTGCGCGCGCGCCTACAGAGGTTCCCATCGCGTTGGCCACGTCATTGGCGCCAATGCCCCAGGCCATGAAAAAGCCGAAGAGACAGGCCATGGCCAGAAACAAGGTGCCGTGCTGGGCGATCACTTCCATTTCCAGTCCTTACTTGGCCATCAGTATTTGCAGCCGGTCGCCTACGCTCTCGGCATCGTCGGCTACCTCGCCGAGCAGGGTGATGATCTGGTACAGGAACATCACTTCAACGGGCGGCAGGTCATTTTCCAGCTTGAACAAGCCGCTGCGCAGTTGCACGGCCAGTTTGTCGGAGCTGCGTTCCAGTTCATCCAGCGTGCCGAGCATGTCTTCCACGCGACGAACCTCCTCACGGCCGGTAAAGCCCACTTCCAGCAGTTCGTCCAGTTCCTGGATTGCATTCAGGGCCTGGTGCGACGTGGCCGCCGAGGCGACAGCGAGATCGATCGCGTTGTCCTGCAAGGGTGTCGGGAAACGGATTCTGCGCCCAATGACCAGGCCGGCAATATCTTTCGCGGTGTTGGCAATATGGTCCTGGACCCCGATCAGGGTCAGCAGATCGGAGCGCGGAACCGGCAGGAAGAGGCGTTTCGGCAGATGTTTTCGTATGGAGCGCTTCAGTTGGTCTGCCTCGGCTTCCGCATCCGCGATGTCCTGGTGCAGCCTGGCGGCGCTTTCCCAGTCATCTGCGGCTGATGCGCGCAGCAGTTCGGGCACGAGCTGCGCCGCCCGGTCGACAATGGTCATGTGCTCCTGCATGGGCCCGATAGGCGAAGGGCCGAACAGGTTGCCCAGCGGGCTCAAAATTGCCATGTCTCATACTCCGTCAATCTGCGTGGCGATAGTGTAGGTGTTTATCCTGAACCTGTCACAACAAATGGATGCTGAAATCGGGATGCCTGTCCCAGACTCGGCCGCATAATGCCATTGGAAGCGGCGGCTCTGTGGTAGCATGCCTGATCTGAATTCATGGAGCGCGAAACCAGTCTGAAGAGAACATGACAAGCAAGTTTAGTGAACAATTGTTGGAACACCGTCTCAGCCTGTCAACCGTAGCCCAGGACCTGAATGCGGACGGGCTGCTGACAGACCAGGATCTGGTCCGTATCGGCCTCGCTACCAGGCTCAAGGTTCACCCGCTGGTGTTCCTGGCGGAGCAGCAGTTTGACGATGCCTCCGCGCCGGGAAAATTGCTGACCATGGAGCGTCTGCTGTCGTGGCTGGGGCACCGGGTCGGGCAGGAAGTCTTTCGCATCGACCCGCTCAAAATCAATGTGACCGCGGTGGCGGAAGTGATGTCCCGGGCGTTTGCCGAGCGCCATCGCATACTGGCGGTGGAAGTCCAGGAGGACGAGGTTGTTATCGCCTCCGCGGAGCCCTATGTTCGCGCCTGGGAGAGCAACCTCGAGCACGTGCTGCGCAAGCGAATACGGCGTGTGTTGACAGATCCTCGTGAGATAGCGCGGCACACCGGTGAATTCTACAGTATGGCCAGTTCCGTTCGCGGCGCGCGGGTGAATGAGCGTCCGGGAGCGCCCGCCGGCGTGGGCAACCTGGAACAGATGCTGGAACTGGGCACGATGAACGAGCCGGATGCCAACGACCAGCACATTGTCAAGATTGTGGACTGGTTGCTGCAGTATGCATTTGAACAGCGCGCCAGTGATATCCATATTGAACCGCGCCGCGAAGTGGGCAGCGTGCGTTTTCGGATCGATGGCGTATTGCACACCGTCTACGAATTGCCTGTGCATGTCTGCGCCGCTGTCAGCAGCCGGGTAAAAATACTGGGCCGCATGGATGTCGCCGAGAAGCGCAGGCCGCAGGATGGTCGTTTGAAAACCCGCACGCCCAACGGCAATGAAGTGGAGTTGCGACTGGCGACACTGCCAACCGCGTTCGGTGAAAAACTGGTAATGCGTATTTTTGACCCCGATGTGCTGCAGCGCAGTTTTAAGCAATTGGGGCTGGCGGACGCCGACTTGCAGAACTGGCACCAGATGACGTCCAGCGGACACGGTATCGTGTTGGTGACAGGCCCCACCGGGTCTGGAAAAACGACCACGCTCTACTCCACGCTGCGCCAGTTGGCGACGCCCGAGGTCAACGTGTGCACGATCGAAGACCCGATAGAGATGGTAGAGAGCGCCTTCAACCAGATGCAGGTGAACAACGCCATCGACCTGAGCTTTTCCGCCGGCGTGCGCGCGTTGATGCGTCAGGACCCCGACATCATCATGGTGGGGGAGATCCGCGACCTGGAAACCGCCAATATGGCGATCCAGGCGGCGCTGACCGGGCACCTGGTCCTTTCCACGCTGCACACCAACGACTCTCCCAGCTCCATTTCGCGCCTGATGGAACTGGGAGCCCCGCCCTACCTGATCAGGGCCACAGTGCGTGGCATCATGTCGCAGCGTCTGGTACGTATTTTGTGCCCGCACTGCAAGGATTACTGCGCACTGGATCACGATGCCTGGCAACAGCTCATCAAGCCCTGGAACATGGAACCGCCATCGCAGATGGCGCGCCCGGTAGGCTGCGCCAAATGCCGCGAAACCGGTTACGCGGGGCGTCAGGGTATCTACGAGGTGCTGGTCAACAGCCGGGCGGTGCAGGCACAGATTCGCGGCCAGCTCAACACCAGCAAGATTCGTGAAATTGCGATGGCCGAGGGGATGCAGACCTTGCGACTCAGCGGCGCGGCGCGTGTGGCGCGCGGCGAGACGACGATAGAGGAGGTCATGCGTGTGGCCCCGCTGATCGATGCCTGACCGCCGGATTCCGTTGTGTCCGCCGACGTGAAGTTTGACACCACAGACCTGCCGCCCGCGCTGGCGGCAGAGGCCGCACGCAGCTGGGAGTACATTCTGGAGCGTGCCGACGATAAGCTCGCGGCACAGCTCGTCGCCGCGCTGAGCGAGCGTCCGGAGGCCCGCCAGTTACCCCGTGTTCTCGCCTGTAGCCCCTTTGTCGCGGATCTGCTGCGTCGCCGTCCGGCGTTGTTGCTGGAACTGGTCGCGAGCGGCCAACTGCAGAGCTCGCTTCCCGAGGATGCGTATCGCAGGGAGTTACAGCAGCTTTTGTCTGCCGGAGAGGTGGAACTCGCGCCGCTGCTGCGGCACTTTCGTATGCGGCATATGCTGCGGATAGTCTGGCGGGATTTTTGTCGCCTAGCGGATACGCTGGAAACGGTGCGCGACACCTCGCTGCTCGCTGAGGCTGCAATCGCCGAGGCACTGGCGCATTGCGAAGAGCAGCAGCAGCGTCGCTTCGGGGTGCCCCGTGGACGGCGCAGTGGTGCGCCGCAGCAATTGATAGTGCTGGCCATGGGAAAGCTGGGCGCGCGCGAACTGAACGTATCATCCGACATAGACCTGATATTCGCCTACCCCGAGTCGGGGCAGACCGACTCCGAAGAGCAGCCCATCAGCAACGAGGAGTTTTTCACCCGGGTTGGCCGCGCGCTCATCAGCGCGTTGGACCAGGTCACGGCGGATGGCTTTGTTTTCCGCGTGGATATGCGTTTGCGCCCCTATGGGGAGAGCGGCGCGTTGGCCCACAACTTCTCCGCGTTGGAGGACTACTATCAGGAGCAGGGTCGAGATTGGGAGCGCTATGCCCTGATCAAGGCGCGGCCGGTCACCGGTGATCCGCGGCGGGCCCAGGAATTGATGACCATGCTGCGGCCTTTTGTCTACCGGCGGTACATCGATTTTGGGGTGATCGAGAGCCTGCGCTCCATGAAGCAGATGATCAATACCGAGGTGCGTCGCAAGGGCCTGGAAGACAATGTGAAACTCGGTCACGGCGGCATCCGGGAGGTGGAGTTCATCGCCCAGTGTTTCCAGCTTATTCGTGGCGGCCGCGACCTGGGTCTGCAGCAGCGCGAGTTGCTTTCAGTGCTGGACGAATGTGTGACGCTCGGTTGCCTGCCCGCCGAAGCGGTTGCCGAGCTGCGCTCGGCCTACCTGTTTCTGCGCGACAGCGAGCACGCGATACAGGGCTATCAGGATAAACAAAGTCAGGAGCTGCCGCGCACCGAGCCGAGGTGTACCGCGATGGCTACCGTGATGGGCTTTGGCGACTGGACCGCCTACCTGTCGGAGCTGCGGGCGCATCGCGAAGTGGTGGCCGGGCACTTCCGGGAATTGATCGCCGACCCGGACGACAACGAGCCTGTCAGTGCCGAGGAAGAAGAGTCGCTGTGGGGGGAAGGATTGTGTGAGGCCTCGCTGGCCGCTCTCGGCTTCCAGCGTCCCGTTGAAACACTGCAAGCCCTGCAGGCACTGCAACAGAGCCCCCGTGTGCTCGCCCAGCAGGCACAGGGCCGCGAACGCCTGCAGCAGTTCATGCCGCAATTGCTGCGCGCCTGCGCTGAGCTGGCCGACCGGGATTCTGACGACGCCAGTGCCGCTGATGCCGCGCCGGTCGACCCCGACATGGCGGTGCAGCGCATTCTCCCGCTGGTCGCGGCGGTCGTCCGGCGCAGCGCCTATCTGGTCCTGTTACTGGAAAATCGACCCGCTCTGGCCGAACTGGTGACCCTGTGCGCCGCCAGCCCCTGGATATCGGATCAGCTCACGCGCAATCCGGTGTTGCTGGATGAATTGCTGGACAGGGCCAGCCTGTACACGGCGCCGGACAAGGATTTGCTACGCGATGAACTCAGCCAGCAGGTGGCCCGGCTGGCCGTCGACGACCTGGAAGCACAGATGGATGCGTTGCGGTATTTCAAGGCCTCACAGGTACTGCGAGTAGCGGCCAGCGAGCTGGTCGGGCGACTGCCGCTGATGCAGGTCAGCGACAAGCTTACCTGGATAGCGGAGGTCATTCTGGAGAAGGTGCTGGGCGTCGCCTGGGCCGATCTGACGGGTAAATACGGCGCGCCGGCGCGCGCGGGCAGCGGTGTGGGCTTCGCGGTGTTCGGATACGGCAAGCTCGGTGGAATCGAGTTGGGTTACGGATCCGACCTGGACCTGGTTTTCATCTATGACGCGGACAAGGGCGGTGTTACCGACGGCGAAAACAGCATCGACAACGCGGTGTTCTACACTCGCCTGGGACAGCGCATGATCCATATTCTGGAAGCGCGCATGGCCATGGGTCAGCTGTACGAGATTGATATGCGTCTGCGGCCATCGGGAAATTCCGGCCTGCTGGTGAGCACGCTGTCGGCATTTCGCAGCTACCAGAAAGACTCGGCCTGGACATGGGAGCACCAGGCGCTGGTGCGCGCCCGTTTCGTAGCGGGTGATGCTGCGGTGGCGGCCGATGTTATGTCACTGCGCGAAGAGATTCTGTGCCGGCCTCGCGACGAGGGAGCATTGGCGCGTGAGGTGCTCGCCATGCGTGACAAAATGCGTGAGCATTTACTACCAAGAGAGAACAGGGAAGATGGGGAATTTCACCTAAAACAGGGGTCGGGAGGTATCGTAGATATCGAATTTATGGTGCAATATGCGGTTCTGGCGTGGTCGCACCGCGTACCCGAACTGGCGCTCTGGTCCGATAATGTCCGCATTCTCGATACCCTGGGCCGGGAGGGCTTGTTTGAGCCGCAGGAGTGCGAAGCGCTGACGCAAGCTTATCTGGCTTATCGCTCCGCTGCCCACCAACTTTCCCTGCAGCAGCAACCGGGTACCGTCCCCCAGGGCAGCTTTTTGGAAGCGCGAGCTGCGGTGAGTAACAAGTGGCGGGAGCTGTTTGCGCCTTATTTTGAAGACGACACTACGGAAGAATAAACAGGAGTGATGTGATGAGTCTGGCCGATCGAGATGGTCTAATCTGGATGGATGGAGAGATGGTGCCCTGGCGCGAAGCCCGGGTGCATGTGCTGACTCACACGTTTCACTATGGCCTGGGGGTATTCGAGGGTGTGCGAGCTTACCAGACGCCGGACAAGGGCACCTGTATATTCAGGCTGAAAGAACACACCGACCGGCTGTTTCGCTCGGCGCATATCCTTGGCATGTCCATTCCTTTCGACAAGGACGTGCTGAACCAGGCACAGAAAGATGTTGTGCGCCTGAACGGGCTGGAGGAAGGCTATTTGCGCCCGATGTGTTTCTACGGCTCGGAGGGTATGGGCCTGCGCGCGGACAATCTGCGCACTCACGTGATGGTCGCGGCCTGGGAGTGGCCCTCGTATATGGACCCCGAAGCGCGCGACCGCGGCATCAAGGTCCGCACATCCTCTTACACTCGCCACCATGTGAACATCGCCATGTGTAAGGCGAAAGCGAATGGAAACTATATCAATTCCCTGCTGGCCCTGCGCGAAGCTGTCGAGAGCGGCGCCGAGGAGGCATTGCTGCTGGACAACGAGGGATATGTCGCGGAGGGTAGCGGAGAGAACGTTTTCATCGTTCGGGACGACAAGATCTATACACCGGAATTGACCTCCTGCCTCGAGGGCATTACGCGTGATGCGATATTTGTGCTGGCGGAAGAGCTGGGTTACCGGGTTCGCGAAAAACGCATTACCCGCGATGAGGTGTATGTCGCGGACGAGGCCTTCTTCACCGGCACCGCCGCAGAAGTTGTTCCTATCCGCATGCTGGACGGCCGCACCATTGGCAGCGGCAGTCGCGGCCCGCTGACAGAGAAACTGCAGGCGATGTACTTTGATTCGGTGCGCGGTAACCGCCAACAGAACAGCGAGTGGCTGGAGCCTGTCGCCTAGAGCTTTTGCATACAGTATGGACACGGTATATTGAGCGGCATGGTACTCACTCTCCTACATCGCGACAGCGGAAGAATCGATCATGGCGGGTAAAGTAAAGATAAAACGGGGCGACGGCTGGGCCGAGCGGCTGCAGGAGCAGCTGGCTGCATACCCCGAGGGGGCCGCCGAGTGGATGGAGGAACACACCCGGATTCTTAACAGTACGGTCGACAGCCTTTCCGGCCTGTTGCGTGTTGACGGTGAACTGGCGTATCTCAAGCTCTGTCGTTTCGGATCGTTCAAAAGCAAACTGAAGCACCGCCTGGGCCGCTCCCAGTCCTCGCGCAACTATCGCATCGCGCTGGCGCTCGGTGAAAAAGGCCTGCCCGTACCCCAGCAATTGGCCGCGCTGGAGGTGCAGCAGGGTTCGCTGCTGGTCATCGAGGGGTTCTCCAGCGGCGGCAACCTCGCCGAGTTGTGGTACAAGCGCGATGGCAAAGACGACTTTGGCGCCGTGATGCGATCTGCGGGTCAGACCCTCGCGGGACTGCATGCGGCTGGCTATACCTACGGCGACTGCCGTTGGATCAACCTGTTCTGGAATGGTCAGCGCGTCTACCTGACAGACTTCAACGGCACCCGCAAAACCCGTATCGGCGGGATTCAACAGGCGCGGGATCTGGCCCGCTTTACCGCGAATGCCGAGGAGTTCGGCATTGGCTCAAAATTGTACGAACAGTTCCTGGGCGAGTACCTGGAGGGAGTGCCGGGCACCCGGCGCGATGTCGTGCAGCGCATGATACGCCCACTCTACCGCATTCGCGGCCAGCATTTATCCGGGGGATACGGCCAGAGACTGGTGTGATCCTCTGTGGTCGGCGTCAGCCGGTGGCGTCTGCGTTCCTCGGCAAACGCCGCAGTGCCCGGCGGTAGGACTCCACTGCGAGGATCTTGGCTTCCACCGGGGACAACTCGCGCATCTGCCGCCGCCAGGCGCGAAAGAAGCGCATGCGGTCTGTGCGGCCGACAACGTCAAGCGGCAACGTGTTCAGCTGGATCAGGTTACGTAACAAAAGCCTTCCGGGCGTCGGTGTCCTGCGGCGGTTGTGTTCATTATTCAACAGGGTAAAGCGAAACCCGTCGGTTAAACGCACGGCGAGGATATTGTCCGGTGTCAGAATTCCATGTACGAAGCCGGTCGCATGCACCCTACCGATAAACGTGCCCAGTTCCTGCAATAACTGACGGCGCAATCGCAATTGTTCCGGGTCTCCTGTCGCGGCGGTGTCGCGCAACCAGCAATCAACCCCCTCGCCCGGTGCTTCTACGGTATAGAGGTACTCCCCGCCATCGGGGAGTTTTCCCCAGAGCACACTATGGGGTGCGTCGATGCCCACCAGCAACAGGGCATCGGCATTCACGCGGGCGCGGGTCGCGGGGCTACCCCGCACCCGGGACCTGAGCTTGACGGCCGGGCTGCGCGCAAGGTATTGCTTGTAATAAATCTGTCGCTTGCGATTGTAGGCGACTCGAGTGAGCGGGGTGCTCTTCACCCGTTCCCAACCGTCTGGCAGATAGTCGTCTGACAGTTGTATGGCCCACCGGCGCAGTATGTCAGCATCGGACTCCTTGCTAATCTTGATATACCTCGCAAAAATTTCAATGCCACTATACTACGCCGCGCCCACGTGAGAGTCTTCCACTTTGCCGCCGTGCCAGCCCGTTGGTGGCCTCTGCTGGAGCGTGGGGTTATCATGGCACGCAAATAATCGGCGCGACCGCGAGGCAGGTCCTTGCGAGTTCGAGCCACAGGCACAACGCCGAGGGCGTGGGAACTAGGGGATGGGCTTGAAGCAAAAAGTATTGGTGCTCGGCGCCGGTGGGCAGCTCGGGCGAGAGTTACAGCGCACCGTGCCGGAAGGCGTGGAGTGTGTGCCCAGGGCGCGCGCGGAACTGGATATAGCCGATGCCGCCGCTGTTGCCAGATGTTTCGCGGATGTGATGCCGCAAGTGGTGGTTAACGCCGCCGCTTATACAGCAGTGGACAAGGCCGAATCTGAAGCGGCCGCGGCCTATCGCGGCAATGCCGAAGCGCCGGGTGTGGTGGCGGCGGCCTGTGCGCAGCACGATGTGCGATTCGTTCATATCTCGACCGACTTCGTGTTCGATGGCAAGTCCTCCCAGCCATATCCGCCCGAGGCGGCCACGGCGCCGCTGGGCGAATACGGGCGCAGCAAGCTGGAAGGAGAGAAGGCCGTGCAGGCGGCATTGCCGCAGGCGCTCATCCTGCGCACAGGGTGGGTGTATTCGAGTTTTGGCGGCAACTTCGTCAAGACCATGTTGCGCCTGATGGGCGAGCGTGATGAACTCGGTGTGGTGACTGACCAGGTGGGTACGCCAACCTGGGCCCACGGATTGGCTGAAGCGGTGTGGGCCGCCGCCGCGCGCCCGCAACTGCAGGGCTTTTATCACTGGAGCGACGCCGGCGTCTGCAGCTGGTATGACTTTGCGGTCGCCATCTGTGAAGAGGCGCTCGCGCTTGACTTGCTGTCAAAGCCGGTGAAGATTCGACCGATCGCCGCGGCGGAATATCCCACGCCCGCGCAGCGCCCGGCCTACAGCGTATTGGACAAGACCAGCAGCTGGCGAGACTTTGCGATGGAGGGCGTTCATTGGCGCCGGCAATTGCGCGCCATGCTGGCGGATTATAAGGAGCTGGCGGATGCCTAAATCTCTCTTGGTAACCGGGGCCGCCGGATTTATCGGCGCGAACTTTGTGCACTACTGGATGCGGCATCATCCAGAGGACAAGGTGGTGGCCTATGACGCACTCACCTATGCGGGCAATCGCGCCAACCTCGAGCCGCTGCGCGACAATAAAAACTTCCATTTCATACACGCCGACATCTGTGACTACGACAGCGTGTTGCAGGCGCTGCGCGAGCACGCGGTGGATACGGTAGTCCATTTTGCAGCGGAGAGCCACGTCGACCGCTCGATTACCGGCCCGGATGCCTTTATTGAAACCAACATCGTCGGCACGCACACCCTGTTAAAGGCGGCGCGGGAAGCCTGGCTGTCCGGCGGCAAGTCGCAGCCTCACCGCTTCCATCACGTGTCCACCGATGAGGTGTACGGGTCCCTGAGCGCGGATGCACCGGGGTTTCACGAGCAGCAGAAATACGAGCCGAATTCACCGTATTCCGCCAGCAAGGCCGCTTCCGATCACCTGGTGCGGGCCTATCACCACACCTACGGTTTGCAGGTAAGCACCAGCAACTGCTCCAACAACTACGGGCCCTACCACTTTCCGGAAAAACTGATCCCGCTATGCCTGACCAATATCCTGCGCGGCCGCGCCCTGCCCGTTTACGGTGACGGCAGTAATATCCGCGACTGGTTGTACGTGGAGGACCATTGCCGGGGCATTGAACTGGTGCTGTTGCAGGGCGAGGTAGGGGAAACGTACAACATTGGCGGCAACAACGAGTGGAACAACCTGGATATCGTGCACCTGCTGTGCGATCAGATGGACGCACGCTTTGCCGCGGACGCTTCCCTGGCCGCCCGTTTCCCGGATGCGCCGGGGAGCACGGGTCGCAGCGCCCGTGAATTGATCACGTTTGTCGAGGACCGCGCCGGACACGACTGGCGCTACGCGATTGATGCCGCCCGTATCATGGGCGAATTGGGCTACAAGCCGCGCGAGAGTTTCGAAACGGGGCTGGAGCGCACGCTGGACTGGTACCTTGCCAACGAGGACTGGTGGCGGCCGCTGCTGCCGGCGTGATCAGTCAAAGCGTGGGCAGTCTTCCCAGCTATGCCCTTCCCCATCCTTGGCAGACAGTTGCGGTGTTTCCCCTGCGGGCACCGGCCACTTGATGTTCACCGTAGGATCGTCCCAGGCCAGGGTTTGCTCGCTGGCCGGGTGGTAGCTGTCCGTGCACTTGTAGAGAAAGTCCGCGTACTCGGAGGTAACGTAGAAGCCGTGGGCAAACCCCGGCGGAACCCACAGCATGCGCTGGTTCTCGGCGCTGAGACTCAGGCCGAACCACTGGCCCAGCGTCGGTGAACTCTGGCGCAGGTCAACGGCCACGTCGAATACCTCACCAGAGGTGACCCTTACCAGTTTTCCCTGGGTGTGTTCCATCTGGAAATGCAGGCCACGCAGGATACCGCGCGCGGACCGGCTGTGGTTGTCCTGCACGAAATCGAGATCAAAGCCCGCCTCGCGGAATTTCTCGCGATTCCAGGTTTCCAGGAAAAAACCGCGCTGGTCGCCAAAGACGGTAGGTTCGAGTATGTAGACATCCTTAAGCGGGGTTTCCAGGAACTTCATGCGAACACCACTCCGTCTTCTCTCAGCAGGTTTTTCAGGTACAGGCCGTAGCCACTCTTCTCCAGCGGTGCGGCCAGCGCCAGCAATTGTTCCGCGTCGATATAGCCCTTGCGATAGGCGACTTCTTCCGGGCAGGCGATCTTCAAGCCCTGGCGCTCTTCCACCACCCGGATGAAATTGGCGGCATCGAGCAGGGAGTTGTGAGTACCGGTATCCAGCCACGCTGTACCCCGGCTCATCACCTCCACGCGCAGGTCGCCGCGTTCCAGATAGGCCTTGTTGACATCCGTTATTTCCAGTTCACCGCGATGGGACGGGCGCACGGCCTTGGCGATCTCGACCACGTCGTTATCATAGAAGTACAGCCCGGTGACGGCGTAGTGAGAGCGTGGGTTGGCCGGCTTCTCTTCGATATTCTCGGCCACGCCGTTTTTGTCGAAGCTGACCACCCCATAGCGTTCCGGGTCCTGCACATAGTAAGCGAAGACTGATGCGCCGCTATCCCGGCTGGCGGCGCTGGTCAGTTTCTGCGAAAAGCCCCCGCCGTAGAAAATGTTGTCACCCAGGACCAGACTGGCCGGTGAGCTGCCGATGAACTCCTCCCCCAGGATGAATGCCTGGGCCAGGCCGTCCGGGCTGGGCTGGACCGTATACTGGATGTTGACGCCCCAGCACGAGCCATCGCCGAGGAGTTCGCTGAAGGCAGCCTGATCGCGCGGCGTGGTGATCACCAGGATATCGCGTATGCCGGCCAAC
The DNA here is from genome assembly GCA_030427485.1 of Gammaproteobacteria bacterium. Lineage (GTDB taxonomy): Bacteria > Pseudomonadota > Gammaproteobacteria > Pseudomonadales > Halieaceae > Marimicrobium. Next base: position 108,386 of record JAUICG010000014.1, read on the forward strand.
ATGAGGGTGGCCAGCGGGTAGTAGATCATGGGTTTGTCGTATACCGGCATCAGTTGCTTGCTGACGGTACTGGTCAGGGGGTGCAGGCGGGTGCCGGATCCGCCCGCCAGTATCAGGCCCTTGTAGGCTTTGGCTGTCATTTGAAAAAGTATCCTGGCTGCAAAGCGCAAGATTATAGCGGCATCAATGCGCCGTTTGCGACCGGGAGGCCCCAGTCTGTGGGCGGATTCTCAATCCTGGCAATCGCTTGAAACATTCTGGCTGGTTCAGATTCATGGTCCGGCCCCAGGCTGCCGGGGGTGGATTTTTAACCAGTAGCTGATTAGAATCTATCCCCTTTCGGTAATGGATTTCGAGTGGGCCGGTGCCATTCAGGGCATGTGGCCCGCCCCGAAACTGCACCATAATCCCACGTAATCACCCCATTGCGGACAGTTGAGGACGCCGCTATCTCGCATCTCGGTACAGCGCAGGACGATTTGCACCCGGCAACAGGGGCCTCGCGCGTGCCTGAACCAGCCGCCGTGCCAGCCCGCCCGCTGCGTATCGCCCTGCTGGGTTATCGCAGCCAGCCGCACGGCGGTGGCCAGGGCGTTTACCTGCGCTACCTGAGCAAGGCGCTGGTGGAGGCCGGGCACACGGTGGATGTGATTTCCGGCCCGCCCTACCCCCACCTCGACCCCAGGGTCAGGCTGATCCGGCTGCCGAGCCTGGATTTGTTCGAAAACGGGCTGGGATCGCTGCGGCCTTACCACCTCAGGTCTCTTACCAATATCATGGAATGGTTGAGCAAGCTGACAGGCGGTTTCGCCGAGCCCCGCACCTTCGGCCGCCGGGCCGTGAAGTACCTGCGTCGGCACGGGGAGGATTACGACCTGATCCACGACAACCAGAGCCTGAGCTACGGCATGCTGGAGATCCAGAAAATGGGCCTGCCGCTGGTTACCACAATCCACCATCCCATCACCAGTGATCTGCGCATCGCCCTGTCCGCCGCGCGCAATTGGCGGGAGCGGCTATTGATACGGCGCTGGCACTCTTTCCTGGGTATGCAGAAGAAAGTCGTCAAACAATTGCGGAATATCGTCACGGTGTCCGATTGTTCCCGGCAGGACATCGCGCGGGATTTCGGCCTGCAACCCGCCGGGATAAGCCTGGCGCACAATGGAATCGATATCGATGTGTTCAAGCCGGTGCCGGGTGTCAGGCGCAACCCCCTGCGCCTGATGGCCACCTGCTCGGCAGATGCCCCGCTCAAGGGCCTGCGGTATCTATTACACGCCTATGCCCGCTTGCTGGAGCGCTACCCCGACCTGGAATTGCTGCTGGTCAGCAAGCCCAATCCCGGCGGTAAAACCGAGCAGCTGGTGCGCCGGCTGGGACTGGTCGGCAAAGTGCGTTTCGTCAATGGCATTACCACCGAGCAAATGGTGCAGTACTATGCGGAAGCCGCGATTGCGGTGGTCCCTTCTGTATACGAGGGCTTCGGCCTGCCAGCGGGCGAAGCGATGGCCTGTGGCGTGCCGGTGGTATCGACCGATGGCGGCGCACTGCCTGAAGTCGTCGGTGATGCCGGTGTGATTGTCCCGGTGAAAAATGTCGACGCGCTGGTCGGTGCGATCGATACCCTCCTGCAGGACCCGGCAAAACGCGCCGAGCTGGGAGCGCGAGGTAAACAGAGAATAGAAGAAAATTTTTGCTGGCAGGTATGTGCCGGACAGATGACCGAGTATTACCGACAGGTGTTGGCCCATGAAAACCGTTGATTTCGAGCGACTGCCTCTGGAAGCCGGAGATATCGTGCTGGACCTGGGCTGCGGTGAGGGCCGTCATGTGATCAGCGCCTATGTCGAGGCGGATGTGCACTCCGTAGGGGTGGATTTGTCACTGGACGACCTGAAAACCACCCGCGACCGTTTTGCCAGCTACGCGGAACCGGACAACGAGGCCAAGTCGTTCTGCCTGTCCTCGGCCAGCGCGTTGAAACTGCCCTTTGCCGACAATACCTTTGATAAAGTCATCTGCAGTGAGGTGCTGGAACATATTCCGGATTACCACGCCGCGCTGCGTGAGATCGAGCGCGTTCTCAAGCCCGGCGGTCTTTTTTGCGCCAGCGTGCCCCGCCGCTGGCCGGAAAAAATCTGCTGGGCGTTGAGCGACGGCTACTACAATGTCCCGGGCGGTCACCTGCGCATCTTTCGCAGCGATGAGTTGCGCGGTGAGATAGAGCACCTGGGTTTTACGCACTATTACCGTCACTGGGCGCACGCCCTGCATGTGCCCTTCTGGTGGCTGAAGTGCCTGTTCTGGCAGAGCCAGGAGACCAACTGGCTGGTAAAACAATATCATCGCCTGCTGGTGTGGGACATGATGAAACGTCCGGCTTTGACCCGTATCCTGGAGCAGAGCATGAACCCCTTCATGGGTAAGAGTGTGGTGATGTATTTTCGGAAGGAGGCAGCTTCATGAGCGGGCTATACCTCAGTCGGGGGCTGTTTCCAGAAGAGTTCCTGCGCCCCACCGTGGAATTTATTCTCGGATGCCAAAGGGAGAGTGGCGAAATCCCGTGGTTTGACGGCGGTTATACCGATCCCTGGGACCACGTGGAGTCCGCGATGGGCCTGTCGATTGGCGGCGAGCTCGATGCGGCGCGGCGGGCCTATGCGTGGCTGGCGGAGAAGCAGCTGGACGATGGCAGCTGGTGGGCCTCGTACCGGGGTGATGACATCGACAACGGCAATCGGCGCGAGTCCAATTTTGTAGCCTATATTGCCACCGGTGTATGGCACCACTACCTGATCAGCGCCGACAACGAGTTCCTGCGGGCCATGTGGCCGGTAGTCGACAAGGCCATTGGCTTCGTTTTGAGCCTGCAATCCGAGCACGGTGAAATCGATTGGGCCGTGGACAGTTCTGGACAGCCCAAGGGCGACGCGCTCGTCACGGGTTGCAGCTCCATCTACAAGAGCCTGGAGTGTGCGCACAATATCGCGATCACCCTGGGAGAGGAGCGCGCTCACTGGTTGACGGCGCGCACCCGCCTGGGCAAAGCCCTGCGCCACAAACCCGAGCGCTTCGATCGTACCTGGGAGAGTAAATCCCGCTACTCCATGGACTGGTTCTATCCGGTGCTGGCGGGCGTATACAGCGGCGCCGCCGCGCGTGCGCGGCTGGCGGCCCGATGGGATGAATTCGTGGAGGATGGCCTGGGCTGTCGCTGCGAAAAGCAGGAGCCATGGGTAACCATTGCCGAGAGCTGTGAGCTGGTGATGGCCCTGCTGGCCGCCGGTGATCACGCGCGGGCAGTGGAAGTCTACAGCTGGCTGCAGCAATGGCGCACCAACGACGGTTCCTACTGGACCGGTTACCAGCTGGTGGAAGACCTGTTGTGGCCGGATGAGCGACCCACATGGACCGCCGGGGCCATTATGCTGGCAGCGGACGCCCTCACCAAGCACACCGCGGCATCCGGCTTGTTCTGCAGCGTGAAGTTACTGGATGAGCGCGAAGAGGAGCGCGAACGCCGCATCCTGGTGGATTGATCTCCCGGCGGCCGGCACCCCCTACAGTCGCCGCAACAGGCCCAGGCTATTGATCCGCCCCAGGTCCTCGAACAGTCCGGAGGACCGCGCCATGCGGTATATCGCGTAGGGCGCCTGTCCGCCCTGATGGGCATCATCGAACAGGTCGTGAATTGCCAGCACACCGCCGCGCATCAGGTGGCCCGTCCAGCAGCGGTAATCGGTGAGCGCGGCCGCCAGACTGTGGCCGCCATCGATAAACACCATCGCCAGTGGGGTTCGCCAGTGCCTCGCCGCGGCCTCTGAGCCCGCCACGAGCGGCACGACCACCTCATCCAGCCCGGCACGGTGGATATTGCCGCGAAACTCCCGGAAGCTGTCCATGACGTCCCCGTCGGCATCGTACAGTGCCGGGTCGTGGAAAAGCTCGCCCAGCTGGTGTTCCTCCGACCCCCGGTGATGATCCAGCGCGAACACCGTGCTGTTGTTGCGGCGACAGGCCAGACCCAGGTAAATGGTGGACTTGCCGCAGTAGCTGCCGATTTCCAGCACCGGCCCGCGGGCGCTGAGCTGCAGGGCATGCTGGTACAGCGCCTGTCCCTCGTCCTCCGCCAGGAAACCCTTGACGCGGTCGATGTCGGCCGGCAGGTCGGGGATCATGGACACAGCGCCGTGCCCTGTTATTTAGGCGCTGTTACCGAGGTCGCCGTGGGTGCGGTGGGCGGGACCATGAAGGAGTCCAGCCTGATGATGTCCTGCGGACTGAGTAATCCGGCCTGCTCCTTGAGCCGCATCAGGTTGAGGACATAGTCGTAACGGCTGTTGGCGTAGTCCCGCTCGGCCTGGAACAGGGTGTTCTGCGCATTGAGCACATCGACGACGTTGCGGGTACCGACCTCGTAGCCCGCCTGGGTGGCGTCCAGTGAACTCCGGGACGACACGATGCTCTGTTTGCGCGCGGCGATGCGGGAGACGTCGCTCAGCACCGTCATGTGCAGCGAGCGCGTATTCGTCACGGTGTTGCGTTGCAGGTTTATCAGCTGCTCGCGCGAGGCGTTGTATTGCTGCGCCGATTGGCGGCGATTGGCGCTGATGGCGCCACCGCTGAACAGGGGCACGTTGACGCTGATCTGCCAGGCCGTTTCCTCTACCGTGCTGTCCGGCTGGGTGGAGAACAGGCTTTCAGGTCTGCTCCTGAAAGTACCGTCGACGTCGTAGTCCGAGTATTCGTAGCTGCCGGTGACCGTCGGTGCGTGTTCCATCTTGAATGCCTTGGCATTCTGCCGCGCCGCCTCGGCGCGGTAGCGCGCCGCCTGCAGTTCAAAATTGTTTGCCAGTGAAAAATCCACCCAGGCCGCACGGTCGATCGGGTCCGGCGGCAGGATTTTGAAGTCGTCCACCAGCACATTGAGGTTGGACTGGGGCTGGCCAGTCAATACCGAGAGGCGCTCCAGCGCGACGGAGACATTGTTTTCGTCCACGATCCGGTTGACCTGGGAGAGGTCGCGCGCCGCCTGTGCTTCATACACGTCGGTAATCGCGATCAGGCCGACCTCGAAACGCTGCTGGGTCTGCTCCAGCTGGCGCTCAAAGGCGCGCTCCGTCGCCTGTGACGCCGCGAGGTTGTCCTGCGCCCGCAGTACCAGCAGGTACGCCTCTACAACCCTGACGATCAGGTTTTGCTGGTTGGACGCGAAGGTCGCCTCCGCCTCCTTGGTGACCTCCTTGCCGGATTGGAAGCTGAACCAGGCGGACAAATCGAACAGCGCCTGGTTGAGTGAGACTGCGTAGCCGTCGGTATCGGTATCGCGATTCGTGGATGTGGTACCGGTGGTGAACATGCCGCCCTCGGAAATAACGCTCTGTCCCTTGTTATCGACGTCGGCGTTGCGATAGCTGTAGCTGGTGCTTATCTGGGGCAGCAGCGCGGAGCGCGCGAGGTTCTCGGTTTCGCGGTTGGCCAGGTAGGTCGCTTCTTCAGCCTTTATCTGAGCGTCGTTTTCCAGCGCCAGTTCATAAATATCGCGCAGTGAATCAGCCTGTGAACTGGCGCAAAAAAGCGAGAGTGTCAGCGACGAGAGCGCGACAAGCAGATTTTTCATGCAATAATCCCCGAAGATACCGATCTGTCCTGTGGAGCCGCAGTTTAACAGCCTCCGGTCTGTGATGCATACACCGAAACGGCAATCAAGAGGTGCAGTTACCCGCGGTTTGTGCGATCTTAGATCATGGGTTTGGGGGTGCCCTGCCGTGGTAGGTTGCCGGTACCCCCGCTATATTTACTCGGAATTGAAAGAGACTGTGCTCTGGAATAGCTAGTGCAAACGCTGAAGAAACCGCCATTCAAGCTGGATTTAACAGAGCTGCATGCCATCTGTGACGCCAACTACCTGCGCCTGTTGCGTCTGTTCCCCGACTATGAAAACCGCAATTCGCGGGAGCTTCTCGTCGGCGCCGCGATAGTGGATCTGGCTGTGGTGGAGCGCTGTCGTTACACCACCGTGTTCCGTTTGCACCAGCAGCGCGCCGAGTCCCGCTGGCTGGAGCAATTGCGCGTGGAGGTCCGGGCCTATCACGATGTGCGTATGCTGGAGGTCACGGTGTTCCAGTCCGCCCGGAAGGTGGCCGCGCGCTATCGCTATCCCAACGCCCACATGTTTGCGCAGGATGAAAAATACCAGCAGAACCGCTTTCTGGCCGACTGGCTCGAACACTGCCTGCAAAACGGGCGCACGGCCATTGATGTCGGTGCGTCGCCGACGGATTCCAGATCCGGTTAAGCTCGCCCGCATCCCGATGCCACAATCCCGCCACAATGTTCAGCATGTAGAGACCGCGGATGACGTCGTCTGCCTCGTGCAACTGACCGATACCCATTTGTGTCAGTCGCGCGGCGGTACGCTACTGGGCATGGATACCGACCACTCCCTGCAGGCCGTCATCAACCTGGTAAAAAAAGAGCGCCCGCGGCTGCATCTCCTGCTTGGCACGGGAGACCTCGCTGACGGCGGAGCGCGCTCCGCCTATGACCGCCTGCAGGTCTACTTCGACCAGTTGAGCCCGCATAACTACTGGCTGCCTGGCAACCACGATCAGCGCGACGCAATGCTGGCCGCGGCCAGCCACCCCGATCGCCTGTGCAAGGAAATCCGCGTTGGCCGTTGGCAGGTTCTGCTGCTGGATTCACAGGTGCCGGGCCAGGTAGGCGGCGCACTGGGCGAGGTCGAGTTGGCACTGCTGGAAAACGCGTTACAGGCCGCGCGGCAGCAGGCGCTGCACACCCTGGTTTGCCTGCACCACCAGCCGGTGACTATCGGTTGTGGTTGGCTGGACGAGCAAATGGTGGCTGACTGTGAAGCTTTTTTTGCCGTGCTGGATCAGTATAGCGGCGTGCGCGCGGTGTTGTGGGGGCACGTTCACCAGGAGATCGACCGTCAGCGCAATGGCGTGCGCCTGCTGGCATCGCCGTCGACCTGCGTACAGTTCGCCGCGGGCTGTGCAAACTTCAAGGCCGACGACCAGCCGCCCGGCTACCGCTGGCTGGAACTGCACAGCGACGGGCGGGTTGAAACCGCGGTATCCAGGGTTCGGGATATACAATTCGAGGTTGAGCTCGACTCGGGCGGTTACTTATAGCTCGCCTTGCGCGTCGCTCGTTGTACAATGGGGCGCCGCAATTCTTCTGTCACCCATGAAAAGTTAAAGTAATGAGCCAATATACCGCCGAAGACATCGAAGTCCTTACGGGACTCGAGCCGGTGCGCAAACGCCCCGGCATGTACACCGACACCACCCGCCCCAATCACCTGGCACAGGAAGTCATCGATAACAGTGTCGACGAGGCCCTCGCCGGCCATGCCAGCGAAATCAGCGTCAGCCTGAACAAGGATGGCTCGGTGACGGTGTCTGACAACGGGCGCGGGATGCCGGTTGATATTCACCCCGGGCAGGGCAAGCCCGGCGTGGAAGTCATTCTGAGTACACTGCACGCGGGCGGCAAGTTTTCCGACAAGAATTACCAGTTCAGCGGCGGCCTGCACGGAGTCGGTGTGTCGGTAGTGAATGCGCTGTCCAGCGCGCTCGAAGTGCTGATCCGCCGCGATGGCAATGTCTACAGGATGACGTTTGCCGGCGGAGAAAAGCAAACCGACCTGGAGGTGATCGACAGTTGTGGTAAACGCAATACAGGCACCACGGTGACATTCACCCCCGATGCGAAGTATTTCGATTCCGTGGTGTTCTCCCTCTCGCGCCTGAAACATGTACTGCGCGCCAAGGCGGTGTTGTGTCCGGGGTTGCGGGTCAGGTTCAAGGATGAAAAAAAGGGTGAAGCGGAGGAGTGGTACTACGAGGCCGGCCTTACGGACTACCTCGCTGATGCGACCATCGACTTCCAGGTGATACCGGAGGAACCGTTCGTGGGCAGCTTCAGCGGCAGCAACTCCGGCGTCGACTGGGCGGTGCAGTGGCTGCCCGAGGGCGGCGAGGTCGTCGCGGAATCCTACGTGAACCTGATTCCCACGATTCAGGGCGGTACGCATGTCAACGGTATGCGCACCGGTCTGTTGGAGGCGATGCGTGAGTTCTGTGAGCTGCGCAGCCTGTTGCCGCGCGGCATCAAACTGGCGCCGGATGATATCTGGGACCGCTGCTGCTACGTATTGTCGTCCAAGATGGGCGATCCGCAGTTCTCCGGACAGACCAAGGAGCGCCTGTCGTCGCGTGAGGCCGCCGCGTTCGTGTCCGGCGTGGTCAAGGACGCCTTCAGCCTGTGGTTGAACCAGCATACGGAAGAGGCCGAGAGACTGGCCGATATCTGTATCAGTAATGCCCAGGGACGGTTGCGCCTGGCCAAGCAGGTGACGCGTAAAAAAGTGACGGCCGGGCCCGCACTGCCGGGCAAACTGGCCGACTGTTCCGGCGGCGAAGCCGCCCGCAGTGAATTGTTCCTGGTAGAGGGGGACTCCGCGGGCGGCTCCGCCAAGCAGGCGCGCAACCGCGAGTTCCAGGCCATACTGCCGCTGCGCGGCAAAATCCTGAATACCTGGGAAGTGGATTCCCAGCAAATCCTCGCCTCACAGGAAGTGCACAATATCTCGGTGGCGCTGGGTATTGATCCCGCCAGCGATGACCTGTCGGGATTGCGCTACCACAAGGTGTGCATCCTGGCGGATGCCGACTCCGACGGCCTGCATATCGCGACGCTGATCTGCGCGTTGTTCGTGCAGCATTTCAGGCCGCTGGTCGCGGCCGGCCATGTCTATGTGGCAATGCCCCCGCTGTACCGTATCGATGTCGGCAAGGAAGTCTTCTACGCGCTGGATGAAGCGGAGAAACAGGGTGTTCTCGATCGTATTGAAGCCGAGAACAAGAAAGGCAAGGTCAACGTGCAGCGCTTCAAGGGCCTCGGCGAAATGAATCCGCTGCAACTGCGTGAGACCACGATGGATCCGGATACACGCCGCCTGGTGCGCCTGGTGCTCGACGCGGGTGACGGCACAAACATGATGCTGGACATGTTGCTGGCGAAAAAGCGCGCCCCGGACCGCAAGGCGTGGCTGGAGAAGAAGGGCGACCTGGCTGAGGTGGCGCTGTAGGAGGATCCGTATTGAAGTACTGGATTTTCAAGTCCGAACCCGACGAGTTCGGTATCGATCATCTGGCGGCGTCTGCGCGGCAAACAGCCCGCTGGGACGGCATTCGCAACTACCAGGCGCGCAACAACCTGCGCGACAAGGTCAGTAAAGGCGACCGGGTACTGTTTTACCACTCCAGCTGCAAACAGATCGGCATAGCCGGCACAATGGAAGTGGTGACTGCGGCCTATCCGGACCCGGCGCAGTTCGACGGCGAGAGCAGGTACTACGACGCGAAGTCCAGTGAAGGGGAACCGCGCTGGTACTGCGTGGATGTGCGGCTGCTGGAGAAATTTCCCGAGGTCATCCCGACCAAAGTATTGAAGGCCCACCCCGCCACTGCGGGCCTGAGCATATTCAAGCAGGGCCGGCTGTCCATCGCACCGGTCAGCGCACGGGAGTGGAAGGCCGTGCACGACCTCCTCGCATAGGAATTCGGAAATCTAAATAGGAATCATTTGCATTTAAATGCGGGTCGCTGTACGCTCTCGAAATCGGCAGGACAATTCGGGGAGACCGCGATGAAGCTACGATTTCTATGCGCCAATCACAGGCAGTGGCTGCACAGCCAGCCAGACCAGGCCATGCACTGGTGTGCGAATTCTTTTGAAACGGGCTGGCATTTGAGCCAGGGCGGGAATTTCAGAGAAGCGCTTGCGCAGATGGGCTGCGCGTTTGAAACGGCCGAGATTTTGCTGACTACCCGCGCCATTGCGCCCGCCAGCGCCCTGCGCTGGTTTCTCAGAACCCTGGACGGATTGTTGCAGGCGCTGGAACATCTCCAATTGACAGAGACCCGCGTAGAGCTTTACCAGCTAGCGATAGACCGCTTGCGAAAGGAGGCGAATAACAGAAATTCGCCAGAGTTCGAAGCGACACTGTACCGTGAGATCACACGCCTTAATCGTGCCCGCAGGCACATTGGCGAAGGCATGGGACAGCCCCTCCCCCTGCTGACCCTGTGTGACGTTTCGAGGGGAAGCGCTGTTCTCCACTGAGTGCCGGGGTATATCCGGCTGGAGATCCGCAGTGATCGTTTATACAGCCTGATCAATGACAAAACCCTGGTGATCGAGGACCTGCGCGCTGGACCCAGGTGCAAAAAATTGGATCAGACAACGACTGCTGGACATGTTCCTGTTGCGCTAGTGCACACTGCGCACCTGCGGGAACGATATGCAACTGAATCGAATTCAGGGTCGGGCGGTGCGAGACGGTAAGTTTGCGTTACAATCCAGGTGGTTGAAAACTATTACCACGGCGGTCATTGCTGAAGAATGCGGGAGTAGCACCATGCGCGGATTACGAAGATTCCAACTCACTTTACTCACAGTTTTTCTATTGGCCTGTTGCGGGGGCGTCCAGGCGGACTGGGAACTCGATGACGCGGCCTCCACGATCAACTTCGTCTCCATCAAGAATAACAGTGTTGCTGAACTGCACAGCTTTCCTTCACTGTTGGGCTATATCGGCGCGGCGGGTAATGCGCAGGTCACCATCAATCTGGAAAGCGTGGAGACCCTGATAGACGTGCGCAACGAACGCATGCGCGAAATGTTGTTCGAGACGGTCGAATTCCCCCTGGCGACGGTCAGTGCAGAGGTGGATCCCGGCGTCCTCGCGATGGCGGCGGAGGGCGGGGTGGTGTCGGTTGAGTTGCCGGTTACGCTCTCCCTGCACGGGCAGGAGATCACACTTACCGCGCCCCTGGTAATTGTCGGAGAGGGCGAGAACCGCTTGCGCGTGCTCAGCGCTTCTCCCCTGTTGATCAACGCGGCGGACTTCGACCTCGTCGCCGGAATAGCGGCCCTGCAGGAGGTCGCGGGGTTACAGGCGATCAGCACTGCCGTGCCTGTGACCCTGCAACTGCAGTTTGTAAAGGTGCCGTAACAGGCTAGGGGCCGGCGAGGCTCTGGTATAACTGCTGGTAGTTGCGATTGCCAGGAGCGATTTCCGTCAGTTTTTTCGCATAGCCACGCGCATTCTCGCGCTGGCCAAGTTCCGCACTGTAGTTCGTCAGGGCCAGCAGCACCTCCTCGCTCTGGGGTACGCTGCGCAGCAAGGCCTGGAGTTGTTCCACGGCTTGTGCCGGCTGTCCGAGGTCATGCAGCGCGATGCCGTAAACGAAACGATGGCGGGTCCCCGCGGTTTCCAGTTCGGCCGCCTGTTGCAGGTACTGCAGCGCGAGCTCCGCCTGCCCGCTGCGCGTCTCCAGCAGCCCCAGCGCGTGTAGCGTATTGCCGTTTTGCGGATGGACTTCAAGCGCCTGCAACAACAGTTTGCGCGCCTCGTCATCCCTGCCCTGGCTGCGCAACAGGTCTGCCAGGTTGAGGTAGGCGGGAATAAGCTGCACGTTGAGGTGCAGGGCTTCCCGGTAGGCGGCTTCGGCCGCCGGTGCATCGCCCCGGGTAACATAGAAAATGCCTAACTGCAGTTGTACGCCGGGCATATCGGCATGCGTCTGCAGAATGCCGGTATATTCATCGAAAAGCGCGCGCAACTGGGCGGCCTTTTCTGGCGGTAGCTGGTCGAGAGGTACACCGGCCAGTGACGCGGCAACTTCCATTCGCACGGCTGTCACCGGGTCATCGATCAGGTGATCCAGCAACTGGATACGCTGTTGCGGCGGCATGAACTCCAGCGCGCGCACGGTGCTGGCGCGCAGTAGTGGATCGTCGTCGTACAGTATCCGGGTGGCGGTTTGCAATGCGTCGCGTCCCCCCACCGTGCCCAGTGCCTCCATCGCCGTTGCGCGCCAGATGGGCGCGGTGCTGGAATCGCTCGCTATCTGCGCCAGTTGCGGCACCACACGCGTGTCGCCTGCTTCAATGCGCTGAAAGGCGCGCGCCGGATGGGTGCTGGTATCGCGGAACTGTACGCCCCACTGCTTGAGCGCCGCCAGTGCCCACGGTGCATCCCGGTCTTCGTGGCACTGGTTGCAGGCATTGGGTGTGCCCATCACCATGCTCAGGTCGGGGCGGGGAACCCGCATACTGTGATCGCGGCGCGGATCGACGAGCATGTACGTGGTCTCAGGCATATGACAATTGGCACACGCGGCGCCGGTAGAGCCTGCTTCGTGGTGGTGGTGCCGGGCCGTGTCATAACGCGCCGGCACATGGCACTGGGCACACACTGCGTTGCCCGGGGTGCGCAGTTGCAGGCTGTGTGGTTCATGGCAGTTGCTGCAGACCACGCCGGCCTGGTGCATTTTACTCTGCACGAACGAGCCGTAGACGTAGACTTCATCGAGAATCTGGCCGTCCGGGTAGTACAGCGGCGATTGCGGCAGTGCGAGGCGGTGGGTATCCAGCAGGTGGGCGCCGTAGTGGTAGTCGCCCAGCGTGCCGCGCCGTGAGTGGCAGCGGCCACAGCTATCAATTTGCGCATTGGAGTCCAGCGCGGCCGTGCGTTTCGCGATATGAGCGCCTTCCGCCAGGGCCCATTCCCCGCGCTGTGCCAGTGCGGTCGGAAAGCCGCCGTGTTCCGCGCCATCCAGCCTGTTTTCCCGCGCCAGCGACTCATGCCTGTCCCCGGGGCCGTGGCAGGCCTCGCACCCCACATCCAGTTCCGCGAACTGTGTATCGAAAGACCGTGAGGTGGCCGAGTAGTTCTTCTTGAGGTCGGTGCTGTGGCACTCGGCACAGCTGGTATTCCAGTTCTGGTAGGTGCCTGTCCAGTGCAATGGGTCCTTGAAGTCGATCTTCTCGTCCGGATACAGGTGATACCAACGCTGTCCGCCGTCGGCGGCGGGCCGGGAATCCCAGGCGATGCTCAAAGCCTGCAGGCGTCCGCGCGACAGCGGCAGCAGATATTGTTGCAGTGGGGAAACGCCGAACACGTAGGCGACTTCAAAATCCTGTAGTGTGCCGTCTTCACCGTCGGTGTTGACCATAAACTTGTCACCCTTGCGAAAAAAGCGCGTGGTGACGCCGTTGTATGTGAAGCTGGCGTTGTCGAAGTCGCCCAGCACGGTGTTTTCATCGGGCAGTTGCATCGCCAGGTCATGGTGGGAACCGCGCCACAGGTCGTATTCTTCAGCGTGGCAGCCCTGGCAGGATTGCGAGCCGGTGAATGCATTGACGGCTGAGCTGAACGACAGCACCAGCAAAAGACCAATTAGTGAACGCCGCACGTCGCAGTTACCTGTGGTGGATAAAGCGCACACATTACCAGTCCGCTCACGGTATGGACAGTCAACAACACCGTACCTATGATGAAGCATTGTAACGTCCCTATGGACAGTTGTTTTCCTATCTAAAGGGCACAGGCCGACACGCAATGAAGTTAGGTATTTTGAGAACTGACTCGGTACGCCCCGAGTGGGTATCGGACTTCGGGGAATATCCCGATATGTTCATGGCGCTGCTGCATCAGGCTGATCCCGACCTTGAGTTCGCCGTTTACGATGTGGAACATGAGCAGTACCCGGAAGACATCGACGAGGTGGACGCCTACCTGATTACCGGGAGCAGGTGCAGCGTTTACGACGACAAGGCCTGGATCGCCAAACTGATAGCCTTTGTGCGCGAACTGCACCGGCGGCGCAAGAAGCTGATAGGCATTTGCTTCGGTCACCAGGTGGTGGCTCAGGCTTTGGGGGGGCGGGTGGAAAAATCACCCAAGGGCTGGGGCGTAGGCCTGCATACCCATCGCTTTCACACCGCTCCCCAGTGGCACGACCAGCAGGATCTGGCACTGGATATTCTCGTCAGTCACCAGGACCAGGTGCTGGAAGTCGCCGATGATGCCGAGGTACTGGCGGGCAGTGAATTTTGCGAGAACGCGGTGTGTCAGGTGGGTGACCATATCCTGACGTTCCAGGGGCACCCCGAGTTCGTGCCAGAGTATGCCAATGCAATCATGGTGCTGCGGCGCGATCTGCTGGGGGAAGATGTCTACGCCCGCGGTATGGCCTCGTTAAGCGGGAAGCATGAAGGGGTGCGGGTTGCGCGCTGGATCCTTAACTTCTTGCGCGAACCGGGGACGGAACGTGGAAGCGGCTGACATTCTGCCAACGGTTGTTGAACTCTCGATAGCAATCGCCGGTTTTTCCGGCGTGGTCGCGGCGCTTGCACCTGCCCGCCTCGCGCAATGGCCGACACTCGCCCGCCTGCTCTTCGCCGCACTGTTGCTCAGCACGTCCGTCAGTGCGAGTGTGTCCCTGCTGGCAATGGTGCTGCTCGCTTCTCCGCTTTCCGCTGCCACCAGCTGGATGGTCGTAAGCGGCATACATGCCTTTTTCCTGACGGGTGTGATTGTGTTCCGGGTTTTTCAGGGCCGCCGCGCGGGTCTGCGAACCAACATGTTTTTTTACGGCGTGATTGTGGTAATGCTGGGCATCACCTTCGCGCAATACGCCAATGTGTTTTTCTACCAGTCGGAGTGGATATGTCTTGCTGCGCTGGCGGTGTATGCGATTTCCGGATTTGCATTCTTCATACTCCTGGTGCGCGTGCTTTGGGATTCGGCATACCTTTAGCCACCAAGCGCTGACCGGCAAGCGAAATAGCTGCAATTCCGGCAGACCAGGCGGTTTTGATGGTCGCGTTCTCCTTCGTGAGGATTGCCTACCAGGTACCGGTGTTCGGCATGGACGCCCATGGCTCCTGTGGTGGCAGTGAGTCACCGGCCTGTAGCAACTCGATGGAGATGCCATCCGGGGAGCGCACGAACGCCATATGCCCGTCGCGTGGCGGCCTGTTGATTACCACACCTTTGTCCCGCAGGCGCTGGCACACCTCGTAGATATTATCGACACTGTAGGCGAGATGGCCGAAATTGCGCCCGCCGTGGTACTCCTCGGTGTCCCAGTTCCAGGTGATCTCAACCAGCGGACTCTGGTTTTGCTCAGCCCGCTCGACGTCACCGGGCGCGGCCAGGAATACCAGCGTGAACCGGCCTGCCTCGCTGTCGAAGCGACGGATTTCCACCAGGCCCAGCTTGTCGCAGTAGAAATCCAGTGTTTCATCCAGGTCGCGTGCGCGGACCATCGTGTGTAGAAATCTCATGTGCGTGCCCTCGCTGCAACCTGCCTGCCCGCCATGCGCCCGGAGAATGTCGCATCGCCGACCGACATGCCGCTGCTGTATCCCTCCGCGCGCCGCACCACGCCACAGGCGGTGCGACCGGCGGCGTAGAGCCCCGGGATTACCTCGCGCTGCGGGTTGACCACCTCACCGGTGGGCAGTGTGTCCAGGCCGCCGAGGGTGAAAAACGGCAGGAAAGTGCCGCGCCCCGGGGTTATATCGAGCGCCACCAGCGGCGGCTCCAGCGGTTCCAGCCACTCCGCCGCCTTGTGGCACTGGGTGTCTTCGCCGCGGGCGCAATCCTCATTGTACACCTTGAGCGTTTGTTGCAGCGTGCCTTCACGCAGCCCCAACTCCTGCTCCAGTTCCGCCACGGTTTCGCCGGTGCCGGCGACTTCGGAGCCCATATAGCTGACACGCTCGTAGTCACCGTACTGCTCGACCGTAAGGATAAAGTAGAAGCGTTCGGACTGCTGCCGCAGGACAAACGCGCCGAGGCGGCCGTGGTAGACATCCTCGTTGATAAAGCGCTGCCCCTGGTCGTTGATGACAATACCGCCGGTCATGCTGGCTGGCGGGTAGTAGGGTATGGTAATGAAGCCCTCGTGCATATTGATCGCGGCGGCGCCGACGGACATGCCCATCATGATCCCGGTGCCGGTATCGCCAGGGTTGCCAATCGGTGTATTGCCGCGGGTCAGCATCGGCGCATACGTGCGCACCATCTCTTCATTCATCACAAAACCCCCGGCGCAGAGGACAACACCCTGGCGGGCGCGCACATTCAATTCCTGTTGATCCTTGCGTACCACCAGGCCGACGATCTCGTCGTCTTCATTCACTATCAGGGTCAGTGCGCGGGTTTCGTACTCGACCGAAATGGCTTCGCGCTTGTCCACGTTCTCCGTCACAATTTTCATGAACAGTGGGCCGCCGTTGTCGCCTTCGATGTACAGGTTGTGACCACGCGGGCAGGGTTTGGCCTGCTGGACGAAGGGGTAGGCTTTCTCGCTGCCGGTGTAGAGCAGGCCGTCGTCGGTCAGGCACATGATGGCGCGCTCCTTGTGAAAGCTGTCCTTGAACGGCACGCCGATGTCCACCAGCCACTGGAAGTGGTCCTTGCTGTTCTCGCAGTAGTTGCGAATCTTCGCTTCATCCGCCTGCGGTCCCGCGGCCATCATCATATAGGTGATCATATCCTCGGTGCTGTCCTCGAAGCCGCAGGCGCGCTGGACGCGGGTGCCGCCGTTGCCGCCCATGTAGATCTCCGCGCTGGACATCGCGGTGGATCCGCCGCTGGCGCTGGCTACCTCGAAGATGGTGACGCTGGAGCCCGCGTCCGCCGCCTCGATGGCGGCGCAACCGCCGGCGCCGCCGAATCCGACAATGGCGACATCCGTTTCCATGTCCCACTGCTTCACGTCGCGCAGCTTGCGCGCTCGGGAGGGGCTGGTCTTGGCGGTGTCAGACATGACGGAGTTCCTCGGTACGGGGCACACAGCGTGGCGCGTGCCGGGCGATCTGGCTCGGGATAGGGGATTAAAGCGGTTTCGCGCCGTGCTGACAACGGTGCCGCGGGGCTGTCGGCTTAACAAATTGTACGGGCTGTGGCTTTCTTCCCCATCCGGGATCATTGTGAGGAAGTAGTGGCTCAGCCTGGAAATTGGCGTATATCCAGAGCTTGAGAGGCAGAGTTACGGTCTGGACCGTGTGGCGACAGGACGTCGCCACCCGAGCCTCGCCGGCCGCGCCTGCACATGGATGTGCGCTTTTTGGCGTGTCCAGACCGTAACTCTGCCTCTCAAGCTCGTGCAGCCAATTTCCAGGCTGAGCCACTACTCGGAAGGATACTCGCTGTCATTAAGCTACCGCTGGGTTACAATCCCCCGCTTTTGCCAGAGGTAGAGAATTCCGATGTGGTTCAAGAATGTTCGCGCTTTCCGCCTGACCAGGCCGTTTGACCTGTCGCCCGAGGCGCTGGGCGAGAAACTCGTGCAGCGTAGTTTCGTGCCCTGCGCCAAGTCTCAGGCGCTTTC
>JAUICG010000055.1 GCA_030427485.1 Gammaproteobacteria bacterium
TCGGTGGCCCTGGACGGCCCCTTCCTCGCGGCCATCGCGAAGAAGGCGAAGGCGCTGGCCTGCCATGTGGTGGTGAACTGTACCGTGCAGCGCGCGAATGGCAGCGCCACCGGTTCGAGCCTGCTGTACGGCCCCGATGGCGGTTTGCTGGCGGATAACACCAAGCAGATTTACATCGGCCATGAAAATGATTTCCTGGAAAAGGCCGATGCGCCGGGTCCGGTCGTGTCCGCCGCGCTCGGTCGGGTCGGACTGTATGCCTGCATGGACGGGGTCATCAACGAGACACCGCGCTGCCTCGCCCTGAACGGGGCCGAGTTATTGCTGAACAGCCTGAACTCGTTCGCCACGGATGAGGCCTCCCTGCATATCCCGGTGCGCGCGGCGGAGAACAAGGTCTTTGTCGCGGCGGCGAACAAGGTCGGCGCGCTGGTGCCAGAGGAGATGATCGAGGCGATCAGCGCCGGTACCGGCATTCCCGTGAAATTCCTGAGCGGCGCCGGTGAGAGCCAGGTGGTGGCGCCGGACGGTACGGTGCTGGTCAAGGCATCCCGCGATCGCGAGGAGTTCGTGTATGCCGATATCGAGGTCGACAGGGCGCGGGACAAGCGACGCCCCGATGGCACCGATGTGTTCGCCCGGCGCCGTCCCGACTTGTACACGGCGATTGCAGCTGATCCCGCGTCGCAAACCCTGCCCGGCATGAATGACTGCGCAGCGGTGTCCTCCGCGGTGGTCTGCGCCGCGCCCGGCGAGACGGAATCGGTGCTGGCGCAACTGCGCAGCGCCGTCAGTCGCGGGGCCAGGCTCATCGCATTGCCGCCGCTGGCCGGTGATATCACGGACCTGCCCGCGGCCGCGCGGCGCGGCGAGGAACTGGTCGCGCGGATCGCCGCCGACTGCGGCGAGGCGTGGGTCGGCAGCGCTCTCGTGCGGGAAGTCGCGGGTGGCTACGCTTACTGCGGCGTGCTGATCAATGCCGGCGGCATTGTACTCGAGCAGGCGCAGGTGCACGGCAGCGAGCGCTTTGCGTTCAGTGCGCCTGCCAGTGCGTTCATCGCGGCGGATACGCCCTGGGGTCGCGTTGCGGTGGTGCCCTCCGATGACAGCATCTATCCAGAGACGTTTCGCCTGTTGGCCATGCAGGGCGTGCAGGTGACAATGGTCCCGCTGTCGCCGCTGGAGGAGTGGGAACTGGCCACCGGGCTGCTGGAGCGCTCGGCGGAGAATCGCATCAACCTGCTGGTCGCGCCCGACACCGACCGACTCGGCTGCGGCTTTATCACCGCCCTGCAAACCGATTTCACGGTGATGACCGAGTGGCGGGAGCGGCCGTTCGACGGCCTGTTGAGCCAGCCGCAGTGGCAGCGCCTGGCGCCCGGCGAGACGCTGTTGTTGCACGATGTCCATCCCGCCAATGCGGCGAACAAGGTGGTGTCGGCGAACACCGATCTGCTACAGGACAGGCCGTGGCGCCTCTGCGGTGCGATCACCCGCGGCGCGGCGGATATTTGAGATTTATCAAGGTGCCGCGGCGTCGCGCTCTGCACACTTCCCGGCAGTACACAGAATAACTGGAGAACACCATGTCCGAATCGCTTCCCGCTTCATTGTTTTCGTCGACCCTCGATCGCCTGGTAGCGCGCCTCGGGCTGAAGGAACAGTCCGGAGACAATGGCACGCCCTACCTCACGCTGGACAGCCAGTTGCCGATGGTGGAGGGCGAGGTCGGGAATATTCGCGTGTTCACCGGCGGACCCTTGTTCCGGGTTGTCACCTGCTCGCTCGTCGCAGCGCCGATGCAACTGGATTCCCACATGATGTTCGCTTTTGCGCCCGGCACCAGCGCGGTGCCGCATTTCACCCTGGACTCGGTAAAAGCGGGTGACCATTTCGCCTTTCACCTGGACCTGATTCCCAGGGTCGACCTCGGCGCCAACCTGCCCTACATGCTGGAGGTGTTCGACCCGTTGACCGCATTGCTCGAAACCGGGAATGCGATTGAAGGACTCAGCCAGGCGCATCTGTCGCCGCTGCAAAACGCGATCATGTCGCCCTGGATGCTGGCCAAGCGCGCTACTGCGGAGGCATTTTCCGCGATAGAAGACACAGTCAAAGCGTATCAGGAGCACTGGTTCCGTGTGGTGGAGAAAGGCGTCTCCAGTCAGGCTGTCGAGGGCATCGCGCCGGCACAGCTGATGGAACGCAACCTGCGGAACAAGCGCATTATCTTCGATCCGGAGGTGGACCCGGTGTGGCACCGCATTACCGGCATGATCGGCCAGGATGCCACGGACATCACGCGTTCCCTGTTGATCGGTGAAGACGAGTAGGCCCGCGAGCGGGGCGAGAGAGTCGAGGAATGAGCATGAAGAAGTTGACCGGTGAGGCATTGATAGAGGATATGAGCGCGGTGGAAAAGGCGCGCGCGGAGAGAGTCGAGAGCGTGCTCCCGGCGCTGGCGGAGCAGGCGGCAGCGGTGGATGGCAGCGGCGAGTTCCACGTGCCCCATGTGAAGACCATCAGCGACGCCGGACTGCTGGGCCTTGTGGTGCCCCAGGAATACGGCGGTATGGGCGGATCCCTGCGCGATCTGTGCGCCGCGACTTTCGCACTGGCCACCGCGTGCCCCTCCACGTCGCTGGCGTTTTTCTTCCACTGCAGTTCGGCCTCCCGCGGCCTGCTGGCGCTGGAGGCGCTGGAAAATGGCTTGTTCAACGAAGCGGAAGCGCCCGCTGTGCGCGCCTTCGCCGAGCAGGTGTTGTATACCATGGGCCGCGACGGCAAGTGGCTGGCGAACTTCGCCAGTGAGTCAGAAAAATCGGAGAAGGCGGCAATTACCATCGGCACGGTGGCAACGCCGGTCGACGGGGGCTACAAGCTCAATGGCGTGAAGTCCTTCGGCTGCGCGACTGGCGTGGCCGACCGCTACCTGGTCACCGCGGGTCTCGAGGGGCACGATACCGCGGCCGGTTTGTGCACTTTCTTCGTCGCCCGCGATGCCGCGGGTGTGAGCGAACGGGAGCACTGGGATGCGATCGGCATGCGCGGAACGGCTACCCACGGTATCGTGCTCAAGGACGTGTTTGTCGCCACCGAAGACGCACTGGCCATCCCCGCCGCGTTCACCCGCTGCATGCAGATGAGCCGCGGCAGCTTCGTCGGCAACCAGGTGGCGGGAATCGCCTGCTATCTCGGCGCCGCCCACAGCCTTTACGGCTACACCATCAACCACCTGCGCAACAAGAAGTTCGCCGACACGGGAAAATCCGTCGGCACCGACGGCTACCAGCAGGAATTGATTGGCCATATGATGGTGGAACTGGAAACTGCGAGCATCTGGCTGCGGCGCCAGATCGAACTGGAGAGCAGCGATTCACCGATCCTGCCCAAGGACGAGGTGGTCAAGCGCTGGCGCCTGTGCAAGGGCGTGGTGGCCGAGGCGGCGTTCAATCTCGGCACATACTGTCTCAAGGCCTGTGGTACCTCGGGCACCACCAACCACGGTGTTCCGGCGCGCGCATTGCGCGATCTGTGTATGGGCCTGGTGCAGGCGTTTCCCGCGGAGCGCGGGCGCCTGATGGCCGCGCAGATGGAAATTGCAGGTAGCGAGCAGGTACAGTTTGCTACGCGCTGACTTTATACGCACTGGCGAGGAGGCATGCCCTTGCAACGGGACCTGATCATCGGCGGTGAGGATGTGCCGCCGCTCAGCGGCGACTATTTCGACGTGGTCGCGCCGGAGAGCGGGCGCCTGATCGGTCGTGTCGGGCGCGCGGGCGCGCGCGATGTGGACGCCGCCGTGGAAAAAGCGCGCGCGGGCGCGCTTGCCTGGGCATCACTTGCGCCCGCCGGCCGCGAAAAAGTGTTGCTGGCCGCAGCCGACATCGTGGCCGAGCAGGGCGAGGCGCTGTTCCTCGACAACCTCATCGATGAAAGCGGCAGCGCGATCACCAAGGCGCGCTTTGAAATCGCCTACACCGTGGACCTGCTGCGCACAGCAGCGGGTGAAGCGCGCCGCCTCTACGGCGATACCTTTCCCAACGACAACCCCGCGCGCCTGTCCATGGTGTTCCGTGAGCCGATGGGCGTGGTCGCGGTGATATCGCCCTACAACGCTCCGCTTTCGCTGCTCACGAAAATGACGGCCTTTCCGCTGGCGGCCGGCAACAGTGTGGTGATCAAGCCCTCCGAGGAAACACCGATTACCGCGCTGACCTTCGCCGGGCTGTTGCTGGAGGCGGGTTTGCCTCCGGCCGCGATCAGCGTGGTGACCGGTTTTGGCGATGAATGCGGCGCGCCGCTGACGGCGCACCCCGGCGTTGATTGCGTGGCGTTCACCGGGTCCACGCAGACCGGCATTGCGGTTGGCATCGAGTCGGTCAAGCATCTGCGCCCGGCGCAGCTGGAACTCGGGGGCAAAAGCGCGGTACTGGTGCTGCGCGACGCCGACCCGGTCGCCGCGGCGGCGATCGTCGCGCAGGGAATTTTTACGCACGGCGGGCAGATCTGCATGGCGAACTCGCGCATCGTGGTGGAGCGCAGCCTGTTTGATGAGTTCAGCGCCGCGCTGAAGTCCGCCTGTGAGCAGATCTACCTCGGGGACCTGCGCGATGAACGGACCCGCTACGGGCCCCTGATCAACCAGCGGGCCGTGGACAAGGTGCTGGCGCAACTGGCGCAGGCCACTGCCGCCGGGGCCGCTTTGCTGACCGGCGGCAGTGTGCTGCGCGGCCTCACGGTAGCGCCGACCATCGTGATCGAACCGGACCGCAGCCTGCCGCTGTGGCGGGAGGAGAGTTTTGGCCCGATTGCCAGCCTGGTCGCGGCGGATGATCTCGATGACGCCATCGCGATTGCCAATGACAGCGACTATGGCCTGTCGGCGGCGGTACTTACCCGGGATATCCAGTGGGGTATGCGCGCGGCGCGGGAAATAAAATCCGGCAGCGTGCATATCGGTATGCACGCGTTCCAGAGTAACGCACTGGCGCCCATCGGCGGCTACAAGCGCTCGGGCCTCGGCCGCAGCGGTGGCCGCTACAGCACCGAGGAATTCACCGAAGTGAAGTGGGTGAGTGTGTCGCTGGAGGCGGGTGACAGGTGAACACCCGTGTTGCGCGTCGCGCCTACGTCGATGTGGGCGAACTGCAGATCCACTACCGCTATGCCGGTGCCGCGGACAAGCCGGTTTTGTTGATGCTGCACCAGAGTCCCAGCCACTCGGCGATGTATGAGCCCCTGATCGCGCTGCTGGCGGACAGCTTCCATATCGTCGCGCCGGACAACCCGGGTTTCGGCAACAGCGACCCGCTGCCGGGGCAGGCGCACACGGTAGCGGATTACGCCGCGGCGATACGCGGCCTTGTGGAAGCGTTGAAGCTGGCACCCTGCTACCTGTTCGGGCATCACGCGGGCGCCGCCATTGCGGTGCAACTCGAACACGATTATCCGGGCACGGCGCGCGCGCTGGCCCTGTCCGGCCCGCCGTTGCTGGATGCCAAGGCCCGTGAGGCGCTGCCCGCCATGGCGACCCCGTTCCCGGCGGTGGATGACGGAGCCCACCTGCTGCAGATGTGGCAGCGCATCCGCAACAAGGACGCCGGCGCACCGCTGCCGCTGTCGCAGCGCGAAACTCTCAGCGCGCTGGCCTGTGGCGATGCCTACCACGCGACCTACGCGGCGGTGGCGGAACAGGACTTCGCCGGCCTGCTGCCCGCTATCGCGTGCCCGACGCTGGTGTTCGCCGCCGGCGCCGACCCGCTGCTGATGGGTGTCGCCCCGACCCTGGCGCTGCTGCCGTGCGGCGAGGCGGGCGCGCTGTCCGGCAGTGAACGCACCTATGTGTGTGAAAAACAGGCGGGGGACGTCGCTGCGCTGTTACAGGACTTTTTCCGCAGGCAGGAGGATTGATGGATCTCGAACGCGCGAGCCTGGGCATGGGTGAACGACCGGCTCTGCTGGTGGTGGACATGATCAACGGGTTTACCGATGCCGACTGTCCGCTGGGCTGTGATTGTCCAGAGGTGGTCGCCGCCAACGCGCGACTGGTCGACGCGTTCCACGCGGCGAAGCTGCCGGTGGTCTTCACCACGGTGGTCTATCACGACGCGGGACAGGCGCGCGTGTTTCGCGCTCGCATCGACGCATTGAACGTGCTGACGCCCGACTCCGACTGGGTCCGGGTGGATGACAGGCTGGATGTCCGCGAGGGCGATATCCTGCTGGAGAAACAGTGGGCCAGCGCCTTCCACAAAACCGACCTCGACGCGCAGTTGCGTGCGCTGGGCGTCGATTCGCTGGTGGTGACCGGACTCACCACCAGCGGCTGCGTGCGCGCAACCGCGGTCGATGGCCTGCAGTACGATTACCGGGTGGTCGTGCCGCGCGAGGCGGTGGGCGACCGCAATCCCGATGCGCACGCGGCCAACCTGTTTGACCTGCACGCCAAATACGCGGATGTCGTCGCGCTGGCGGACGTCCTGGAGATGCTGTAAGTGGCTGAAACTCACCCTGTCATAATCGCCGGCGCCGGCCCCGTCGGCTGTCACCTGGCGCTTTACCTGGCCCGTCGCGATGTGCCGGTATTGCTGCTGGAGAAAGAGCCTGAACTGCCCGTCGATTTGCGCGCTTCGACGTTCCATCCGCCCAGCCTGGAGATGATCGCCGACCTCGGTTTCGGTGTCGTCGAGGCTATGCTAGCCCAGGGCCTGGTGGCGGACCGCTACCAGTACCGGGACCGGCGCAGCGACGAGGTGGCGAACTTCGATATGAGCCTGATAGCGAAGGACACCCGCTACCCCTTCCGGCTGCAACTCGAGCAGTACGAATTCACCCGCCTGGTGGTCGACCGGCTGCAGAAGCTGCCCTGTGCCCAGGTGCGTTTCAACAGTGAAGTGACCGGCTTCGAGCAGTCTGCCGGAGGAGTGACGGCGTTTGTGCGCTCCGCGACAGGCAGCACCGCCGAGCCGGGCGCATTCCTGGTGAGCACAGAGGGCGCCCGCAGTACCATCCGCAAGCAGGCGGGTATCGACTACCTCGGTTTTACTTACGATGAAAAATTCCTGGTGGTCAGCACGCCTTTCCCGTTTGAGGCAGTGTTCGACGATCTTTCCTGGGTGAACTATGTGTCCGACCCGGATGAGTGGTGCGTCATCCTGCGCACCGAGAAGCTGTGGCGTGTGCTGATTCCGACCACGCCGGAGACCGCCGCGGACGAGGCGCGGCTGCTCTCTGACGAATTTATCCAGCAGCGCCTGCATCACCTGTGGAACAAGGAAGGCGATTACGAAATCGGCCATCGCACCCTTTACAACGTCAACCAGCGTGTCGCGGAAACCTACTTCACCGGCCGGGTCATCCTCGCCGGCGATGCCTGCCACATCAACAATCCGCTGGGCGGTATGGGCATGAATGGCGGCCTGCACGATGCCAACAACCTCGGCGCCAAGTTGGCCAGGGTAATCCGGGACGGTGAGGGGTACCAGCCGTTGCTGGAGCAGTACAATCGCCAGCGACGCGACCTTGCCGTGCGTTTTGTGCAAGAGCACACTATCGCCAACAAAAAACTGATGGAGGCGCGGGACATCGACGCGCAGAAGGCGCGCCAGAAAATGCTGATGGAAACTTCTGCAGACCCGGTGAAGGCACGGGAGTTCCTGCTTGAACGCGCGATGATCAACTGTGTACGGGACAGCGAGGCAGTCGCCTGAACGAACTTGGGAGAACTCATGAGCACACAATTTGGCAGTATCGATTTGTCACGCACGCGGGAGCGCGACCAGCACACCGATGGCCACCTGGATAACTACATCGGTCATCGCGCAAAGATCGGGGTCATCATTCCCTCGACCAATACCGCCGTCGAGTACGACTGCCAGCGCCTGATACCACGCGGCGTCACCTGGCATTTCAGCCGCTTCATGATTGAACACGCCGACCTGTCTGACGATGAGAACTTCATGCGTTTCCTGGAAATGCTGCGCCAGACCATCGGCGCCTCCATCGCGAGCCTGAAAACCTGCAAGCCCGATCACGTGATGATGGGTATGTCGGCGGAGACCTTCTGGGGCGGCATCAAGGGTAACGACGGTTTTGTCGATCGCATCCAGGAGATGGTCGGCGCCGATACCGGCCTGACCACGGGCGCGAATGCGGTGATCGCGGCCCTGGAAGCGCTGGGCGTGCCGGGCGATGCCAATAGGAATATCGCCGTCATCACGCCCTACCAGCCCATCGGGGACAAGAACGTACACCTGTTTTTCGAGGACTCTGGCTACAACGTGAAACACGTGGTGGGCCTGCGCTGCGAGAATGCCCACGACGCCATTGCGCTGCTGCCGGATCACCGGGTAATGGACATCGTGAAGCAGGTGGATGGCGATGACATCGACGCGATTATCCAGGTCGGCACCAATCTCTCCACGTCGACCATCTTCCCGGTGATCGAAAAGTGGCTAGGCAAGCCGGTCCTGCCGATCAATGTGGCGACGGCATGGCATGCCCTGCGCAGTTGCGGGGTGAAGGACCAGTACGACCATCTCGGCCTGTTGTTTGAAGAGCATTGAGCGGCGGATGAAGCGGCTCGCGGTGCTGGCGGCCTGCCTGCTGTCCCAAGCCGTTTATGCCGGGGCGCGCTGGCAGGACACCTTCTGCATTGCCGCGCAACAGGTACTTGCCGGCACTGCGGTGGTGGCGGAACTCGAGGTGCACGAGGACTGGGACGAGTTCGTCGAGGCCAAGGCCAGCGACAGGCCGCTCACCGTGCACCAGTACCTGGGCAATCCCTCGAGCCAGGGCATTCCGCGCACATTGTCGTGCAAGATGCGCACGGCCGAGCGCATCAATGCCACGGAAACGGCGACCCCGGATACGCCGGCCGCCACCGGGGATGCCGATTGCGCCGCGGTACACCGCTACATGTTGCAACGGTCGCTCGCCGATCTGGCCGCTCAGCAACCCGCGGCAACCCGGCCGCGCGTCGTTGTCGATGAGGACGAGACAACGTACATCGGCCCGCGCTGGTTGAAACCCTGGCCCTACAACGCGGCTTCGCTGCAGGGCGATGTGCTGCACCTGCGCGCCCGCGCCCTGTATGCGCCCCACGCCTGGTGGATTCCGATGCCGGAGAGGTTCAAGGGCAACTACTACTGCCACCTGGTCGCGCCGGCGTATCTTGAGGCCATCCTGAGTGGCGAAGTGATACCCGTATGACACCTGGCGGGGTCTGAAAGTGGCGAGAATTTTTTGGCATTGATGAGGTAACAAAAATGGACAACTACCAGATAGCACGACGCGCGCAGATTGGCGTCATCATTCCCTCGACCAACACCGGCGTGGAGTACGACCTGCAGAAGTTCCACCTCGAAGGCGTGACCTGGCATCCATCGCGCTTCTGGATTGAACTGCGCAACTGGGCCGACGAGGTGGAAGCGACCGGTGACGACAATGACACGGTGTTCGAGCGCTTCCTGGAGATCATGCGCGGCGAAATACCGATCTCACTGCGCAATGTTATCTCCGCCAAGGTCTCGCACATCATGCTGGGCATGTCCGCCGAGACCTTCTGGGGTGGCGTCGAAGGCAGTATCGAATTCGAGAAAAACGTGCGCGCGCATATCGGCGATCTCGGGCTCACCACGGGTGCCGACGCCACCAACAAGGCACTGGAGGCATTCGGCGCGAAAACCATATCCGTCATCACGCCCTATCCGCCGGTGGGCGATGCCAACGTGCGACAGTATTTTGAAGAAATCGGCTATACCGTAAAGGCGGTCAAGGGTCTGGACCGGCCCTCCGCCACCGCGATCGCGGAGACTTCCATACAGGATGTGCTGCAGGCGGTGCGCGAGGTCGATGGCGACGACGTCGACGCGATTGTGCAGTGCGGCACCAACCTGTCCACGGTCGACCTGTTCCCGACGCTGGAGCACCAGTTGCAGAAACCGCTGATCCCGATCAATGTCGCCACGGTCTGGCATGCGTTGCGCGCTTGCGGGATTGAGGACAGGGTGATTGGTCGTGGGCGGTTGATGGAAGAGTTCTAATTCTCATAGTAGCCACGTTTTGTGATGAATCGAGAGCATGAGAGGCAGCGTTGCGGTCGGGACCGTGTGGCGACAGGACGTCGCCACCCGAGCCTGCACATGGATGTGCGCTTTTTGGCGTGTCCCGACCGCAACGCTGGCTCTCATGCTCGTACCGCCAACGTTCACACTAAACTACTGGTTAGTGATCGTTGGTAATGGGGAATAAGGGCTCAAGCACCGGAACGTCCCGGAACAACGAGGTGCACTAGATGGTGCGAGCGGCAGCACTGCAGTTTGCCAGCGGGACCGATGTCGAGGAGAACCTCGCCACCTGTCTGCGCATGATTGACCGGGCCGCGCTGGAAGGCGCCGGGCTGATGGTGCTGCCGGAGTTTTGCAATCATATCTCCTGGTACGATGATGCGGCGCATGCCAGGGCGGTGTCGCTGGAACTCGATGGTCCGTTTCTGCGGGCGATTGCCGCGCGCGCGAAGCGCCACCAGGCTTACATCGTGATCAATGTCAGCCTGCGCGCGTCCGCAGAATCGCTCACCGTCACGTCGCTGTGTTTTGATCCGGCCGGGCAACTGTGCGGCCGGGCCGACAAGCAGACGCTGATGGGCCACGAGAATACCTGGTTTGAACGTGCAAACAGGCACGGCGATATCGTGGATGCGCCGTTCGGCCGTTTCTGCATGTTTCCCTGCCGCGACGGCGTCACCTGCGAAACACCGCGCGGTCTGGCGCTGCGCGGCGCACAGCTTTTTTGTGACTCACTGAATTCCTTTGCGCTGGATGAAGCGAGCCTGCACGTGCCGGCTCGCGCACCGGAGAACCGCGTGTTCCTGGTGGCGGCCAACAAGGTGGGGCCGCTGATACCGGCGCACCTGCTGCAGGCGGTGAGCGAGGAGACGCATATCCCGATGCGCTTTCTCAACGGTGCCGGGGAGAGCCAGATTGTCGACCCCTGGGGCAGGGTGCTGGCGCGGGCGCCGCGCGATGCTGAGGCGGTTGTCGTGGCGGAACTGGACCTGGCGCTGTCGGACGACAAACGTATGCCCGATGGCACCGACCTGATGACAGCGCGTCGTCCGGTGTTGTACCGGGAAATCGCCGCGCCACCGCAGCCTACAGCGCACGCGCCGGCTGCCAGCGAACTGGCGGTGGCCTGCCTTGCGCCGCTGGCCACCGGTGAAAAGGCGCTGACGGAGCTGTCCTCGCTGCTCAACGCATTGCCCGAAGACACCGCACTGGCGGTGCTGCCGGAGCTGTTCTGCTATGACCGGGATGAAACCTTGTCCCTGCCTGAGCAGTGCGCGCGGGGGGAGCAGGCGATCGCGAGCATGGTGCGGGATTTGCGCGATCGCCCCGGCCTCAGCCTCTGTACCAGCCTGGTTCGCCCGCTGGTGGTGGGGGAGAATGAGGGCGCCGCGGTGACTGCGGTGTTGCTCGGTCGCGACGGCGTGATCGCCGAGCAGCCGCGCCTGCACGGCGCTGGCGCGGTCCCGGAGCTGACTCTGGCGGATGAATTGCGACTCGTCGATATGCCCTGGGGCCGGCTGGCGCTGCTGTCCGGGCACGACCTGCTGTTTCCGGAAGTGGTGAAGGTCGCCGCGATACGGGGCGCGCAGGTGCTCGCAGTGCCCTGCGCGTTCCAGCAGGACTGGGAAAGAGACTTTGCGCTGCCCAGCCGCGCCGCCGAAAACCGCCTCTGCGTGGTGGCGAGCGCTGCGCACCCTTGTAGCGGCGACGTGCTACCCTCGGCGGGCGCGGGTGCGATCCTCGACCTGCAGCGGGACTTTACGTTGATGACGCCGTGGCGGGAGCGCGCTTTCGACGGCTTCATCAACGCGCCGCTGGTCACGGAGCAGCGGCCCGGCGAGCGGGTGACGATCGCGCACATTCATCCACGGGCGGCGAATAACAAACTGATGTCGGCACAGACTGACCTGATACTCGACCGCCCCTGGCGTCTGAGTGACGACCTGCTGCGGGAGGGCGAATTGTGACAGACCTGGCGGCCGCGCTCGCGGACCATATCCTCGGGCCGGCGCATGTCGGTTTCATCGTTGCCGATCTGCAGCAGGCTGTGGCCGACGCTTGCGCCGTCTACGGCATCGACCCGCAAGCAGTGCGCTACCAGCCCGAGCGCGGCGAAGAGGCGCCGACGCTGTTTGCGTTCTTCAGTGTGGGCGGCCTGGAGTTCGAGTACATCGAGCCGCGCGACAACCACTTCCGCAAATTGCTGTTCGGCATGTCGTCTGGCAGTGCGGGCATCAACCATGTGGCCTGGCGTGTGCGCGATATCGAAGGCGCGCTGGCACGGCTTGCCGCGCAGGGCGTGCAGCCGGGGCATGTCACGCCGCATGGCGTGGTCAGCTTTGGCGGCAGGAAGATGGTGTATCTCGATCCCGCCACCACCGGCGGCCTGGTGATCGAACTGATTGAATACCCGATGGGCGATAGCGCGTGAGTCGACCCTGCTTTTTCGGACACGGGTTCACGGGCTGTCACGGCGGGCCAACGGGATTCAGGCACAGAAGCTCGCTCCGGGTTGGTTGCCATTGTGGATAGGCCGAGTAAACAATCCGGCCATTACGTGTACAGGCTCAATGGTGAACTTGCACCGGTGGAAGAGTTCTGGTGCCGGGAGCGCCTGGGTGACGGCAGTGCGCGCGTTTCCTCGGGCCGCCGTGCGGGGGTAGTTGCGATCGATACGGAAGCACTGGAAATCGGCGGACGCATCCAGTCGTTTGCCGCCCGGTGGCGCGAAGCCGGCGCTCGCGAATGCGCTGTGGACTATGCGCTGCACCAGCAATCGCTGCGTGTGGTCAGTCGCGAAGGCGCTGAACAGCGCGAGCGGGAGATCGATTGCGCCGCCGGGCCGGTGCTGTTGTTTCCGCTGATGCGCATCTACGTCGGCGGGGTGATCGAGGCGTTGCTCGCGGCAGGCGGCAGCGGTTGCGTGATACTGCCGGAGCTCGGCGTCGCCGGCGATTCCATGCGCCTGTTCGAGCCCAGGTTCAGTGAGCGGCGGGCGGAAGTGGTGGCCTCCGAGGTGTTGCGGGATGCCTCGGGCAAGTCGCGCCATTGCCGGCGTTGCTGCTACCTCGGCGACCAGTATGAAGAAGATGCCAGCTTCTGGGTCGGGGACGATCACCTGCTGGAACGCTACCAGTGGCGGCAGGACGCTGAACGACTGTGGGACGTCACGCTGTCTCGCGACGACTGAACTCCCGCATGTTCCCAGGTGCCTCGTTGCGCGCGACCCAGTCCGATGGTCTCCCAGCCAGGCCCGGATCAGGCGTGAACCTGAGGTGGTTTGATCAGGGACTCCGCGGGAAATGCCTGGCTTCATAAGCCTCGATAAGCGTGACCAAGCCATCCAGCTTTTCGGCTTCCGGGGTATCTGGCCCTGCCAGCATCTGGCTGCCTGCCTGGGGGATTCGGGGGTATTTACACGGGGGACGAACGATTCAACAGCAGTCAGCTGCGGCCACCTACCGCTGGACCTGAATGAAAAGGGCGTCTATTCTTTCTACAGCCTATCCGTCGTGAACACCAGCACAGTCGAAAATCGGGCAGACATACGCCGTGGGGCGTATGGAATGACGGCGTACCGGTATTGTACGCGCATCTACTGCCGCGTGGATGGATTCCACGAAGTTGCAAGGAACTTGTGGGCGCGATTGCGGGACAGGCACACTGGGACTTTTCCTCCAAAATTAAGCAACAGAAAGGACTTTGAATATGAAATACCCGATCTTTGCCGTCGCGAGCCTGCTGATGTTTGCCGCTGAAACCGCCTGGGCGGTCGCTGAACCGGTGGCGGCCTGTCAGGACGCGGTAAACGCTTTTGATAAAGATCCGGCCCAGGCATTGGAGGATGCGCGCTGGTGTGTGGAACAGCTGGAACAGCTGGAGCAGGATCAGCAGGCGGGCCTGTTCAGGGAAGAAGTTGCCGGCTACCGGCGCGGTGCAGTGGAGCAGCAGAAAGTGATGGGGATGAGCAGCATCATTGCCACCTACACGAAAGCGGCAGAAAGTATCAAGGTCACCCGCCTCGGTGCCTCGGATGGATCCAATCCAATGGCGGCACTGGCGGGTCTGGCTCAGTTCGGCGGCGGACGCAAGGTCCGTATCGACGGCAATACCGGCACATTGATGGATCAGAACGGGCGTGTGGTGCTCTCGCTGACGCTGCGTGAGGGTGGCAGTATGATGTTCGAAGCCACCGGCTCAACCATGGATGCCGTGCAGGCGTTTGCCACAGAGTGGTTCACTGAAAACTGACGCCGACATGGGGAGCTTTTTGCAGGGCGTCCGGTGCCGATGAACGAAAGAAGCCCGAACGTCTGTGCCGCGCAGGTTCACAACATTTAGCGAGTGGCTGCAATCAGCCTGTGCTAGTATCTCGCGACTTTTCCGGGGGGCGTAACTCTTCCCCGCGCTGTTGTACCTGAGGCACCTCCGATGTTCACAATCTTCTTTATTATCCTGATCGATCTCATCGGCTTCGGCATTCTCGTGCCCATTTTGATCTACTACGCCGAGCAGTTGGGTGCATCCCCCACAGTAGCGACCTTGGTGGCCTCGCTGTATGTATTGGGTTTGATTGTTGCCACGCCGGTGCTGGGGCGTTTGAGTGACTTGTACGGCCGTAAACCGATTCTGATGCTCAGTATGCTGGGTGCCACCCTGGGTTACCTGCTCATGGGTTTTGCCACGGAGTTGTGGATGATTGCTGTGGCGCGTTTGGTCGCTGGTTTAATGGCGGGCAATATTGCTACCGCACAGGCCTATATCGCCGACATCACCACCGAACACAACCGCGCCAGAGGTATGGGCATGATCGGTGCTGGTTTTGGCCTCGGCTTTATCATTGGTCCCGCACTGGGTGCCAGCCTGGCCGGTGATGATTTCGCCAATGCCAACTTTGCCTTGCCGTCGTTTCTGTCGGCAGCGTTATCGTTTACCGCATTTTTGGCGGTGCTGTTTATCCTGCCGGAAAGCCTTTCCGATACAGAGCGCCGGGCAGCGCGGGATAGACCGGCCGAAAAACGCATCGAAACCTTCAAACGTATTCTCAAGCAACCTGTGGTATTGCGCATTATTCTGGCAGGCATGATGTTCAACAGCGCCGCCGGTTTGTTTGAATCGATTTTCCCTCTGTGGGGCAAATACTTGGGTATCCTCAAAGGCCCGGATGATCTCACCATTATTCTGGTGCTGGGAGGTTTGGCGCTGGTGATTGTGCAGGGCGGTTTGATCGGCCCGTTAACGAGAAAATTCGGTGAGCACCGCTTGTTGCAGGTAGGTGCAGTGATTTACGGTGGCTCCCTGCTACTGATGAGTTTTATGGGCCTGGAAGGCTCTTTAATCGGCGTAATCGTCGCCATGGCCAGCATCTCGATTGGTGGTGCGCTGGTGATGACCAGCTCGCAAAGCCTGATTTCCCAGTGTGCCATCCGCTCTGAGCACGGTGCAGTGATGGGGGTGTATAACTCCGTGGGTACCATGGGGCGCTTCATAGGTACCGCTGCCGCAGGTCTGGTGTTCTCGGTGCTGGGCAACCAGTCCAACTATTATTTGGGGGCTGGCTTGATGGTGCTGATGCTGCTGATGGCGTTCTCAATCACGAAAAACTGGTATCGTCGACCCGAGGCAGACCAGAGCCTGCCCGAGGCGGCTTAACATGTTGGATTGTATTTGCATTTTTCCCGACTTTTGCACGGAATATTCAACCGGTGCGCAGCTGATCTCACTCCCGGACAGGCATGTTTCCAGATCGAATGGTGGGTCGGCCTGACTGAACCGGAATCTCCCCAGGTCTAACAGACGAGTACCGCTGCAAGGGGGAGGTGATTACGGGCGGGTTTGGATGCGAGGCGTTGCGTCTCCTTGAAATTCAGGCTCCCATGGCTAGCCAGTTGTTCTGCGTCCCAGTTGTTTTTCACTGGTCTTATCCTTGTGGCAAATTATCTTGCGTACATATTTATAGCGTACATATTGACGCTGGCGCGTATAAACGTACAATTTGAATGCGTACATTAAGATCTGAGGGGAGTCAAAAATGCCTCGAGTACCCGTAGAAAACAACGACCGTATGTCGTTGCGCATCGCCGCGCAGGAGAAATCCCTGTTGGTGCGAGCGGCAGCGCTTGAGCATACCAACCTGACGGAGTTCGTCATCCGCACCGCGGTGGCCAGTGCCAGGGAAGTCATTGAGCTCAGCGAGCGTCAGGCACTGTCGGAGCGAGACAGCCTGCAGGTGATGGATCTGCTGGAAAATCCACCCGAGCCCAATGAGAAGTTGATGGCTGCTGCGTTTGCCATGCCGAAAGCTTCGTGACGCTGCCTGCTTGGCATGAGGAACCGATCGAGAAAGGACATGACCGGGCTGCCTTCGACTGTGGTGAGGCTGTCCTGAATACGTTTCTGGTTCGCCATGCGCGCCAGAGTCACGAGAAAGGTGGAGCGAAAACATTCCTGGCCGTTGGTGATGGCGATGGAAAAATCCTCGGGTTTTACAGTCTGAGTCCTGCTTCCATTGCTTATGAGCATACACCGGACGTTGTTAGGAAAGGCCTCGCACGATACGAAGTGCCCGTGTTCCGGCTTGGTCGACTGGCTGTAGATACATCAGTCCAGGGACAGGGTCTGGGTGGACAACTCTTGTTAGCTGCCGGGCGGCGTTGTCTGCGGGTGGCGGTGGAGGCGGGCGGTGTCGCCTTATTGATCGATGCTAAAAATGAGGGGGTCGCTGACTGGTACGCTAGCTACGGCGCGGTGCCGCTACAAGATGCGCCGCTCTCGCTCCTTCTCCCCTTTAAAACCATTCATGCGGCACTGGCTGCTGCGGGCAAACTCTAGAAGTTGGCGGTTTTCGCAGCTACCCGGTCACTACTCCGCACTTGAGGATTGATAAGCGCACCGGGCCTCGCCGCCAGAGCCACAAGCCCCGTGTGCCCGCCGATGCAGTGTTCACACCTTACTTGCCCAACCAGCGCCGCCAGAAAGCGCTTTTCCCGGCGGCCTTGCGCATGAATTTTCCCATGCCGACGCTTTCGGCTTGTGCTTGTACTACTGCGAGGGTGATGGTGTCGTGACCGTTTTCCGCGGCGTAGTCCTCCACATTGCCCACGGCCATCGCGCGCACGAAGCGCGGTGCGCGCGCGATCGCATCCAGCGCCTCCTGCTCCCAGGGCATGCTGATGGTCAGTCCGAGGCGCGCGGCCGCATCCTTGCCCGGTAGCGCGGTGG
>JAUICG010000015.1 GCA_030427485.1 Gammaproteobacteria bacterium
AGTGTATTCACGCGACACCCTCCGCTGCCTGCAGCAGTTCTTCCAGATCGAGCAGCGCCCCCCCGAGATAAACCGCCAGACGCTGCAGGTGTGGCAGTGTATCGCGCGCTCCGGTGATCCCCACGTTCAGCGTCCCGGCGTAACTCACGCAATCAATGCTCAACGCGGAATATTGCATCAACTGGCTGATGGGATAGATCGCATTCAGCCGTGCCCCGTCAAAATACCGGGGGGCATCTTCTCCGGGCGTATTCGAGATCTTCAGATTGTAGGCCGGCGGCACGAAGCGACCCACTCCCGGCACCTGACTGGCAAGCAGCGGCGCTGCGCGCAGCAACACATAGGGCGTTATCGCTTCCTCGGGCAGCGAATTCCGGTCATCCCTCACCGCCTGTATCGATGCCTTCACCGCTGCCAGCCTCGCCAGCGGATCCCCGATATGGGTGCCCAGCTCGACCCGGATACCGGCCACTGCGTTGGTGGCGCTGGTGTCGCCCGCCTCCCGCAGCGACACCGGTATCAGCCCCACCAGCGATTCCTCGGGCAATGCGTTGTACTCCTTGAAGAACCGCCGCAGCGACGTGCCGCAAAGATAGGTGAGTATTTCGTTTACCGTGCTGGCGGTGGCGGCAGCCACGCGTTCGATGCGCGCCGCTTCAAACTGCTGGGTGGCAAAGCGCCGCTGCTGGTTGATCGCACGATTGAGCGTGGAGCGCGGCACACCGCGCGGCAACAAAAAACCGCGGGCCTTATCCGGCAGAATCGCACCGCGCAACAGACCCGCTCCCGCGCGCCCCAGGGAAGCCAGCGAGGCCAGCGCCCCGGCGGTATGCGCCTGTTCTTCGCGATCAGTGCCGGGCAGTGGCTGCGCCCAAAGGGGTGGCTGGTTGCGGTTTCTGGCGCTTTTTGACAGCGAGGCCAGCACCGTGGGCACGCCGTCCAGGAAACTGACCAGCGCATGGTGGATCTTCACGTAGAACGCAAAGCGATCGCGCTCCAGGCCCTCGATCAGGTGAAACTCCCACAGCGGCCGGTTGCGGTCCAGGGCCGGACTGTGCAAACGCGACACCATCACACCCAATTCACGCTCGCCGCCGGGGCCCGGTAGTGCCGAGTGCTGGAAGTGGTAGTTAAGCTCGACATCCCGCGCCTCCACCATACGCGGTACCATGCCAGTGAGGCCTTCGCCGGAGAGGCGCATGTTCCAGGGCGCGCTGCGCACTTTGAATTCGCGCATCCTGGCCACCATTGTAGCGATGTAATCCGGTGCCGCACCGCGGGGCTTCTGGAATATCGCCAGCACGCCTGCATGCATCGGCGTATCCGCTGTTTCCAGCAGCAGCCAGACCGCATCTACCGGTTTGAGCAACATCGTTTCCATGCCAGGACCCATCATTCACCGTTCAGGCTGGCCAGTATAGCAGCCTGCGGGCAGCGTGGCGGGAATGCCCGCCGCAGGAGAGCGACACTACCCGCTGCTGCAGGTCGACTGCCGGCTAACGCAGGCTCTGCAGATACGCCATTACATCGCGGAGATCTTCCAGCGACAGCACCAGACCCATTGCCGGCATTCCGCTGTACGGCCCATCCCTGCTCTTCACTGTCGCCAGGGGGACATCTATTGCCAGCGGCCCACCGTGGCCACTGCCCTGCTGTACCCGGATGACATCCGCGGACTCATTGAGCATAACGCCAGCGACGGACGTTCCGTCCTGCAATTCCAGCGATATATTGCCAAAACCGTCGGCAATGTCCGCCGCTGGATCAACCAGTGCGCGATACAGGTATTCCGTATCCTGTATGGCGGCGATGCCGCTGAGATCAGGCCCGGCGATACCACCGCGGCCATCCACCGCATGACAGCGCAGGCAATCGCCCCGGTTCTCAAACACTTTCCTGCCCTGTGCGGCATCGCCACCGAAACGCGCAATGCGCCGCTCGACCACGGGGCCTTCGCCGGCGGCGCTTTCCCGGTATCGGGCCAGCGCGGCCTGCACGCGCCCGCTCCCGCTGTTTTGTGCGGCGTTCACCACATCGAGCTGCACCTCGTCAGCAAGCTGGCCACTGCGCAGTGCGGCCAGGCTCTCCAGTAAAAATGCCTCGGAGGCATCACTTTGCTCTCGGCCCAGCAGGGCGATTGCGGACTGCCGCTCCCGCAGGTCGCCGGAATTGCCGGCCTGCGCAATGTCCACCGCTTGCGCCACCGCCCTCTCCGCATTGTGCAGCGCGAGCAAATCCAGCGCACGCGCCCGCAGCCGCGGCTCCCGGCTCAGGCCGGCGCTGCCAATCGCTGTCTCCAGCGCCGGGGTTAACTGCCCCGCCGCCCGCTGCTCCACCGCGTTCAAGGCGCTCAATCGCTGATCGGCGCCGAGACTGTCATCCGCCACCATTGCCTGTAACTGGTCATCGTCAAGCGGCATCCGGTTGTAGGCCAGCGCGACCTCCATCGCCAGGTCACCCAGGTCGCCATCGACCAGCGTTGGCAGGTAGCGATCGAGAGCCGCGTGAACCACGGACGGTTCGCGCTCGGGCAGTTCATTGTGGTCGCCCCAAACCATGTCCAGTACCGGCGGCTCGGCGAATTCCCGCAGAGTGCGCAGCGCCAGCTTGCGCATCCTGACCGGGTTGGTCGGCCTTGCGGCGTATGCCGCGAGCGCCTGTGCCTGTCGCCCTGTGCCGAGCAGGAGATTCGCGTTGATCACACGGCGGTGCAGCGCGTAACTGCTCTGCGTGTCATCGGAGTTGATCACCAGTTCGTCCTCGGCCAGGGCGGCCAGGGCGGGCATGGCTTCGTCCATTCGCAGATCGTGTATCGCCCGGGCCGCCTCTACAACCAGCGCGGGATCCCTGTCCGTGAGGAAGCCCGCGATGCGCGGGTCCGCCAGGCGGCGTTGCGCCAGCAATACACCCATGCGTACAGCGGCCGATTCATGCTCCCTGAACGCATCGACAGCGTCCCCGTCCTGCACGGCGACCAGCGCCCAGACCGCCGCGTGACGCAGAAACGCATCGTCGTTGTCATTCTCCTGCAGCAGCATCACCAATGGCTCGATCGCGCGCCTGTCAGCGAGCTTGCCGGCGGACATCGCCGCAAAGTATCGCACCCGCGGATCAGCGTGATTGATCGCCGCGATAACCGGGACCGCCAGATTATGCGCGCCGCCCTGACCGGCGACTCTTATGGCCTGGGCCAGCAGTTCGCCCTCGAAAGCGGCGAAGTCCCGCCAGTCCGCGAAGGCATCCGGCCCGATCTGTCCAAGGCCCCACAGCGCATGGACGCGCTGCATTTGGGTGGCGCTTTGATCCTTTGCTGTTTTCGCTAATGGTGCAACCGCGCGCCGGTTGGCCAGTTCATACTGCGCGCGCAGGCGCATCCGTTGGTCGGGGTGATCGAGCAGCTCTATCAGGTGATCCGTCGTCAGCTTGTCCAGACCCGCCCGCAGCAGTTCGCGGGCTTCGGTGATACGCGGATCACCGGATTCCTCGCTACCGGTAAATGTAATGACGCGTTTCGGGCCACCAAATACCGAAGAGGTAATCGCGTACAACTTGCCGTCATAGCCAAAACCCTGGTCGATAAACAAATCGCTCTCGGCGAATTTATGCGTGTCCCTGACCGTGAAGCCGGCGCCGTCCGGTTCCAGCGAGAACGACAGGATCCAGCTCGCTACGGCGACAAAGGAATAATTCGAAACAAAGAAATGGTCCTGGTAGCGCTGCGGCAGGCCCAGGCCCGGATAAAACGCCACGCCGGACGGGCCGTTGGTTTCGTTGGCCAGCGGCGGCACGATCCAGGCCGGTTGTCCGGCGTGATACGGCTCCCACATCCGCTCGGCATTCCACGGCCCACGCAGGTAATCCTCCTGTTCCATGTACTGGTAGCCGTAGGTCCAGCCGGAGTCACCCCCTTCGACCACGTAGACAATGCGGGCCGCGTCGCCGCCATCGGAATTGTTGTCGCCGGTTATCAGGTTGCCGTAGTTGTCAAACGCGAGTTCCTGCGGGTTGCGCAGTCCCCAGGCGTACAACTCGAGTTCACTGCCATCGGGGTTCATGCGGAACACCGCGCCGCGGCCCTGGTCCATCGGCGCCTGCAGATTGCGTCCGTCCGCGGTGTCTATATTGAAGCCGCGATCGGCGACTGAATAGTAGATCTTGCCGTCCGGTCCCCACGTCAGGCCGTGCAGGTCGTGCCCGACGAAGGCGGTGCGCACACCGTAGCCCTCGCTGAGAACTTCCGTGGTTTCGGCCTCGAGATCGCCATCGGCATCCCGCAGTCGCAGGACTTTCGGAATATTGGTGACCAGCACCCCGTCGTCGACGACCAGCACGCCCGCCATGATGCCATCCAGGTAGCCGCCGGTCTGGAGCATGACCGTATCCTTGTCCGCGCGTCCGTCACCATCGCTGTCCTCGAGGACGCGCAGGGTATCGTGCACCTCGGTGAACCAGGCGTCATCAAGCTCGCCCGCCGCTATCCACTTCCGGATATAGTCCAGCCGATCCCGGGTACTGGTAGACGCCAGATCGTCCATCAGCCAGAAGGCCTGCAGTCGATTGTCACCCACGCCCTGGCTGAACTGCCCGGTTTCAGCAATATAGACCTTACCGTCCACAGCGACATCGAGCGCGACAGGAATACCCTGTATCTGGTCGCGCGACCACTCCTCGATCACGATGCCCTCACTACTGCGCGCGTCGCCCAACACGTAGGTTTGATACGCGTAGTAGAGCAAAACGCAAAGCACAGCCACCGTGCCCAATACGATGTAGCGCTTACGGAACGTTCTGGTTTTTCCCATTGCTGGCCTGCCTGTTGCTGATTGTCGCTGCGTCATGTTGCGCCGGTGCTGACTATACGGCGTCGGCTCAAGAAGGGTAAGTTTCGCATAGATGAGGCAGTTGTGAGACCGTATGCGACAAGCGGCATCTCGCCACTGGAGAGCGCAACGCGACAATTTTTACCATAGGGCGCAACACGGTTATAGTGGCAGCAGAAGGTCCGCCGCCCAATGCGGGAGCACCCGATGCCACGACCGCCCTTACCTCTGCTGATCTACGATGGCGATTGCGCGTTCTGCCGCTATTGCGTCGAGTATGCGCGTTCAGCGACCGGCGCCGCGATCGAGTACCGGCCCTACCAGGACGTATTGCAAGACTTCCCCGACATCGGTGAAGCGGCGTTTCGCGACGCGATCCACCTGGTGCGACCTGATGGCGGCATCATGCGCGGCGCCGGGGCTGCCTTCGAGACCCTCGCACTCGGCGGCGCCGGCCGCTTCTGGGCGCGCTGCTATGCCTTCCTGCCGCTGTTCGCCGCGCTGAGCGAATGCTGTTACCGCGTCGTCGCACGGCACCGCAGCGCCTGCTATCGCCTGTGCAGGCTGCTGTTTGGCGACGCCTTGCGCGCCGATTCGCTGCAGCTGACCACCTGGCTGTTCCTGCGCCTGCTGGCCCTTGTCTACCTGGCCGCGTTTGCCTCCTTCACGTCCCAGGCGCCGGGACTGATCGGCGCGCATGGCATCCTGCCCGCCGCCGATTTCTTCGCTGCGGTCGATCGGGGCTACGGTACCGAGAAGTACTACCTGCTGCCGTCGCTGCTGTGGCTGAACAGCTCCGATACCGCCATCGCCGCCATCGGTGTCGCGGGCTGCGTGCTGGCCGTGACGCTGCTGTTCAATAGGCTGCCGCGGCTGTGCCTGGTCGGCCTCTACGCCTGCTATCTGTCGCTCTTTCACGGCGGCCAGGTGTTCATGTCCTTCCAGTGGGACATACTGCTGCTCGAAGCGGGATTCCTCGCGATCTTCCTGGGTACCAGGCCGGTGCTGTTCACCTGGATGTACCGCTGGCTGCTGTTCCGTTTCATGCTGCAGTCCGGTCTGGTGAAATTGCTGAGCGGCGACCCGACCTGGTGGAGCCTCACCGCGCTCGACTACCATTTCGAAACCCAGCCGTTGCCCACCGCGCTGGCCTGGTACGCCGCCGGACTGCCCGGGTTTTTGCTGCGCGCGGGTGTCGCGTTCACTTTTTTCGTCGAACTGGTACTGCCGTTCCTGATGCTGATGCCGCGACGGCCGCGCGCCCTGGCGGCGCTCGGCACGGCGTTGCTGGAACTCGCGATCATCGCCACCGGCAGCTACAACTACTTCAACCTACTCACGCTGTGCCTGTGCCTGCTGCTGTTGGATGACCAGTACCTCACGCGCTGGTGCCCGGCCTTCGTAAGGCGCCGGGCCGCGAATGCGCCGCCCGAACGAGAGAGAAAACGCGGTATCGCAGCGATTGCCGCGCCGCTCGCGGTATTGGTGGCGGCCGGGTATATCGGCCTTGGCGCGATCGCGCTCACGGCAACCGGCAACCGCGTCGCGCTGTCCGGCCTGCCCCGCGCGCTGATGACCTTCACGCAGCCGTTCCACATCGTTAACGGCTACGGCCTGTTCGCAGTGATGACCACACAGCGCGACGAGATCATCATCGAGGGTTCCAACGACGGCGACGAGTGGCGGGCGTACGAGCTGCCGTACAAGCCAGGCGCAATCGACCGGGCGCCGGTGTGGGCCACCCCGCTGCAACCGCGGCTCGACTGGCAGTTGTGGTTCGCCGCGCTGGCGCCGCGCGAACAAAACCCGTGGCTGCACGGCCTTGTGAGCGGTCTGCTCACGGGGTCGGGACCGGTGCTCGGGCTGTTCGAACACGACCCCTTCCCCGATGCACCGCCAAAGTTCATCCGCGCCTCACTGTACCGCTACGCGTTTTCCGACAGCCGCGAACGCGACGCCACGGGCGCGTGGTGGACGCGCAGCTATCGCGGCGAATTCTGGCCTCCCACGACGCTGCGCCGCGCACAGGTGCCGGAATGACACCTGCGAACATTGGATTTCCACAGTGCTCTTCTGTGATACTTAGCCCCATTCTTTCGGCACGAGACAGCCCGCCATGCAGACAATAACGCGTAAACCCCTGATCACGTGGCTGCTTCGCATCGCGCTCGCAGTGATGTTGCTGGCTGCGCTGGCGGCCGCCTACGGCTACTACCAGTACCGCGCGGCCGGGTTCGGGCGCACGCCGGTGTTCGAGACAGAGCCACCCGCACTGCCGACGCTGCAGCACCCGGCGATACTCGTGTTCTCCAAGACCAACTCGTTCATCCATAAGGAGGCCATTCCCGCCGCGGAGGCGCTGTTCAAAAATCTGGGCAAGAACAATGACTGGTCGGTGTATGTCACCGAGAACGGCGCCATCCACAATCCGGAAGACCTGGCGGAGTTCGACGCCATCGTCTGGAACAACGTCACCGGCGACGTACTCACAGAAGCGCAACAGCAGGCGATGATCAATTACATACAGAATGGCGGCGGCTGGATCGGGCTGCACGGCGCCGGCGACAGTTCGTCGAGCTGGGCATGGCTGATCGACACGCTGGTCGGGGCGCGCTTCAACCAGCACCCGTACCCGGAACAGTTCCAGCAGGCGACGATGGTGATAGAGGGCCGCGACGACCCGATCGTCAGCCACCTGCCGCCCAGGTGGGAGCGGGTGGACGAGTGGTACTCGTTCACCGAGAGCCCGCGAAACAAGGGCATGACGATCCTGGCCACGCTGGACGAATCCACCTACACGCAGGATTTCCGCGGCGAGAACATCAGTATGGGTGCAGACCACCCGATCATCTGGAAGCACTGCCAGGGCCGCGGCCGCGCGCTGTACTCGGCGCCGGGCCACACCGCCGAGAGCTACGCGGAACCGGACTACATAACGCTATTGGAGCGCGCCACGGCCTGGGCCGCCGGGCTGGAGGGCAACGACTGCGATGGAAAGATTGACTCACATCGCTGAGTATTTCAACGGCTCAGACCAGGGCGCGGTGGATCTGCGGCAGTGCCTTGAGCATGCGGGCGCCAAACGGCTGAGAGTGTCGATGATCCCGGGACGCTGCGGAAGCACGTTACTGGCCAGTTACTGTCGCAAGGTCGGCTTCGGGATCGGCAGGGAAATATTCAATGAACGTCCTGTCGAACGTTTTGCGAACGCGTCGCACGCAAGTAGTCCACAACTGTTTTTTTCGACTGTGATCAGGAACTACACTGTGAACGAAGGCCTGTATTTCCAGATTGCACCTCGCAGAATGGAAAAGCTGCTGGACATCATTCCGATCGATGACTGGGTCGCCGCCGGCATAGAGGTCTCCCTGATTCTCCGACGCGACGTCTTTGCCCAGGCGCTGTCCTACTACAACGCAATGCAGTCGGGCCTTTGGCATCACAGACCGAACACCGAATTGAGCGAAACGGGCCAGGATGTACTCGATGCGGTCGACAATGCCTGGATCAAGAAACGCATCGGGTCGATCCTGCTGGCCGAAACACAGTGCTTCGAATTTACCCGATTGTTTCAAACGCATCCAAAATGTGTGGTGTTTTACGAGGACCTCGTAGCCGATCCGTTCGCCACTATGCTGCGTTTCCTGAGCGCTCACCGGTACGACGTGGAGGCGGCACGGTTGCAGGAGGCAATCGAATCCTCGAATGCCGTGAAGAAAATCGTCAGGCCCGGCGCTTACCGGCAATACGCTGACATGGCGGCCAATCTGCCCGGCTTTGACGCATTGATAAGCTCCCGCTTCAGCAACCCTCTGGCAGACTCGACCTACGAGGCATTCAAGTCCTACGGGTACTGAGCTGTCGCGGTGTCGCTACTCTTCGAGCCGGGCGGAAGTGTCAATTTGCCCGGTGCCTGTGTTATGTTTGACGCAGACAAAAATCACACACTTGCAATAATAAAAACTCGGTGGTGACCCTCATGAAGCATGCGATTTTCCGGCGGTCTTGCGTATCTCACTGGGTGGCCCGCTCCGCCTGTACAGCAATTGTTCTCCCCTGCGTCTTTTTCCCCGCACAGGTTGAGGCCGCCGAAGGCGTACTGGAGGAAGTCATCGTCACCGCGCGCAAACGCGCGGAGGATATCCAGGAGGTGCCGGTATCGGTGACCGCCTACACCGGCAACCAGCTGCGGGATGCCGGCATCACCAACCTCAAGGACCTCGGCTACCAGACACCCGGCGTACAGATTGACCAATCGAGCAGCGCCCAGATATGGATTCGCGGAATCGGCCAGCGCGATGACGGCGCGCGGCTGGATTCGCCGGTGGGCGTGTACATCGACGGCCTGTATATCCCCCGCAAAGACGGCCAGTTAATGGACCTTATGGATGTGCAAAGCGTGCAGGTGCTGCGTGGCCCGCAGGGCACATTGTTCGGCAAGAACACCACTGCCGGCGCGATTTTGGTAACGACCAATGGGCCCGAGGACGAGCTGTCGGGTTTTGCGGATGCGCGCCTTGGCAACTACAACCGCGCCGATGTCAAAGCCAGTGCCAATGTGCCCCTGATTGGCGATACCCTGCTGTCAAAGTTGACTTTAAGCTCGGTCAACCGCGATGGATACCAGCACAACCTCACGACCGGCCAGGATGTCGCCTCGGAAAATCGCGACGCGGGCGCCCTGCAGTTGCGATGGAATGCCAGCGATACCCTGACAGCGGACCTGCTGGCTTACTACGGTCGTGTGCGTGAGAAACAACCCACCACCAACTGTCGTTGGATGCAGGGCAGCAGCTTCAACGACCAGGATTCCCTGTTCGGCAACCGTATCATGCCGGGAGACACTGTGCCGGTCGACGATTTCAACGATCGCACGACGCCTGTTCAGCCCGGTTTCGTCGCGCAATCGCAGACCTACCGTGACGCCTGCGAGGCATCCGATGCTTTGACCGAAGACTACAAAACCACCTCCGACATCCCGATTCAGTACAAGCTCGACAATACGATTCTCGGACTGACCGTGCACTGGGATATCAACGACGATATGACCCTGAAAAGCATTACCGGCTACAGCGACCAGAAGAAGTTCGG
Organism: Gammaproteobacteria bacterium; assembly: GCA_030427485.1. GTDB lineage: Bacteria > Pseudomonadota > Gammaproteobacteria > Pseudomonadales > Halieaceae > Marimicrobium. The sequence goes on from JAUICG010000015.1 coordinate 9,912, forward strand.
CAACGCCGGCAACCCGGACAACGATGCCACACACCTGCCGATTTCCTCGCGCTACCGCAAGGACGGCAGCCCCAGCAAGCGCGAGCACTGGTCGCAGGAGTTCCAGCTGAATGGCATGGCCTTCGATGAGAAACTGGACTACACCTTTGGCCTGTTCGCGATGGAGGAAAAGATTGATGACGGCACTGATACGTCCTCCGGTTGGTCCACCGGTGACTACATTCCAGGCACGCAACCCGCATCGCCGGTTCCCGGGCAAAATCTGTTGATCGTCAACGACCCCAATGCGGAACAGGGCACCTACGACCTGACCAACACCACCTACGCGGCATTTTTCCAGGGCAGCTACGATGTAACCGAGCATCTGGAGTTTACCGCCGGTGTGCGCTGGACCAGCGAAAAGCGGGAATCCAATGTGAGATTGAATCTGCTGGACCAGGAGGCGTTCAAGACCACGGCGGCCAACAGCCTGGCCGGAATCCCCGGCATAAACTCGATTCTCTCGATACCCAACACGCCACTGATCCTGCTGGTTGATCCCGACGTGATTTTTGCACAGGATATCTTCACCACCATCAATAACCAGTTCCCCCACGATGCGGACGGCCAGCCGGTCTATCAGCTGGTTCCCGCCGAACAGGTCAAGCCCGATATCCAGAACGACGCCAGCGAGACCTGGGATGAGGTAACCCCGATGGCCAGCCTGGCCTACCACTTCAATGAAGACTGGACGCAGGACAGTTTTATTGACAACGCTATGGTTTATTTCACCTACGCCGGAGGTTTCAAGTCGGGCACCTTTGAACCTGTGGGCGTGGACGGCCAGGCGACCGTCGAACCGGAAGAGGTCGAGAATTTCGAGTTCGGCTTCAAAATCAACATGCTCGACGATTCAATGCGACTGAACGGCGCCATCTTTCGCACCAATTTCGACGATATGCAGCTACGCCAGGTCGTCCTCGACAGCGGCGGCACACCGCGGGTCGTGCTGCGCAATGCCTCCAAAACCCGCATTGAAGGCGTGGAACTGGAGTGGATGTGGTCGCCGCTACCTGACCTGCTGTTGATCGCCACCGGCAGCTACAATGATTACCAGTACCTGGAGTTCGAGGAGAGCCAGCTCAATACCATCTCGCTGATCACCCAGCAGACCCTGCCGGTGGTGGATCGCTCCAACGAGCCCTTCGCCGAGGTACCTGAAAAGACCTACTCGCTGGCGGCACAGTATACGATCGACACCCGGTACGGCGCGTTCACTCCGCGGCTGGACTACAGCTATGTGGATGAGATATTCATGGGCCTGGACGCCGGGGCCGGACAACACGAGAACCAGTCGACCTTCGACAGCTACGGCCTGCTCAATGCACGGCTTGGCTGGATCAGTGACAGCGGGCATTACGAGGCGGCACTCTACGGCACCAATCTTACCGACGAGCTCTACTATATGGGCGCGGCAGCCGTGGGCGACTCCACCGGCAACTTCATGGTAACCACCGGGCCGCCGCGAATGTACGGTGTGGAGTTGCGCTATAACTTCTTCTGAGACCCGGTCCGCGAGTTGCTTCAAGCAGCCACGGCGCCAAGCGCTTACCGGATACTCGTACCCAGGTAGCATGTCGGATATTGCCGGTCTGAACAAGGCGAGCTCACGGACTGACAGGCGTCGACACGGGCTCCTCTACTGTTGATTCGAGGCGCGAGATTGCGGTTCGCCGTTCAGGAATACCCGCAGCACCTCAATGCGCGCGATCTCATCAGCGGGCGTATCATAGGGATTGCGATCGACAATCAGCAGGTCGGCCCACTTGCCGGGCTCGAGACTGCCGGCCTCGTCTTCGATACGCAGTTGACGCGCGCCGTTGATGGTCATCGCGCGCACCGCCTGTCGAATATCGACGGCCTCACGCGGGTTCAACTTTCGCCCTGCAGCCGTTGCCCGGGTCAGCGCCGTTTGTATCAGGCTGAAGGGCTCGGCGGGGAACATCGGGCTGTCGGCATGCAGCGTCGGCTGCAGGTCCCCGGCAAACGCGCTGCGCACGGGCAGCACGCTTCCCGCCATGCGTGCGCCGATAATCGACTGTCGCAGCGCATCTCCGTAATACAGTATGTGGTTGATATGAAAGGATACCGTGACCCGGTGATCCGCCAGTGCCGGGATTTGCTCCTGTGGCAGTTCCACCGCGTGCTCGATGCGTACCACGGGACGCTTTCCGTCCAGTTCACCGACAGCCGCCACGGCCCGGCTCACTTCGCGCAGGGAGGCGTCGCCCTGACTGTGGATGGCAACCTGCCAGCCGGCCTCGCTATAGGCGCGAATTTTCTCCCGCAGGGTCTCCATCGTGAACATCGCCGCGCCATGACTGCCCGCCGGAATACCCAGCCTCCTGTTCAGCGGGCTGTCAAGGTAAGGCGCTGAAGTGTACATGCTGCCGGTGTACGGCGAGCCGTCGTGCCAGAGTTTGACGCCGAGCACACGAAAGAAGTCGTTATCGCTCCGGGGTGAATCGGGCAGGTAGTCGAGTTCGTCCTCCACCAGGTAGAAAAACTGGCGAATACGTGGTCGCAGGTTTTTCGAAGCGGCATAGCGCGCCATCAGGGGCGGCAGGTTGTGGCCGAGGGAGGCTACCGCGGTGAAGCCATTGTTCAGCAACTGGTCGAGTGTACGCTCGTAGCGCCCCAGCAGGCCCCAGGGTGACATGAGTGTTTGCAACAGCGGCGCGGCGGCCTTGCTCTCGGCGACAAACCCCGTGAGTTCGCCCGAGTCGTCCCGCTCATAGAAGGAGCCGCGACCGGGGTCGGGTGTATCCGCGCCGATTCCGGCGTCGGCAAACGCGGCAGAGTTGGCCCAGAACGAGTGCATGGTTTGGGCAATCACCACCAGCGGGTTATCCGGGGCGATCTCATCCAGCGTTTCCCGCGTGGGCATGCGCAGATCCGGGGTGAGAATCGGGTCCAGCCCAACAGCGTAGATCCACTCGCCATCCCCGGCCATGTCCACGGCCGCGCGCAGCGCCTCCCAGACCTCGCGGTTGGTCCTGTGCGTGAAGCCGGAGATATCCACTGCACCCATGAACACGGCCGTCAGTGTGGGATGCTCATGGGCCGCAATGAAGCCCGGCATCAGGGTTCTCCCCTGTAGGTCGACCATCTCGGTGCGGCCGGTTCGCAGGGAGAGAACGTCGGCCTCGCTGCCCACAGCCAGAATACGTCCGTCCCTGACCGCGAGCGCAGCGGCGACCTTATCCTCACTGTCAACCGTCAGGATCGGCCCGCCAAAGAATATCCGGTCGGGCCCCTCCGACGAGCAGGCAACCAGCAGCACGCAGAGCTGCAACATGCACAGAGAACGGCAAACTGACGGAATGTCCGGAAAACCGCCCATTCTATACATCGGTAAATTCCCCCGGTATCGCGACTGGTTGGTATGTAGTGCTCGCCATGTCGATTGTTATCCTCAGGCTGGTTGCAAACTGATGATCAGCATGACCGCCGGCTCCTGCGTCAGCGGACATTCTCCCGGTATTGCAGCACATAACTGTAGATGACCGGCAGCACCAGAAGGCTGAGAATCATCACCGTCAGCATGCCGCCGAATACGGGGGCCGCGATGCGATGGGTGACATCCGACCCGGTACCGCCGCTCAACATAATCGGCACCAGACCCGCCATCGTGGAGATCGCTGTCATCGCGACCGCCCGGACGCGCCTGGATGTCGCATCGCATACCGCCTCATGCAGTTCCTCCAGTGTCAGGCGCCGGTTGTCGGCGCCCCGTCGCAGCGCAACTTCACCATCTATGAAGCTGAGTACCAACACGCCGATTTCCGTGGCCATGCCCGCCAGCGCGATAAACCCCACCGCGACCGCAACAGACAGATTGTAGTCGTTCAGGTAGATGAGCCATATGCCGCCGATCAACCCGAACGGTATCGAGATCATCACGATCAACGGTTCCACGACATTCCTGAAATTCAGGTATAACAGGAGGAAAATGATAAACAGGGTCGCCGGCACCACGATACTGAAGCGCTTTTCCGCGCGCTCCATGTACTCGAACTGCCCCGACCAGGCCAGCGTATAGCCCGCCGGGATGTCGACTTCCCGCGCAACGAGGTCTTTTGCCCTGGCCACAAAGCCGCCAATATCGGAAGTGGAGATATCGACGTAAACCCAGGCATTGGGCCGCGCGCCTTCGCTCTTGATGGCGGGCGGGCCCCTGTTGTACTCGAGGTCCGCGACGAGGGCGAGTGGAATCTGGGCGCCCGTAGGGGTGGGAATCAGGACCCGCTTCAATGATTCGAGATCGTCGCGCAGTTCCCGCGGATAGCGCAGATTGACCGGGTAGCGCTCCAGGCCCTCCACGGTTTCGGTAATATTCATGCCCCCGATGGCACTCTGGATCACATCCTGCACCGCACCGACGGTCAGCCCATAGCGGGCTGCATTCTCGCGGTGAATCGTAAAATCAAGATAGTAGCCACCCACCGCGCGATCACCGAACGCGGATGTGGTTTCCGGCAGCGTCTTCATCACCCGTTCAAGATCCTGCGAGATCGCCTGCAAAACGTTCAGGTCAGGCCCCGATACCTTGATGCCAACCGGTGTCTTGATGCCGGTGGACAGCATGTCGATGCGGGTCTTGATCGGCATCGTCCACGCATTGGCGAGCCCTGGAAACCGGATGGCTTTATCCATCTCATCCATCAGTTCCCTGGTTGTCTTGTCCGGGTCGGGCCACTCCGTCCTGGGCTTGAGTCGGATCGTTGTCTCTATCATCGCCAATGGCGCGGGGTCTGTGGCCGTCTCGGCGCGTCCGACCTTGCCGAAAACATGATGCACTTCAGGAAATGTCGACAGTATCTTGTCCGTCTGCTGCAGCAGTTCCCTGGCCTTGGTGATGGAAATTCCGGGAAACGTGGTCGGCATGTACAGGATGTCACCTTCGTCCAGCGGCGGCATGAACTCGCTGCCCAGTCTCGAATACGGGTAGTACGTCGCGGCCAGCAACGCCAGCGCGCAGAGAATGGTGACGGTTCGCCACCTCATTGCCAGCTGCAAAGCGGGTCGATGCAGCAGGTGCAGCGCGCGATTGAGCGGATTTTTGTGTTCGGCGATGATGTTTCCGCGCAGAAAATAGCCCATCATCACCGGCACCAGCGTGATCGCAAGTATCGCGGCGGCGGCCATTGCATAGGTCTTGGTAAATGCCAGTGGGCTGAAAAGGCGACCCTCCTGAGCCTGCATCGTGAAAATCGGCAAGAACGAGACAGTGATAACCAGCAGCGAGAAAAAGAGTGCCGGGCCGACCTCTCTGCAGGATTCACCGATAGTCTTCCAGCGCTCCCCGGCGTCCAGCGCGGCACCCTTTCTGTCTGCTGCCGAAGCGAGCCGGCTATGCGCATTCTCCACCATCACTATCGCCCCATCCACCATCGTGCCGATCGTGATCGCCAGGCCTCCCAATGACATGATGTTGGCGTTCAGACCCTGTATCCGCATCACGATAAACGCCATCAGGATACCCAGCGGCAGGGTCAGTATCACGACAAACGCCGAGCGAACGTGGAGCAGGAAGAGGATGATAACAAGACTGACGACAGCCAGTTCATGCACCAGGGAGGTATTCAGGGAGTCGACCGCGCGCTCGATAAGGTCGCCGCGATCATAGACAGGGACAATCTCCACACCATCGGGCAGGCCGGGCTTCAACTGCTCGAGTTTCGCCCGCACCGCCTGTATCGTCGCCAGCGCATTTTCCCCGTAGCGCATAATGACAACGCCACCGGCCACTTCCCCCTCGCCATTCAGGTCAACCAGGCCCCGCCGCAGTTCCGCACCGAGCTGCACGTTGGCGATATCCCGCAGGCGCACCGGCGTGCCATTTTCATCGACAGAGACAGGGATTGCCTCCAGGTCGTCGATGGATTCGATATAGCCCAGCCCGCGCACCATGTATTCGGTTTCCGCCATCTCGACCAGCCGTCCACCGACGTCGTTGTTGGACATCCTGATCGCCATTTTGACCTTGTCGAGCGGGATGCCGTAGCGCAGCAGCGCAGCCGGGTCGACTTCCACCTGGTACTGTTTGACGAACCCGCCCACGGACGCCACTTCCGACACACCGGCCACTGTTTGCAAGGGGTAACGCAGGTACCAGTCCTGCAGCGAACGCAACTCGGCGAGATCGTGTTGTCCGCTTCTGTCCACCAGCGCATATTCATAGACCCAGCCCACGCCGGTTGCATCCGGGCCCAGTGTCGGGGCCACACCCTGAGGCAGGCGGGCGCTGACATAGTTGAGGGATTCCAGCACCCGCGAGCGCGCCCAGTACATATCGGTACCGTCTTCGAAAATGATATAGACGAATGAAAGCCCGAAAAACGAGTACCCCCGTACCACCCTGGTGCCGGGTACCGCGAGCATCGCGGTGGTCAGCGGATAAGTTACCTGGTCCTCAACCACCTGCGGGGACTGCCCCGGATACTTGCTGAAAACGATGACCTGCACGTCGGACAGGTCGGGTATCGCGTCCAGCGGTACATTTTTATAGGCGAAGCCGCCGACAACCCCGATGACAAGCGTCGCAAGCAGCACGAGGAACCGGTCGCGCAGCGACGCATTGATAATGGCATTAATCATGGGCCATGCCCCCCTCGGCGGCTGTGTCGGGGGCGACCATTTTTGCCGCGGCTTCACGCAGTGAGGATTCCGAATCCAGCAGGAACTGGGCCGAGGTCACGACTTCCTCACCCGCGCTGACGCCGCTAACAATTTCCGTTCGCCCCTCCGATTCCACCCCGGTCACGACCGTTCTGGGTTCAAATTTCCCCGGCGCTCTCACAATGAATACCTGCGGTTCGCCGCCGGAGCGAACCACGGCTTCCGACGGAACAACGACCGCATCATCGCGCGTGTCAGACAGAATGCTGATGTCGGCCAGCATATCCGGGCGCAGCAGCCGTTCCGCGTTGTCAAACACAATGCGCACCTTGGTCGTTCTGGTACGCGCCTCAGCGTAGGGGTATATATGGGAAACCAGACCCCGGAACACTCGCCCGGGCACGGAGGCGAGCGTCATCTCGACGTGATCGCCCGTCCTGACCCAGGGAATCTCGTTCTCATAAATATCGGCGAACACCCACACCTGCTCGAGATCGGCCAACATGTACATTTCAGTTTGCGTTGTAACGTACTGACCACGCCGCACCCCGATTTCCAGCACCGTTCCCGCGACAGGGGAATGGATATGTATCTGCTTCTTGACCCGGTGTGTCTCTTCCAGTTCACGGATCTGGTGCTCGGGTACATCCAGAAACTGCAGGCGCTCGCGCGAGCTTTGCACCAGGTCTTCCGCACCCTGGCGAATCTCCTCGATAGGGCTGGCACGCAATGCGGACAGGTTGTTAAGCGCCAGCAGGTACTCCTGCTGCGTGGAGACCAGTTGCGGTGAGTAGATGCTCAGCAGTATATCGTCCCGGTTGACGTTCTCCCCGGCCTTGTCGATATACAGTTCTTCTATCCACCCCTGTACCTTGGGATGCAGACGCGCCATTCTCTCCTCGTCGTAATCCACACGCCCGACGGTACGTACGGTGCGACCGATGGTGCCGGACTGCGCAACGGCGGTTCTGACGCCGATATTCTGCACCACCACGGGATCAATGCTTACGGTGCCGGCCACATCATCTTTCGCACCGTCGGCGTAGACGGGTATGTAGTCCATGCCCATCGAGTCCTGCATGGGCGTGGGCGATGTCACCGCGGGGTTCATCGGATTGCGATAGAACAGGATTTCACGCTCCGCGGCACTTTGATGTGACCCGGCATGTTCCGCGCCTGTTTCCGCGGGGGCCGGATACCGCGCCAGCCAGTACCCCGCCGCAATGCCGAGCGCCAGCGTGACAGCGCCTGTCATTATTATCGCCTTATTCATAAAAAGCCCCCTCACCCACGGCGGCTTCCACGCGCGCCAGCGCCTGCCTCGCCTCACTGAGTGCCTGCCAGTATTGAAGTTCGTAGCTGAACAGCGTCATCTGGCTGCGCAGCAGGTTGAGGAAGTCGACTTCACTCACCTGGTAGGCGGCCAGCATCGACTGCACGGTCTGCTGTGCCTGCGGTATGATGCCGCTGCCGAGCAGTTCAAACTGGTCCTGTGATCGTTGATAGTCTGTCAGCGCGGCGGAGATCGCCGCCCTCACCGTGTTTTTTTCGTCCAGCATGGCGTAGCGGCTTCTCGCCAGTTCGCGCGTCCTCTGCGAGATAGCCCGGGACTGTTTGCTGCCGCTGTACAGCGGGATTTCTATGCCTACCATGACGGACAGCAGATCCGCCCTGGAGCCGCCCATGAACGGCGGGTTGTCTCCGCTTCTCTCGCCGTAGGTCACGCCCACCATGAAGTCGGGATACTGATCCATTTCCGCCAGTGCCAGCCGCGAGCGCGCAGCTTCCACATTGGTCTCCTGCACTTTGAGGGTCGGCCGCTGCGATTCCGCCACGTTATAGAGTTCCGACTCACCGGGCAGGCCGGGCATCTCCAGGGAGACACTCTCAGCCAGGCTGACCCCGTCGGAGGCCGGCCGGTTCATCAGCGTGTTGATCTGTATCACCTGGTGGCGGCGCAATGCCGCCAGCTGTATGCCCTGGTCCATCAGTCTTGACAGTTCAAGCTGCGCCAGCAGGATGTCCTGTTGCAGGCCCTTGCCGGTTTCATACTTGGTCCTTGCCACCGAGATAAACTGGCGCATCAGATTTTCGTTCTTCTGCAAGGTATCCCGGGCGCGGTCGAGGTAGTAAATCTGCCACCAGGTGGTCTTTACGTTCTTCGCCAGTTGCACCCGCATTTCATCCACGGAATACCCCGCGGCCATCGCATCGAAGGATGCGGCCTCCTCCTGCAAGCCCAGCTTGCCTGGAAAGGGGAACATCTGGGTAAGACCCACCTGCAGTTGTGTCATGGGCTCCTGGCTCCTGTCGAAACTGTCGGTGGGAAAATTCATCGCATTCAGGTTGACCACCGGGTCCGGCAGCGTGCCTGCCTGGCTGGGGACTTCGAGTAGCGCTTCGTAGCGCAGTTGCATAGCCGCAAGCCCCGGGTTGTCTTCGAGGGCCAGGGCCACGGCCGCGCTCTCAGTCAGGTACAGCGCCACGTCCTCGCCGGTATTACCATAGACCCGGGCCACCAGGGCGAATGTAAATACGGCGGCTAGCGCGCACCCCGGGAGGCACAAGCCCGAGCGCTTAGACCGCGCCAAAAACTGTCGGACGAACGTGTTGTCATGGTTTCGTATGTGCATGCTCAACCTCTTTTCGCGTTCCCGCGGGAAACTACGATCACCAGGAGTCTGGCGGATTCAGGATGATGCTACTGCGCGGGCACGGGTTTGATTGACGGGCTCGAGGCAACGCAAATGCGAGGCATTACTGCGGTCCCTGGACAAACAGGGCCGACTCAAACCTTCAGGCGCAGCGGCGCCCTTCGAGGGGATCAGGCGAGTCTGGGAGGATGAAAAATACGGGCGGTGTGCCCTTGACTGAGCATTGCGCGGACAACGGCGCTGTGAACAGCGGTGAAGTTGTCAACGGCGAACTGCAGGGGGGTCAGCAGTGCAGGCGTACCGGGAAAGCAGGCGGAAGCACAGGCACCGCCGCCACAATCGCCGTCACAATCAGCGCACGGCGCCGGGGAACCCCGCTCGTCCGCCGCCTCGTGACAGGGCGCCCTGGGCGATGAACTGTCGCCTGCCATCTCGTGGCCGGACTCCTGTGAGTCCGCGCTGCCGTGATGCATGGCCACAGCAGCGTCATCGACCGGCATATAATTCGGCACAGCCACGGCCAGGGGCTGAAAAATCAACCCCAGGATGACAACTGCTATGCCGATTACACGTACCATCTCGATACCTCTTCCCTCCTATCAAAGCACAGTGGCGGTATTGCTGGCAAGCGGTGCCTGTCATGGGTAGTGCGCCAGTTTGAAATTGGTCTGTACGAGCCCGCCTCAGAAGTTATAAAGCACCGTGAGTCCGAAGGTACGCGGGTTCAACTGGCGGCGAATCCATGTGTAGGGGTTGTCGACGGTTTGCCCGGTGGCAAAATCCGGAAGCTGCGGCAGCGACTCCGCTTTCAGCACGGCTGACTCGTCCGCCACGTTCTTCACCCACAGGCTGGCGTCCCAGGTACCTGCGGGCGAACGCAGGCCGAGGAACAGGTCGAGCATGGCGTAGCTGTCGAGGTTCTCCTGCAGCGACTGCGAGTAGTACTCGCTCTCGACATTCAGCAGGGTGCGTGCGTACCACTCCATGTCTGCGTTACCGAGGGCGTGCGAATACTCGGTGGCGACATTGCCGGACCATTCGGGTTCCTGCCCGGCCCGCTCGCCGGTGAAGTCACAGGTGTTGAAAGACCACGTCTCGGTGGAGATCGGCTGGCCGTTATTGCACGGCACGCCCTTCGCGTCGGTCAATTCGGTCTTGTTGTAGGTGAGCATCGCGCGCACCAGCCAGTCCTCGGTGATCAGCACCGTGATGTCGCTGTCGAAGCCGTAGGACTCCGCCTCATCCACGCTCACCACCGGGTCGGCGATGCTGATCCGCCCGATCTCATCGCGGTACTCGGCCGTCGCCTGGAACTGGAAGTCATTGTAGATCTGGTAGTAGGTGGCGAAATTCAACAGGCCGCGTCCGTCCCAGAGCTCCCACTTGAACCCGAATTCGATATTGTCGCTGCTCTCGTCGGGAAACGAGCCGAATACCGGGGGCGCCGGGTTGCCGGCGATATTCGCGGAGCCGCTGCGCCAGCCTCGCTCATAGCTCGTGTAGCCCATCAGGGCATCGGTGAACTGGTACTGGTACTTGACGGTGCCGGTCAGCGCATCTTCCTTGTCCTTCTGCGCGTCCTCGGCAACGCCGTTGAAATCCGCTTCGCGCAGGATCCCCCCGAGCGATCCGTCGGGGTTCAACTGGTATACAGTCTGCTGGAACGGTTGCGAGTTCTTGCGATCCACTTCCGAGTAGCGCAGGCCGACGGTGAGGGTGCCATTCTCGGTGAGGTACAGGGTATTGTGGGTAAACAACGCGGAGGTCTCGTTGCTGGTGAAAGCGGTCGAGTCAACGTCAGCGAACACGTTGAGACCCTGGATACCCGTGGTCGTCCAGGTATCCGCCACCACGTCGGTATGGGCATCGGTATCCTGGTAGAAAGCGCCGACAATCCAGTTCCAGAAGTCCCCGCTTTGCGAGGCCAGGCGCAGTTCGTACACCTGCACGTCGTTGACCACAGAGTCGACATACTGTTCGCGCGCCTGCAGCGCCGTACCGTCACCGTCCCAGTAGCGAGGGATGCGGTTGTCCTGGTCGCTGGCGACGAAGGTCATCACCCAGTCATTGGAGAAGGTGTAGTTCGTCTCCAGGATAAAATAATCCGTCTGGTTCTCCATTTTGGACTTGTAATCGGCCACGGACTCGCGGTCTTTGGCCTTGATACCGGGGCCTTCCACCGTTGGATCGATATCGAAGTGGTCTGTGATGTCGTGGTAGGACAGGCGCAGGTCGAAATTTTCATTTGGCTCCCACAGCGCCACGGCGCGGAATGCCCTGGTCTGGTTGTTGAGATGCCTGCCTAACGTGATGTTCTGCACATCGCTGGCCTCGTTGGTGTCGTACAGGCCGGACAGTCGGATGCCCAGTTCGTTCTCGATGATCGGCACCGAGACGCCGAGTTGGGAGTTCGATCCCTCCTGGCTGGTGAAGCTCTGGCTGGCGTAGCCGTCGATTTCCTCGAGATTCGGGTTGGCCGTCCTTATCGTGATCGCGCCGGCGGGCGACGTCTGTCCGTACAGGGTGCCCTGGGGACCGCGAAGGATTTCCACCTGGGCGACGTCGTAAATACCGCTGAACATACCCCGCTGCTGGTTGATGAAGGTACCATCGAGGTAGACGGTGACGCGGGGCGAAACCGCTGCGTTGAGTTCGGTACCGAGACCGCGGGTGGCGATATCCGTGTCAAAGTTATTACCGCTGATGGCCAGCCCCGCTGTCAGGTTGTTCAGGTCGTCGAAACTGAAGCTGGCAAAGTCGACAATCTGCGTACCGCTGATGACACTTACCGTCATCGGAGTTTCCGACAGCGCTTCATCGCGCTTCTGTGCGGTGACCACCACCTCCTCCAGTTGCAGGGTACCGCTTTCCTGGGCGGTAACGGGAAGGATGGCACCCAGGCCTATCAGGCTGGAGGCGACTATACGGCTACGTGCGGTTATTTTCATAGGTTTACCTGTACTGTTATCGATAGAGAGATCTAGACACGAACGGTTGGAGAGTGCCCGGTAATGCGGTCCCACATGACTGCCGGACGCGTCACGACGGCGACATCGGCCTCCGCAAACAGGTTGCCCGACACCGGGTTCACGGCCTTTTCCAGTTCGGGCACATTCTGCGCGGACAGTTCCACCACGGCCATGTACGGCAGCGTGTTGCCGCCGGGACCGACACGGCTGTCATCCCGCAGGTTGAGCACGACCCGGTTCAGCCCGGCGACATCGCGCGCCTTCGCTGCGCCGGTGCGGGCCGCCACGGCATCACGGAAAAACAGGAACGCGGTGACGCAGCCGAGTTCACCGTCCTTCAGCGACTCTTCGCTCACCCACAGGGACACCTCGGGTATCGGACCGGAAAAGGTTTCGAGTTCGTCCTCGGCCATTTTCATCGCACCGGGCATGTCGTCCTCCGTCATGCCGGTGAACATCTCGTCCCGCACCATGTAGCACGCCACCGCGTCGTAGTCCCCGGAAGCGCCGGTGATCGGCGGAGGAAGAATCGGCTCAGCCTGCACATAACCGAGTGCAAAGCGCCACAGCGGCTGCGCCATGCAGAGGGCGCCGTGCCTGCGCCAGCGACACACGAACTCGTCAAACGTAAAACCGGGTTTGCGCTTCGCGAGATAGATCAGTTTCATCATGGGTATTACTCCAAGCAGTCAGTCAACACCTTGCTGCACATTCGCGCCCCACCTCCCAGCGGCCATCGCAATCAGGCGGGACTGTGGACACGGTCGCCTGCGCTTCCGCAAAGGTGAAAATGTCATCCATGGGACACCTCTTCGCGTCTAGACCACTTCGAGAAGCTGTATGTGGTTCTGCAACTGCGTGCGATACGCCAGCGTACCCTTGGCAATCTGCACCGCCATGGGCTCCTCTACCCGCATCTCGCCAATCAGGATATCCCAGGCGGCCTCACCGCCCGGGGCGGGAACCAGGCGTGCGCGCGGGTCCACGCCCTGCACCAGCGCCTCCAGCCCCGGGACCTCCCCACCGAGCCGCAGCAGCGGGTACCAGCCGAGGGGCCGCTCCTCGCACGCCGCCGGGCAATCGCCGAGGGTAATCCGCAGCCTGTCGCCGACCTCCGTTACCGCCATGTTGAAATATTCATCGGGCTTGAACGCGGGGTGTATCCGCAGCACCCGGGCGATGGCGTCGACACCCCCGTCCTGCAGGCCCAGCCAGCGGGCCAGGCGCTCGCTTGTCACCCATGCCGAGCCGACCATCTGGAACTCGGCCACCGCTCTCGCCGCCGCCTCGCCGTAACGCTGTTGCACCGCGAGCCCAAGGCTCTGGACCAGCAGGTGTAACTGTAGCGCGAGTTCCTTGCAGATCACGGTAAGCGCCGATTGCGAAAAACGCTCGAGGTGCATCTGTTCAATCAGCGGCACGTCGTAATACTCCCAGCCGCCCGGCTCGGTATTCGCCGCGCGCCCGATCTGCAACGCTGCCAGGTGCGTGGCAGCCATGACCCGTGTGATGTCGCGTTCCACCACCGGCTCCGCATCGGCACTGATTGCAACCCGCCAATGGCAGTGGGGACTCTGCTCCGCCGATGTCCGTGGCGGGCGATGAATCGGTCGCACCTGAGCCCGCGGATTCGTGGCCACCGCAGTGGCGTCGAAGGTAGGGTCCTCGATGTCGTGGCACATCACGCGAACGGCCTCCTCTCCGCGCGGCTCCGTCTCCAGCAGCGGGCCGCAGCTCGGCAACCAGAACTCGCCCTCCTCGTCGCCTACCATTTTGAAGCGAGTATCGAAATACTGGTGGCTGAAGCCGCATTCCAGTTGCAGCCCCTTCAGGATTGTCTCCACGTCAGAGGTTCCGCGCAGCTTCATCGCGCGCTGCATGCGGCGGGTGTACACGGGGCTGGCCGCCATCCAGTTGTCGATCGCCACCTCTTTGTAAACCTCACCCCCGTGATTGATGGCCAGCGCCGCGTAGCCGGTACGGCTGTTGAACTGCGCGGCCAGCATGTATTCGCGGGCTAGCTGCGCAAGCTGCTCCCTGGACAGGGCGGCGATCGGGTCATGAGCCATGGCGATTACTCCCGCAGATGGATGTGATTGACTTGTCAATTGCGCACTCTTCCCAACAGTGCACCTGCCTCTCCTACTTGACCATTTTCACGGGTACGTGCGAGTAGCCGCGCACAGTGCTGGTACGGGTGCGCACGAGCCTGCTCTCGTCCACCGTCCAGTCGCCGAGGCGCTTCAATACCTCTTCCAGGGCGATGCGCGATTCCAGGCGCGCGAGATTCGCGCCGAGGCAGGCGTGCACGCCGTAGCCGAGTGTCAGGTGGTGCTTGCGTTCGCGCTCCACGTCGAACACATCCGGGTTATCCCAGTGGCGGTCGTCGCGGGTCGCGGCAGCGGTCAGCAGCGCCACGTTGTCGCCTTTTTTCATGGTCACGCCGTGCAGTTCGACATCCTTCATCAGGCGACGGAACTGAATCGGCGAGGGCGGCTCATAGCGCATCAGTTCGTCGACCGCCTGCGGGATGAGTTTGGGATTGTCGCGCAGCTTCTGGCGCTGTTCAGGATGGCGGGCGAGCAGCACGCCGGCGTTGCTCAGCAGGCGGGCGACGGTCTCGTTGCCGGCCAGTGAAATCAGGATCATGAACTCGAAGCTCTCGCGGTCAGTCAGCGGGCGCTTGCCGCCGTCGGCCTCGGTGATGTCCGCGTGCGTCAGGTAGGAGAGGAAATCGTCGCGCGGGTTCGCCTTGCGGTCGGCGAGGATACTGCGAAAGTACGCATGCACCTTGCCCATCGCGGCCATACCGCGCTCTGTGGTTTTCTCGTCGTCCTCGGCGCGGAACAGGGAATCGTCAGCCCACTGGTTGATCTGCCGGCGGTCCTCCCGCGGAATGCCCAGCAGCATGCTGATCCCGTCCATCGGAATCCAGCGGCCGAAATCCTGCACGAAGTCAAACTCCTCCCGGCCCACCAGCGGCTCGACGTAAGCGACCACCATCTCGCGCAGCTCTCTCTCCAGCTTCACGATGCTGCCGGGCAGGAACTGGCGTGCGACCACCTGCCGCAGTTGCTGGTGATACGGCGGATCGTTGTTGATCATCAGCGTACTTTGCGCGGGCTCGGCACTCATGATCTCCAGCACCGTACCCCAGGCCGAACTGTATGTCTCCCAGTCCCTCGAGGCCCGCATCACATCGTCGTAGCGGCTCAACACCCAGTAGTGGTACTTCTCGTTGCGCCAGACGGGGGCCTCGTCGCGCAGCCGCTTCCAGATTTCATAGGGATTGTCGTCGATCTCGTAACTGTACTGATCGTAGTAAAGCTCACTGGCGCCCATCTGCGAACATCCCGAAAATTAAATAGTTGTCAGTTTTAAAATAGCACGCTGGCTTCTGTCAGATCAACGATGCCGCGATTATCCATGCCTCAGCCACTTTTCTTGCGCAGTTCCGCAACGTCGCGGGTCAGCACCGCGGTTTCCCCGGCGGAGCGCGCAATGCACTGGGCGTGTCCCATTTCGTGCAGGTCGAAGCCGGATTGCAGCGCAGCGGGCTGGCCCATGATGTCCACTGTCTGGTTGACCACACGCTTGGCCATCACCAGCGAAAAAAGGTCCCGCTCGGCGATCCTGCCGGCCAGCGCGGCAGAAAACGCCGCCAGTTCCTCCAGCGGCACCACCTCGTTCACCATGCCCAGCCGGTGCGCCTCGGCGGCGCTCACCTTGTCCGCGGTGAACAGCATCTGCTTGGCCTTGCGCGGACCGAGTTCCCAGGTGTGGCCGTGGTACTCCACCCCGGCAATGCCCATCACCACGGTCGGGTCGGAAAACCAGGCGTTGTCCGCCGCGATGATCAGGTCGCAGGGCCAGGCCAGCATCAGCCCCGCCGCGATGCAGGCGCCCTGCACCGCCGCAATGGAGGGCTTGGGGTTATTGCGCCAGCGGCGGCTGTATTCAAAATAGTGCGATTGCTCCCACAGGTACTGGCCGGCGACGCCGCGGTTCTTGTAATCGAAGTTGGCGAACACGTCGGACTTCCTGTCCTCCGGCACCGCGAGGTCGTGGCCGGCGGAAAAGTTACGGCCGTTGGCCTGCAGCAGGATGACCTTGACCGACTCGTCCTGCGCCGCGCTGGTCCAGCACTGGTCCAGCACTTCCAGCAGTTCGGGGTTCTGTGCATTGTGGACCTCGGGGCGGTTCAGGGTGATAAACGCGATGCTGTCGCGCACTTCGTACAGGACTGTTTCGTTCATACTGATGCCTTACCTTTTTCTCAAATTAAATCAATCACGGCAAACAAGTATGACGCACTGGCGCACCGGCCGTCACCCCGGTTGCAGCCCGGCGGCGAATCGGCCGGTATGGGGTCGGGACCCGCCGTGAACCCGTCCATGGGGGCTTGCGTTCGGCCTCCATGCCTCACACAGTCCCGACCCCATACCGGCCGATTCGCTGCCTCAGTACCGTTGTCGGGGCCCATTCATCGCGCCGGCACATGCCCTTCAGCGATTACTCCAAATAGGGCCGGTTGATCTCGATTTCCGCAATTTTCCACGTATCGCCGGTATTAACCAAGCTGAATCTGTACTCGACGAAGATCGCCATCACCGGGGGCGACTCGGCCCAGTCCGCAACGGTGCCGTAGGCCATCGCCACGGCGCGTTCGTCGGTGGCGCCCGGCTGCAGGAAGACATTGGTGATCACGTGGCGGTACTCGGTCGGGCCCGCCTGCAGCCGCGCGGACTGGTCGATGAACGCCTGGCGCCCGACCAGCGGCGGCTCGACGCCGATCAGGCGACCGCCTTCGACGAACAGTTCGGACCACTCCCGGCCGCGGTAGTTGTCGACGATATGGGCGTAGCTGGCGATGAGTTCGTGCACGGCCAGGCGGTTTTCCGGGCTGATGGTGGTCATGGGCATTCCTTCAGTCATTGCTGGTTGGCGGTCAGCTGTTGCTGGCGCTGCGCGATCTCGCGCGCGCGTTCGCGCAGCAGGTCCTTGCGCACCTTGCCGGAGGGGACGCGGGGCAGGTCCTCGACCAGCTCCAGCCACTCCGGGTATTTCTGCTTCGCGAGGCCCGCGCGGTCGAGGAATCGCCGCATGGCCGCGATATCGAAATGCTCTCCCTGGTTGAGGATCGCAAATGCACAGCCCATCTCGCCGGTCACCGCGCTCGGCATCGCGACAATCGCCACCTCGGCGATCGCCGGATGTGCCATCAGCGCGTCCTCGACCTCCTTAGGGCTGATGTTCTCGCCGGAGCGGATGATAATGTCCTTCTTGCGCCCGGTGATCACCAGGTAATCGCCGTCGCGCCGGCAGCCGAGGTCGCCCATACGAAAGTAACCGTGCCGGTCGAAGGCGTCGGCATTGTCGCGCGGATCGAGGTAGCCGGCGAACTGCTCCGGGCCGAAGGTCAGTATCTCGCCCTCGATACCGTCCTCGTGTATTTCCCGCCCGTCCCCGCCGAGCAGGCGCACCTGCATCGGCGGGCGCACCACGCCGTCGGTCTCGGCGCCGTACACTGCATCCTCGCGCGAGGCGATACCCAGCGTCACCGTCATCATCTCGGTCGAGCCGTAGGCGCGGAAAAACAGGCACTGCGGGAACGCGTCTGACACCTGCCGGATAAGCTCCGGCGCCACGGACGTGCCGCCGCAGAAGAAGGTCTTCAGTGAGGCCAGTGCGCCGCGGTCGTCGGCGGACGCCGCGAGCAGTTGCTGCAGGAACGGCGTGGCGCCGCCGCTGATCGTACAGCGGTGTTCGCGGATCGCCGCGATACCCTCCGCGGCCGTCCACACGTCCAGCAGTACGGCCGGCGCGCCGGACAGCCACGGAATGTCGAACGCCCAGATCGCGCCGGTGATATGGGTGACCGGCGACGGCATGAAGATCAGGTCACTCTCGCCGACGTGCCACGCCTCGATCATCTGCCGCGCCTTGTAGCCGAATGCGTAGTGCGTCTGCAGCACCCCCTTCGCACGTCCGGTGGTGCCGGAGGTGAACATCACCATGAACACCGCGGCGGGATCGACTGCGGGCAGCGACGCGAGGGCCTCGCAGGCGCTCGCGTCGGCCCATGCGGTGTCGCGACCCGCGTCGCCGCGCACCACAATCACTTCGCGCAGCGCCGGCAGCTCGCCGCGCAGTTTCGCTACCATCGACGGGTACTCGCACTTGCGGAACTCGGCCGGCACGAACAGGAACTTCGCGCCGGTCTCGCCCAGCATGTAGGCCAGCTCGGCCTCGCGGTAGATCGGTGGTATCGGGTTGATCACCAGGCCGAGGATGCGCGCGGCCAGCGCGATGATCGCGGCCTCGGACCAGTTGGGCAGTTGCAGCGCCACCACATCGCCGGCCACCGCGCCCTGCTGCTGGAAGTAATTCGCCAGGCGCAGCGCAGCGTTGTAGATCGCCTCGCGGCTATGCCGCACGTCGCCCTCGATCAGCAGCGTGCGCTGCGGGTCGCGAAAGGTCTGCTCCAGCGCGATGTCGGCGAGCGTCTCCTCCCGCCAGTAGCCGGCTTGCCGCCAGCGCCGCGCGTACTCGTCGGACCATCGGACCCGGAACCCGCTGATATCGCGCCGCAGCTTCATCGGCAAGTCCTCACTACCGCGACCGGGGCAGCTGCAGCAGCTGGTCGGCGATGATTTCGCGCTGGATCTCGGAGGTGCCCCCGGCGATCGTGTACACCCAGCTCCACAGGTAGTCATAGGTCAGCGGGTGGTCGTTCCTGTCGTCGTTGTATTCCATGAACTCCCAGCCGACGATCTCGGCGACCAGGTGGCTCAGCGCCTTGGCCGTGCTGGTCACCATCAGCTTCATGATCGAGCCCTTCGGTCCGGGATTGCCGCCCTGCCTGATCTCGCTGATCTGCGCGAAGGTCATCGCCTTGATCGCCAGCGTGTCGGCCTTGATCAGCGCGAGGCGGCCGGCGATGTCGCTGTCGTCGATCGCCAGACGCCCGTCCGCGAGCCGCGTGCGGCCGGCCAGCGCGATCGCGCGGTTTACCCGCTCGTACAGCGCGAGCTGGTCGCCGATGAAGCCGGTGCCGCGCTCGAAGGCGAGCGTGGACATCGCCGTCTTCCAGCCGCCGCCGGGTTCGCCGACCACGTTCGCCAGCGGAATACGTACATCGTCGTAGAACGTGGTGTTCACATGTGCATCACCCAGCATCGTGCGGATCGGCTGCACGGTGATGCCCGGCGCGCGCATGTCGCAGATCACCCAGGTGAGTCCCTTGTGGCGCGCCGAGCCGGGCTCAGTGCGGATCAGCAGTTCCTGGAAGTCCGCGTGCTGGCCGTCGGTGGTCCATGTCTTGCTGCCGTTGACGACCAGTTCATCACCGTCAATGACACCGGCGGTCTTCAGCGAGGCGAGATCGGAGCCGGCGTTGGGCTCGGAAAAGCCCTGGCACCACAGGCTCTCGCCCGCGAGGATGCGCGGCAGGTGAAACGTCTTCTGCGCCGGCGTGCCGCAGGCGATGATCGTCGGCCCCGCATGCATCAGCGCGACATAAGTGGTGTTGATGTAATGCGGCGCGCCGGCGCGGGCGCATTCCTCGTACCAGATCACCTGCTGGATTGCCGACAGGCCCAGCCCGCCGTACTCCGCCGGCCAGTTGAGCCCGGCCCAGCCGTGTTCGAACAGCCGGCGCTGCCAGTCGCGGTCGAACTGCGCGGCCGCCTCGCCGTGCGCGGGCCGCCGTTCGCGCGGGATGTTGTCCCGCAGCCAGCCACGGGCCTGTGCGCGGAACGCGTCGTCTTCGGCACTGTAATGGAGGTCCACGGTCAGGCATCCTCCCCGTGGGCCAAACCTTCCGCAGCATCGTCCAGCCCCAGCAGCGTGCGCATGCGGTGCTGCGAGGCGCCGAACAGTCGCCACAGCAGGTTCGCGCGCTTCAGCAGCAGGTGCGCATCGAATTCCTCGGTGACGCCGATGCCCCCGTGGAGCTGGATGTTCGCGTCGGTATTCGCTTTCGCCGCCCGGTCCGCGAGCAGGCGCGCGGCATCGACGTGCAGCCGGGCGTCCGCCTGCTGCTCCTGCAGCGCAGTGGCGGCGTAGTACAGCTGGCAGCGCGCGCCCTCGATACGCATCGCCATGTCGGCGCAGGGGTGGCGCACCGCCTGGTAGGCGCCGATAGGACGCCCGAAGGTTTCGCGCACCTTTGCGTAGGCAACGGTCATGTCCTGCGCGCATTCGGCGGTACCGACCAGCATCGCCGACACCGCCACCTGCGCACGGTACCAGAGGCGGTCACCCGCGACGTGCAGCCGTTGTTCCAGCGCCGAGGCGGGGCCGGTGTGCATCCGCACCGAGCGGTCGAGGCAGGGCACCTCGGTGCAGTCGCCGCCGCGCACTGCGAACAGCGTCGCTCCGGCCGGCGTCACCTCCAGCGCATAGCCGCGATCCGCCGCGCCGACGAACCGTATGCCTGCCTCCTCAGACCGCTGGACGACGAGGGCGACAGGCGTCTCGCCCGCGATCAACGCAGCGCACAGTTCGCGCTCATCCCCGGCCGCGGCGATGGCGAGCACCTGCGCCAGCACACCGACCGGCCCCGCGACACGACCCAGTTCGTAGAAAAACAGCATCTCCTCGATAACACCGAGTCCGCTGCCGCCATTCGCTTCGGGCGCGGACAAACCCAGCCAACCCAACGCGGCGAACTCACCCAGCCTGTCGTGATCCGCCCGTGCACCGTGCAGGCGCGCCAGCGGGAACTCCGCTGCGAGAAAGGCAGCGGCGGTAGCGGCGATTTCCTGTTCACTGGCATCGGGGACTAGCAGCATGGCGGCGGGTCACTTCGGGATCGCGGTGGGTTGGTAGGCGACCAGGCGCCAGCTGCCGTCTTCCAGCGTCCATACCGACAGCGTCCAGTTGTCTATGGACCGCGGCTGGCCGCCCACCGTGACACTCGCGGTGAGCCGCGACACCAACAGCGCGGTGTCGCCGAGTTCGATGACGCGCTGGCCGCTGACCGCCAGCGTGTTGTAAACGATGGCGCCGGAACGCATTTTCGCCAGCAGGCTGGCCTTGTCCTCGTACGCCGCGGTGGCGTGGGCGAACACCAGGCGCTCGGAAAGCAATTCCGCCAGCGCATCGATATCCGCCGCCAGCAGCGCCGCGCCGCGCGCCGCCTCCCTCGCCAGTACCTGTCCCGCTACATCACTGCTCATTCGCCACCTGCTGCTCGATTGTGCCGCTCGCCGCTTCCGCCAGCGACCGGTGGGTGTATTCGGCCAGGTCGATATCCGCAGTCATCGCACGGTACACTGCGAGGCGCCACGGCGAATTCATCACCACACGGCCTTTACTGTTCTTGTACCAACTCGTCACGCCGGGATGCGACCAGACCATATTGCGGTGTTCCGCGTCGACCTTCGCATTGTAGTCCTCGAACGGCTGCCGTCTGACCTCGAGTTCATCCCAGCCGTTCTCCACCATCTCGCGCAGCGCCTCGCATATATACCGCACCTGGCACTCGCTGTGGAAGAACGCGCTGCCGCCGTGGGCGAGATTGGTATTCGGTCCGTACAGCAGGAAAAAGTTGGGAAAACCGGGCACGGTGATACCGAGGTGGGCGCGCGGGTCCTCGTCACCCCACATATCGCGGATCGTCACGCCGCCCCTGCCGGTAACCTCGTACGAACCGAGCATGCGGTTGGCCTCGAAGCCGGTGGCCAGCACGAGCACATCCGCCGGGTATTTTTTTCCCCCGGCGACAATACCGTCAGCTTCCACGCGGTCGATTTCGCCGGCGAACAGTTCCACGTTCGGGCGCAGCAGCATCTTGTACCAGTCGTTGTCGCGCAGCATGCGCTTGCCAAACGGCGGGTACTCCGGGATGGTTTTTTCCAGCAGGTCCGGGCGGTCACCCAGTTCGGACTTCGCGTAGGCGATCAGGTCGGCGCGCATCTGCGCGTTTTCCGCGTTCAACGATTGCGCCGGGTCCTGCCACTCAGGGTCGATCTTCAGGGTGTGGTGGAATCCGTCCGACGCGGCCCAGAACAGCCCGAAGCGGAACCAGTCCAGGTAGTACGGGATGTGCTTGCTCGCCCAGGTCACCGCTGCCGGCACATGCTCGTGGTACATGGGGTGCTTGATCACCCAGTGTTTCGAGCGCTGGAAGATGTTCAGCTGACCGACCACGGGCGCAATGGCCGGGCCAATCTGGATGCCGGACGCGCCGGTGCCGACCATCGCGACGCGCTTGCCGCGGAGGTCGACGCTGTGATCCCAGCACGCGGAGTGAAACTTGTCGCCGGCGAAGGTCTCCAGCCCCGGGAGCGGCGGCATGGCGGGGCGATTGAGGATGCCGACAGCGCTCACGAAGGCATTTGCCCGCAGTCGCTCGCTACCGCCCTCGCGCTTTTCGATGTCGATCACCCAGCGGCAGGCGCGCTCGTCGTAGGTGGCGCTGCTGACTCTCTCATTGAAACGAATGTGCTCGCGCACCCCGAATTCATCGGCGATGCGGTTCAGGTAAGCGAGGATCTGCGGCCCCTTGCTGAAGAAATCCGGCCAGTCGGGGTTCGGCAGCAGCGAGAACGAGTAGAAGTGGCAGGGGGTGTCGACGCCGATGCCGGGGTAGGTATTCTCGTACCAGGTGCCGCCGAGCGCGTCGTTCTTCTCGATAATCACGAACGGGATGCCGGCCTGCTTCAGGCGCAGGCCCATCACGATCCCGGAGAAGCCGGCGCCTGCGATCACCACCCTGAACTCCTCGAGGCGCTTTTTCGGCACCGGCTCGCGCCACTCGATCCTGCGGTAGTCGCGGCCGCCGAAGCAGGTCTCCTCGTAGAAGATCGGCAGGTACATGTCCGGCACGTCGGCACCGCAGGCGACGTCGATCATCTCCTTCAGCGCCCGCGGCGCGGGCTCGCGGTGCACCGCGTCGCCGGCCTGCGCGAGGCGCTCGATCGCGGCGACCAGATCGTCCCGGATCGCTTGCTGCAGCGCAGCGGGAATCTCCTGCTGGTAGTCCCAGCCGCCCTTGATATACGGCCGCACCTTTTCGAAGTAGTGCGTGTCGCCGGTGAGGTGCACATAGCTCATCAGCAGCGGCACGATGTGCGCGCCGGCGACCGCGCGGCACAGGGCCTGCGGGTCGGCCGCCGCCAGTTTCAGTTGTGCGGCCAGGTCAAATGTCATTGTGGGTTTCCAGTCGCGGCGTCGCCGCACCGGCTTCCCGCCGGGGCATCCTGGCCCGCGAATTCCGCGGGCAAGCTGCTATTTCTCTTCGTTCACTCATCGATAGTCCCTATACCGTCGCAACCGCGGTCACCGGAGAGCCCACCGCGCCCGGCAGCCGCAGCGGCGGCGCGGTGAACAGGAAGCGCTGGCGCCCGTTCGCGCGCAGCCAGTCCGCCAGGTCGCTCAACAGGAACAACTCGCCCAGCGGTATACCCAACTTGAACAGGCAGTGCTCGTGCAGCGGGTAGTGCGCACCGCCCCGCGCCGGGGGATTCGGCGTGGGCAGCAACTCCACCGCCTCATTATCGGAGGCAATCGCCGCCACCCCGACATCGGTAATCCAGTTCAGCAGGCGCGGGTCGGAGCCGTCCAGCCCGGCGCATACCTCGTGCTGGATACCCGGCGGCGGCGACTTGTCGAAACCCAGCAGCACGCGGTCAAAGCCGGTGCGGATGCAGAGAAAGTCACCCTCCGTTACCTCCACACGGTCCGCCTCCAGAACGCGCATCCACGCGTCGTAATCCACCGCCCGCCGCTCGTTCCCGAAATGGGCGTGCAGGTCGACCAGCACGCCCCGCCCCTGCATGGCGGTCGCCGCCAGCGAATCGATGCCCAGCGGCCCCGCGCCGTAGGGTGGCGCTACCGCGCGCTCGCCGTCGAGGTAATCCTTCGGCCCGCGCACGTCGCTGCCGGCGCGGTAGCCGTTGTAAAACACCACCTCCGCGCGGCCGTCGCCATCGGCGTCGAACAGGGCCCCCATATGGGCGAGACTGTCCCACTGGGTCGAGTACTGCGTGGACAGCGTCACGCGATCGTCGCACACCACGTCGGTCTGCCCGGCCTGCACGCGCGCCATCGGGTAGCACATCGCCGGGTCGTCACCGCGCATAGAGAAGCCGATATCCGGCGGAAAACGCCGCGGGTTGAGCACGCTGCCGCCGGGGTAGTCCAGCGGCAGGGACAGGCAAAAGCTGAGACCGGCCTTAACTTCGGCAACGCCCTGCAGCACCTTCTGTGGCGTGACGAGGTTCAGCCGGCCGATAGCGTCATCGTCGCCGAACGCGCCCCAGTTCGAGCCTTCCGGCCTGTGTTTCCAGCGTTTCATGCCCTTGTGTTCATTCCCCGTGATCGCTGCGGGCCTGCCGGTATGGCAGCACCCCGTCGCGCGCTTGAATATTCCCAAAATATTGACAATATTTCAATTATTTTTCTAAACTGGCTGCCCAGACCACCGGGGCTGCATTTCCCCGGGCGAGCGAACCGCCCGGCGTCGCACTTGCCAAACCGGTTTCAATTCACGCAACAAGCGGGCATTCTGTAAGGGCCCGTCTGCAATATCGCTGTATACAAGGATCCACAGATGCCCGTCGCCAATGTCGCCATCCCCCTCGAACACGCCGCCAAGCTGGTGGATCCAAAAGCCTATGCCTGCGACGACCTGCACAACACCTACACCTGGCTGCGCGCGAACAACCCGCTCGGCATCGCCGAAGTCGAAGGCTTCGACCCGTTCTGGGTGGTGACGCGCCACCGGGACCTGATGGACATCAGCAAGGACAATACACTGTTCCCCTACGGCAGCCAGCCCTCCACGTTCATGAACAGGGAAGGGGCGGATTTCTCGCGCAAGTTCATGGAAGACCCGATGGTGCTGTCACTGATCCAGATGGATCCGCCGGTGCACCTGAAGCACCGGCTGCTGACGCAACCCTGGTTCATGCCCGCGAATATCAAGAAGCGCGAGGAACAGATACGCGCGATTGCGCGCAAGGCGGTGGAACGCCTGCTCGCGATGAACGGCGACGGGGATTTCGTCGCTGGCGTATCACTGAACTACCCGCTGGAAATCATCATGAACATCCTCGGCGTACCCGAGGAGGATTTTCCCTTCATGCTCAGCATCACGCAGGAGATCTTCGGGCCGCTGGACCCGGACACGCAGGCGATGCTGAAGGACATGAGCTCGGACCAGATTTCCGAGATCCAGCGCTCGGTGGTCGGCGAGGTGGTCAAGTATTTCGAGAAGCTCACCGCGGCGCGGCGCGAGAACCCGACCGACGACCTGGCCTCCGTGCTGGTGAATGCGGAAATTGACGGCAAGCCGATCGGCGCCAACGCGCTGAACGGCTACTACCTCATCACCGCGACCGCCGGCCACGACACCACCTCGTCTTCCACCTCCACCGCGATGTGGGCGCTGGCCACGCAAGCGGGCCTGCTGCAGCGCGTGCAGGCCGACCCCGCGCTGATCCCGGCGCTGATCGACGAGGCCATCCGCTGGGCGAGCCCGGTCAAGACCTTCATGCGCTCCGCCGCGCAGGATGTGGAACTGGGCGGTCGGCAACTGCGGGCCGGCGACTGGCTGATGCTGTGCTACGCCTCGGCGAACCGCGACGAGACGGTGTTCGAGGACCCGTTCACCTTCAATATCGACCGCTCGCCGAACAAGCACCTGGCCTTCGGCTACGGCCCGCACCTGTGCCTCGGCCAGCACCTGGCGAAGATGGAGATGCGCATCCTGTTGGAGGAACTGCTGCCAAAGCTGAAATCCGTGCAGTTGAACGGCGAGGCGAAGCTGTCGGAGAGTTTTTTCGTGAACGGGCTGAAGACGCTGCCGATACAGTTCGAACTCAATTGAGCCCGGGGAGTGGGCTGGCACCATGACACGCTGGCACGCCATCTGCGCCGCGATTACCGATGCCACTGGCGCCGCCTTTTCTGCAGTGGACGCCACCCCTGTCGGCGGCGGCTGCATCAATGAAGCCTGGAGCCTGCAGGGCGGCGGCCAACGCTACTTCGTCAAGCTGAACGGCGCAGGCCATGTCGACATGTTCGAGGCCGAGGCCGCGGGGCTGGCGGCGCTGGCGTCCGCCGGGATAATACGGCTGCCCACACCGGTGTGCAGCGGCCGCGATGCGACACGCGCCTGGCTGGTACTGGAGTTCATTGCGCTGCGCACACCGTCGCCTGCCTGCCATACAAGGCTCGGCGAGGCGCTGGCGGACCTGCATCGCAGCACTGCGGCCCAGTTCGGCTGGGCACGTGACAACCACATCGGCGCGACGCCCCAGGCCAACACGCCCGGTACGGACTGGGCCGATTTCTTCCGCGAGCAGCGCCTGCGACGTCAGCTGGACCTCGCGGCGGCGAACGGCGCGCCGGCCGGCCTGATCGATGCCGGCCAGGCATTGCTCGAAGTCGTCCAGGAGTTTTTCCGCGACTATCAGCCGCGGCCGTCGCTGCTGCACGGCGACCTCTGGGGCGGCAACTGGGGCGCGGACGAGGAAGGCGCGCCCGTGTTGTTCGACCCCGCCGTGTACTACGGCGATCGCGAGACGGACCTGGCGATGACGGAACTTTTCGGCGGCTTCGAGGCGGGGTTCTACCGCGCCTACGACAGCAGCTGGCCGCTGGACCCCGGCTATCGCACGCGCAGGACGCTGTACAACCTCTACCACGTGCTCAATCACTACAACCTGTTCGGCGGCGGCTACGCGCGCCAGGCGCAGGAGATGGCGCGCGCACTACTGGCGGAGGTTTCCTGAGTGGCGCGGGCTTGCCGGGCGGGATCAGGTTAGACACCCGCTTCGTATTCGCCTTCTCAAGCCAGGCCCAAATGCATAGAATCGGCAAATTGATAATTTAGCGGGCGTGTCGATATACAAGCCAGGGACAGGTTCCGAATTCCTGACCTCATGCGACGGGTGCCGTTGCCCCACTCCCCGGCATGCGCAATAGGATATGGGTTTCTGTTCAAAGCAAAATGTCACGCCAGTCAAACCTGTGATTTTGCGCAGGGTGTCAGGCGACACTGGAGGAGACGTGCCAGATCTTACTGCCGAGTTGCAAGCACTCGAGTCCGAGCTGCATCATCCGGGAACCCGTATCACCCGTGAGCGGCTCGAGCGGCTTCTGCATCCCGAGTTCACCGAAGTCGGACGGTCCGGGCGGCCGTACACGCGCGAAACGGTCATCACCTTTCTGGCTGCGCAGGTGACACAGCCCGACGTCGCTGCCGCGAACTACGTGGCCCGGTTGCTCGGGCCGGGGGTGGCGCTGCTGACGTACGAGTCCGCGCAAAATAGCGCCGACGGAACGGTGGACCTGGCCGCTCGCCGCAGTTCCGTCTGGCTGCAGACGGAAATGGGCTGGCAGTTGTTCTACCACCAGGGCACACCGGCGCCTGACGCGTAAACGCCATGTTCGCAGAGCATTCCAGCAACGCCGTTCAAATCATTGCCAGACGAATTTCACTATGGCTTGCCTTGAGGGTGGCAGCGCAGGCGACTGCCAACAGAGTCTGGATAACGACGGTGGCGCTGCTGCTTGTCGCTTCCGACCAGGCGGTGGCACAGGAACGCTACGTTGCGAAAATCAGGCATCCCGCCGGTAACACGGTGGTCGTTGCAGAAGGGGACTTCGAAGCGAGGTCCATTGGCAGCTTCAGTGTACGGCTTTATGAGAACGCCACCGCGCCGGATGACACGACATTTTTCCTGTCCGGCCTGGTTCGCTCGCGCGACGGCGTGATCGAAGATGTCGTGCTGGCGGACATCGATGGTGACCAACAGCAAGAGATAGTGGTGGTAATACGTTCCGTGGGTAGCGGTAGCTACCTGTCGGCGCAGGCCTTTGCGATAGCGGGAGGCGAGCTGCTCCCCGTCGGCGTGGTGGCGGAACTGCCCGCGGACGCCGACCCCCTCGCCGCGCTCCGGCAGAGCGCGCCACCGGGGGACTGACGCCATGCCTGACAAGCGTTTTCAGCGGCATGGTCCCCACTGGCACCCCGGACCCGTGCACGTCTGCGCGTGTGTTACCCAGCGGGCACGCTGTATCTCGGGTAGTCCGCCGGACGGCGCGCATATTTACACGGCCGGCCGGGTGATTTAGCATCGTGGGCATGAACAATCCCGCGCTCAGGATTCTCCGGTCCACCGCTGTCGTCGCGCTGGCGCTGTGCGCGGTGGCCGCGCAGGCCACGACCTTCGACGAAGAACTGCAACGCGTGGACGATGCCCTCAAGACCAATCCCTCTGGTGTGCTGAAACAGTCACTGGAGTCCTGCCTGCAACAACGCAATTTCGCGGTGAGCCTGTACCGCGCGCGCATGACAGACCAGGCGCGCCGCTCGTTGGGTTATTGCTTCGATTCACTGCAAATTCCGCGCAAGGGCCCCAGGGTCACAGTCATCACCGCGGAGGAACTGCAGGCGCGGGCCAGGAAGGAGTATGACGAGGCGCTTGCGCTGACGCCGGATACCGCCAACGGCCTGCAGATCTACCGCGAGTGCGCCGCCTGCCACCAGCCCGAGGGCTGGGGTTACACCACCGGCAGTGTGCCGCAGATCGCCGGGCAACATCCCAAGGTGATTATCAAGCAGCTGGCCGACCTGCGGGCCGGCAGCCGACAGTCCGGGCTGATGGCGCCCTACGCCGCCGTTGAGGTCATCGGCGGCACCCAGGCGCTGGCGGATGTCGCCGCTTACATATCGACGCTGGAGATCAGCGTCGCCAACGGCCAGGGGCCGGGCAGCGACCTCGAGCGGGGCGCAAGCCTGTACGCCGAACACTGCGCCGAATGCCACGGCGTCGACGGCGAGGGCAATAATGACGATCTGGTCCCCCGCCTCCAGGCGCAGCACTACCGTTACCTGGTGCGCCAGTTCCAGTGGATACGCGACGGCGGTCACCGCGATGCCAATGCCGACATGAAAGACACTATCCACAACTTAGACGACGGCGAGATGGCGGCCGTTCTCGATTACGCCTCGCGGCTACTGCCGCCCGAGGAATTGCGCGCACCCGACGACTGGAACAATCCCGACTTCGTCCAGTAAACGGGGCGCGAGCCTGACCGAACGCCACCCCATTTACTAGTCCCAGCCGATCTCCTCAAGGTGATCGTCGTCGATGCCGAAGTAATGGGCGATCTCGTGCATCACGGTCCTGGCGATTTCCTCCCGCAATTCGGGGTCCGGCAGACCCAGTGCCAGGTGAGGCAGGCGAAAGATGCGAATCTCGTCCGGCAGGTTGCCCGTGGTGTCCGCACCGCGCTCCGGCAGGGGAATGCCGGTGTACAGGCCCAGCAGGCCATGTCCCTCGGGGTCCAGCGCCTCGCCGGCTTCGTCCTCGACAAGAATCACCAGGTTGTCGAAGGCCTCGCGCACCCACTCGGGCAGGCTGAGCACGACATCGTCGACGACGGCTTCGAACTCGTCAGGGCTCATTGCTGGATCGGGACACCGAGGGTGGGTGAGGGTTGCTGAAACTGTCAGCGACTAAAGGAGATCCAGCGTACCCAGCTCGCGAATCGCCGCGCAGGAACGCTTCGCCATCGCGAGAAACATCGCGTCGCTGGCCTCGCTGCGCTCGCGCGTCGCGTAGATCGCTCCGATGGTGGTGAGCATCGGCGCCTGCAACTGACCCAGC
Organism: Gammaproteobacteria bacterium; assembly: GCA_030427485.1. Lineage (GTDB taxonomy): Bacteria > Pseudomonadota > Gammaproteobacteria > Pseudomonadales > Halieaceae > Marimicrobium. The sequence goes on from JAUICG010000015.1 coordinate 39,822, forward strand.
CGGTAGCCGTGGAAACAGGCATCGAAGTCGTAGTCGCTGACGCCGCGGCGCAGCAGCTCGTCGTGGTAGGCGGCCACCAGTTCGCGCTCGGCCTCGCGGCGCAAACCGGTTTCCAGCCCGGTGGCAATGAAGTATGCGAGGTCGCGCGTCGGCGAGCCCACGCCCAGCGTCTGCCAGTCCAGCGCGACGACGTCCTGCGGGTCAGCGCCAAACATGAGGTTGTCCAGGCGGTAGTCGCCGTGCACCAGCGCAAACGGTTGTCGTCCCGCGAGCGCCCAGTCGCCCATCACCGCAGCGGCCGCCTTCAGTGTCGCGGCGTCCTCTGGCCCGAGTTCCGTTTGATAGCGCTGCACGAACTCGTCGCCGGCCATCTGCGCGACCATCGCCAGGCCGTCGGCCTTCTCCCGGGTATCGACGGTCATCGGGAAATCGAGTTCCGCCAGGCTTGTGTCGTTCCAGCGCGGTGCGTGCAGGCCGGTCAGGTTGCGCACAGCGCCCAGCGCGCGCTCCACGGTACACCCTGCCACCTGCACACCGGGGCGGCGCGGCGCGAGGTCTTCCAGCAGCAGCGTGAAGCGCAGTTGATCGTCGGTAATGGCCGCGTAGTGGCAGGCGGGGGCGCGGATGTCGACAGTATCGCCGAGCTGCGCGTAGAAGCGCACCTCGGCGGCATAACCCGCGCTGACGCCGCCCCGGGCCTGCTCGTCACCGGAAGCGACCTTGGCCACCAGGTGTTCATCACCCCGCTCTGTAGCCAGCGCGAGGCGGTAGGACGCGCCGGTCTGTCCCGCGCCGACGCGCTTCGAAGTGCAAGACCGGACCTGATAGCCAAGTTTTTCGCTGAGCCAGGGCGCGCTGATCTCCTCGATGTCGCGCGCATCGGTGGGTATCGGTAAATCACTGTACATCAGGGGCTCCAGGTTCGAGTATCAGGCGGTTTTCTGTCCCGCCGCATGTTGCGCCGCAACATAACCCCAGACAAAAGAGGGACCCACGCTGCAACCGGCGCCGGGGTATTTATACCCCATCACCGAGGCGGTGGATACACCGGTAGCGTAGAGCCCCGGTATCACCGAGCCGTCCCCGCGCAGCACGCGGGCCTGTGCATCGGTGACCACGCCGCCGTAGGTGCCGACGTCGCCGGGAAACACCTGCGCCGCATAGAACGGGCCCTGTTCGATCGTGCCCAACGTCTCGGACGGCTTGTGGGTGAAGTCACCCAGCCAGCGGTCGTAGGCGCGCTCGCCGCGCTGGAAATCCTCGTCGCGGTTGTTTGCGACAAAGCGGTTGAAGCGCTCTACGGTACGCTGCAACGCGGCGGGGTCAACACCCATCTGAGCGGCGAGCGCCGCAATCGTATCGGCCGCTTTCAGGTAACCGCTGGACGTCCAGTCTGCGGGCTTCCTGCGGCCTGGCATTGTGCTCGCGAACATGTATTTCTCCAGATGCCGGCTGTCGAACACCGCCCAGCTCGGCACCGCCGGCACCGTCTTGTTGCGCTCCAGCATGCCGAGGCAGTAGGCCATGTAGGAACCGCCCTCGTTCATGTAGCGCTCACCGCCCTGGTCCACCAGTATGCAGTGCGGCCCGGCCGTCGTGCGCTGAATCGAGGGCTTCACCTCGTGTTTCTCGCTGCCCGGCGGCAGCGTTAGCTGGTAGCCGACGAATGCGTCCATCTGCGCGAGCGCCGCGCCGCAGCGCTGCATCTCCTCGATCATCTCACCGGTGTCGCCGGACACCGTGTTGGTCCATTTCACGGAAGTACCTGGCTGGTAGGTATCGCGCATGCGCTGGTTGTGCGCGAAGCCGCCGGCATTCACCAGCACGCCGAGGCGGGCGCCGACGCGCCAGGGTTTGCCGTCGCGCTCGGTCACCACCCCGGTCACCGCGCCGTCCTCAGTAATCAGTTCACGCACCGGCGACTCCACCCGAAACTCGACGCCGGCCCGGGTCGCTGCCAGCAGCATGCGCCCCTGCAGCGCAGCGCCGGCGGTCACCAGGCGCCTGCCGAGCAGCCGCGCGAATACATTGGCGACGCCGGTCTTCAGCATGATCCAGCGCGACAGCCAGGATCGTTTGAAGTAGCCGATCTTCATCAGGTCTTCGAGCCGCCCGGCGAGCGGCGCGAAGCTCGGGCGCAGTTTTGACTGCCATTCGCCCAGCTCCCTGGTGTCGAACACCTTCGCGACGACGGTGCGCCCGGCCTCGCAGCCGCCGGGGTACTCGTCGTAATAGTCCGGCCAGTAGCTTGCGCGGTCCAGTTCCACCCCCTGCGCCAGCAGGAACGCGATCATCTTCGGCCCCTCGCGCAGGTAGGTGGCGCGGCGCTCCGGGGTCGCGCCCGGCTGGTCCTCCCGGTTGTCGACGACCGCATCCAGATACTCGCTGGCCTTGTCGAAACTGTCCTCGACGCCGTCGCGGCGCATGAAGGGGTTGTCCGGAATCCACATCACGCCACCGGAGCGCGCAGTGGTGCCGCCGAGCAGATCGGTCTTCTCCAGCACCAGTACGTCCCTGCCGGCAGCGCGCAACACCAGGCCCGCGCACATAGAGCCGCCGCCGCTGCCGACGACCACGAAATCGCGCTCCTCGTCGAATTCACTCATACAAAACCCTCAAATGTCGTGCCAGCAGGTTGATTGTTGTCCCATACCACCCATCAGGCGGAACAAACCGGTGGCCGCACACCCTCTTTCTCGACGACCAGGCCGTCGCCGATCACCCGCAACTGGCAGGCGAGCCGCGTGCCCGGCAACTGCCGGAACCGCGGCATGCGTTCGGCGATGCAGCCCTCTTCCAGCGCCGAAGCCGGCTCCGCAGCCGCCTCGCCGTCGCGCACCACGCAGGCGCATACCATGCACGCCATCTCGCCCCAGCAGGTGGTCGGCCACTGGTAATCCTGCCGCCACGCCGCCTGCGCCAGCGTCTCGCCGGACGCGACCTCGATTTCAATATCGCCGGGCAGAATTGTAACGACTGGCATGGCAACCCCGTGTCGAGTCTATGCGCCCGGTGCTAAGCGAGCCGGCGATCCAGTTCGCGGTGCATGTTGGAGATACCCGCCTCCCACTCGGTGGCGAGGCGGTGGCCCTGGTAGCCGAGTACATGCAGGCCTCTCTGCTGTCGCTCGATGTTGCTGAAGTCCTGGATCGGGATCAGCGGCCAGTTGTCCGCGTCGTCCTTGTCAAAACGCCCCTTCAGCGAAGCGCGCGTCTGCGGGTAGCTCCGGGGCCAGGTGGTCAGCGACCAGACTTCGAAACGGCACCACTCGGGGTGATTGTTGTAAGGCCGGATGCGGTAGGCCAGTGAGTTGCCGTACATCGGCAGGTAGAAGATATTGGGGAACAGGAACACCATGCCGTTCCACCAGAGCGCCTGGTTCTCGATGCCCGCCGGCATCGGGATGCCGGCGCCCTCGTTGTACGCGCGCATCTCGCGCGCGACCGCCTCGCGGATGCTGTCGCCCGGCCCCAGTTTGTGGCGGATACTCTCGAGTACTTTCATATCGCGGTCGATCGCCATCGCGTCGAGGCCATCGGCCAACAGCTGCGAGGACGCGAGCATCACGTCGAAATTGACATAGTCGCGCTCCAGCACTGTGCTCTCGAAGCTGCAGTGCCCGCCCGGATAGGTGTCGTAGCGCAGCGAATCCGGCGGCGTCGCCTCACCCGCGCCCAACGTCAGCTGCGGATGCGTGCGCATCACGTGCCAGCCCTCCATGAACGCTTCCTGCGCCATCTTCCAGTTGGCGTTGAGAATCGTCTCCTGCCACCACTTCACGCGCCAGTTGCCTATGGCGACGTCATCGAGCCGCGCCGCGGCAGAGCCGATGGAATCCTTCAGCTGGCCGGCATTGGCGTCGAGGTTGATCCACACGCTGTCGCCCCAGACTTCCACCTTGCACTCGCGCAGGTTGATTTCCTCTTTCTTCAGACACTCCGGCGCGAAGCCGTGTTCGCCGTAAATAAAGGACGATTCGCCGTCGCAGTTCCAGCGCCAGCCGTGAAACGGGCAGGTGACCTGGCCTCCGGGAAACGAGCCGGCGCCCCTGGCGAGCTGCGTCGCCCGGTGCGGGCACACGTTGAAAAAGCCTTTTACGCTGTGGTCGGCCTGGCGCACCAGGAAGACGGACTGTTCGCAGATCTCGTACTCGACGAAATCGTTCGGCCTGGGAATTTCTTGCAGGCGGCAGGCCATCTGCCAGGTTTTGTGCCAGAGCTTCTCTTTCTCCAGCTCGAAGAATCCGCGGTCGTAGTAGCGCTCCTTCGGCACCCGGTGTGCCTCGCTCATCGCGAAGGGCACCGCGGCGGCGGATTTGCGCTTGCGTGCGAGATTGTCTGACATGGTCGAATGCCCCCTACCCAGGAACCACGGATTCTAACCGATCACACACGCAGCGCCAGCGCATCGGCTCAGTTGAAGTTGACGATGAAATCGATGCCGTAGCTGCGCTCCTCGACGAAGTTACTGCCGACCATTGCGCCGAAGTTCACCGCGAACGTCATATTGTCGTCGTCAGCCAGGTTGCGGCCCCACAGCGAGACCTCACCCGTCCAGTCGTCCGCGATCCTGATGTCCTTCAGGGAAACCCGTGCATTCCACATCCACGCCGAGGGCGTGAACTCCGCCACGCCGAACGGAGTCTGGGCAGCTTTCGCGGAGTTCGGCTCAAGGCGGATATCGTCGTGCCAGATGCCTGTGACCCCGGCCGTCAGATACGCGTCGTCGAACAACGGCGCGGTAGTGTAATTCGCCGAAATATTGCCGCTCCACTCGGGCGCCAGCGTGGGTTCGAGGCTGGAGCCGGGGTACGCATTGGGTCCGGCGGCACCATTGATCACGTCATAAAGCTCGGTCGTGCTGGAAAACTTCACGTCCTGGTAGCCCAGCGTGGCGCCCAGCACCAGGCCATCGGTCGGCAGCGCGGAAACCTCGAGTTCGACACCGCGTGCCGAGAGGTCTCCCGAATCGATGATCAGCGTGCCGATAGTGTCGGCGCCAGGAACGTTGACACCGGCCTGGGAGCCCTGCAGGCTCTGGTAGTCCACATCAAACAACGCGATGTTGGTGCGCAGCCGCTTGTCCAGGAAATCAGTTTTTGCACCGATTTCCCATGACTTGGCTTCTTCGGGATCGAACGTGAACGCGGCGACGGTGCCACCGGACACATAGGCGGTGGAGTACTTGAGGTACAGCATCATGTCATCGGAGTGCGTGTAGCTGACGCCGGCGAGGTAGCTCACCTTGTCATCGCTGTAGTCGAAATCGGAGTCGCGGGTTACTTCACCACCCAGGGTGCTGAAAATACCGCCCGATTTATCGTCGTCGGTGTAGCGCAGTCCGCCCAGCAGGTCGATGCTGTCGGTCAGGTGGAACTCCATTTGCGAATACACGGCCCAGGATGTCGCCTTGTTGTCGGTCACATACCGGGTGAATGACGGGACGACATAGCCCGGAAAGCCGGCAAACTGAAACGTATTGCCGTCCACATCATCCTTTGAATCATAGTACAGGGCGCCAGCGGTAAGATTCATCAGGTCACTGGAGTAGTTCAGTTGCAGCTCATTACTCCACTGCTTGCTGTTGAAAGCGGTATAGGAACACACATAGCAGAACGGATCATCGGCTTCGAAGGGGCCAAACAGCGGCGGTCCTGGCGGAATGGCGGACCCCACCGCCCCCCATACCCAGCCGCTGGTGCCGGAGATATCGGCGGGAAGCAACTCCTGCGTCGATTTGCGGTAGGCGAGGATGTTCTTCAGGTTGAGGCTGTCGTTGATTTCCCAGTCAACCGTCAGGTTGTGGCCGTAAATTTCCTGGTCCCGCGAGCCGGTCCACGCGTTGTTCACCTTGTTGGGGCGCTTCGTGCTTTCGCCGCCCACCAGGTCGGCATTGGCCGACGTCAGGATGTTGATCAACTGATCAAATCCGGGCTGGTCCAGGCAGGTGGGGCAGAACCCGCTGACGATCGCTGTGCCCTGCGGCGAGCCCTTGTCCGTGCCATAGTCGAACTTGTACGAGGCGGCGACGGAATCCAGGTCCATCATCGCGGCGAGGAAAAAGCTCTCGTTGTCGATCTCGCCGAGGGTGTCGGGAGAGTCCTCGAAACCGCGACCCCATGCGGACCTGTCCCAGGTGGTGTTCTTGCCGAGGTTGTCGATGTCGCCGTCCTGTTTTTCGGTCAGGTAGGTGACATAGCCGCTGAAGGGTCCCCAGGTTGGCGTGTCGATCGTCGTCTGGCTCTGCAGGTAATCGCGGTTGCCAATACCCACCTGCTGCCGGAAACCCAGTTCGCCGGCCGGGTCGCGCGTCACGACGCTGATCGCACCGCCGGTCGCGTTGCGTCCGAACAGCGTTCCCTGCGGCCCGCGCAACACTTCCAGGCGCTGGATATCCGGCAGCGTGAAGATACCGCCGCGTGGCGAGCCGAGGTATACGCCGTCCAGGTAGATCGATATCTGCTTGTCCGAGCCGGGCACGATCCCGTAGCTCGTAATACCGCGCATATTGAAGGCCGGCAGGTTGGTGCCGCCCACTGCCGGCCGCACCGTCAGGTTCGGCGCCAGGCCGGAGAGGTCGTTCACGTCGACGACGGTATTGACCTCGAGTGTCTCCTGGGTGAGCGCCGTCACCGCGACCGGTACATCCTGCAGACTCTGCTCGCGTTTCTGCGCGGTGACGATGACCTCCTCCAGCGCGGCGGTGGGCTGCACAGCCTGGGCGGAGAATGCGAGGCTGCAGGACGCCAAAACTGCGGCGCACGACAGCTTGCGCAGCGCGGCGGTGTGCTTGGGATTTTCAATGGTCATGTCATTCTCCGACTGGACGCAAGCTGCGTGGCCAATGTCCCCGACCCCGCAACGCGTGGCGTCAAAGCGCTCACGGCCGGGCACAGAAACACATGTTATCGTTATTGCAAACACCTCACTGACCGCCGGCTAATAGCTGACCGAATGTCAATTTTCATCAGATTAACCGAAGCGACCCTTATTGGCAATGCGCCAGCGGCTAAATTTCAACTGCAATCGCCTGGACACGTCCTCGCCCGCAACAGGCCTGTGTATGCCAACGATCTGTCAGCGCAGGCGGTTCTCCCCAGTTCCCGCAGGGTAAGGCGGGTACTGGACAAAGCGCAACAAACCGGCGGCTGCAGTTTGCTAAATTGAATTTGAGTTATTTATTGTCAGCGGACGCCGGCGCCAGGTAATCGCGGACATAGCGCCGCACATGTTCGGCGGCGGGTGAGAGCGCGTAGCCCAGGCGATGCACGAGGCAGATCTCTGTCTGCGATGTCGCATCGCGGTCCACGACATTGAGAATAGCCATGCGGCCGCAGGCCAACTGCTCCTCGACCATGCGCGGCGAGGTGAGCCAGACCCCGTCGCTGCGCTGGACGATATCGCGCAATACGTCGTAGTTATCGCACACCAGTTCGCCCCCCACGGAGAGCGTGGCCGGCAGTTCCAGACCCGACAACATCGGGTACGCGTGCAATTCCCGCGCCTTTACAACCTGCCGTTTCGCCAGCGGGTGGTCGCCGCGCACGACCATCGCAATAGGCAGCGCGACCAGCGGCTCTATTTCGAATCTCGCCGTCTGCGGCAGTTGCTCACGGCCGCAGATAAACAGTTCGATGCGATGGTTCAACAACTCGTGCAGGAGGTCCGGCGCGGGCTTGATCACCGCGCGCAGGTGCAGGCCGGGGCGCCGCTGGAAAAATTCGAGCGCCATGTCACCCAACAGCAGGCTGCCGACCATCGGCCCGAGCCCGAGACTGATTCTGCCGACATCGCCGCGGCCGACATGCTCGAGGTTGTGGTCCAGGCGATCCGCGTGCTGCAGCAGTTGCTCGATCTCTTCCACCACCAGCGCGCCGACCGTAGTAACCACTGCGCCGCCGCGGCCTCGGTCGAACACCTTGACGCCGAGTTCGCGCTCCATTGCAGCCACATTGCGGCTGAGCGCAGGCTGTGTGATATGCAGTTGCTGCGCGGCGCGGGAAAAACTACCGGCCCGCGCCACGGCGACCAACTGCTCCATCTTGCGAAGATCGTACTTCATGAATCCCCCCTTGGCGGCAACATTTCCATGCCAAATAAGCATGGTTCATTGACTATATCGGCATTTTATTTTATGGAAAACCCGGTGCACAGTGGCGGCTGTCTTACTACCACACCCTTTTAACAGATGGAGGACCCCGCCGTGTCGCCAGCCGTCGATCACCCCGCTGCCTGTTTTTCGCGCCGTATCCCCGCCCTGCTCGGCCGCGTCGCCGCGATGCTGGCAGTCTTCGCCCAGTGCACGCACCTCGCCGCGGCCCCCGAGCCACCGGCGAGAACCGCGCTCCCGGCCGTCCCTGCCGCGTTCGAGGGTGAGTTGACACCGACGGAGGACGGCTCCACGCCTTACGTGCCGGTGCGACTGCAGGCCCCCGAGGGCGCGCCGAACGTGATTCTCGTGCTCACCGACGATGTCGGCTTCGCCGCCGCGAGCACCTTTGGCGGCCCGGTGCCCACCCCCAACCTCGACACACTCGCGGAGCGCGGTCTGCGCTACAACCAGTTCCACACAACGGGCATCTGCTCACCGACACGGGCGGCGCTGCTCACCGGGCGCAACCACCACGCAGTGGGTGTCGGCATGCTGGCCGACCTCGGCTCGCCCTACCCGGGCTACACCTCGCGCATACCACACAGCGCCGCCACCATCGCGCGCATCCTGCGTGACAATGGCTACAACACGGCGATGTTCGGTAAGGACCACAACGTGCCCAGCGCCGACCGCTCGCCCGCCGGCCCCTTTGAGCAGTGGCCGACGGCGCGCGGCTTCGAGCACTTCTACGGATTCGTCGCCGGCGACACCAACCAGTGGAATCCCGCGCTGTTCGACGGTATCACGCCAGTGGATGGCCGCGGCCGGCCGGATAACTACATCCTCGACCGCGACCTGATCGACAATGCAATCGCCTGGCTGCACAACCAGCAGGGCGCCGCGCCCGGCAAACCCTTCTTTATGTACTATGCGCCGGGCAGCGCCCACGCGCCGCTGCAGGCGCCAGCCGAGTGGATCGCCCGCTTCCGCGGCCAGTTCGACGATGGCTGGGATGTGGAACGCGAGCGCATCCTCGCGCGCCAGGTCGCGATGGGCATCGTCCCCGAGGGCACCCGGCTGGCGCCGCGCCCCAAGGAGATAGCGGCGTGGGACAGCCTCAGCGCTGACGAAAAAATCGTGTACGCCCGCTACATGGAGGTGTTTGCCGGCATGCTGGCCTTCCAGGACGCGCAGTTCGGGCGCCTGATGCGGGAACTGGAACGCATGGGCATCGCCGACAATACGCTGGTGATGTTCATCGAGGGCGACAACGGCGGCAGCGGCGAGGGCGGCAATCACGGCACACTGAACGAACTCGCTCACCTGTCCAGCGTGGACGGTGAGTTCAAGGTCGAGACATCGTGGCTGGCACAGCATCTCGACATCCTCGGCGGGAGGGACACCTATCTCGGCTTCCCGGTCGGCTGGGCATTCGCCACCACCACGCCCTTCCCGTGGGTGAAGCAGATCGCCTCCCATCTCGGCGGCGTGCGCAACGGGCTGGTGGTGTCCTGGCCGGACGGCATCGCGCCGCGCGGCGAAGTGCGCAGCCAGTACCACCACGTGATCGATATCCTGCCGACAGTGCTGGACGCAACCGGCATCCCCGCGCCGGCTACCGTCGACGGCGTAGCCCAGCAACAGCTGGACGGCGCCAGTATGGCCTACAGCTTCGGCGATGGCGACGCGCCATCGCCGCGGCATACCCAGTACTACGAGATCCTGGCCAACCGCGGCATCTACCACGACGGCTGGCTGGCGAACACGACGCCGCGCAACATGCCCTGGGATATCGCCCAGGTGCGCGAGGGCAGCAATACCGGCACCTACGAATGGGAGTTGTACAACATCGCCGAAGACTTCAGCCAGACCAACAACCTCGCCGCGGCGGAACCGCAGCGCCTCGCGCAGATGCAACAGCGATTTGACGAGGAGGCGCGCAAGTACCAGGTGTACCCGATCCACGACACCGGCGGCATGGAGCGGGCGCAGAAGATGATGAAAGTGCCCGGCGCGAACTTCGAGTTCACGATGAAGAAATCGCTGTGGGGGCCGGATATCCATCTCTCGATGTTCGCCGCGCCGCCGATTTTCATGATGCCGTTCAGCGTCGAGGCCCAGATCACCGTGCCCGAGGGCGGCGCGGATGGCGTGATGCTAGCGGCCGGCAGCTTCTTCGGCGGCTGGAGTTTCTACCTCGAGGACGGCGTGCCGGCGGCCACCGCCGCGGTTTCACCACTGCCCGGCGGCAGTTCCACGATCCTCGCCGACCGCGAACTGCCTGCCGGTGCGCACACCGTCGGCTATGAATTCAACACCGAGGGCCGCGGCGGCGAACTGCGCATCACCGTCGATGGCGAGGAATGGGCTCGCGGCACAGTGACGCAGCGACCCAGAATAATGGCCGGCGGCGGCGAGACCGTGGACACCGGGCGCGACAGCAACACGCCGGTGACCCGCGCCTACGGCGACGAGGGGCTCTTCACCGGCGAAATCCACCGTATCGACATTGCGGCATCGCCGGTGAAGTACCTGTGGAACAGCGTGGTCGACAAGGTGAAATCAGGGCTCGGGCTGGAGTAATCGCCGTAAGGGTACAGCTTGCTGGATCGCCATTTCACCTGGATGAAAAGATTCAGGTAGACTGCAAACCCCACAACGACAAGTAACAGAGGCGAACATGGCAACCATCCGCATAAGCACTGACGACAATTTCCAGATGACTGCCTACGAAGCCAGGCCCGAGGGCCCGTGCCGCGGCGCGGTGGTCGTGGTGCAGGAGATCTTCGGCGTGAACTCCCACATCCGCGCGGTCGCCGACGGCTACGCCGCCGCGGGCTTCTACGCGCTGGCGCCCGCGCTGTTCGATCGGGCCGAATCCGGCATCGAACTGGGCTACGAGCAGGACGACATGACGCGCGGTGTCGACCTGGCGTTCAACCAGTTACAGATGCCGCGGACGCTGGGCGATCTCGCCGCGGCGGTCGATCACGCAGCCTCGTTCGGCAAAGTGGGCATGGTCGGATACTGTTTCGGTGGCTTGCTGACCTGGCTCAGCGCCTGCCAGAATCCGGCGTTATCCGCCGCCTCCGCCTACTACGGCGGCGGCGTGCCCGGCATGGCGGAGATGTCGCCGCAGTGCCCGATCATCCTGCACTTCGGTGAGCAGGACGCGCACATCCCGATGGACTCGGTAAAAGATTTCATGGCCCGGCATCCGGAGTTGGCGGTCTACATCTACGACGCCGACCACGGGTTCAACTGCGAGCAGCGCGCGAGTTTCGACGAACAGGCCGCCGCGCTGGCGAAACAACGCACGCTGGCATTTTTCGCGGAGCATCTGGACAAATGAACAGGTAGGCATCCCGCTCACGCGCTGGCGGCAGGTTCAGGGCAGGTAGCGATCCCACATGTAGGGTACGATCGCATGGAACGGCGCGGCGAACAGCGGCAGCACGCCGGTATCCTTCCAGCGCCGTTCCAGCACCGGGCGCAGCCGCACAGCGGTGGCAACCGGATCCTCGTCCAGGAAGCAGTACGCGAGCTGTTGCCCGTCCCCCGCACTCGAAAACGCCGTGGCGACGGAAGCGGCGGACCAAACACCCGCCACGCCGGGCACTTCGCATAATGCGTCTGTGGGGGCGCGGCCACTCTCGATGAGCAGGTACACTCCCTGCACCGGCAGCCATGGCAACACATCCCCGCCTAAACGCGCGCGTGCAGCCGCCCGCCTGGACTCTACCCGGTACACGCCGCGCTGCACCGGCGGCAGTATGAACGGCGCACGTCCGGCATTGCGCAGCGCGACTGACAGCGCGTTGAAATCCGCCAGGCCGTCCTCGCGCCGAAAAAAATAGGTCATCACGTGGTCAACGTCATCGAGTTCCGCGCTGCCGGCGGCTCGCACCGCCCGGCACGCGGGTGTGGACACCACCCGCAGCGACGTCGCAAGCGCGGCCAGCCGCTGCTGCTCAGGCCGGTGATCGAGCGTGTGCCAGCACAGGTAATCGGCATCCTCCCCGCCCGGATGCCTGCGCGCCATCGACAGGAAGAGCGTCGAGACCCCGCCACTGCCGGTGGCCAGTATCGCCGGCACCTGGTCGCTTGGCATCCCCGGCAGATCGCCGTGCGCGGCATCGTTCCCATCCGCTGCCATCAAACGTCCCTCAGCGTCAGCTCGGGATGGCGCGCGGCGATCATCCGCCGCATACCCTCACGCCAGGGCACCTGCGTGCGCCCCAGCGTTTCATGCATATGCGTGACGTCCGGCCACAACGGCGTGTGCGCCTGGGGCGTGTACTCGAAGATTGGCGCTATGCCGACCAACTCTCCCATGTAGTTGCAGTACTCCTCGATACTCACGGTTTCGCTGCCCGCCCAGTTGACCAGCAGCGGCGGCGAGGCGGCCAGTTCCATCGCACGGATCCCCAGCGCCACGTAGTCGTCCTCGTACACCGGGCAATAGTTGTTCGGCTTGTCCGGGTGCAGGCGTATCGGACGGCGCGCCAGAATCGCCTCCAGCCGGTCGGCCGGCGCGCCGCCCAGCGGCCCGTACGTGGAGCAGATGCGGATGATCGCGAGCGGGATCGCAAACTGCCTCGCCACCCATTCGCACACCGCCTCGCCGGCAATCTTGGAAAAGCTGTAATTGGCGCGCAGCGGCACGCCGGGTGGATCGGCCTCGGTCAGCGGGCGCTGGCCCTGGTACGCGTACACCGAGCCGGTGGAGCAGTAGACAAAGCCCCTGGCGGCGCGGCAGTGGTACAGCAGGTTGCCCGAGTGATGCGCATTGGTGGTCACGCATTGCCGCCAGCCGTGCTCGCCGGGATCGACAGCGGCGTGGAAGACGTAACTGAAATCGGCCGGCAGCGCAGAGAAATCCCCGGCGGCAATATCGAGTGCGACAGGCCTGATGCCCGCGGATTCCAGTGCCGCCTGGGTATCGGGATCGCGCAGCCGCGCCAGGCCCCACACTTCGTTTTCCGCCGCGAGCGCCCGGGCGATCGGGAATCCGATTTTGCCGGTGGCGCCAGTGACCAGGATCTTCTCGTTGCGCAGCACAGCGATTCTCTCCTCCGCGTCCCGATGCCACCGCCGTACGCTAGCCGGATTGCCACCGGGTGTCCAGTCGTGCGAAATTTCGACCATGTATCAATACGATAGAAATGACGGGGAGTGATCATGACAACTGAAGAACTGCTGGCCCGAGAGTGCATCCGCCACACCATGGCCTGTTACACCATGGCGGGCGACCGCCTGCGGGTGGACGAATTCCTCGCGGTGTTCACCGACGATGCGGTGCTGGAGTCGCAGGGCGTGGAGGAACGCGACAGCTTTCGCTACCAGGGCATCGAGCAGATCGGCGGCTGGCTTGCGCGCTGGAGTGCGCGCTCGGACGATGAACAAGCCGCGCCCCACACAGCCACTTTCGTGCGCCATCACCTGTCGAGTTGCAGGATCGAATTCACCGGCGCCGACTCCGCGAAAGCGCGGACGTACTGGACGGCCTACACTGACATCGGGCCGGATCACTGCGGCTACTACCTCGACGAATTTCGCAAATGCGGTGAACAGTGGCTGATCACCCACCGGCGTGTGCGGCTCGACTGGCGCTCGCCAAAGAGTTTGTTTACCAGCGCAGTCGCGCGATCACGATAGGCTTTTGCGCGGCGCGTTGCCTCAATCCCGTCCCAGCCTCGCGGCGACGATACGGGCAATCTCGCGCCGCGCGACCTTGTTACTGTGTAGCATGGGAACCTCCTCGCGGCTGAAGATCACATACTCTCGCGGCACCTTGAAGCTGGACAGGCGCCGGTTCAGTTCCTCGCGAATCGCTTCCGTATCCAGTGCCTGTCCCTCGCGCGGCACCACTGCGGCCACCAGCAACTGGCCGCGTTCGGCATCGGGGATGCCGACCACGTAGGCCGAGTGCACGCCGTCGAGCTGCTGCAGTTCCAGTTCGACCTCCGCCGGCGACACATTGCTGTTCGCGGTCTTGATCATGTCGCCATCGCGGCCGACGAACAGGATGCGTGCGCCGTCCGTCACACCCATGTCGCCGGTGTGGTAGAAGCCGTCGGGGGTAAAATAGCCTTCCCGTTCCAGCTTGTGCAGCCCCGGCGTCAACGCATAGCCGCGCACCTGGATCTCGCCGCGCTCACCGTCGGCCACGGGATGATTGTTCGCGTCCACCACCCGCACCTCGAAGCCGTCGGCAATGTGATCCAGCGGCGGGCACAGCGGGTAGCCGGGCACGCGCACCACGTCGGCATAGGAATACGGGCCGATCGTCTCCGTCATGCCCAGCCCCCAGATCACCGGCATCGGCGGCATGGCCGCGAGATCGTCGTCGGCCAGCACGCTGCCCATCGCCATACGGCTGTTGCTCATCGTGCGTTCGGTGCACACCGTGGTCGCCCCGACTTCCCAGTTGGGAAACAGGAACATCACCAGGCCGCCGATCCAGAACATCGGCAGCGACGCGGGCAACGCGAGCCCGCGCTGGATCGTGGGTATCTTCCGGCGGATGTAATGGGTGCGGAACAGCACCGGGCCGTGGTTGTGCTTCACCCCCTTCGGCAGCGCCATCGAGCCGGAGGTGTAGATCTCCAGCAACTGGTCACAGGTGTGGATTTCCGACTCGATTTCCCGCAGCAGTGCTTCGCTCACCCTACCGGCCTCGGCGGTCAGCCAGTCCAGGTTGCGGATTGCGGCGGGCAGCGCCTCCCCGTCGGAGACAATCCAGCGCAGGAAGGGCACCTGCGTCAGGCACAGTTCGGGGCCACAGCTTGCGAGTTCGGGCAGCGCCTCGCACAGCCGCTCGACATAATCCCTGCCCAGCAGGCTGCGCTGCACCACCAGCCCGGCAATATCCGACTGGCGCAGCACGCGCACCAGTTCGTTGGACTTGATCAGGGTGCTGATCGGTATCGCCACGCCCCCCGCGCGCGCGATGCCAGCGAACAGCAGCGCAAACATCGGGCCATTGCCGTAGATAAAACCGATGCGCGTGCCCTTGCCAACGCCGCGCGCAATCAGCCCGCGCGCGAGTTCCGCGGACTTACGCTCCAGTTCGCGGAAGGAGATCACGTCGTCGGGCAGGGTCTCGCCCTTGAACGTCACGGCCGGGTCATCGCCATAGGTGGCCGCAGCGGCGCGCACGAGTTCGGGGAAAGTACGGGCCTGCGTGGGATCGTCTGCGTCGGGTAGCTTCATCGGTACTTGAGTTTTCCTTCGAGTTTACAACAGGCTTTCGTCCGGGCCGGGTGAAAGCTGCGCCAGACCGTGGAAACTACCACAGGCACGCCTGTTTTTTGAATGGTATCTGGAGCAACGCGGCAGGCTACTCGATCAGGAGACGATGCCGAGGCGCTGGTAGGACTCGCAGCGGGTGACCGCGGCTCCCAGGCGCTGAAAATTCTCACGTGTTTTCAACGGGTCCACGCGAGTGGTGATCGCCCAGAGATACAGGCCGTACGGTGTCGCGCGGCAATACTCCTCCCATGCTTTCGCCATTTCGACCGGCCGGCCGCCGTGCCGGCCCAGCGCATCCAGGTAGTAAGCGAGCAATTCGCGCTCCTGTGATTGCGCAACCTCCACCGGCAGCACGCAGTTGATGTGATACGCGATATCGATCGCCCAGTTGGCCGACTTGATCAGCTGCCAGTCGGCGAAGCCCGGGCCCGCGTCCGTGATGTAAACATTGGCGATATGCGTATCGCCGTGCAGCAGGGTTTGGTGGCCCTCATTGCTGTGCCTGGCCAGCGCGCGCAACGCCGCCAGCAGATTGCTGCCATCCAGCGCCGCCTCGGGCAGGCCTTCGCCGCGGCCGTCGTGCATCTGCTGGTGCAGCCAGTGTTGCGGAAAGTTTCGCGATTCCGCCATCCAGTCCAGGCCGCGGGGAATCCACCGGTTGGCCTCCAGCAGGTGCGAGGCGGCGTGCAGTCGTGCGATCTGGTCCAGTGTGTCTTGCGCCTGCGCCACCGTGAACGGGCTGTGGGTGTCACAGAAACGACCACCGCTGGCGATCACATCTTCCATGATCATGATGGCCCGGCCGGAATCGTCCAGCACGACCGCCGGGCAGCCCGGCACGCGCATACTGATGTGGGAGGCAATCCCGGTATAGAAGCTGGCTTCCCGGGTAGTGACGGCGCCGGTGGTCGCCGGGTCCAGATCGCTGTCCAGGAAGCCTTTCACGCAGTAGTGGTGCACCTGTTCGGGATCGCTCGCGAATCGCACAGCGATGCGCACCTTGGCGGCCATCGCCTTCACCACCTCGGTCAGTTCCACTGAGGCGATCGGTCCGCCGCCGGAGACCGGCGCCAGCGCGGCGGCCAGCCACTGCAGATCAATGGCGGCCTGCAGCGTGTCGGGAACTGTCAAGCCGGTCGCGATGCTGGTGTCAACCCGGGGCACTAGATTACCGCCAGTTAGCCGTGCGGTGTCAACTTGACCACGGGGATCTTGCGATCCGTGCGCTCCGCGTACTGGTCGTAGTTGGGCCACACCTCGTTGACCACTTTCCACAATCGCTCGCGCTCGGCGCCCTGCGCTGTAGTGGCGGTCGCTTTGATCACCCTGTCCTTCACCTGGATTTCCACTTCCGGTGTCTTTTCCAGGTTGAGGTACCACACGGGGTGTTTGGGCGCGCCGCCCATCGAGGCGACGATGATGTAGTCGTCGCCGTCGGACGCATAGATCAGCGGCGTGGTCCGTGGCTCGCCGGACCTGCGCCCGATCGTGGTCAGCAGCAGCGCGGTGGCGCCGTTCCAGATGTGCCCGACCTCGCCGCCGGTCTCGCGGTAGCGCTGCGTGTGGTCCGCATTGAGCAGGCTGTAATCGGGCTGGATGTAGCGTTTTTTGGTATCGTCACTCATTGCAGTATCTCCGTCGATTGCACTACCCGTTTACTCGCCGACCCGGTACAGGCGCCGCGCGCGCTCGTAGACGATCTCGTTGATGTCGGCCTCGGGAATACCCTCGAAATCGCGCTCGATCACCTGCAGCGAATTGGGGAAGGTCGTCTCCGAGTGCGGGTAGTCCGATGACCACATGATGTTCCTCCCGCCCGGCAGGTGGCGGTTGAGAATGCCCGTGCGGTCGTGGATAAAAGACGCGTAGACGTTCCTGTCCATGAAGAAGCTGGGCTTCTCCTGCAGCGTACTGTCGGTCCAGTAGCGCTGCTTTTCCCAGGTGCGGTCCATGTACTCCGCCATCCACGCGAGCCAGCCCACGCCGCTTTCGACAATGGCCAGGCGCAGTTTCGGGAAGCGCTGGAAGATACCGGCGTAGATCAGGATCGCCACCGGCTCCGCCATCGCGGTTTTACTCATCACGAGGTCGGGCAGGAAATGCTGCTTGTTGCCGAAGCGCGGGATGCGCCCGCCGAGGTGCATCGTGAGGGTGATATCGAGCTCCGACAGGGTCTCCCACAACTGGTCGAATTCCGGGTCGGTGTAGGAACGGTCGCCGTGGATATTGCCGGTGAGCGCCAGCGCCTGGGCGTTGAAGCCGCCCACACCCGGGCCCTCCTTCGCTTGCGGGAACGCGGGAATGTTGATCGTGCGAAAGCCCAGCTTCGCGAGATTGCGGATCATCGCGATGGTCTCATCGACCTCGCGCATCGGCACGTAGCCCACCGGGACGAGTCGCTTGCGGTCGGCGCCGGCGAAATCCCACACCCAGCGGTTGTAAGCGTCGAAGCTGGCGGTGTACAGCTCGGCATCCGCCGTGCCCAGCGGGCCGCCGCCGAACAATACCGCCGCGTCCATGCCGTCGGTGCTCATGTCTTCAAGGCGCGTTTCGGGCAGCCACACCGGGCGCATCTCGTCGCGCCGACCCACCATCTTGAAGTCCTTGCCGGTGCGGCCGGCCTGGTTGGAGAGCATCATCACCGGGCGCTTCTTGCCCTCGAACACGATCCAGTCGTGCTCCTCGCCGTGTTCGATGCAGGGCGCCTTGTCCGCCAGCGCGGCGGGGAGGTAATCCTTCCACATTTCGTAGGGCGGATCGATGTGCGCGTCCGCGTCGACGATGTGCCGCTTCGCGGCGGTGCCGCGTTGACTCTCGTCGGCTTTCTTCAGGGCTGCTGTTGCCATGTCACCTCCTCCTCGCGATTGGATCGCGTTTTGCATACTTGGGTCACGCGCATTGCTAAGCGTTACGCGCCCGGCCTGACGCGGCCCGGCCGAACGCGGCCCGGCCTGACGCGGCCCGGCCTGAACAGGGGAAGCGTCAGGCCGCTTTCGTGCGGCATCATGACGGCTTCCACCGGCAAATCGACAGCGACCGTATCCACGGCGCATTCAAGAACCGTACTGTGGTAGAACGGCCCTTCTTCGAGCTGTACGACGGCGATCGCAAAGGGCACCTTATCCCGGGTGGCCGGCGTGTAGGCGTGGTGTAGCACCGTGTAGGTGTAGACCCGCCCGCGACCGGAGGCCTCCACCCAGTGCATCGCCTCATCGCCGTGCTCGACGCAGCGACTGGCGGGCCAGTAGTGGCGCTCGCACTTTGCGCAGCGGTGCAGCAGGAATACACCCGCCTCGCAGCCCTCCCAGAACGGCAGATCCGCCGGGTCGCCGCCGACCTTGCGGATCGCGGCCAGCAGCGCGTTGCGTTTTTCGAGTTGCGCCTGTTTGTCCATTGCCGTGCTCACGGGTTGTTGCCGAGGATCATGCAGGCGTGCGCCCAGGTGTTCTGTACACCGGCGTTCATGCCGTGGCCGCTGACCAGTGAGGTCGCCGCTTTTTTCAATTGCCCTTCACCGGCCTCACCGCGCAACTGCAGCACAGCCTCCGCGATACCGGTGAAGCCCGTGGTGTAGTATGCGGACAGTTGCCCACCGCCGGTGTTGGTAGGCATCGCGCCATCCGGCCGCGCACCGCCTTCGGCGTAGAACGGTCCGCCCTGCCCCGCTTTTATGAACCCGAATGCTTCCAGCTGCATCAGCGGCGAGATCGTGAACGGGTCGTACAGTTGTGCCATGTCGATATCCGCGAGCGTCATGCCGGCTTGCGCGAATGCGCGCGCCTTCGCCGGCGCTATGTTGTCGTGGTGCTCGAATACCTCGCCGCTATGCCAGTTGGCGATGTTGTGACCGGTACCTGCGCCCAATACGTAAACCGGCTTTTTGCGCAGGCTGCGCGCGCGCTCGGCGGACGCGACCAGCACCGCGATACCGCCGTCGGTATTGCGCGTGCAGTCGAAACGGCGGAACGGGTCAGCGATCATCGGCGAGGCCTGATGCTCGGCCAACGTCAGCGATTTACCAAAGCCCAGCGTTCCCGGGCGTTTCACCGCGTAATTGCGCTGCGTCACGGCCACCGCGCCGAGGTGTTCAGACGTCGTACCGTAGAGGTGCATGTGCCGCCGCGCGTGAAATGCGTGCGTCGCCGCGGCGCCGAGCAGCCCGTACAGCGTCGGGTAGCCGTAGCCGTAGGAACCGATGTCGGGCTTACCTGTGATCGCGCTGGCCGATTGCGCCTCGCCGTACACGCAGGCTACCAGTTCCGCCTGCCCAGACTCGATCAGTGCCTGTGCGGCGATGACGGTGAACACCGGGGTGGCGCCGCCGGTCATCATCGACACTGAAAAATTTGGTGACAGACCCATGTAACGCAGGTCCTCGCGCTCGACATGCGCGCGGATATAGCCGTCGATTGCCTCGCGCGGCAGGCCGGCGTCGGCGAGCGCGAGGTCCACCGCCCGCGCACGTAACTCACGCCCTTCCAGGCCGAGTCCCACACCCTGTTCGGTGATCCCGAGACCGACGATTGCACAGCGCCCGCGCATTCTGTATACCCTCAGCGGCTCATCGGCTTACCGGCGGAAAGCCCGCCGTCCACCGGCAGATTCACGCCGGTGATATTGGATGCAAGGTCCGAAGCGAGGAACAACGCGGCCGATGCGCATTCTTCCGGTGCGATCACGCGTCCGAGCGGATGGTAGCCGGCCGTGTGCTGCCGAGCCGCCTCCGAGGCTTTCAACACGCCGCCGCCGAAATTGGTCGGCATCGCCGCCGGGCAGACCGAATTCACGCGGATTCCCCTGGGCGCCACTTCCAGCGCCAGGCCGCGCGTCAGGCTGGTCACCGCGCCCTTCGACGAACCGTAGAGCACGCCGCCGAAGCCAATCAACCCGGCCACCGAGGCCGTGATCACGATCGCTCCGCCGCCGCCCTGCGCCTCGAACTGGCGGATCGCCGACTGGCAGCCATGCAGTACCCCGCCGAGGTTGACGGCAGTGAGCTTCTGCATATCCGCGTCGGTGGCATCCATGAAGGTCTGGCCGGGCTGCGTGGTGATACCTGCGTTGTTGTACATCACGTCGAGGCGCCCGTAAGCGTCCACGGCAGCCCGCACCATCGCATCGACGGCGGCCATGTCGGTGACGTTGCACTCCACCGCGATTGCACTGCCGCCGGCCTTTACGACCTCTCCCGCGACCGCCTCCACAGCCTCGTGGTCGATATCCGCTGCCACCACTTTCGCGCCGTGCTCGGCGAACAGCAGCGCGGCGGCGCGGCCCACGCCGGAACCGGCGCCGGTGATAATCGCGACCTTGTCGTGCAGTAATCCTTGCATTGCCTACTTACCCCCAATGTTCAGACAGGTGAGTTGTTGATAGATGCGCAGCCCCTCGACGCCGCGCTCACGGCCGATGCCGCTCAGGCGCTGGCCGCCGGACGAGGCGTAGGCGCTCATCAGGCCGGCGTTGACGTTGACCGTGCCGCTGTTGATACGCAGCGCCACATCCAGTGCCGCCTTCCTGTCATTGCCGTGCACGTAGCCGGACAGGCCGAAGCGCGACTCGTTGGCCATCGCAACCGCGTGGTCGAGGTCGCGGTACCCGATCACCGACACCACCGGCCCGAAGATCTCATCCTGCGCGGCGGGGTTGCCATTGTCCGGGAGATCCAGCACGGTCGGTTGGTAGTAGAAACCTCCGCCCAAGCCCTCCGGGCGCGCGCCGCCGGCGACCACCGTACCGCCGTGCTCGATTGCGGCATTCACGTAATACGCGCAGCGTTCGACCTGTGCGCGGCTGATCAGCGGCCCCATCTGCGTATCGGCGGCATCCGCGGCACCAACCCTGATCGAGCCGATGGCGCCAGCCAGTTGCGGCAGCAGTTCGGCCTTGCTCTCCTCGGGCACGAAGAGGCGCGTACCCAGCGCGCAGCCCTGGCCGGCGTGCGCCATGCAAACGCCCATCGCGGCGGGGATGACCTGGTCCAGCGCGTCGGGCAGGAAAACCTGCGCGGACTTGCCGCCCAGTTCGAGCTGCAGGCGCTTCATCGTGGACGCCGCCTGCACCATGATCTGCTCACCGACGGCAGTGGAACCGGTGAACGCCACCATGTCCACCGCGGGGTGGGTGCTGAGCAACTTACCGCCATCCAGACCCGCCTCCAGTACAATGTTCAGCACGCCGGGTGGCAGTTCAGCTTCAAGCGCCGCCTCGGCAATCACCATCGCCGACAGCGGCGTCAGGGGGCTGGGGCGCAGCACCAGCGTATTGCCGGCGATCAGCGCGGGCACGGTTTTCCATAGCGCGGTGTAGAACGGGAAGTTGTAAGCGGCAATGCCGGCGACCACCCCGACCGGCGTGTAGCGGCGCAGGCTCTGCACCACCTGCCCCATCGGGTTGATACGCTCGCTTAACGGCAGCGGGTTTTCTTCCACTTCAGGTAGCGAGAGATATAACTGCAGTGTGTCCCCGGCCTGCTTCAGGGGCGCCAGCACCTGCGCCATCATCACCCCGCTGTGCCGTGGGCAGCCCGCTTCGCGCACGACGAGGTCGGTAATCCATTCGCGCCGCGCCGCCAGTGCGCCGACGAAGCGGCCGAGCGCCGCGGCGCGGTCATTCGCGGGCAGCCCGCTCCAGACGCCGCTGTCATACGCGGTGCGCGCACAGTGGATGGCTGCCTCGATCTGGCCCGTATCCAGCCCCGGCAGCCGCGCAAACACCTCGCCCGTGGAGGGGTCATCCACCGCGATCTCGGCACCGGTCCCCGCGACCCGTTCACCGTTGATGAAGCCCGCGTGTTCGCTTATTGTCTGCACGCCTTTTACTCCCCGCCTACTTCAGGATGACCGGTATGGCCGACATGCCGCGCTGTTCCAGCCCGCCCAACAGTTGTGGTTGCGGTGCGTCGGGGTCCAGCACCATGTTCGGGAAGCGGTCCATAAGTCCCTCGATGGCAACGATCATTTCCTGTTTCGACACTTCCAGCCCGAGGCAGCGGTGCGGCCCCATGCCGAAACCGAGGTGCGACTGCTGGCCGCGCGGGCGGTGGATGTCGTACACGTCAGGGTTCTCCCACACGGCCGGATCGCGGTTCGCCGCGCCCAGGCACATATCCAGCCGCGAACCGGCGGGGATCGTGACCCCGTCGAGTTCGACGGTTTCCTTCACCAACCGCTGGAACACCGGGTCGGTCGGCATAAAGCGCGCGCCCTCCTCGATGGCCGGCTCAATCAGGCTGCGATCGTCGCGGCAGTCCTCCCAGAAACGGTAGTTGGTCAACAGCTGGTAAAGGGTAATGCCGAGCTGGCGCCAGGTGGTACCGCCGCCGGCGAGGATGATCAGGCGGCAGTAGGCAAATATCTCATCGTCGTCCAGCGGTCGCTTGCCGCCGTCTTCCAGCTCGAGTTCGCAGGCCAGCAACGCTGACACCACGTCGTCTTCCGGCCTGGCCCGGCGTGCGGTGATCACCTCTTTCAGCATGCGCTGCACTTCCGCCGACGCTTTCATCACCTCCTCGATCGGCAGCGTACGCGCCATCATGCTCTTCTGCAGGTGTACGCGGAAAGTCAGTGCGTCGTCGCCTTCCAGACCCATGCCCTGAGTGACGATGCTGACCGGCAGGCGCGCGCAAAGGTCGAGATTGAGGTCGGACTTCTCCATCGTCTGCAGCCGGTCGAGCAGTGCGGCGACGGAGTTTTTGATCCAGTTTTTGCGCCACCAGTTGATCGCGCGCGGGCGGATGAACATCGGCTGCACCATCTTGCGGTAGCGCTGGTGCTCGTCGCCCACCATCTTCAGGATCACCTTGCCCAACTGGCGCACGCCCGGGCTCTCTTCATATACCTCGGAGGAGAACAGCAGGTTCTCGCGCAGCGCGCGGTTGCACAGCGCGTAATTGAGCACGGTGTAGTGCGGGCGCTCGTTCTCGTACATCGTATGGGGAGCGGGCGGCAAGTTGAGCAATTCACGCAGGGAACCTTTCATTACCGGGTGCTGGTCGCGCAGTGCATTCATGCCAGGGGTGAGGTCGCCGAATACGTCACCGCCGTGGGAGGTGGCTTCCTTGACGACATCGAACAATTCAGCGTAGCGGGCGTCTTCGGCGGTCAATGAACTGGCCATGGTTGTTTGCTCCTTGAATTCAAGCTGTGTGATTGCGTACGCCGGCAACCGCGGCGCCCGCAAGGGTCACGTCGATAACGGCTTCTATATAGTCGCGCTCCACGTTCTCACCGAACGTCAGCAGGCGCCGCAGTATGGGCGCGGAGAACATGTCGCCGATCAGCTCCGCATCGACCGCCCTGGGTAATTCACCGCGTTCTATCGCGCGCTGTACCAGCCGTGTGCGAAACGCTCGCTCGCGCAGGTAGAGCTTGCGGGCCACCGCTTCCACTTCGGGATCGGTGCGACCCGACAAGGCGGTGAAAATACCGCGCCACATCGACGTTTGGGCGAGCGTTACCATGTTCGAGAGATAGGCGAGAATATCGCCCCTCAGGCTCCCCGTTTCGGGCATGGGGCGTTCGGTCTGGAAATGGGAATCGAGCGTATCGGACACCAGCACGGCCTTGGTGGGCCAGCGGCGGTAGATCGTGGTTTTATTCACACCGGCCCGCTCCGCAACTTCGTCCACCCGCAGGTTGGCGTAGCCAACGCGGTTGAGTTCCTCGCCCGTGGCCCGCAGCACGCTGGCGACCACTTTTGCCGCCCGGCCCTGTCGCTGGATGCCGTTGGTACGGCGGTCGCCGGCCTGCGCTTTCGCAACTGCTGTTGTTTTGGCATTCACCTGGAATTACCACCTGCCCCTCACTGGCTTGTGCACCAAAGAGTAGGACTCACTTTATTTAAAGTCAACTATTTGTTGCTTTTAGTTTGAATATCCCGGTGCCTCAGCCCCCGGAGAGGACCGCAACCCCTGGATACCACACCCATAGACTATTGTTTTTATTGAGATATTTGCTCCTCTCCCTGTTACATAAGCAGCGTTTTCACGATATAGCCTCTCCCGGTGTTTCGCGCCACCCACGGCTGCGAGAAGATTGACACAACATTTTGTTGCCATTAAATTCCAGTCACAGCCCCGGCATCCCGCAAAAACGGCCGGATTCCGAACCCGACAAGGACACCGGATGGAACCAGTGAACGACATCTTCGACGGCGTACGCGTGATTGAACTCGCGCAGTGGGTGTTCGTACCGGTGGCAGGCGCACTGCTCGCGGACTGGGGTGCCGACGTGGTGCGCATCGAGCACCCCGAGGGCGACCCCTACCGCGCGCTGGCCAGCCAGGGCATCGGCGCGGACAGCGGCGGCGTCAATCTCTCGCTTGCCCTCGCCAACCGCGGCAAGCGCTCGCTGGCGATCGACATCAAGCACAGGGACGGGCTGGACGTGTTGTTCAAGCTGTTGGAGACGGCGGACGTGTTCCTCACCAGCCTGCGCCCCGGCGCGCTGCGTCGGCTTGGGCTGGACGCGGATCAGTTGCGTGAGCGCTTTCCGGGCCTGGTGTATGCGCGCGGACACGGTTTCGGCGTGCGCGGGCCGGATGCCGACCAGGCGGGCTACGACGCATCGGCGTTTTTCGCCCGCGGCGGCGTCGCCGATGCGCTTACGCCACCGGACCGCGACTACCCGATCAGCCAGCGCGGCGCAATGGGCGACCGCAATGGCGGCATGGGCCTCGCGTTCGGCATCGCTGGAGCGCTGCTCAAGCGTGGACGCACCGGCAACGGCTCGGTGGTCGATGTATCGCTGCTCGCCACCGCGATGTGGACGCTCTCGTCCGACCTGCTTACCGTACTCGGCGGCAAGGAACTACCGCGGCCCGGTGACCGCGGCAAAACACCCAACCCGCTGACCGGCACCTACCGCACCGCGGACGGACGTTTCATCCAGTTAATGATGCTGCAGGGTGACCGCTACTGGGCGGACCTGTGCCGTGCGCTCGGGCGGGAAGACCTGGTTGCCGACCCGCGTTTCGCCGACCTCGCTGCGCGCCGAGCGAACAGCGCCGAGTGTGTCGCAGCGCTGGACAAGGAGTTCGGCAAGCGCAGCTTCGCGCAAAGCAAGCAGGTGCTGGGAGGCATCGATGCGCCGTGGGCGCCGGTGCAGCGCATCGACGAACTGCCCGATGACCCACAGGTCGTCGCCAACGGCTACATCGGTGAAGTGCCGGCGGAGGCAGACACCCCTTCGTACCGACTGCCCGCGGTGCCGGTTCAGTTCGACGAATCACCGCCAGCCCTGCGCAGGGCGCCCGAGCACGGCGAGCATACCGAGACCTTACTGCTGGAGATGGGGTATGACTGGGACTTTATCGCTACGCTGAAAGCCGAGGGGACCATCCCCTGAACACGCACTGCGCACCACAAGTGTTGCCCGTGGGCGGGAAATCATCGCAGGCGTACTGTTTCCCGTACTGGCGTGCGAGCGTTACTTTACCGGCTTTCGCACTGGCGCCCCTGCCCTGGCACCGGCTATCACCGTATCGATCACGTATTCGACATACCTCGGCTTTACGTGCTCGCCGAAGGTCAGCAGGCGGCGCAGGATCGGCGCGGAGAACAGGTCGCTGATGATTTCCGCATCCACGGAATTCGGCAGTTCGCCGCGCTCGATACCGCGTTTCACAATCTGCACCCGCACCTCGCGTGCCCTGCCCAGCAGCTCGCGTGCGATCGGCATGATGGCGGGGTCGGACACATTGTGCAGCGTCACCATCGCGCCGCGCGGTATCGGATTTTTCACACGCTTGATCAGGTGCCTGATGTACTGGAGCATGTCTTCGCGCAGATTGCCGGAATCCGGCACGAAGTGTTGTTCCTCGTAGCTATAGCGCAATGCATCGATAACCAGGTCGTCCTTCGTGGGCCAGCGGCGGTAGATCGTGGTCTTGTTCACGCCGGCACGCTCAGCGACATCATCAACCCGCAACGCGGCGTAGCCAACCGCGTCGAGTTCCTCTCCGGTCGCCTTGAGTACGCCGTTCACCACACTGGCGCCGCGGCGCCTCGCGGATACGCGGCCGGATACGTCCCGGCTGTCAGATTTCGTTGCCATCGTGAATGCGTTTGCCCCTGATGAATCGTTTTAATCCCGCCGCCATCTCTGTGTCCACTCCGGTCGACGGCGCAGACAGGCGCGAGATTGTAAGAGTACGCGGCCACCGGGTGCAAAGTACAGCAAGCCGGAGACAAGCGCGACACACATCAGCCAACAGCAGACACATTGCAACTTTTTGTTGCTTTAATAGTGCAAGGACAGCTATATTGGCAGTCGGTCCAATAGCGCGGTTTCGCCGCTGCGTGACAAAGATAATGAAAAAGTTCGGAGCACCCGGCCATGACCAGATTACGTGATCAGCGGGCGATTACCGCCCTGCTTGTACTCGGCGCACAAAGCGCTGTACCCGCGCTGGCCCAGCAACCGGGCCCGCCCCCCGGACCGAATGTCCTGCTGCTTGAGGAGGTTGTGGTCAACGCTCGGCGCCGCGAGGAGCTGCTGCAGGACGTGCCGATCTCCATCACGGTGTTCAACCAGCAACAACTGGACAACGAGAATGTGGTCAACGCCAGTGACCTGGCGACCTACACCACCTCGCTCTCCGTCAACCAGCGTTTCGGCGGCGAGAATACCTCGTTCGCGATTCGCGGCTTCACCCAGGAACTGCGCACCACCGCATCTGTCGGTACCTACTTTGCGGAAGTGGTCGCACCGCGCGGCGCCAATGCGCAGACCTCCGGTGACGGCGCCGGGCCGGGCTCATTCTTCGATCTTGAAAATGTGCAGGTGTTGAAAGGCCCGCAGGGCACCCTGTTCGGTCGCAACACCACCGGTGGTGCGGTGCTGATCACGCCGAAGCGCCCGACCGACGAACTCGAAGGCTACCTGGAGGGCTCCGCCGGCAATTACGACATGTACCGCAGCCAGGGCGTGATCAATATTCCGGCGGGAGACCGCGTGCGCCTGCGCTTCGGCATCGACCAGCAGAAGCGCGACGGCTTCCTGGACAACACGACCGATGTCGGCCCCTCGGACTTCGCCGATGTCGACTATGTCGCGGGCCGGGCAAGCATGGTGATCGATATCACCGACACCCTGTCGAACTACACGGTGGGCACTTACACCGACTCCAAAACCAGCGGCCAACCCTCCACGCTGATCGACTGCAACACCAGCGGTGGCGGACTGCTGTCCAGCTTTTACGTACCGGATTGCCAGGCGCAACTTGCGCGGCAGCGGGCCAACGGGCAAACCGATTTCTACGACATGGCCAACAACGTACCGTTCGCCGGGCTGAAGATCGAGCAGTGGCAGGTGATCAACCATACAGATTGGGAAATCACCGACGATATCGTGCTGCGCAATATCATGTCCTACGCGAACCTCGAGACGAAAAATGCCGCCGACCTGTTCGGCCTCGACTTCCCGCAACCCGACGGCAGCCAACGCGTGTTCGCGATGTCCGGCGTCAGGCCCGGCCTCACCACCACCAACCAGGACAGCCTGGTGGAGGAATTGCAGATACAGGGGAGTTCTTTCGACGACGCTTTGACCTGGCAGGGGGGACTCTACTACGAGAACAGCGAACCCAAGGGCAATAGCGGTGCACAGAACGCCACGCAGATTTTCTGCGATGTCGGGACACTCAACACCGACAACCCGCAGGATATGCGCTGCGATGCACAGTTCGCCCTGTCCAGTGTCAGCAACAGCATCGAGGGCGTGGAGTACGACAACCGCGCGATCTACTCGCAAGCGACCTACGATATCAATGACCGGCTCAGCGTCACCGGTGGGTTGCGCTATACATGGGACAAAACCAAAGGCACCCAGCAGGGCGTCAACTACAAGTTCGACAGTGACGGTGTGCTGGAACCGCCGGAAGCGGTCCCGGCTGCGCCGCTGGTGAAGATGAAGCAGCAGAGCGACAAACCCACGTGGGTCACCGATATCAGCTACAAGCCGACGGTGGACGTGCTGCTGTACGCCAAGTATGCACGAGGCTACCGCCAGGGCGGGGTCAACCCGGCGGGGCAGCACCCTGCCCCCGGCACCGACGACAGCGTGCGCATCGACATTCACGGGCCGGAGCGCGTGGACACCTATGAAATAGGCGCCAAGACCAGCTTCGACGGCTATGAAGGCCGTCTCCCCGGTACATTCAATATCGCCGCTTTTTACAACGATTTCCGCGACCAGCAACTGCAAAACGGCATTTTCACGACGCAGGGCGCCGGTTCCACCGCGATTGTGAACGCCGGCAAGTCACGGATCTGGGGCGTGGAACTCGAGGGTACCGTCTCGCCCACCGACAGGCTCCAGTTCAGCGTTGCCTACACCTACCTGAATACCGAGGTACTGGAACTGGACGATGTCTCGGCATTGATCGCCTCCACCGGCGCGCTGGCCTCGGCGCTTTCCACCTCCGAGGGCGAGGAACTGCCCTACTCACCGAAACATCAGGCGGTGGCATCGGCCCGCTATCTCGCGCCGGTACCCGCAGAGTATGGCGATGTCACGCTCGGCGCGACCTACGTGTACTACAGCGACCAGTTGGCGGTGTCCGAATCCGCGAGCCCCAACTACTATGAGCTCGACAGCTACAAGCTGGTCAATTTCAACCTGAACTGGGACGGCATCGGCGGCAGCGCGTTCGACGCCTCGCTGTTCGTGACCAACACGTTCAACGAGAAGTACCAGGTGTATCTCGCCGGCCTGTGGAGTGTCACCGGTTTCGAGAGTGCCATGACCGGCCAACCGCGCATGTACGGCGCCGGGCTACGGTACAACTTCAGGTAGATATGCAAATGACTGACAGCCCGACCGTTGCATGCCCCGCGCACAACAACACCGACCAGCGCAAATCGGCAGCGATCGCGATCGCCAACACGCAGCCGGATGAGGGAGCCCACTGGGTAAAGCGCCCGTCACCGGCGCGCAAAATCCTGCGCAGCAAGGAAGCGCGCCAGGCCGGCGCCAGCGCCGATTTAGTCAAGTTCAAAAATCCCGAGCATGCGCCGGTGTTCTTTCTCGATGGCGTCGACCACTTCAACAAGCGGCGCAAGACGCAGCGTTTCCTGTCACCCACGGCGATTAACAACCAACACTTCGCTGTGATGACCAAAGTGTCGGAAGACCTGCTGCGGCAGTTTCGCGCCGACGGCAGGGCGAAGCTCGAAGACCTGAGTTTTTCACTGGCGATTGAAGTCGTCGGCGAGATACTCGGCCTGACCAACAGTGACCGGGCAGCACGCGCGCGGCGCATCCAGCGAGTATTGAAAGCCAGTATCGCCAACGCAGGCAGCTCGAAACTCAGCCGCGCCTGGCTGAACCTCGCGCGTGCCTGGCGCCTGGGTATATTCTTCCTCGCCGACGTGCGCCCGGCGATCAACGCGCGCAAGCACGCGCCGAAGGACGACGCAATCTCGGTCTACCTCGAAGAGAAATACAGCTACTTCGCCATCGTCATCGAGTGCCTGACCTACGGCACCGCGGGCATGCTGACGACGCGCGAGTTTATCGTAATGGCGGCGTGGTACCTGTTTGAAAACGCGGCCTTGCGCGAGCGCTTCCTCGCCGGTGACGCCAACGACCAGCTCGCAGTGCTGATGGAAATTTTGCGGCTGGAGCCGGTCGCGGCGATGATCCACCGCCGTGTGCACGAGCCGGTGGAAGGCGTCGCGGAACAGCCGCTGCCGGCCGGCGAGAAATACGGCATCGACATCCGCGCAGCAAACGTGGACGAGGAACTGGCCGGCGAATGTCCTTTCGCGGTGGACCCGGACCGGGCAAAGCGCCAGCAGGACCAGGGTCGCTACCTCAGCTTCGGTGACGGCCCCCACACCTGCCCCGGCTGGCAGGTGGCGCTGCACGAGACGAGGATCTTCCTGCAACAGCTGTTCCAGGTGCCGGGCATCAAACTCGAGCGCGAGCCCGACATAAGCTGGAACACGCAGCTTGGCAGCTACGAATTGCGCAACGCGGAGATTAGCTGTACGTCATCCATCTGAGCCGAATTGTTCAATTCATCGGCTCCTCACCGGCCAGCACAGTGCGGTGCATCAGGCGGCCGCTGTCTTCCGGGTACGGCAGCGCGCGGTGCATGGTCCCGGTATTGCTCCAGATCAGCAGGTCGCCGGGCTGCCATTCGTGGCGGTACACGAAGCGCGGCTGCGTCGACCAGTCGCGCAGGCGTGCCAACAGGGCGCGGCTCTGCTCAACGGGCAGGCCGACGACATAATCCGCGGTTGCGCCCAGCAACAGTGATTTGCGCCCGGATTTATGCGTCCACACCAGCGGGCAGGTATGGCCCGGCGACTGCTGCCAGAACGCAATTTCCTCGTAGCTCATCTCGGGCCGCACGTAGTACTGCGAGCGCTCGGCGCTGTGCACCACGCGCAGGTCCGCGATAGCGCGCTTGTCCTCATCGGGCAACTCCTCGTAGGCGGTATAGGTATTGCAGAATTCGGTCTGCCCGCCGACATCGGACAGGCTGATGGCCCGCAGTATGCCCGCCAGGTTGGGATACGGCTGCAGCGAGCCGTCGAAATGCCAGAACAGCGAGCCTTTCAGGTAATCCGCACGCTGGTTCACGCCGCGGTCCAGCGACACCTTGTAGACACCGCCCTCGCCTTCACTCTCCACGATGTTGCCCAGCGTCTTCGCGATCAGTACCTGCTGTTCGTCGCTGATATCGAGTCCGCGAAAGAAAATAATGCCGCGCCGCTCGAGGATCGCCCGAATGTTCTGCGCCTCGGTGCCGTTCACCAGGGTCGCGACATCGGTGCGGATTTCGCTGCCGACATGGGTTGTAAGATCGATAACCTGCAATGCCATAAGCAAGCTCCTCATGATAGCCGCGTCAGGATCGTGGTCGCGGAATGCTTCACGCGCGGTTGCTTCCACACCTCCACCGCCATCGCGACCGTGATCAGTGAATAGACCAGGTTGCGCAGGTTGGCGGCGTCTTCCGGCAACGGCAGTTGGTAATCGAACTGGTCGATGTAATCGATGGCCTCCCTGCCGCGCGGAAACATCTGGTCGTAGAACGCCTGCAGCTCGGCCATGGTGCTGTTGACGCGCTTCAGATAGCGTTCGTGACCATCTTCAATGGCCCACTCCGCGACGAGGTGCTCCAGGTCGGCGAAGGCAGGCGGCAGTTGGGCCTGCAAGGGTGCGCTCATCCCGTGGCGCCCTTCTGTCGCTCGCCTGCAGCCACCCAGTCCTGCACGGTTTTATGCAGGTGGCGCACGAGAATCTCCTCGTCATTGACATGGAACTCCCGAATCGCCTGGCTATTCAGCATGGCCTGCATGCCCTCCAGCGGGCTGGCGTCCTCCAGCACGATATCGTTGAGGAAGGACACCGTCAGCTCCTGTGCGATACGCTCCCTGTGCGTGGTCGGGGGCCGGAAGAACATCTCCACCTCCACGATGTGCGAGTGCGGCCCGGTCGGCCAGTGCGCGTGGGTCGTGTAGCCGGAGGAGGAGAAGATCACCACGAAATTCGGGAAAAACTGGAACGAATCGAATCCGTAACTCTCCGAGCGTGTCGGATTGAGGCCCCTGGGCAGCGGGCCGATATCGACCTTTTTGTTCCACGGGCCGGCCGGACTGGATTCGGTCAGGCACTCGATCGGTCGCGAGTACGGCGTCTGTTTCGACGGTTCGCCGGCAAACGAGAACATGCGGTGCGGGCCCTTGAGCTGGAACGCCAGCGCGTCTGTGTAGGGATTGGCCTTGTCGAGCCTGGCGATCTCGGTCAGCGCGCCGAACGAGCCGGCGTGCAGGTAGGGCCCGTGGTAGCTCTCGGCGAAGCCGTCCATGAAGATCTTCCAGTTGCACTGCAGTTCCGCCTGGAAGCGGTAGACCTGGTGCGGACCGGCGAACGGGTAGCCCTCGAGGTCATGCGCGAATTCGCCGAGGAAATCCCGCACCGATTCGGTATTCTGCGGATCCAGGTTGATGAAAATAAAGCCTTCCCAGACTTCACACTGGATCGCAGCCAACGCGCAGTTCGCTTTATCGAAATCCAGCAGAAGGTCCTCGCGTGAAGCCTTGATCAGCTTCCCTTCGAGGTCATAGCGCCACCCGTGGAAGCGGCAATACAGGACCGGCGCCGTGCCCCGGGTCTCCCTGAACGGGTCATCCTGCCACAACAGTTTGTTGCCGCGGTGCGGGCAAACGTTGTGAAAAGCGCGCACCACGTCGTCCTTGCCGCGCACCAGTATGACCGAGGTATTGAGCGCGGCGAACTCGCGCGTGAAATAGCTGCCCGGGCCCGGCAGTTGTTCGACGCGCCCGACGTACAGCCAGGTCTTCCTGAAGACGTGCTCGATTTCCTGGCGGTAGAACGCTTCCGATACGCAGTCATCGAACGACACCGGTCCGCGGCCGAGTTCGGGATAGGCATCGTGCCAGTACCCGCTCTCCGGTTTGGTGACCAGTGGCTGTTGGCTCATCGTGACCTCCTCTCCTGGATTGTTATTCGGGGTTTGGTCTGCATGGCTGTCGCTCGAGCCTCACACCGGAGACAAACTACTTTACGAGCAATGTGTAGATCATCTCGGCGATCCCGGCGCTGAGCTTTTTGCGCGTCTGCCGGGTCGCGCCGGTGATACCGATATCGTGCTGCGCGGCGAGCCCGCCCATCGCCGCGTGGATCGCCACCGCGATCTGCTGCGGGTACTCCAGTTCCGGGTTCAGTTTCGCGATCTTGTTGCCGAGTTTCTGCAGCAGCGTGCGGGTGGTCTCGATGCGCAGGTTCAGGAATCGGAGATTGCCCTGGTCGGCCTCGAGATTGCGCACGCGCAGCTCCACCCGGTACTTCTCCCACAGCTCGTTGTAGATCTCGACGAACTTCTTCACCTGCTCCCTGGCGTTGTCCCTGGTCCACTCGGCATCGAGCACGGCATGCAGTTCACCGAGATCGAGGGCCGCCGCCTCGACGCAGGCGTACAGCACTTCCTCGACATCCTTGAAGTACACGTAGAACGTGGCATTGGAGAGCTCCGCCTCGCTGGCGATCTCGGAAACGCTGAGGTCCTTGTAGGATGAGGTCTTGAGCAATTCCAGCGCCGCGTCCATCACGCGTTTGCGGGTGTCCCGGCCCTTGCGCCCCATTTTCTGGCCGAGCAGGTTGCGTGTTTCAGGCGGCACTGGCGTTTCCTGATAATTGACGATGTGTCAAGGTATCGCAAATCCCCGGCGACTTCAATTTCGCACTGTCGGAATCGACCGGGAGAAGCTGGCCCACGTCCTGTATACCGCAATGGCGGACCGCCTCACCGCTCATGCTTCAGCGTCCCGGGTAAACTCCAGCACGATTTTGCCCGGCAGGCCGCCCGCCTCCAGCAGGCGGTGCGCCTCGGCCGCACGTTCCGCCGGCAGTCGACGCGCGACCGGAAAAGCAATCCGGCCACTGTATACCGCCGCGACAAGGGCAGCCAATTGCCGCGGGTCGGCGCGCAGCGCGATGAACTCGGGAGCGGACGACAATCCGGCGGGATCGATCGGCGTGGTCGCCACCGTGCGGATGCGCCCCGCAGCCTGCAGGTGCCGGCACAGGGTCGCGATTTGGGGGCCGCCGACGGTATCGGCCACATGATCGAACGCCGATCCGGAATACGGCTCGCCAATCACAATCACCTCCTGCGCGCCCAGCGACGTGGCAGTGGTGCGCTGGCTCTCCCGCACACCGGCGACGACATGTGCTCCCATGCGCAGCGCCGCCCATACCGCGAAGCGGCCCACCGCGCCACAGGCACCTGTGATCAACACGCGCTGGCCGGGCCGCGGGTCGACGAATTCCTCGATCAGTTGCAACCCGGTGAGCCCGGGCGTGGGTATAGCGGCGGCCAGCGCGATGTCCATATCCGCCGGGACTTTCGCGCAGGCATCCGGGGCCACGACAGCGAACTCGGCATAGCCGCCCTTGCTGCGGTGGTCTACCATGCCGACGACCCGGTCGCCGACGGCAAAGCCGGAAACGCCGTCGCCCAATGCGCATACCGTGCCCGCCACGTCGTATCCCAGCACCTGCGGGAACGTCAGCTCGGAGTACTGCCTGAGCATGCCGCTGCGCCACTTGAAATCCGCCGGGTTCACGCCGGCGGCCGCCACGGCGATCTTGATCTCGCCGGGTCCCGCCGCCGGTTCCTCCGCCTGCGCGAGGTGCAGCACTTCAGGCGGGCCGTATTTATCCTGGACGACGGCTTTCATCGCGTTCAGCCTTCAAGAAACGCGCAAACACTGTCCAGCAGGAAGTTCAGGTTGCGATCGGCGATGGCCTGCGCGTCCCCGGGCTTCATCTCACCGCGCGCGAACGCGCAACGCCAGGTGATCCGGGCGCCCTCGCCGGCCGGGGTTACGACAATGGTGCCGCGATAGTCCTGCAGGGTGAACAATTCACCCGGCGCTATCGTGTAGTGCAGTGTCATGGTTTGCGGATCGGCCGACAGCAGTGTCTCCTCCACTGGCGCCGCGCCGGGCATGTACAGGAAGCGCGTGATCCCGCCGTCGTGTTCCCTGACTTCGGTCCGCTCGGGCCCGCGAATCCAGCGGGTATCGCCCCAGTCGGCCAGCAGTGCATAGACTTCGGCTGCAGGAACCGGAAGGTCGCGCGATGCGCTGAAGTCGCTCATGGCTTCATCCTCCCGGTTCAGGCCTGTTGCTGGCTAAGGAAGGTGCCGACGAAGCCCCCGTCGACCAGCAGGTCGCAGCCGCTGATGTAGGAAGCGTCTTTGGACACGAGGAACAACGCGGCGCCGGCAATTTCCTCCGGCAGGCCCTCGCGTTGCAGCGCGACCAGCGGGCGCATGCCCGCATAGGCCTCCTTGCCGGACTCGGCCTCCAGCTTGCCCATATCGGTGTCGATCAGGCCCGGGGAGATCGACACCAGGCGCTTACCCTCCTTGCCCCAGATGATCGCATTTCGCCGCACCCAAGCCAGCAGCGCCCGCTTGGCATAGGCGTAGGCCATGCCCGAGTTGGCCATCGGCGTGCCCGGCAGCGCGGCGATGCGCTCCAGCAGGCCGGCGGCCAGCGGGTCGGCCAGCACCCCGTCGATGTCCGGATTCGGGGGCACCATGTGCCCGCTCATCGATGCGATGCAGACAGCCGCCGCCCCCGCAGCCATTGCCGGCCTCACCTGCTCGAGCAGGCTCACGGTGCCGATCAGGTCGACATCGACGATGGTGTCCCAGGCCGCCATCGCCGGCGACAGCCCGAGGGTGTGGATAACGGCATCGAGTGCGGGACCTTTGCCAAGTTGCCCGGCAAAGGCCTGCACCGCAGCGGGATCGGACACGTCCAGCGCGTGAACGTCTACCGACAGGCCATCGCCCGCGCACTCCCGCGCCAGTGTCTGCAGCCGGTCTTCGCGCAGGTCGGTGAGCACGAGGTCGTAGCCGCGCCCGGCGGCGAGCCTGGCGCAGGCGCGGCCCATACCGCCGGTGGCGCCGGTGATCAGCAGCGTGGGACGTTCGGATTGTTTCTGCATGGAGTACCTTCGGTAGTCAGTGTTAAAAGATCAGCGCCATCGTCGGGCCGCTAATGATATCCCAGTCGATGATCACCTCGCGCCTGCAAATGCGCAACTGTCCCTCGCCGTCCTTGAGAATGTCACGGCGGCTGCCCGTATACGTGACGTTCTCAGCGCCGTTGTGGCTGTAGAACATCTGGAAATTCGAATAGGCACGATACTCGCCCCCGGCCAGCGGCTCAACTTCGACGTTGGCGATGAAGCGTCGCGTCCGCGGCGGCGGGCTCTCAGCCCAGGCGTTGCGTTTGAACGGCCGGATGGTGCGCGCGAACGTTTCCAGATAGCCATCGTGGCGTAGCGGCGCACCGCGTCCGCCTTGCGCGCGTTCCAGTTCACTGTCAACGGACAGGAATTCCTCGGTGTCCTGTTTCTGGAAATCGGGCTGCGGCACATAGCGCGTCGGAATGCTGTACTCGATCGATTCATCCACCAGCGCGAACCACTGCTGAAAACGGCGTTCATCCAGCAGGCGCGCCTCCCGGTAATAGAACTGCTCGATCCGGGAAATCAGTTCGCTGTCGGCGGTCTTCGCACTCATCGCTGTCATGATTGCGCTCCATTGAACATATCGGCACGCCAGCGCTGGTAAAAACTGCGCGCATAGTGCTCGTTGTAGCAGCGGCCGGACACGCCCGGCAGTTCCGGGTGCGGCGACTCCTCGCCCATCCCGAGCCCGTAGTAGTACGGCCGGTCGTTCAGGTAGCGGATATCCGAGCCCAGGAATTGCTGGCTCCAGGCGTAGGAGTCCTCCTGTTCGATGATGCCGGCCGGCCCGAAGCCGACCGTGTAGCCGGTGCGCAGCATCTGCCGGATATGGTCAGGTGCCTCGACAGGCGTCAGCCACCACGACCAGTACTCGATCAGCCCGGGCGCGCGCGGGTGGCTGACGCGCAACGTGAACTGGCCCCACAGCAACGACAGGTTGGGGTAAATGCCGAGGGCCATGCCTTTTATCCGCGCCTGTTCGGGAGAGAGGCGCTCGGCGACCGTGCGCTCTACTTCCACCATATACTCGATCAGTTCCGGCGGCGCCGACGGATTGTGCGCGCCGCGCTCTGCGGGCGAGGAGTCGGACGGCAGATACCTGATCGCCGCGGCGTGCCCCGGCGAGGGGACGACGGTGATGCCGTGCTGCTCGATCTCCACATTCGACGGCGAATCGGGCGGCACGAGCGAGCCGTGCAGGAAGGCGGCGTGACCGATATCACCCAGCATGTTCTCCACCGGCAGCTTCCAGTTGCATTTGATCTGCCACTTGTGCGGCGGGCCGACGACTTCCAGCCCGCCGGGAAACCGGTCGAAGAACGCTTCCATATAGAACTTCTGGTCGCCGAGATAGGTGTCCAGCGGCTCGATGTCGGGGTCGAGGCTCGCGAAGATCAGGCCGAAAACGGATGCCACGCGCGGTACGCGTTTCAGGCTGAGGCGCTCCCTGTCGACAGACTCACCCAGCTTCTGCGCCTGCGGGATACCCACGAGTTCACCGGTGGGCTTGAACGCCCATGTGTGATAGGGACAGATGAAGCGCGCGGCATTGCCCTGGTCGACGCGACACACGCGCAGGCCGCGGTGCGGGCAGCTGTTCACGCTGACGGCCACTTTGCCGTCGGAGCCCTTCGCGACGATGACCGGCACCTCTCCCATATAGCTGGCGACGAAGTCTCCGGGTTTCCCGAGCTGGCTTTCGTGGGCGACATAGAGCCAGTTCCGCTCGAATATCCGCTGCTGTTCAAGGCGATATAGCGCTTCGCTGTTAAACACTTCGCGGCTGACGTAGCTGTAGTCGGGCGCGAGCAGTGATGCCTCGTCAAAGGCTACCTGGCTGCCCGCGGCTTGAAGACCGTTCATGTCGATTACTCCGCCTTTAGCGATCGTGTTGAGTGAATGAGGTTCTCCCCGTGCCCGCTGTGGCGGGCCGGGGTTGGTATTCTCCGGTGCTGCATCACGTCCGACCCTCGCGGCTGGCCTGGTACGCTTCTATCAGGTCTCGCAAGTGCTTCAGTTCCCCGCTGATGCGCAGGCACATCTTTTCGTCCTTGTCCGTCAGCAGGGCTTCGACAATGTCCTGCAGCGCGTTGCCCAACTGCCTTTCGTACTTCAATCCCTCGGCTGTCGGCTCGAACAGGGACGATGCCTTGTGGTCGGGGTTCGCCAATCGGTTCAGCATCCCCAGTTCCTCCAGCCGATTGGCCACCCGCTGGATCACCTGCCGCGGATGCCCCAGGGCGCGTCCCATCTGGGATACGGTCATCGGCGTGTCCGCCTCCGAGATCATGATCAGCACGAGCCGCTCCAGGCGGGACAGGGGCGTGCCCTCCATCGCTTCGGACAGGATGGCCTGTGCGCTGTCCTTCAGCCGGATGGATTCCTCGATCACGGCTACCAGTGGATTTTCTTTAATACTCATCTGAAACGATCGCACCCGCGCATCGGACACCCCCAAAAATCGTCGCCCACATCGCACCCCGGGAGGAACAGCGACCCGACTGCGAACATACGTTTTGTCACATATGTGTCAATATGGAACATACGATACAAAATACTGACGGGCTGTCAAGTAATCCTTTACCTGGCATGCGGGTATGGGTGCAGATTGAATTCGCTCAGTCCGAAGTCCGAGCCTGAGTGGTGTTGTTGCGGCCGGGACACGCCAAAAAGCGCACATCCATGTGCAAGCTCGGGTGGCGACGTCCTGTCGCCACACGGTCCCGGCCGCAACAACACCACTCAGGCTCTCCTCGATCAACAATTTTCAATCTGCAACACTACCGGCGTATGTTCAGGTTTGCCAAACGCTCCGGGATTCTCCTATGATCAATCGCGCAAAACTCGATTACAGGAATACCAACAAGCGTGTTATCGCGGGGGTGGTACGGCGCCGCCGCAACAACGGGCAGAGACAATAACATGAACGAAACGTCAGTTACCCGGGCGGCACAGGGCTCTCCCAAGGCGCACGAGCTGGAAAAAACTCCGCCCCAGGCCTACTACGCACTGGGCGTTCTTCTCGCTGCCTACATCCTGTCGTTCATCGACCGCAACGTGATGGCGGTGCTGATCGGCCCGATCCGGCAGGACCTGGACATCTCGGACTTCCAGTACAGCCTCTTGCACGGCTTCGCGTTCTCGATGTTCTACATCGTCCTCGGCATCCCCATCGCGCGCCTGGCCGACCACGGCAACCGCAAGTGGATCGTCACCGTCGGTATATTTTTCTGGAGCATCATGTGCTGCCTGTGCGGGATGGCGCGCACCGTGGCGATGCTGTTCGTCGCGCGCATCGGCGTCGGCGTCGGCGAGGCGGCGCTGTCACCGCCGGCGTTCTCGATGCTGGCCGACCTGTTCCCGCCGGCGAAACAGGCGCGCGCGTTCGCTATTTACAGCCTTGGCGTGACGCTCGGCGGCGGACTCTCGGCCATCGTCGGCGGCTTCGTCTACCAGCATTTCTCTACGAGCGGCGGTGCGGTACTGCCACTGCTGGGCCATGTCAACGCGTGGCAGATGACATTCGTCGCCGTGGGCGCGCCGGGGCTCATCATCGTGTTGCTACTGGCGTTCATCCGCGAGCCGGCGCGGCGCATGGACCGCGATATCGCCACCGATACCGGCTCCTCGCTGGCCGAGACCTGGCGCTACCTGAAGCTGCATAAACGTATCTATACCGGCGTGATCGGCGCCAACGCGATGCTCACCGTGATGACCTACGGCATGCTCGCCTGGTATATCGAGTTCCTGATTCGCACCTACGGCGTGGAGCGCGCAGACGCGGGGATGCAGTTCGGCCTGATCATCATCATCGCGGGCAGCCTCGGCGCGCTGGTGATCGGCTGGCTGGTGCAGCCGATGGTGCAGCGCGGCACCGTCGACGCGCCGGCGCGCATGCTGCTGATCGTCGCCGCGCTGGTGTTCCTCCCGGCGGTGCTCGGGCCGCTCAGCCCGAATCCGACTCTGGCGGTGGTGCTCGCCTGCGCAGTGATGTTCCTGCTGAGTGGCTTCTACGGCCCCGGCGTGACCGCGCTGCAGATGATCACACCGAACCGGATGAAGGCGCAGGTCAGCGCGCTGTCGCTGTTCTTCGCCAACCTGTTCGGGCTGGCGCTGGGGCCGACGATCGTCGCCAGCCTGACCGACTTCGTATTCGGCGACGATGCGGCGCTGCGCTACTCGCTGGCGGTGCTGCCGCTGGTGCTGTGCCCGGCGGCGGCATTGCTCGCCTGGCAGGCACTGAAACCCTACCGGGCACTGGTGTCGCGGGGACCGGATACTTGATCGCCGATCGCGCAAACGGCGCTGCTGTCTCGCCACGCCCGGGGGTTGGCGAGACGGCAGGCCCCCGACCGCGCAATGGCCGGTGCTATGGTTGACACCCCGATACACGCGCAACGTGTTCTCGATGCGGGCAATCACCTCGGCGAAACGCCACTGTGGTCCGCCGCGGAGCGGGCGCTGTACTGGATCAACTGCGAGAACCCGCCGCAAATTCACCGCTGGCGGCCGGCGGACGGCCGGCACAGTGTGTGGCCAATGCCGGAGCGGGTCGGCGGCATCGCGCTGCGGCGCAACGGCAACCTGCTGGTGGTGCTCGCGCGCGGCATCCACGACTTCGACCCCGGGACCGGCACACTGACGCCGCGCATCGACTCGCCGCTCCCGGCGCATGTCTCCCTGCATGAATGCCAGTGCGACCGCCAGGGGCGGCTGTGGGTGGGCGGATACGACCACAACTTCACGCCCACCACGCGCGACGCGAAGGATGCGGCGCTGCTGCGCCTGGACGGCGATAAACTCACGGTTGTCGTGCGCGACATCAGCGTGGCCAACGGTCTCGCCATCAGTCCCGACGGCACCCGCCTGTACTTCGCCGACGCCCCGACCCGTCGCATCGACCGTTACGAGCTCGACCCCGCGAGCGGCCGGCTCTCAGGCCGCAACACGTTCGGGGCGTTATCCCCCGGCGAGGGATTCATCGACGGCGCGACGGTGGATGCCGAGGGCGGGTACTGGCTGGCCAACGTCGGCGCCGCTGCGCTGCGGCGTTACCTGCCCGATGGCACGTTACAACGCCAAGTGCCGCTCCCGGTGTCCAACCCCACCAACCTGACATTTGGCGGCGCGGAGCTCGATACGCTCTACGTCACCACCACACGACTGCCGCTCGGCGCGAACCACGCCGCCAATGGCGGTGTGTATGCCCTCAAACCCGGCATCGCCGGTTCGCCCGAGCCGTTCGTCGCGGACTGAAACGGGATTGCACCGGCGAATTCAAGGGGCGCATCCCCTGCACGGCACGAACCAACCTAGGCCATCGGTCGCAAGGCCAGCGCCAGTACCAGCGCACCGCTGGCGGCCGTCCACGCGCCGACTACCCGCAGGGCCAGGCGCTGCCAGTGCCGCTGCGCCAGTTCCGCGAGCCCCGCAATCACAATCAACAACAGCGCCGCGCCCAGCCAGCAACCGCACAGCGCGGCGAACGTCTCCTGACGGTTCAGGCCGCTGACGCCGGAGTCCATGCCGATCAACAGGGCCAGCACGGCGCCGAGTAACGCCAGCAGGGGCGCCGGAAGCGGGGTTTGCAGCGCGACCAGCAGGCCGCACGCTATCGCCAGCGCCACCAGCACCGTCTCGTAAGGGATGGCGGGCTGTACTTCAAACCCCGCCAGGAACAGCCCCGGTATTAGCGCGAGCAGGAACGCCGGATAGGCAAAGCGCATCGCCCGCAGGCCGCACTGGCCCACCAGCAGGCTGAACACCAGCAGCGCCAGCGCATGCGGCAAGACCAGCAGCGGATGCAGTATGCCGCCGTAGAACTCGCCGATGCCCTCTATAGGGCTATGTGCGAGGGCACCACCCGGCAGGGCACAGAGCGCGACCGCGGCAGCGAGAGAGCGCCGCACTCAGACGGCGCGCAGCAGGAACAACGCGCCCGCCAGGGCGATAATGGCGCCGCCGGCCCGCACCACGGCGCGGCCTGCCTGCCAGCGGCTGAGCAGGCTGATAAGGATGCCGCACAGGTGCAGTAACCCGGTGGCGAGCACGAAGCCGATACTGAACGCGAGCGGGTTGGCGGATTCAGGAAGTTCGGTGCCGTGCGCGTGCCCGTGAAAAATCGCGAACACACCCACTATCACCGCCGCCAGCCACAGCGGCGGGCGCGCGGAAAAAAGCACCATGCAGCCGAGCACCAGCGCTGACAGCGCAAT
This sequence comes from Gammaproteobacteria bacterium, assembly GCA_030427485.1. Taxonomy (GTDB): domain Bacteria; phylum Pseudomonadota; class Gammaproteobacteria; order Pseudomonadales; family Halieaceae; genus Marimicrobium. Next base: position 81,904 of record JAUICG010000015.1, read on the forward strand.
GCCGAGTTCCACCCCCGGCAGGGACACGCCGATCACACCCAGCACGCCGCCCAACGCCATCACCAGCGGGAAGACGATCGGCAGCGACCAGACCGCCGGACTCCCCAGCACCGCGCCCCACAGGCCCACGGCGACCATCGCGGCAACGTGATCCCAGCCGAGGATCGGGTGCATGAAGCCGCTGGTGAACCCACCGGCAAGTCCCGCGCCCTCGTGCGCATTGACGCCCACAGCGGGGACGAGCAGCAGAGTTACCAACACCAGGCGGCTTACATTCATAAACGTGTTTCCTACAGGTCCGTCGTAACGCCCAGCCTACCACACCCGCAACCGGTATATACCCCCGTAACGCGTCCGCGCAGTCACCGCGATGGTGGAGGCGCTATTCCCAACACGCGCGCCGCGTTGTCGCGCAGGAACTTCGGCCACACCTCGTCCTTGAACGGCACGTCGTCCATTTCGCGGAAGATGCGCGAGAGTTCGAGCCCGGCCGGGAAATAACCGGCGTAGATCACCTTGTCCGCACCGCGCGAGTTGGCGAACTTGATGATCGCCTCAGGCCAGTACTTCGGCGCGAACGCGGAGGTGGAGTAGTACAGGTTCGGCCATTTCAGCATCAGCTTTACCGCGAGGTCCTCCCACGGCTCTGCGCCATGGCGCATTACCACCTTCAACTCGGGAAAGTCGTAGCACACCTCGTCGAAGTGGCCCGGCCACTGCGGCATCATCGGCACGCGCGGGCCTGGCACGCCGGTGGTGCAGAACACCGCGAGATCGAGTTCGATGCACTTCGAATATACCGGGTACCAGTGCTTGTCGTTGATCGGCACGGCCGGCTTGAGCCCCGAGGGGAACATCGAAATACCGCGGATACCGTATTCGTCCTTCGCTTCCTGGATCGCGCGCACTGCATCCATCATGCCCAGGTTGGCGTCAACAGGCAGCAGGCTGACGAACCGGTCGGGGTAACGCCTGAGCGCCTCTGGCGTGCGATCGTCCGAGAGGTGGATCACGCCGATGCCGACATTGTGCTTGTCCATCTCCCGCACAGTCTCGTCAATGGCGTCGAGCCGGCTTGCGGCGCTCGCCAGTTCCTGTGGAATATCCTTGAACATGTATTCCGCCGGGTGGCGCTTCCAGGTGTCGCGCGCACCGGGCACCCGGCCGCCGTGTTCCAGGTCGCGAAAGCCGATCAGCGTGTCGATCGCGGCAATGTCTCGGGGTCGTGTCATGGTGCTTGATTCCTGGCCGGGTGAGCGGGTGCTGCGTTGACTATTATTGTCAAATTGTCAATTATAGCAAGCTGCGCTCAAGTTCCGGAGCTGAAGTAATCTGATCACTCGGCGTCTGCATTGAGTGACATCGCGTCACCCCGACTGCGATAGCGCGCCAGGCGGGCCCCATGAAAGCTACGGTGTCGCGCAGTGCCGGGGAGTCTGTGGCAGAGGCGTATCACTGGGACACGCCAAAAAGCGCACGTCCATGTGCAGGCTCGCGTGGCGACGTCCTGTCGCCACACGGTCCCAGTGATACGCCTCTGCCACAGACTCCTGCCATTGAGCAGCTACTAATCGATCCAATAGAGAAAAGCGAGGTCTCAAACACATAATGTCCACCATCCAACCCGATACATCCGCCAACGTGAGCTACTGGCCCGCCGACCCCTCCATCGAACTGCTCGACTGCACACTGGGCGACGCGCTGCGCCGGTCCGCGGAGCGCTTTCCCGGGCGCAGCGCGATCGCCTGGGCCGAGGGCGATACCATCGTCTCGCTGGACTACCGGGAAACGCTGGCGATAGCGGAGCAGGTCGCCCACTGGCTGCTCGCACACGCGCGGGCCGGCGACCGCGTCACGGTGTGGTCGCGCAACACCGTCGAATGGGCGCTGCTGGAACTGGGCTGTGCGCTGTCGGGCACCGTGATCGCGGCCTGGAACCCGGCCTGGAGCGACGGGGAATGCGCCCATGCCTGCAAACTGGCGGGGCCATCGGTGATACTGGCCGGGCAGGACACGCGCGGCGAAGACCTGCTGCCGCGGGCGCGCGCGCTAGCCGGCGAGATCCCGGTGTTCGCGCTGGACGATCTGCGCGCGCTGGCGGCGACCGCGCCGAGGAACGGTGTGCTGCCTGAACCTCTACCCTCCGACCTGCTGCTGATCCAGTTCACATCGGGTACCACCGGCCGCGCGAAGGGCGCGATGCTGTCGCACGCCGCGGTGGTCAACAGCGCGTGGTTGCGCACGGCCTCCGGCGGCGCCGACGAGCACGATGTGTGGGTGAACCCGTCGCCGCTGAACCACGTGGGCGGCGCGGTGTCGATGCTGCCCGGCGCGATCATCACCGGCAGTTGCTACGTGGTGATGAACCGCTTCGATGCCGGCGAGTACCTGCGCCTGATACGGCTGTTCGGCGCAACGCGAATCGGCGGCGTGCCGACCACGCTGCTGGCGATGCTCGAGCACCCGGACTGGGTGCCGGGCAGGACGACTGTGCGTTCCATCGGCGCCGGCGGCTCGCAGGTGCCGCAGTCGCTGGTCGAGCGCCTGATGCGCGAATTCGACGCCCCGGTACTGGTCACCTTCGGCCAGTCCGAATACCCGGTGGTCACGCTCAGCGCGCCCGGGGCCGACCCGCAACTGCTGGCGGAGACCGTGGGCAGGGTGGCGCCGCACAACGCGGTGAAAATCGTCGACATCGAAACCGGCGCCACACTGCCGCTCGGCGAGACCGGCGAGATCTGCGTGCGCGGCCCGCTGATGATGCAGGGCTACTACCGCGCACCGGAGGCGACCGCGAAAACGATCACGCCCGACGGCTTCCTGCACACCGGCGACCTCGGCACGCTCGACGCGCAGGGCTACATACGCATCCTCGGGCGGGCCAGGGACGTGATCATTCGCGGCGGCGAAAACATCTACCCGGCCGAGGTGGAGGAGGCCCTGCTCTCGCATCCCGACATCGCCGGCGTCGCCGTGGTCGGCGTGCCCGACCAGAAATGGGGCCAGCAGGTCGGCGCCGCGGTGCGCCTGCGCGAGGATTGCACTACCACTGCTGAACAACTGGAAGAACACCTCGCCTCGCGTGTGGCGCATTTCAAGCGGCCCCGGCACTGGCTGTTCGTCGATGCATTCCCGATGACGTCCAGCGGGAAGATTTCGAAGGTGGAGGTCGAGAAGTTGTTTGTCTAAGACGGACGTTTGCCTTACCTGAATCAGCAGTTTTATCCGCCACTACGACTGTAAACCGCCGAAGCGATATGAAGGTCAGGCTGAAGGGAGAGGTATCCTGCATGCCCCGCCGGGACCGTCTGGCGACATGGATGTCGCCAGTCGAGCCTGCACATGGACGTGCGCTTTTTGGCGCGTCCCGGCGGGGCATGCAGGATGCCTTTCCCGCCGCGAACCCAAAAATACCGAGCAAACCAGCCAGGTCAATAATTGTAAAACTATCAATTTTTCAAAAAAGCTATGCTACTATCTGAATCCACTTTGCAGGCGACCGGTACCATGCGGTGAACTTCGACTATTCCGACGAGCAGAAAGCGCTAAAGGACCAGGCGCGGCGGTTCCTGTCCGCCGAGTCGCCGCTCAGTGCGGCGCGGGCGGTGCTGGAGAATCCGGCGACCGGCTACGACAGCGCGTTGTGGAAGAAGATCGGCGAACAGGGCTGGTGCGGCGCGGCGATTCCCGAAGTTTATGGCGGCCATGAATTCGGTTATGTCGAGTTGTGCGCGCTGGCCGAGGAACTGGGCCGCGCGCTCGCGCCGGTGCCGTTCGCATCCAGCGTCTACCAGTTCGCGGAATCTCTGCTGCACTGCGGCTCGGAAGCCCAGAAGCACGCGCTGCTGCCGCAGATCGCCAGCGGCGCGCTGATCGGCACCCTCGCATTCACCGAGGGCCCCGGTGTGCTCACTGCCGAACGCATAGAGACGAAGTACGAAAACGGCACACTGCACGGCACCAAGATTCCGGTGAGCGACGGCGGCATCGCGCAGCGCGCGGTGGTGCTGGCCCGCGACGACAACGGCCCGGGACTCTACCTCGTCGATCTCGAGGGCGGCGGCGTCAGCCGGCGCACGCTCTCCAGCATAGACCCGACGCGCGGCACCGCGAGTATCACCTTTGACGGTGCACCGGCAGAGCCACTGGGCAAGGCGCAGGACGGCCTCGCGCAACTGGCGCGTATCCACGATCGGGCGGCAATACTGCTGGCATTCGAGCAGATCGGCGGCGCCGACCGCGCGCTGGAGATGGCGAGGGACTACGCGCTGGAACGCTATGCGTTCGGGCGGCAGATCGGCAGCTTCCAGGCGATCAAGCACAAGCTTGCCGACGTGTTCGTGAAGAACGAGGTCGCCCGCGCCAATGCCTACTACGGCGCCTGGGCGCTGGGCAGCAACGCGGCGCAACTCCCGGTGGCCGCTGCCGCGGCGCGGGTGGCGGCGTCGCAGGCGTTCTGGTTTGCATCGAAGGAAAACATCCAGACGCACGGCGGCATCGGCTTCACCTGGGAGGCCGACTGTCACCTCTTCTACCGGCGCGCGCGCCATCTGGGCCTGGTGATCGGCTCGCCGCGCGACTGGAAGCGGCGGCTCACCACCGCATTGCAGCGGCAACTCGCTGCGGAGCAGGCGCAGGGCATCGCGGCGTGAACTTCGACGATTCCCCGGAAGAAGCCCGCTACCGCGCCACGGTGCGCACATGGATTGCCGCCAACGCGCCTGACATGGGCGGGCTTTCCGCCGACGAGCAGCGCAACTGGCACCCCGCGCACAAGGCGATCGCCAGGCAGTGGCAGGCGGCCAAGGCCGACGCCGGCTATGCCTGCATTTCCTGGCCGAAGGCATGGGGCGGCGCCGGCGGCACCGCGATCGAGGAGGCCATCTTCAACCAGGAGGAAGTGCGCGCCGGCGTGCAGTTCACCTATTTCATGACCGGTCTGCACATGCTGCTGCCGGCGCTGATGGAGCACAACGAGGACGACTTGTCTCTGGCGCGCATTCCGCCCGCCGTGCGCGGCGAGGAGATCTGGTGCCAGCTGTTTTCCGAACCGGCCAGCGGTTCAGACTCGGCCGGCATCCGCAGCCAGGCGGTGCGCGACGGCGATAACTGGGTGGTCAACGGCCAGAAAGTGTGGAACAGCGGCGCACAGATCGCCGACTACGGCATGCTGGTCGCGCGCACCGACGCGGACCTGCCCAAACACAAGGGTTTGACCGCGTTCTGGGTGGACATGAAGACACCGGGCCTGCAAGTGCGGCCTATCAAGGTAATGTCCGGCGAAGCCGAGTTGAACGAGGTGTTCCTGGATAATGTGCACATTCCCGACACCCAGCGCGTCGGCGCGGTGAATGGCGGCTGGAAGGTGGTGATCTCGACCCTGATGAACGAGCGCGCGGCGCTGGGCTCGGGCACCGGCCTGTCGTGGCGCGACGTGATGCGGCTCGCCGCGCAGACACCGGCCTGGGAAGGCAGCGCCATCGACGACCCGGCATTCCGCGAATGGCTGGCGGACTACTACGTCAACGTCGAGGCGATCCGCCTGCTCAGCTTCCGCACGCTGACCTCGCTGTCGCGCGGCGAGGCGCCGGGACCGGCCAGTTCCGCCGGCAAACTGCTGTGGTCGAACAAGACGCAGGAGATGGCCAGTGAGGCCGTGGACCTGCAGGGTCACTTCGGGCTGCTGGACGGCAGCGACGACGCACTGCTGCACGGCGCGTTCCAGCACCGCTTCCTGTGGGCGCCGGGCCTGCGCCTCGGCGGCGGTACCGACGAGATCATGAAAAACATTATCGCCGAGCGCGTGCTGGGCCTGCCGGCGGACATACGCGTCGACAAGGACGTGCCCTTCCGCGAGATCCCGCACGGCCGTTGACGGCGGGTAGGCCCGCTACGCCATTGCATGAGGAGTGACACCATGTCTGACAGAGCTACTTTTCTCGACCGCGGCTACGACAAGCTCCCGATCCCGTTCGGCTGGTTCGCCGTGGCGCTGTCCGTCGATCTGGCCATCGGCGAGATCAAAACGCTGCAGTACTTCAACACCGAGTTCGTCATCTGGCGCGGAGAGGATGGCCAGGTGAACGCGGTGGACCCGTTCTGCCCCCACCTCGGCGCCCATCTCGGCGTGAACAGCGAGGTCATCGGCAACGACCTGCAGTGCGCATTCCACCACTGGCGCTTCAATGGCGCGGGCGGTGTCACCGATATTCCGTACGCGAAGATGGTTCCCCCGGTGCTCAAGCGCGGTTGCCTGCCGACCTGGCCGGTCGCCGAGGCGGACGGCGTAATCTTCGTCTGGTACCACCCCCACAAGGCCGCACCGAAGTGGGAGGTGGCACGACTGCCCGACTGCCCCGAGGGCGACTGGGTGTTAGCGGAAACGCACGACTGGGTGATCGACATCCACTGCCAGGAAATCACCGAGAACGGCCAGGATTACGCACACTTTCGTGCGGTGCACGGCGTGCCCTACGCACCGTCGGGCGAGTTCAAGGTCGAGGGCTGGGTGCGCCGGAACACGGTGGTCGCCGAGATGCCGACGCCGCGCGGGCCGATGACGGGCACCATCGACGTCACCGCCACCGGGCCCGGACAGTCGATCACCGAATTCATTGACGTGACGCACGTGGTGCAATCGCAACAGGTCACGCCGATCAATTCGAGCACCACTCACCTGCGCTGGCAGATGTACCATATTCCCGGGCTCAGCGACGGCAAGATGCGCGTGACTGCGGCGCGCATGCGCGACCTGGTGAAGCAGGTGAACCAGGATATCCCGATCTGGAACGCGAAACGCTTCAACGAGCAGCCCATGCTGGTGAGAGGTGACGGCCCGATGATGGCCTACCGCAGGCAGTACGCGCGCTACTACGACTTCACCGCGGATACCGATGACGGCGGTGCGGCGAGCAGTGCCGCCGGCCGTTAGTACCCTGGAGCCTTCGAGGAGCACCCGGTGACAGCGATACCCGATACCGCGACGATTGCGGACAGACTGGCGATACGCGAGGTACTCGACGAGTACTGCCTGCGCCTGGAGTTAAACGCGTTCGAGGAATGGCTGGACCTGTTCACCATTGATGCGGTGTACGAGGTGTACGGCAAGACACTGGCCGGGCGCGAGGCCATTGCCACAATGTTGTCCAGGGCTCCGCACGGCGTTCACATCGGCGGTGCCGCGCGCATCGAGTTGGCCGGGAATGTGGCCCAAACCGTGCAGAACTATGTGTTCCACGGCGACAACGCGAAATACTCGAACCGGGGCTGGTACTATCGCACACTGGTGCGCACGCGCGAAGGCTGGCGCATCAGCCACACCCGTGTCGAGTTCCAGAAAACCGCTGACGACTGACGGGAGGCGGCAGAAGCAGCCGGGGGTGCACTGACCTCCAGCCGGCACAACGACAATCAATACTCACCAGACCGCCAGAGTAGACAATGAACGAACCCACATCGATCTTTGAATTGGATGGCACACACTATTTGCCCACGGATGCGGCGCGCGGGCCGTGGCGACCCGACGGGCTGCACGGCGGCGCCGTGAATGCGCTGCTGGCGCGCGCGCTGGAAACCGAGGGCTATATGCTCGCGCGGTTGACCATGGACATGGTGCGCCGCGTTCCCGTGGAGCCGCTGACGATCACGGTAAGCGAGGAGACCGGCTCGGCGCGCATCCGCCGCCAGAGCGCCGAATTGTGGGCCGGCGATACTCTGGTCGCCCAGGCGCAGGCCCTCAAAATGCTCAGCAGGAACGTCGATGTTCCAGAGGCAGCCGTGGAAACGCAGGTGTGGAACCCATCTGACATGGAACTGCCGGAAGAACTCGGCGAGAAAGAAAAGGCGATCGGGGTAAAAAACGTCGGCTACGTCAACTTCGCCAGCCACGCATTTGTGTTGCGCTTTGCCCAGGGCAATTTCCGCACACCGGGTCCGGTCACGATGTGGACGAAGTTGATGCTGCCGCTCATAGCCGGCGAAGATCCGACACCGGTCCAGCGCGCAGCCATCTCCGCGGATTATGCCAGCGGCAGCGCGACCGCCGTGTTACCTTACCAGCGATGGTCGTTTTCGAATGCGGACCTGACCATGCACTTCTCCCGGCCCCCGGTCGGCGACTGGATAGCGGTATCGTGCCGAGCTGCGGTCCAGCGCACCGGCGTCGGCATCAGCGGGGCCAGCCTGCACGATGCCATCGCGCCCTTCGGGCGCTCGACGCAAACACTGTTTATCGAACCCGCACAGAGGGGGCGTGATGAAGATTGACGCATCGCTGATGTTCGACCCGGTCAGGGTCGGCGAGATGGCCGCCGGCATCGAGCGCGCGGGTTTTGACGGCGCCTACACGTTCGAGGGCAAGAGCGACCCGTTCATACCGCTGACCGTTGCCGCGATGCAAACGCAGCGGATGGAACTGATGACCTCCATTGCCGTGGCGTTCTCACGCAACCCGATGAGCCTGGCGTACCTCGGCAACGACCTGCAAACGCTCTCGGGCGGGCGTTTCATCCTCGGCCTGGGCTCGCAGGTGAAAGCGCACATCGAGCGCCGCTTCAGTATGCCCTGGGGCAAACCGGTCAGCCGCATGCGCGACATGGTACTGGCAATCAAGACCATCTGGCAGAGCTGGCAGGCCGGCGGGCCGCTGAATTACGAAGGCGAGTACTACCGGCACACGCTCACCTCGCCGGTATTCGCTCCGCCGCCCAATCCACACGGCGCGCCCGCGATATTCATCGCCGGCGTCGGGCCGGTGATGACGGAGATGGCCGCGCAAGTGGCCGAGGGATTCTTCGTTCATCCGTTCAATACCGCGCACTCGCTGCGCGAGCTGTCGCTGGCGGCGATAGATCGCGGCCTGGTGAAGGCCGGTAAATCGCGCGGGGCGTTTACCGTGTCCGTACAGGCGGTGACGGCAACCGGACTGACGGAACAGGCACTGGAACAGGCCATCGCCGCGGCGCGCAACCAGATCGCGTTCTACGCCTCCACGCCGGCGTACCTGCCGATTCTCGCCTGCCACGGCTGGGAGGGTCTGCAACAGGAGGCCAATGCGCTGGTGCGCGCCGGCAAATGGGCGGAGATGGCGACATTGATCGATGACGACATACTGCGCACCTTCGCAGCCGTGGGCACGCCCGCAGAAGTGGCGGCGCAGCTCGCGCAACGCTACCGCGGCGCGGTGGACCGCATCAGCCCGGTGGTCTACCAACCCGACCTCGAACTGCTCGCGGTGCTGCGCGATGAAATCCACGCCGCATGCGCCGCTCCCCGGGCCGTGGAAGAGTAGCCGGAGCGTCGCGAAAACCGCCGCTGCAGTCGCTTAATCCGCAGCCAGGGGAATCGACACACTGACCAGCAGGCCGCCCTCCGGGCGGTTCGCCACGTGAATGTCTCCCCCGTGGCGGTGGGCAATCGCGCGGGTGATCGCAAGCCCCAGGCCCACGCCCCCGGTCTGGCGGTTGCGCGACGGCTCCCCGCGCTTGAAGGGCCGGAACATCTCCTCGACCTGGGCCGGATCGATACCGGGCCCGTTGTCGGCCACGGTCACGATCGCCCTGCCCTCCTCCCGCCGCAGGGCGAGTCGCGCGCTGCCGCCGAAATTCAGCGCATTGTCCACCAGGTTCTGGAACAGGCGGTTGAGCTGCACCTCGTCGCCCTCCACGATGACGGGCGCGTCCCCGGTGGAGACACGGACATCGTGCTGCATCGCCTGTTCTTCCTCCGCGATCGCGCGCAACACCGCGGCCAGGTCCACCGGCTGGTCGCCCTTCGTGTATCCGCCCGCGCGGGAGAACTCCAGCGTGGCCGTGATCATCGCGTTCATCTGCTCGATATCGCGCTGCACGCTCTCGCTGACCGCCTCGGAGGCGGCCTCGACGCGAAACGCGATACGCGACAGCGGCGTGCGCAGGTCGTGGGCGATCGCGGCGATCATCGCTTCGCGTTCGCGCAACTGCTCCTGGATGCGCACCTGCATCGCGTTCAGCGCGCGCGCCGCGATGCGCATCTCCCGCGGCCCCTGCTCCTGGAGCAACTGCGCCTGCTCGTCGCGGCCGATCGCATCGGCCGCGGTGGCGAAATCATGCATCGGTTTCGACAGGCGTCTGGCGAACAGCCACGCAAACGGCAGCAATACCGTCAGGCTGAGCAGCACCACACTGATCGGCACGCGAAATTTCCAGCTGTTCGCCCAGCGCGGTGGCGGCACCTGCGCGGTGCACCAGTAGCCCGGCCACTGCCGGGCGGCGACCAGTTCGCGCAGGAACACCGCCTCCTCCAGGCGCCCGGCCCGGCCGTCAATTTCGAGGTCGACCGGGCGATCGAGCTGGATATCGCTGCCCTCGGCCCAGGCCAGCCGAATTGTCGCATCGGGCACGCCGAGCACCTGCGCGAGCTGCGCATGCAGCAGCGCATCACTGCGCATATATCCCTTCAGAACCGGCGCCTGCGGACTGCGCGACAGCTCCAGTTTGCGCGTCTTTGCGAGATCGGGCACCAGGCTGTCGCAGGCGGGATCGGCCAGTTGTTGCGCGATACCGGACAGGGTAATGGCCTGCGCGTCGCGCGAGGGCAGCAACGCGAACGCAAAGAAGCTCACGAAGTGCGCCAGCACCAGCGCACCCACCAGTACCAGTAGCGTCTGCCGAAAAAGTGTCGATTCACCCCACATCACGGCTTCAGGGGCAAGGTGAAGGTGTAGCCTTCATTGCGCGCGGTGCGGATGGGCGCATCGCGGCCCAGCTTCTTGCGCAGGCGGCTGACGATGACATCTACCGAGCGATCGTAGACCGGGGCATCGGCCCCTTTGGTCAGGTCTATCAACTGGTCGCGCGTCAACAACTGTTGCGGATGATCGAGGAAGGCGGTGAGCACGCGGAATTCGGCGTCGGTCAGCGCGGTGGTTTCGCCAAGGCGGGTCAGTGTGCGCTGCACCTGGTCGAGCGTCCAGTTGCCGAAGCTGCGCACCGGCCCGCCGGGCGCGGATTCGTTGCGACGCAGCACCGCGCGCACGCGCGCCAGCAGCTCGCGCGGGTTGCAGGGTTTCGGGAGGTAGTCGTCGGCGCCCAGCTCCAGCCCGACGATACGGTCCGTATCGCTGCCGAGCGCGGACAGCATGATGATCGCCGGACGGTTCGGCCCGCCCAGGCGGCGCAGCACCGACAGCCCGTCCTCTTCCGGCATCATCAGGTCGAGCACGATGCAGTCGTAGTCGCCCTCTGCAAGACGGGCGTCCATTTCGCGGCTGTTCGCGGCGCCATGCACCTCGTAGCCGTTGGACGACAGATAGTCGCAGATCAGCCCGCGCAGGTCCGCGTCATCGTCAACCACCATCACCCTGGGCGTCGTCATTCGTGCCTCAATGCTTCAATCGGGTTGAGCGAAGCGGCGCGCCTCGCCGGGAAGTAGCCGAACATTATCCCTATCAAGGCGGAGAAAAAGAAGGCCAGCGCGGCGACACCGACATCGAACGTAAACGGCAGGTCCACCGCCAGCGCGATGGCCGTGGTCGCGATAAACGACACCACCAGCCCGATAAGACCGCCGATCGATGACAGCGTGATCGCCTCGATCAGGAATTGCATCAGCACCTCGCGGCGCACCGCGCCGATCGCGAGCCGGATACCGATTTCGCGGGTGCGCTCGGTGACCGACACCAGCATGATGTTCATGATGCCGATGCCGCCCACGACCAGGCTCACCGCCGCCACCGCGCCGAGAAACATCGTCAGCGTGCGCGTGGTGCCGGACAGGGTATCGGCGAGCTGCTTGGAATCGAAGATCATGAAGTCATCCTCCATGCCCGGGCGCAGGTGGCGTCGCTCGCGCAGCAGCGCGGTGATCTCATCGTCGATCCAGCCGCTGTCGAACTGCGCATCCACGGCCACCAGGATGGTCTGCACATCGCGGTTGCCGGTCAGGCGCCGCATCGCGGTTTTCAGCGGCATCACGACCTGGTCGTCGGCATCCTGGCCGAACCCGCCCTGGCCGCGTTTTTCCAGCACACCGATGATCTGGCAGCTGATATCGCGCAGGCGCAGGCTCTTGCCCAGCGCCCCAGTGTTGCGGAACAGGTTGGAGCGCACGGTTTCACCGATGATGCAGACGGACTTGCCGGCCGCGAGTTCCTGCTCGCTGAACAACCGGCCCTCGGCCAGTCCCAGGTTGGAAGCCTCAAAATACGCATTGGTGGTGCCGGCCACCGAGGTGGACCAGTTCTGCGCCTCGAAAATGGCAGTGACCTGCGCGGACGCCTGCGGCGCGACGACGCGCAGGCCGGCAATCTGCGTGCGGATCGCCTCCACATCATCGAGGTCGAAGTACGCGGGGCGCGCGCCGCCACCGCGGCCGAAGCCCTGTCCGGGACGGATCGTGAGCAGGTTGCTGCCCAGGCTGGAGACCTGGTCCTGCACGGACTGGGTGGCGCCATTGCCCAGCGACACCATCGTGACGACGGAGGCCACGCCGATAATGATACCCAGCGTGGTCAGGAAGGAGCGCATCTTGTGCCGGCGGATCTCCTTGAACGCGAGCAACAGGCTAGTGCCGAACATCGCTGCTCACCTCCCGCCGCTCGGTGGCCATCACGAGGCCGTCCCTGAAGCGCACGATGCTGCGCGCATACTCGGCCATGTCCGGCTCGTGGGTCACCATCACGATACTGATACCGCCATCGCGGTTCAGCTCGGACAGCAGCTCCATGATTTCCACACTGCGCTCGCTGTCGAGATTACCGGTGGGTTCGTCCGCGAGCAGTATCTGGGGCGCGGTCACCAGCGCCCGCGCGATCGCCACGCGCTGTTGCTGGCCGCCGGACAACTCCGCCGGCGTATGGTGCGCCCAGCTGGTCAATCCCACGCGGTCCAGCGCCGCCAGCGCCGCCCTGCGCCGCCCGGCGCGGGCTTCGCCCCGGTACAACAGCGGCAGTTCGACGTTTTCCAGCGCACTGGTGCGCGCCAGCAGATTGAAACCCTGGAACACGAAGCCGATATAGCGCCGCCGCAGCAGCGCGCGCTGATCCTGGCTGAAGCCTTCCACCGCGTGGCCGAGGAAGCGGTAACTACCCTCAGTGGGTATATCGAGGCAACCGAGTATGTTCATCATTGTCGACTTACCGGAGCCGGAAGATCCCATCACCGCGATGAAATCGCCGTGCGCCACATCAAAATCCACACCGCGCAGCGCCCTGAACGCGTTCGGCCCCGCGCCGAAAACCTTGGTCAGGCCGCGCACTTCAATCAGCGGCGTCACGGTGCGGGCGCCAGTGTGCCGGTGACGATCTGCAGGCCCTGCGCGAGCGCGTCACCGGTCACGATCGTACGCGCGCCATCCGTATTGCCAACCACGACTTCCACGGGATCGAGCGTGCCGTCCGCACCCAGCGCGTACAGGGTCTGGCGCGCGCCCCGGCCGATCGTCACCTGCTGCTCGTTGGCGCCCCGCGGCCCCTTGAAGATCGAGAAACCCGTCGCGGTCTCCGACTGCTCGGGCGGCTGGAAGCGCAGCGCCGCATTCGGCACGGTGAACACATCCTTCTCCTCGCTGGTGAGGATACTGGCCGTCGCCGTCATGCCGGGCCGCAGCGCGAGGTCGCTGTTGTCCACGCTGAGCACCGTACCGTAGGAGATCACGGTGGAGGTAGCGCTCGCTGCGGCAGCGCTGGCGTCCGTGCTGGAGTTGGAGCCGACATTCACGCGCGTGATCACCGCCTGGAATGTTTTCCCCGGGTAGGCATCGACGGTGAACGTGGTCGGCTGCCCGACCGCGACCTGGCCGACGTCGGCCTCATCGACTTTCACTTCCAGCTTCATCGCGGCCAGGTCCTCGGCGATGACGAACAGCGTCGGGGTATTGAACGACGCGGCCACCGTCTGCCCCGGCTCCACCTGCCGCGACAGGATCACACCGTCCACGGGCGAGCGGATCGTCGCCTTGGCGAGGTTGGTGCGGTCGGTGGACAACTGCGCTTCGGCCGCGGTGACCGACGCTTTCGCGGCGGCGATGTTGGCCGCGGCGCTCTTCGATTCAGCGCGCGCGGCGTCGAGTTCCGCCAACGACGGCACCTTGCCGCCGGACAGGCGGTGGATCTCCTCGAAACGGGCCAGCGAGGCGCGTGACAGCTCACCCGCGGCCTCGGCCTGCAGCACGCTCGCCCTGGCCTGCTCCAGCGCCGCCTCGCTGCGCAGGATCGCATCGTTCAGTTTTTCCGGGTCGATCTGCGCCAGCGCCTGGTCCTTTTCAACCCTATCATTGATATCAACGAAAACGCCGTCGATCAGCCCCGACAGTTCCGAGCCGACGGACACCTCGTTGGTCGGTTCCAGATTACCGGTGGCCGTCACATGCACGGTCATGTCATCGCGCTGCAGCTCAACGGTCGCGTACTGCGGCACCGCCGCCGCGCCGGAGAATACGCGCGACAGGACCAGCAGCACGAGCACGGCCGCCGCCCCGGCAAGACCCCAGCGCTTCAGTTTCGACTGTGCGCGCGCCGGCGGGAGTCCGAGGAATTCCTCGACGCCCTGGGAGGGTATATTAGCTTCTGCATTCATTTTCACATTTCCTTGGGTCACGGGCTGAGGACTCACAGGCTCGCACTGTCGGGCCAGCCGCCGCCCAGTGCCTTGAACAGTTGTATTGCCGCAGTGGATCGCGCCGCGCTCGCCGACGCCCGGCTGTCCTGCACGGTCAGCACACTGCGCTGCGTATCGAGCAGGGTCTGGAAATCGACGGCGCCACCACGGTAGCGAATCTCCGCCAGATCCAGGCTGGCCAGTGCGGACTCCTCCGCTTCCATCAGCGCCGCCTCGCGTTCGCGCGCGGTGTTCGCGGACACCAGCGCACCCTCCACGTCCAGCAGTGCGGTGAGTACGGTGTTGCGGTAATTGGCGAGTGCGGTATCGGCGCTCCCCTTCTGCTGTTCGATGCGGGCGCGGATCTGGCCGCCCTGGAAGATGGGTGCCGTGACGCCGGCAACCAGGTTACCGAGTGACGCGTTGAACAGGTCGCCGAACGAGTCACTGGAAGTATTGATCGAGCCGCTCAGGCGCAGCGCCGGGTACAGGTCCGCCTGTGCGACTCCGATGCGGATTACCTCCGCCTCCAGCGTCCACTGCGCATTCTGCACATCGGGCCGCCGCTGCAGCAGTTCGGCGGGCAGGCCCACTCCGATGATTTCCGGCGGCGCCGGCAGCGGCGCGGCGGCGGACAACAGCGCACTGCTGGTCCCGGGCGGCCTGCCGCTCAGCACGTCGATCTGCTGGATCGAGGTGGCGATGGTCTGTCTGAGCAGGGGCAGCGCGGCCGTGGTCTGGCCCACCGCCGTACGCGCCTGTTCGACATCCAGTTCATTGCCCAGGCCCGCCTGGTTGCGCCACTCGGCGATGCGCAGGTTTTCACGCTGGATGTCGAGGTTGGCTTCGGCGAGCGTCAGCCGCGCCTGGGCGTCGCGCAGGTTCACGTAGTTCAGCGCGACATCCGCTGTAATCACCCGCTGCACGTCGTACAGGCTGGCCTCGCTGCCGCGGGCGCTGGCGCGGGCGGCCTCCGCAGTGCCGCGCAGTTTACCGAAGATGTCGGCCTCCCAGGCCGCATCGATACCCACGCTGTAGGTCTCGCCGTCGATGAAGACGCCGTCGACGATCTCCTCGCGGGACAGGCCGTCGATCGTCTCCTGGTGCGAGGCGCTGCCGTTGGCGTTCACGCCCGGCAGGCGGGCGCCTTCTGCGGCGGCCAGTGTGGCGCGCGCGGAGCGCAGGCGGCCCTGCGCGGCGGCGATGTTGTTGTTCGCCGCCAGCGCCTGCTCGACCAGGCTGGTCAGTGTGTCGTCGCCAAACTGTGACCACCAGGTGCGCAGTGCTGTTTCTTCGACCGGCGCCGGCGCCGCCCCCTGCCAGGCGGCGGGTACCACTGCGGCCTGGGCGCCGGCCACCACCTCGTCCGGCTTCGGCCCGGTGGCGCAGGCGCTGAGCAGCCCGAGCACGGCCGCCGCGCAACACGCGCGCAGTGCGCCGCGCGACCAGCGGTTATCAGCAGGGTGCATCAATGCGTGGGGAACAGGATTCGACATGCTGTGCAGTGGCCTCGTTTGCCCGGTCTACGCGGCGCGCGCGGCGCCGCAGTCATTTCATTGGGCACATTTATACCGTTCCCGTGCGTCTGTAAAATTTCAACGCGGAAATATTGGCGGTGTAATTTTGGCGGGTTTGAAATGTCGGACGCGGCAGCGGTGTCTCGCACGACCGCCATTGCAGTGGATGGAGACTGCCCGAGGCGCGGAGCGTACGCCAGAGGCCGACGGCCCCGGCGCTAACCGGAGGGCGGCACCGCGCGCTGCCACGCCTCGCGGTTCGCGCGGCAGGTTTCCTCGGCCTTCTGCCACCAGGCCGCGTTGTGCGAGAGGTTGACGAAGTTGAATGTCGGCTCGTGGCGCACCTCCAACACCTCCACGCCCCGGGGACCGGGGGTATAGGTGTAGGCGACGTCGGCGGGCACGAAAAAACAGTCCTTCGGACCCAGTTCTTCGGTGCCCAGGCGCAGGCTGCCGGCGACGATATAGTACATGCAGTCTGAATTATGCGTGTGTCGCATCAACGGATACTCCGTTTTCAGCCAGGCGTGCGTCAGGCTGAAACCGGGCATGTCCACCAGCACGGTGATCTTCTCGCCCTCCAGGTAGCCCGCCTCGACCAGCTTGCCGACCCCGGCCATCTGCTTTTCCGACATCGGTTCCACCGTCATGCAGCCGGCTTCCACCAGTCCCGGCGCATCCGCCGCGCGAAAAATCTGCATCTGTCGTTTTTTCTCTGTTTGCTCTGTCATAAGCGCCTCGCTGGTCTTCGTCGAGAAAGTATTCAGGAATTGTTCAGGGGTTGTTCTGTAGCCGCGTCAGGCCGGCGCCCATGCGTACATTCGCCATCGGCGTGATGCCCATCAGTCTCTTCGTGACATCGTCCAGCCCGGCCTGCACTTCGGGCGGAAGACAGCACGCCCAGTTCACCTGCGGCCGGATGAAGTCGGCGCTGTAGTATGCGAACATCATGCGCCGCTGGCGGTCCGTGGAAACATTCCTGCCCGAGGTGTGCCAGAGCCGCCCCTCCATCGCGACGAAGGAACCGGCCGGCGCCGCGAAGGGCAGCGTCCGGTCCATCGCATCGCCAGGCAGTTCGTCCGCGCAGCGAAAGTGGTGGCTGCCCGGCAGGTAGCGCGTCGCGCCGTTAGTTTCGTCGATATCGTCCAGACACCAGATCACGTTCATCGCCCAGGGATGCAGCCACGGCGGCGGCACCACGAGGGCCTGGTCCGAGTGCAGGTTCATCGAACCAGAGCCGGGCAGCGCGATATTCGCGGTGAAATTGGAGATGATGAAATGCTCGCCGATGGCAGCCTCTACCGCCTCCAGCGCAGCCGGCCATGTCAACAGTTCGACGAACACCGGGTCGATCGCCGGCAGGTTGTTCACCCGTATGTTGGCGTCGTTGGGATCGAGCGTGGCGATATGGGTGGTGCCCAGCAGTTCCCGCGTGAAGGCGACCCCGCGGTCGAGGCCCGCACGGGCCCGCGCCAGTTCCTGTGGACTGAGCACGCCGGGGACGACACAGAAGCCGTGCTCTGCGATCTGTGCCCGGATCTCGTCGCAATTCATGGTCATAGCCTGCCCTCGATCTCGCGCATCTGCCGGTCAGTCGGGAGAGCGGCCGTTGACCAGCCCGAATCCCTGCGTCTTGTAGCCGAGCAGCGTCAGCATTTCCTCGGACGCGAACTGCCGTACTTCCGGCTTCAGCGCGAGAAACCAGTTCTCCTGCGTCCGCACGTAGGTTTTCGTATACCAGCCGAAAATGCCCGCGCGGGTCTGGCCGGCGGTGGTGTTGGCGCCGGTCTTGTGCCACAGGCGGCTCTCGAACACGATCGCGGAACCCGCCGGCGCGACAAGCGCCACCGTGCCTGAGTCGTACTCGTCCGCGCGCACGGCGCGATTTAACTTGTGGCTACCAGGGACCACGCGGGTGGCGCCGTTGTCCTCGGTAAAATCGTCTATCGCCCAGGCGACGTTGAGCCCCTGCGGGCCGGCGACGGGCCACGGCTCCTGCAGGAACATCTGGTCGGCGTGCAGGTAGCCGCCGGCACAACCCGGGCCGCAGATATTCGCCGACAGGTTGCCGAGCAACGCCGGCCACCCTATCACCTCGCGTATGTAGGCCAGCGCGAGGGGGTGGGCGGCGAGGTCCTCGAACAACGGGTCGCGGCTCAGCACGTTCCAGATGCGCTGGTTGCTCTCTTTCTCACCGATGTCCAGCGCGAAGGTCTCTATTTCACGCCGGCGCGCGCGATCGGAATCCGCCGCGCGATACAGCGCGTCGCGGGTGCGTTTCAGGGTATCGCCCACCAGTACCTCGGGCACCACGGTAAACCCGTGCTCCGCCAGGTCGGACAGCCGGTCGATGAAGTCGCCCGGACTGGTGGATGAATCACTGTTGGTTTGTCGCACTGTGGAAAACCGGTTCGGGGTTGGCATCTAAATACAGATTGTATGTAGAATAGACCGGCAATCGGCGGATTGCAATATTAATTGACGCTTTGTCAGCTAATCTGGTGCGAGGTCCGTTTGAAACGACAAGCGAGGTCCAACCGCGGCGGTGCGATCGCTGACATGCAGTCGCGGGCCGCAAAGACGCGCGAACAACTCCTTGCCGCGGGGCGCGCGCTGTTTACCGAACCGGGCTACCACCTCACCGGCACCGGCACCCTGGTCGCAAGAGCAGGCGTCACGCGGGGCGCGCTGTACCATCATTTCAGGGGCAAGCAGGACCTGTTCGAGGCGGTGTTCCGCCAGCTGGCGACAGAACTGAACGAACAGACCAGCGCCGCGGCGCGCCGCGCGAAAGGCGGTCTCTGGCATCGCGTGGTCACGGCGTTTTCAACCTACCTCGACGTGGTCGCCGCGAGCCCCGAAATCCAGCGCATCCTGCTGGTCGACGGCGCGGGCGTGCTGGGCTGGCAGCGCTGGCGCGAGTTGCAGTACGACTATGTCGCGTCCGGGGTCACCGTCACGCTGGAGAAGCTGATGCATGAGGGCCAGATCGAAAAGTGTCAGGCGCAACCGCTTGCGCACCTGATTCAGGCTGCATTGGGCGACGCAGCGCTGTGCATCGCCAACGCCGGCGGCGACGGGCAGACCGTAAAACAGACCAGGGATGCGTTCCTGTTCTTGCTCCGGGGCTTGCAAAGGCACCACAAATAAGGCGGTCCTGCGGGGCGGCCTCGCCACCATCGCCTAAACGGGTTCACAGATCATGTAGTGCTGGATGTGTTTTTCCGGGTCGTTCAGCGAACGCACACGCCAGCCGGTGCCCTCTACAAGCCGCAATGCATGCTCGCGTGAGTACATCGCCACACGCAAGGGCTTGCCCGCGACGGCATCGACAAAGTCCGGAACGCCAGTGTGTTGTGCACCTTCGAATTCGCTGCGCCGCTCCGCCAGCTTGTTCAGGCCGACCTTTTCCATCCCGGCCGTGAACATGTCAACCCACCCGTAGCCGCCTGGCGTCCGTTCATTGACGAACAGGGTATAGAACAAGCGGCCGCCGGGTTTCACGTAGCGGCGCAGCAAGCGCAACATTTCAGCGTAATCGCCCGGCTCGAGGTGCGTGAACACCGAGAATGCGCAGATCAGGTCGAAACTGCCCTCCTCCAGCGGCAAACGACTGGCGGGGGACAACTTTTCACCTGTCGGGTTGTACATCTCATTGTGCAGGTCGGCGCAGTGGTATTCGAAACGCTCGTCCGTCACCGTGCTCTGGAGAAACCCGATCATCTCGGCGTAGACGTCGACGCCCGTGTAGTGGCGAATCGGGAGGTCGTGCCCAAGAATCGACTGCGTGAATTTGCATCCGCAACCCATATCCAGCAAACGGGTGTCGCCGAGATGCTCCAGTTCCAGCGCACGGCACATCAGAGCCAGCAAATGCGCACCGGACCGGACAGACTTCTCCTCCTTGAACCTGAACTTTCCCCGCCGCAGCTTCTGGGGAACGTGAAGTTGGGTACCTGCCATGACTGTCCCTTGCGTTATTGTTGTATCGCTACCCGTATAAAAACGGGAATTGCGCCACAAGTCAATCAGGCCCCCGGCCGCTCGACGCTGTTCACTCCGCAGCTCATTCAACCCGTGATCGGGCCGTCGACACTACACCTGGCGGATTACAACTTCGCGATAAGTGACCTGCTGGGGATTGTCGCAATCCAGGCCAGCCATCACCGATTCCAGCTGGCATCCAGGGCTCCGGTGCGCCAGGGTTCGATGATCACCTTGATATGGTCATTCGGCTGCATCAGTTCCGCGAATGCCTGCGGTACACCGTCGATTCCAACCCTGGCGGTGCACAGGGCTCGCCAATCCACCTCGCCATCGGCCAGCGATTGCAGCGCGCTGGCGAACTCATCCGGCTGGTAGTAGTAGGAGAACTGGAGGTCCAGCTCCTTCACCGTGGCGTACGCGAGATTGACGGTGATGTCAGCGGTATGGATCCCGGTGAACACCAGGCAGGATTTCTCCGGCGCGCGCTGCAGGAAATCCGGCACCAGCTTCGGGAGCCCGACACATTCAAAGATGACCGCCCTGCCCTGTCGCGCGAGTTCGGCGCAAAGTTGCATCTCGTCGTCTTCTGACGGATTGACGGTGTGCGACGCCCCGCATTGCCTCGCCATGTCGCGTTTCCGTGCCTGCGGGTCGGATGCGATAATGGTCCGCACGCCTCGCAGGCGCAAAGCAATGATGCAGGCCAGGCCGATAGGACCGCATCCGGCTACGAGCGCAACCTCGGTGGCAGTGATTTTCGAGCGATTGACCGAGTGCAGGCCGACCGCAAGTGGTTCCACCATCGCCGCGGCTGCATCGGGAACGTTATCCGGCACCGGCAACAATAATGCCTCCTGCAACAGGAAGTACTCCGAGTACGCACCGTGTGTACCGGGAGTAACACCCACCGCTAACTGACCCGCTTCCGTCATCAGAAACGGCACCGAAGTAACACGGGTACCCGGCGGCAGCGCTCCCTGGGAATCCGGACCGTAGCCCACCACCTCCGCGCAAAACTCGTGACCCAGCAAAATTTGCGGCTCGGCCGCCGCCTCGGCACTCACCATGCCAAGCTTTTCATACAGATCGAATACCTCCTGGGTATGTCGGGTCAGGTGCAGGTCGGAACCACAGATACCACAGGCCAGGCTCTTGACCAGCACCTGCCCTGGCCCGGGCACAGGCATCGGCGCATCCTGCAGCCGCAATTGTCCGCCCTTCATGACAATCGATTTCATCGTATCCATCGCTCAGCCTCCGGCACGATTGTCGCGCGTTCACTGCTTCACGATAGTCGCATTGCAGTTCTTGCCTTCGGCTTCACACAACGCCTTGTAGGTGCTGTAGACCACTTGTGCGTCCAGAATACTCACTACATTGCCTTTCTCGTCCACGTTGACGTTACTGCCGAATATGACGAAATTGACTACCGCATCCTCGGTCGCATCGGGAGAGACCGTGAGCGTATGTACCGAGTGCGCCGGCTCGAATAAATAGGAGCCCGCTTTGTTGATCAGCTTTGGATACTCCTTGTAGTACCACTCGCCCGCCTCGGTAAACGCATACACCGCACCGGTGTGGTAGTGCGTGTCGATACAGAAACCCGGCTTGAACCGGTTGCGCACGATCCAGAGGTTGTTGTTGAAATCCACCTGCAACACCTGCAGGGTAGACCCGTCAGGCAAGGCCACTTCCGGGAGGTCATCGCGCTGAATCAGGATCGCTTCCCGCGCGTGCTCCATGGAGACGACACCGCCGTCGGGATTGCCAAGGCTTTTGAAGAGTTCCGACAGTTCCTGGTTTTTATCGCTCATCGATGGGTGCTCCTGTTTAGGGTTATCGTTGTGTCGGGCCAGCTATCGCCTGTTGCGCACAGCGCCTGACGCTGGGGAGGACATAAACTAGCGTGCCCCCTGCTGACATTCTTGACTTTTTACGAACATTATTTGACGTTTTGCGAACATCGTCGACGCCAGCGGACCTGGCGTCCGGCGCGGCCTTCGAAACGGCTGCAGATCGGTCAAGCCGCTATGCGGGGGCCTGATGCAGCTTCTGCCAGGCTCGCGGCGAGTGCCCGGTCCACTGTTTGAAATTGCGGCTGAAAATCGCGACCTCCGCATAACCCAGGTGCAGCGCAAGATCGGTAATGGCCATGGTATGTGCGCGCAGATGTTGTTCGGCGATATCGAGGCGCGTTTCCCTGAGCAATCCGGCGTAACTGGTCTCGCATTGTTGCAGGCGTTTTTGCAGCACCCTCGGCTGCAGGTCGAGCGTGGCCGCCACCCTCTCCACAGTACATTCACCACTGGGCAATAGCTGGCCCATGACGTCCCTGACCTGGTCCCGGAGATTGCCGGGGTAGCGTTGCTCCAGCAGCTTGATGAGGTCACTGAAATGGCGCCGCATTGCCGCCTCGTCGATATGGGGCCTGCGCACCAGAACCTGCCGTGAGAACCGGACTCCGTCACACGCCGCACCGAAACGCACACGCGACCCGGATGTGTTGCGCTGTGCGACGCTGTCGCTTTCGCGCGGCTTCTGGCGCAGCAGCAATGCCAGCGGCTTTCGCTCGGGACCCACCAGGTCGGTGAGAAAGGTGGCCAACTGGCCGACACTCAGCTGTACCAGTTGATCGATACCCCTGGGGCTGCTGATGTCAAACGCCAGCTCAAGCGTGATGGTATCGCCGGTCTTTACCTTGTTGAGACGCACGCCCCGGGCGTGCAGGTAGAGGTAGCGATTGACGCTGTCCAGCGCGTCACCCACAGTGGGTTGCTGGCTGAGCGTGATGGCCAGTTCACCCAGCACGCTGGATGTCTGTAACTCCGACAGCAATAGACCGAACCGGGGCGCATTGCAGGCGCTGGCGGAAATCTCCAGCAATTCGGCAAGTTTGCTGTAGGAAACGTAGGTGTTGGGATTGCGCAACTGCGCATCACTGAGACCAGCGGCGGCAATCAACTCCACAGGGTTCTGTCCCAGCCGCAACACCAACTGCTGGTAGCCATCGATTGCGCCACTGCGGATCAAGAACATCGGCTACCCCACTGGAAAGGAGCGTATTCGCAAAATATCAATAACTGTTCGCAATATGTCAAGTTTAGCCGCTTTAACTCCCCTAGTATCACCCCACTGACTCCCTGGTAACGTTCCATTGATAAGAAGAGGACATGCAAATGAGACTGCAAGGCAAAGTCGCCATCGTAACCGGCGCCTGTGGCGGGATAGGCCGGCAAATCGTCAACAAGTTTGTTCGCGAGGGCGCCCGCGTGGTCGCCGCCGACCTCGATCAACAACAGGTCGAGGAGTTCGCCGGGCAGTTCCCGGGTGAGGTAAAAGGTTTCGCCGTGGACGTGACCGACTACGCCCAGGTACAGGCGATGGTCTGCGCGGCAGTCGACTGGTTTGGCACCCTGGACGTGATGATCAACAACGCCGGGATTGGCGCTCCCAAAGCGCTACTGGAACACGACCCGGTCGCGGACTTCGACGCGATAACCCGTGTCAACCAGAAAGGTGTCTATCACGGCATTCTGGCCGCCGCCAAAAAGCTCCAGGAATTGGGCAGGCCCGGTGTCATTCTGAATACATCCTCGATCTACGGCCGGATGGCCGCAGAGATGACGTTTACCTATAACGTCAGCAAGGCAGCCGTAGACATGATGACCAAGTGCGCGGCACTGGAGCTTGCGCCACTGGGGATTCGCGTGGTCGCGGTGGCGCCGGGCAGGGTCGACACCCCGATGCTGCGCCAGTACGAGGCGCTGGGACTGTGGGAACATATCCGCCGCGAGCAGATGCGCAATGAGTTCACGCAACCTGCGGAAATCGCGGATATATTCGCCTTTCTGGCATCCGGGGAGGCGAACTGTATCAACGGCTCAACCGTGAGCGCCGATGACGGTTTCCTCAATTTCAAGTATCCGCTGACCGCGGGTTAGGAAATTACCCGGCTTTTGCGGTGGAGCTGCATTGCGTCGCCCGGCGCACCGTTCCGGTGTGAAGCGATGAAGTATTTCGCCTACGGTTCGAACATGTCGATCGCGCGGCTGCGGGAACGCGCGCCGAGTGCCGTGCCTCTCGGTTGCCACGTCCTCAAGCTGCACGACCTCCGGTTTCACAAAGCGAGTATCGACGGGTCGGCAAAGTGCGATGCCTTCTATACCGGTCGCGAACAGGATGTCATCTACGGGGCCCTGTTCGATATCCAGGCCAGTGACAAGGCCGTACTGGATGCAGCGGAAGGACTGGGTGTCGGGTACGACGAGAAAGCAGTCAGCGTCAGCGCAGCGGGTGGTAACGTTATCCGGGCAGTTACCTATGTGGCGACTGCGATAGACGACACCCTTGCCCCCTACTCCTGGTACCTGCACCACGTGCTGGTCGGTGCGCTCGAGACAGGGCTACCCGCCGGGTATATCCGGGCGAAAATCACCGGTGTGCCGGCGATCGAGGACACTGACGACGCTCGGGATGCCGGGCAACGCGCGATACACAGCGCCTGACGGGCCAGTCCCCGGATACCGCTGGCTATGGGAGGCAGCGCATGTACGCTCCCGCGGCGAGTGGCAACGAACCGGGGGGAACCATCCCCTGACGCCCCGCCATGAGACCCATTCCCAGCGAACAACTGTCTGTGGATAATGGCGCAATCGATCCACGAGTCGACACGCCATGCCGCCAACCGCCCGCTCAGCCTGCCCACCGCTGGATGTCGCGCTGGTCGACTTCATCACTGCGGGACAGTCGATGCATATCGCCGCGGCAACAGACCCGGGCCAGCCAACCGTGGTACGTGCTCTGGGATGCCGGGTGAACCGGGCGCGCACCCGCGTCACGCTACTGGTACCGCGCTCACAGTCGGCTGCGCTGCTGAGCGCGATCGACAGTAACCGGCGAATCGCGGCGGTGTTCAGCCAGCCCGATACCAACGCATCAATTCAGCTGAAAGGCAACGACGCGCAGGTCATCCCTGCAACTGACCGGGATCGCGCGCTATTCACCGATTACGTGAACCTCATCAGCGAACGGCTGCTGGCGCTGCACATACCCGAGCTGTTTGCGCGCAGTCTGTGTAGCGCCGCGCCGGAGGACCTCGTGACCATCGCATTTTCGCCGGTCGCGGCCTATCAGCAGACACCGGGGGACTCGGCGGGCGTCAGCCTTGCCCTGGGAGGATCGCCGCCATCGCCCTGATGCTGGAATCGATACGCCACTGCCTGGAGGGCCTGATCCCCTGCGTGCTGGCGACCTGCGATGCACAGGGCATGCCCAACGCAACCTATGTGTCACAGGCGATGTACGAGGATTCCCGGCACGTCGCGCTGTCATTCCAGTTCTTCAACAAGACACGCGAGAACATCCTGTGCAACCCGGTCGCCACGCTGCTGGTGGTGGACCCCTGGACGAGCGCCCGCTACCGGCTGACAATCCGCTTCCTGAATACGCAGACCGAGGGACCGCTGTTCGAGCGCATGCGCGCAAAGCTCGCGGGGATCGCCTCACACGAGGGCATGGTCGGCGTATTCCGTTTGCGCGGCGCCGACGTCTATCGCGTGCTGGAGATCGAACACCTGCCCGGACGGGAGTTGCCGCCCACCGCGCGGCAGCCGGCGCTACTGCCGGCGCTGCGCCGCTGTTCGCAGGCCATCGGTGGTAGCGAATCACTCGCCGAACTGGTGGACAGCCTGCTGGACGCGCTGGATCGTCATCTCGATATTCGTCACAGCATGCTGCTGATCGCCGAGCCGCTGGGCAACAAATTGTACACACTGGGCAGCCGCGGTTATGCGCGGTCCGGGATCGGCGCGGAGATTCCGCTGGGTGTCGGCGTGATCGGCGTCGCCGCGCGCGAGCGGGTTCCGATCCGCATCATGTTCGCGGCGGCGGAGTATGTGTATTCGCGCGCGGTGCGCGAACAGGCAATCCGCGCCGGACTGGCGAGCGAACTGGAAGCCTCGATCCCGCCACCGGGCCTGCCGGCGCCGGCCAGCCAACTCGCGGTACCGATTCTCGACAGTGGTACGCTGCTCGGAGTGCTGTACGTGGAGAGCGAACGGGAGAGCCAGTTCGACTACGATCTCGAGGATGCGCTGGCGGTGTTGTGCGCGCAAACCGGCGAAGCGATGCGCGTGATCCAGCGCGACGAGAACCTGCGACAGGAACCACTGCCGCCAGCAGCGCGGAAACCGACAATCGACGGCAAGCCCCTGCAGGTGAAATACCACTCGCGCGACCACAGTATTTTTCTGGACGAAGAATACCTGATAAAGGGCGTCGCCGGCGCAGTACTGTGGCGCCTGCTCGAAATCCACAACGAGGACGGGCGCTGCGAGTTCAGCAACCGGGAACTGCGCCTGGACCCGCGACTGCCGCTGCCGGATGTCGCGGACAACCTCGAGGCGCGGCTGTTGCTGCTGTCGCGGCGGCTGCACGAACGCAGCAGGGATGTGGCGTTGAACCGCTGCGGTCGCGGCCGCCTGCAGATCTGCCTGCAGCGACCGGTCGCGCTGCTGCGCCTGGGCTAGCCCCGCTCGCGGCGCCCGCTGCTCAGCCGCCCGCCTTCACAACCGCGGTGTCCTGGTTCTGCGGCACGAACGGAATGTGTAGTGTGCGGATCGGCTCGCCCGGCGGCTGTGCCGCCGGTGCCCAGTCACCGGCCGGTCCGAGCGCCTTCACGTAGTGGTAAATCGCCGCGCGATCCTCCGTGCTCATCGCCCGCATCGCCGGCCAGGGCATCGGTGGCAGACCGCCGGCTTCGATTCGCAGTTGCCAGGCTTCGAGCGGCATGTTTTCCACCGCCAGCCGCAGGTTGGCGGCATAGCTCACGCCCCAGGGTCCCGAGTAACCCACCGGGCTGCCCTGCAGCCAGGCCGTTTCGGGCAGCTGCCCGTTACTCTCCGCATACCCCGGCGAATGACAGTCGTTACAGCCGGCAATCTCGACCAGGTAGCGCCCGCGTTCGATCACGTCCGCGGATGTGTCCGCCATTGCCGGCGCGAGAGCCAGCCACCCCACCAGTAGAAACGGTACTTGACGCAACATTTGTCTATCTCCCATCACTGCATCGCCTTCATTGTTCGGGACGGCGCTTACCGAGTGGCTACAGCTTAGGCCGGACAACTGCCGCGTGCTCTTAAGAGATAGGTCGGAAAATCTTAAAAGAAGCTTAATCGCACGGGCGAACGCCGCGCCGGGCGCTTGACGCATGACGGGCGCACCCGCGCGTGAATAAGCGAGCGCCCGGAGAGATTCGTAGCAGGGGGTTGCGGTGTCGTTCAGTGACTCACGGCCGGATCAGGGGAAGTTCGGCGGCTGGTCCCGGCCCACATCGGTGATACCGACCCAGCCGTTGTTGAATGCGTCCACGTCGTCCTGGATGTCGGCGGGCGACACGGTGGAACTGCAATCCTGGTCTGTGTAGCTCCGGCCGGCGAGGTCGGGCGCGACCACGGTATATACCGTCCCGTTCAGCGTCTCTCCCGACATGCAACTGGGAATATTGATATTCAGTACACTTTCCAGGGTATTCACCTCCATCCCCAGGCGCCAGTTCTCCAGCAGTTCAAGCGTCGCGGCAATTGCCGGTGGGTAGTCCGGCGTCACGGTCAGCGCCCCGGTACTGGTGGCGATCGCCGGCACCCCCATACGGCGCGCCGTGCGCGCCGCCCCGACTGTCCCTGACAAATCGGTGGCGAAGCTCATATTCTGGCCCTCGTTGGTGCCGCTCAGCACCACCTCGGGGGACAGTTGCAGTACATCCAGCCCGTACACGACCGAGTCCGCTGGTGAGCCGGAGCCGGCCGCATCGGCTGGATCCGTGCTGGTCACCGCAGTCGCCGGGCGGCCGCTGTGGGTTGTGCCCGGCACGCCGTCGGTCACATAAGGGGGAGGCGTGGTGGCGTCACCTGAGCCCGACTGGTTGGCCAGCGGCGCGACGACATGTATCTCGCTATTGGGCAGGGTATAAAGACCCTCGACCAGTGCATCGATACCCTCGGACTGGTAACCGTCGTCGTTGGTAACCATCACCTCGAAGGGTTCGGGGTGGGCAGCGACAAAGCAGGCATCGGCAGTACTCGCCAGGGTCGTGTCCGTATCGGTCAGGCAGGGTTGGGTGGTGGCGAATACGTCCGGCTGGTTCTGGTGCCCGCGGATGATCCACGCCATCAGCCACCAGTTGCCGCTGCTGTCGCTGACCCAGTTTTCGCGCTCGCCGTCGAAGCCCGCGGGCTCGCCGCCGGAAAAAGTGACCCAGGCGACGCCAACCAGGCGATTGCCGTTGGTGGCGCCGCCGTACAGGTAGACGTTCGGTGTGTACTGGGTAAACGTCGACGGGATATCACCGATGGTATAGGCGAGGCCGATATTGGCCGGCCTGTCCTCGATCAGCACGCCTCCCGCCGCGGTGACATCGGCGACAGTGGGATAGCGCCGCGCCTCGTACTCGGCGTTATCCATCTTATGTGAGAAATCCAGGCACTGGTCGCTGTCGAGATCGGGATCGCCGTTGAAGCCGCGACACCACCACGGCACTGCCTGCATCGTCCGGGCAAGGTCAGTCTGCGCGGCAGCCGTGTAGTTGCCGATCATGTCCATCGGCAGCGTCGGCGTGCCCGGCACCGTGTCCGCGGTGGGCACGACCTGCGCGTTGCGGTTATTGCTGCTATTGCTGCAGGCGGTGGTGACGCCCACCGCGAGCGCGAGCGCCGCGAATACCCGCAGCCCGTCAGTGTTCATTTTCATAGGGATGAGTATCCGTTGTGTTATCAGCTATGGGGTTCCGATGGCGACGCCCGGCGAGTATACCGCATTCTCAGCGCAGACCAACGCGGTGCCGGCGGCTCGCGGTGGTGAAGTTTGAACCCGGCCTGTACGGACCTGCGTGGCGATGTTGGGTGGTTGCAAGCCTTCTGGCGCCCGTTTAAGATGATCGGCCAATGCAAACCCCGACGCACATTCTGGGCCGCAACATGCGCCTCCTGCTGCTACTGCTGATGCTGGCGTCGCAGGGCTTTGCCGCCACGCACGAATTGAGTGCCAACCACTCGCTCGATGCGCATACCTGTACGATCTGCGTGGTCGGCCATGCCCTCGGGACCGCCATCAGCGCGGATGCGGCCGTACCACAGGTGCAGCCCGGCCGTATCTGGATCGTTGCCGCCGAAGCCGGTGATCTTCCCGTTTCCCACGACACTCCCTACCGCACGCGAGCTCCGCCCGCCTCTCTCTGATCCAATCAAAAACTGAATTGCTCCAATTCCCGGACTATGTCACCGCGCCAGGGTGCCGTGACGCATGAGAGAGTCGAATTATGCAGATTTCAATACGATACAGGGTCGTAGCGGCCCTGTTAGGTAGTACGTGGGCGAATGCCGCTTTCGCGCAGGAACCGCCCACCGCAGGCGCCGCAGCGCCACACGAACACGAAACCCTCGAAGAGGTGATCGTTTACGCCAACCCGCTCAACCGCGAGGTCACCGACCTGACACAGTCCGCGATGGTGCTGTCAGGCGAAGCGCTGGAGCAACAGCTGGCCAATTCGCTGGGGGAAACGCTCGCGCGCATGCCGGGGCTGTCCAACGCCAGCTTCGGCGAGAACGTCGGCCGCCCGGTGATCCGCGGTCTCCAGGGCAAACGCGTCGGCATACTGGACAACAGCATGGCGGTGAGTGATGTCTCGTCGCTCAGCCAGGACCACGCGGTATCCGTCGAGCCTTTCCTCACTGACCAGATCGAGGTGCTGCGCGGTCCGTCGACCCTGCTTTACGGCTCGGGTGCGATCGGCGGGGTGGTGAACATGGTGTCGCCCGCCATTCCTCAGGAAGTACCGGAAGAAGGGTACAGCGGGCGCGCCACGGCCCAGGGCGATACGGCCGCCAACGAGGAATTCGTCGCCGGGCGGCTGGATGTCGGCGCGGGAGCCTTCGCGCTGCACCTCGACGGCTTCCACCGGCGCACCGATGACTACGACATCCCCGGCAATGCCGCCCTCTATCCCCAGGAAGACCACGACGATCACGACGACCACGACGACCATGAAGATCACGATGACCACGACGACCATGAAGAGGATGGTGACGATCACGCCGGGAATGATGACGGCACGCTGGAAAACAGCTTCCTCGACAACCAGGGCGGCACGATCGGCCTGGCGTGGGTAGGCGAGAAATGGCGTTTCGGCGTTGCCTATAACGAGTACAAGTCAGACTATGGAATTCCGGGCGATGCCCACGTCCACGCACATGGTGACGAGAACGACGATCACGACGAAGACCACGACGAGGACCACGACGAGGATCATGACGACCACGCCGAGGATGAGGAAGCGCCGGTGACCATCCGGCTGCGTGCCGAGCGCACCGAGGCCGAATTGGCGGGCAGGGATCCCTTCCCCGGCTTCGAACTCCTGAAAGTCCGCTTCGTGGACACCAGCTACAAGCACACGGAGTTCGAGGGGCGCGAGGTCGGCACGGTGTTCAACAGCGACAGCGATAACACCCGCGTGGAACTGACGCACAATGAGTGGGGTGTCTGGCAGGGCGTGTTCGGCCTGCAGTATACCGACGTCGACTTCTCGGCGGAGGGCGCGGAGGCCTTCGTTCCGAACTCGCACACTGAGACCACAGCGGTGTTCTGGACCGAGCATGCGCACTTCGACACCTGGGGCCTGGACCTCGGCCTGCGTTACGAAGATGTGAGTATCGATATCCCCAATACGCTGGCCGGACACGCGGGAGAGTTGGGCCCGTCAGCGGACGAGGACTTCCAGCCGTTCAGCGCGTCCGCCGGTGTGATGCGCAATTTCGGTGACACTATCGATCTCACGGCCTCGGTATCCTACTCGGAGCGGGCGCCGGGCGTGGAGGAACTTTATGCGAACGGGCCGCACGTCGCCACGCAGGTGTTCGAGGTGGGCGATCCGTCGCTGGGCAAGGAATCCAGTTGGCACCTGGAGGGCGGCGGCCGCGTCGAATTCGGCGGCTTCAGTGGCAGCGTCATGGTCTACGCGAACCAGTTCGACGACTATATCTACCAGGTTGATTCCGGCACCGAGGAAGACGGGCTGCCGGTGTTGTTCTGGGCGCAGCAGGGAGCGGACTTCGTCGGCGCCGAGATGGAGGTGCGCTATGACTTCGAACCGAACCGGTCCGGCCACTGGCAGGTGTACGGCTTCGGCGACATCGTCGAAGGCGAACTGGATGACAACGACGACGTACCCCTGCAGCCGCCCGCGCGCCTCGCACTGGGCCTGGATTGGGATCTCGACAACTGGGTGGCCAACGTACTGTGGATACACGCGTTCGATCAGGACAATCTCGCACCCGGGGAAACCCGAACGCCGGATTACGACCTGCTGAACGCGGAGGTGGTCTTTACCGGCCCACAGCTCGGCGAGTTCGACTGGCAGGTCTACCTGAAGGGACAGAACCTGCTGGACCAGGATATCCGCAACAGCACGTCGTACCTGAAAGACCAGGCGCCGCAGATCGGACTGAATGTGATTTTCGGGGTTCGTGCGTATTTCTGAGCCGTAGCGCCTTGACACCCCCGGCCTGACTCCATGCTGTTTACGGGGGGGGGCCGGGGGAACAAAAAAGCCGGGCGTGCCCGGCTTTGGCGTGACTCGCTGCGCTCAGAAGTTCAGGCGTGCCGAGAGTCCGTAGCTGACAGGGTCGCCGAAATAACTCACCGTCCAGAGCCCGAAGGGAATCGTGTTCTGCCGGTAATCCTCGTCGGTGATGTTCTTGCCCCACAGTGTGAATTGCATCGTCATGTCCGAGCCCACCGGCACCTCGCTCAGCATCAGGCTGGCATTCAGGATGTCGTAGCTGTCGATCTTCGCCGTAGCATTCTGGCTCGGCTCGATATAGGGGACATAATTGTCGTTGTAGCTCCAGTCCGTGTGGAAGTCCAGCACACCCCAGGTCCAGGTTCCGATCTGCCAGTCGAGCGCCAGCGACGCCATGTTCTCGGGCGCATACGGCACATCCTTGAAGTTCTTGACGTCGACACCGTTCTCCTTGAACTCGTCATAATCGGCATCGAGATAGCCGTAGTTGGCCGACAGGCGCAGCGCCTCGACGACCTGGTAGACGAGCTCAACCTCGAATCCCTGCGTGGTTGCCGCGCCGGCGTTCTTCACATTTGACGCGGCGCCGCCAGAGCCCTCCAGGAAAATCGAAACCTGCATGTCCGATATGTCGTTGTAGAACGCGGCGACGTTCAACTGCAGGTGATCGTCCAGCAGACGCGATTTCATACCGATCTCGTAGGCGAGTACCTCTTCGGGATCGTAGCCCTCGTGGAAGGTGGCGGCAGTGGGTGCTTCGCCGTTGAATCCACCGGACTTCCACCCCTGGGCGACCTTGGCGTACACATTGATGTCATCGTCGAAATCCCAACCCGCGACGAACGTACCGGAGGTGTTGTTCCAGCTATCGGAATCCGTTTCGTCAAAAGCGCCGACACCGCCGGTCGAAGCGTTGGGGTGATTGATGTACTGGTCCCGGTCTTCCTCCGTGTAGCGCACGCCCGCAGTCAGACTGAGCTGTTCAATACTCTCTGGTCGCCATTCGGCCTGGCCATAGGCGGCGTAGGAATCGTTATCCATGCCATAGGTATTGAAATCCGTCGGCTCGCCGAACAGGCCGAAAAACGTAATGGGGTTGTCGACGTCCGCCTTCTCCTTGAAGTAGTACAGGCCCATCACGTAATTCACGGAGTCGGTACTGCCGAGCCACTGGAATTCCTGGCTGTACTGCTCGTAATCAATATTCCGGCCGGAATGGAACAGGTCCATCGGCGAACCGTCGATATCGATCAGGTCGTCGTAATCGAGCTTTCGGTAGGACGAAATGGATTTCAGCACCACATCGCCCATCGCGCCCCAGTCACCGGCGTCCCAGTCGAGGTAGAGGCCGTGCCCATAGGTATCGGACTTTTCCTTCACGGACCAGTCGTTGCTGATCTTCTTGGTATTGTCATCGTCCGACACGACGTAGGCCTGCAACATCGGCACCAGGAACCCGGCCCCTACCCCTTCGAAGGCGGCCTGGTTGACGTCCGTCAGCTGACCCTTGGAGGGTTGCTGGTTGCGATTACTCGAGTCAAAGGAGTAGCGCGCGCTGAATGTCTCGGTCGCTTCAAAAATCGCGTCCACGCGCCAGACTTCGCTGTCCAGGTCATTGAAGTCATGGCTGGACACCGGATTGACGAAAGGGTTCGTGCCATTGCTGGGATCGGAGTTCACGTTGTCGTAAAAACCGTCCCTGTCGGCATACAGGTAGGCGGCGCTGGCGCGAAACTTGCCGAGATTCCCGGTGTCGAGTCGCACCTTGGCCTGCACGTAGTCCTCATTGCCCGCCTCGACCTCCGCGATGCCGCCCGCCTCTTCCGAGGGCAGCCGCGTAATCAGGTTGATGGCGCCGCCGACCGTGTTCTTCCCGTACAGGGTGCCCTGCGGGCCGCGCAGTACCTCGACACGCTCCAACTCGGCGATTTCAAAAATCCCGCCGAGGTTCTTCCCCAGGAATACACCGTCGAGATACAGGCCCACCACCGGTTCCCAGGTGATGGCGGGGTTGATCGTGGAAGCGCCGCGGATGGCGATGGTCGCACCGCTGGTACCCCCGGGCGAGTCCGCAATCTGCATGTTGGGAACGAACAACGCCAGGTCTTTC
The DNA here is from genome assembly GCA_030427485.1 of Gammaproteobacteria bacterium. Lineage (GTDB taxonomy): Bacteria > Pseudomonadota > Gammaproteobacteria > Pseudomonadales > Halieaceae > Marimicrobium. The sequence goes on from JAUICG010000015.1 coordinate 115,663, forward strand.
ACGTCCCCGATCCGCCGCGTATCGATCTCCGCCTGGTCGAAGGTGGTGACCGCGATCGGAATATCCTGCAGCGACTGCTCACGCTTCTGCGCCGTTACCACCACTTCCTCCAACTGCGCGACGGCATTACCCGCCGCCAGCGTTGAAGCGAGAGAGACTGCGAGTGCGATAGTCTTACGTTTGAACGGAATTGCCATGCTTTTGCTCCTTTTATTATTAACAAACCCGGACAGCTTCACGTCCCCGGGCAAAATCTCTGCTTAACTATATGAAATTTCGGCGATTCCGGGCTGTGTATTATTCACTGAATTGCGCATTGCCCGGCACGGCCAGCCCTGTCAGCGGAGTTCGGTGCTATGCATCTTTGCACCGTAAGCAACAAACTACCGGCCGGGCGCGGACCATACCCGCCTCTGTCGTCCTGGTTGCATCGTCCCTCACTGTATTGCCCACCGTCCTGTACGGTGCGGTTCTGGGTGGGATGGCTCTTCGCCGGGTGCGTAATTATCCTGTAATCATATATGCTGATAACACTATCGATGTAGCGGGGGATGTGCATGACATTGAAAATCGAAAAGCTGGGTGAGTACCTGGGCGCACGCATCGAAGGCGTGGATTTCTCCGCGCCACTCACCGCCGCGATCCTGGACGAGATTGCAACGGCACTGTATCAATACCAGGTCATCAGCATTCCCGCCGCGGAAATGACGCCCGCCCAGCATATCCAGATCGCCAGCCACTTCGGTGAACCCGAGCACAACGAAACCGACCAGTTCGCCCGCGATGCGGCCCATCCCGAGATCACGGTGATCGACTCGGACAAGGGTGATCGAGCCGATTCCTGGCACGCGGACGAGACCTTTCTCGAGCACCCGCCCCTGGTCAACCTGCTGCACGGCAAGGTCATCCCCCAGTTCGGCGGCGATACCGCGCTGCGTTCAGCCGCCTGCGCTTATGAAGGACTGTCGCCGGTGGTCAAGACCATGCTGGAGGACCTCGCGGCCATGCACGACTATGGCCATCTCTACGAACTGGGCTGGCAGGCCGGTTTTCCGATTGCCGCGATGGTGGGCGACGCGCTAACCAAGGGGCTGTACCAGTTGCACCCGGTGGTAAAACGACACCGTGTGACCGGCAGGCCGTGGCTGTCGGTGAACCCGGTGTACACCCGGTTTATCGAGAAGCTCAACCCGGTAGAAAGCGAGGCCATCCTGGGCATGCTGTTCCGGCAACTGGAGAAACCTGAATACTGCTATCGCCATCGCTGGCAACCCGGTGACCTGTTGATCTGGGACCAGGAGTGCGTGCAGCACTATGCCGTGCGCGATTTCACTGGCCGGCGACTGGTGCACCGGGTCGCAGTCGTTGCCACGCGCTCTACGTACAAAGGTGTCCTTAGCGGCGCAGTCAATGAGTAGAGCAATGACTGTGCTGCACCGCGGGATATCGATTCTGCGTTACCGCTATTGGCGGGCGAAATGATTCATCGGTATCGGCCAGTTTGTCGCCAGTTGCCCGGCATTGATGGTATTGGACGTGACAAAGCCGGGGTCGGGCATGCGGCCCAGTACCGACGATATCATCACCACACTGGCGCACTCACTTTCCAGCAGGTGCGGAATGCAGCGGCGCATCAGGCCGAAACGGCTGGTCAGGTTGAAGTGCATGAGATCCGCGAAGTATGTATCGCTGACGTCCAGTGCCGACATCGGCGCGCCTGCGCCACCGGCGTTGTTGACCAGCAGGTCGATGCCGCCGAACTGGTCGACCGCTGTGGCGACCAGCCGATCAAGGTCTTGCGCTTTGGTGATGTCGGTCGCGACCGCAATCGACCTGACGCCGAACTGGCGGCACTGTTCAGCCACGGCATCGATCGCGCTTTGAGTCCTGGCCGCGACCACGACATCGGCGCCAGCCTCGGCGAAGCAGAGCGCCGTCGCGCGACCGATACCCGCACCCGCGCCGGTCACCAGCGCCGTTTTACCGGTTAAATTGAAACACTCCATGGAACCCTCCCGCGCACGGTACTGGCCTATTTTTTAACGATGTAACCGGATTGCTTCAGGTCCCAGGTATCCGCACTGACGCCGGCCTGTCGCAGCACGAATTTCTGCACCTTGTTGGTCGGGGTGTAGGGTAACTCGCGTACGAAATCCATATAGCGGGGCACGAAATAGTGCGGTGCGCAATTGTTGATGTACGCGCAGAGATCTTCCGGCACCAGGGCGGCACCCTCCTCCAGGATGATATTGAGCTTGAGTTCATCCTCGCTTGCCAGCACCTCGCTCGGTATACCGAACGCGGCGACGTCCCTTACCGAGGGATGGCGGCGCACGACATTCTCCACTTCCAGCGTGGATATATTCCTGCCGGCGAAGCGTACCGCGTCCTTTTTCCGGTCCACGAAGTAGAAGCCACCCGTCGCCGGGTCCCTGCGGCCCATGTCGCCGGTCAGGAACCAGTCACCGCGATACGCTTCGGCCGTGGCCTGCGGGTTATCGAAGTACCCGTTGAATAGCAGATGAGGCGCGAGGGCGCGCACGCAAATTTCCCCGACGTCCCCGTCGGCGACTTGCCGGCCCTCGTCGTCAAACAGCCGTACGTCCATATCCGGCGGGGGCAGGCCCAGACAGTAGGTGGGAAGTTCGATATCGGTATGTTCCTGGTTCAGGTGCAGCAGGGATTCTGACTGGCCGAGTCCGGAGCGATTCAGCCGGACGCCAAAGCGCCGCTCGAAATTTTCCCACAGTTCCGGTGGCATGGGGGCGATACCCGCCTCTCTCAGGGGAGTATCCGCGTCGTCTTCCCGCTCGGGCGACTTCATCAGGAAGACGCCCATCGCGCCGATCGCAAAGGTCTGCGTGGCATTGAAATGCTTGACCCGATCCATGAAATGGCTCACCGAGAACTTTTCCTCCAGCGCACAGCCGATACCTCCGATCATCGCTCGAATGACGCATGTCAGCCACGACCCGGAGTTGTACAGCGGCAGCGCACAGTACGCGATGTCACCGGGCCGCAAGGTGTATTGCAGGGACGCGCCCAGCAGGGTCGAGCGGATCCAGTTATTGTGCGCCTGCATCACACCCTTGGAGCGGCCGGTGGTGCCCGACGTCCACAGAATTGCGCAGGTATCGCCGTAATCGTGCTGCGTGTAATCGAAGCGGTACGGCTCGTGGTCGAGCAACTGCCGGTAAGTGAGCACGCCGGGCAGATCACCGCTATCGCCGTCGAGCAGGACCAGGCGCTCATCCGACAGCGCATTCCTGACATCCAGAACCCTCGGCAGGTGTTTCTGGTCCGTGATCAGCGCTTTGCATCGACTGCGTACGATGGCATCGCGCAACCACTCTCCCCGGTAATCCGTGCAGATGGGCACCCATACCGCGCCCAGTTTATTCAGCGCCAGGCACAGCAGGACAAGCTCGGGCACATTGGCCATGAACAGGCAGACGCGATCACCCCGTTCGACGCCGATACTGGCAAACCCGGCGGCGAGGCGGCTGGTAATTTCGTCGGCCGCCGCATAGGTGATCCGGTGATGATCGGAAATCAGGAACTCCGTGGCGCCGTTCTGCTGTGCCTGCAGTTCAAGAATTCTGGCGAGATGGCGATCCGCAACATCGTCCAGCGATAATGGATTCACGATTAAGACTCCAAAAGACCCGGTGGTGTTCGGGAATTCCCGTAACAGGCGCATATATTATAGTCGTAACTATAATAAATAAAGCGTTGGGCGGGAATGCTACTCTTCGCGCACCGTTCGGCGACCCACGCGGCTCCGGCACCATAGCAATCACGGGGGGCAGCCAATGCAGCACAGACCCCATCAAGAGGCGGGGCCGGTTCCTGCCCGATCTTTGTTACCTACCGCGAAGGCTGCGTCTTCAGCAGAGCGCGACTGTCCAACTGCCACTCCTCGGTCATCAGTTCCAGCAACCGGGTCACCCTGGCCGGGATGAACCGTGTCTCCGGGTAGGCCGCCCACACCTGGACTTCGTTATACTTCCAGTCCGGCAGCACCTCCACCAATGTGCCCTGCGCGAGGTCTTCCAACACGCCGAAATCGGGCAGTTGCGCGATGCCGATACCGCTGCGTGCCGCACTGCGCAGCGCGTGGCTGTTCTCGCAGCGCCAGCGGCCGTTCACCCTGATGCGCTTTTGCTCCCGCCCATTGTGCAGCACCCAGTGGTGGCCGGACGAGACGAGGCAATGGTGCCTGGCGAGGTCACCCGGTGCGGCGGGCGCTCCCTCGCGCGCAAGGTACCCCGGGCTGGCCACCAGCAGCTTGTGGAACGCCGCCAGCGGCTTGCCGCCGAGCGACGAATCCTCCAGCGGACCCTCGCAGATCGAGAGGTCATAGCCGTGCGCCACGATGTCGACCGGGGAATCGCTGAAATCCAGTTGGACCTCGAGGGCGGGGTTCTGCTGCAGGTATTCGGCCAGCAACGGCACCAGGAACTGCTCCTGGAAGTCGCCTGCGAGGTTGACCCGCAGAATACCCCGGATCTCCCCCGTGCCGCCGCCGATGCTGGCCTCGGCCGCGCGCAGATTGTCGCGGGCGGCCGTGGCCAGCCGGGAAAAGCGGCGGCCCTCGTCAGTGAGCGTTACGCGGCGAGTGGTGCGGTAGAACAGGCGGGCGCCGAGCCGGGCCTCGAGCTTCGCGACACGCTTGCTGACCTGGGAGTTGGTCAGGCCCAGCCGGTCCGCGGCGCGGCTGAAGCTGCTGTTCTCGGCGACCGCGAGAAATTCATCGATGCCATCCCAGTGCATGATTATTTCTCTAATGGAAATAATAATTTCGGCGATCGTAGCTTAATTCCCGCCCGCCCTCAAGGTAGCCTAGGCACCTCATTGACCACATAAAAAGGGAGAAGGCGTCATGTACGATCTGATCATTCGCGGCGGCCGCATCGTCGACGGCACGGGCGCACCGGCCTACAAAGGCGATGTCGCGATCCGCGACGGGAAAATCGCGGCCATCGGCAGCGTGGCGGGCACGGCGCCGCAGGAAATCGACGCCTCCGGCCTGCTGGTCACCCCCGGCTGGGTCGACACGCACAGCCACATGGACGGGCAGGCCACCTGGGACCCGCTCTGCAGCCCGGCGCTGAACCACGGCATCACCACGCTGGTGATGGGCAACTGCGGTGTCGGCTTCGCACCCTGCCTGCCCACCGAGAAGGCGCACCGCGAACTGATCGAGGTGATGGAGGACGTGGAAGACATTCCCGGTTCGGCGCTGGACGAAGGCATCAAGTGGACCTGGGAGACGTTTCCCGAATACCTCGACACCCTGGAGGCGATGCCGCGGGCAGTCGACGTGGCGGCCCAGTTGCCGCACTGCGCGCTGCGCGTGTACGTGATGGGCGAGCGCGGCGTGCACAACGAGCAGGCCACGCCCGACGATATCCGGCGCATGGCGGAGATCACGCGCGAGGCCATCGAGGCCGGGGCGATGGGCTTTTCGACGTCACGCACCGAACTGCACACCACGCGCCACGGCGAGGTGATGCCGGGCACCTACAGCGCCGAGGACGAGTTGCTGGGCATCGGGAAATCCCTCGGCGACATCGGCAAGGGCGTCTACCAGCTGGTGTCCGACTGGGACGACTGGGAGAAAGAGATGCAGTGGATGAAGCAGCTCTCCCTCGAGAACAACTGCCAGATCAACTTCACGATCTTCTACCAGAAGGAAGAGCAGTGGCCGCGCGTGCTACAGCAGCTCGAGTTCGTCAAGGAAGCCAATGCCCAGGGCGCGAAACTGGTGCCGAACATCGGGCTGCGCCCGGTCAGCGTGTTGATGAACTTCAACGGCACGGTACACCCGTTCTTCCTGCACCAGGGGTTCGCGGCGCTGGCCGCCCTGACTCCGCGGGAGCGTATCGCCGAGCTGAGGAAGCCGGAAGTGCGCGCGGCGATTCTCGCCGAGGAGACGCCGGTAATGGGCCACCCGGTCGCCGACCGCATGACCTCGGATTTCGACATGATGTTCGAACTCGGCGAAAGCCCGGACTACGAACCGCAGCTCGAGGACAGCATCGGCGCGAAGGCCCGAAAGGCGGGCGTCACGCCGCAGGAATACGCCTATGACGCGCTGTTACAGCGCGACGGCGAGGCGATGCTGTACTTTCCGCTGATGGGTTACGACAGCGGCAACCTCGAGCGCCAGCTCGACATGCTGCAAAACGAGCACTCGGTAATCAGCCTCTCGGACACCGGCGCGCATTGCGGGGTCCTGTGCGACGCCTCCATCCCCACCCAGTTACTGGCCTATTTCACCCGCGATCGCACCCGCGGCCGCCGACTGGGCGTGGAGGAAGCAGTGAAAATGCACACCGCCGACACTGCCAACTGTATGGGCCTGACCGATCGCGGCACGCTGGAAATCGGCAAAAAGGCCGATATCAACATCATCGACTACGACAACCTCAGGCTGAACGCCCCGCGCATGGCCTACGACCTGCCCGCCGGCGGCCGGCGCGTCTACCAGGACGCCGAGGGCTACCGTTACACGCTGGTGAGCGGCGAGGTCGTGATGCAGGACGGCGTGGCGACCGATGCCCGCCCCGGGCGGCTCATTCGCGCGGCATAAGCGGGAGACGGGCACAGGCGCTGCGACTGAAACGCCTGTGCCTGCAGATTGTGCGGCGACCCGTTCGTCCGGGGCCCGCACCCAGCCGGGAGGATGACCTGAATGGAACCTTTTTACGACCCGCGCTGCAGGCCGGCACAACCGGCGACGCCGGCCGCTTCCGCGTTCGCGGTGCACCGCGCAGAGGTCGCGCCCGGCCTGTCGCTGGCTTTCGTGCGCGAAGGAACCGGCGGCATGCCGCTGGTGCTGCTGCACGGCTATCCCGAGACAAAACGGATCTGGTGGCGCAATATCGGCCCGCTGGCGGACGCCGGGTTCGAGGTGATCGTGCCGGACTTGCGCGGCAGCGGCGACAGCGACATCCCGACTGACGACCAGCACGACATCGTCACCTATGCACGGGACATTTACGCGCTGGTCCACGACCGCCTCGGCCACCGCTCGTGCATCGTGGCGGCGGGCGATGTGGGCGGTGTCGTCGCGACGGACCTGATCCACCGCTACCCCGGCTTCGTCGAGCGCTTCTGCTTTTTCAATTCCGTGCCGCCGATGGGCGTTGATTACGCCGCGGCCGGCATCGCGGGCGAATTGCAGA
>JAUICG010000016.1 GCA_030427485.1 Gammaproteobacteria bacterium
CGGTTCAGGCTCGGGCTGTGGCTCGGGCTGTGGCTCGGGCTGTGGCTCGGGCTGTGGCTCGGGCTGTGGCTCGGGCTGCGGTTCAGGCTCAGGTTGTGGCTCGGGCTGCGGTTCAGGCTCCGGCTGTGGCTCGGGCTCCGGTTCGGGCGAAGTGCCCGGCCCCTTGGGTGGTGACGGGGGTGCGGGCACGGTCGGCACGGTTGGTTCGGTCGGCTCTTGCGGGGTGATGTTGCTGCCGGAGTCCACGGGGCCCTGTTGCACGTTGTTGGACGGGCTGTCTTGCAAAAAGGTGTCGTCGCTACCCCCGCCGCCACCGCCGCACCCGGCGAGGAAGAATGCCAGTAGGATGTACGTCGATTGGAAAACTGTTGTGCGCATAAGAATTCTTTCCCGGGTAGAGATTATCGTCAGCTCTGAAGCCAGCGGCGTAGTGGATGGCGTGTACTCCTGGCAGCACGCTGCCTGGGGCCGGATGACTGCGGTGCAGGCCTGTTTGCTCCCGATAAGCTCGTCATGATCCTCGTAACTCCCAATACATCCTTCCAGTTTCAACAATGACGCATCGCGTTCTCGCGTGACTTCGGATTGCTCCCGAAGTTAAAAACGCAGCGTTGAAAGCGAACTGCCAGATGCGTTTTTTGCGTCTCACTTCAGGGGCAATGCTATGGGCTTGATGGAGAGCGGCGAAAGGAAAAACCCTACTTTTCTCCAGTTTTCTGGTTATATGACGAAACAATCGCGAGCTATATCCGGTGTGAAAATTCACTCGGTACGGGGGCTTTTTCTTCAGTCCGAAGCGATTGTTTAGCGGTGCGAAAATGCCACCAGGAAGCAGGGTGAACAGGCAATCGGGATATTGAGGGGCCGCGCCTTCAAGTATTGCGCCGTGCGGCGTACATGCTGTTGAAACGAGGTTCGGGGAAACCATTCAGCGCACGGGCGCGGATGTCAGATGACACGCGAAAATGCAGACTCAATGCCCTGCCGTTCTTCGCGGAGTCAGTCGAATGCAGGTGAGCCGGGCCCAGAGATTTCCAGACGCCTCATCCCAGGTCCGCCAGGTTTCTAGATGAATCTGGTTTGCAGTGTGCCCAGTGATTCAATACGCGATGTGAGAGTTTCGCCCACTTGAAGAAACTGCTGTGGATTCCGTGACATACCCACACTTTCGGGTGTGCCGGTAAATACGATGTCCCCGGGGTAACGCTCGCGAAACCCCAGTTTCCTGCTTTGATATCAAAATTGACTGGGTCACTTAGCGGTGAACTCGGGCATGCTTCGCAAATTTCCTCCTGCAGCGGCAATGGCCAGTTCGCGGAAACGTTTGTTGGTAATGGGTTTGCCTTCACTGGTAAGCTGGCGCGCCACATCGTCCAGACTGCGTGTGCCGTTGCTGGACGCACGGATTTCAGCGTCGATGGCCCGCATCACACCAACCGCCCTCGCGGTTGTCGCTCCCGATGAGCGCTCGGAGTCCAACGGTCCGCCGGTCTCGCCCCAGGCGGCGAGGTCAGCGTGTGCTGTGGCATAGCGCTTGTCACTGATTGTGCCGGAGCGGTGCAATGTTTCCAGCGAATAGTATTCCGCGAGACCTTCGACAATCCAGTCTGCGCCGGGCACACTTTGGGCGCCCATTGCAACATGGACAATTTCGTGGAGTAAGGTGCTGGTCGCATTTTCACTCAGTAGCGGACGATCACTGTGCACGTAAAGTGAGTCCGGGGCGGACAGCGCGCCGCGCCACATCGGATCATCCGCACCCACGACGAGTAAACGGTCTGGAAACTGCGGGAACAATTCCTGCAGTGTCGGTAGTGTCCAGCGCAGGAATGCGAGCATATCCATACGACGCATATTCTGGCCGACCGGCGCTGCTATGGTGACGCGTGTGTCGCCAATCGTATCGCTGCGCGTACCTATATCGCCCATCACAATCCAGCCGGTGGGTCTATCGAACAAGCGGTCAGGGTTGTCGATACGCAGGCGACCGCTGGTATAGCGGGGAAAAGGAGTAGCCAGCGACCAGCCCTCGGGGAGGTGCAACTGTAACTTGGCCTTCGACTGGGTGCCGTCCTCCATATCGATTCGCACCGGGGGAATGAGATCATCGGCGCGAAACATGGCCCAGGTATCGGTCACCAGGCCGTCAAAGCGACCTGATGACCGACGGCTTTCCAGGTTTACCCGAAACTGCAGATAGGCATCTTCTTCGGGTGGATGCCAAAGCACCCCGTCGTCAGTGACTTCGAAGTCCCCCGTTCCCTTGAAATCCGTGTAACGCTCGGGATCGGCCTTGAACTTCATCCATCGCACCCATTCGGCCTTGCGCGAGAGCCGGACTCTCACAGTCGCAACCGGATCGCCGGCCTTGATCCACGCCGTGTACAACACGCCGTAGGAGGGACGCTCGGTATCCTGCGCGATGCCACGCTGCGTCAGCGACAAGGCGAGTACCAGGGTAAGCAGCAGGAAATTTTTCGAAGGCATCACTATTTTCTCGTGCCATAGCACCCAAGAGGGGACCGCCACAATAGCGCACCGCACCCGGTACTGACAAATCTTTCACCGGACTCCAGAGTGACTGCGGGTCTCGACCGGGACTGAAGTGATTTGAGGTGCACGGAGGCAGGGGATAAACCTGCCCCCTGCCGTACCGGATTACGCTTCCGGCGGTGTCAACAGCGCAATTCCCTCGTCCTCACCGGATTGCCGTATCGAGAAGGAAGCGTTGTAGGTGATTCCGTCTATCGTCCAGTATGCAATGTAGTCGCCAAAGAATGCTGTCAGCTCAAAGTGACCGTCCGCGCCCGCAGTGGCAGTCACGTTGGTGCGCCATCGATCGTTGAGCAGCGAAAACACCGCCTCGCCATGGCGTGTGATATTGCGGTCGTTGTCCCAGAAACCGACATTGAATTCATCGCGCCCCGCGACCTTGTTCCACGGCCCCCAGAAAACCACCATATCCACGGACGGGTGCCCCCACCAGATTCGCATCAACGCTTCGGCCTGGGCTGCGCGCAGTTCGGGTTCGGCGGGCGAGATAAAATTGGTCTCCGTGATATGAATGGGTAAGCCCGTCTCGGCAAGGATATCCAACGCATTCGCATAGTCCACGATATTGGTGCGTCCGCTGATGTCGCGGGTGGGATCAGCAAATGCCAGGGTCGGGGCGAAGTGACCCTGTTGGCCTATGGCATCGACTGGGACGTTCTGGGACTGCAGTTGCAGTATGCGGTCGCGCACATCCGCCGCAGTCGGTGAGTTGAAGCCGGTGAAAACCTCGATAATCCACTCATTGAAGACGAGCTCGACATCGGGGTCCATCTCATGTGCCCAGGCAAACGCGTCGTTAACGATGCCCGGTCCCAGTCGATCGATAAACCACTGTGCCAGGGGTTGCAACGTCTCGTTGGTCACATCCCAGTGGGATAGCCGGCCTTTGAAGTGCGCAACGCTGTCCTGGATAAAGGACTTCAACAGGGCACGCAATTCAGACTGCTGCGCCGCACTAAGCGCTTTTGAAGGAAATTTGTCCTCCGCCCATTTGGGCAGCGCCGCACCGGAAAGCGGCATGGGAAGTCCCCACAGCAGCGTGTGCCCTTTCACCGCGAAGCCGTTCTGCTCAGCCCAGGCCACGTCTGCATCAGCCCGACTGAAATCCCTGCTGCCCTCGCTGGGTTCTATACGCGCCCATTTGGCATCGCTTTCAATTACCGCCAGGCTAAAATGGTCGGACATGCGGGCGGTATACCACGCGAGGTCGTCAGGGTCCCTGAAACGACCCAGTTCGATGGGGAAGCCAAAGGTGAAGCCGTGACGGACCTGCCGGATCGAAACTTCTACACCGGGCTGGTCTATCCACAGGCTTACACGCCTGGAGCGAATGTCAGCCGCGCGATTATTGGCTGCTGCGACAACGTCTCGCTCCTCCGGCTCAAGCAGGGAGAGATCCGCCGGGCGACCCAGCGGTAGCGCGGGCAGGGTGGGTGTGCCCTGTACGCCGACCCGCTCGATGAAACCTGCCGGCGGTTGCAGCGCAGGAACGGGGTCGCTGGAATTACCCGATGAGCAGGCTGTCAGCCAGAAAAAGACAAACAATGCCACTGAGCGCTTGCAGCGCAGTAACAGGGGTGGTTGCATTGAAAGCGTCTCGTTATTCTTTTCGTTGGCGTGCAGTATATACCTTTTGCCAGGCGCACAGCATTCGCTGTGGGCGAATCGGTCCTTTGCCGGATTGTGCCGCGGAACGTATAGCTAGTCGACTGGGACCAGGCGTATCGGCAGGTTGTCTTTCGGTTTGGGCATTGGCAGGTATTGCAATTCGGGATCGTAGCCCGGACGCAGCTGAATTTCGTGTCCGCTGAGCATATGAAACAGAAAAATACGAAACACCATTTGCGCAAAGTGCATGCCAATACATTTGTGCGCGCCCCCGCCAAAGGGGGCGAACAGGAACGGGTGTTGTTTGTGTTCCCCCCGTTCAAAGCGATCGGGGTCGAACTTGTGTGGTTCAGTCCACCAACCCGGCATCACGTGGTTGTAGGTAATTGCATTCATCAACACAGTGTCCGCCGGAATTTCCACGCCGGACAGTTCACAGGCGTTGATACTGCGCCGTGGGAACAGGGGCACTGACGAGTGCAGGCGCTGCACTTCATTGAACAGCAGGCTGTACGACGGCAGTGCTTCGAAATCATCCTGGCCGATGGTTTCCTTCCCAAGCGCGCGGGCTTCATCGCGTAGTCGCCGCTGCCACTCGGGATGACGGCCCAGCTCCAGGCAGGCATTCACGAGCGAAGCCGTGGTGGTGTCCTGCGCGGCGAACAACAGCAGTACGAAATTCTCAATAATGTCGGCGTCCGAAAAGTACTGACCGTTCTCATCCAGTTCCCGGCAGAAGTGCGCGAGGATGTCGCCGTCGTTATTGTGGCGCTTTTCGGTTATCAGCTCGCCGATAAATCCTGCGATGTATTTCTTGGCCTGCAGGCTGCGGTGGTACCTGAAGCCGGGGATGTTAATGGGAAAAATGAACGTAAACCCGTCGACGAAGACCTCGAATGCCGTCTTCAGTTTGGCGCTCTCGCTACCCTGGCTGGTGACGCCGGTGAAGGTTTGCGCCGCGATCTCCATCAGCGTTGATCTTGCATGGTCGCCCAGATGAAACTCCCCGCTGCCGGGGAGGGGGCGCAGCGCGGCCGCGCAGATGGCGTTGATATGGTCGACGTAGCCGTCCATGCTCGATTTCTTGAACGCTGTCTGCATCAGCCTGCGCTGGAAGCGATGCGCCTCGAAATCCTTCATGATCAGGCTGCCCCCGATCAGGGACTCGAAATGGCCCAGCCCCTTGGCGGAGGAAAAATTCTTCTCCACATCGAGGTGCAGTGCGCGGGCGTTTTCCGGTCCCAGCGCCAGGACGATATGGGATGGCCCCATCGCAAATCTGGAAATTGGTCCATAGCGCTTGAATCGCTCATCGCAAAACTTCAGCGGGTTGGCTGCCATGCTGAGGGCGTTGCCGATCAGCGGGAGACCGTAATCGCCGGGTATCTGCCGCAAATTACGGTTATCCGGCCGTTCCAGGTAATGAGTTTCTGTCATGCGTTACTCCAGCGATTGACACTAGTGATGTCGGCAGGGCAAAAAGCCGATTCTACTCAATAGTCGGCGCCCCGATATATGTACCGCTGGCGAATAGTGTGTTTCTCAATGCTGTCTAATGGAGTTATTTCACCGTGCCAAGCCGTCAGACATTGTGCGCGCCCAGCGGATCGATTTCGTTCACCAGGGCGCTCTTGGGAACGATATTGAGGCGTTTGCGCAGCGCTGTCATCGGCTCACCAGCCACGGCGAAGAAGTCATAGTTCAGCAGGTCGGTATTGCAGGCCTTGCCGCGGCCGATTGCCTCGGCCAGGCGACTGGTCCCATGCGGCGTGGTCAGCGCCTCGTAGTGCTGGGCAGCCACCACCTGACTGCCCTGCCAGACTCCGGACTCGAACAGCGCAAGTGCCCCGACCAGGCCCAGTAGCGCCCCCTGGGACTCGCTGCAGGCGGATTGGAAGCCCAGTACTTCGAGTTCACCCATCGGCGTGGTGCCGTAGTCTGCGACCAGGTGAATCCAGTCGTGTTGCGCCAGCGCAGGGTTGGCTGCGCCGACCTGACCGGGGAGCTTGAAATCGCGCTGCCGGTAGAATGCGTGCAACTGTCGGCCGACGCTGTTCTCAGGGAGGTCCCCGAGTGCGGCCCAGCGAGCGGTTTCCGCGGGATCTTCCTCCACAGTGACGGCGTAGGCCGGGTTGCCATACCGTCGCAGCAGCGTCGGGAATCCCGTATCTTTCAGGTCCAGATCCCCGATCCAGTTCAGGCGGTAAAAGTCCACACTGGCCTTTTCCAGTTCGCCCCGTACGACGTCGCGCAGGAAGACCAGGGTACGCTCGTGTACCTCCAGCGCGTCGGCCCATCGTTGGACAGCCTCCTCGACGTCCGGCGCGATAGGGTTCGCGAGCACTTCGATGGCACACATGAGTTGTATCAGCTCCATGCGCTCCTGTGCTGAACCCAGTGCCTCCTTTACGCTTTGCAGGTCTATCGGCGCCAGTGTTTCGAAATCGAGATCCTGGCCGAGCAGATGGTTGAACAGCGTGTGCAGCAGTTTCGGCTGCAGAGGGTTCGTCCACCCCCCGGCGCGGCAGGCCGCCACTACCGACCGGGCCAGCAGCCCGGCGTGTGCCCTTGCGGTATGTATTAGAAACATGGACCTGACCTCACAATCGATTCACTGCGGGAGCTGCAACCACGCCCGGTGTCAAACGGACTCGCGGCGCCAACACGCCTGGTTGCTAGCCGCGGTCGTCGCTCAGCGAAATCGCGTTGGATGGACACTGGCTGACCGCCTTGCGTACCGAAGCCTCGTGTTGCGGGGGTACCTCGGCGGCCAGCACGACGGCGTAACCGTCGTCATGCAGTTCGAATATCTCGGGGCAAAGCCCCAGGCAAACCCCGAAACCGGCGCAAATGTCCGCATCGACTCGGACTTTCATCGTGCGCCACCCGGCAGCGGATCAAAGCGGAGATTGAGATGCGTCAGGCCTCTTAGTATGAAGGTTGGCAGGTAGCTGTAGCGGCGTGCGTCAGCCGGCCCGTGAACGGCTTCATCGATGCGAATATCGCTGGTGTGCTCGAACATGCGGTTGAGGCTGATGACTGCCTCGGCCCGCGCCAGCGGGGCGCCGGGACAGGCATGGCGGCCGCGGCCGAAAGCCACGTGCAGGCGGGCATTCGCCCGGTCCTCCTGGAACTCTCCGGGATTGTCGAACTGGCGGGAGTCCCGGTTGGCGGCGCTGTTGGCGATATACAGGAAACTCCCCGCCGGAATATCGACACCGCCGACCTGTGTCGGCTTCTTCGCCAGGCGGAAGTCACCTTTCACCGGGCCTTCAAAGCGCAGGCATTCCTCGACAAAATTTGGGATAAGGCTGCGATCCGCGCGCAGGCGTTGCTGGATTTCGGGACGATCGCCGATTAACTGGAACGCATAGCTGAGCAGTCGTACCGTGGTTTCCTGGCCGGCGGCGAACAGGTTGGAGGCAACGCGGGCGACGTCGATAGCCTGGGGCACGGAGCCATCGGGAAAAGTGGCCTGTGCCAGGCCGGTGAGGATATCCCCCGAGGGGTTGCGCCTGCGGTCCTCGATATAGGTCGAGAAGGTATCGTAGAGCCATTCGAGCGGCGAGTGCTGGACTTCGCCTTCGTCCACGCCGCCCACGCCCGCGCCGCCGCGCTCCTGCTCCTGTCGTATCAGTTGCTTGCGGAACTGTATCCGGTCCTCCGCAGGTACCCCCAACAGGTCGGATACGGCGAGTACGGCAAAGGGCTGCGCGAAGTCACCCATGAACTCGCACGCGCCAGTGGAGAGAAATGTCGCGATCTGCTTGTCGGCCAGGCCCCACAGGTACTCCTCGTTCTGTTTCAGGCGCACCGGGGTGATCAGGCGCATCAGCAGGGATCGGTGGTCGGTGTGCGCGGGTGGGTCCATGGTCGGCAACTGGTCGCTGAATGGTGTCTGGTCGCGGTATTCCTCAATCAGCGCGGAAATATCGTCCTTCTCGTGCCCTTTCAGCGGAATTGGGCAGCCTGCGAATGGCCCGGTAGTGGACATGCAGGAAGAAAAGCGCTCGGGGTCGTTGTAGATTTCCAGGGCCTCTTCAAAGCCTGTGACCATATAGATGCCCTGGTGTGGCTCACGCAGTACCGGAGCCTGTTCTCTCAGGTAATCGAAATAGGCGTACGGGTCGTTGACAAAACGGTCGCTGCGGAAGAAGTCATGCGCTTCGAATTCATGGGTCTTATCGTTCATATTGGTGCCTCGTAGTGCCACTGTCGCCGGAAGCGCTTTTTACCAATAGCCGGCAGGCCTGGAATTGCTCCGGTGCAATTTGATGTATCTAAAGCTGCACATCATGTAGGAATATAGGCCCTGTCAGCCAGTTTTGCACTTAAAACCGACCTGGAGTCAGCCTGGTTACTGCGGTCTGCCCATCGGCCGGTGGTATAGCGGACAAATTTCTCGCGCAACTCGCCAGGTTGGTCTCGCCATATGTCGGGCGCACGGCCCTCTAGCGAGTATCACGCTTTCTGCGATCGAAGCGTCCTCCGACAATATGCAGGTATTCGAAGCCCGCGTTGAACAGGATGACGCCCGACAGCGCCAGGGCCAGGCCCGTGAGCCCCAGGTTTGCCCACTCGTTCTGAATTGTCCATATGAATTGCCCGATGCAAAGCAGCGAGACAACCAGCAGCGTCGATGAACGGCCTATGCGACTGACGATAAACGCGCCCAACGGCGCGCCCAGGACAACCACCGGGGCTGCCGCCAGCCACTTGTCAAACACGCCTACTTCAATGGAGCCGAATACTGTCTTGGTGGCAAGTCCGATCAGGGATGTCGCGGCCATGATAATCACCGAACTGGGGATTGCGATCTTGAGATCAGACTGACACAACAGCACCAGTACCGCGTAGAGGACCATGTCCACGCCGACGCCCGTGATGGAGCTTACGGTTGCGCCACCCAAAAGTCCCACCAGGAAGCCCGCGTTCCGGTCGAAACGATGGGCGCCGGGCGCCAGTCCCTCGTGCTGCACGATCTCTTTCAGCCGGTATAGGTGCAGAACGCCAAAGCTGCACCACACCACGGCAAACGCCACCTTGATAATCAGGCCTGAAGCTGCCGGCGCAATAAACAGAACGCCCAGGGGGGTGCCGATCAGGGAGCCGAGCAGCGCCCAGCGCACCATCGGCCACTCTACCGGCTGCCGTCGACAGATGATGAATATCGAGGCGCTGGTCATGCCGACACTCTGGATTGCGAAACTGAAATCACGGCCGAGGGTAGGCGCTTCGCCAAACAGCAATACCAGCACCGGAAAGCCGACTGTTCCTCCCCCCATCGGCGTGGCGCCCGCCGCGTATGACCCGATAGCCATGGCCACCGCAATGCCCCAGTTGTCTGAGACCTGCTGCCAGTGATCTCCGGTATAGACCAGCAGGAACCAGGCGCAATAAAACAGGGCAACAGCTGTCCCCCAGACCACCAGTCGATTCTTTCCTTGAAACATACTACGACCAGGGCTCTGCCAACTCGAAACAAAGGGAGGGGTGGTATTGCGCTATTGCTGCGCTAACAATAACCAATCTTTAGCCGCATTGCCATGGTGATGAATTACCAGCTGTAGATGACGCCGCAGTTGATGTTGCGCCCGTTCCCGGGCAGGAATGTGGGCATTTCCGCGCTCGATTGGTCGCGCACCACATACGCCGCGTTGTAGTTTTTATCGGCGGCATTGTTGATGTTCAAATAAAGCTGCAACTGCCGCGTCGGCTGGTAGATGGCGTTAAGACCCAGCAGCACAAAGCCGTCCTGCTTGAGGGTATTCGCATGGTCCACGTAGTTATTGTCGGGTTGGCTGTAGACGTTGAATCCGAGCACGAACTCGCCGACGTGGTAGTTCACGAAGCCGGACAACACATTCTTCGGCGCGCCGGCAATCTGGTTGCCGTCGAATACGCCATTCGCGAAATGGAAATCACTGTAGTTCCAACTCATGCGGTAACTGATGAAGTCGTCCGCCACCGGCTGTTGGCCGTACAGCGCCATTTCGATGCCCTGGTGTACGGTTTTGTCGTCATAGTTACTGCTCTGCGCAATTACCCCGAAAGTGCTGGCCACGGAGAGAATTTCGTCCCTGATCTCGCTACGATACACCGAAACGTCCCAGCCGAACGCGGCATTGAACGCCCCCTGGCCGCCGAACTCCACCGTGCGGGCTTTTTGCTCATCCAGCTTGTTCAGCGTTACCGAGGCTGCCCCCGGGAACGCCATCACCGGCGGCACTTGCGCCTGTGCGATCTCGTAGAACGTCGGCACTTCCCGGCTGGCACTGATGTTTCCGTACCAGCGTACCTGTGGGGTCGGTTGGTAGTTCACTCCCAGCTTGGGTAGCCAGAAATCCCAGTCCTGGTCGAGCTGCGCGTTGTCGTCCCGGTTCCTGCTATTGCGGCTGGCATGAATCCACTGCACTTGCGCGTCGACAGACCAGTTCGCGGCCAGCGGATAATCGCCGACCAGCGCGATCGCCGTGTTGTCGGCAGAGAGGTCGTAATTGCCGAACTGCACGCCGCGCGAGCCGTCGGCGGCATTGTTCACGTAGAATGCACGCGGCATCGTGGAGCGGCTCCAGTCGATACCCAGCTGGTAGTTGCCGGCGCTGTCGTTGCCCAGCCCGAGCAGCCACTGCACGCCGTGGGTATCAGTATCAGAGAGGGTTTGCGCCAGTGGATCGACGAACTCGTCATCGGTTTTCTGCCAGTACAGTCCCAGTGTCTGTTCGTGTGTGTCGGTTTTCAGCTGTGTCCTGTTGGCCACGCGCCAGGTCTTGAAATGCCGGTAAGGGTCCCTGTCGTAGATGTTGAGCAGCCGGTCGAAGAGCGTATTCCCGTCGCCGACCACGAACTCCGGGTTCTCCCCGGCAGTCTCCTGCGTCAGCACAAACGGCATATCGAAGCGGCTGTCGGTGTAACTCAGGTAGCTCCTGCTAACGAGGTTGTCTGTCAACTCGTACCCGGCATTGGCGGACACATTCTTGCGTTTGGCCTCGGAATGGTGACGAAAGCCGTCGTAGTGATTGGCTCCCGCGCTGAGAAAGTAGTCGACCTCGCCGACTGTATCACCGTAGTTCATGTGGCCACCCCAGCGCTCGTCCTCACCGGAGTCGAGGCGGAGACTGCCACCGGGCTGTTCACCGGTGTAGGAGAGCATATTGACATCGCCGCCGAGCGTCACCGCCCCGGGAACCCGGCTGTTGGCGCCGCGTTGTACCGTCATCGCGCGAGTCGACAAGGGTTGCAGCAGGCCAAGGATGAACGACCCGTCCGCATCGTTGAGCGGCAGGTAATCCTGTAACAGCAATACGCCGCGGCTGACCGGATTGCTCTGCAGTCCGGAGCCGCGGATATTCAGGCGGGGCTGGTCAAAACCGCCAAAAAACTCCTGCACCAGTATCCCTGGTTCATAGGCGAAGAGGTCCGACAGGGTATTGAGCTGTGGCTTGCTTTCGAGTGTGACGACATTCGTGCCACCCGGCACGCGGGCCAGGCGGGCGAGTAGCGCCTCGTCTGACTCGCTTCCCGTCTTCAGGCGGTGCCCGGTGACCAGCACTTCCTCCTTCGGGACATCGGCGGCGCCGACGGGCGCAGCGGACAGCGCGAGCGTCAGCAGGAAGAGGTGTCTGGCGGCGAGCACGGCGGACTGTAAC
The DNA here is from genome assembly GCA_030427485.1 of Gammaproteobacteria bacterium. GTDB lineage: Bacteria > Pseudomonadota > Gammaproteobacteria > Pseudomonadales > Halieaceae > Marimicrobium. The sequence continues at coordinate 11,811 of JAUICG010000016.1, forward strand.
TGCAGGTAAAGCCGGGCGACTGTACTACCAGTGAAGCACGAACATCAGCTTTGCCAGAATCACAATGCACAGCATGTGTATGGCGACGCTCAGGTGAGTGTACTTGAAACGCGTGGATTCCATACAGCCGTTGACGCCGGAGCGCAAGGCCGTGACAAAGTGCACCAGCACGCTCAGGGCCAGTGCGATTTTGACAGCCAGCAGGATATGAAACGAGGAGGCGAAGGGCGTGGAGACACCTTTGAAGTGCTGTACCGCGAGGGCAATCCCGGTCAGGAACAGCGTTCCAACCACCCACGGCATTATATATTTAACGCGACCGATCAGTCCGGTTTCCACCGCGGTCATCGTCTCTTCCGCCATGCTCTTGCGAATCCCCTCCAGTATCACCAGTTCGAAGAACACCACTCCGATAAACAGGCAGGCGCACAGCAGGTGTACGATCTGAACAGTTGTGTATTCCATGGGTAGCGCCCTCGACGATGGTTCGCAATCATGGAATAGTAATCGTTATCATTTATATATTCAATTGCGCTAAGTCAAGGTCTGTGGAAGTTGGTGTGCACGGGTCAAGGCATGAGCCGATGCACACACTACAAACGCTACCTGGATGACGATGATATCCTGGCCAGCCAGCACGGTTGCTCCGGTATGGATCACCGGGCTATGTTATTCTGGCTCTATACCTCTGTAGCTATACCCCTTTGGCCAGTGCGATGGCTCTCGCTTCTACGAGGTGCCAGGAGACGCTGGCTGCCAGAAGGCTTAACAGGAACATGAGCAGGGCCAGTCGCGGGAAGGGATAGCCTTCCATCCCCGCTACGAGCGGACTGTGCAGTAACCAGTTACCTATCGGGTAGTGCCACAGGTACAAGCCGTAGCTCACGGTGCCAAGGTAGTAGATTACGCGATTGGCCAAGAGCGCATTGAGCAAACTACAGTTCACTGCGCAGTTCAGGATGATTACCAGTGCCGTAGACGCGAAGATCGGCGTCCATAAATAGTGGATCGGCGCGCCCGACCAGTAGGAGGCAAACTCCTTGTCCATCCACATGAACAGCCCAACGAGCACCAATGGCGTGGCCAAGAGCAGTTTCCTGAGCCGGTTGGCATACCTGGAAAATGCCCCGGGCGTCTGCGTGTACTGCACATGTATCACTGCGCCGAGCATCCCCAGTCCGAAAGAATCCATCGAACCCGGGAGTTGGTACGACCAGACGGCTTGCTCACTCGCGGGGGCGACGATGGAAACGACAAAGTACCGCCAGGTGATCATGGACAGCAGTGACAGGGCGACCAGCAGCATCTTTCTATGCTGGCTGGCAAGTGAGGCTACGACGGGTAAAACCAGGTAAAAAGACAGCTCAATGGGAAGCGTCCACCAGACGCCGTTGACGCCGGCCGGCGCACCTACCCCAATGGGCGGCGGAACGAAAAGCATTAGGAGATACTGGATTGCGCTCGGCCAATCAACCAGTAGTGTCCCGAACGTAGCCAGGGAAACGACGAGCAGAATCGAAAGCTGCAGGTAGTATGCGGGAAAGACGCGCGCAATCCGTCGCAGTATATAACGTCCGAGCCGGGGCCGGGCGGAGAGACCCGCGTTGGCCCGGGCATACGGCAGTGTCAGCAGGAATCCGGACAGAACGAACAATACCTGCACCCCCGCCCAACCCAGTGAGAACAGAACATGCAAGCGAATTGTCGGGCCAAACCACTCCAGCAGTATCTCCTGGGGGGTGGCGTAGACCCAGGCGTGGTAAAGCAATACCCAGATTGCCGCCATTCCGCGCAGTCCGGTCAATGCGGGTAGACTGTGGTCGAACCGGTGATAGTGCGTTGAATCCTGTGCCATCTATTGCCTTGTATGGAGGCTTCGCCTGTTGCTTTTGTCCCGCGGGCCGCCTGCACTCGATGGAAACAGCCTCCCGCTGCCGTTGACTCCGTCAAACGAGGTGGAAACCAGCAGTGTCGTCATGCCCGGTATTGTCGCGCCAGTGTCAATACTAAAGGATTTCTGACCGATTCCAGTATTCGTTTGTAACAGGCTCCATCCTGAAAACAGGTAACTATTCAAGCGACAAACCACGTGAGTATTAACCCGGGACCTTCCCCACGCGCGAGTAGCATGAACTGTCGGGACGCATTCGCCCAAACCTGACTGGAGGTGTTAGAATTCAGACCATTTTTTCACGCGTGACGAAGGTGGTAAATCTACGATGGACAAAACGAAGGAAGAAAGTCACCAGGAGTGCGTTAGTCGCTTTATTGATCTTGCCAACACCCTGAAAGATGAGGGCGTTGATATCAATATCGTTTCAGGCGGCTTGATGACCGCCTCGTGTATCTACAGCAGTTACGTGGTGGGCGGCAACGAGGGAGGGCTGACGGAATCGGGTGTGGACAAAGTATCCGGCGTCTACAAGCGTGAACTGGCGAGGGTTCAGGCGCTCAAAAAGCAGATATCGGGCGCCTGAGCGCCGCAAGCAGGCAGGTTGCCTTCGTAAATCAGCTTGCCGTGGGCTCTGCCGTTGGTCTTTCCTGTACACGTGGGATTGGCAAGCGCGGACGGTGCCGCCGAAGGGCTACCGGGTTTATCCCAAATGCCTGATTGTCTGTGCGCGTTAAACCACCGAGTGTCAGGAGCGGGCCTGCGCCAGCCGGGAGCAAAAATCTATCGCATCCCTCTGGCCCTGCACCAGGGTCCGGGCAGATGGGGACAGGTCTCCGCCATTGCGCCGCACCGTCCGCTCCGCCGTGCCGAGGTCGCCCAAAAAGCCCAACTTGGCGGAGAATATCGCTGGCATGAGCCCGGCCCACTCCAACTCCCGGTTTATCCACGTCAGGGTGGTGCGGCCATTGCCATCTCCGAAAAGGTGTAAATCCGCCAGTGCTATCAACAGCATCAGGGCCCGCGGGTAGCCCGGTGGGAGTTCGTTGTAGATATCCGTGATGAAGCGTCTGAAAGTGGCGCTGGCGAAGGCTGGCTCCACTCTTCGAATTGTCTGGTCACCCGCGCTCATATTCTGCGCGTATTTGAAATGCCCTCCCAGAAACCCGGGTAACATGCGGCAGGAAAGCGCATGCCAGTGTCTCAGATGGATTTCAGCTTTAATCGGGTCCGTCATATCACGCTGGCAGAGGCGAGCGGCTTCAATGGCGGGCACGATGTTAAGCGATTTACGCAATTGCAGGGAGGGCTCTGCGTCAGGGTCGATCTGTTGTTTGATTTGCAGATACTCGCTGACGCTGGAAACCATAGGGAGCATAAACATTGCTTCAATCATCGGCCACTCGGCGGGTAAGCCGGCAATTATCGCCACCGGTTCGATCGCAAGCGTTCTGGCGGATTCGGCGTAGCGATGCAATGTTTCCATCACCTTTTCATCCACATTCTGCAGGTGGTCCGGCGTGTTGCGCAGGGCCGCTTCAAGCGGCGCGGAATTGTGGTTCTCTGTGAGTTCAGCAATAGCCTCTTTAAGGCGATTGTGCTCAGACAGTGCAAGCCGGGCGGACTCCACCTCCTGTTTTTCCAGGGGTGCAAGCGGCAATTCAGCCACTTCGGTTAACTGTACATCGGCTTCCTCGAAACGGTTCAACAATATCTGCAAGGTCGCCAGGTTAACCCGTGCACTGGTAAAGGTCGGGTCCATCGCAATGGCCTCCTCGAACAGCCCTTCCGCGAACTCCAGCAACCCTTGTGATGGCATGGCACAGGCGAGCTTGTTCAGCGAGAGCGGCGTGCGTTCCAGATCAACGGCAATCTTGTAGTTGTTGAATGCTTCGTTCCAGTGGCCGAGCATACGCAGGGCGTCACCGAGCAGAACGCGCGACACCATAAGTCCGGGATTCATAGCAACCGCTTTCTTGAGTGCGGTGGCAGCGAGATCAAAGTGTCTGGACTCAAACAGCGCCGAACCCAGGTTGATCCAGCCCTCCACTTTGTCCGGAGCGAGTGCGGTAGCCTTGGTGAATGCCCCTATCGCAACCTCGAGCTTACCTTGCTGAAAACCCTGCTGGCCCGTCTGCATAAACTGCAGCCAGGTTTGTCGCGCTGTCGTTGATGTGTTCACTGGTTTTTCCCGTTCGGTCTGCTGTGCCCGGGCGCGAAGTAGTCGCCCAATAACGAAGGTTGCAATCGATGCATTCGCTTGAGATGCGGGTAAGTGTAACCGAACTTTCCGGTTTCGACGAACGGCGGTCAAACGGTATTTGCTCGATATGTAAGACAACACGATTACCTGACATGCAGGCTCCGATGCAGGCGTTTCTTAGTCTTTGTTGAGGTCTTTGCTAGACTAGTGTGGACATGGGCCAGCGCCCTGGCCCTGGGATCGGATTCGTGCAGGGAAATCGGCATGTCATTCTCGCTGAAGTTCGGTAGATCAGCAGGTGCAGAGCGTCGCCGGATCGCACTTGAACAGGTAGACCGGGCTCTCGCCGAACTGGACAATAGTGCTCTGAATCTGGACGAGCGCGTGCACCAGTACCGCAAGCGCTGCAAGAAGCTGCGCGCGCTTGCGCGGCTGTTTCGTTCGTCGAATCCCGACCAGTACAGGGCGATCAACGTGGCGTTGCGCGACTCCGCCCGGCGCGTGTCCGTGTTGCGCGACGCGGGCGCTGCACTGGCCACGCATGAGGCCTTATTTGAACCGGTTAACGGTGATCAGATGCCGGCTGCGCTGATGGAGGCTCTGCGATACGACCTGCAGGCAAACTGGGATTGCCATGCAGGGCAAGCCGCTGCCACCGATCTTTTATGCGGTCTGCGGGCTGAACTTGCAGCGGTAAGGGAGGGTATTGTGGGCTGGCCGGATACCGGGCCCGGCAAAAAATCTGTTTGCAGAGGGCTGGCGCAAACCTACCGGGGCGCATACGACGCCTGGCAGGCGGCGAAGCGGGACCCGTCCGTAGAGACGTGGCACGCGTGGCGCAAACAGGTGAAGTACCTGCGCTATCAGCTCAAAATCGTTCGCAGGCTTTGGTCGGCGCCACTGGATAGCTGGCGGCGCGAACTCGACGGCCTGGGTGATCTGATCGGGCTTGATCACGACCTGGCGTGTTTGCAGCGGTTAACGGCCGGGCCCGGGAAGGGGTCCCTCACGACCGGGGAGCTTCACCAATTGGCCGCGCATTGCCAAACACGAAGCGTGGCGTTGCGTCGCGATGCGCTCAAAGCGGGAAGAAAGATTTTCCAGGATGACCCCGCCGCGTTCTCCCGTGCGCTAAAGGCACTGTCGCGCGCAACCTGATCCGGGAGCCGTCCCGCTGCAGGCAGAATGGGCTACCCGATGGCGCGCCTGTGCGATTGCCGACCGCACTTTTGTCAGGATTCTTTACACAGGCAGTGCCGGGGTTTCGCGCCGCCATATTTAACACTTTGATAAATCGGGCAATTCGGAAACGGGCATGCGATTTGCTGTCTGATCGGGCCGAATAACTGCAGCGCATCCATGGAGGTCATTATGACCGTGCGTTTTGCCTTACTGTGTATGTTTATCTCCTGCACCGCCCTGGTGGGGCAGGCCAATGCAGCCCTGATTGATGAAGTCAACGCAGCGTTGGTGGTCATCGACAACGATACTCCCACCAACTTCAGCTTTCTGTTCACCGTTCCAACCGCGGCGTTGACAGGTATATTCGAGTCGAGGCTGGAACTGTCTGGCGAACTGACTGATGCCGGCAGGGACGGGGTATCGGCGGTACCCTTCGATACGGTGGCCATCGCCCAGGCGCTGATCGAGGGCAGCGGTGTCATCGACCTGGGCCCGGCCTCATTTGTTTCGGGCCCCTATGGTCCGTTCACTTTGTCCACGCTGGTCGATTCGGCGAACTTCGGTGGTACGATCGACAACATCGGCTTACGCATCACTTTTACCGCCTCGGGGGGTGGTGATCAGATCAGTTTCACTGGAAAACACTCGCTGTACTCGGTGGAAACGGGGATCCCCGCGCCTGCAACGGTCGGCCTGTTCGTCCTGGGCTTGTCCGCTCTCGGATGGGCACGGCGGAGAAACGTTACTTTCGTATAAACGAAACAGCCGATGGTGTGGAGCCGATACTGCCGGCTGTCCACGCGGCGTGCCATTGGGCGTCCGACCGCAAATGATTCTTGCGGAGCAAGCGTCTGCATGTGCCTGATTTTTGCCTGTTTCGAACAGCCGTTCATTTTTGTGTAATCGCCGCGTTGTCGTCCCGGTATTGCTATATTCGATTTAGCATATATACTAATTTCCGTATATTGATACCTGACCGGAGAGCGTCCCGATGAAACCCAAGGTCCTGTTTCTGTGCACAGGCAATTCGGCGCGTTCGCACATGGCGGAAGCTGTGCTGCGGCATCAGGCAGTGGGGGAACTTTGAGGATCCCAAGACCCGGGCGGGGCTACACGCGTTCGAGAACACGCAGACAGAAATCAACCAACGCGTCAGGATTTTCGTATTGGTAAAGACCAGGTGAGTATTCCCGACATATGAATCCGGTACAGTTCTACAAGAGTCTGGCGGACGAGACGCGCCTGCGCTGCCTGATGCTGGTCCACCAGGAAGGCGAGCTGTGCGTTTGTGAGTTGATGGAGGCGCTGCAGGAAATACAGCCGAAAGTGTCCCGGCACCTGGCGCAGCTGCGCAAGAGCGGATTGCTGCTGGACCGGCGCCAGGGACAGTGGATTTTCTACCGTATCAACCCCGATCTGCCCGACTGGGCAAAGTCGGTGTTCAACGACACGCTGGAGGGCAACCGACTTTTTCTCACGGAAAACCTCGAGTTCCTGGAACGCATGGGTGGACGCCCGGTACGGCGCCAGGCCTGCTGCTGAAACCTGGGCAGCCGACACAGCATGCAAGTATATTCGCGGACAGACACATGGCGACAAGAGTAGGCATTAACGGTTTTGGTCGCATGGGGCGCCTGACGCTGCGTGCGGCCTGGGAAACGAAAGACGTCCGGTTTGTGCAGGTCAATGACCCCGCGGGGGATGCGCACACGCTCGCGCACCTGCTCAATTATGACTCTGTGCACGGCAGGTGGCGGCACACCGCTGAGGCCGTAGATAACGAAATACGGGTATCCGACACACGCATCCGCTGTACCGCGAATGAACGTATCGAGGACACCGACTGGTCGAGTTGCGATGTCGTGATCGAGGCATCGGGAAAGTTCAAGAAAACCGCACTGTTAAACGCCTACCTGGCGCAGGGTGTGCGGCGGGTCGTGGTGACGGCCCCGGTCAAGGAAGAGGGCGTACTGGATATCGTGATGGGGGTGAATCACGCACTCTACAGCCCTGCAGACCACCCGATTGTCAGTGCTGCCTCCTGTACCACGAATTGCCTTGCGCCCGTGGTGAAAGTCATCCACGAGAATCTGGGTATAAAGCACGGCTGCATGACCACCATTCACGATATTACCAATACGCAAACGATACTCGACGCCCCGCACAAGGACCTGCGCCGGGCCAGGGCCTGCGGTATGAGCCTGATCCCGACCACTACCGGCTCGGCGACGGCGATCACGCACATCTTCCCCGAGTTGCAGGGCAAGCTGAACGGACACGCGATACGTGTACCGCTGGCTAATGCCTCGTTGACGGACTGTGTATTCGAGGTGCAGCGTGACACCAGTGTGACGGAGGTCAACGCGTTGCTGAAGGCTGCGTCCGAAACAGGCCTGCAGGGCATTCTGGGCTATGAGGAAAAGCCCTTGGTGTCTATCGACTACCGCAGCGACCCGCGGTCCAGTGTGGTCGATGCGCTGTCAACCATGGTGGTGGGCGGTACGCAGGTCAAGTTATACCTGTGGTACGACAACGAGTGGGGCTATGCCAACCGCACGGCGGAAATCCTGTCTCTGGTCGCCGGCCAGGTTCGGGCCTGAGCCTTGCGCAAGCTGGCCTCCCTGTCAGAGGACGTCCGCCAGTACCTGCTGGTCACCTTCAACTACTGGACCTTCACCCTGACGGACGGCGCGCTGCGCATGCTGGTCGTGCTGCACTTCCACGAACTCGGCTACAGCCCGCTGGAAGTGGCGATGCTGTTCCTGTTCTACGAAATATTCGGCGTCTTCACGAACCTGCTCGGCGGCTGGCTGGGAGCGCGGATCGGCCTGAACGCGACGATGAATATCGGGCTGCTGCTGCAGGTGGTGGCGCTGTCGATGCTGCTGGTGCCGCAGGATATGCTCACGGTGGCGCTGGTGATGGCAGCGCAGGCACTGTCCGGTATCGCCAAGGACCTGAACAAGATGAGCGCCAAGAGCGCGATCAAACTGCTGGTGCCGGCGCAAGCGCAGGGTACGCTCTACTCGTGGGTGGCGCTGTTGACGGGGTCCAAGAATGCGCTCAAGGGCGTGGGCTTCTTCCTGGGCGGGTTACTGCTCACAGTCTGGGGCTTCCGCGAGGCGATTCTGGCCATGGCCGCGACATTGGCCGTGGTATGGCTCCTCAGTATTCTTAATCTCAAGAAAAGTCTCGGCAAATCGTCCGGCAAGCCGAAGTTCAGCCAGTTGCTCTCCAAGAGCCGGGCGGTGAACAGTCTATCCGCCGCCAGGCTGTTCCTGTTCGCCGCGCGCGATGTCTGGTTTGTGGTGGCGCTGCCCGTCTATCTTTCCGCCGGCCTCGGTTGGAGCCACTGGGCCGTGGGCGCATTCCTGGCGAGTTGGGTGATCGGCTATGGTGTCGTGCAATCGGCGGCTCCCAAAATAACAGGCAGCGGGAGCAGGCGACTACCCGATGGGAAATCGGCCTTTGCCTGGGCAATCACGCTGGCGCTGGCGCCGGCGACCATCGCGCTCGCGCTGGCAGCCGGTATCGGGCCCCAGGCGAGCCTGGTTATCGGGCTGCTGGTCTTCGGCGTGTTGTTCGCGGTGAACTCCGCATTGCACAGTTACCTGATCGTCAGTTATGCGCAGGGTGACGGGGTATCACTGGATGTCGGCTTCTACTACATGGCGAACGCGATGGGCCGCCTGCTCGGAACAGTGCTCTCGGGCTGGGTATACCAGGTGTGGGGACTTGCAGCCTGCCTGTGGATTTCCAGCGCGTTCATCGTAGTGTCGGCCGGCATTGCGTTGTTGCTCCCGCGGCAGTCAGTCCAGCACGCCCATCGGTGGTAACTCCTGTCGTAGTAGCGCCTCGTAGCGCACCCGCAACTGCTCCCGGAAGCTTGGCTTGGTGGCGATCAGGAAGTGGTTGTTCCTCACCCCGTCGAGTACGGGCTGGAATGCCTCCACCGGGTCTGCGCCGGCATCCAGCATCGATTGCAGCGCGGCGACGCAGGCGATGCCATCCTCGGTGGTATCGCTGCCCAGCGCCTGCGGCCGCAAACTGCCCGTTTGCGCGATGCCGGTATTGAAGCTGCTGGGCGTCAACACGCTGGCGCCGATTTTTGCGCCGACCAACTGCAAGTCTAAAGCGAGGCATTCCGTCACCGACATCGCGGTGTTCTTCGAGACCACGTAAGGTGCGGACATCGGCCCGGCCACATAGGCCGCGACCGAGGCTGTGTTGACCACGTGACCCTCGGTATCCTGCGCAATCATGCGCGGCACGAACGCTTTGATGCCGTTGATGATCCCGTAGACATTGACGCTGAACACCCATTCCCAGTCGGCGTGGCTGCGCTCCCAGCTCAGGCCGCCCTGGAAGACACCGGCATTGTTGATCAACAGGTCGACCTGGCCAAAGGTATCGAATGCGAAATCCGCCAGTTGCTGGACCGATGCATCATCAGCGACATCGACCTGCCAGGCGCGCGCCGCGTCGCCAATCTCCGCGGCGGTCTTTTCCGCGTTGCCAGTGTCGATATCCGCGGCGACCACCCGCATGCCCTCGTCCGCGAAACCCTTCGCCAGCGCGGCGCCGATGCCGCTGGCGGCGCCCGTGATTACGGCCACCTTGTCCTTGAATTCTGTGAGCAAACCGTTTCCTCCACTGGGCCAGTACTGCGCGCCAAGTATCCGTGCTTCGGTGCACGTTGTGCAAGTGCCGGGTTTCAATCCCACCCTCGGCTTTCCATGTTGTGGAACGAAGTGGAGTGGAGCGGCGGCTTCAGGAAGACAACATTTTAATCACTAAAAGATCATTTCTATCGGCTGTGCGATTGTAGCGCCGGGGTGTGTAACACAGGGCGAGCGAGGCGTTTATGCCGCCCACTGATCGCCCGATAGCGCCATCATGCTGTCCTTGCCACTTGTAATATCTGTCAGTAGCCAGGCGGTTTCGGGTAACAATTTTTCAACATAGTATTTCGCTGAGACAGCCTTGCTTTGCAGCAACGCGTTGTCGCCCTCACCGGCATGGCACTTTCTCGCGGCCACTGTCGCCATCCTGGACCACAGGTAGGCGATCACGGTCAAAGCCATCAGGCGCAAGTAAGGGCTCGCGGCGGCGGCAGCCTGCTCCGGGTCTTCAGGACCGTTTGCGACAATCCACTGCGTGGCCTGGTGCAGTGCAGCGATGCTATCTGCAAGCGAACTGGCAAAAGCGGCGTCCGGATTCGCAGCCAGGTATTCTTCCAACAGATTGAAGAGGGTATTGATCAAGCGTCCGTTCGCCTGTCCCAGCTTTCTGCCGACAAGATCCATGGCCTGGATGCCATTCGTGCCCTCATAAATTCTCGTAATGCGGCCATCGCGAACCAGCTGTTCAAGCGGCCAATCGGTGGTAAATCCCGAGCCGCCGAGCACCTGCAGACCCAGATTTGCATTGTTGAAGCCCTCGTCGGTCAAAAAGGCTTTCACGACAGGCGTCAGTAACTGCACGAGGTCATCGGCACGCTGACGCTCTGCCGCGTCTGCGTGCGAATGAGACAGATCGAGCTGGAAACCCACGAACAATGCCAGTGCGCGCATTCCCTCGTTCAGGACTTTCTGGCGCATCAGCATGCGGCGCACATCGGGCTGGACGATGATGGGGTCTGCCGGGCCGTCGGGGTTTTTCGGGCCGGCGGGCGAGCGACTCTGGAGTCGCTCATGTGCAAAGGCGACACTGACCTGGTACGCCTTCTCGGCCAGGCCCAGGCCCTGCATGCCGACCATCAGTCTGGCCTCGTTCATCATGGTGAACATGGCGCTCATACCGTCGTTGGGCTCGCCCACCAGCCAACCGCACGCACCCTCGAAGTTCATCAAGCAGGTCGAGGAGCCGCGGATACCCATCTTGTGCTCCAGTCCGCCGCAGTATACCGCATTGCGCTTTCCATCGACCGGAAGGTACTTGGGCACGGCAAACAAGGATATGCCCTTGGTGGTATCCGGTGCCCCTGGAAGCTTGGCGAGAACCAGATGGACGATATTGTCGGCCAGGTCGTGCTCGCCACCGGTGATCCATATTTTTGTGCCGCGAAGTGAGTAGCTGCCGTCGGCTTCAGGCTCGGCGCGCGTGCGAATCAAGCCAAGGTCTGTTCCGCACTGCGGTTCTGTGAGGCACATGGTCCCGGTCCATTCCCCACTGATGAGTTTTGGCAGGAAGGTCTCCTGCAACGCCTCGGAACCGTGACTGAACAGCGCACTGATCGCGCCATGAGTCAGCCCCGGGTACATACCCAGTGACAGGTTGCTCGAACACACCATCTCGTCGACGATGAATTTCAATACGCGGGGGAGGCCCTGGCCGCCGAATAGCGTCGGCGCATCAAGCCCCGACCAGCCGGATTTGACAAATTTTTGGTAGGCGTCCCTGAACCCGTCGGGGGTGGTCACCTGCCGTGATTCCGGGTCGTAGGCGCAGCCTTGCTCATCACCAATTCTGTTGGTAGGTTGCAGAACTTCGGTGGCGAATTTTGCCATTTCTTCCATGATCGCGGTCATCACGTCCGGGGTCGCCTCTTCGTAACCTTCGAGGGTCTGTAACAGCCCTCCCTCCAGAACATCGAACAGGATAAATTTCAAATCATTGATGGGAGCCTGGTAATGCATAACGACCTCTTATACGCGCTTGCTTGGGACGATGACCGGGAGTGATTCTCAGGCTTCACTGTCCAGTTTCCACGGACAGCGTGAGGCGGAGCCGAACTTGTCCCGCTGCACCGCGATCGCAGCAACTCGCTTTTCGCTCTCCCTGAACACCGCAACCGTGAACGCCACGCCGCCCAGTACAAGCAGGTGGGCCATCCAGATGGCACTGAAGTTGTAGATGGAGAGGAACGACAGGCTGAACACCATGCTCCACATCCATCCCAGAACCTGCATGAAGTAATGCTGCGAGGCCAGATCCAGGTGCCTGAGTGGGTTCCGGCGATTATCCATGACGGCTGTCCAGCAACTTGCTATAAACTGTTTCACGGTCTGTGCTCCTTCTCTGAACGTCATAGAGCTATACGTCACCAGGCAATCACTGGTTCACCGACTCTCACCTGGCCTCACCACGGAATCGTTTTTCCCTGCCAGTCGAGAAACTGCCCGCTGGATTCTGAGGTTACGCCGCTGAGGACCTGCAGCAAATGCTCGGCGCACTCACAGGGCGTGTGCACGGCATTGCGATAGCTGGAGGATATGAATGGAGCCGATAAAGGTGAATGAACTGTACCGGGATGCAAAGCGATGAGAGCGGTATTGGGCTGGCTCAATCGCCACTCATGCGAGAGCGTGCGCAGAAGCATATTGTGCGCCGCTTTGGAGGCCCTGTAGCTGTACCAGCCGCCAAGGCGATTATCCTCTATGCTCCCAACGCGTGCCGAAAGTGAAGCGAAAATTGCGGGCTCGTCATGGCGTAGCAGGCTGCCGAATGCCTGCGCCAGGACCGGTAGCAGTAGCGCATTGACTGTTAACGAACGCAGCAGGTTCCCGTGATCGAGATTACGCAGGCTCTTTTCTGGCTGCAGTTGTCCGTCATGCAGCACGCCCACGGTGTTGATCATCAGGTGCACACGTTGTAAGTGTTGGCCAATGTCTTTTGCCGCGTTGACGACCGACTCCGGCTTTTGCGCATCAAACCGGACCATGATGACGCGTGGATCGGTTATCGAAGCAACGTTGTTACGTTGCAGCATCACCAACCGCCGTACCTGCTTGCGCTGAAGAAGCGCTTCTGCCAATGCGGTGCCAATTGCGCCATTGCCGACTATGACGGCAGCCACATTATCGCATTGTAGTGGGTTGGTATTCATTGCAGATAAACCACCAGGTAGCTGTACATGGACGTTTCCTGTTATCCCCGGCCCGGCGCAAGCAAGCGGTCAAGCTCAGTGTCAGCCCACTTGATAATGGCCTCCTGATCAACCTTGCTCTTGCGTTGCCAGTTTTTCATCGCCAGTGCCAGGCGAGCATTGGCATCGAACTGGTCGGCGTTGCGATGGAGGAAGTGCCAGTACAGGCTGTTGAAAGGGCAGGCCCCTGGACCGGTGATTGTCGAGGGCGTGTAACGACAGGACGCACAGTGATTGCCCTGTCTTTGCAGGTACTTGCCGCTTGCCGCGTAGGGCTTGCTTGCCATGAAACCGCCGTCTGCGTGCAGCGCCATGCCCAGGGTGTTGGGAAGCTCCACCCACTCGAAAGCGTCCACGTAAACCGCCAGATACCAGTCGCAAACCTGTTGCACATTTAGGCCTGAGAGCAGAGCGAAGTTGCCAATCACCATCAGCCGTTGAATGTGATGGGCATAACCGAGTTCCAGCGTCTGGCGCAATGCCATCTGCAGGCAACGCAAATCGGTATTCCCCGTCCAGAACCAGTCGGGCAGAGGCTTGTCGGCGTTCAGCGTGTTGCGCGTGGCATACTCCGGCGCGGTTAACCAGTAGATGCCGCGCACATATTCGCGCCACCCCAGCACCTGTCGGCAAAACCCTTCAGCCGCCGCCAGATCACAGTGACCCTCTCGCCATGCACGCTCGACCCTGCGACAGACGTTCAGCGGGTCGAGCAATCCCACGTTCAGGTACATCGAGATCAGGGCATGGAACAACCACGGTGATTCCTCGGCCATCGCATCCTGGTATTTGCCGAAGCGGGGCAGGCCGTTCTCGATAAACCACGTGAACTGACGCTCTGCCTGCGCCGCCGTCACGCCAAGATAGAATCGGTTGAGATCGCCGGGATTATCTGGAAACTCCCGGGATACGAGTTCAATCACCTCTTCGGTGATCGCGTCGATATCGCTGCGAGGGCGCGGAGGGATCGTGTCCCTGTTGCGCCAGCCACGACGATTTTCATTGTCGTAGTTCCACTTACCGCCCTCCGGCTTCCCGTCTTCGTCCAGCAGAATCCGGTATTTGCGACGCATCGTGCGATAGAAGTATTCCATGCGCAGTTGTTTGCGATCCTTGGCCCAGGAGGCGAACTCTTCGTGCGATGCGAGGAAGCGGTCGTCGGCGACCCACTCCATGGGGACCGTCAACTGCCAGCTTTGCATGGCCCGCAGCAGGCGGTGCTCGCCAGGCTCACAACAACGGACTTTGGATGCGCCACTTTCCAACAACCCTGACTGCACCGCTTGCTGCAGCGAAGGCAAACCCGACTCGTAGGGGTAATAGAGAACACGAAAGCCCTGTTTGCGCAGGGCGTCTCTAAAGTGGCGCATGGCGGAGAAGATAAACGCTATCTTGTGGCGATTGTGGCGCACATAGGATGCTTCTTCCTTCACTTCGGCCATGACAATGGTATCCACGCCCGGCCGCGCCTCCTTCAATGCTCCGTGTGAGGCATCCAGCTGATCACCCAGAATCAATATCAGTGCTGCGGCGTCCATGCTGCTACCGTCCCCGCTTATCCGCAGGAGAAAACAGGCACCGTTGGCCGGGCACAGTATAGAGGTGTGTTTGATTCATTAGTCGTCTATACGGTCGGTGGACTCAAGTGGTTTAGTTAAAGGTGAAAGGCGAGCAACTGATCGTTTCGTGCAAGGGGATCAGGCAGCAGAGCCGAAATCGTGGCCAGGGCGGCGTATGCGGTCAGAAATGCCAATTGCTTACTTTCTTCCTGCCGATTTCCGGTCTGAGTTTACAAGTCTCGTCCGCGAATCTAGACTTCTCAGGACGTTGATACAACGAGTTGGTCAGACCTTTACTGTTCGGGCGCAGTGCCCGCCGTATAGACGATGGTGGGCGCGACTATCACGGGGGCACCTCGATGCAAGTAAAAGTATTAATGCGGTACCTTGCACTCTGTGCACTGCCGCTGATTGGACTGCAGGCCCATGCCGCAGTCATTCACGCCACAGACCTTGGCCATTATGAAGCGAGCGGAATGCACGATCCGTCCAGCACCAACTACGCAGTCGGTACCGCACCGGGATTCGAATTCAATAACTTCTTCGTATTTGACCTCACTGCCTATCACGCCATTTCCAGCGCGGTATTGCAGGTGTACCTGCTTGGCGACAGCGAGACCCCCACTCCTCCCGTGACGATATTTCCGGCGGGAGGCTATATATCCCACGATTCTGCGGAAACCTGGGACCTGTTCGATGTCGGCACGGATATCGGCACACTGGTGGGCGGTACAGGAGGGGTCAGCGCTTTCGACGACCTCGGTTCCGGCACTGCATTCGGATCGGTCGTGATCACAGCGGCGGACGAGGGCTCCCAAGTCGAGGTAGCCTTGAACACCGCTGCGTTGGCCAGTTTGAATGCCGCCAATGGACTGTGGGCAATCGGCGGGGCCCTCAGCACTGCGACGCCGGGCATCGTCAACTTTGTGTTCGGCTACAGCCATTTGCCCCCATCGAGCGCGCAGCTGATCGTCCAGGAAGCAGACATTCCCTTGCCCACCACACCCTGGCTTCTGGGGATTGGCCTGCTGATTCTATCTACCGTAAAGCGAAACGCAGGCTAACAGGCATCGGCGATCCCAACTGGGCGCGACGTGTCTTCCCGGACAGTAGGGTGGGTTCTTGCCGCTTGGCATGCTTTTTTCAGCTGGGCTATAGTCTCCGGTGACGTCAATCGATGAAGGGGGGGCGACTCCCCGAGAGAATAGACCCTGCACAGCAACACGATACCCCGCTACCTGCCGCATGTTGACCGCCCGGAGATCTTGTCGATGGGCCTGTCCCCGATGCCGACGGAACAGTGGATCGAGACGGATGACGACATCGGTCGCTATCATCGGCACAAGCTGCGACAGCGAGCGCTGCACGGGGAGGCGGTCTACCGGGCGCTGCCGGAATCCGTGGACGCTCAGCGGGAGCTGCGCGACCTGCTCCGCGATTTCCTGCTACGTGACACCGGAGGAGTGTATCGACAGCGGGGAGGTGATATGCACTGCCTCCCGGGTGAATTCGCGACGCCCCTCGACAGCGATGAACCGCTCTGGACCAGTTCCCTGTGGGTCGCGGACGATTTCGTGTTGATGCAGGCGTTGCGGGGAAGCTACCGCCTCACGGCGGCGAGCCTTTGCTGCCCGAGCAGTTGGTCGCTGGCGGAGAAATTCGGGTGCTCGCTGCGTGAAATCCACGACCCGATACCGGGCCTGCATCGGGTGCTGACCCCCAGGATCGACCGCTTCTTCGAGCATCTCAGGCCGCAGCACCCGGTAGTGCGCTACAACTGGTCACTTCAGGCTCACGACAGGCTGGCCGACCCGCCGGGCACGGTGCACCGCGTCGCGGAAGATACGGCGCTGTATTATCGCACCGAGCGCCAGTCGTTGCTGCGCCTGGCGAAGAGCCGGGCAGTGGTATTTGGCATCCGGGTGTACCTCCACCCCTTGCAGCAACTCAGCCAGTTCCGCGGTGCCCTCGCGGCTCTGTTCGAGGCCATTGATGCGATGTCGCCGGCGCTGGCCCGTTACAAGGGCCTTGACCGGCTTGCGACTGCGTTTCGGAAGTACCGGGCGCTCGTGTAGGAGAGTCTGTCCGCACTCCCGGGTGAATGCCACCTAACTCCCGAGGTCGGCAGCGTCATCCAGCAGCCGGTCGCACTGGCTGCCGTCCATCACGGGCAGGTTCTTGTCGAGCAGGCCCATCTGCAGCAATACGGTCGCCTGATCCCAGTAGATGTGCTCGGATGCGATCTTGCCGTCGTCAAACGCAATGATGGCCACGTGCGGTACGGCCAGTCGACGACCCGTTGCCTCGATACCCGGGGCAAACCAGTCCATGCGCAATGAGTGGGTGAGGTGCAGTATGAACTCGTCGATGACGCGGTTTTGGCCCACACTGCGCGTAAGCAGTTGCAACTCGGTATCGGCCGGCATCTGGGGAATGAACACTTCCGCATAGAACTGGCGCAATGCGGCTCTCCCACTCGCGCCGGTCCCTACCGGTACATGTACCAGCACCGGGTGGTCCGTCATCGTCGCGATGGCCGCATCGGCATCTTTCTGTTCGAATTCGGCGGCTGTGTGTGCGTTCCACACGTTGATGAGTGCCTGCTCAGCGTCAGTGTAGCCTTTCATTGCAAGCGGTCTCCTTAACCAGGGTTCAAACAGTCCCAAACATCGGGATTTTTGGTAGCTTGTCGGGACGAGGCGGCCATTTTGCCGTTTAAGCTGGAACCGGTTCGCGTCCGGGCGTGGAGCTGACGACTGAGAAAATGCGTCAAACCTTGCGTCTCAGTTTCGAAAAGTGCCGATCTCGCGTCTAAACATATCGCGGGTGAATGGTGTTATCAACCGGGTAGGAATGGGTGCCGACCGCCCCGTCAATGGGGTAGAGCCCGGTTCAGCAAGAGCAACGGCATCACCGAAGGCTTCCACAACAAGATGGAAATGATTTCGAGGCGGGCCTTTGGCTTTAGAAACTTTGAAAATTATCGATTGAGGGTGCTGACCCACTGCGGGTGGGATGGCATCATCAATCGGGTACGAATGGATGTCCATCTTCCGATAATGGGGTAGAGCCTAATGGGGTAGAGCCGGTAGAGCCGGATGTTGTTGGATGGGTAATTGGTGGAGGCGGCGTCACATGAAAAGGGTCGCTAAGCCATTGTATTCAATAGGTTAGTGTATAAAGAATACGGCTTTATACCCCCAATAATACCCCCAATTCTCGTTTTGACCCCCTCTAATTTGGTTCGTAGACTGCTGTGATGGCAGCTACCGATTTATTCCACTCAAGTCTCTGATTTTATAAGGTCTTACTGAACTAGCCACTATCAGATAGAAGTTGATAAAGAGGATTTTAGTGTGAAGGCATTATTTATTGTTTTAGTTTTAGCGGCCTTTCCTGCCATGGCGGGTTCCGATTCTGAGTGCGTCTTTGTTCTCACAGCCCATAATGTCTCCGGTGCTTTGGTTGCGGTCGATACAGAAGGCCCTTTTTCAACAAAGGATGAATGCGAGGGGGTAGGTCTAGTAATCACTAGACGAATCATGGAGGTGATCGGTAAATTTCAGCCTGAGGATACTTCTGCTTCGGAGTGGGATAAGTTGACCAGTTCTTGTGAAGAAGTAAAGCAACCCTATTCTTCAAATGCCTAGTACTCTACTCGTAGTGCCTTCGCACGTTCACAGAAAGTTTTACTCCAGGCTTCCTCCCGTATCTGCAATCGCCGGTACTCGCGTTCAAAGGTGCGCCAGTGCATGCCCTTCGTCTTGCGCCAACCATCGGAGCCGTTCCAGTCCTCGAATATACGCGCCCCAATCTTCCGTTTGGCCTCCAGTAACTTATTGAGCCTGTCACCCTTTTGACTCGGATACAGGTAGCCACAGCACTGCTGACAAACGAAATAGACGCCATAGGAATACAGCACTTCACAGCGCCGTGAACAATAAAAATTAGGGCAGCGGAAATACTGGCGCTTCCCACCGTAGCGACAGGGAATAGACTCCAGGGAAACCGTATAACTCATTGACTGCCAATCTTCGCCGTGCTGACGGACTTTGTAGTCAAGTGTCAGGCTGGTGGCGTCTAACCCCATCGTATACCAGATATAACCGTTTGGCTCACCGCCCCGAGTCCATCTAAGCGACCCCATAGAACCAGGCAGCAATAGCCCATGCTTGCGCATATAGCGAATATCAACACGCTTCGCCTGACTAGTATCCGGCTTACTACTCTGCGGCCCGCTGCCCCAACCACCCATGCTGTCCATCTCCTGATTTCACTAATTCCTTTGGCAACTTGCCCTTTTCTAAGATGTCAGAAAACTCATTCACAAACTGTCAGTGCTGACGAACTTCATGCGCATCTGGTTCACCATAGTGGTAGAGCCATTCTTCAATACTCTGCAATCTGATGTCATTATCATCTGTGTACTGGCGTACTCTTTCTTCTGTGTCCCTTACGACCTTGTTTCCGTGGTTTGTGACCCCCGTGGTTTGATTTGCCTCCAGACCTTGTGGGTTAAGGGGTTCAGGGGAATCGTTGTATGGCATGTTAGTCCGGGAATTGTCCGGGCGTTGTCCGGATTGTGTATGGTGATTGTCCGGGAATAACTTGCGCTGAATCCAGTCACTACGCACTAGCAGTGGCGAAAGCGTACCTCCATCCAGCCGTTCATTTCTTGAGATTCCTGAAAACAGAATGTCTCGCAGGTTTCCCATGTAATCGTGGAAAGACCCAAGGCGAGGGGGAATTTTCAGACCTGCGCGAAGCCAGAACTTGTAGAAATTGAAACGCTTTGTTACCCGGAATTGTTTAGCAGGCAAAGGTCTGCCTTTGTTTTTTCCCCTTGCATAATCCAGATCGCAATTGAAAATTGCATATCCCGGCACCCCAGTCACTACACCCGAGAACTGGAGGCAAACACCTGGCGCCCTCTTACCCTTAAATCCGATTTCATAGCGACCCGTGTTGTAAGTATCGTAGCGGTACGCTTCCACTCCTACGGCCTCTAGAATCTCGCGTATAAGTGCCTCAGAGTGTCGTGATAGCCAATCCTGCGGTACGGGCAAACCACTGGCTGTTAGAATCTTTAACCTGCCCGCGTCAATGGATACTGCATCTCCCCTCGCTACCAGTTTGGGAAGGAGATTGAACTGGCAAGTACCCAAGACAGTTCCCCCGCGTTCACATGGAACGGCTTGGGCCTCAAGGGTTTGAAGTGCACGGCTAGACATCACGCACAGAGCGCAACTCAAGCCGCAGTTCGCTGTGAACAGTGTCGAATGTAGTAACTTGATGGCCCTGCACTAAAATGCTGTCCCGGGCCTCCTGTTCTGTATCAGCTACCACCTCAATTCGGGTTATCAGTTCCTCTCGCACCTCGAACCTGTAGAGCCTCATATTTGCGCCCCCCTTTTGAGGCCCGCAAATGATTTCTCAGCGCGATAAGGGCGGAAGGGATACAGTGGGCAGGCCCTCGCGGTACATTCCGAAATGGACTGTCTAAAGCCCGGTTCCAGGTGGGTTGAAGTACACCCCATACAGTGAGAACACATCGCCTTGATTGCGTTCAAAGGGGTAGGTTTGCGCTGAGCGCGGAGTATCGGGTTTTGCTCTGGCTTCATAGTTCGCCCCTACGCTGCCGATTCTTCGCGTTCAGCGATACGGCTAACAGCCCATGCTTCAACTTCAGCCTTTACCCAGGCGCTAGCGCGTGGCCCGAGTTTCACCGGGGCGGGAAATTCACCGGCAGCAATTAAGGCGTATATTGCGCTTCGACTGTAGGGAACGATTGCCTGCACTTGTGGCAAGCGAATTAGTGCTTTGGATGGGTCTGGATGTTGTGCCATGTTCCGAGCCTTCTGTGGTTTCTGTCGGATACATGCTCACAGAAACTCGAAAACGCAACGATGGGATTAATTCAAGAATAAATACTGTTTGCTCTAGTGAGAGTAGATCGGGAAATTTTGTGATTTCCTCTAACTATCGCCCATTTGGATGCAAACCTCTTTTTGCCTGGAGCCTTGCGGGAACACCCTTAGGGAACCTGGATTTTTGGCTTCGCTTAATCGCATTCCGAATTCGTTGAAACGAATTACCTTTAGGTAAATTGAGTGTGTTGTAGAAGATTTCTGCACTCCGCTGAAAAGCTCCGCCTTGCGTTTGAGATGGGTAGCAACCGAAAGACTGCTCATAGGCCAACAGCATATTTGACTCAAACGACTTTTGCTCTCGCTCTATCCCGCTTGAGTCTCCGCGTTTAGGGCTTGCAATCGTGGTCAGGGCAGTACTAGTTGTTTCCTCCAAGTGTTTCAGGGTGCCGACCAACTTGTATAGATAATCCCCATCCGGCGCCTTTCCTTCCCTCAAAACATTCAACGCTTGGGCATGTTGAAAGATTGCCCATAGGTCACCGTCAACCGGGGTTTCCGCTGTAATGTTTTCTCCCATCTTCACGGCTGCGTGATGTAATTCAGCAATGAGCTTTCTCGTGTACTGACTTATCGTGTTCAACTTAGCTATGGCTTGAGCGGGAGACCTGTACCTGTTCACTTCAACTTTCCTGAGCGTTTTAAACATATGGATTATTACATCCATCCTCTCCAGGTAACGCTCAACGGCATCAGTTTGTCCGAGAATTGCTCGCAGTTCTGAAACTTGTTTGCTTCGCAGAGATTTGAACGGATTGCCACTTTCCTTTTTCGGCATAGCACCCCCTACTGTGCAGCCCTTGAGAAGGAGCAGCGCCAAGCCATCAAGGGAGACGGCTTTTCGCGGGCCATGCTAGGCGCTGTGGACAAATTATATTGCGTTGTTATGCTGAACGAAATGATGAATGCTTAGTAATCAGGAAAGTGCGATACAGCTATTTATTTCGATATTCTGCCAGTACCCTTCCTATTCTGAATTTTTACCATTCAGCATGCTATCTATGCTCTGTCGGTTGGTTTGTGTGGGCCAAAAAATTTGTCCCCATTGAAATGAATCATATGATCGGGAGTTTCAGCAAGCCACACCTCTGTTTCCCATGCGATTTGGAAGGACCACTTAGCAAAATCAGTTTTGGTCAAAAAGGCAGTAACAAAGATCACGTCATGCGGACAGCTCTTTAACACCGTACGCTGTAGTTCAATACAGCGTTCCGCATTGAGCGGATTTGATGAATGAACTGCTTCAATTAGATACAACCACTGCTTGCGCTCGCTAAAAGCAACTATATCTGGAAGCATGCCTCTATCTTCGATATTTAGTCCAAGACTCACCATCGAATCAGTGTAGTTATGCATTTTTTTCTCAGAGGTGTCGCTAATGTAAAGAACTTTAGCGTCATAACCAAATCGAGGCAAAAATTCTTCGACTATAGCTTTCTGGATCAAATTATGTGGCCCTGGGTCAAGATTTATCTGAACACCAGGTTCAAGAGTAACCGTCAGTTTTTCAAGCGTACGATCACTGTTAAACTTCGCTATATAGTCTTCGTCAATTTCAAATGATTCAAGTTGCTCATCCCACTGCTTTGTGCCATATGTCCTTATCAATGAAGAAAATTTAGATTCCACACCATACCCACGAGTTCCATCATTAGTATCCGCTTCTGGGTTGTTGGCGCTCTTTACAACTAAGCCCATCCCGGTCAGTCGGATAAGATCCTTTCTTCGAATATCATCGTAACTTCCAGAACTAATTTTTTCTTCAAAGTGGGAATTTATGTATGAAATAATCTGTCGCGTTCTAAGGATATGTCCTTCTGAAACTGACGCGCTCTCAGCCCAGCTCTTATCAATAGTCATGGAGCACAATGCGAGAAAGCTCATGGCCATTTTTTCTAAGCGTCTAGGGGTAAGATCACCAAGGGGAACGCCAACGCATTCGAGTATACAAAGAGAATCTAGAATTAATTTTCGAATTGCTTCGGGTTTTCCCTTTGCGATTGTATTCTGAGGTATTTTCATATGAGGGCTAACTGCTCTGTGTGAACCCTTTCTAGAGGTTCGTCATTCAGGTAGGCAAGAGATGCTTTCGCTAGCCAATATGCCATTAGCGGAGGTACAGCATTTCCAACTTGATAGTATTGCGAGTCTTCAGAACCTGCAAACTTGAACCAGTCAGGGAAGCTTTGAAGTCGAGCGCCTTCGCGTACAGTTAGTCTTTTGCGACGTCCATCCGGTAGTCTTATTCTGTGCATGTCCCCCGTAGCGCCAGCGAGGTTTCGACACGTAACTGTTCTAGCAGGCCTATCAAGGTGCAGGTCTCGTGGGTTAATGCACTGAGACGCCTTTTCATACTTTGCTACATATTTATCCTGGTTTGGCGTGAGGAACTTGCTATTGTCAGTCAATTTGAATGCAATATCGCTCACCGCGTCACCGGCGGTGTAGCGCACTAGCTTAGGTGGAGGAAAACTAAAACCTCCATGATGTCCAACAACTATGAGTCGCTCTCTGTTCTGGGGGACTTCATATTGAACGGCTTTCATAATGTCGAAAGTTACATGATAGCCAATCTCCTCGAGTTTCTCGATAACCTCTGCTAAATAGGCTTTATTGCGATACATCATCCCGCGTACATTCTCGAACATCCAAAGTTTGGGCCTGACCTTTTCCACCGCATTAATAAACACGGGGAATCCATCGCGCGAATCATCCAGACCCATTTGCCTTCCGCCAACACTAAATGGCTGGCATGGTGGGCCACCTATGATCAAATCAGCATCGGGGAAATCTGTTTCTGGGGTTAGAAACGCTTCATAGCAATTGCCCTCTAAATTTTGATTGTAGGTTGCTGCGGCATCGCTATTCATCTCGTAGCCAACCGTTTCGATTCCTGCTGATTCAAAACCCAAAGCCAAACCGCCGCAACCAGCGAATAGGTCTAATGCTTTATATCCAGATCGCGTTGCGTTACTTGGCTGAAGTTTTTTGAGAAGCTCTAAATACTCATTCATTTCAATCAAATTCTTAGTGTCTATATTTACATGATGCCAATTTCTTAGAGTTTTGACCTCTGCTTTTTTCAACTACACTCCATCATTATCGAAAATCAACCATGGGCAGTTATCGAAAGCTTGCCGTCACCACGTTGTCTGCATTTGTTGGTCTTTTGATGTTGTCCAGATAATCCGCCCAGCCCTGCATCATCTTTGCTCTCCCTTCCAAATGCGAAGTGCGATTGTAGGCTCTGCCATTCGCATCTTTCACGGCATGGGCTAGTTGGTGTTCTATCCAGTCCACACGATAGCCCAGCACTTCATCCAACAAAGTACGGGCCGTGGCCCGGAAGCCGTGGGGGGTCATGGTGTCGTTATCATAGCCTAGTGTCCGCAGTGCCGTGCGTACCCCATTTTCCGACAGGCAGCGACTTGCGCCTCTGGCGCTAGGAAATACATAGCGTCCCCTGCCTGTCAGATTATGCAATTCTCGCAGCAGTTCTATTGCTTGTGTACTCAGCGGCACTATATGCGGCTGGCGCATTTTCATTTTCTCTGCGGGTATCTCCCAACGGCTTTCAGTCCAATTGATTTCCGCCCATTCCATAGCCCGGATTTCGCCGGGGCGTTGAAACAACAGCGGTGACAAGAGTAGGGCAGTTTTCACTGCGGGCGTACCCTGGAAACCTTCCATTGCCACTAACAAGCGCCCGACGTCGGCGGGGTTTGTAATCGCGGCTAAGTGCTTCCTCTTTGGATTTTTGAGTGCGCCTTTCAGGTCGCCAGAGGGGTCGCGCTCTGCCCGCCCAGTGGCAACTGCATACCTGAATACCTGTCCGGCTGTTTGTTTGGCCCTGTGCGCCGTTTCAACTGCCCCGCGTGACTCGATACGGCGCAGGGCGGCAAGTAGTTCAGGAGCGTTTACAGCCGCAATGGGACGGTTGCCGAGTACCGGGAACAAGTCTTTTTCCAGAGCGCGTAAGGTGCGGTCTTTGTGACTGGCTGACTTGGTTTGCATTTTGGTGGCGTACCACTCCCGCGCAACTGCCTCAAAGCTCTCAGCGGCTGCAAGGTGGCGAGTTAGTTTCTCTACCTTCCTGACCTCGCCAGGGTCTATACCGTCTGCCAATTGATCGCGGGCCTTCTGGTGCTTCTGTCGGGCCGTTTTTAGCGAAACCTCGGGGTATACCCCCAATGCCAGCGTCTTTTCCTTCCCGGCATAGCGGTACTTGTAGCGCCAGTATTTCGCGCCGTTGGATTGAATCAGCAGAAATAAGCCGCCAGCGTCCGCCAGCTTGCGCGGTTTGGCCTGGGGTTTGGCTTCCTTCACTTCGGTTGCAGTCAGTGGCATGGCCCGCCTCCTTTGCTGTTTTGGGGGTATCTGTTTGGGCGTATCCCTAAATACCCCCAGATATGCCCCCAATAGTGGGGGTATGTTGCTGGATGTTGCTGGACAGCATAGGAAGCAGTATAAACAAAAAAGCCCTGATTTACAGGGCTTTAGAGATGTTGCTGGATGTTGTTGGATGGGTAATTGGTGGAGGCGGCGGGAGTTGAACCCGCGTCCGCCAGTACTCTGCCTTCGGCTCTACATGCTTAGAATCCGTTTATTGATTTAGCCGCACACAGCCCAACGGGCAGGACGTGCTTGGCGAGTTCTGTAAGTGTTTAGCAGCGCGGTCCAGAACATACCTTGCAGCGATCCAGTTCTATATGACAGTCACTAGCGCGGGGCTGGCACCTTGCTAGGGACCGCTGGCGGACGAATCCACCAGAAGTGCGTCACTGTGCTGCTTACGCAGCCAGTTGAGCACCATAGTTGTCGTCATTGGCAACTAATAGTTTGCAGCTTTTGATTAACGTGATTGGCTACCATCACGGCATGCACCTCAGGGTTCGCAACCGTCGTCGAATCCAAATCGCCCCCATTAGTGGGGGTGCATTATAGCGCAATTTGTCAGCTCGTGGGGCAAACCATTTGTGAAGATGCCGCAATCGGGTTGGTAGGGCACAATTCCGTGTTGATCAGCTTCTGGATGGATTTGCAGGGGTTTTCGCTGGCCAGTACGCGCTTCACCAGCGTTTCTCCCAGCACAGACAGGCCGCCGGTCATCACCGCCGCCCAACCCCGCCAGATCAGGCTGGTGGCATCGGGTACGATACCGGGGTCGCTCAGCGGCCCCTTGATCTGTACAGTATTGGAGAAGACACTGCCCACCGAGATTCCCACGCCCTCGCGGCCCCGAGAGTCGAAACTCATCTGCATGGTTTCCGCGCCCAGGTCGACATGGAGCTGGCCGAGCAGGTTGGCCTGCTTGGTACGCGCTGCGAATCCGTAGGGGGTAACGCCCTTGCCATCCTTGAACAGGGCTACGGCCACGCCGCATTCCACCTCCTGTGGCTTCTTGTCGATACCGGGTATCAGGGTCTGGAACACTGTGGAGGCCAGGTTGGCGGTCAGGAGCATGGAGTTGGCGTAGTCGAAGGGCCCCTTGCCGAGTTTCAGGTAGATCAGGCCATTCGTTGTGCCGGCCAGTTCCGCCTCGCTTTGTCCCTGGCCCTGCATTGAAACGAAGCCGCTGCGCGGGTAGGTGTTCTTGCTCGAGAGCCCGTGCACATTGTCGAAGGTGCTGGTCAATTTGAGGGTTGGTGGCGCTGCTTTGGCATTAAAGGCCAGGTCGACCTCGCCGCTGCCCTGGTTAAGCTGGCCGCTGCTGGCCTTCACACTCAGTTCCCCATTGGTGAGACTACCCTGGATGCTCAGGTTCTGCGCCGAGACTGCCTTGCTCAACACTGAGTCTAACTGCGCGGATAAACGGGCGTTGAGGCTGTCCATGTCATCCAATGGCAGTGGGTCGCTGCTGAACAGCTTGGCGCCGGGTTTGGTCTCTTCCTCATCGTCGGAGAGAAACCGCAACGGGGCGAGCAGCACGTCGCCGACATAATCGGCGCTCTTTCGGGCGACGGAGCCGAGCGAGGACTCTTTCGATTTTTCCTTATCCCTGGTCTTCGGGTCGGCGTCGAGATAGGCGTTCTCCCAGGGCAGGAGCGACAGCGTACCGCTGTGTATGATGACATCCAGTAACGGTGGTGACGTCTGGTGGTAACGCACCGTCCCGGTCAGCTCTGTCTCACCCCACTGCAGGCTGCTGATATTCGCCTCCATGCCGTCGCTGAGTCGTGTGGCCTTCATGGCCAGTTTGCGCCGCGCCTCGGGAGCGTCGTCCTGGCCGGAGTTGACGGCCTGTAGATCGATATAACCGGTAAGGTTGCTTACCAGTTCCCCGGTACTGCGTCCCGCGCTATTCAGCTTTGCAGAGCCGGAGACCGGCACACGGTCCTTGTCCGCGGCGCGTATAAGGAACTGGTCGAGGTCGATATTGGTGAGCTCCGCGGTTCCCTCAAGTGTTGCCTTGCCATCCTTCCAACTCATCTCGCCCTGGCTTTCCAGGCTGCCGTTCGAGGTGCGAAAGTCCATCTTCCGCAGGTTGATGAGATCGGCGCCGGACACGATCTCCACCTGCACATCATCAAGCGCCAGCTCAAATATACTCAGCGAGCTGACCTCAAGCGAGGCCTGCACGTCGCCGAGTTGTTGTAGCGAGGGCTGCAGAGCAGTGTCGCCGGTCGTCTCCGGGGTGTCGGGGAGCAGTGCCATCAGGCTGTCGACATCGAGTTTGTCCGATTTCAGGTCAGCCACCAGCCAGGGGCTGCGCCCGGCTACGAGGGAAAGACTGCCTGTCAGGTCCTGATCGAGAGAGCCGATCACGATTTTCTCGATCTCGACGCCCACGATACGGTCCTTGTCGAGTACCAGGCGGGAACTTCCGCTGAACCCAAGATTTTCTATCGCGTGCGGCTTGCGCTGCCAGTCGTTGTCGGGGCGGACATCCACGGACACCTTCGCCGATCCCTGCATCGCGGTGAAGACCGCCTGCATGTCATCGCCCTGACTGCGGAAGTTCATGGTGCCGGTGCTGCGACTGTAAAAGAGGCCCTGCTGGCGAAACATGTCGGGTATATCGAGCTCGGTGAATGTCGCTGTGAGTTCAAAATCGGTGGGCTCGTTGGCTGATGCCTTCGCTTCCAGGGTCAGGTTGAGAACGCCGGCGTCGCTGCCCTTGCCCACCGCGACCAGCTTCCCCCCGTGTGCGTTGCGCTCCAGTGTGGCGCTCGCCTCGCGCAGTTTCAGGCCGGGGGATTGGATATCCAGAATGTCGAGCGACACAGCAAGTTCCAGCTCCGGCAATACATTCAGGTACACCGGTAGCGCGAGTCCGGGCAGTGGTTCGGAATCGGGTTTGTTAAACAGGAAGCCCAGGTCGATGTGGGAGCCCTTCAGGTCGACACTCAGCTTGCGTTGCTCCTCGCCCGAGAGCACAGCTGAGCCGCTGAGCTCGCCCTTGCCCAGGGTGATCGCGACATGCTCCAGCGCGAACGCCCCGGGGCGCTTGTCAAGCGCGGCGGTGACGGCAATGGGTGTATCGACGGTGCTGTGGTGATGGCCTGACAGCGATGCATCGCCCTGCAGTGAGTTGAGGAGGGACTCCCAGGTGTCGCCGTGGCCTTTGAGGGTTGCGTGACCAGTCTCCAGCAACCAGTCAGATCCTGTGTACTGGGACGCGATGCTGCTCCCCGCCGCGCGCGCCTGCAGCTTCGCATCCATCTTCACTGTCCAGCCCTGCGCGTCGCTGAGGATGCCGATATCGCCCGTCAGGGTGGCCGCGGGACCGCTGCTGGTGAGGGCGCTGATCTGCAAGCCGTTCTCGCCGGTCGTGAAATCAAAGCTGGTGTTCTTCTCCGTCGCCTCATTGAGGTGCATCTCAGCGATGACCACATGCCCCGTATGCGCAGTTAAATCCAGGCGCGGCGGGGCCGCGGCCAGCACGGCGGCGAGATCGTTTGCTTTCCTGTCAGCGCGGTAGCTGTCGAGCAGGGGCGCCAGTTTCGCGCTGTCCAGACGGGGTATGGTCGTTTCGGACTTGTCCGGCAGCGTCCAGGCAGTCTGTCCCGTAGCGGTGGTGTGCGCGGTCATTCCCGCCGCTTCCAGCGCGATGTTCAACTCGTATGCAGCGGTATCTCCCGGTTGGATGCCGGCCTTGAGTGCGACGGTCGATTCGGGCTTGCCGTCGACGCTGAAGTCTAACTCGGCCGTCAACGGTGCGAGGCGCAGAAGGTCCGCCAGCGATTCGAGCTCCAGCGCCAGTGCAATGTCACCGGCGGCGCGTTTCTCCACCCACCTGGCGCTGGCGCTGCCGGTGAGGTGACGTTCCCACCGAAACTGGTTGACCGGGTAGGCCTCACCGCTGTCGTTCAGGTAACGCCCGGTCATGAACGTCAGGGTATCGGGCAGGTAGGGGTCCAGGAACGTGTAGTCGTCGGGCGGCGGCGTGTCGCTGCCGGGCCAGCGCGAGGGTCGTACCATGAGGTCGTCCGCACTGGCATATACCAGCCGTACTTCACCGCGCAATAGTTCCGGCCATGCCAGCGTGACAACGACCGAGGTTGCAACCACCGCGGGGTCCGAGGGGTCGCCCATGGTCAGTTTGTCGCTGCTGGCCCTGAGTCGCAGTATCCCCGCGTTGATTGGCTCAAGCTGCACGGGTAGCCCGAGCTGCTTGCTGAGCAGGGGGGCGAGTTCGGCGTCCAGGGTGCGAGAGAGAATGCGGTCTCCCCAGATCATCAGGGCTCCGACGAGTACAGCGAGAACAGCGACAAGAATCAATCGTTTCACGGGGGTGGCCGAATGAAAAATAGAGGTTGATATGGTATCAGCGGGATGTGCCGTGTGCCATGCGACAGATGGCAATAGCCGGGAAGACAGGCGCTGAAAAGCCGCCTCCGATTGGCGAAGGCCAATCGACGGCGGCCCGTTGGTATCAGCCCGGTGGTGCGGGAACGCATCGCGCAGTTCACCGCACTGGGCACTTTCCTTCGTGGGAAAGTATGGCGGTATTAAACCGTATACCAGTATGTGAATGGCTCTGTGTCAGGCCAAGCCTGGCCCGCACACAATCAGCTCGCCGGCTGCAGACATTCACACTATCAATATGGTAGTGAATGCCGGAAAGCGCAAATCGATTTTTAGAATTTGTGCTTCTAAAAAATGTGTTTAGAGGCGGTAGCGGTGCGGACGGTTCCTACTGCTTGACGTTGGCCCGGATGATGCGCTGTTTCTGGCGGTTCCAGTCGCGGTCTTTCTCGGTATCGCGTTTGTCGTGAGCCTTTTTACCGGTCGCCAGTGCGATTCTAGCCTTGACGAGGTGGCCCTTCCAGTACAGTTGTGTGCATATACAGGTGAGGCCCTTTTGTGAGGTGGCTTCGAGGATCTTTGCCAGCTCTTTTCGGTGTAACAACAATTTGCGGGTACGGGTGGGGTCGGTGACGAAGTGCGTCGAGGCGGTGTCCAGTGGCAGGATGTGAGAGCCCAGCAGCCACGCTTCGCCATCTTTCATCAGCACATAGGAGTCCGTCAGGTCGCCTTTGCCCATGCGCAGGCTTTTCACCTCCCAGCCGCTGAGCGCGATGCCCGCTTCGAACGTGTCCAGCAGTTGATAGTCAAAGCTCGCGCGCCGGTTGCGGGCGATCACATTACTGGATTTATCTGCTTTCTTTTTGGCCATGGCGCGCATTATACGGAGAAGGCCACAGGGGGAAAGCGAATCCTTACTTTTTCAGGCTTGTCAGGCCGGTTGGGCTGCGGCACTCTTGGCCAATGAGAATCCCGTACTGTTTTACTGATCGTGGTTGAAGCCGGCACCCCTGGCCGGTGGCTCCATCGCACCACGTTTGTGCTTGCCCTGTCGGCATCGGCGGTAGCGCTGGGCAATCTCTGGCGGTTCTCCTACCTGAGTGGTGAATACGGCGGCGGCGCGTTCGTGATCGCCTACGTCTTGTGCCTGTTTTTCATCGCTGCACCGGTGATGGTGGCCGAGGTGGTGCTGGGCCGATACGGCGGGCCCAGCCCCGTGGCATCCATTCGCCGCGCCTGCGACGGTTCGCTGCGTTCGCGCGGATGGACGCTGGTGGGCGCCCTGGCATGCCTCACCGCTGTACTGATACTGTCCTTCTACATTGTGGTCGCGGGGTGGGGCATGGCCTACGCCGGCTTTCTGCAGTCGGGTGAGTTTTCGGCTGCACGGGCTGCAGAGGTGGGTGTGCACTTTGAGCAGTTCCTGGCGGAGCCCATGCAACAGGTGTACTGGCAGAGCCTGTTCCTGCTGCTCACCGCAGGGATTGTCGTGCTTGGCGTGAGGCGGGGCCTGGGTGTGCTGGTGTGGCTGGCGGTACCCCTGCTGCTGGCTATGCTGGCATTTCTTGTGAAGTACGGATTCGACTACGGCGATATGGCGGCCACGCGAAACTTCCTGTTCTCCACGCGACTGGTGGATTTCTCCGGTGAATCGGTGCTGGTGGCGCTCGGACATGCCCTGTTTACGCTGGGCGTGGGGGTGGGCACGGGGATCAGTTACGGCGCCTATGCCCCGCAGCACATCCCCATTGCGCGGTCGATCATGGCGGTGGCGGTATTTGATACGGTAATTGCACTGCTCGCCGGCCTCGCCATCTATCCCATCGTGTTTGCCAGCAATATTGAACCGAATGCGGGACCGGGGCTGCTCTTTATCAGTTTGCCTTATGCGTTCGGCAACCTCATGCAGGGGGAGTTGGCCGGCACCGTGTTCTTTGTGCTGGTGGTGCTGGCGATATTGGGCTCGGCGGTGGCGGTGATG
Organism: Gammaproteobacteria bacterium; assembly: GCA_030427485.1. GTDB lineage: Bacteria > Pseudomonadota > Gammaproteobacteria > Pseudomonadales > Halieaceae > Marimicrobium. The sequence continues at coordinate 43,169 of JAUICG010000016.1, forward strand.
GAACCGGTGGTGGCCATGGTGATGCGCCTGGCGCGTTTTGAACGCTTCACGTCTGCCCTGATTGTGGGTGCAATTGTCTGGTTGCTGGGCCTGGCGGTTGTCTCGTCCTTCCAGTCTGGGCCGGATGTACAGTGGTTTGGTAATCGAAACCTGCTCGGCGTTTTGGACGCGATCACTGCGCGCCTGCTGCTGCCTCTGGTAGCATTGCTAACGGTAGTGCTGGTGGGGTGGCGGCTGCGCCCGGAAATACTGCGTTTGGAGTTGGCGCGTGAGTCCGCGTTGTTTTTCTCGCTCTGGCGCTTTCTGTTGCGCTATATTGCGCCGCTGGCCATCGCGCTGCTGATTTTCGCACCGTTTTTTACCTAGTAAAAGGTTTGGGGAAGCATGACAGTCATAAACCGCAGTGCCTTGCTGCCTTACAGCGCGCGGCAGTTGTTCGACCTGGTGAGTGACGTGGAATCGTATCCCAGCTTCATGGAGGGCTGTGTGGGCGCGCACGTGTTGCGCAGCGAAGAAGACATGGTCGAAGCGCGCCTCGACCTGTCACGCGGCGGCATCAGGCAAAGTTTCAGTACGCGCAATCGTATGCGCGCCGCGCGGGAGATTACCCTGGAGCTCCTCGACGGACCTTTCGAGAAATTTTCCGGCCACTGGAATTTTCATGCTCTGGGAGACTCCGCCTGTAAGTTAAGCCTCTACCTCGAGTTCAAATTCAACAGCAGCCTGCTGGGCGCTGCGGCGTCCCGCCTGTTCGATAAAGCGACCAATAATCTGGTGGACGCCGTCAGTCGTCGCGCCAGTCAACTCTATGGCTGACTCAATGAGCAATGACACGAAGATCACGGTGGAAGTGGCCTATGCACTGCCCCACAAGCAGGCGCTTCTGAAAGTGGAACTGCCCGCGGGCACAACGGCGCTTGAGGCGGCGCAGCAATCGGGCATTACCGGGAAGTTTGAGGGTCTCGACCTGGAGAACGCCACACTGGGCGTTTTTGGTCAGGTGGTGGCGCCCGGGCACAAATTACGCGATGGTGACCGGGTGGAAGTGTACCGGCCCCTTATTGCGGACCCGAAGGAAGTGCGCAAAGCGCGCGCGGCGCGCGCCAAGGAGCGTAGGGCACACGATAAGGGAGAGTAATACCCTGACTCAGGGTACGGGTATACCTGGGGGAGGTTCGCTGTTTTGTGCCTGGTTGGCAGCTTCCGGCGTCGCGCTCACATCGGTGCCCCAGTCTGTCGGCGTGAGGTCGCCGGAAAGCCTGGCCAGGTAATCGCCATCGAACTCGACAGTCAGTCGCGACTCAGCCAGAATCTTCTTGCCATTGCGCTTGGAATAGATGTAATCCCAGCGATCAATATTGAATGTGTCCTCCACCAGCGGCGTTCCGAGGATGAATTTCACCTGGCGACGGGTCATCCCTGGTTTCAATTGAGCGACCATCTCTGGCGTTACGATATTGCCTTGTTCCACATTGATTTTATAGACGCCGGGGAAGCCAACGAAACCGCAGGCGCCAAGCGAGGCAATTGCCAGGGAGATCAAGAGAATCCGCATTGGATATAACTTCCACTTACTCTATTGGGGTGGCATCATACATCCACTGGACTGCACAGAGAACCCCCATAGCCATGCCTGAACAAAACCAGGAATTACGTAAAGCCGGTTTGAAGATCACCCTGCCGCGCGTCAAAATCCTGCAGATTCTGGAATCTTCCGGTGACGGACCACAGCATATGAGCGCCGAGGACGTCTATCGCGCACTGCTGGCGGCCGGAGAGGACGTGGGTTTGGCCACGGTATACCGTGTGCTGACGCAATTCGAGACGGCTGGACTGGTGACGCGCCACAATTTTGAAACGGGCCACTCCGTGTTTGAACTGGCCACCGGAGAGCACCATGACCACATGGTTTGTGTGAGCTCTGGCGAAGTCGTGGAGTTCACCGACCCGATTATCGAGCAACGCCAGCGCGAGATCGCCAAGGAACACGGCTTTGAACTGATGGACCACTCCCTGGTGCTGTACGTGCGCAAGAAAAAATCCGAGTAGTCCGCACTCCGGAATTCAGGTCGCCAGCATTTCCCGGGCGTGGGCCAGTGTCTGCGCGGTAATCTTGACACCCCCCAGCATGCGCGCGATCTCCTGGACCTTCTCTTCCGTGTCCAGCCGGCGCATCCGGGTTTCCACCGACGAACCGCTACTGCTCTTGCTGACCTGCATGTGATGGGTGCCCTGCGCCGCGACCTGGGCCAGGTGGGTAACGCACAGTACCTGGGCACGCTCTGCCATGGTGCGCAACAGTGTGCCCACCACCTCGGCCACGGCGCCGCCGATGCCGACATCCACTTCGTCAAACACCATGCTCGGCGCGGTGGCGGTATTGGCGGTGACTACCCCGATGGCAAGGCTGATGCGTGAGAGTTCGCCTCCCGAGGCGATTTTGCCCAGTGGCCTCGGCGGGGCGCCGGGGTTGGTGCTGATGAGGAACTCGACTTCCTCGCTGCCGTGGGGATGCGGGTCCGTACTTTTCAGCGGCGTGAGGGCGACTTCAAACTGACAGCCCTCCATCGCCAGCGATGCCAGTACGGCCGAGGTGTTCTTGACCAGTTTTTTGGCCGCGCTGCGTCGCTGTTTTCCCAGTTGCGCGGCGTCCGCGGCGTAGTCCTGTGCCAGTTCCGCCATTTCCTGTTGGAGTTGTGAAATGCGCTGGCCGCCGTCGGTGAGTCCCTGCAGTTCTTCTCCCAGCGCGAGGTGCAGCGATGCCAGCTGTTCCGGTACCACGCGGTGTTTGCGCGCGATATCGTAGATAGCTTCCAGGCGTTTTTCCACTTCGGCCAGGCGCTGTGGATTTACTTCCACACTGTCGATATGCCGTTGCATTTCGTCGTGCGCCTCGTTCAGGGCAATTGCGGCCGAATCCAGCAATTCCCGCGCGCTGTTGGCGGCAGTGGTAACGTGGACCTCCGCATCCAGCAATTTCAGCGCCTGGTGCGTGCCGCTTGCCTGCTGCTCGCACAACTCCAGTGCCCGGTGCGCGGAAGTGAGAATATCCTCGGCGTTGGCGAGCAGCACCTGCTCCCGTTCTAACTCAGCCAGTTCATCTTCCTGTAGGTTCAGGGTATCCAGCTCTTCCACCTGGTAGGCCAGCAGTTGCATGCGGCTGGTGTGCTCATCTTGCGAGCCGGCCAGCAATTCAAGTTCCCGCCGCTTGCGCAGCCAGTCGGAGGCGTGCTGTTCCACGGTGCGGGTGAGGGCTTTGTGGCCGGCGTAGGCGTCCAGCAAATCGCGCTGCATCGGCTTGCGCAGCAGCGACTGGTGAGCGTGCTGGCTGTGGATGTCGATCAGTAGCGCGCCCAGTTCGGCGCAGTCCTGCAACGTGCTCAGACTGCCATTGATATAGGCCCGGCTGCGACCGTCTGCCGTCACCACACGACGCAGCAGGCATTCGTCCCCGGTATGCAGGTCGCGGTCCTTCAGCCAGGCAGATACCTGGTTTAGAGTGGAAATGTCGAAAATGGCGGTGATCTCGGCGCGCTCGCAGCCGTGGCGCACGGACTTCGGGTCGGCCCGGTCACCGAGGCACAGGCCGAGCGCATCCAGCATGATGGATTTGCCGGCGCCAGTCTCGCCGGTGATCACGGTCATCCCCGGGGAGAACTCCATCTCCAGTTCAGAGACGATGGTGTAATTACTGATGGTGATTTGCGCGAGCATGGGTATCTACCTTGGATTTCCCCATTTATACCCCAGAAGCCCAGACTGTGAAACAGTCGCGGCAGGACGGAATATGTTACTGCTGCGGCTTTGTAATTATTCGCCGCTGTGATAAAACCTTAAGCAGGTAAGAGTGCCGTATTAGGCACTTTTGGCGGTGCCATGCCTTGTGTACGGCATAACGGGTTGGAGTTGATGGCGACAGGAGTAATTTCAGAGCGTGCCAGCGTCCTGTTAAAGACACTGGTCGAACACCACATCCGCGACGGTCAGCCCGTGGGGTCGAGCACCCTGTTGCGATCAGCCGGACTGCCGGTCAGTGCGGCTACCATACGCAACGTGATGTCTGACCTTGAGGAGCGGGGCTACCTCCACTCTCCACACACCTCTGCAGGCCGCGTGCCGACTGCTCTGGGGTATCGCCTGTTTGTGGATTCCCTGCTGCAGGTGCGGCCACTGGACGAGCAGGCCTTAGCCGCGCTGCGCGCGGAGCTGAATCCGGACAAGTCTTCGACGGAATTGCTCCAGTCGGCCTCCGTGTTGTTGTCCAACATAACTGCGCAGGCCGGTTTGGTCACGGTGCCGCGCCAGGAGGCCAACCACTTGCGGCAGGTGGAGTTCCTTCCGCTCTCTGGCGAGCGGGTGCTCGTGATACTCGTGGTCAACGAGCGCGAGGTGCAGAATCGTATTATCCACACGCAGCGTGCTTTTACAGAAAAAGAACTGCGCGAGGCGGCGGCGATGGTGAACAAACGTTACGCGGGTCAGCCGCTGAGCGAAGTGAAGGGCAAACTGCTGCGGGAAATGGAGGAGGCGCGCGCCCAGATCGACAGCTACCTGGAGGCCACGCTTGATCTGGCCAACCGGGCGCTGGACCAGGATGCCAAAGAGGACGAGTACGTGATGGCCGGAGAATCCCGTCTGCTGGGGGGAGCCACAGTCGAGGAAATGGCCAGATTGCGCGAGCTGTTTGATTCGTTCGAGCAGAAAAAAGACCTGCTGCACCTGCTGGAGCGCTGTACGCGTGCGGAGGGTGTACAGATCTTTATTGGTGAGGAGTCCGGTTATGAGGTATTTGGCAACTACAGCGTGGTTACCGCACCCTATACTGACGGCTCGCGAACCCTGGGGGTGCTGGGTGTCATCGGGCCCACGCGCATGTCCTATGCTGAAGTGATCCCCATAGTCGACGTGACGGCCCGGATGCTGAGCTCGGCGCTGTCCGTGTAAAGGCGCTGTCCGGGCTTCCTGCGACCCGCCCGAGGACTGCCATCCCCCTCTTTTTTCGTTGCTTCAGGCCTTGAAATAGCCAGTTGAGACCCCATATCAGCTCGGGATAGTGCGCCGGCTGTCAGGGTCCGCGCGAAGATTATTGACATGACAAGGGGGGCCTGGTGTGGCCAAGCAAGACAACAAGCAGTCTGTGGCTGACGAACAGCCTGAATCCGCCGAAATCCGGCCCGACGACGCCGGGCAGGCGGCAGCGTCCGCCGGGGAAACGCAAGACGCTTCAGCACAGTTGGCCGAAACGTCCGAAGGCGACGCCCTTGCCAGGATGGAGGAGGAACTGACCCTCGCCAAAGACGCTGTGCTGCGAGCCCAGGCCGATGCCCAGAACGTGATGCGTCGGGCGGAGCAGGACGTTGAAAAGGCGCGCAAATTCGCGCTGGAGCGCTTTTGTGCGGAATTGCTGCCGGTGGTGGATAACCTGGAGCGTGCACTGGAAGCCACCTCGGGGGACGATGACGTCGTAAAACCCATCGCCGAGGGTGTGCAACTGACGCTCAAGAGTTTCCTGGATGCACTGAAAAAATTTCACATCGAGCCGATTGATCCCGCGGGCGAACCCTTCGATCCGCAACTGCACCAGGCAATGAGCATGGTGGACAACCCGGATGTGGAGCCCAATACGGTGATTTTCGTGATGCAGAAAGGGTACACGCTTAACGGCCGCCTGGTGCGACCGGCGATGGTGATGGTCAGCAAGAGCCCGGATTGAATGGTGAGCGGAGGCGAAAAGACCGGTGCCTGGGATCACACGAGCACCAAACGCGCCAAAGTCACAATTGTGCCCTTGAAATCAGTCAGATAGGGCCAATATACAGATCAACGCACAATACAACCGCGGGCACAGTCCGCGAATACATACTGGAGACAGAGAATGGGTAAGATAATCGGAATTGACCTGGGCACGACCAACTCCTGCGTATCCGTGATGGAAGGTGGCAAGCCAAAGGTAATTGAGAATGCAGAGGGTGATCGTACTACGCCGTCTATTGTCGGTTACACCGAGGATGGCGAGATTCTGGTGGGCCAGAGCGCCAAGCGCCAGGCGGTGACCAATCCCCACAACACCGTTTTTGCGGTGAAGCGCCTGATCGGCCGCAAATTCAAGGATGATGTGGTGCAAAAAGACATCTCCATGGTGCCTTACAAGATTATTGCATCAGACAATGGGGATGCCTGGGTACAGGTGAAAGACGACAAGATGGCGCCGCCGCAGGTGTCTGCCGAAGTGCTGCGCAAGATGAAGAAAACTGCTGAGGAATACCTCGGCGAGGCGGTGACCGAAGCCGTTATCACCGTGCCTGCCTATTTTAACGATTCACAGCGCCAGGCCACCAAAGACGCGGGAAAAATCGCCGGCCTCGAAGTCAAGCGTATCATCAACGAACCGACCGCGGCCGCACTGGCCTATGGTATGGACAAGGCCAAGGGCGACCACACCATCGCGGTTTATGACCTCGGTGGCGGTACTTTTGATATCTCCATTATCGAAATCGCGGAAGTGGACGGCGAGCACCAGTTTGAGGTGTTGTCCACCAATGGTGATACCTTCCTCGGTGGTGAAGATTTTGACATGCGCTTGATCGAATACCTCGCGGCGCAGTTCAAGAAAGAGAGCGGTATTGACCTGCACAACGACCCGCTGGCACTGCAGCGCCTCAAGGAAGCCGCCGAGAAGGCGAAAATCGAGTTGTCCAGTTCGCAGCAAACCGAGGTGAACCTGCCTTATATCACAGCAGACGCTACCGGACCCAAGCACCTGGTGGTCAAGCTGAGCCGCGCCAAACTGGAATCACTGGTGGAAGACCTGGTAACCCGTTCCATGGAGCCGGTCAAGCTGGCACTGAAGGATGCGGGCTTGAGTCCCAGTGAAATTGACCAGGTTATCCTGGTCGGTGGCCAGACCCGCATGCCGATGGTGCAAAAGGTTGTCGCCGATTACTTTGGCAAGGAACCGCGCAAGGACGTGAACCCGGACGAGGCGGTGGCCGTGGGTGCGTCGATCCAGGGTGCCGTGCTGGCAGGTGACGTGAAAGACGTATTGCTGCTGGATGTCACGCCGCTGACACTGGGTATCGAAACAATGGGTGGCGTGGCGACGCCGTTGATCGAGAAAAACACCACCATACCGACCAAGAAGTCGCAGATATTTTCAACGGCGGAAGACAACCAGACTGCGGTGACCATTCACGTGGTGCAGGGCGAACGGAAGCAGGCTACCGGCAATAAATCGTTGGGTCGCTTTGACCTGGCCGACATTCCGCCGGCGCCCCGCGGCATGCCCCAGATTGAGGTGACCTTTGACCTGGACGCCAACGGCATCCTGCATGTGTCCGCCAAGGACAAGGCTACCGGTAAGGAGCAGTCCATCCGTATCACTGCCTCAGGCGGCCTGAGTGACCAGGATATTGAGAAGATGATCGCCGACGCCGAAGCGAATGCCGAGAGCGACGCGAAATTCGAGGAACTGGTAACCTCGCGCAACACCTGTGACGGTCTGGTGCATGCAGCCAGAAAAACGCTCGAGGAAGCGGGAGAGCACGCTACCGATGAGGAGAAAGGCGCAATCGAGGCCGCTATCACGGAGGCCGAAGAGGCACTGAAAGCCGGTGACAAGGAGGCTATCGATGCCGTTGCGACCAAGCTGACCGAGGTTACGGGCGTTGTAGCTCAGAAGGTCTTCGCGGCACAGGCGGCCAAGGATGAGGCAGCCGCGGGCGGCGGTGAAGGCGCCGAAGCTTCTGGTGGCGACGACGTGGTCGACGCGGAGTTCGAGGAAGTGAAAGACGATAAGAAGTAACGGTTGGCGCCAGGCGCCAACGGAATGGACGGAAAATCCGTCCCTTATTATGACCAGGACTACGCGGGACTTCAGGGCCCGCGTAGTCATTTACGGTAGAGCTGTAAAAAGCCCGAGTATTTATGTCAAAACGTGATTATTACGAAGTGCTTGGCGTCAGTAAGAACGCCGATGAAAAAGATATCAAGAAAGCGTATCGCCGGGAGGCGATGAAGCATCACCCTGATCGAAACCCGGATGATCCGGCTGCTGAGGGCAAATTCAAGGAGGCCACTGAGGCTTACGATGTCCTGATGGACGGTAGAAAGCGGGCGGCCTACGATCAGTATGGCCATGCGGGTGTCGACCAGAGCATGGGTGGCGGTTTCGGCGGAGAAAACTTCAGTGACATTTTTGGCGATGTGTTCGGCGATATTTTTGGTGGTGGCGGCGGTCGTGGTCGCGGCGGCCCGCAGCGCGGTTCTGATCTGCGCTACACGCTGGATATTTCGCTGGAAAACGCCGTCAAGGGCACTACCGTTGAAATTCGCGTGCCCTCGCTGGCCAGTTGTGACGTTTGCGACGGCTCCGGTGCCAAGCCAGGCACTTCTTCGACGACCTGCGGTACCTGTGGCGGCGCCGGTCAGGTCCGCATGCAGCAGGGGTTTTTCCAGGTACAGCAGACCTGTCCTGCCTGCCGGGGTCGCGGCAAGACGATAACTGACCCCTGCGGTTCCTGTCGCGGGCAAGGGCGTGTGGAAAAAACCAAAACGCTTTCGGTCAAGGTGCCGCCCGGTGTGGACACCGGTGACCGGATTCGTTTGTCTGGCGAGGGCGAGGCCGGCCCCGAGGGCGGTCCTCCCGGTGATCTGTTTGTGCAGATGTCTGTTCGGCAGCACCCCATATTCGAGCGTGACGGCAAGAACCTTTACTGCGAGGTGCCCATCACTTTCGCCGATGCCGCGCTTGGCGGGGACCTCGATGTACCGACACTCGATGGTCGCGTGAAACTGAAAATTCCACCGGAGACACAAACCGGCAAACTGTTCCGATTACGCTCCAAGGGCGTGAAGCCGGTGCGCGGTGGCGGTGTAGGCGATCTCCTGTGCCGTGTGGTGGTGGAGACACCGGTGAAACTCAATAAGGAACAGAAAGCACTGCTCGAGGAACTGCGCAGCACGCTGGGCGAAGGCGGCAAGTCACAATCACCGCGCCAGACGAGTTGGTTCGAGGGTGTGAAGAATTTCTTCGACGAGTTGAAGCCATGAGTATTCGTATCGGTATTACCGGTGCCGCGGGGCGTATGGGCCGTGCCCTGGTCGAGGCGATCAGCCAGGTCGAGGGGATGTCGCTCGCGGCTGCCATCGAGCGCCCCGACAGCACCCTGCTGGGCGCTGACTCGGGAGAACTTGCCGGGCAGGGTAAAAATGGTGTGGTGGTTGTCGACTCGCTGGCGACAGTGATTGACGATATCGATGTGTTGATTGATTTTTCGGTGCCGGCTGCCACGTTGGCCAATCTTGCGCTGTGCAGTGCGAACAATACCTCGATAGTAATAGGTACCACGGGATTTACCTCCGAACAGCAGAGCGAGATCGACAACGCGGCGCGCGTTATTTCCATTTGCAAAGCCTCCAATTTCAGTACTGGCGTGAACCTGTGCTTCAAACTACTGGATCTGGCCGCACGCGTGCTGGGTGATGACGTCGATATCGAAGTGTATGAGGCACACCACCGCCACAAGATCGACGCGCCATCGGGCACCGCGCTCAGTATGGGAAAGGTTGTGGCTGATGCACTGGGGCGCGACCTGGACAAAGTCGCCGTCTATGGCCGTGAGGGCCAGACAGGCGCAAGAGCGCGCGACACCATCGGCTTCGCCACTGTCCGCGCTGGCGACATCGTCGGTGATCATACCGTCACCTTCGCCGCCGATGGCGAGCGCGTGGAGATTACCCACAAGGCCTCCAGTAGGATGTCCTTTGCCCGTGGCGCGGTCCGCGCGGCGGGATGGCTGAAGGGCCAGCGGCCCGGACTCTACGATATGCAGGATGTTCTCGGTTTATAACGTTTGGGATTAGGTGGGCCTGGAGTACCCGGGATGGGACAGCGGGACCGTCGAGCCTACAAGGACGTACTTGCGGCGTGTGCCGTTGTTCTATCCCGGGTACTGAGGGCGGAATCAACGGGTCAAACTCCAGGGTAACCTGAACGCGCGATTGATTAGTCACAGGGGGGACCAGTGGCAGACTACATTGTCAACATCGACGAAAGAAACGCCTCGGCACTGCTTATCGAGGAATCCCATAAACGCCCCGTGGTGGTGGATTTCTGGGCCGACTGGTGCCAGCCGTGTAAAACACTGATGCCGTTGCTGGAAAAACTCGCCCAGGAATACCAGGGTGCATTCCTGTTGGCCAAAGTGAATGCCGATGAGCAGCAGGGTATCGCACAGCAGTTGGGTGTGCGCAGTTTGCCCACTGTTATGGTGATTCAGGGCGGGCAACCTGTGGATGGCTTCGTCGGTGCCCAGACAGAATCCTTTGTGCGCGAGATGCTGGGAAAGTACCTGCCCAAGCCCTGGGATGACCTGGTGCAGCGGGGTCTGGAGTTGATCGAACAGGGTGATTTCAATGGCGCGCTCGTTCCCCTGCGGCAAGCGTGGCAGGAGTCGAAGGAACAGCACGATATCACGCTCTCGTACGCGCATGCGCTGATAGAATCCTTGCGCCTTGACGAGGCGGAAACCCTGCTGGACGGCGTGCGCATGGCCGATCAGGATGCCGGATACGAACAGTTGCGAGCGCAACTGGAGATCAAGCGCGAGGCGGCCAAGTCCCCGGAGGTTGCCGCGCTTGAAGAGAAGTTGGCCGCAAACCCTGATGACCTCGACATTCGCTACCAGTTGGGCGTGCAATACACCAACGCCGGGCAGTACCGGGAAGCGATGGAGCAGCTCGTGGCGATACTGCGCAAGGACCTCGATCATGGCAACGGCGCGACCAAGCGCATGCTACTGGACTCCATAGCCTCCCTGGGCAAGGGTGACCCACTGGCGGTCGAATACCAGCGGAAACTCTACAGCCTGTTGTATTGACAGGGCGAACCCGCATAGCGAGATCGAACGCTGCAAATTTCTGCCGCCCTGGCGTGAACCACACTGCCCACTTTTCTTTGGCAATAACGGCCGCCATAAGGCAATATTCAACGTTTGGCGCCTGTGCGCGCTGATAGCATTCACCCGGGCCCTGTTGGCCTGGAAAGGACTGGAGATTATTTATGAAACTGGGCTTTCTGCTGGGCTACTCCGGCAAACAAATTCATGTGCCGATGGAGCTGATTCACCAGGCGGAATCCATGGGGTTTGATTCGGTGTGGACGGCAGAAGCGTACGGTAATGACGCCGTGTCGAGTGCTTCCTGGATATTGGCGCAGACCAGCAAAATACGGGTCGGCACAGCGATTATGCAGATGCCAGCCCGCACGCCGGCGATGTGCGCGATGACTTCGATGTCGCTGCACCAGCTCTCGGGCGGCCGTTTTATCGCCGGGCTCGGGGCTTCCGGTCCACAGGTTGTCGAGGGTTGGCACGGAGTACCTTATGGCAAACCGGTCACGCGCACTCGTGAGTACATCCAGATTATGCGTAAAATCATGGAACGAGATGCGCCGGTCGAGTACCAGGGAACCATGTATCACATGCCCAACAAGGGCGAGGGTACCACTGGCCTCGGAAAACCACTGAAATCGATTTTGGAAGGATGTCCTGAACTGCCCATTTATACGGCCTCCATTACACCAGCCGGTTTGTCCTGCGCGGGTGAGGTCGCCGATGGCGTGTTCCCTGTCTGGATGGATCCGAACAAGTACAGCATCCTCGGCGAACATCTCGACAAAGGGTTTGCGAAGGCCGGCAATGGCAAAAGCCTGAAGGATTTTGATGTCGCGCCGTTCGTCATGGTGTCGCCCAATGACGATCTGGCCGCCGCGTTTGACGGCTTACGACCCTGGCTGGCGCTGTACATTGGCGGGATGGGCGCCAAGGGTAAGAATTTCTACCATGACTATGCCACGCGCCTGGGTTACGGCGAAGTGGCCACACGGATTCAGGATTTGTATCTCGCCGGTAAGAAAGAAGAAGCCACGGCGCTGGTTCCGAACGAGTTACTGGACGAGGTGGCCCTGGTGGGTTCGCACGGCAGGATTGTTGAACGACTGGCGCCGTGGAAGGAGGCGGGAAAACGCGGAGAAGTGGGTTCCATGCTCTTGAACATCGCCAACCCCGCCATCCTGGAGTTGTTTGCCAAGGAACTTCTGTGAGGCAAACTCAGTTGCTGACGCGCTGCGGAAAGTAGATGGCCGTTAGTCGGGAATCAATCGCGCAAGCGGATGTGCAGGAGCGCTTCGCTCGCGCCATACTGAATGGTTTTGAGTCCTACTTTGCTGAGTTCCAGAACATTACGCTGGCAGCCAAGACGCGCTTCGAAAATGCAGATTGGCAGGGTATTCGGCGTGCCTCCATCCAGCGTATTGATCTGTACAAGGTCAAGACGAAAGCCGTTCTCGAGTATGTGGAACTGATCGCGGGCGATGAATTGCGTGACCTCAATTTCTGGCGAGAGTCACGCAAGATCTATGCGGAGCTGATCGACGGGCACAACAATTTCGAGATAGCCGAAACTTTTTTCAATTCCGTTTACTGCGCTGTGTTCAAGCACCGGAAAATCCGCGATGAGTACGTATTTGTATTTTCGCCCCACGGGGATATGCCGCCCGCAGATGTGAGCAAGGTGTACCGCACCTATCGTCTGGACGGCTCGCTCAACACTCTGTTGGAAGCGTTATTGACGGACTTTGCGTTTTCGATTCCCTATGAAAACCTGGCGCGGGATATTGACAGTATTCGCGATGCAATCGTCGGTCATCTGGCACTGAAGTTTGATCTGAATAATGCGGACACCGAATTCCAGATACTGGGGCACCATTTCTTCCGCAACAAGGGAGCCTATATTGTGGGGCGGATTCTTTCCGGCGGGAAATCCATGCCAATCGTGCTGCCGATCCTGCACAACGAGATGGGAGCAGTTTACGTTGATACGATTCTGTTCGGCTCTGATATGGTCAGTGTGCTGTTCAGTTTCACCCGTTCCTATTTCCTGGTGGATGCCACCATCCCTGCGCAGTGTGTATTATTTCTGCAACAGCTTATGCCGGCGAAGCCCATTTCGGAAATCTACAGCGCCATGGGCCACAATAAACACGGTAAAACCTATTACCATCGCTGTGCGTTTCGCCACATGACAAGCACCACCGATCAGTTCAATATCGCGCCGGGAATCAAGGGTATGGTCATGACGGTGTTCACGTTACCGTCGTACGACTTTGTGTTCAAGGTGATCAAGGACAGGTTTACGCCACCAAAGGACATGACGCGCGAACAAGTGAAAGCCAAATACACCCTGGTAAAGCGCTCGGACCGCGCTGGCCGTATGGCCGATACCCAGGAGTTCAACAACCTGGCATTTGCCAGGGCGCGGTTCTCTGACGAACTCATGGAAGAACTGCGCAAAGTAGCCCCCTCTGTCATTGAGGAGCACGGTAAAACCCTGATAATCAAGCATGTCTATGTCGAGCGCCGGATGACGCCGCTCAATCTCTATCTGCGAAATGCCACGGATGAGCAGGTGGAGGCCGTGATGGACGAGTATGGCAATGCCATCAAGCAGTTGGCCGCCGCCAATATTTTCCCCGGCGATATGTTACTGAAGAATTTTGGCGTGACCCGACACGGACGCGTGGTGTTTTATGATTACGACGAGATTGTGCCGCTGACAGACTGTCATTTTCGCACGATACCCACGCCGCGTTCCGAGGAGGAAGAGATGTCCAGCAAACCCTGGTATACGGTCGCTCCCAACGACATATTCCCGGAAGAGTTCGCACTTTTCTTTTCCGGCAACCAGCGGGCGAGGCAGGTCTTTGATACATTGCACAGTGATATTTACGAGGCTTCTTTCTGGCAGGGACTGCAGGAGAAGATTCACGCAGGCCACGTGGAGGATTTTTTTCCCTATCGTCGCGAACTGCGTTTTGACCGACAACTCATCCCTGCATCAAGGAGTGCCTGATGGCTGCGATATACCTGGTACGCCATGGTCAGGCTTCTTTTGGTGCTGAAAACTACGATAAGCTTTCCGAGCTGGGCTGTCGCCAGGCCACCGTGGCAGGCGAGTATTTTCGTGACAATACTATTCACTTCGACGCTGTCTACAGCGGTGACCTGTCGCGCCAACGCGAGACCGCCCGATTGGCTATCGCCCGCCAGCCCTCCGCGGTCCCGCACCACATCGACCCCCGGTTCAACGAGATTCAGAACGACGAGCAATTGCGATACCTCATGCCGGAGGTAATAAAGCGTAATCCGGCGGTGAAGGCCCTGGTCGATAAAGGACTCAGCGCCAGCAAGGACTACCAGAAAGTCATCGATGCCGTATTTAACTACTGGGTATCTCCGGAGTGCGATGATTCTCGTATCCAGAGCTGGGCTGAATTTTCCGGCAGTGCACGCCAGGCGGTGGCGGATGTCATGCGAGAGCAGGGTAGCGGCAAGACTATTGGCATCTTCACGTCGGGGGGAACACTGGCGACGATTGTTGCTCAGGTGCTGGGCCTGGGTGGTGAGCAGACCTATCAGTTGTATGAGCCCGTGTTCAATTGCTCGGTGACCCAGTTGTTTTACAGTGGTGCGAAAATTTCTTTGTCCAGGTTCAATGACTGCTCCTATTTACAAGTCCTCGGCGAACAACGCGGAGAGAACTTGTTGACGTATCGCTAATGGATGCGAGACGGCCCCTGGACATATATTTGGTCAGGCACGGTGAAGCAGCGGCCAGTTGGGGTGAGGCACCCGACCCTGGCCTCAGCGACCTTGGGCGCCAGCAGGCTGGAGCGGTCGCTGATCAACTCCTGCACCGGGTGGGAGCGGATGTGCTGTTGATCAGCAGTCCCCTGCAGCGCGCAATTGAGACTGCTGTTCCGCTATCCAGGGCGTTGCAGCAGCGAGTGCGGGAAGAAGCGGCATTTCGTGAAATCCCCTCGCCAGTACCTCTTGCGCAGCGGCAGGTGTGGTTGCGCCAGTTTATGCAACAGCAGTGGCATGAGCAGCCACCGGATCTCGAAGCCTGGCGTAACCTCGCATTGCAGCGGCTGCTGCAGCTCGGCCGGAGCGCCGTTGTTTTTACTCATTTTCTGGTGATAAACGCAGTGGTTGGCCGGGTGCTCGATCGTCCGCAGACGCTGTGTTTCTGGCCTGCCAATGGATCCATCACCCACCTGCGCCATGGTGGCAGCGGTCTGGAACTGGTCGCTCTCGGCCGGGAACTACAATCGCAGGTCAATTAGTCTTTGTGCAGGCGCAGCAGCGATTCCTGCGCGGTGGATGCCACCAGGACGCCGTCGCGGGTATAGAAGCTGCCCCGGCTGAAACCGCGCCCGCCGTGGGTGAGGGGGCTGTCCAGGCAGTACAGCAGGTGCTCATCCGCCCGGAATGGTCGGTGAAACCACAGGGCGTGGTCCAGGCTCGCCGACTGCAGCGCCTTGTCCATTCCGGTATGGGGGTGAGGTAGAAGCGCTGAACCCAGCAGGCCAAAATCTGACATGAAAGCCAGGACCGTCTGGTGCCTGCGCAGGTCTTCCCCCAGATCGCCCTGCGCCCGGAACCATATTTGCTGCTGTGGCTCCTGCGGCTGGGGATCGAGATAATTCCGCGGCTGCACCGCCTTGCGCTCGATAGGATTTGAAATTGGTGGATCGACCTTGCCCGGGTTTTCATTCGCCAGGCGAGTCCATCGATCAAAATCGGACTCCAGTGCTTCAGGAGGTGGCACCTGCGGCATCTCCATCTGGTGGGCCAGGCCAGGCTCATCAATATGGTAGGAAATCGATGAGCTGAAGATGGCGACTCCATCCTGCTTGGCGATGACGTTTCTGGTGGTAAAGCTCTTGCCGTCGCGTATGGGATCCACTTCGTAAACGATCTGCTTGCGGGGATTGCCCGGGCGCAGGAAGTAGGCGTGCATGGAGTGAGTGATACGCGTGTCATCCACTGTCCGCGTGGCAGCATTCAAGGCCTGTGCGAGCACCTGGCCGCCGAAGACTCGCGAGGGGCGTTTGGGGCTCAAGCCGCTGAACAGGTACTTGTCGATCTGCTTGACCTCCAATAGTTTGACGAGATTATCGGTATCACTGGTCACGAGAGCGCTCCTGATCTAGGTGTTCCGGCCAGTTGCGCGGGGCAACAGGCCATTGAACAGTACTTCGAAATAATCGGTGGCGGCATTGTCGATGTTATCCATTTTTCGCCATTGCCGTAGGTTCATGGCGGCGTTGACTGCGCCCGCCACGAGTTGCTGGGCGACATAAGTGTTTATCGGCCGCACGCTGCCATCGAGGATACCGGCAGTCAAAAAATTGCCAAACTGCTCATTGGCCTTGTCTGTGCGCTTGAGTATTTCGCGCCGGCGCTTCATGGGCAGCGCAGTGATGGTGTTGTAGCGTATCAGTGGGCCGACTTCGGAGTTCTGTACATAAAAAGTGCGGCGACAAGTCATGGCCGCTCTTTCCAAGCCGCTGCCAATGGACTTCGCCGCCTGTGCGTGAATGTTCTCTGTTATGTCCAGGGAATGCTCATAGCATCTGAAGAGTAAATCTTCCTTGTTTTTAATGTGGTAGTAGAAGGCGCCCTTGGATACATTCAGGTGGTCGGCGATTTCATCCAGCGAGGTCCCGTTGAATCCCTGCCGATTGAAGAACAGGGTGCCGGTCTTCAGGAAGGCAATCTGCTTAAGGCGATTCTGTTCCTCCCGGTCAAAACCCCGCAGCAGTGCAACCTGCTCACTCTCATGGCTGATAACCGTGGGAGTAAATACGCCTTCGCCGGCAAATAGCCCGTGCGCGATGATATCCCACGCCTCTTTTGCTAAGCTATTCACCTGGCTTAGCTCGACACTGTGCAACCAGGAAAATGTCCAGTCTACCGAGCCAAGAATTGCGCGTGTGGTGGCACTTGGCTCGCACGCTCTGAACGAGCCGTCCGCAACGCCCTGGCGAATGTACTCTCGCAGCCGTTTGAAAATGGCGATGTAGCCCGCCTCCACCTCCGCTCGGTGTTCCCCCTTCAGCGCTGCGATTTCAAGCAGCGCGGCAATGTGCGGTCCCCTGCGTTCCTGAGCGGCGAGCCAGTTTTCGAAGTGCTGCAGGAAAAAGGTCGATGCGCGAGTCACGGCATCGGAATGCATTGCTTCAATTTCATCCAGTTTTTGATGATGGTGCTCCAGCGCAACCTTATAGCACTGGTAAATCAGGTCTTCCTTTGTTTTGACATAGTAGTAGAGGCTGGTTTTCGTCAAGCCGAGGCTTTCAGCGATGTCTTTTAAGGTGGTTGCCCGGGAGCCTTTGTAATTGAACAGTTTGGCCGCCTGCGACAGAATCGCGGCACGCTTGGCATCGTGCTGGATCGTGCGATTGAAAGGCGATGTGTCCCGTCCTGTGTTGGTCGTATTGTTGGTTGACATCAAGAGAGGCTCCTGTCGGTGGAGCGGCAGACCTACTGCTGATTCTAGATTTCCAACTTTAAGTATTTCTTTTGTCGCTGTCTACAGCGAGCGGCCAAAAAAGCTTAATCGGATGATTCAAACTGTATGTTGAGCCACTTTCGGGAACGAAAGCGGTGAATCAGGATCAAGGCCTTTATGATGTAATCGATAAGCATGACCGAGAATATCCAGTAGACGGAGAGTCCCAGCCAAACAAAACTCAGGGCTGGAACCAGCCGGCCGATAATGATTCCACAGAATGTCGCGATCAGCGGAAACCGTGTGTCTCCAGCGCCGCGTAACGCTCCGCCGAGGGTAAATTCAAACGCCATAAACGGCTGGGCCACCGCGATGATGTACATGAAAATCACCGAGAGGTGAATGGCCTCGGGATCATCTATCATGAAGCGTGCGAGATCCTCGGCGAACCAGACCAGACCGATAGACAGGGTAATCATCGCGGCGAGCGCCATACGCAGGGAGCGGGAGGTTGCCTGCATCGCCAGTTCGACCTGGCTTGCACCAAGCTGTTGGCCAACGAGCGTGGCCGTCGCAATGCCAAACCCGAATCCGATAACGATGGGAAATGCGACGAGGGTAATTCCGATTCCGTAGGCGGCGTAGGCTACGGTTCCAAAATGCGCCACGATGGTAAAAAAGGCCAGAAAGGCGAGCTGTACGATGCCTTGCTCCAGTACCGCGGGCCCGCCAATAGAAACTATCTGCCGGCACAGCCCCCAGTCTACGGTTAGCAATTTTGCGGCCTTGAGATTGAAGTGGCCGCGCCACCAGACGACTACGAATAAAACGGTGATCAGAGCCGCACCGACGCTGCCGCCCAGTGCGACCCCGGTGACTCCGAACTGGGGTATGGGCCCTGCACCGAAGGCCAGAAGATAAGAGAATAACACGTTAAGAATAGAGCTGAAGAGCAGGTACCACAGCGGCGTGATTACATCGCCGGTGGCCCTGAGCGCAGTGCCCAGCATCATATTGACTGCCGCGAAGACATTGAACAGGGCCATCCAGAAGATATAGCTCGAGGCGAGAGTCGTTGTCTCATCGTCAAGTCCGAAAATGCTGGCGATTGCCGTTGGTGCGAGAAGAATGGGAATGCTTACAAGGACGGCCAATGCCATCGACATCGTCAAGGACGCCCAGGAAACCAATTCAGCCCTCCTGACATCCTTTGCACCCCAACTGCGAGCAATCAGCGCTGTCGCTGCAACCGATATTCCCATCAGTAGCGCCTGTACCAGGAAGAAGATACGCTGTCCTGTGGTGACTGCCGCGACAGAGCTTGTGCCCAACTGTGCGACAATCTTGATCTGCATAAAGCCTACGGTGGTGAAAAGGAGGTTGGAGATGATCGTGGGCCACGCCAGTCGCCATACATAGCGACTGGTAGAGGCGGGTTTTTCGGGGGCGGCAGGGGACAAGTGAATTTCTCGCGAGAATGGCTGCGTATCTTAGCACTCCACGTCGGGAAGCGGTGGGCTTAGCTCAGTCGGGCGCAGTCATTGTAGCGAAAGCATTCAGTGGTATGATCATTTACCATACCGGTAGCCTGCATGTGGGCGTACATGATGGTGGATCCAACAAAGGTGAAGCCGCGTTTCTTCATGTCCTTGCTAAGGGCATCTGAAACTGGGCTGGTAGCCGGTACTTCGGCTTGCGATTTCCACCGGTTCTGGATTGGTTCGTTATCAACGAATCCCCAGATGTAGTCCGCAAAACTGCCGTAGTCCTTCTGTACGTCCAGGAAGGCACGGGCATTTTTACGAGCACCGTAGACCTTCAGTCGATTTCTAATGATTCCCGGGTCCTTAAGTAGCGTATCCAGTTTCTTGTCGCTGTAGCGCGCGACTTTCTGTGCATCGAAACTGTCGAATAGTGCCCGGTAGGCTTCGCGCTTCCGCAGAATTGTAATCCAGGACAATCCCGCTTGAGCACCTTCAAGTATCAGAAATTCAAACAGGGTTTGGTCGTCACGTACCGGGACCCCCCACTCATGGTCATGGTAGTCAACATAGAGGGGGTCTTCCCCGCACCACGCACAACGGTTCTTCATTCAGTGGGTCTCCTGATTACTTGAATATGCTGCCCGCTATCGGCGCGTGTGTCCAGTAGTCACGCATGCATGCAGGATGGGAGAGGCAGGTGGAAGGAGGTGTCGTGCTGGCGCCCGAATGTTGGCTATGCGACACTGCTGCTAGAGCCTGGAGACGAAGATCCGATGACAGAATCTATCCTGTACAGCCGCGAGGACCATGTTGGCTGCCTTGTACTGAACAACCCGCAGCGACATAACTCACTCGGACGGGAGCAGTTGGAGGGTCTTCATGATCAGTTAGCCCGGATTGCTGCTGATCCGCAGATACGCGTGCTTATCGTCACGGGAGCGGGTAAAAAGACATTTTGTGCAGGCGCGGCGTTACACGAGTTGAGCAACGGCCAGATTGGTGATGATGCATTTCAGAAAATGACGGCTCAACTTGCTGCACTATCGATTCCTACCATCTGTGCGATGAATGGCGATGTCTTTGGTGGAGGTGTCGAACTCGCGGTCAGTTGCGATTTTCGGGTAGGTATAGAAGGGTCTCGGATGCACGTACCGGCCGCAGCCATCGGGCTATGCTATCCAATGTCAGGCATTAGCCGGTTCGTCGAATGCCTGGGCGTGAACCTCACAAAGCGGATTCTGGTAGCCTCTGAGGAATTCCATGCAGAAAAACTACTGGAAATCGGTTTTCTGGACCACCTTGTTCCGGGCGTAGAATTGGATAGGTTTGTGCGCGACTACGCATGGCGTATAGCCGGCCTCGCGCCATTGGCAGTGCAGTCGATGAAGCGTATTTTACGACAAGCCGCCCAAGGGGCAGTGGATCCAGATCTGGCCGCTGAACTCACAACGCGATGCCTCGAATCAGATGATCTGGTTGAAGGTTTCACTGCTAAACGCGAGAAGCGCCGACCCCTGTTTGAGGGTCGATGAGGCAGTTATCTCGCCGGGGCCAGAGGCCCGTGGCATATGAGCTGTCGGTCAATCGCCATCCAGGGCAGACCAAGTTTCTCCAGCCACTTCAGGCCGGTAACTTCAGTTTTCAATCGTGCAATGCTGGCAGCGCTGCAGGCCGTGAGGCAGTTTTCAGCGACAACGGTAACGCTGAGAAGTCCGGGTATGGGCTGGCCATCCACGGGACTGAGGGCGCGGCCAAAACGCTCTCCTAGCTGAGTTAGCGCCTGCTCGAAATCTCCGCGCACCGCGAATCCCTGGTGATTCACCTTGAGTCGAACAATTGCGGCTCTGGATCCTTGTGGAACGCGCACACCTGTCAGCCAATTCGCACCGCTGGGCTGTTTGCCAATGGTTGCCGCATCCTGCCCCATCTCGATATAGGCATGGGAGACCCCGCTCTTTATCAGTAATTTTCGCAGGGAATCCAGTGCATAGGGGCGCACGCAACTGTTCAGGTCAATGAGCATCCCCTTCCTGGCCAGACGAGCACCCTTTTCATCCAGTACCACATTGCGCCAACCTACCAGTGTGAGGATCTGATGGAGTTGCTCAGGTGTGGCAGTCAGGGAACCGGAACCATCGTAGCAATCCTGCAGGACCCGGGTGGTGGGATCGAAGAGGTGTTTGCTCTCCTCCCATAGAACACTGATATATGCAAAAAGGCTGCGTGACTCGGCATCCAGCGGTACGGTGCCGCCGGTTCCCGCATCCCGGTTAAGCCGACTGGTTATGCTTTCAAAGTCGTAAGAGCTGAACTTATGTTCCAGTCTCTGCAGTTCTCTCTGGCAGAGGGCAAGTAGTTCTTCGCCTCGGGCATCGCTGTTATCGACGACGAGATGACAAGGCCTTCCAAAAGCATGTAGTCTTATTTCACTGATATTCATGCTGTTCCGCCAGTTTCTACCATGCCCGCCATTAATGGAATGACAGTCGCAGCGCCTCTCATTCGCGCTGGCGCCCAATCGATACAATGTACCACTGCGAAAGCCGCGGTGACTAGATGGGACTGCAACTCACAGTGAAGGTCTAGTCTTCGAAGGGAATACTAATCGTGACCAGTGTTCCGGAATGTCCGGAAAAATCGATGCTGCCGCCCAGTTTCTTGACGATTGCGTCCACAATCGTGATGCCGCTACCTTCACCTGCCAAATCCTTGATGTTCTTCGGAACACCCATACCATTGTCGGAGAAAGACAGTACGAGAACGCTTTCGGACGAACCCTCGGTTGTTCCGAGTGCTAGCTTTACCTGTATGTAGTTGGCAGGTGAGTCCTGTTCAAAGGCATGCTGAACGCTATTCTCCAGAATTTCGAAAATCAATATTGCCAGATGAGAGGCCAACTCAGCTGGGATGGGCATTTCTGAAACTTGATTAATGGTGATGATGGTTTCCGGTTTTACCGGGGCGTGCTTTAGTAATTCGAGGAGAATATTATCGGTGTACTTCTGGAGATTGATGACCGGACCGCCAACCTGAAAACTAATGAAATCCTCCAGACTTGATAGTGCCGATATACGCTTGATGCTACCCTCGGAAATCTTTGACTTTAAGTCATTCGGAAGGTTGACACTCCTGGACGAGATACAGTCTTTTATCAATGACATGGTCGTCAAACTGTGTTGGTACGATGCTTGTACTATTTCGTCCTGAAATTCCAGTTGCTCCTGCATGTCATCATCGGCCCTGTCTTCCGCTTCGAACATCTCTTGCGCGATCTGAACAGATCTCCGTTCGATAGCATAGCTGCGATGAATACGAAGCAGTCCCCAACACAAGCACAACAGTATCACACTATATATCAATTTCGCCCACCAGGTGTTCCAGGGTGCAGGAAGTACGTCGAGTCCAAGCGTAATCCCCTCCAGGTTCCATATTCCGGAAGAATTGGCGCCTTGCACTCTGAGTTCGTAATCTCCCGCTGGTAAGTTAGTGTAAGTCGCAGTGTTGCGTGTACCATTCTCTATCCATTCGTTATCGAACGGATCAAGCCTGTAGCGATATTGATTTTGCTCGGCATCGATAAAATCGAGCACACTGAACTGAAAAGTAACAAAGTAATCTTTATGAGTTAGTTGCAAAGTCTTGAGCTTGGTTAGTTCTTTCAGACGTCGACTATTCCTCCCAGGTAAAATTATGTCAGTGAGCCTCATCGGTGATGCTGAGTTGTCTATTTCGATCAGGGCAGGGTCAAACCTGTTGTATCCGTTCATGCCTCCGAAGTATATGTGTCCGGATTGGCTGGTGAAGGAGGCGCCAAGCGTGTAGTCAGTCCCCTGTAATCCATCAGCGGTAGTAAACTTTTCTACCAGAGCGCCACTTGAATCGAGTTTGACAATACCACTTTCAGTAGAGCACCACATGCTTCCATCTGAATCCATTTCAATACCGTAAATTGTAGAATAGCTAAGCGATTGATGATCTCCAATTGGACTAACTCTCGGTACATTATTTAGCTGATCCTTTCTGGTCCAGAGAAATAGTCCATGGTCTTTTGTTCCGATTAGGATGTCATCTTCAGCCGTTTGAGCAAGAGAATAAATCATCGGTTGCTTCTGGCCTAAACCAAACTTCAAAGGCACAATTCTATATTGGTCATTGCGTGCTGTATGCTGGTATAGTTTTTGTCCAGAAATTGCCAATAGCAGTCCTTTGTTCGATCGGAAAATTGTTGTAATAGACCTCTCGGGTAGCGAGCCATCCTCATAGTATGATTTAGTTTCTCTCCCGGTGACGCGAAATAGCCCTTGATCATACGTTGCTATTAATATGTCATTTTCATCTGCTATTATCTTTGTTACCACACCGCTATCGCTGCTGGCAAAGTTTAATTTTTTCTGCCGCGCGGAAGCTATGTTAACTGTCCTTGCCCCACCCTGAATTAACCCTAGCAGTAGCGTATCGCCCCTTACTTCGATTGTCGTAACACCGTAATTTAACATAGCTGATACTGGGTTCCTTCCAAATCTGGAATGCAAGCCTTTGCTTTCGTCGTAGAGGTACAGCCCATCAGAGGTTCCAACCCATAGTCGACCGCTATTATCTTCTTCAAATGCCAATATGTCGTTGGAAACTCCGCTATTCTCGGTATTAAAAAGTTCGAACGAAACAAATGAAAGAATATCCAGACCATTGATAGTGCCGACCCAAACATACTTTCCGTCTGGAAAAAGGGCGTTAATGTTGGGATTAGATGGAGCCACGCCTCTGCTACCTACATTATCAACGTGTGACAGATTGATATCAGATATATACAAGCCTCGGTCAGTACCAATAATCAAATGACCCTCGTGATACAATAATTGTGAAATGTAGGCTCTGCTGTCTGTCTCTAGAGTTGCACTTGCAACTAATGCTTTGGTCTCTATGTTCCATATCAGTATGTTTCCAGTGTTAGTGCCGATGAGCAGCTTTTTTCCATGTAATGGTTCCAAAGCTGTTAATGTGGACCTCTTGGGAAGGCTTAACTCAGAAAGCTCGATGAATTCAAGGGACTGCTGCTCAAGATCAATTCGCAGGATGCCGAGAACTCCAGCTATCCAAAGATTGCCGGAAGACTCTTCGATTAGGTCGCGAGGAGTCCCAACAATTTTTACTATCTGCAACCCCTCTATCCAGTTTTTGATAACATCGGATTTAGAATTGTGTACACTAAGACCGCGTTTGCTCAGCAGCCATATTTCATTACCGTGCTTGGATATGACTAGACGAACAAACCTATTTTCCTCATGAGGATTGACCTCTATTAGTGAATCAAATTTCGCCGAAATCTCGTTCCACTTGAGTAGGAATCCCCGAGAAGTAGCGACATATAAATCTCCGTTATTGTCTTCTGCTACATCGGATATTTCAGAGTCTGGTATCCTGTACAAATTGCCGTGATCGGAATCAAATACGGTTAGATTCGCTCCATCGTATCGATGTAGTCCTTGCTGCGTGCCAACCCATAAAGTTCTATGCTTGTCGCGGTGAATAGCCGAAACTGTCGGTTGTTGAAGTAGTTCAGATAGCCTTGATTCTGTTATTTTTATCTGTGCTGAGAAAGAATTGCTAGCCAAGCATAAACAGAAAAGGATGGAAATTATGGTACATTTTTTTGTCATCGGGCTTTTTTATTGCTTTTCCTTGAAGTTTTTAATGACCTCTTTCGGAGAAATTAGCTTCAGCAATAGGACCAATAGAGCTGCTAGTTTACCCTCTGTAGATGTCACCAGACGCTAGCCGGTTTGGACAGCAGAACTTTGGGTTAAAACAGCGGTAATTATTCTTCAGCCAGCAAGATCAATATCGAACTCCGCGAGAAACTCTTGATAAGCTGCTAAGAGTGCTACAACGGCGTCATCTAAATCGGAAAGCTCTTCCTCTTTGCCTTTCTTTTCTATCTGGGCACTTATTAGTCGAACTTTTTCAGCACCTATATTAGCACTCATTGATTTTATAGCGTGAGCTGTTCTGTAGATTGATACGTTGTCAAGCGACTTAAGGTCGCGTTGAATGTCTCTAAGCTTCTCCTCCATTTGTGCGGTGTAACCTTCAAAAATGGACGGCAGCAATTGTTTACCAGTCTGTCGTTCGATTTCTCTAATATTCTCGATGGCGGACAGGTCAAGTACTTTTGATTCAGCATGATCTGTAGTCTTAGTGTTGACTGTTCCTGTGCTCTCTAAATGAAACATTCTCTTGGGTTCATTTTCCAGGTAAACGATTTTCAAGTGCTTCTCGATGCTTCTTTGTATATCAGAGATCGAAAACGGTTTAGTTACATAGCCATCCATGCCGGCTTGGCGACACCTGTTTTTATCCTCTATATCCGACCCGGCGGTCAACGCAATTATGGGAACCCGCGCAATATTCTGTTCCAACTCTATCCGTCGGATCTTTTGCGTCGCGGTATATCCGTCTATCACCGGCATTTGGCAGTCCATAAAAATTAGCGAATACTGTCTGGATAGGTACTTATCAATAGCTATTTGACCATTATTTGCAATTTCGACGTCGTGCCCTAACAGGCTTATCATCTCTACTACAATTTGCTGGTTGGTCAGGACATCCTCCGCAACCAGAATCTTCTTTCTTTGTGTGGCGGCAGTTGTGGAGATACCTGGCCCGTGCCCTACCACCTGATCCGCGGGATCAAAACTGCTGTTTAAAACATCTCTTAGTGCTCTTGATGTGAGCGGTTTCGAGATTGTAGTCCAACTGTAGAAAGCCGCTGGTGTCGTGATATTGATCAAGGGAGTCAAAAAAATGCAAACTGGAGCTTCGGCTTTGTGCAGCTTTGACTCCAGTTCGGGAGAAATAGCACCTTGCTCGTAGTCAACTACCAGGATATCTCGTTGCAAACTGGTTTGGATGTCCATGACCCCCTGCAGAATTGGGAACGATTCTACCCCCAGGCGCGACAAATGGCTGGAAGTCATTTGATATGTACCAGGGTCTGAGGTGAGGATCCCTGCCGTCAAAGTACTGTATGGTTTCACTGCGTTCTCGCTGAGTGGGTCAAATTCCATAGGAATAGATAGTGTTATTTTTGTACCCTCACCCAGTGATGATTGAATGGCGATATCCCCTCCCATAATGTCGATATAGTGGCGGGAGATAGTTAAGCCGAGCCCCGTTCCACCATATTCCCTTGTTGTGCTTGTATCAGCCTGTGTAAACGGCTCGAAAACACGCTTTTGCGTATCTTCATCCATTCCGATGCCGTCATCCTCAACGCAGATGTGCACGAGAGTTTTCCCTGAACTGGATGGACTGAATTTGGGTTCAACGCGAACATTAATGTTCCCACTATGCGTGAATTTGATTGAGTTACTAATCAGATTCATGACTACCTGGCGAATCTTGGTCGGATCACCTATCAAAATACCTGGAGTTTGCGGGTGACAGATATTGTTTAGTTGTAATCCTTTCCTATTGGCGGGCTCTCCCTGTAGATAACAGATGTCGTCGATTAGCTCTGTAAGGTTGAATCCAATTTTCTCTAGCTCGACCTTGGAAGCTTCAACCTTCGAAAAATCCAGAATTTCATTGATAAGATTGAGTAGTGATTCCCCACTATTGCGGGCGGCAAGTGCGAATTGCTCTTGTTGGGAGTTGAGCGTGGTATGTAGCAGTAACTCAGTCATACCGATGATGCCATGCATTGGTGTGCGAATTTCATGGCTCATTGTAGCCAGAAACTCTGATTTCGCTTTTGTGGCTTCCACTGCCACTCTTCTTGCTGCTTCAAGGTCGCGCGTCCGTTCTTCTACGCGCATTTCGAGTTCTCTCTGTCTTCTTAGTGTGACCCGCCTTTGCTCTGCCTGACGGTAAAAGTAGTAAGCGATCATAGCGGCAGCTAAAACGGTATATGATGCGTAAGCCCATGGGCTGAGCCAAGGTGGCGGTGCGACTACTACCGGTATACTTAGGGCGTCCCAGTTCCATGTGCCATCCGGTGTGGCCGCAGCCAGTTTAAGGTTGTATGTTCCCGGGGGGAGGGTCGTAAAAGATGCGATCCTGGCATCGGGTGATACAACCCAGTCGGGATTAATTCCTTCAAGTTTGTAAGCATAGTTTACGAGATCAGGGTTGGAATAGTCAGCTGCGAAGAACTCGACCGATAACATTCTGTCTTGATAACCTAAATTTATAGACGAAAGCGTCTGATATGGCACATCGAATTGACGTCTTTCGTTCATTACCTTTATTTGGGAAATTGCGACTTTTGGGGGAATTCTGTCCGATGACAGCAAATTTGGGTTTATCGTATTAAAGCCTCGAATACCTCCAAAGTAGATCACTCCACTATCAGATCTATATGAAGCGCCTAAGTTAAATTCAGTCGATTGTAGTCCATCCCTTACCCCATATTGATGCGATACGAGGGTTAGTGGATCTAAGCTTGTGATACCTTTGCTATGAGAAACCCATAGCCTTCCATTATTGTCGCCGCGAATGCCATAGATGTTCCAACTTGGAAGTGATATGTTGTCAGAGTAATGTATGAAGTTTTGTCGAGATTCCATGCGATCCTGAATCGGCCAACGATTTAGGCCTCCACCAAGAGTGCCTATCCATAAATTCTGATCTGAGTCTTCATAAAAACTCCAAACGATATTGCTGGATAAACTGTTGGAAATTCCGCGCTGCGTGAAGTATCTGTCGAATTTATTTGTGTCGGGATGAAAACGATTCAGTCCGTTTTCAGTTCCGACCCAGACCTGGCCCATTGAGTCTTCCAATATCGCGAGAACCATGTCACTACTGATCGTCGAAGAGTCTTTTCTGTCACTTTTCAAGTTTAGAAACATATTGCTGTCTTCTAGAAAAATGCTTAACCCGCCGCCGTAAGTTCCGATTAATAGTTGGCCTGTCGATATCCTGATAATCGAAGTTATACCATCCGCGCCGATAGTGGATTCATCGAAACGGCTGTGCCGATGGACTGTAGTTTTTTCTGAATTTGTATCGTATTCGTTAAGTCCACCATTGTAGGTGCCGATCCAAAGCTTGTTATCCTCGCTAAGTAGGCTCATTACTATCGGACTAGAAATCGACGGCACAGTTGATTCATTTATCCATTCGAAGGTATCACTCTGTGGGGGGAGCTTATTCAAACCATCATCCGTACCAACCCAAAGAGTCCCGTCAATGCTCTCAGTAAATGCATTTACTGAATTATTGGATAGGTTGCTGTTCATGTGGTCGAATTTCTGAAAGTGAGTTTTCATACCTGATACTAGCCCTGAGCGGGTCCCTACCCAGTATTTACCTTCTCGAGTTTGATTTATGCTTATTATTGCGTCGGTGGGTAGGTCTGTATTTTGGCTGCTAAAGCGAACAAAACTGCTAGTCGCGGTTACGAATAGGTCCAAGCCTTCGGACGTAGCAACCCAAATGTCGCCATTTGAATCTTCGAATATGTCCGAGGTTTGGTTTGAAGACAAAGAATTACTGTCAGAGTCAGAGTGTGTGAAATTTGTCGCTCGATCGGTAGAAGGGTCATACCTGCTCACTCCGGCATTGTCCGATGATATCCAAATGTTTCCTTTCTTATCAGTGATCAACCGGTATAGCCTTCCCGAGACGATTGAGCCTGGACGTTTTGCATTGTGTATAAATTCGCTCACTTGACCGGTTGAAGTGGTTACTCGGAGCATTCCACTGGTCTCTGTCGCAACCCAAATTGCGCCATCTTTAGTTTGCGTAAAATCTTTGACTTCCCCCATAAAGGGAATGCCCGAAGCTCCTGATATATAGTGATGGAATGTGCGGTTATTAGGGTCAAACGAGCTGAATCCGTTTATATAACCAAGCCACAGCATGCCGTCTTTGTCACAGAATATAGTCAGAATGTCGTTTGAATATGGTGTGTTGGGATCAGTAGGGTCAGAATAGATCGGTTCAAACCCGTTCAGAATTGAGTTATAGGAGGCCAAGCCACCCCCTCTAGTGGATAGCCATAATACTCCTTCATTGTCTTCAACAATCTGGGTTACGATATTAGTTGGAAGTGAATAGGGGTCTCTTGACGAGTATCTGTAGTTTTCCAACTCATGACCGGTGTATCGGTTTAAGCCTTCTTGAGAAACAAACCAAACGGCTCCTGTAGAGTCTTGAAACGTCTGCCCAACTGATTGCTGTGTTAATTTGTCTGATATGATTGAGCGCTGAAGATTCAGATTGACGAACGTTAGATCTGCCCCATACCCCCCCCTCGCTCCCAGAACAAAGAGAGCGACCAGAATTGCCAAGACGCGCAACGATTTATGGTTATGTAAGCACATTGCGTCCAACTCTACTGGATATGCGGGTTCTTAGCTAGAAAGAGATCGACATTTCTGCTTATAATTCAGTGACATAAGTCTACCGTGATGATTCGCCGGATGTGAAGTGAAATGCCGCTATAACTCCCTTCCTTCGTATACACAATATTCAGTGTTTCTGTCCCTTGATTGGCAGTTGCGGAGAACTAGCGAAATCATGCTCAGTGGCTTTAGCAACATAGGGTTCCGGCGAAGGGGCAACTCGTTTTGACAAATGCGGTTACAAGGCAGCTATATGAAACTATCTGTCATTCTTATCGCCTATGATATGGCCAGGGAGATTCCCCGGACGCTGCAAGGTCTGGCTCGGAACTACCAGCACGGTGCGCAGGACCTGTCTTACGAGGTCCTGCTGGTGGATAATGGCTCACCGGTGCCACTGGATGAGTCAATATGGGCTGGTATTGATGTCCCGTTGCGCTTGATTCAATTGCCGGATGCTTCTCCCTCACCGGCTAGAGCGATCAATCTTGCGTTGCGACAGGCGCAAGGTGAAATTATCTGTTTGATGATTGATGGCGCGCATCTTTTGACACCGGGCGTATTCAAGATGGCGCTCGCCTGCTACCGGGCCTTTGGGAACGCAGTAGTGGCGATTCGGTATTTCTACCTGGGAATGGAAGAGCAAACAGTCTCCGTAAGGCGAGGCTATGACAAATATGCCGAGGACGAACTGCTGGCACGCATCCAGTGGCCGAGTGATGGTTACCGCCTCTTTGAGATCAGCACGCCTCTTCGCTCAGGAGCCAAACAGCTTGCATGGTTTAATAGAGTGTTTGAATCGAACTGTCTCTTTTTGACCAAATCACTCTTTGAAGAACTGGGAGGGGTGGATGAGCGCTTCAGCTATCCGGGTGGAGGCTTTGTCAACCTGGACACTTTCAAGCGTGCAGTCGAGTCACCGGGCGTAACGCCCATCCAGATCATCGGTGAAGGCAGCTTCCACCAATTGCACGGCGGTACCACAACAAATGGTGATGAAGATGAGCGCGAGGCTCTGCTCGAAAAATATCGGCAAGAGTACCTGGAAATACGTGGTCATACCGAGTTGATGGCGAAGGCGTCCTTTATCTATATGGGTCACATGCCGACTGTCGCGTCCAATATCACCGCGGTGGAACGTCGGAGGGCGAGGCTTGCAGGAAGACTGGTCGATTAGTTCGCTGCGCAGTGTCCTCGTTTATGCTGTCGTAGCGCAGCAATGGAGGCCCTTTTTGCGGGCTTGATATGCAAATCCTGATAGAGATGAACTATCATCGACAACCACGTAACCCTTGCGCGTTCGCACGAGTTCTCTCACTTCGATCTCAGAGTCACAAATGAAACTGTCCGTAATCCTCATAGCCTACAATATGGCGCGGGAAATTCCCCGATCACTGCAGGGCCTGTCGCGCAACTACCAGCACGAAGCGGACAATCTTGAATACGAGGTGATTCTTATGGATAACGGGTCTCCCGTTCCATTGGACCCGGCCTCGTGGGCGCATATTGATGTGCCAGTGCGCCTGGTTCGACTCGAGAATGCGTCGCACTCGCCGGCCAGGGCGATAAATGTAGCACTGGAACAGGCCGTCGGTGAGATAGTCTGCTTGATGATTGATGGTGCGCATATATTGACGCCAGGCGTATTTCGTATGGCTCTGGCCTCCTACGCCGCGTTTGAGAACCCCGTCGTTGCCACCCGTTATTTCTGGCTTGGGCCGGACTCGCAGAATGATTCAATTGATCAAGGGTACAGTAAAAGTGTAGAGGACCAGTTGCTGAGGGATATAAGTTGGCCCGAGGATGGCTATCGGCTTTACGAAATTGGCTCGCCCCTGCGGGCAGGTCCAGAGAATATTAACTGGTTGAACCGGATGTTCGAGTCCAACTGTTTGTTCATGAAGCGCGCTTTATTCAAGGAGCAAGGCGGCGCAGATGAGCGCTTTGCATCCCCCGGTGGCGGGCTGATCAATTCAGATATCTTTAAGCGAGCGGCAGATGCCAGTGGCGTTACCCCGGTGCAACTTGTGGGTGAGGGCAGTTTTCATCAGTTTCATGGTGGGACAACGACGAACGTCAGTGCGGAGGAGCGCAACGCGAGAGTGGATCAGTTCAGGCAGGAATATGCAGCAATTCGGGGTCACGACCAGATCATGACGGAAAAAAACTTTCATTTTATGGGACATTTACCTACGGAGGCATCGAAAATCCATCGCTTACGGAAGAAGCATCAGTAGCCATTGACATGGGCGGTGGTTGTTTGCTCACCATCCGTACTCGCGCAGGTTGATTTTCCCGCCGATACTGAACTGTACACCTTCTTGTTCCAATCGATCGCGCTGAACCACGTGTGAGTCTGAGCCCTCCGGAAGCGAAATCCTCCCCTGCGCGTTTACGACTCGGTGCCAGGGTATGCGCGTTTTGTCGGGTAGCCCACGCAGAGCATTTCCGACCCGCCGAGCCGCCCGCGCCAACCCTGCTTTTTGTGCGACCTGGCCATACGTGGCGACTTTGCCAGGTGGAATGGCCGCGACCACTTGCCAGATACGTTGATTGTTGCCCGGGCTTTCACCTTTCATTGTCGATTTGTGTCCCTGTCAAGCCTCATCCAGTGTGTCAGACGAGGCATGTTACGTCGAGGAGGAGCCAGTCGGAAGCAATGTGCTTGAAAAGTCGAGAGCCGCCCTTATAACGTCTGTGAATGCGGAGAGTTTTTTTCATGCGATTTCTCTTGTTGCTCCTGCCATGGCTGGAGTTGTTTACCCTGATTGAGCTAGGTATCGAAACCTCCGCTCTCACGGCCATTGCCTACGTTTTTGTCACGCTGTTTATTGGACTGGCGATCCTGCAGCGTCAGGGAAGGGGTATCATCGAGCACCTTCGCCAGAGCCAGGCTGGTCGGGTGATCGGCCCTGAGTTGTTCCTGGATGACATGGCGATGGGTTTTGCCGGCCTCCTTCTGGTCTTTCCGGGCATGATTTCCGATTTTATTGCCCTGGTCGTCATGGTTGGGCCATTGCGACGTCGCCTGGTCAGGACTATATTCGGTCCGCAAACCTCTACTCAAACGCCGGGAGGTGGTAGTAGGTCGAACGAGACTATTGAGGGGGTATATCGTCGCATTGATGATGATAATCAGGCGTAATGCATTGTAATATAAAGAAAAAGTTTAAAATCTATCCCTGAGGGCGCGCGGCGCTTTCGGACTTGACGCGACCTTGATCCTGACTAGAATTAGCACTCTCTTGAAAAGAGTGCTAATCGGGCCTTGAAATCCGATTTTACGCCCCAATTAAGCAGGCTAACCCCCCGGTCCGGGGTCCACATAACATTGTTACTTTGGAGAGTTACACAAATGAAAATCCGTCCGCTGTACGACCGCGTGGTCGTTCGTCGCAAGGAAGAAGAGGAAACCACCGCAGGAGGCATTCTGCTGCCAGGTTCTGCCAAAGAGAAGCCCAATCAGGGTGAAGTCGTCGCAGTAGGCGACGGTAAGGTGCTGGACAGTGGTGAGTTACGACCCCTCGCTGTGAAGGTCGGCGACAAGGTGGTTTTTGGCCAGTACGCCGGCAGCAATACCATCGAAGTTGATGGAGAAGAACTGATTATCATGGGTGAGAGCGAAATCTTCGCTGTGGTCGAATAGGACCGCGAAGCCATTGCTTCTCTCTAGTTTAACTGATTCAGACGTAAGGAATTTTCATCATGGCAAAAGACGTAATTTTCGGTAATAGCGCTCGCCAGCGCATGCTGAAAGGTGTGAATACACTGGCAGACGCGGTCAAGGCAACGCTCGGGCCCAAGGGACGCAACGTAATTCTGGACAAGTCCTTTGGTGCGCCCACGGTGACCAAGGACGGTGTATCCGTAGCCAAGGAAATCCAACTCAAGGACAAAATCGAGAACATGGGCGCCCAGATGGTGAAGGAAGTAGCCTCCCAGGCCTCCGATGTCGCCGGTGACGGTACGACAACTGCCACTGTACTGGCACAATCTATCGTTAATGAGGGTCTCAAATCTGTTGCTGCCGGGATGAATCCGATGGATCTCAAGCGCGGCATTGACAAGGCTATCGCTGCAGCGGTAGAGAAAATTTCCGCAGCTGCCATTCCCTGTGAGGACAGCAAAGCCATCGCACAGGTTGGTTCCATCTCTGCGAACAGCGATGCAGCGGTGGGCGAGATTATTGCCGAGGCGATGGACAAGGTCGGCAAGGAAGGTGTTATTACGGTCGAGGAGGGCTCGGGCCTGGAAAATGAACTCGACGTGGTCGAAGGAATGCAGTTCGATCGTGGTTACCTGTCCCCGTATTTTATCAACAACCAGGAAAGTATGAGCGTCAATATTGACGATCCATTTATCCTCTTGGTTGAGAAGAAAATCTCCAATATCCGCGAATTGCTGCCTTTGCTGGAGCAGGTTGCCAAGTCGTCACGTCCACTGGTAATCATTGCAGAGGACGTTGAAGGCGAAGCCCTGGCGACTCTGGTCGTGAACAACCTGCGTGGCATCGTGAAAGTAACTGCGTGTAAGGCGCCCGGTTTCGGCGATCGTCGCAAGGCCATGCTGCAGGATATTGCTATTCTCAGCGGTGGTACTGTGATCTCGGAAGAAGTGGGCCTGGATCTGGAGTCTGCGACCCTGGAACACCTGGGTAGTGCCAAACGTGTCACTATGGACAAGGACAACAGCACAATTATCGATGGCGCAGGCGATGCTGATGCGATCAAGGCGCGCGTGAGCGAAATTCGTGTACAGATCGAAAATACCTCTTCCGACTACGACCGTGAAAAACTGCAGGAACGCGTTGCCAAGCTGGCCGGGGGCGTAGCCGTGATCAAGGTTGGCGCTGCCACCGAAATCGAAATGAAAGAGAAAAAAGCACGTGTTGAAGACGCACTGCACGCGACACGCGCCGCGGTAGAGGAAGGCGTTGTCGCAGGTGGCGGCGTTGCGCTGGTACGCGCTCTGATGGAGATCACCGGCCTCAAAGGTGAGAACGAGGACCAGACGCATGGCATCAACGCTGCACTGCGGGCTATGGAAAGTCCCCTGCGTCAGATCGTTGAAAACGCAGGCGACGAAGGCTCCGTCGTTCTGGACAAAGTGAAAAATGAGGGCAAGGGCAACTACGGCTATAACGCGGCAACCGGCGAGTATGGCGACATGATCAAGATGGGTATCCTGGATCCCGCGAAGGTCACCCGTACCGCTCTGCAGGCCGCGGGTTCCGTGGCAGGCCTGATGATCACGACAGAAGTGATGATCTGCGATGCCGTCGAGGAAGATAAGGGCGGTGCAGGCGGCGGCATGCCGGACATGGGCGGCATGGGCGGCATGGGCGGTATGGGCGGCATGGGCGGCATGATGTAAGCCCATAGCAACCCGGAGAGCCAAAAACCCCACCATATGGTGGGGTTTTTTTTGTGGCAAAAAAAAGCGACTTATATACTTGACAAACCCACTGTATGGGCATACACTCCGATCAAATGTGAGGTGATTGCCATGTGTGACTTATCCGATCCGAAATTTCACGACGCAGAGAAAGCAAGGGAACACCTTGAGGCGCTGCGCTGGAACGGTGAGCCGGTATGCCCGCACTGCGGCGCAATTGGCGCATGGCCGATTGAAGGCGGGCGGCCCGGCCTGTACAAGTGCAAGGAGTACAAGTGCCGCAAGCAGTTCACTGTGACTGTCGGCACCGTGTTTGAAAAGAGCAAGATTCCGCTGAACAAGTGGTTGATGGCTGTGCACCTGATGTGCGCTAGCAAGAAAGGCATGAGCGCCCACCAGTTGCACAGAATGCTTGGCGTGACCTACAAATCCGCATGGTTCATGGCGCACCGTATCCGCGAAGCCATGCGCGAAGATGGCGGTGGCCTGTTGGGCGGCGGCGGTAAGGTTGTCGAGGTAGACGAGACTTTTGGCAATGAGCGCAAGCCCAAGTCCCAAGGCAAGAAGGGCCGCGGCTACCACCACAAGAGCAAGGTGCTGGCTCTGGTTGAGCGCGGCGGCAAAGTCCGCTCTTACCATGTGCCCAGCGTCACAGCGGCTACCCTGAAACCTTACCTGAAGGCCCAAATTGACGCCGACAGCCGCCTGATGACAGACGAGGCCAGTCAGTATACTCTTATCGGCAGGGAGTTCTCTGAGCATGGTGTAGTGAGTCATGGAATTGGCGAGTATGTGCGCGGAGACATACACACCAATACCGTAGAAGGCTACTTCGCCATATTCAAGCGCGGGCTGAAAGGTTCCTATCACCACATCAGCCAGCAGCACTTGAAGCGCTACCTGTGCGAGTTCGACTTCCGTTACAACCACAGGACAGCGCTGGAGTTTACTGATGCGCAACGGGCTGATATGGCATTGCTTGGTATAGAAGGCAAAAGGCTGATGTACCGGGACTCGTTGGCGGCCTGCTAGTCGGCGCCGAGGTTGGAGTCATGGAAGGGCGGGCACAAGATAATAAGATACGCTTTAAAATTAATGGTCTCGAAAGGGACCAAGGTCGAGTGCGTCTTTCTGTATACAAAGAAAAACTAGATCAGCTTGGCAAGATACTGTCCGATGCGGAGCGACAAGCGGCGCATGTGAGAAAAGCAAGATCAAATTATCTTGTCAGTGACCTTAAGTACTCTAGTGCTTATACAGAGATACTTCCGTTTGAGGAAGGCGGATACGCTGGCTCCGTTGCGGCAGTCGGCTTTTTGAGCGATGTTTTGCAGGGGATAGACAGCGAGGAAGCTTATTTAGGCGATATAGAGTCCAGTATCGTTGAAAAAATAAGAACCATCTGCAATGGGGATAAGCAGCAATTTGATAGCCAGACTATTTTAATAGGCGATAGGCAGTTTGTCTTTGACGACAAATTGGCAGCGAAGGCGCAGAAGTACCTAGACAAAAAGTACTTCTCCCACGGGGAAGTCAAAGGAAAGATTGAGCGCGTAAACATACACGACAGGTCAGATTTTTATCTCTATCCTGAATTTTGGAGTGGAACGGTAACGTGCCATTTCAACGAAGATGACTTGTTGGAAAAGGTGCGAACAGCTCTTGGCAAGGTTGTAATAATCTCCGGCCTTTTGGAGTTTATAGGCACCGATGTAAATCCGGTTGCTGCGAAGGTTTCTTCAGTAGAGATTCAACCCGAAAACTACCAGCCTCCAAGCATTGATGAGTTCTTTGGTGTCGCGCCAAATATCAGCGGCGACATGGATGTTGTTGATTTCGTCAAAGGATTGAGGAGTAACTGGGATCGCCACTGAAACAGCATATTGGGACACTTGTATATTCTATGCGTTGTTCAAAGCAGAGGATACGCATGGCGTTGGTATATTAGACGGGATACGGCATGACTACAGTGCCTTCCTCAAAGGCGACCTTAAAATAGTCACATCAACGGTCACTATAGCGGAGGTCGCAGAGGGTCAGTTTGAAAATGTAGAGGACTTCAAAAAATTCAAAGACCTGAGATATGCGAACGGATTTTTGTTCTCTGAGTCTAGCGTCCCGATTATGGATAGAGCATCGGAAATAAAGGACTATTACTACAACAACCCACTGGGAGCGAGCGGAGAGTATAAGCACTTGCATTTGGGGGACGCCATTCATTTGGCCACAGCTCTTATTGTTGGTGTCGACAGTTTCGTTACGCTAGACAGCAAGAACAAGGCTAAAGCTGGAGAAATAGGATTGCTAAAATTGGTAAACCCTATTGCTGGGAAATACTCAATTCACATCACAAAGCCGGTGCCTCCTGCGCAACCAGGCTTACCGGGGGTTCCAAATGACTAAGCGAAAAAGCGACGACAAAAGTCCAGAGCCGGAAGATGTGTTAAGAAGGATGTTATCAACGCCGCCTCCAAAAAAGGAGAAGGCGAAGAAGCCAAAACCCAAACCCGCCAAATAGGCGGGTTTTTGCTATTCTGATCTTATGAAAGAGCTACTGGAAAACATAAAATCCGAGGTCGAAGAAAGGCTGGCGGCTGGTGGGGAGCCGCCGTGGGCGCGTGAATCTTACGACCGCCTGTTAGATGCGGTAGATACGGTAATCGCTGGGTTGGAAGCGACTATTGACCTAGAAGATTCACTGCGATTGGTTCCGCAAAAGGAAAGCGATCCCCAACAAGCGGCGAATACATATCGGCCAAATATCGCTCAACTCCGTCCATGTACCATTCGTCCACAGATGCCCATGTGACGAGGAGTTCGCCATAGCTCGTGATTGTTGGGTCATTGCGATGTTGATTGAGGCGATCTGCGATATCGCCTTGACCAACCCTAACCACGCGATTGTCGCCGCCTTGTTCCCAGATGACGTATACGCCGCTGGCTTTCACTGGCCCCAAATTTACACGCTGCAGCGAGCACCAGTGATCGCTGCATTTAACCCATTGTAGTTCAAGTGCCATCGTTCATACCTCGCTACGGTTGAAGGCACTACTACTGTACGCCCAGCCAGTAGGTTTGGCAAGTATACAATACGCAAAAAAAAGCCCTTCAGGGCTTGGATCAGCAGGGTTATACGGATCTATTTTATGTACAATAAGGGTCGGTCATTTAACAACAAGGGAAGAAAACCATGATTCTCGATTTTATCTTCAGGTGGGCACACGTTCTGTTCGGTATCGTCTGGATAGGCATGCTGTACTATTTCAACTTTGTGCAAACGGAATACTTCAAGGAGGCGGAGGCCGGCGCAAAGGCCGACGCGATGAAAAAACTGGCCCCCCGGGCACTGTGGTGGTTTCGCTGGGGAGCGATGTTTACCTTCCTTACGGGCCTGGTTCTGTTGCATCTGGTCGGCGCAACGACCAATTTTACGGGAATGCCCCTGATTACCGTAGGTGCGTTGGCGGGAACGTTCATGTTTCTGAACGTGTGGTTGATAATCTGGCCAAAACAGCAAATCGTGCTGGGTTTGAAAGAGGGTGACGGTCCGTCCAGTGCCGCCAAGGCGGGGTTGGCCTCGCGAACCAATACGCTATTGTCCGGTCCGATGCTGTTTGGCATGTTGGGTTCCAAGCACCTGGCAGTTGCCGGGGGGAGTGCCGGTCTGTACATCTGCCTGGCGATTATTATCTTGCTGGAAGCCAATGCGCTGTTTGGCAAGACTGGCCCGATGACCAGTGTGAAAGGCGTTATTCACTGCAGTATCGGCCTGACCGCGTTGCTCTGGGCACTGCTCGCCTTCCTGTAGTTGGATTGTAATGTTTGGGAAGCCGGGGACCCCCCCGGCTTTTTTTGTTCCGCTCCAGTAGGCGATCTGTATAATCCTCCCAAGTAAATATGTAGTGTATTTGTCCCATGCCACACGATGACCTTGAGCACATCCCTTCCATCGTCGCTACCCGTGAAGGCCAACCCGGGCCCGGCAGCAATCGAAGCCGGGTGAACAAGAGCGAAGGGCATCGCCAGTCTGGATCACCTAAACAGGGGTCGAGAGAGGGTGGCATGGGGGTGCTGTCCCGTCTGCTGCTCGCCATGTCCCTGATTCTTGCGGTCGCCGTCGGCGTGTGGGCCTGGATGTTGCAGGCGGAACTGCTGCAAGCCAGGGATCAGATTGCAAACTACGCTGAGCGTATCGGCGATCTGGAAGCCCGACTATCTGATACTGATGAGGGCATGAACCAGAATGCAGAGGTACAGGCGGTAAAGATTGCCGAGTTGGATAAGGAGGTGCGCAAGCTCTGGGACAATGTCTGGAAGGAGTCGAAGGCACGACTGGGTGCGCTGGAAACGGCCAGTGCCGCTCAGGACAAGAGTATCAAGAGTATGCAGGGCACGGTTTCGGGCACCCAGGCGCAGATCAGGGAGGCTGCCGGCAATATGGCCGGTTTGACTGCTGATATTGCTGAGCTGAAGAGTATTTCCGGTGATCTGGCGCGCTTGATGGCAAGCGCCAAGACCAACCAGGCTGAGGTTGAGCGAGTGGCGGATAACCTCAACCAGATCAATCTGGCGTTGGCAAAGCTGGAAAGGCGAGTGGTCGGCAACGAGGAGTGGGTAGCTTCAATCAACACTTTCCGCAAACAGGTCAATACCAGTTTAAGCCAGATGCAGAGTGCAATCAGGGCGCAGTCAAGCCCGCAGTGAGAATACGCACATAAGCTGGCAGGTTGATGTATTTTCAGCCGATATTTTTTCCTCGCACCAACGAAAAGGACAGATACCATGACTGTTATCCGACAGGATGATTTCATCGATAGCGTCGCAGATGCCCTGCAGTTTATTTCCTATTACCACCCGCTGGATTTCGTGAAGGCGGTGAATGAGGCCTACGAGCGGGAGCAGAATCCCGCAGCCCGCGATGCAATGGCACAGATACTGATCAACTCCCGCATGTGCGCGCAGGGCCACCGCCCTATCTGCCAGGATACGGGCATCGTTACGGTGTTTCTCAAGATCGGCATGGATGTGCAATGGGATGCCGATCTGTCGGTAGCGGACATGGTCAATGAAGGTGTGCGCCGGGCCTATACCCACCCGGATAATGTGCTGCGCGCTTCGATTCTGGAAGATCCTGCCGGCGCCCGCAAAAACACCAGGGACAATACCCCGGCAGTCATACACATGGAAGTCGTGAAGGGAAATACCGTGGATGTACAGGTGGCGGCCAAAGGCGGAGGCTCGGAGAACAAGTCCAAGTTGGCTATGCTCAACCCTTCTGACAATATTGTGGAGTGGGTGTTGAAGACTATCCCCACCATGGGTGCCGGCTGGTGCCCGCCCGGCATGTTGGGTATCGGTATCGGCGGCACTGCGGAGAAAGCCGCCGTGTTGGCAAAAGAAGCGCTCATGGATCCGATCGATATCCATGAATTGCGCCGGCGAGGCCCTGCAAACCGGGTCGAGGAACTGCGTCTGGAGATCATGGAGCGGGTCAACAAACTGGGTATCGGTGCCCAGGGTTTGGGCGGCCTCACTACCGTGATGGATGTAAAAATCAAGGATTACCCAACCCACGCTGCCTCGCTGCCGGTTGCGATGATCCCCAACTGCGCCGCCACGCGCCATGCGCATTTCGTTCTGGATGGGTCCGGCCCCTCCCTGCAGACCCCACCGGATATCAGCGACTGGCCCGATATAACCTGGGAGGTCGGCGAGAACGTTCGTCGCGTAAATCTGAATTCGGTGAGCCGTGAGGAAGCCGCCCAGTGGCGGCCGGGAGATACCCTGCTGTTGTCAGGCAGGATGCTGACCGGGCGGGATGCGGCCCACAAGAAAATGAAGGAGTTGATCGAGAGCGGGGAGGGTCTGCCTCCCGAGGTGGATCTGAAAGGGCGGTTTATATATTACGTGGGGCCGGTCGATCCAGTGCGCGACGAGGTGATGGGGCCAGCCGGTCCGACGACGGCCACTCGCATGGATAAGTTTACTGATTTCATCCTTGAACATACCGGGCTTCTGGGCATGATTGGCAAGGCGGAGCGCGGACCGGTAGGGGTAGAGGCCATCAGGAAGCACAAGGCGGTGTACCTGATGGCAGTGGGCGGAGCGGCCTATCTCGTCTCCAAGGCGATTACGTCGGCCCGGGTTGTGGCATTTCCTGAACTGGGGATGGAGGCCATTTACGAATTTGAAGTGAAAGACATGCCGGTGAGTGTGGCGGTAGATGCCACGGGCGCGTCCGTGCATGAAATCGGTCCGAAAATCTGGCAGGCCAAAATCGCAGAACAGGCCATTGAAGTTGCCTGATACGTTCTATTGGCACGACTATGAAACCTTTGGTGCCAATCCAGCGCTGGATCGGCCGGCGCAGTTCGCTGGTGTGCGTACAGATGCCGATCTGAACATCGTCGGAGATCCGCTGGTTATCTACTGCCGACCCGCGAACGATTTTCTACCCCATCCGCGGGCATGCCTGATAACCGGTATCACGCCGCAGCAGGCACTGTCCCAGGGTGTACCGGAGTGTGAGTTTATAGCCCGGATTCATGCCGAACTCGCGGTCCCGGGGACCTGTGGGGTGGGGTATAACTCACTGCGGTTTGACGACGAGGTCACACGCCACACGCTCTACCGGAATTTTTTTGACCCGTATGCGCGGGAATGGCAAAACGGCAATTCGCGCTGGGACATCATCGATATGGTGCGCACTGCCAGCGCGCTTCGTCCAGAAGGTATCGAATGGCCGTTGCGGGAGGATGGCCTGCCGAGTTTTCGCCTGGAGGACCTTGCCAGTGCCAACGGTATAAGCCATGAATCCGCCCACGACGCACTT
Organism: Gammaproteobacteria bacterium; assembly: GCA_030427485.1. Classification (GTDB taxonomy): domain Bacteria; phylum Pseudomonadota; class Gammaproteobacteria; order Pseudomonadales; family Halieaceae; genus Marimicrobium. The sequence goes on from JAUICG010000016.1 coordinate 84,577, forward strand.
TCCGATGTGCAGGCTACCATAGCGCTGGCGCGTCTGATCAGGGATCGACAGCCGAAGTTGTACGATTACGTGTTGAACTGCCGCGACAAGCGCACTGCGATGGCGCAGTTAGATATCGATGGCATGAAGCCGGTGCTTCACGTGTCGGGCATGTTTGGCGCCAGTCGACACAATATCGCGCTGGTCGTTCCGCTGGCGACCCACCCGCAAAATCGTAACGAGATTATCTGTTTCGACCTGGGTGCAGACCCCCAGCCGCTGTTTGATTTACCTGTCGATGAACTCCAGTCTTTGCTTTATATGCGTACCGAGGACTTGCCCGCCGGTACCGCCCGTCTCGGTTTCAAGTCCGTCCATATCAATCGCTGCCCGGTACTGCTGACACCGAAGCTTGCGGATACGGCTACTGCGCAGCGCCTGGGTATCAGTGGAGAACTGTGCCGCAGACACCTGGAGGCACTGCGCCGTTACCGTGCGCGGAATGCGGCACAATTCACTGCCAAGGTGCAGGCGATTTGTGGCGGACGCAAATTCGCCAAGTCCAGCGATCCTGATCTGATGTTGTACGGTGGTGGCTTCTTTTCCGAGTCGGACAAACGCGCCATGGAGCGCATACGTGACCAGACCCCTGAACAACTTGCGACTGCTACCCATGTGTTCGAAGACGAGCGGCTGCCGGAAATGTTATTTCGCTACCGGGCGCGCAACTACCCGGATAGCCTGTCTCTGGAGGAGCGGGCCGCATGGGAAGAGTATCGATACCAGCGACTCACCGAGCCGGACTCCGGCGCCGGATACTGTATGGAAGAGTTCCATGAAGAGATCGAGGTGCTCAGCGCCAGCGGCGAACTCACGGCGCGTCAGCAGGCGCTGCTGGATCAGTTGCTGGACTATTCAGATACGTTGCTGGCCTGAGGGCAGCCTCTTTCTTTGGTATTACGCACATGGGCAGGGCACGGTGACGCCCTTATAATATACGGCGCTTGATCCGTACCCTATCTTCTTTGAGTCCAGGAGAACCCGCGTGCAGTTTGCCGGCAGCCATATCCTCTCAGTCTCCCAGTTTGAGCGGGAGGATGTTGAACGGATCTTCTCCGTTGCGGATCGAATGATGCCTTATGGTCAGCGAAAGCGTGTTACAGAAGTGCTGAATGGCGCCATTCTGGGGGCGATGTTTTTCGAACCCAGTACGCGTACTCGCGTCAGCTTTGGCAGTGCCTTTAACCTGCTCGGGGGTGAGGTGCGTGAAACGACCGGTTTTGAAAACTCCGCCATCGCCAAGGGAGAATCCCTGTACGACACTGCCAGGGTGCTTAGCGGCTATTCCGATGTAATTGCTATGCGGCACCCCGAAGTGGGTTCGGTCAACGAGTTTGCCGCCGCCAGCCGCGTACCCGTGATTAACGGGGGCGACGGCAGTAATGAACACCCCAGCCAGGCGCTGCTAGACCTGTACACCATTCGCAGCGAACTCGCTGCCAGCGGGCGCAGCATAGACCAGTTGCGCATTGCCATGGTGGGCGACCTCCGTCATGGTCGAACAGTGCACTCCCTGTGCATGCTGCTCTGCTGCTTCAAGGGCGTGCAGGTTGTCCTCGTATCCCCCGAGGCGCTGCGGATGCCGCCGGAGATTGTCGAGAGTTTGCGTAATACCGGTCACAAGGTGGTAGAGTCGGAAATCTTGGAGGAAAGCATAGCCCACGTCGATATTGTCTACTCCACACGCCTCCAGGAGGAGCGTTTCAGTTCCCTTGAAGAGGCCGATTTGTATCGCGGCCGGTTTCGTTTGAACCAGAGCATCTACACCCACCACTGCGAACCAAATACCGTCATCATGCACCCGCTACCGAGAGATTCCCGCGCCCATGCCCGGGAGTTGGACGACGATCTCAATGACAACCCCAACCTGGCCATTTTCCGCCAGACCGATAATGGGCTGCTTGTGCGCATGGCGCTATTCGCTCTGATACTCGATGTTGTTGACCAGGTTGACAAGCACGCGCGCGACGTGAACTGGTATACCGGCGGCCGTTTTTGAAAGCTCCGACCCTACAGTTCGGTGCACGGGATGTCCGCGTGCTGGAGGACCGCACGGTCTGGTCTGGCCACTATTCGATGCGTAGATTAACCCTCCAGCACCGGCGTTTCGCGGGAGGGTGGAGCGCCCCGGTGGTACGGGAAGTCTTTGAGCGCGGTGATGCGGTAGCTGTGTTGCCCTATGTCCCGGAAACGGACAGTCTGGTAATGATTGAACAGTTTCGCCCCGGAGCTGTTCGAGGCGATGAGAGCCCGTGGATGCTTGAACTGATTGCCGGTGTGGTCGAAGACGGGGAGGACGACGAAGCGGTGGTTCATCGGGAAGCGATGGAAGAGGCAGCCTGTGAATTTTCCGAACTGCTTCCCATTGCAACGGTTTTTCCCAGCGCGGGCGCCTGCACCGAACAGGTAAGATTGTACTGTGGTCGGGTAACTGCCGCGGCTGTAGGCCAGTTGCGCGGCTTGCAGGAGGAAGGCGAGGATATCCTGGTGCATTCGATCCCGCGGACAGTTGCCCTGCAGATGCTCTCCGATAACCAGATCCCCAATGGGCATACCCTGATAGCGTTGCAATGGCTGCATATACACGGCGCATCCCTGCGTGAGCGCTGGTGTTGATTCAGTTAGCCTATGACTGATTGCGACGAGAGTACACCGGCCAGGGCCGCTCCCGGACTGCTGCGGTCCAGCGCGCTGGTAGGCAGCATGACTATGACCTCCCGGATCCTGGGCTTGCTGCGGGACGTCGCTATTGCCGCGTTTGTTGGCGCCACTGCCAACGCGGATGCTTTTTTCGTTGCGTTCAAGATCCCCAACTTTCTGCGCCGCCTGTTTGCGGAGGGTGCATTTTCCCAGGCTTTCATTCCTGTGTTGGCCGACTACAAGGCAGAAGGATCGCACGCGGCAGTAAAGGCGCTGGTCGACCGTGTGGCAGGCGTGCTGGGGGGCACTCTGCTATTTATCACCGCTATCTCGATGCTGGCCGCTCCGCTCATTACCATGGTATTTGCCCCCGGTTTTGTCAGTCAGCCTGAGAAGTTTCGGCTCACAGCGGAAATGATCCGTATTACGTTTCCGTACCTGATGCTCATTTCCATGACGGGGTTTTGCGGTGCAGTTTTGAACAGCTATGGCCGGTTTGCGGTACCGGCATTCACACCGGTTTTTCTGAACCTTTCGTTGATATTTGCCTCGCTGGTCGCTGCGCCTTGGTTCGACGTTCCGGTCTTCGCATTGGCCTGGGGCGTGCTGTTTGCCGGGGTCATCCAATTGTTGTTCCAGTTTCCATCAATGTATCGCCTGGAACTGGTGCCGCGGCCGCGCTGGGATACCCGGGATGAGGGGGTCAGGCGCATCCTCAAGCTGATGGTGCCGGCACTGTTTGGCGTATCGGTCAGTCAGATCAACCTGTTATTGGACACGGTTCTTGCCTCGTTCTTGCCCACGGGAAGCGTCTCCTGGCTGTACTATTCCGACCGTCTGGCGGAACTGCCGCTCGGTATCTTTGGCATTGCCATCGCCACTGTCATTTTGCCGAACCTGTCGGCGCATCGCGCAGCGGCCAGGGAAACACAGTTCAGTGGTACTCTGGATTGGGCACTTCGGTGGGTGCTTCTGATAGGTGTGCCGTCAGCCCTGGCCCTGATGGTGTTGGCGGAGCCGATTCTGATCACTCTGTTCCAGTACGGTGAGTTGACCGCGACCGATGTCACTATGTCAGCCTTGAGCCTGCGCGCCTACAGTCTCGGCCTTATAGCCTTTATGCTGGTTAAAGTGCTGGCACCCGGATTTTACGCCCGCAAAGACACGGCCACTCCTGTGAAAATTGGTATTGTCGCGATGGTCGCAAACATGTTGCTGAATCTTACGCTGGCACTACCACTTATGTACCTGTGGAACATCGGTCATGTGGGGCTGGCCCTTGCGACGAGTCTGGCGGCCATGCTCAACGCGGCCCTGCTGTTTCGCGGTCTGTCACGCAGTGGTTTCTACCGGTTGCAGCCCGGGTGGACGGTGTACCTGTGGCGTCTGGTGTCGGCCTGTGCCTGTATGACGGGCGTGATCCTGTGGCTCCTCCCCGAGCCAGGCATCTGGGTTGATTGGCCCTGGCAGCGTCGTATCGGCGAACTGCTGCTCCTGTGCACGATCGGGGTTGCCACCTATTTCGCAGCGCACGGCCTTCTGGGGACCCGGGTATCCCATCTCCGGGCGCCCCCGGTGAATTGAGCCGCCGGTTCAGGTGGTATATTCCGTGCTATGATCGGTCTCCAGTCGTAGGCTACTTCGCGCAATTTGGTTATACTGCCCCGTTTGGGTCTGATCGGGCTTTCACCCCTCATGGAATTGATTCGAGGCCTTCACAATTTGCGGCCCAGACACCACGGTTGTGTCGCTACAATCGGCGCTTTTGACGGAGTGCATCTTGGTCACCAGGCGGTGATTCGTCGCCTGCTCGAGAAGTCGGTGGAGTTCGGTCTGCCTTCACTCATTATCGTATTCGAGCCGTTGCCCAGGGAGTTTTTGGCCCCCCTTGAGGCGCCCGCCCGGATCATGAGTTTTTGGGAGAAATGCCGTGCTCTGGAAGCGTTGGGAGTGGATCGTTTGTTGCGCATACGTTTCAATGAGCAGTTTCGCGGCATGTCAGCGCGGCGCTTCGTGGATGATATCTTCGTCGCGGGGCTGGGTGTGCGATACGTGGTGCTGGGTGATGATTTTCGGTTTGGAGCGGATCGAAAGGGAGATATAAAGCTCGTTCGCGAGCGCGGCTTGCGCTTTGGTTTTGAGGCCGGATCCACCCCAACGTTCGCAATAGATGGCGAACGGGTGAGCAGTACGCGTATTCGTGAAGCACTGGAGAATGCCGATTTTGATACCGCGGAAGCCCTGTTGGGTCGTCCATACAGCATTTCCGGAAGGGTGATTTACGGGCGACAGTTGGGCGGCACGATTGGTACGCCCACCGCCAATCTGGAGTTGAGACGGCTGCGCGCCCCGCTTTCTGGAGTGTATGCGGTGGAAGTGAGCGGTGGCGGTCTGGTCAATGCACTTGGCGTCGCGAATGTGGGCGTACGACCCACGGTAGATGATAGTATCAAGGCCAACCTGGAGGTGCATTTGCTGGACCGGGAACTCGATCTGTACGGACGGCACATTGAGGTGACGTTCCGTCGGAAACTGCGGGAGGAGATCAAGTTCGGCTCGGTGGAAGAACTGCGGGAGAATATTGCGAGGGATATTGAGAAGACTCGGGCCTGGTTTGACCGGGTCCGGAACTCGAATCAGAAAATATGAGTAAGTACAAAGACACATTGAATCTGCCTGAGACGGCTTTTCCGATGAAGGCCAGTCTGGCGCAGCGTGAACCGCAGCGCCTGAAGCAGTGGCAGGACACAGGTTTGTACGAACGGATCAGAGAAACCTGTGCCGGGCGCCCGAAGTTCATCCTGCATGATGGCCCTCCCTATGCCAATGGCGATCTACATGTGGGTCATGCGGTCAACAAGATTCTGAAGGACGTGATTGTCAAGTCCAGAACGCTGGATGGATTCGATGCGCCCTATGTGCCCGGCTGGGACTGCCACGGCCTGCCCATCGAACTCAATGTTGAAAAGAAGGTGGGAAAACCGGGCGGGAAGGTCACCCCCACTGAATTTCGCCAGAAGTGCCGCGATTACGCCAGTCGGCAGATCGACGGTCAGCGGACGGATTTCATGCGCATGGGTGTCATTGGAGACTGGTCCAGACCCTATCTCACAATGGATTTCAAATTCGAAGCCGATATTGTTCGCGCGTTGTCGCGTATCGTGGAAAATGGCCATCTTCACAAGGGTTTTAAACCCGTACATTGGTGCACGGACTGCGGCTCGGCTTTGGCTGAGGCCGAAGTGGAGTACAAAGACAAGCGTTCCCCGGCGATTGATGTGGCCTTCGTCGCGGTCGATCCCGCCGCTTTCAATGCCGCCTGCGGCTCGACTTACGAAGGCGAAATTGCGGTACCGATATGGACCACCACGCCCTGGACTCTGCCGGCCAATATGGCAGTGTGCCTGAACCCGCAGCTCGACTATGCGTTGATTGAAGGTGACGGCCGGGCGCTGCTGGTGGCGGAGGAGTTGGCCGAGCGCTGCGCCAGCCGCTTCGGCCTGGGAGTGCCGAAGGTTCTGGGTCGTTGTAAAGGTGCGACCCTGGAGCGCCTGATGTTGCAACACTGCTTTTTGGACCGGCAGGTGCCGGTCATCCTCGGCGAGCACGTGACAACTGAAGCCGGTACTGGCGCGGTGCACACTGCGCCGGCGCACGGGCAGGACGATTTCACGGTCGGTCAGGAATACCAGTTGGAGGTCTACAACCCTGTGGGCGCAAACGGCGTCTATTTGCCGGAGACCGAATTCTTCGCCGGGCAACACGTGTTGAAGGTCAATACGGATGTCATCGCGCTGTTGGAGGAACGCGGAGTTTTGCTCCACCACGAGGATTACGAACACGCCTATCCCCACTGCTGGCGGCACAAGACGCCAATTATTTTCCGTGCTACGCCGCAGTGGTTCGTGAGTATGCAGCAAGCGGGTTTGTTGGAGCGGGCGATGACCGCGGTGGAAGGTGTGCAATGGCTGCCTGAATGGGGCCGGGCGCGAATTGACGCGATGCTGGCCCAGCGTCCGGACTGGTGTATCTCGCGCCAGCGCACCTGGGGAGTGCCCATTGCCCTGTTTATCCACAGGGAAACAGGCGCGTTGCATCCCCGCACTGTGCCGTTGATGGAGCAGGTCGCCCAGCGTATGGAACGCAGTGGCGTCGATGCCTGGTTTGATCTTGAGGCAGTCGAGTTGCTGGGTGACGACGCGGGCAGCTATGAAAAAGTGACAGACACGCTTGATGTCTGGTTTGATTCCGGCGTAACCCACGCCTGTGTACTGCAACAGCGCGAAGAGTTGCAGTACCCCGCGGACCTGTATCTCGAAGGATCGGACCAGCACCGCGGCTGGTTTCAATCTTCCCTGTTGACCAGTATCGCCATCAATGATGGTGCGCCCTACAAAACGGTATTGACCCATGGTTTCACGGTGGATGGTGAGGGTCGCAAGATGTCGAAATCGCTGGGAAATATCATTCCGGCAAAGAAAGTGATGGGTGAATTGGGGGCTGATATTCTGCGTCTCTGGGTTGCGTCCACGGATTATCGCGGGGAGTTGGCAGTCAGCGATGAGATTTTCAAGCGCACTGCTGATTCCTACCGCCGGATTCGCAATACAGCGCGCTTCCTGTTGTCCAATCTGAATGGATTTGATCCCGCCGACGATGCCCTGGATTTCTCCGATATGCTGTCGCTGGACCGCTGGGCAGTGAGCCGGGCATCGCAGTTACAGATGGAGCTAGTCGAGGCCTATCGCGGGTTCAACTTTCACTTGATTTACCAGAAGTTGCATAATTTTTGCGCCATTGACCTGGGCGGGTTTTACCTGGATGTCATCAAGGATCGCCAGTACACGACCCAGGCTGATAGTGTCGCCAGGCGTTCTGCGCAAACGGCGATGTACCATATCGGAGAAGCCCTGGTGCGCTGGATTGCTCCCATCCTGAGTTTCACGGCGGAGGAGATCTGGGAGAATCTGCCTGGGGAGCGTGGTCCCTCGGTGATGCTGGAACAGTGGTATTGCGGCTTGCAGGAGCAGTCTCCGGATGATGTGATGGGACGCCATTTCTGGCAGCGTGTGATGGGCGTTCGGACAGCCGTCAACAAGGCGATGGAGGCGCAGCGCGCAGCGGGCGTCCTGCGCGGTTCTCTGGATGCCGCTGTGACTCTGTATTGCGCTCCCGAATTGCGCGAGATTCTTTTCTCACTCGGCGATGAACTGCGCTTCGTGCTGATAACATCTGCAGCGACTGTGCAGCCGCTGGAAGCTGCCGGAGTTGACGCATTGCGCACTGAACTGCCGGAACTGCAACTGCAAATTGTGATGTCATCCGATGAGAAGTGTGAGCGGTGCTGGCATCGCAGTCCCTCGGTGGGACACAGTCCAACACATCCAACGCTCTGTGCCCGGTGTATCGAAAATGTCGATGGTGACGGGGAGCAACGTCGTTTTGCGTAACGGAATACAGGCGCTTCCCTGGTTCGCGCTGGCCGCGGGAGTAATCCTGTTGGACCAGTATACGAAAGCGCTGGCTACCAGCGGTCTGGACTATGCGCAACCAGTGCGCGTGTTCTGGTGGTTCAACCTGACGCTGCATCACAACACCGGTGCGGCATTCAGCTTCCTGAGTGACGCCGGCGGGTGGCAGCGTTATTTTTTCACTGCGCTGGCGACCGCTATCAGTGCCGTCCTGGCAGTTTGGCTGGTAGTGATGCCCAGGGGGCAGCGACTGCTGGCCCTGAGCCTGGGACTTATTCTGGGTGGTGCGCTGGGAAATCTCTGGGATCGTGTGGCGCTGGGTTATGTGGTGGACTTTATCTCGGTGCACTATGAGAACCATTTCTTCCCCACATTTAATATAGCGGACTCGGCAATCTCAGTGGGAGCAGCGTGTATGCTGCTGGACAGTTTTTTGCACCGCGACAGGGCCGCTGTTGAAGCAAGGATTGAAGATAGATGACCATGGTACCAGTCAGTGAGGGCACCCGTGTCTTTCTGAACTTTTCAGTCAGCCTTGAGGATGGCTCGGAGGTCGATACCAATTTTGGTGGCGAATCGGTTAATTTCGTGATTGGCGATGGCAGCCTGCTTCCCGGTTTCGAACGGCTGTTGTTCGGGATGTGTCCTGGAGATCGTCAAATGTTTGTTGTTGAGCCCGAGAATGCCTTTGGCCAACCCAATGACAACAATGTTCAGTATCTGGCCAGAGAGGAATTCGAGGACGATGTGGAACTGGAAGTGGGTCTGGTTTTTTCCTTCGCGGATGCCAGCGGCGGCGAGGTGCCGGGAATGATTATTGCATTCGACGAGGATGAGGTAACGGTGGACTTCAATCATCCGCTGTCGGGACGCACGATTTTGTTCGATGTTCTGATTCATCGGGTGGAACCGGCAGAACTGCACTAGTTTATTGAGCGTTTAGCAGGAGAAACGTTCGGGAATGGAAATTCGATTGGCAAATCCGCGCGGCTTTTGCGCCGGCGTTGATCGCGCGATAGATATCGTCAACCGTGCCCTGGAGGTATTTGGCGCGCCGATTTATGTCCGTCATGAAGTGGTGCATAACAAGTTCGTAGTGGAGGATTTGCGCGCGCGTGGCGCGATCTTTGTGGATGACCTGGATGAAGTCCCGGACAATTGCATTGTTATATTCAGTGCTCACGGCGTGTCCCAGGCTGTGCGCCGGGAAGCGGGAGAGCGTTCACTCAAGGTCTTCGACGCTACCTGTCCGCTGGTAACCAAAGTACACGTGGAAGTGGCGGGGTACAGCATGCAGGGGCGCGAATGCGTGCTGATTGGTCATCGCGGGCATCCCGAGGTAGAGGGTACGATGGGGCAGTACGATCGCCGGGCCGGCGGCGACATTTACCTTGTAGAGGATGACGAACAGGCGTCAGCGTTGGTGGTAAAGGACCCTGACAATCTTTCATACGTCACACAGACCACGCTGTCGATGGACGATACTGCAAAAGTGATCGATACACTACGAGCGCGCTATCCCAATATCGAGGGGCCGCGAAAGGACGATATCTGCTACGCCACGCAAAATCGACAGGACGCGGTAAAGAAACTTGCCGCCGATTGCGACCTGATGCTGGTGGTGGGCTCTCCCAACAGTTCCAATTCCAACCGCTTGCGAGAACTGGCCGAGCGTATGGGAGCTGAAGCATACCTGCTGGATGGCGCAGAGGATATCAACCCAGACTGGCTGTTGGGCAAATCACGCATCGGTGTTACCGCGGGCGCATCGGCGCCGGAGGTGCTGGTTCAGGAAGTGATTGACGGATTGTGCGCGCTCGGTGCCGACACACCCATAGAGGTCGCCGGACGTCCGGAGAATGTCACTTTTTCCCTGCCTCGCGAACTGCGTATCGCCGTAAAGAACCTTTAGCTTTAGCATAGTTCTCTTGTCCGCGTATTGCCTGGGCATCAACAGGCGTCAACCTTCCGGCATATTCAACCAATAACTTGGCGTACTACGGCAGCTTTTCTAAGCTTGTCCCAGCAAGGAGAAGAGCTGTGGACAGGATGTTGCTGCGTGGGCCCGCCAGGGGCTTCACCCTGATCGAGATAATGATTGTGCTGGCAGTGCTTGCCACACTGCTGACAGTGGGAATCCCCCTAATGCAGGGGCAACTGGCACGCAGTCGCCTGCACGCCGAGTCCGGGCGGTTCCTGGGTGCGATTCATCTGGCCCGAAGCGAGGCGGTGAAGAGGAACCTGCCGGTGAGTATATGTCCTTCCCGGATGGCGAAAACCGGGGAGCGCGAATGCTCGGGTATCTTTGCGGAGGGCTGGATTGTATTCGCCAATGCAGACAGGGATGGGGTCGTGGATGCGGATACCGATGAAGTGCTACAGGTTTTCGAAGGCTTGCCCCCAGGATATCACCTGACCAATCGCAGTGGTAACCGCGATGCGTATAGGTTGATTAACTACCTTCCGGACGGCTCCTCGCACAATCCCCGCACGTTCATGTTCTGCCCGCCGCAGCATTCCGGTGTGCAGTCACTGAGTATAGTAATGAATATCGTGGGCCGCGCGCGCTTGGTGTCGGGTTGGGGTCAATGCCCTGCTGCATGACGGGAAACCGGGCTTCGCCGGCAGCAGACAAGGCTCCCGGCTTGTCCGGCCAGCTTGCTGGAAGATTCTGCGCCGGTGTCGGCATGATGGAGTTCCTGGTCGCGCTGTTGATATTTTCCATGAGCATGATGGCCATACTGTCAATACAGCTTGTAGGCAAGAAGGCCACATTCGAAGCAAGTCAGCGCTCAACTGCCACCGCGTTGGCACGGGATATTCTGGAACGAATCTATGCCAATTCCGGGCAGGCAATTGCCTACCGGGTTTCCGGGATAGGCGACGATGCAAAGCGCCTGCCACTCCCTGACGTCGATTGCGCTATCGCGGCGTGCACTGCGCAGCAGTTGGCGGCGTTTGATCTGTGGCAATGGGAATCTCTGCTGCTCGGTTATGCAGAACAGGATGCAACGGGCTTCGTGGGTGGCTTGCTGTCACCGCGGGCCTGTATTGACGGCGCCAGTCGGGTGATCGATGTATCAATCAGTTGGCGCAGCGTACTGTCCGGCTCTCCCGACACAGAGCCGGATTGTGGTATCGATGTGGAGGGCCAGAATGGTGACGCCGAGGCGCCGCAGCGTCGCCAACTCTCGGTCTCCACCTTTCTGGCGGGCGCATAATGAAGCATTTCAATGAATTGTTGGCCGGTAAGCACTTTGCTCAGGGCCTGACGCTGGTCGAACTGCTGGTCTCACTGTCGCTTGGTTTGCTGTTGAGTGCCGGCATGGTAAGCGCTTATCTGGTGGCGAAACGCAACCACCACTATCAGGAGGAACTGGCCCGTATACAGGAGAACGGACGATACGCCATGCGTGTATTGTCACGGGAACTGGCCATGGCGGGGTTTCATGGTGGTCTCCCCCTGCCGACGGACTTTCCTTCCGAGTCCGTCGGCGTCGATTGCAGTGAGGAAGATTGGGCGCTAGACAGGGCGGTATTACTCGATCTGGTGGACGACCATACAGGCCCGTCGCCGCCGCTGTCAGTGCACGATACCGAGTTTACCTGCTTTGAACCCTCGGCTATCGCTCCTGATACGGACCTGATAGCGGTCAAGCGTACCGCCGCTGAGGCGAGTTTGTTGCGCGGTGTGCCGGCTTCGACGCTGACTGCTTCTGCCGTAGAGAGCTGGTTTCTCCGGCTGGTCCATGGCTTGGCTCCACAATGGGAGCATATTGCTCCCCGTGACCTGCGCGATGCCTCCAGGGCATTGCCATCACTGAATTACTGGGAGGCGATTGCGCGCGTCTTCTTCATCCGGACCTATTCCACCGAAAGAGGCGACGACATTCCCTCGCTTTGCATGGAAACATTGGCCGGGAACGAATTGACCGCGCGCTGCCTGGTTGAAGGGGTGGAAAATATGCAGTTTGAATTCGGCGTAGATACCGATGACGATGGGGTTCCCAACCGGTACATGTCCGCGCTGACGCCTGATGACCTGAGACGCGCAGTTACCGCAAGGGTCTATCTTCTACTGCGCAGCATTGGGCCCATTTCCGGATACCGGAATGACAAGACCTATCGTCTTGGACAAAAAGTTCTGCCTGTGACGGACGATGCCTACTTGCGGCGCGTGATGAGTTCGACGGTGGTGCTTCGCAACCACACTGATCCTGTGGGTTGACTGATGGCGTCGCGGAAAAATGCGCCAGTAAATTGCGTCAGTATATCGAACCAAGGTGCCGTGGTGTTGCTTGCCCTTTTGTTTCTGCTGTTGCTATCGCTGGTTGCCGCAACCGTGATGCGCTCGGCAATTCTACAGCTGAGGATGGCCGGAAACGACCAGTTTCTGGAGGAATCGCTTCATCAGGCCCAGGCCATTGCGACGGAATTGTCGCTTGATGCCGACAGTTTTTCGCTTGCTGCGGATGTAGGAGATATCAACTGTCCGCAGGGCGAGGAGGCACCGGACTGCCATCAGAGTACCTTGCGCTTACCCTCTTCGGCCCTCGAACTTGAACACTATACGCTTGAACTAAAGGTTACCAGGCAGGATCCACTGGTGTTCAAGGGCTTTCCGCTGAGGGAGAACGAGGATGCGGTGTCCAGCAGTCACAGCTTCGATGCCGCGATATTTGAGATCGCCGTGCGCCTTATCGGAAGTGATATCCGTTTCGGTAGCGCCCACATCGTGCAGGGTGTCGCTATACGTGTGCCGGCATTCCATTAGCACTGAGGGGGTGGTTGTGAAGAATTTTTTCAAGCTGACATTTTTCTTCCCACTATTGGTTGCAAATTCATCTGTCGCGGACGATACCGAGGCATATCGGTATGGTGCGGGCAGCCAGGGCGTTTATATCCAGGTGGTCATGGACCTCGGTGACAGCAGTATGGACGCGACGCTGTGTACTTATGGTGTCGATTGCGGGCCGCCATTCATGACAGAGGAAGCCTACTATCATCTCGGGGATGTCTATAACGAAGGTGAATTGGTCACTGCACCGGGAATGTTCAAGGCTGTGCTCTCTGCGGTCCTGGACAACCCGCTGCTGGATGATCTGCATCTGTCCCTTCTCATCTCAAATCACGAGGACAATCCGACCGGCAGCCCGGGTTCTGGTTTGGGGGGCGGCACGATACTGCGGGGATATCAGCACCTGGGGACCCACCGTGACAGTTGGATAGCCACGCTCAAGTCAGTTCCCTCTCTCCCCTCTACCACGCACCATCAACTACAGCCGCGCGAGACCTATTTCGAATGGGTGCGTTACGTCGCCGGTGGCGCGGTGCTTCTGGGCGAGAACACGGCTGGAAATTTCGGTAGTCCGGAGCCTCACCCCGATCACGATAAGAGCATTATCGCGAGCGGTAGCTACCTCACGCCGTTCACAGGGCAGCGGGCGTGCCCCAGGCTGTATTCGATACTGTTCACATTGGGGCAGCCGGCTCGCGACAGCGATCTGGACGTGGAGATAGCGGCGCAATTTCCGGATTTGGAGCAGGGCCTGTTCGCACCATTTCTTGCACACCTGCATGAGCGCACGACCGACCTGTTGCCGCAGTTGGAAGCTGTCGTGCCGTTGCGAGAGACCTGGGTGGTCACCAGCCGTGACCGGCCGGGAGATGCCGACAGCTATGCCGCCGCGGGTGGAGGACAGCCACTTCTTTATGTAAACGACCCGGTGGAACTGCAGGCGCGATTAACCCGGGCGATGATCTCCCAGTCGGCGATTACCGGGTACTCTTCGGGGGCGGTGGTATCCGACGATGTCTTCAATCAGGGGCGGGCGCTGGATATGTTGATAGACCCGCACTTCCTGCCACAGTCCGGGACTGGTTGGCGCGGCAATCTTAAGAAACTGCAACTTCAGTATGCAACTGAAACCGAAAACGGGCAGCGCAATTTCGAAAGTGTGGTTGATGCCAGAGGCAGGCCAGCCTACGAACTATCAGGTGAAGCCAAAGGACAGTTGCGCATGGATGCACTGACTTTCTGGACCGATGTCGCGACCTTGCCGCGGGATATCAGCGGGGTTGTCCCCGAAACGGCCGATGGTCCGGTTGTTGCCCGCGGTGGGGCTGGACAAAAGATAGACGGGTTCGCCTCTTACAGCAGAGCGCCGGGAGAGGTTGTGCAGTATTTCATCGGGGATACCAATACCGATGCGCCTGTCGATGGCTACGGCCCTCGACAGCTTTACTACGCGTCGACCGATGGACGCGATCTCCTGCCGCTTGATGCAAATGCAGCGACCGCCGATATGCTCGGTCCCGTGCTCGATCCCCAGGACGCGCTGACACAGGAGCAGCGCATTGACCTGATCAAGTGGGCGCGGGGGCAGGACATCGATAACGGAAACACCGGTCCGCGCAACTGGATTCTGGGCGAGATCCTGCACTCTCGACCGTTTGCGCTCAACTATGGCGCCACGTCCGGCTATAGCCGGGAGAATCCCAATGTGCGCATCTTGTTCGGCAGCGGTGAGGGCGCATTCCATATTGTACAAAGCACGGATGCCAGCGGTCGTGAGTCAGGTCGCGAAGTGTTCGGGTTTTATCCGCGAGAGACATTGGGGATTCTGCAGATGCGACATGCCGGCGTCAGCGCGGCCCTGCCCAGGCAGTACGGCGTCGACGGTGCGCCAGTAGTACTGCGAGTTGATCGGAATGCTGACGGAACACTGGAAGCGGCAGATGGCGATGAAGCCTACGTGTACTTCGGACTGCGGCGCGGCGGCTCCAGCTATTATGCCCTTGATGTGAGCGACCCGGATACAGTACCCACACTTGCATGGAATATCAGTCGCACAGTGGGTGGGACGTTTGACGAACTTGGACTGACGTTTTCTACCCCTGTGGTCGGGAAGGTAAACTACAGCGGCAGTCCGGTGGACGTGTTGATCTTCGCCGGGGGCTATAACGGCGGCTGGAAGGAAGATTTTTCCTCCAGGCGCGGTAAAGATCTGGATGCGAATGACGATGCAGTAGGTAACGCGGTCTATATTGTGAATGCGCGTACAGGTGAGTTGGTATGGAAAGCGGTGAGGGGCGATACCGGCGACAGTACTAATACCCGGTATTCTCACGCCGGTCTCGTGGACAGTATTCCATCGGAGGTGTCCGTTCTGGAGACCCCCGGCGGTATTGTTCACCGTCTGTACGTTGGCGATAGCGGCGGGGCCGTATGGCGCGTCGACCTGCCTCCGAACCCGGACAGCGCCGCCGATCATCGCAGGGATCGCTGGCTCATTACCAAACTGGCGGATCTGGGCGCAGATGCGGCGGAGACCGGCGGTTCCGCGAGCGATGACAGGCGTTTTTTTCACGCGCCCGATATTGTCCAGTCCTATGATACTGCGGGGGATTTTGACGGTGTGCTACTGCAAAGCGGGAATCGCGCCGACCCGAATGAGACTGTGGTGGAGAATGCGTTGTTCTATCTCAAAGATCGGCAAACAGTAACGGGCAGCGCTGTGGTCCGCACCGAGAATGATATCGGGCATCCGCCGGGCAGGTTTCAGATCGAAAACCTGGACGATCAAACGATCTGTATTGACGGGTCCGAAAAGGTGCAAGACGGTGAGGATGCTATCGCCTGTGGCGAGCGCAGCAGTGAAAACGGCTGGTATGTGCGCTTCGGGCACCCCGGCGAAAAAGGACTGTCCACGCCGCTTACCGATGGCGGCAGAGTGTTTGCCTCAACTTACACTCCCGGCGATGTAGCGCCCTGTAGCGATGGTCAGGGGCGGGGCAGGCTATATGTGCTGCGCCTTCGCAGCGGCGCCGCGGAGGCGAACGGCCAGAGGCACTATGAACTCGGTGATGGCATTCCGGCAGAGGCCATGCCTGTGGGAGAGACTATCTTTCTGCCTGGGGGAGGGATTGACCTGTACGATCTCGACCTCGACGGCCAGCGCGATGCCACCCAGTTGCTGCCCAGTCATGCCGCGAGGCTTTATCGCACCTACTGGCGGGAGCCCGGCATCGATGCGCTGTAGCGCGTGGCGGAGATACACGATGGCGGATCGGCGAAATGGTTTCACCCTGATAGAGATGCTCGTGGTAGTCAGTCTGGTCGTGGTTTTACTGAACCTGACGTTGCCGATGTACCAGCAGCATCTCAGGGATACGCGGCGCAGCCTGGCGGGCGCGGCGTTACGGGAAGCAATGATGCGACAGGAGCAGTATTTTCTGGATCGCAAACGCTATGCCGAAACGCTTACGGAGTTGTCCTATCCCACGCACCCCTATGCTATTGATGCGCACGGAAGCTTGGTGCACGGGGAGGCCGGGAACAGGGTCTACCTCATCAACCTGACAACGCGCGCGAATGCATTTACGCTCTACGCGGTACCGCAACTGGGTCAGGTGGCTGACACGGACTGCGGGACCTTGAGCCTGGACTCAAGCGGGGTGAAGCAGGCCTTGGGCGAGAACCCGGAACGCGGGTGCTGGTGAATCCACTTTTATACAAGCGACAAGTTGTTCGCAGCAGGCAATGGGTGAACGCCGCAAGCTAGTCGTCCAGTCCAAGCTTTTTCTGCCGGTAGCGAAGGCTTCGGAAACTTATCCCGAGCAGCTTTGCGGCGGCCGTCTTGTTCCAGCGACTCTCTTCCAGGGCGGCGCTGACAATCTCCCGCTCGAGATCTTCCAAATAACCCTCGAGGTCGCCAAAGGCTTCATGTACCGAGCGTGCAGGGCCTGTGCGTTCAGCGGGCTTGGCCTCGGGGGTGGGGCTGGTGTCTATCGCGGCGCTGGAAAACTGCAAATCGTCAGCAGTTATTTTTTCACCGTCCGACAGTGCAAGTGCCCGCTCCAGCATGTTTTCCAGTTCCCGGACATTGCCGGGAAAGCGGTAATCGCTCAGTGCCGCCAGCGCGGATTTGTCCAGGTAGGCCGCTTTACTGCCTGCCGCGCAAATCCGATTCAGGATGGCGGTGGTCAATGCCGGCAGGTCTTCAAGTCGCTGGCGCAAACTGGGCACTTGAACACCGATGACATTGATTCGATAGTAGAGGTCCTGGCGGAATCGTCCAGCCTGTACCTCGGTCTCCAGGTTTTTATGAGTCGCGCTTAACAGCCTGATGTCGGTACGCTGCTCCTCGCTTGCGCCCACCGGCCGTATGGTTTTTTCCTGGATCGCCCGCAATAACTTGACCTGCATGCTCAACGGCAGGTCAGCTACCTCGTCCAGGAACAATGTGCCGCCGGCAGCGGCCTGGAACAATCCTACTTTGTCCTGGCTGGCTCCCGTAAAACTGCCTTTTACGTGGCCAAAAAGCTCGCTTTCCATTAACTCTGGAGGAATCGCACCGCAGTTCACTGCAATAAAGGGACCATCGGCGCGTCCGCCGTTGTTGTGAATCAGGCGCGCGACCACTTCTTTGCCGCTGCCGGATTCCCCATGGATATGTACTGGCGCCTGACTGCGCGCCAGCTTGGAAATCTGCTGGCGCAGTGTTTGGATCGCAGGTGCCGAGCCTATGAGTTCCTGGTCAACGGCTTCCTGTGTCCGGCTCGGATCGCCTTCCAGTTGTAGCGCGGAACTGACCAGTTTGCGCAAATGCTCCAATTCTATCGGTTTGCTGATGAAGTCAAACGCACCGGCCTTGAGTGCAGAAATGGCGGTTTCCACACTGCCGTGGGCGGTGATCATGGCAACGGGGATCTGTGAAAACTCCTGTTGGATAAACTCCACAAGGCTGATGCCATTACCATCCGGCAGTCGCATGTCGGTCAGGCACAGGTCGGGTTGGATGCGTTCCACCATCTCCCTCGCTTCCCCCAGTGTGGCGGCGCTGTGGGTTTCCAGTCCCATTCGGCTCAGCGTGATATCCAGGAGTTCCCGAATATCCGGCTCGTCATCTACTATTAAAACGCTCTGGGTCATCTACTGTGCTCGTTGGTTCATTGATATACGGAAGCAGCTTTCACCTTTCTGGGTCAGTCGGTAGTGCAAATCCGCATTGTTGATTTCACACAGTTCCTTGCACAAATACAGCCCCATGCCGCTGCCCTCTGTCATGGTGGTGAAAAAGGGCTCGAACAATTTTGCCTGATCGGCGGAGGACACTCCACTGCCCGCATCAATGATGTCTACCTGGCACTGGTGGAGCGCTGAATCGAGGTCAACCTCGATGCGCGCGGTCTCCTTCCCGGTAGCCAGTTTGCTGTGACGCAGTGCGTTATCCAGTAGGTTGGCGAACACGCGCTGCAGGTTCTCCGGGTCGAATTCCACCAACAGTTCCTTGTAGCCACAATCAATGGTCACTTCCGCCGGGCGATTCAGCGCGTCGAGGTATTCCCGGACGAACTCGGTCAACCAGGGAGCCAGCAACAGGTACTGCGGTTTGGGAGGCTCGCGTCGAGAAATTTGCATCACGCTTTCCACGATCTGGTTTACCCGCTCGCAATGGCTCTGGATGATATCCGCCATGCGCCTGTCAGAGGGCGAAAGATCCTGCGATTCCTGCAGTAGCTGCGCGGCGTGGCTGATTGCACCCAAGGGGTTTCGAATCTCGTGCGCAATGCTGGCTGTTAACCGCCCCAGTGAATTGAGCTTTAATGATTGCGCATACTGGGTGACGGGCGTGTAGTCCTCGACGAAAACCAGAGCCTCCCGGTTGGCATTGGGCTGGAGTTCACGAAAGTTGGCTATCACCGGGAGCGCACCCTCTGAGACGGTAAACGGCTTGGCCCTGTGCACGCCGGAGTTTTTCCAGTGTTCAAACTGGTAGGCGAGTTCCTGGCAGTAGTCGGCGAGTTGCCGACCCTGTTCCACCGTGACGGGTCGCTCCGGGGCGAGCAGGCCGATAGCGGCTTTGTTCATTATCCGCACCACGCCGTCGCTATTCACCAGCAGGATGCCCGTTTGCATGTGTTGCACAATTTGTTCATTGAGGCGCTGCAAGCTGTACAGGTCGCTCGCGCGATTGCGGGCCAGTTCTTCGGCCCTCCCCAGGCGGTGTGCAATGGGTTGCACCATCAGTGATACACTGAAAACAAGCAATCCCAGAATGCCCGCCGGGAATAATGAACTGCTGTCGAGTACGTCATGCAGTATTAGCCACACAGTATCCAGCAATATCGCCATTACGCTGATGGCGGCAATCAGGGTGGCGAGCGTGCGGTTCGCGATCAGTACAGCACTGGCAGCCACTGTAATCACCAGTAGTACCGGCAAGCCGCTGATCATGCCGCCGCTGCTGTCAGACAGCAGCGTAATCGCGACAATATCAACCAGGAAGACCAGCAGCATAAGCTTCTGGCTTTGATTCAAACGTGTGGACAGCGACCCTACGAGGGGAATACTGGTAGCCAGATAGGCCAGCGCGACCGTGGTATACAGGGCCGGATTGAGAGTGCCCACGAGTTGGCGGGTATTGGGGCTTACCAGCATAATCAGCAACACAACCGACAGCAGCGAGCGGTAGCCTACATAGACACGGAACAGCGCCAGATTCTGATGGCTGGGCGCGTGCGTCTCGGGGTTTGTGAGAATGGCTGTGCGGTTCACCGTGCGCTGCCTTAGGGCTATTATGACGAGTGTGATAGCGCGCTATTGTATCAGGTATTGATACGTTCAAGGACTGGCTATAGAGCGCACTTTTCCGGACAATGGCGCTCTGCAAGCACTGGAGCGCCTGACTGTTTCATGAGCACCCTGAATATCCTGATGGCCCAGATGAATACCCATGTGGGTGATTTCGAAGGGAACACACAAAAAGTTATCGAGGCAATTGCTGAGGCTGAACGCGTACATGATTCGCCGGTGGTGGTGTGTCCTGAACTCACGCTGAGCGGTTATCCGCCAGAGGACCTGCTGCTGCGTCCCAGCATCGGTGTGCGAGTGGAGCAGTCGCTGCAGACCATTTGCGCGGCCATGACAGGGTCAGCCTACCTGGTGCTTGGATACCCGCTGCGCGTGGACGGCGCGCTGTACAATGTGGCCGGCCTGTTGCACCGTGGCCGTATCCTGGCTCAGTACTTTAAGCAGAGCCTGCCCAACTACCAGGTATTCGACGAGAAACGGTATTTCACACCCGGCAGTGAACCCTGTGTCGTAACCATTAACGGGGTCGCCGTGGGGCTGAGTGTCTGTGAGGATATCTGGGAGCGCGCGCCCGCGGCCCAGGCCGCTGCTGCAGGTGCTCGCTTGTTGCTCAATATCAATTCTTCGCCGTATCACCAGGGCAAGCGTCTGGAGCGTTGGGAAGCAGTGGCAGCCCGTGCGCGGGAAGCGGATATTCCTGTTGTCTATGTCAATCAGGTGGGAGGGCAGGACGAACTGGTGTTCGATGGCGGTTCATTCGCGGTGGCTGCCGATGGTGCGATAGCCGCGGCTGCGCCCAGCTTCGAGGAAGGCGCATATTGGCTGCAACTGGATTTTGTCGCACAACCCGTGAGCATTGTGGGGCCCACTCCCGTACTGCCGCCGCAGGAACTCCCTTCCATCTGGCAGGCTTTGGTGTTGGGTGTTCGCGACTATGTGAACAAGAACCGTTTTCGGGGTGTGGTGTTGGGCTTGTCGGGGGGCGTCGATTCTGCGCTGACGCTGGCCATTGCCGTGGAAGCCCTGGGGCCGGAACGTGTGGAAGCCGTAATGATGCCGTTTCGCTATACCTCGCAGATGAGCATCGAGGATGCGGCCGAGCAGGCCCGTCTGCTGGGAGTGACACACAAAGTAATTTCGATAGAGCCCATCTACGAGGCGTTTATGGCAAGCCTGCGGGATGAATTTTCCGGCACCCGCCGCGATACCACCGAGGAGAACCTGCAGGCACGCTGTCGCGGAGTGCTATTGATGTCTATATCCAACAAAAAGGGCTATCTGGTGTTGACCACGGGCAACAAGAGTGAGATGGCGGTCGGCTACTCCACCCTCTACGGCGACATGGCCGGCGGATTCGATGTGCTCAAGGACGTTCCCAAAACGCAGGTGTTCGACCTGTGCCGATACCGCAATACCCTGGGGCCCTGTATTCCGCAGCGGGTGATCGATCGCCCGCCTTCGGCGGAACTGGCGCCCGACCAGAAAGACGAGGACAGTTTACCCCCCTACGATGTGCTGGATCGTATACTCGCCCTCTATGTCGAGCAGGACTACAGCGCAGAGGCGATCATTGCCACGGGTATGGATCGCGAACAGGTGCTAAAAGTGCTGCGCCTTGTTGATATCAACGAGTATAAACGCAGACAGGCGCCGATCGGCGTGCGCATTACCCGCCGCGGTTTTGGCCGCGACAGGCGCTATCCCATCACCTCGGGCTGGCGCCCGGGGCACTAGCGGGCTCGGTATCGGCCTGCGCTCACACTTCAGGTCGATGGTCGAATTGCGGCGGCGACGGTGGATCAAACAGCCCGAAGGACAGCTTGTTGATCCAGGAGTTCTGTTCCCCATCCATTGTATAGTTGCTGACGAACCGGCCGTTCTTATCGATGGCCGGGTAGTTGGGGTAATTGGTTGCCAGTACCGTGATGGATTCCTGGGCCAGATCTTTCATGCCCAGGAAAAGATACCCCTGCGCCATGATAGCCAGTCCGTCGGCCACTGAGGGGGTGCGCTGGAAATTCTCCACGACAAACCGTCCCCTGTTGACTGCGGCCAGGTAGGCGCCTCTGCGAAGATAATAGTTGCCCACCATGATCTCGTGGCGGGCCAGCAGGTTACGCAGCGCCAGCATGCGGGCTTCGGCATCCGCAGCGTAGGGGCTATTGGGGAATCGGGACACCAACTGCGCAAATTCGCCGAAGGCCTCCTTGGCCTGCGAGGTATCGCGCTGGGTCTGGTCAGTGGGCATGAAACGGGCGAAGATATCTTCATTGGCGGTATACGCGGCCAGCCCCTTCATGTAGTAGGCGTAATCCACATTGGGGTGCTGGGGGTGCAGCCGGATAAACCGGTCCGCCGCTTCCACGGCTGCCTCGTGCTCATAGGCGTTGTAGTGCGCATAGATCAGTTCGAGTTGGGCCTGCTCGGCGTACTTGCCGAACGGGTAGCGGGATTCCAGTAACTCCAGGCTTTTCACTGCCAGGTCGTAATTGTCTCCGCGCAGGTAGCGCTGGGCGTCTTCGTAGATTTGCTGCTCGCCGGCATCCGCGGCAATGTCCGGCAACTCCTCGTTGCTGGAGCAGCCGAAGAGGGTGAGGCTGAATAGAACGATCACAATGTATTTCATGCTTCCACCTGATGGCTCGCGCCAGCGTGCTAAAATCCCACCCAGCGCGGGTGCTGGTGCTGGGGTATTTAACCACAGGCTGGCTGGCGCATAAACAGGAATTGTGATGATTGAGAAAGTGGAGCTTCAGGCCAGTGTGCCGCAGGAGATGCACGGCAGCCGATTGGATCAGGTCGCTGCCCGATTGTTTCCCCAGTATTCCCGCTCCCGCCTGCAGGAGTGGATCAAGGCGGGAGCCGTGTCTGTGGACGGAAAACAGTGCCGCCCGCGCGACAAGGTACTCGAGGGCGCCAGCGTCCAGATTGACGCCCTGCTGGATGCGGAAGTCGCGTGGCAGGGCGAGAATATCGACCTGGAGATGGTTTACGAAGATGAGGCCATCCTCGTGATCAACAAGCCCGCGGGTCTGGTCGTGCATCCGGCGGTTGGCCATGCCGGGGGTACGCTGGTAAATGCACTGCTGGCCCACGCCCCCGAGTTGTCGCGCTTACCGCGAGCGGGCATCGTCCATCGACTGGACATGGATACCTCGGGTTTACTGGTTGTGGCCAGAACCCTGCCGGCGCATCACCACCTCGTCGAGCAACTCCAGCAGCGTACGGTTAAACGGGAGTACTGCGCACTGGTTATCGGCGCGATGACGGGCGGCGGTACGGTGGACGCAGCCATGGGTCGGCATCCCCGACAGCGCAAAAAGATGGCGGTCACCGCGATCGGTGGCAAGCCGGCGATCACGCACTATCGCCTGGCCCAGCGCTTTGGTCACCACACCCGTATCACGGTCAATCTGGAAACCGGTCGTACTCACCAGATCAGAGTGCATATGGCCCATCGGCACTACCCGCTGATCGGTGATCGCCTGTACGGTGGGCGCCCGCGTATCCCCAGGGGGGCGTCAGACCTGCTGGTGCGGACCCTGCGTGACTTCTCGCGCCAGGCGTTACACGCTCGCTCGCTGGGATTCATCCACCCCCTGAGCGAGGAACCCGTGCAGTTTGAATGCCCGCTGCCGGACGATATTTCGCATCTGATTGCTGTACTGGAGGCGGAAGATCCTCCGCTTGCCAATGACACGGCGCTTTATTGAACCCGGATGGCCCGCGCCCCGGAACGTGCGCGCCCTGTCCACGCTGCGATGGGGCGGTTGCAGCAAGCCGCCTTTCGAGAGTTTCAACCTCGGTTGTCATGTCGGTGATGACGCGGACGCGGTGGCGGCAAACCGTGCGCAACTGGCCATCGCGTTGCCTGGGAGTGCCCCGGTCCCCTGGCTGTCCCAGGTACATGGGGCCGCGGTGGTTGAAGCCGGGCAGGGCGGTCCGCTTGCGGCCGCGGACGCCCAGTGGAGTCGCACACCCGGCATTGTATGCGCGGTATTGACCGCGGACTGTTTGCCAGTGCTGTTGTGTTCCGTCGATGGAGATGTGGTAGCCGCCGCGCATGCGGGCTGGCGCGGCCTGATGGCGGGAGTTCTGGAGAATACAGTAGCGGCGATGGGGGTCCGCCCGGAGCGGCTGCTGGCGTGGCTGGGCCCCGCCATCGGGCCGGCGGCATTTGAGGTCGGCGCGGAGGTGAGGGACGGATTTCTGTCATCGGCCCGTCCCGACGAGGTTTCCGCCATCACCGATTGCTTTGTTCCGGTTGCCGGGCGTCCCGGCCACTACCTCGCCGACCTGTATGCGCTGGCTCGTGTACGCCTGGAAAGATCGGGCGTTTCAAGTGTATACGGTGGCGGGTACTGCACTTTCAGCGACAGCGAGCGGTTCTTTTCCTATCGGCGGGATGGCCAGACCGGCCGTATGGCCAGCCTTATCCTGTTGCACTAATTCTTCCTTGCAGGCAATTACCCTGCTTGAAATAGGGTAATTTGCCCCCATTATTGATGGCAATGAACACAATGTGCCCCGCCGGGGGTAACCCGTGAGGAGATTTTTGAATGAGAATGGATAAGTTAACCAACCAGTTGCAGACAGCGCTGGCCGATGCCCAGTCCCTGGCACTGGGAAAAGACCACAATTTTATCGAGCCCGTACATTTATTGAGCGCCCTGCTCGAGCAGCGCGGCGGCGCCTGCAAGCCGTTGCTGCAAAAGGCGGGAGCGGACGTATCAGCCCTGACGGCGAGCACCCGGGCCGCGGTCGACGCGCTGCCGACGGTGTCCGGTACTGCCGGGGATGTCCATATGTCGAACGACCTCGGCCGTATACTCAATGTTACTGACAAGCTCGCGCAACAGGGCGGTGACACCTATATCTCCAGCGAGCTGGTGCTGCTGGCGATGCTGGAAAGCAAAAACGCCGTTGGTGAGTTGATGAAAACCGCCGGCGTGCGGCCGCTGGACCTGAAAGCCGCGATCGACGCGATGCGCGGCGGCGAGGCGGTGGACAATCCGGAGGCCGAGGAATCCCGGCAGGCACTGGACAAATACACGATAGACCTCACTGAGCGGGCGGAGCAGGGCAAACTGGACCCTGTCATCGGGCGCGATGACGAGATCCGTCGAACCATACAGGTGCTGCAACGCCGCACCAAGAACAATCCGGTGTTGATCGGCGAGCCCGGTGTGGGCAAGACGGCCATTATCGAGGGGCTCGCGCAGCGTGTCGTGAACGGTGAAGTGCCTGAAAGCATGCGCGACAAACGCGTGCTGTCGCTCGACCTTGGCGCACTGTTGGCCGGTGCCAAATTTCGTGGCGACTTCGAAGAGCGCCTCAAAGCGGTACTCAAGGAGCTCTCCAAGCAGGAGGGCCGTATCATCCTGTTCATTGACGAACTCCATACCATGGTCGGCGCCGGTAAGGCCGAGGGCTCCATGGATGCCGGTAACATGCTCAAGCCCGCGCTGGCTCGCGGGGAGTTGCATTGTGTCGGTGCCACTACGCTGAACGAATACCGCCAGTACGTGGAGAAGGATGCCGCCCTGGAACGGCGTTTCCAGAAAGTGCTGGTCGATGAACCCAATGAGGAGGACACCATAGCCATCCTGCGCGGCCTGAAAGAGCGCTACGAGGTGCACCACGGTGTGGATATCACGGATAGCGCGATCATCGCCGCGGCACGGCTGTCCCAGCGCTATATCACTGACCGGCAACTGCCCGACAAGGCGATCGACCTCGTCGACGAGGCAGCCAGCCGTATCCGTATGGAGATCGATTCCAAGCCCGAGGCCATGGACAAACTCGAACGGCGGCTCATACAGCTGAAGATTGAACGGGAGGCTGTCAAAAAAGACAGCGACCCCGCGGCGAAAAAGCAGGTGGAAAGACTGAATGAAGAAATCGACAAGGTCGAACGCGAGTTTTCGGACCTGGAGGAAATCTGGAAGGGTGAAAAGGCGTCCGTGCAGGGTGCCGCCCATATCAAGAGTGACCTGGAGCAGGTAAAGCTGGACCTGGAAGCGGCCCGGCGCGCCGGTGATCTCACGCGCATGTCGGAACTCCAGTACGGTCGTATCCCAGAATTGGAAAAGCAATTGGCGGCGGCACAGGAATCGGAGGCTGCCGATACCGTCTTGTTGCGCAACAAGGTCACAGACGAGGAAATTGCCGAGGTTGTTTCACGCTGGACCGGCATACCGGTCGCGAAGATGATGGAGGGTGACCGCGAGAAGCTGTTGCGCATGGAGGATGCGCTGCGTGAAAGAGTGGTGGGTCAGGACGAGGCGATCACCGCGGTATCGAACGCGGTGCGTCGTTCGCGCGCCGGCCTGTCGGACCCCCGGCGCCCCAATGGTTCCTTTCTGTTCCTGGGGCCAACCGGTGTCGGTAAAACCGAGCTGTGCAAGGCGCTGGCTGAGTTCATGTTCGACAGCGACGATGCGATGGTGCGGGTAGATATGTCCGAATTCATGGAAAAGCACTCGGTGGCGCGACTGATCGGGGCGCCGCCCGGCTATGTAGGCTATGAAGAGGGCGGCTACCTGACTGAAGCCGTGCGTCGCCGGCCCTACTCCCTGCTGCTGCTGGATGAAGTGGAAAAAGCGCATCCCGATGTGTTCAACATCCTGTTGCAGGTGCTGGAGGACGGCCGGTTGACGGACGGCCAGGGCCGGACAGTGGATTTTCGCAACACGGTAGTCGTTATGACATCCAATCTCGGATCGCACCTGATCCAGGAAATGGCGGCCAATGACGACTACGATGCAATGAAGGCGGCCGTTATGGAAGTGGTCGGCACGCATTTTCGTCCCGAGTTCATCAACCGGATCGACGAGTCAGTGGTGTTCCACCCCCTGCGTGAGGAACAGATTCGCGGTATTGCTGCGATCCAGTTGCGCGATCTGCAGGACCGACTGGCGGCACGGGAGCTGGAGTTGCAAATCAGCGAGGCCTTCATGGATCGGCTGGTGTCCGCGGGATTCGACCCGGTGTACGGTGCACGGCCGCTCAAGCGGGCGATTCAGCGCGAGCTTGAAAACCCGTTGGCGCAGCGCCTGCTGGCTGGTGATTTTCAGCCCGGCACCGTAATACTGGCGGAGATACAGGGTGGGGATACGGTGTTCAGCGTAAGCTAGTCGCAATTGACTTTGATTGAGTCCAGCGCCTTCTGGCGCTGGACAGCTCGCTCTTCCTCCGTGAGGAAGTACACCTCGCCCTGTTCATTACGCATTTGAATCCTGACTTTGAGGTCAAGCGTTTCGAGGTTCTCTCGAGCTCGTTGACAGTATTCCGGGTTCTTTTCGATCTTTGGTGTACTGGTATCCACCGGCTCGAACTTGTTGGAGGCAGTCGGTTTGACCTCCAGGGGCACCGCGCCCTCTTCCGCATCAACCGGTCGTACCATACTGGAACTTGTGGATATGACCTCGTAATCAACGCCTTTGGGAGGCGGGCGGTCGCTGTTGACCGGATTCCCACGGTCGTCCAGCCAGCGGTAGACAACTTGCCCGGCAACGGCATGAGAGCCCGCAAGTATCGGTGCTGCGATGGTCAGAAGCAGTGCAACAGTGGTTATAGCGCGCTTCAAAACAGTGTCTCCTCAATCAACTCCCACTGCCGCAAAAATACCGCACATGCCTGCAGGAGGCAATGTGACTAATGCCCCATTGCGCCCCTCCCGTAGCAATGTGAGGTTGACTTTGACACCCCTCAGACGCAACAATACGCGCGTCTTGCATATGGCAACGGCTAACGTCGAGTACCCTCGGCCTCTGGTCTACTTCATCAATGCGATTATTTGATGCGGCTGTATGTAAGTCCCGTATTCAATCTGTGCCGTACGGGCCGGATTGAGGGCCAGACACTGCGCTACCCCGCAGGGCGACCGATACACAGGCAGTTCGTGATCGTATTCCCAGTCGGGGATCGTCCGGGCGGTGTATTGAGCTTTATTGGGGGTGGTGTGGCTTTTCGAATGCCTGTCCAGGCATATCTGCAGCGACATCCACACATGACTTTGGAATGTTCCGGCGAGGGCTACGCGTCGGACGTTTTGCGAGTGGAGAAATATTGTGGAGTTGTTATCTGGCGGTGAAATGATCGCCCGCGCACTGGAAGACGAAGGTGTTGAGTATATCTTCGGTTATCCCGGAGGCGCGGTGTTGCATATTTACGATGCACTGTTCAAGGACTGCAAGGTGCCCCATGTACTGGTGCGCCACGAACAGGCGGCTACTCATGCGGCTGACGGTTATGCCCGTGCGACTGGCAAACCGGGTGTCGTCCTGGTGACATCTGGCCCCGGCGCGACCAATGCGGTAACCGGGATAGCCACGGCCTACATGGATTCGATCCCGATGGTGGTGCTGTCCGGCCAGGTGCAGAGCCACCTGATCGGTGAGGATGCTTTCCAGGAAACGGATATGATCGGGATTTCGCGGCCCATCGTAAAACACAGTTTCATGGTCAAGCGTTCCGAAGATCTTCCGCTCATTATCAAGAAAGCGTTTCATATCGCCTCCAGTGGTCGTCCCGGTCCGGTGGTGATCGATATCCCCAAGGATGTTACGCGGCCGGATGAAACGTACGAGTATCGCTATCCGAAGTCGGTCAAGATGCGCTCCTACTCACCGGCGCAGCGCGGGCATACCGGGCAGATCAAGAAGGCCGCCAAACTGCTGCTCGCGGCCAAGCGTCCTGTTATTTACTCCGGCGGCGGAGTGATACTCGGCGAGGCAAGCGAACTGTTGACACAGTTGGCGCGCAAACTGAATTACCCGGTAACCAATACCCTGATGGGTCTTGGCGGGTACCCGGGCAGCGACCGCCAGTTCCTGGGCATGCTGGGAATGCATGGGTTCTATGAAGCCAACATGGCGATGCACCACAGCGATTGTATTCTGGCTGTTGGAGCGCGCTTTGATGATCGCGTGACCAATACCGTATCCAAGTTCTGTCCCAGTGCCAAGGTAATCCATATCGATGTTGACCCGGCGTCCATTTCCAAAACAGTGATCGCCGATATCCCGATCGTAGGTCCGGTTCAGTCCGTGTTGACTGAGCTGCTGTCACAGATCGATCTACTTACTGAGAAAGATGCCGGTGTTCCGGATCAGGCTGCGCTGAAACGCTGGTGGGACCAGATCGATGAATGGCGGGATGCGCACGGGCTGTTCACGGGCCGGCGCTACGCCGAGAGTGACATGATCATGCCGCAGCAGGTGATCGAGAGCCTCTACCGGGTCACCGGGGGTGATGCCTATGTTACCTCGGATGTTGGGCAGCACCAGATGTTCGCGGCCCAGTACTACCGGTTTGACAAGCCGCGACGCTGGATTAATTCAGGGGGCCTCGGGACCATGGGCTTTGGCCTGCCCGCCGCGATCGGTGTCAAACTGGCTTTCCCGGACCAGGAGGTTGCCTGTGTGACGGGAGAGGGAAGTATCCAGATGAATATCCAGGAACTGTCCACATGCACACAATATAACACCCCGGTGAAGATCATAAATTTGCGCAACAATTACCTCGGCATGGTGAAGCAGTGGCAGGATATGCAGTACGAGGGCCGTTATGCGATGAGTACCTACGAGGATTCTCTGCCCGACTTCATCAAGCTGGTGGAGGCCTACGGCCATGTCGGCATTCAGGTGAAGAAGCTGGCTGACCTCGATGGCGCGATGGAGAATGCGTTTGCGATGAAAGACAGGTTGGTCTTCCTGGATATCTTTATCGATCCGATGGAACACGTGTATCCGATGCATATTGCACCCAACGGGTCTATGAAGGATATGTGGCTCAGCAAGAACGAGAGGACCTGACATGCGACGCATTATTTCTATGCTGATGGAAAATGAGCCCGGCGCATTATCGCGCGTGGTCGGCCTGTTCTCGCAACGCGGCTACAACATCGATACTCTGAATGTGGCTCCCACTGACGATCCCACGCTGTCTCGTCTTACGCTGACGACGGTGGAGAACGACCTGCGGATCGAACAACTTACCAAGCAACTCAACAAACTGGTGGATGTGGTGAAGCTTGCCGATCTGACGGAGGGCGCGCACATCGAGCGCGACCTGATGCTGATCAAGGTGCGGGCCACCGGTGTTGCGCGCGAAGAAGTGAAGCGCACGACCGATATATTTCGCGGGCAAATTGTGGATGTCGGTCCGACCGTTTATACCATCCAACTGGTTGGCACCAGCGACAAACTCGATTCCTTTGTCGCGGCAATGGCGGGCGCGGAAATACTGGAAGTGGTGCGCTCCGGCGTCGCCGGGATTTCCCGCGGGGAGAAGGTCCTGAGCCTGTAGCTCCAGTGCGCCAATTCGCGACATGCATTCGTGCAGCGACAAAAAAGGGGCCATTGGCCCCTTTTTTGTCGGCTGTGCCTGGCGCTTCAGACGATGCGCTTCATCGCCGTCATGTAACCGCGCAATTTTTTGCCGACAACTTCTACAGGGTGGCTGCGAATCGCATCATTCACCGAGATGAGTTCGACATTATCGACGCCGTTGTCGCCCTCGATACCCTTGCCGATTACATCGGTGTCAATTTTGCTCATAAAGTCAGCCAGCAGTGGGCGGCAGGCGTGATCGAACAGGTAACAGCCATATTCCGCAGTATCGGAGATCACCACATTCATCTCGTACAACTTCTTGCGGGCGATGGTATTGGCGATCAGCGGCGTTTCATGCAGCGATTCGTAGTAGGCTGATTCCGCGATAATACCGGCGGAAACCATGACCTCGAACGCCAGCTCCACTCCCGCTTTGATCATTGCAACCAGCAGGATGCCGTGGTCATAAAACTCCTGCTCAGAAATGTCGGCGCTGGTGTTATCAGACCTTTCGAAGGCGGTCTCCGCCGTCGCGGCTCGCCACTTGAGCAGATTGGCATCATCGTTGGCCCAATCCGCCATCATCGTGCTCGAGAACTCGCCGGTCATGATGTCGTCCTGATGCTTTTCATACAGCGGGCGCATGATGCTTTTGAGTTCGTCGGCCAGGTAGAAGGCGCGGATCTTGGCGGGGTTTGACAGGCGGTCCATCATGTTGGTGATGCCGCCGTGCTTCAGCCCTTCGGTGACGGTCTCCCAGCCGTACTGGATCAATTTTGATGCATAGCCGGGATCGATGCCTTTCTCCACCATCTTGTCGAAGCACAGTATCGCGCCGGTCTGGAGCATGCCGCAGAGGATGGTCTGCTCGCCCATCAGATCGGATTTTACCTCAGCAATAAACGAAGATTGCAGAACGCCGGCCCGGTGCCCGCCAGTGCCGGCGGCATAGGCTTTGGCGAGTTCGAGTCCGTCACCGTTGGGGTCGTTCTCCGTGTGTACCGCGATCAGCGTGGGCACGCCGAAACCGCGCTTGTATTCTTCGCGGACCTCGGTGCCAGGGCATTTGGGCGCGACCATGATCACGGTGATATCGTCGCGAATCTTCATGCCTTCCTCCACGATATTGAAGCCGTGGGAATAGGACAGGCACGCGCCTTTTTTCATCAGAGGCATGACGGCGGCCACGACACTGGTATGCTGCTTGTCCGGCGTCAGGTTCAACACCATATCCGCGCCGGGAATCAGTTCCTCGTAGGTGCCCACGGTGAAGCCGTTCTCCGACGCGTTTTTCCACGACTGGCGCTTGGCCGAGATAGCCTCTTCGCGTAGCGCGTAAGAGACATCCAGGCCGCTATCGCGGAGGTTCAGGCCCTGGTTCAGGCCCTGTGAGCCGCAACCTACGATCACCAGTTTCTTCCCACGCAGCATATCGACGCCGTCGGCGAATTCGGAGCGTTCCATGAAGCGGCACTTGCCGAGTTGCTCAAGTTGCAGGCGCAGCGGCAGCGTATTGAAGTAATTGTGTCCCATGACGGAGATCCTCGGGTGAGAGTTGAATTGTGGGACGGCACGATACGACATTTAGTCTCTTGCGTAAAACGCTATATCGGTAATACTGTGTTGCATATATTGCAATGTAGGAAGATGCTATGGAGATCAGGGCCTTATCAGTATTTTTGAGCGTGTCCGACACGCTCAATTTCAGCCGTAGCGGTGAGATGCTGCATATGAGTGTCTCGGCAGTCAGTAGAACGGTGCAGCGCCTTGAGGAAGAACTTGGACAGCCCCTGTTGGAGCGGGACAACCGGCGGGTCCGGCTGACCGGGGCGGGTCGTGAGTTTCGCGCGTATGCGCGTCACGCGATTGCGGAGTATCAGCAGTTGCGCCGCAAGCTGGGAAGTGACGATGAACTGGCGGGAGAGGTCAGCCTGTACTGTTCCGTGACCGCGACCTACAGCGTACTGGCGCCGATTCTGGAAGCCTTTCGCGGTACCCACCCGGCGGTAGAGATCAAGATGCACACCGGCGATCAGGCCGACGGTATCGGCCGAATTCTGGAAGGGCAGGACGATGTCGCCGTGAGTGGTCGCCCCAGCCAGGTGCCAGGCCGCATGGAGTTCCTGCCGCTACTGGAGTCCCCGCTGCAATTTTGTGTTCCGGCGGCGGATTGTGCGGTGCGCGACATGGTGCTGGCTGCCGATACCGGCAGCGGCGATATCAACTGGAACGGTATTCCGTTCATTGTGCCGGAACGCGGGATAACCAAGGAGATGCTCGACACCTGGTTTCGTGAGCAGGGCGTGCGCCCACGGATCTACGCCCAGGTAGCGGGACATGAGGCAATCGTCGCGATGGTCAGCCTGGGCTTGGGCGTTGGTATAGCGCCGCACCTGGTAATTGGAGCCAGTGGGATGGCATCGCGGGTCGAGCAGATTACCGTGCGCGAGGGCCTGCCGCCGCTTACTGTGGGCCTGTGCAGCCTGGGCCAGCGATTGGCCAGCCCGCTGGTAAGGTCTTTCTGGGATGTCGCGGGGCAGACCTACGGTTCGAGTGTTTGATACCATATGCGGATAGCTGACACAGTGGGTAAGCCTATGGCCACGAATGACGACGGATCCCGGCAGGCGGCGGATTCCGGGGCAACGGAAAAAGAACCCGCCGGCGGCGCTGTCGCCCCGCGCCTGGATTTACTGGTGGACGAGCACGAGGAAGAGGTCTCGGTAAACGGCCAGACCGTACGGCACCAGGGTATTTACCTGCTGCCCAACCTGTTCACCACCGCTGCGTTGTTTGCCGGGTTTTACGCCATTATCGCGGCGATGCGCGGCGACTTCGAAAACGCCGCCGTGGCGATTTTTTTTGCGATGGTACTGGATGGCCTGGACGGTCGCATCGCGCGCCTCACCAACACCTCGAGCAAATTCGGTGAGGAGTTTGACAGCCTCTCCGACATGGTGTCTTTTGGTGTTGCGCCGGCGCTGGTGGTTTTCAGCTGGGCGCTGGGAGACCTCGGCAAGTTTGGCTGGAGCACAGCCTTTATCTATGTGGCGTGCGCTGCATTGCGACTGGCGCGATTCAATACCCAGATAGATTCGGCGGACAAAAACTATTTCACCGGGCTGGCCAGTCCGGCGGCGGCGGCCATCCTGGCCAGCGCAGTCTGGGTGTGCCATGACCTCGGCCTCGTAGGGACGGCACTGCCACGCGAATTGTCCTTCCTGATCGGGCTGCTTACCGCGGTGGTCGGTTTCCTGATGATCGCGAATTTCCCTTACTACAGCTTCAAGGGCATCGATTTCCGTGGCCGTGTACCGTTCGTCGTGATGATTGCCGTGGTACTCGTTTTTGGCCTGATAACCCTCGATCCACCGAGTATTCTGCTGGTGGCATTTCTGGTCTATGCGTCGTCGGGGCCTATCATGCTGGTGGCAAAGAGGCGCAAACGCCACAAGACCTGATGCTTACTCGCATGCGCAGTGGGGAACCAATCGCCGGTTTAGCGCTCTGAACAACAGTATGAACTGTTAAGCGGATACGAAGTCCATGAGCAAGCATTTCAAGATTCCTGCGATTGCCTCCTCTGAAATCACGCCCGAACCGGTGTACCTGAAGCGACGTGCGCTCATGCAGGCGGCGGGTTTGGCCGCGCTGCCCCTGTTGGGAGGTGTTTCGCGAGCCGCGCAAGGAGAGGAGACAACCGGTGGCGCGCCGCTGGCGTATCGCGAGCCCGACTCCGCCGCCGGGGGATTTACTACCGGCGAACAGGCGACACCGTATGCAGATGTAACGGCCTATGGAAACTTCTACGAATTCGGCACGGATAAAGGCGATCCGGCGCGCCACGCGCATCAGATGATAATTGACCCCTGGTCGCTGGAGGTCGATGGCGCGGTACGCAAGCCTGGCAAGCTTCACCTGGAAGATATACTCGGCGGGTTTGATTTGCAGGAGCGCATCTACCGGCTGCGCTGTGTGGAAGCATGGTCCATGGTCGTTCCCTGGGTCGGCTTCCCGCTGGCTGATTTGCTCCAGCGTTTTGAGCCCGGTAGCGAGGCCAGGTATGTCGCGTTCGAGACGCTGTATCGCCCGAGTGAAATGCCCGGCACCCGTTCTTTCACCAGCACGATCGACTGGCCCTACCGCGAGGGCCTGCGCATGGATGAAGCGATGCATCCCCTTAGCCTGATGGCGGTGGGCCTGTACGGCAAAACCCTTCCCAACCAGAATGGCGCACCTGTGCGTTTAGTGGTGCCGTGGAAGTATGGATTCAAGAGTATCAAGTCCGTTGTGCGTATCCGTCTTTTGGAGAAGCGGCCCCGGACAACCTGGGAATCGCTGGCTCCGGAGGAATACGGCTTCTATGCCAACGTAAATCCCAATGTGGATCACCCGCGCTGGAGCCAGGCCTCGGAACGTCGATTGCCCTCCACGCTTTTCAGTCCCAATCGAATCCCCACGCAAATGTTCAACGGTTACGCTGAGCAGGTGGCCCACCTGTACAAGGGTATGGACCTGGCGCGGAACTATTGAACATGGAGAGGACTCTGAAAGTCGGCACATTTGTGCTTTGTCTGTTACCGTTTTCATGGGTTTTTTACTCGGCTGCAGCGGGACGACTGGGGCCGGATCCCGCTGAGGCGCTGACCCTGTTTACCGGTGAATGGTCATTGCGACTGCTGGCACTGACGCTACTGCTATCGCCTTTGCGTATGTGGTTCGGCTGGTCCATTGCGCTGCGGCTGCGCCGCATGCTGGGGCTTTTCGCGTTTTTCTATGCCTGCATGCACTTTGCCAGCTTTCTGCAGTTCTATATCGGCTGGGATGTCGCCGCGCTTGGCGAGGAACTGGCGGAACGCCCGTATATTACGCTGGGCTTCGCTGCATGGTTATTGATGCTGCCGCTGGCAATCACTTCCACCCGAGGTATGCAGCGTCGATTACGCGGACACTGGCAGCGACTGCATCGACTGGTTTATCCCGCGGCACTGCTGGCGTGTTTGCACCTGCTGTGGCAAGCCCGTTCCGATGTAGGCGAAGCACTGGTCTACCTCGCCGTATTCGCCGCCTTGCTGGGTTGGCGCGCCAGGCGCCGTTTCCTCAGGGGGCGCCCCGGGGTAGCTGCACGGACCTGACATAAGTTGCTGCAATCGTACATTTCTGGTGAAGTTTTGAGCAGTTCCTGGCCGGGGAAAAATATCCTCAAAATATTTCCACAAAAGCGCTTGCAGGGGGAGTGGCTATGCGTATAATGCGCTTCCCCGATGAGGCACTCCTCACGGTGATCTGCGCCCTGGCGGTTGCGGATGTTGTTTAACAAGTAGATGAAGACAGATGTGTGGGCACTTGTTGGGATAGTTGTCACAACTATTCAGGTACAACAA